>NZ_PNFB01000020.1 GCF_003347015.1 Brachybacterium sp. YJGR34
TCGCCGAGTTCACCATCGACACCACCCGCGGCTACCAGCCAAAGAAGAAGGGCCCCGGTGAAAACCGGGGCCCTTCTTCGTGAACCATGTCCCGAGACATCTGCGAACGATGTCCCGAGACTTCACAACGGTGGAGCTAGGGGGATTCGAACCCCCGACCTTCTCATTGCGAACGAGACGCGCTACCAACTGCGCCATAGCCCCATGTCGCCGTGGCGACCTGGACAACTCTAGCATCGGCCGGGCCGTGCTGCCGCACCGAGCGAACGGCCTTGAGGAAGGTCACACCGCGGGGACCCGCAGCGCCTGGAGCTCGTCCTGCAGGGCGTCGAGGATCTCCAGCCGCTCCGGGCCGGTGCAGGCCACGTAGGCGGGCTGGAGGTGATCCGGGCGCTGTGCGTCGCCCGTCCCGGGCCAGGTGCGGATCGAGCCTCCCGCCCGGCGCAGGATGTGGAAGCCGGCGGCCACGTCCCAGGAGTTGATCCGCCCCAGCGCCGTGGCATCGGCCCACCCGGCGGCCACGTAGGCGAGCTCGAGAGCGGCGGTGCCCAGGTGCCGCACGGAGGAGACGCCCTCGCCCAGCTCCACGGCGGCGCGCCCGGCGAACTCCGGGAACTCGCGGCCGATCGTGTGGCCGGGGAAGCCGGAGACCACGAGGGCGTCGGCCGCGGGGCGGGTGGCGCGCGGGGCGAGCGGGCGCCCGTTGAGGGTGGCGGCTCCGTCCGCCGCGGCGAAGACCTGCCCCAGGATCGGGGCGTCGATGACGCCGGCCACCAGCTCGTCGTCCACGCTCACGCCGATCGAGACGCAGAACAGCGGCAGGCCGGCGGCGAAGTTGCTGGTGCCGTCGATGGGATCGACGTAGAAGCTGACGACCGGCCCGTCGGACTCCGCGGCGGGGCCCTCGGCGGCGCGCACGCCGCCCTCCTCGCCGACGATGCGGGCGGAGGGCAGCCGGCGGCGCAGCTCGGCGACGATGATCTCCTCGCTGGCCCGGTCGTGCTCGGTGACGATGTCGTGGCTGGAGGTCTTGTATTCACGCGCGAGGTGGTCGCGGTCCAGGGAGCGCAGGTACTCGGCGGCGGCGTGCGCGGCGGAAGTCGCGATCTCCAGCAGGCGCGCGGCGGAGGGAACAGGGACGGAGGGCGCGGAGGTGTTCATCCCTGCCAGGATAGTCGGCCCTGGTCAGCGCGGAGCGATGGCCCGCGGTGCGGACGGTCCGCCCCGCCCCTCCGGGTCAGGCTCGGCGCCGCGCGAGGATCTCGTCGAGCTGCAGGTCCTGCGCGGGCGCGTAGGACTCGTCGACGGCCTCGAGCTCCTCGACGCGGTCGCTCTCGAACGGGACGGAGGTCGCGCGCATGCTCTCGCGGTGGGCGGCATGCCGGGATGCCAGGTCCTCGACCTCCCCGCGCAGCGCGTAGGTGGGACGCGGGACGGGACGCGGGGTCCACTCCCCCGGACGGCTCACCTGCTGAGCGGCGCGCACGTAGGTGTCCTCGAGCGGTGCGCGCTGCGCGGTCTCCTCCACGGCGGGAGCCGCGTCACCGGCATCGGCCTCCTCGGCGGCGGCCCGGCGGCGAGCGGTCTCCGCCTCGGCGAGCTCCCGACGGGCGCGGGTCGCGGCGCGGGTGGCGCGGGCGCGGCGCTCGAGCTCGGCGCGGCGCAGGCCGACGAGGAAGGCTCCCACCCCGGCCAGCGCGATCAGCGGAGTCCACCAGGCGATGAGCTGGGCCAGGGCGAGACCGATCAGCACCGCGGTGCTGGCCAGCAGAGCTCCGAGCACGATCGTCAGCAGCCGGCGGGAGCGGCCGCGCTCCTCGAGCTGGTCGATGCGCGTTCCCGGGACGGCCTCGAAGCGGGGGCGGCTGGTGGGATCGGCGGGACGCAGGATCAGGCGGTCCTGGGACATGGGCGGCTTCCCCTCGGAGGACGGGCGGCGGGCGTGGACGGCCGCGGAGAGATCCCGCGCCTGCGGGGTCATCTCGGCGCTGTCCGCGGCGCGGGCACGTCCCATCTCGTCGCGCCGGCCGGCCGTGCGGGGCAGGGCGTACGTCACCCACAGCAGCAGCAGGACACCGAACAGGACGGCTCCGAGATTGATCGACTCCACGGGGCCACAGTAGTGACACCGATGTGATTTCCCTGGTCACGTCCTGGGCGTGTCGGAAGGAAACTCCCGGTGGAGTCTCCGGAGCACACCACGCCCGTCATCGCCGGTGGTGACCTCCTCGGCGGTGAGGGCGAACACCAGGTGATCGCGCCAGGCGCCGTCGACGTGGATCGCCGCGCGACGCATCCCCTCCGAGCGCAGGTGCAGCTTCTGGACCACCCGCAGGCTCGCCGCGTTCTCCGGTCGCACCGTGACCTCCACGCGGTGCATGCCGAGCTCCGCGAACAGGTGATCGATGACCAGCGCCGCCGCGCGCGGCACCACTCCCCGGCCCGCCCGTCCCCGGTCGATCCAGTACCCGAGCACGGCCGAGCGCAGCGCCCCGTACTGCAGCGGGCCGGCCGTGATCTGGCCCGCCAGCCGGCCGTCCACACAGATCACCAGGGGCAGGGACGCTCCCAGGCGGGCCTGGGACTCGTTCCAGCGGCGCAGGGTGCGGAAGGGGAGCGGCACTCCCCCGCCCTCGGGGTCGGTCGCGTCCCACGGGCGCAGCCAGCCCGCGTTGCGCTGCCGCAGGCGCTCGAACTCCCCGCGGTCGCGACGACGCAGAGGCCGCAGGGTGACCTCCGCGTCATGCAGGGCCAGCGGCCACACGTGAACCATCGCGCCATCGTAAGCGGACCGTCGGCGCCGCCCGAACGGCGTGCCCGCGCCGACCGCCGCCGGGGCGGCCGTGGGAACCTGGGGGCATGGACACCGAGACGATGCGGTCCCGCAAGCAGCAGCTGCGTCGGGACCTGCGCGCCCGGCGCGAGCGGGACTACGCGGGCGAGGCCGGGGCGGCCCGCCGCGCCGAGGAGGCGCAGCGCCTCGTCGCGCACGGCGCGCTGCTGGTGGAGAGGATCGAGCGCGTGGTGGCGGAGCGGCCCGCGGCCCCGCCCCTGGTGGCCGCCTTCCATCCCACCCCTCTCGAAGTCGACGTGATGCCCCTGGCGGTGCGTCTCGCCGCCGCCGGCGCGCAGCTGATGTTCCCGGCCGCGGCCGAGGGCCGTGCACTGCACTGGATCACCTGGGACGGAAACTCCGCCTTCCTCCCCTCGCCCGGACGCGGGTTCGGCCGGGAGCCGGACGGGCGACGTCTGGGACCGGAGGCGCCGGCCCGGGCCGATCTCGTGCTCGCGCCGGCCGTGGCGGTCGATCGCTCGGGCACCCGGATCGGACACGGGGGCGGCTACTACGACCGGGCGCTGTCCATGGTCCCGAGCTCCACCGCGGTGGTCGCCGTGGTCCACCCCTCGGAGCTGCTCGCGGCCGGTGCGCTGCCGCGCGGGGCGCTCGACGTCCCGGTCCCGGCCGTGCTGACCGCCGATGCCCTCGTCTCACTGGTCACGTCCGCGCGCCGGTGAGGGCTCCGCGGCCGTAGAATGCTGCGGGCCGCGTCCGGCGCGGCCGTGCTCATCGATCCTCCGGAGGAACCAGCGTGCCCACGTACGTCTATGCCTGCAAGAGCTGCGGGTACCGTTTCGAGCAGTACCAGAGCTTCAGCGATGACTCGCTGCTGACCTGCCCCGAGTGCACGCAGGACGCCCTGCGGAAGGTGTTCGACTCCGTGGGCATCGTCTTCAAGGGGCCGGGCTTCTACTCCACCGACTCCGCGAGCACCGGCTCCTCGGCCGCCTCCTCGAGCAGCTCCTCGGACGCCTCGAGCAGCTCCTCCACGTCTTCGAGCAGCTCTACTGAGTCGTCGAGCAGCACGGCGAGCTCGGGCACCGGGGGCTCCCAGCCCGCCGCGGCCCCCGCCGCCGCCTCCTGAGCATCCTGCCGTAGGTCGCCGCCCGGCGCCGCGACCGTTCCTCCCCAGCGCCCGGTCCTCCACCGCGAGGTGGGGCCGGGGCGCGCGGACACGGTGCCGGTCCTAGCGTGACGGGCATGCTCTCCCGTCTTCGCGCTCAGCTCCCTGCCTGGCGTCGCGCCCTGCGCCGACGGCGCCGCACCCTCGCGGTGCTCGTCCTCGCGGCGACCGCCGCCGCCCTCCTGCCGATGTACCTCCCGCCCTCGACGCAGGGCACCACGGTGCTGGTCGCGGCGACGGACCTCCCAGCGGGCACCGTCCTGACCCCCGAGCACCTGCGCGCGGTGGAGATCGCCGAGGAGCTGATGCCCGAGGGCACGGCGAGCACAGCGGACGCCGTCGCGGGGAGCACCACGGCGCTGCCCCTCCGCGCCGGCACGCCCCTGCTCCCCGGCATGCTGCGGGAGCACAGCCCCTCGGCCGTCCCCGAGGGATCCGTGCTCATGCTCGTCCCGGCCCCCGCGGCCCTCGCGACGCACCTGGGACCGGGCAGCAGGATCGAGCTGCTCACCACGGACCTCGCCACCGGCAGCACCGGGAGCCTCGTCGCCCAGGTGCTCGCACCGGCCGCATCCGCGGCGAGCACGCCGCAGGTCTCCCTCGGCGGGCCCGGCGCGGACGCGGGGCCCGGCAGCGGGGCCGTGCAGCTTCTGGTCGCGGTGGATCGCGAGGACTCGCGAGAGCTGGCGCACGCGCTCGCGGGAGGCACGACGACGGTCTCGATCATCGACTGAGGTGGCTCTTCACCATCGAGGGTGAAGTGGGGGTCCGAAGCCGCCGGTCTCGAGCAGTGATCTGGCGACGCAGTGCGTCAGGTTGCGGAAGCCGAGGGCCGGGCCGCGGAGGTGTTCGAGGCGGCCGTTGATCGCTTCGGTGGGGCCGTCGGAGCCCAAACACCCCCGGGTGCGAGGGTCGGCCCGCGTGCTACGTTCGGTCCATGTCCAGACCCGGTGAGATCCTCGGCAGTGTGGTCGCCGCCAGCGAGCGCGAGCAGCTCGAGACGTTCCTGGATTACCTGCGCGACGCCGTCGTGCGCAAGGCCCGCGGGGTGTCGGAGGAGGACGCCCGGCGCAGCCCGGTGCCGACCGGCACCACCCTCGGCGGCCTGATCAAGCACCTGCGGTGGGTGGAACTGGGCGCGTTCGCCGAGCAGATCGGGCAGATCCCCGCCGCGGAGCTGCCCACGCCGCCGTGGACCGACGCAGACCCGGAGGCCGACCTGCACCTGGAGCCGAACGAGAAGCTCGACGACATCATCGGCGCCTACCAGGCGGAGTGCGACCGCTCCCGCGAGATCGCCGCCCAGCACAGCCTCGATGACGCACCGCGGGGCGGGGAGCCGACGTTGCGGTGGGCGTACCTGCACGTGATCCTGGAGACCGGCCGGCATGCGGGCCACGCGGACATCCTGCGCGAGATGATCGACGGCAGCGTCGGCGACTGACGACGCGCCGACCGGACTGCACCCTCGACAGCGAAGAGCCGCTACAGTCCTGCTCGTACTCGGCCTCGGCCGTCCCCCTCCTCCTCTGTAAGGATCCCCATGAAGGGCTTCAAGGACTTCCTCATGCAGGGCAACGTCATCGACCTCGCGGTCGGCGTCGTCATCGGCAGTGCGTTCACCGCGCTGATCACCGCCCTCGTCGACAACGTGATCCAGCCGATCATCAACGTCTTCGGCGGCCAGAACGTCGACGGCCTGGCCTTCACGATCACCAACGAGTCCACCACCGTGGACGTCGGCGCCCTCCTCTCTGCGGTCATCGCCTTCCTCATCACCGCCGCCGTCGTGTACTTCGTCTTCGTGGTCCCCGTCTCCACGGCACGGGCCGCGGACCGCAGGCGTCGGGGCCTCGGCCCCGAGGAGGACGAGGTCTCGGAGGACATCGCCCTGCTCACCGAGATCCGCGACGCGCTCGTGGCCCGCGACAACGACTCCGCGCCGCGGGCGTGAGCGGGCCGAGCGGCTCCGCCCCCGGAACCGACCCCGGCGGAGCCGCTCCCCCCGCGGCGATGCCCGAGGACGGGATCGACGCCGTCATCGCCTGGTTCGCCGCCTCCGGGCGCGACCTCCCCTGGCGGCATGAGGACACCACGGCCTGGGCGATCCTGGTCTCCGAGGTGATGCTGCAGCAGACCCCCGTGGCCCGGGTGCTGCCGCGCTGGCAGGAGTGGATGGCCCGCTGGCCCGCGCCGGCCGACCTCGCCGATGCGACGACCGCCGAGGTGCTGCGCCAGTGGGACCGTCTGGGCTACCCCCGCCGCGCCCTGCGTCTCCAGGAGTGCGCGCGGGCGATCGTGCGCGAGCACGGCGGCCGCGTCCCCCACGGCGAGGAGGCCCTGCGCACCCTGCCCGGGATCGGCGAGTACACCGCCGCCGCGGTCACCGCCTTCGCTCACCACGACCGCGCCGTCGTGGTGGACACCAACATCCGCCGCGTGCTCGCGCGCTCCGTGAGCGGGCGCGCCCTGCCGGACCGCTCCTACAGCGCCGCGGAGCGCGCCCTCGCCACCCGCAGCCTGCCGCGCGACCGCGGGCGCTCGGTGGCCTGGAACCAGTCGGTGATGGAGCTCGGCGCCCTGGTGTGCACGGCGCGCGCTCCGCGCTGCGAGCAGTGCCCGCTGCGGGAGGTCGGCTGCGCCTGGGTCGCCGCCGGACGGCCCGCTCCGCAGGAGGACGGACGGCGGACCCAGGCCTTCGAGGGCACCGACCGCCAGATGCGCGGGCGGATCATGGCCCTGCTGCGCACGCACGGCGCCGCCTCGCAGGCGCAGCTGCTCGCCGAGGACGCGGAGGATCCAGCGCGGGTGACCCGCTGCGCGCGGTCCCTGGTGGCCGACGGCCTCGCGGTCCGGGCCGAGGACGGTCTCCGCCTTCCCTGACGCCCTAGTCGAGGTGGGTGATCATGCGGGTGTTGCCGAGCGTGTTGGGCTTCACCCGCGCGAGGTCCAGGAACTCGGCGATCCCCTCGTCCGCGGAGCGCAGCAGCTGGCTGTACACCTCGGGGTCCACCTCCTCGCTCATCACCTCGAAGCCGTGGCGGGAGAAGAACTCGACCTCGAAGGTGAGGCAGAAGACCCGCGACAGACCCAGCCGGCGGGCCCGCTCCAGCAGGGCCTCCAGCATCCGGTGCCCCAGTCCCGTGCCGCGCTGGCTCTCATGGACGGCGAGGGTGCGGACCTCGGCGAGGTCCTCCCACATGACGTGCAGGGCCCCGCAACCCACCACGGTGCCCTGCTCGTCGACGGCCACGAGGAACTCCTGGACCGCCTCGAAGTACGCCACGAGGTCCTTGCCGAGCAGGATGCCGGTATGCGTCATCGGCGACACCAGCGCGTCGATGGCGCGCACGTCGGCCGGAAGGGCGGGTCGGAGGGTGATGCTCACGGGGTGGCCTCCTCGTCGGCCTCGCGGTCGAGCGTGCTCTCGCCGGGCTCCTCGTCGTCCTCGGCGCCGGTCTCCGCACTTCCCGCGACCGCGGCCTCCTGCGCCTCGGCCCGGCGGTCCAGCACGCGGTGCACCATCGCGATCAGCCGTTCCACCACCAGTGCCATGACCACCGCCGCGATGAGGGCGACGGTGATGGCCAGCAGGTGGTTGTCCTCGAACCAGGCTCCCGCCACCGCGCCGATGGCGCAGGAGTACACGGCCCAGACGAAGGTGGACAGCAGCGAGCGCGGCCAGAAGTTCTTGTGCGGGTAGTGCACGGCGCCGGCGACCAGATTGACGGCGGTGCGGCCGAAGGGGATGTAGCGCGCGGTCATGAGGAAGATCAGGGCGCGCTTCTCCAGGCCGCGCTCCGCGGCGTCGACGGCGGCGCGCCCCTTGCCCTCGCGCAGGAACCGGAAGCGTTCCCAGCCGATCTTGCTGCCCAGCAGGTAGCCGAGGTTGTCACCGGTCCAGGCACCGATCCAGGCGGCCAGGCCGATCAGGACGATGTACGGGCGGCCCGAGGAGGACCACAGGGAAGAGAGCGTGACGATGACGGATTCGCTGGGCACCGTCGGGAAGAATCCGTCGAGCATCGCGCACGCGTACACGACGAAGTAGATCCACCAGGCGTCGGCGACATGGAGGACCCAGGTCTCGATCAGCCCTGACAGCCCGAGCAGCCAGTCGATGACGTCGCCCATGCGTCCTTCCCGTCCGGGTCCCCGAGGTGCTGTCCCGGGAGGTCCGGGAGCGTCGGGGCATGAGTCCGGGCCCCGTTGTCACCGGGCCCCGGGAGGTCCGCGGCACGGCGCGCGCCGTGCCGCGGACGGGAGGTGCCGGTCCCGCGGACGGGACCGGCACCGTGCTCAGGAGGCGTTGGCCCCTGCGCTGTCCGTGGAGGGCAGGCCCGCGCCGTCGGCGTGGGTGGCGTCCTCCGCACGGGCCTGGGTCATCGACTCGACGTCCACGATGTCGGAGATCGGCTGGAGCACGCCGTCCGCGCCGCGGCGGGCGAAGGTCAGCACGCCCAGCGGGCCGTCGCCCTCGGCGCCGACCACGATCTGGTCGCCCACCTCGATCTGGCCGAAGAGGATCTTCTCCGACAGGGCGTCCTCGATGTCCCGCTGGATGGTGCGGCGCAGCGGGCGGGCACCGAGCACGGGGTCGTAGCCCTTCTCCGCCAGCAGGGTCTCCGCCGCCGGGGACAGCTCGATGGTCATGTCCTTGTCGTGCAGGCGCTTGGCGAGCTTGGCGACCTCGAGATCGACGATCCGGATGATCTCCTCGCGGGACAGCTGCGGGAACACCACCACGTCGTCGACACGGTTGAGGAACTCCGGCTTGAAGTGCTGCTTGAGCTCTTCGTGGACCTTCGACTTCATGCGGTCGTAGTCGGTGTTCAGATCGCCGCCGGCGCTGAAGCCCATGGACACGCCCTTGGCGATGTCCCGGGTGCCGAGGTTCGTGGTCATGATGATCACGGTGTTCTTGAAGTCCACCACGCGGCCCTGGGAATCGGTCAGGCGACCGTCCTCGAGGATCTGCAGCAGCGAGTTGAAGATGTCCACATGGGCCTTCTCCACCTCGTCGAACAGCACCACGGAGAACGGCTTCCGGCGCACCTTCTCGGTGAGCTGGCCACCCTCGTCGTAGCCGACGTACCCGGGGGGCGAGCCGAACAGGCGCGAGGCGGTGTGCTTCTCGCCGAACTCGGACATGTCCAGCTGGATGAGCGAATCCTCGTCGCCGAACAGGAACTCCGCGAGCGCCTTGGCCAGCTCGGTCTTGCCCACGCCGGTGGGGCCGGCGAAGATGAAGGAGCCGCCGGGGCGCTTGGGATCCTTCAGGCCCGCACGGGTGCGGCGGATCGCCCGGGAGATGGCCTTGATGGCCTCGTCCTGGCCGATGACCCGCTTGTGCAGCTCGTCCTCCATGTGGAGCAGACGCGAGGACTCCTCCTCGGTGAGCTTGACGATCGGGATGCCGGTCGAGGCGGCGAGCACCTCGGCGATGACCTCCTCGGAGACGGTGGTCACGGCATCGGACTCGCCGTGGCGCCAGGCCTTCTCCTTCTCGTCCCGCTCGGCCTTGAGCTGCTGCTCCTCGTCGCGCAGGGAGGCGGCGAGCTCGAAGTCCTGCCCGTCGATCGCCTCCTCCTTCTTCGTGCGCGTGGTCTCGATGCGGGCGTCGAACTCCTTGAGCTCGGGCGGCGCGGTGAGACGGCGGATCCGCAGGCGGGCGCCGGCCTCGTCGATCAGATCGATGGCCTTGTCCGGCAGGAAGCGGTCGTTGACGTACCGGTCGGCGAGGTTCGACGCGGCGACGAGGGCGGCGTCGGTGATGGTCACCCGGTGGTGCGCCTCGTAGCGGTCGCGCAGACCCTTGAGGATCTCCACGGTGTGCGCCACCGAGGGCTCGTCGACCTGGATCGGCTGGAAGCGGCGCTCGAGCGCGGCGTCCTTCTCGATGTGCTTGCGGTACTCCTCCAGGGTGGTCGCCCCGATGGTCTGCAGCTCACCGCGGGCCAGCATCGGCTTGAGGATGCTCGCGGCATCGATCGCGCCCTCGGCGGCACCGGCCCCGACGAGGGTGTGGATCTCGTCGATGAACAGGATGATGTCGCCGCGGGTGCGGATCTCCTTGAGGACCTTCTTCAGGCGCTCCTCGAAGTCGCCGCGGTACCGGGAGCCGGCGACCAGCGAACCGAGATCGAGGGTGTAGAGCTGCTTGTCCTTCAGCGTCTCGGGCACGTCGCCGGCGACGACGGCCTGGGCCAGGCCCTCGACCACGGCGCTCTTGCCGACGCCGGGCTCACCGATCAGCACCGGGTTGTTCTTGGTGCGGCGCGAGAGCACCTGCATCACCCGCTCGGCCTCCTTCTCGCGCCCGATGACCGGGTCGAGCTTGCCCTCGCGGGCGGCCTGGGTGAGATTGCGGCCGAACTGGTCCAGCACCAGCGAGCCGGAGGGCTGGCCCTCCGAGGGGCCGCCGGCGGTGGCCGGCTCCTTGCCCTGGTAGCCCGAGAGACGCTCGATGACCTCCTGACGCACGGCCGACGGCTCGGCCTTGAGGCGGGAGAGCACCTTGACGGCGGTGCCCTCGCCCTCGCGCAGCAGGCCCAGCAGGATGTGCTCGGTGCCGATGTAGTTGTGGCCCAGCTGCAGCGCCTCGCGGAGGCTCAGCTCGAGGACCTTCTTCGCGCGGGGCGTGAAGGGGATGTGACCCGAGGGGGTCTGGTTGCCCTCCCCGATGATGTCGCGGACCTGCTCGCGCACGGCGTCGAGGGTCACGCCGAGAGCCTCGAGCGCCTTGGCGCCGACTCCCTCGTTCTCATGGATCAGCCCGAGCAGGATGTGCTCGGTGCCGATGTAGTTGTGATTGAGCAGCCGAGCCTCGTCCTGTGCCAGGACGACGACGCGGCGGGCGCGATCGGTGAAGCGTTCGAACATGGTCCTCCCCCGTCCGGTGGTGGTGTTGGAACGAGAGTACGCGGGTTCACCGAGGATTCCCCGCCTGTTCGCCGCGGGCGTGAAACGCGCGGGGACTGCCATCCGCCGGGGCGCCGGCGCTGCGAGCGCGGACTCGCACCCGCTCCACGTACCATGTGCCCAGCACAGCTCCGAGGAGGATCCATGGCAGTCACCGACAAGGCGATCTCCGCGATCAAGCAGATGATCGTCGACGGCTCGATCGGTCCCGGCGACCGCCTGCCCCCGGAGAAGGAGCTGTCCGAGCGGCTCGGGCTCTCCCGCAACTCGCTGCGCGAGGCGGTCAAGGCGCTCGAGCTGATCAGGGTCCTCGACGTGCGCCAGGGGGACGGCACGTACGTCACGTCCCTCTCCCCCGGAGTGCTGCTGGAGGCGCTGGGCTTCGTCATGGACCTCAGCCGCGACAGCTCGGTGCTGGAGCTGTTCGCGGTGCGGCGCCTGCTCGAGCCCGCCGCGGTCGAGGCCGCCTGCGAGCATCTCGACGCCGCCGCCCTGGCGGAGCTCGAGGCGCTCATGGCCCCGCTGGACGAGGACACCGACGTGGAGACCCTCGTCGCCGCGGACATCACCTTCCACCGGATCATCAACGCGGCCTGCGGGAACGCCTATCTCTCCTCGCTGCTGGACGGTATCGCCGATGCGACCGCGCGAGGACGGGTGTGGCGTGGTCTCACCGAGGCCGGCGCGGTGGCCAAGACCCTCGACGAGCACCGGGCGATCCTCGATGCGCTCCGCTCGCGCCGGGGCGACCTCGCCCGGGCCTGGGCGACCGTCCACGTCTCGGGCGCGGAGATGTGGCTCTCGCACGCAGCGCTGAGCGCGGCGGACGGCATCCCCGACGCCGGGGCCCCGCTGCCCGGTCAGTCCGCATCCTCCTGACCGATCACCGACCGCTCGCACGCTCGCAGCACGTCGATCAGCACGCACCTTCCCGACTGATCTCCTACCGCTCGCACGCTCGCAGCACGTCGATCAGTCCGCACCTTCCCGACTGATCTCCTACCGCTCGCACGCTCGCAGCACGTCGATCAGTCCGTCGGCAGGCCGTAGACCCGCTGGGCGGTCCCGCCCAGGACCAGGTCCCGCTCCCGCTCCGGCCAGGTCAGGATCTCCTCGAACAGCGCCTGCGTCCCGGAGGCGTGGTCCGCGACCTGCGGGGCGATCGGCCAGTCGGAGCCGTACATCAGCCGCTCGGCGCCCAGCAGCTCGCGGGCCTGCGCGAGGACCGCGACGAGGTCTCCGCGATCTCCCGTGCCGCTGGTCGCGAGGCCGCTGAGCTTGGCCACCACCGACTCGTGCTCGGCCAGGCGCGCGAGCATCTCACGCCAGGTGCGCAGCGTCCCGGGATGGGCGCCCAGGGGCGGCTTGCCGAGATGGTCCAGGACGATCGTGAGCTCCGGGTGCTCGGCGGCGAGCTCGGGCAGGTAGGCCATCTGCGCCGGGAAGGCATCGGGCACGTCGAGCGGGAGGCCCGCCGCGGCGAGCAGCTCGAGGGAGTCCGACACCTCCGGGCGGCGCAGGAAGAAGGGGTCGGGATCGTCGTGGGTCAGGTGGCGCACCCCGACCACGCGCTCCATCGCCTCCGCATCGGCCAGGAGCCGGCGCACCTCCGCGGGCTCGGCGAGCGGCATCCAGGCGACCACCCCCACGGCGCGCAGGCTCGGCTCGAGCAGCGGGAGCTCGCGGGAGAGGCGCTGGAGGTGGGCGGTGTCCTCCCGGGTGTCGTCGGCCTGGACGAGCACCAGCTGCCGGATCCCGAGCTCACGCAGCGCGGGCAGCACCTCCTGGGGCGCGAAGGTGCGGCGCAGTTCCGTCGGCGCCCCCGCCAGCCACGCGTACGGGCTGCGCTCGAGGTCCCACAGATGCAGGTGCGCATCACAGCGCATCGATCGCCTCCCACAGCTCCGACGGGATCCGGGCCTCCATCCGCGCGAGGTTCGAGGCGACGTGCTCGGGGGTGCGCATCCCCAGCGTCACGTTGACCACCGCGGGGTGGCGCAGCGGGAAGTGGGTGGCCGCCTGGGGCAGCGTCACGCCGTGCTCCTCGCACAGCGCCGCCAGCGCCATGGCGCGCTCCCACACCGCCTCGGGGACCTGGCCGTACTCGTAGGCGGACTCGCGCGAGGGCGTCTCGCGGGAGAGGATCCCGGAGTTGTAGACGCTCACGGCGACCGCACGGGTGCCGTGGCGCTCGCACAGCGGCAGCAGCTCCCTCGCGGCGGGCTGCTCCAGCAGCGTGTACCGCCCCGAGATCATCACCAGATCCAATGCACCGGTGGCGGTGAAGCGCGCCAGGGCGCGGTCGGACTTGGAGCCGACGCCGACGGCGCGCACCACGCCCTCCTCGCGCAGCGCGATCAGCGCGGGCAGCGCCTCGGCGAAGGCCTGGTCCTCGGGCCCCTCCTCGGGGTCGTGGAGGTAGGCGATGTCCAGGCGGTCCAGCCCCATCCGCTCCAGGGACTCCTCGATGCTGCGCCGGATGCCGCCGGCGGAGACGTCCCAGACGCGCTGCGTGGAGTCCGGGACGGCGAAGCCGTTGTCGAGGTCGTCGCCGCTCCCGCCCGCGGGATCGTCGACGATCAGCCGCCCCACCTTGGAGGAGAGGACGAACTCGCTGCGCTCCCTGGTCCGCAGCATCGCGCCGAGGCGGCGCTCGGAGAGTCCCATGCCGTAGTGCGGTGCGGTGTCGTAGTACCGCAGGCCGCCGTCCCAGGCCGCGGCGAGGGCGGCCTGGGCGACGTCCTCGGGCGTGGGTCGGTACAGGTTCCCCATCTGGGCGGCGCCGACGCCGAAGGCGGGAAGCTCGATGCTCATCGTGCCCCCTCCTCCCCCTCGGCGGCCGGGGTGGCGGGCAGCTCCCAGACCTGTCCGATTCCCAGGTCATCGCCCGCATAGGAGTCGGCGACCTCGAGGAAGGCGTTGATGTGCTCCTGCCAGGCGACGTTGGCGGGGTCCTCGGCGAGACGGCGGCGCATGGCGCGGTAGTCCTCGACCTCGACGAGGTGGAACAGGTCCCGCCCGTCGCGCCAGATCCGCCAGCTCGCCACGCCCGCGCGGCGCAGAGCGGCGTCCAGGGGCGCCGGGATCACGGCGTGCTCGCGCTCGTAGTCCTCCTCACGGCCCTCCGCGATGCGGGTGTGCAGGGCGATGGTCTCCATGGCGCTCACTCCTCCGTCCCGTCGGCCGCGGTCTCCTCCGCGTCCTGCAGGCGGATCTCGAGGACCGGCAGCAGGACGTCCGGCCGGCGGATCGGCAGCGTGAACGTCACGACGTCCGCTCCGATCCCGCCGACCGTCATGTTCTGGGCCTTCTGCTCCGGGTCGATGGTCCGGAAGCGCACCTCGGAGCCGTCGTGGAGCAGCCGGGCGAAGCGCACCCGGCCGGCGAGACCGCGGAGGTGGAGGTGCTGCATCGGCCAGGTCGCCAGGTGCACGTAGAGGCGCTCCCCGGAGCGCGTGAGGATCGTCCCCTGGGGCGCCTCGAGGCCGTCGGCCGGGCCGGCGCCGTGCACGGACGCCTCGTGCAGCTCCATCCAGCGCGCGATCTCCGCGAGGGCGTCCACGTCCTCGCGGCGCAGCCCGCCGCGGCCGTCCGGCCCGATGTTCAGCAGCATGTTCCCGTTGGTGGCGACCGAGTCCACGAGCATGCGCAGCAGGAGATCCGCGCTCTTGAAGTCCTGGTTGTCGCGGTCGTACCCCCAGGAGCCGTTGGTGGTCTGGCAGGCCTCCCAGCGCACCCGGTCCCCGGAGGCGTCCGTCATCGGCGCGGCGGGCTGGTACTGCTCCGGGGTGACCAGGTCGCCGGGGATGCCGAGGCGGTCGTTGACGACGATGTCCGGCTGCAGCTCGCGGACCATCGTCAGCAGCGCCTCGCTGTCCCAGTCCTCCGGGCCCTTGCCGTCCGTGCCCGGGTAGGTGAAGTCGAAGAACAGGTAGTCGATGGTGCCGTAGTTCGTCAGCAGCTCACGGACCTGGCCGTGGAGGTAGGCGCGGTAGCGCGCCATGTCCCGGGAGGCGTTCCGCTGCTCGCGATCGGCCGCGTCGCGCAGGGGATGGTTGCTGTCGATCGTGAAGTCGGGATGGTGCCAGTCGATGAGCGAGTGGTAGATCCCGACCCTCAGCCCCTCGGCCCGCAGCGCCTCGGTCCATTCGGCCATGAGGTCGCGACCGCAGGAGGTCACGGAGGTGTAGTCCGTCAGGGCGCTGTCGAAGAGGCAGAACCCCTCGTGGTGCTTGGTGGTGAGCACGGCGTAGCGCATCCCGGCCTCGCGGGCGCGGCGCGCGATCTCGCGCGCGTCGAAGCGATCGGGATCGAAGACCTCGGCGTAGCGCTCGTAGTCCTCGGGCGTGCGGCGCTCCCAGGTCATCGACCATTCGTGGCGGGCGGGGATCGCGTAGAGGCCGAAGTGCACGAACAGGCCGAAGCGGCCCTCGTCGAACCAGTGCTGGGGGGAGGTCATGCGGCCGGCTCCTTCCAGACCGGCCCATCGGGGAACCGGTACTGCGCGATGGTGTCGGGATGCATCCGGGCCCCGATGCCCGGCCCGCGCGGAGCCACGTACGCACCGCCGGAGATGCGGACGGGCTCGACGAAGTGCTCGTGGAGGTGGTCGACGTACTCGATGCGCCGGCCCTCCATCGTGCCGCTGATCGCCACGAAGTCCGCCATCGCCAGGTGCTGGACCATCTCGCACAGGCCCACACCCCCGGCATGGGGGCACACCGGCGTGCCGAACTTGGCGGCCAGCAGCAGGATCGCCAGGTTCTCATGGATGCCGCCCACGCGGGTGGCATCGATCTGGACCACGTCCACGGCATCGGCCTGCAGCAGCTGCTTGAACATGATGCGGTTGTGGACGTGCTCCCCGGTGGCGACGCGCACGGGGGCGATGCGGCGGCGGATCGCGGCGTGGCCCAGCACGTCGTCAGGGCTGGTGGGCTCCTCGATCCAGTAGGGGTCGGCCGGCCGCAGGGCGTCGATCGCGGCGACGGCCTCGTCGACCCCCCAGCGCTGATTGGCGTCGGTCGCGATCGGGAAGTCCTCGCCGAGCACCCGCCGGGCGATGGCGAAGCGCCGCAGGTCGTCCTCGATGTCCTCGCCGACCTTGAGCTTGACCATGTCGAAGCCCTGGTCGCGAGCCTCGCCCAGCAGACGCTCGAGCTTCTCGTCGCTGTAGCCCAGCCATCCGGGCGTGGTGGTGTAGGCGGGATACCCCGTGGCCTCGAGCCGCGCGATGCGCTCGGCGCGGCCGGGGACGGCGGCCTCGAGGATCTCCCGGGCCTCCTCGCGCGTCAGCGCGTCCTCGAGGTAGCGGAAGTCGACGAGATCGAGGAGCTCCTCGGGGTCGAGCTCGGCCAGCACCCGCCACAGCGGCTTGCCCTCGCGCTGGCATCGCAGGTCCCACAGGGCGTTGACGACCGCGCCGATGGCCATCTGCATGACGCCCTTCTCCGGGCCCAGCCAGCGCAGCTGCGAGTCCTCGGTCATCGCGGCGCCCGCCGCCCCGAGGTCGTCGAGCACCTCGTCCACGTCCCGGCACAGCAGATGCGGGGCGAGGACCCGGATGGCCTCGGCCTGGACGTCGTTGCCGCGGCCGATGGTGAACACGAGGCTCGCGCCGCTGCGGCCGTCCGAGGTCCTCAGCTCGAGGTAGGCGGCCGAGTAGTCGGGGTCCTTGTTCATCGCGTCGGAGCCGTCGAGGGACTGGGACGTGGGGAAGCGGACGTCACTCACATCGAGTGCGGTGAACGTGGCCATGGGCACCTTCCTGGCGGGGCGGGGGCGCTCGGCGGCGGTCGTGACAGCCGGCGGAGACAACCGGGAGACATCGGTGGAGACATCGGTGGACTGAGGCCCACAGACCTCGGATGTCTGAGGACACTACTGCACAGGATCGGAGGGGACAACACCGGTCCGGCACTCCTCAGCGCCGCCCATCTCTGTCGTTCCAGCAGGTCACCCACCCCTTCGGGGCACGCCAGGACGAGCCCTGTCGACACCCGGGCCCTGGCGTGGCATGGTTGCCCCAATCATCGGGCCTATGCGATAGTCCGTGAATCGAATCACGTGCCACCGTCGGCCGTGGACAACGACAAGGGAGTCCCGCATGTCTGACGCAGACGTTCCGTCCCCCGCTCCACGCTTCACCGTGGACCGCCGTGCGTTCCTGGGCCGCAGCGCCGCGGTCGGCACGACCGCGGTCGCCGCGCCGCTGCTCCTGGCCGCCTGCGGCGGTGAGGACGCCGATGACGAGGTCACCGGCGGCGACGACTACGAGCCCGGCAGCGCGGCCCTCACGGTCGAGCTGGCCCCCGAGATCGAGGGCGTCCTCTACCCCGAGGACTACGTGGGCCCCCGGGCCCGCGAGCTCGAGCCCTTCGGCGACGGCGAGACCGAGTTCACCGTCCTCAGCCAGGTCGATCCGGAGATGGACCTCGCCACCAACTACTACTCCGGCCTGGTCGCCGAGAAGACCGGCATCAACGCCACCTATGTCACCGTCCCCGCCGGGGAGGACGGCAAGACCAAGGTCAACGCGATCGTCGCCGGCGGCGACCTCCCTCACTCCCTGATGGTCGGGCAGGACATCTTCAACCTCTCCGAGATCTCCATCTACGGCGAGCAGGGCCTGTTCATCCCCCTGGACAAGCTCATCGACGAGAACGCCCCGCACATCCTCGACATGTTCGCCTCCTTCCCCGACATGCGGAAGCAGTACAGCTCCCCCGACGGCAAGCTCTACGCGATCCCGTCGATGAACGACTGCTACCACTGCAAGTCCGCCAACATCCGCACCTGGATCAACTCCCGCTGGCTCGAGGGCGTCGGCGCCGAGCAGCCCGAGACCCTCGACGACTTCGACACCCTCATGGACGAGTTCCGCGCCTACTCCGGCAAGCCCGACGGCTCGGTCATGACGATCACCGATGCCGACACCATGCCTCAGCTGATGCAGTTCTTCCTGGGCTCCTTCCTCGAGATGCCCGCGGCCTGGCTGCGCCGCAGCGGCGGGACCATCGAGTGGCTGCACGAGGACCCCGCCTACCGCGAGGGGATCATCTGGATCCAGGAGCAGTTCGCCAAGGGGAACCTGGATCCGGGCATGTTCTCCTACACCGCCGAGCAGTACCAGAAGCTCGGCGACAGCCCGGACGGCCCGAAGTTCGGCGTGGCCTACGGCTACTCGACCTTCAGCTTCAGCGCGGCCTCGGACTACACCGATCCGGACAACGTCGCCCTCATCATGAAGCCCCTGGCTCCGATGGCCGGTCCGGACGGGGTGCGGACCGCGCAGTGGGACCACTTCGCCTACGGCTACCCCAACTTCGTCATCACGCCCAGCTGCCCCGATCCGGCCCAGATGGTCCGCTGGGCCGACTACCAGTTCGAGCTCGGGCTGACGATCTCCGTGGGCCGTGGGGAGCAGGGCGTGGGCTGGGACTGGGCGACCGAGGGCCAGGTCGGCATCGACGGCCAGCAGGCGGTCTCGCAGGTGCTCCCCACCCCGGAGGAGCTCAAGAACCAGGCGTGGCGCGAATGGGGGCCGCTGTACAAGTCGATGTCCCAGCGCCACGGCGAGGCCGTGCTCGAGTCCACCCCGTCCGTCGAGCCGATCCTGTACGAGGCCGGGACGCTCTACGAGCCCTTCGCCACCGCCGAGGAGTCCGGCGTGCCGCCGCTGGTGCTGGACCTCGACCAGTCCGCGGCCGCCGGCGAGATCCTCACCAACCTCGACAGCCACTTCACCCAGGCCATGGCCGCCTTCGGCACGGGAAAGAAGGACGCCTCGAAGGACGCCGACTGGAACGAGTACCTCGAGACCGCGCGGTCGATCGGCATCGAGACCTACGTCCAGACCCACCAGGAGGCGTACGACGCCCAGTACGGGTGACCCGCCCGGCGCCCGGCACGACGACGTGGCGGGCGTCGCCAGTCCCCTCATCCCCTCTGCGCCCTCCGCGGCCGGAAAGGCTTTCGTCCCATGGCAGTTCTGTCCACCGAGCCACGGCCGCCGGACGTGCGCGAGAGCGCGCCGCCGCGCCGGCGCATCAAGGACCCGCGGTCGGACCGGATCCTCAACGTCGTGCTGGTCGTGCTGCTCGTCCTGTTCACGCTGACGATCGTGTACCCGTTCGTCTACATCGTCAGCGCGTCACTCTCCACGCCCGCGGCGGTGTCCTCGGGCGAGATGTGGCTGTGGCCCGTCGGCTTCAGCCTGGACGCCTATCAGGCGGTGCTGGACTATCCGGCGATCACGCGCGGCTTCCTGAACTCGATCCTGTACTCGGGCGCGGCCATGCTGATCGGCACGGCGGTGACCGTCATGGGCGGCTACGCCCTCTCCCGCGCGGACCTGGTGGGCAGGAACTTCTTCACCCTCGTGTTCGTGCTGACCATGATGTTCTCCGGCGGCATGATCCCCACCTATCTGGTGGTGCGGGACCTGGGCATGCTCAACACGATCTGGGCGATGATCATCCCCACCGCGGTGAGCGTCTGGCAGCTGATCGTCACCCGGACCTTCTTCCAGACCACCATCCCCCACGAGCTGCTGGAGTGCTCCCGCATCGACGGGGCCAGCGACATGCGCTTCTTCGCCCAGATCGTGATGCCGCTGTCCAAGCCGATCATCGCTGTGAACCTGCTGCTGTACGGCGTCGCGACCTGGAACGCGTACTTCAACGGCCTCATCTACCTCACCGACGAGGAGCTGTATCCGCTGCAGCTGGTCATGCGGAACATCCTGCTGGAGAACGCCTTCGATCCCTCGGACATGGCCAATGCCGATCCGGAGCGCATCGCGGCGATGCAGCAGCTGGCCGACAAGCTCAAGTACGCCCTGATCATCATCGCGTCCGTCCCCCCGCTCATCGCCTACCCGTTCGTGCAGAAGCACTTCGTCAAGGGCATGATGATCGGTTCCCTGAAGGGTTGATGTCCATATGAGTACCGACCAGGGAAACTTCGTCGACCAGCTCCGCGTCGACGACACGCCGAAGAAGCACCGCAAGCGCGCCCCGGTGCTCGAGGGACAGCGCACGGTCCCGCTCTCCCGGCGCCTCTCTCGCTCCTGGCAGCTGTACCTGCTGCTGCTGCCGGCGGTGGTGTGGGTGATCCTCTTCGCCTACTGGCCGATGTACGGCATCCAGATCGCGTTCCGCGACTTCACGCCCGCCGGCGGCATCACGGGCTCCGACTGGGTGGGGCTCAAGCACTTCGAGAAGTTCGTGACCAGCTACAACTTCTGGCCGCTGCTGCGCAACACGCTGGTGCTCGCCTTCTACGAGCTGATCGCCGGGTTCCCGGTCCCGATCATCCTGGCGCTGGCGCTGAACGCCGTGCGGCAGAAGTACTTCTCCCGCGTCGTCCAGCTCATCACCTACGCCCCGAACTTCATCTCGATCGTGGTGGTCGTCGGCATCCTGGTGATGCTCCTGGACCCGCAGTCGGGCATCGTCACCCACGCCTTCTCGCTGCTGGGCCTCGAGGCGCCGGCGTTCCTCACCGATCCGGGATGGTTCCGCCACACCTACGTGTGGTCGGGGATCTGGCAGACGGCGGGCTTCAGCGCGATCATCTACCTGGCCGCGCTCTCCTCCGTCCCGCCGGAGCTGCACGAGGCGGCGAAGGTGGACGGCGCCTCGCACCTGCGACGCATGTGGCACATCGACCTGCCCGCGATCATGCCGATCGCGATCGTGCTGATGATCCTCAACGTCGGCTCGATCATGAGCGTGGGCTTCGAGAAGGTGCTGCTCATGCAGAACCCGCTGAACCTCTCGACCTCCCAGGTGATCGACACCTACGTCTACGAGGTGGGCCTGAAGAGCCCCATCCCCCAGTACAGCTACGCCACCGCGATCGGCCTGTTCCGCAGCGTCGTCGGGCTGATCCTCCTGCTCGCGGTCAACGCCCTCTCGCGGCGCATCACGAAGGCCGGATTGTTCTGATCTCCCGGGGCGCCCGCCCCGGAGTCCCCCATGACGACGACGTCAGGAGAACGCCCATGTCCGCCATCCCCTCCCCCGACCGTCCCCTCGCCCGCCGATCCGTCCTCGTCGGCGCCCTCGCGGCGCCCGGTATCGCCTCCCTCGCCGCCTGTTCGGGCGACACCGGAGGCTCCGCGACGCCCGAGGTCCCGCAGGTCGAGTACGAGCAGGGCTCCTCCTCGCTGAAGGTCGAGCTCGGCCCGGAGATCGAGGGCGTCCCGTACCCCGAGGGGTATGTCGGCCCCCGAGCCCGAGAAATCGAGCCCTTCGGCGACGGATCGACGGAGTTCAGGGTCCTGACCCGCAGCGGTGCGGGCCTCGACTTCGAGACCAATCTCCACTCGCTCTACCTCGAGGAGAAGACGGGGGTGCGGATCGCCTACGAGACCGTCCCCCAGGGCGAGGAGGGGGCGCCCAAGGTCAATGCGATCCTCTCCGGCGGGGACCTGCCCGACGGGCTCATGCTGGGCCCGGAGTGGATGGGTGGCTTCACGAAGTCACAGATCTACGCCTACGGCGCCCAGGGTCTGTTCCAACCGCTCGACCAGCTGATCGACGAGTACGCTCCGCAGCTGCAGGAGCTGTTCGAGCAGAACCCGGACCTGCGCGCGTCCTGGACAGCACCCGACGGCGCGATGTACGCCATCCCGTCGGTCAACCAGTGCTACCACTGTGCCTCCTCGGACACTCGGACCTGGGTGCATCAGCCCACCATGGAGGCGGCCGGCTGGACCGAGCAGCCCACCACGCTCGAGGAGTTCGAGCAGATGCTGCGCGACATGCTCGCCGCGGATCCCGACCTCCGCCCGTTCAGCGGGGACAAGGCGGTGCTCCCCTTCGGCCTCATCGGCGCCTCCGTCTACGACATGGGCATCAACAAGCTCCGCCGCGACGGCGACGCCATCGTGTACACGCCCGTCGAGGACGGGTTCCGCGAGGTGCTCACGGTCGTCGCGCGACTGGTGAAGGACGGGCTGCTGGACCCCAATGCCTTCACCCAGGACAACGATCAGCTCAAGCGCCTGACCATGGATCCCGACGGCTCCCGGGTGGGCGTGCTGCAGATGGGCAACCAGTACGGCATCGTCGACGTCGAGTGGACCGGCCCGGACGCGCTCGTCCATCAGTTCGTCCCCCTGGCCCCCTTCTCCGGCAGCGGCGGGGATCCGATCATCCCCTGGAACGAGTCCCACGGCGACGCCAGCGGACTGGTCATCACCAGCGCCTGCGAGGATCCCGTCACCCTCGTGCGCTGGGCCGACGCCCAGCTCGGGCTCCTCCCCACCCTCGAGATGCGCCTGGGCGCCATCGACCGCCACTGGGAGTGGGGGTCCGACGACCAGCTCGGCATCGACGGCCGTCCCGCCCTCTACGCGCGTTTCCCGGTGGAGGGCGAGGAAGAGGACAACATCACCTGGCCCGAGTCCGGGGTGTACAACCTGGGCATGGACGTCCGGCACGGCGAGAGCGTGGACGAGAACACCTCCGTGGAGCCGGTCCTCTACCAGGCGGGGAAGCTCTTCGAGCCGTACCGCGCCCCGATCGAGTCCCTGTTCATCCCCCCGTTCTTCTCCGCCGAGGACTCCGCGGAGATCGGCGAGCTGCGCGCGAACATCGACAGCCTCTACGCGCAGGGGACGGCGAAGATGGCTCTCGGCGATCTCGACCCCACCAGCGACGAGGACTGGGAGTCCTTCGTCGCGAGCTTCGAGAGCGCGAACCTCCCGCGCTATCTCGAGATCCTCACCGAGGCGGACCGCCGTCGCCCCTGAGGGCACCGGCGGACCCGAGCTGCGCGCGGACCGGACAACGACAGACGGACGGAGAACGAACCACACCATGACGGAGAAGCGACCGAATGTCGTCCTGATCATCGCCGACGACCTGGGATGGGGGGATCTCGGCTGCAACGGGGCGACGCTCATCCCGACGCCGCACACCGACCGCATCGCGCGGGAGGGCCTGACCGCCGGCGACGCGCATTCCGCGTCCTCGGTCTGCACGCCGAGCCGGTACGCGCTGCTCACCGGGCGCTATGCGTGGCGGAGCCCGATGAAGTCCGGGGTGCTGCTCGGCCACGGCGCACCGCTCATCGAGCCCGGCCGGCCGACCATCGCGTCGGTCCTGTCCGCGGCGGGATACGCCACCGGCGCCTTCGGGAAATGGCACCTCGGTCTGGACTGGGCGAGGAAGGATCCTCGGGACGTCGAGCCGCTCGACGAGCAGGCGCACGGGATCGACGGGTCGGGAGGAGCGGCGCTGTCCCTGGGCGAGATCCGCGACATCGGGAACGACATCGACTACTCCCTGCCCTTCCGGGGCGGACCCGTGGACCTCGGGTTCGATCGCTTCTTCGGGATCTCGGCCTCCCTGGACATGGCGCCCTACTGCGTCCTCGACCAGGATCGAGCGCTCGAGCTGCCGGATCGGCCCAAGCGGCGGCTGCCCGGGCAGAGGCCGGGCTTCCAGACCCCGGGCTGGGAGGACGACCAGGTGGATCTCCGCTGCGCCCGGGAGGCGGCGGACTGGATGACCGAGCAGGCGGGAACCGGATCGCCGTTCTTCCTGTACCTGGCGACCACCTGCCCCCACCGTCCCTGCGTCCCCCCGGAGCATGTCCGCGGTCGCACGGGGATCGGTGCCCGGGCCGACCATGTCTGCCTGTTCGACGAGATCGTGGGCCAGATCGACGAGGCCCTGCAGGCGGCGGGAGCGGCGGACGACACGCTCCTCATCGTCACCAGCGACAACGGTGCGCCCACCGGGTTCCCCGAGGACGGGGACGTCGTCACCCATCGCCCCAACGGGCCGTACCGGGGCCAGAAGGCGGACATCTGGGAGGGCGGCCACCGCGAGCCGCTCCTGGTCCGGTGGCCGGGTCGCGTCCCTCCGGGGGCCGGCACGGATCAGCTCATCGGGCTGAACGACCTCTTCTCCACCATCGCCTCCGCCGCCGGTGCGCTGATCCCGCGAGGAGCCGCGGAGGACTCCGTCGACCAGCTGGCAGCCATCACCGGGGAGCCGCCGTCGGAGCGCCCTGCGCTCGTCCACCACTCGTTCTCCGGCGTCTTCGCCGTGCGGATGGGCTCGTGGAAGGTCGAGTTCGGCACCGGCTCCGGCGGAGGCTTCAGCCGACCTCCGGGGCGGGTCTTCGATCGCGATCACCCCGAGGGCCAGCTCTATCACCTCGGGGCCGATCCCGGAGAGACCATGAACCTCTGGGACGAGCGTCCCGACATCGTCGCCGAGGCCTACGACGTGCTCCGCGGCATCGTGCGGGATCCGGAGCACGGACTGGACCTCGAGGTGCCGCTGCGGTGACGGGTCCGGCGGCGGCACTCAGTCGATCGGCGCCTCGGTCGGGGCCCGGAAGTCCTCGGGCAGCGCCGGGACGGGAGCGCCGGTGGCGTCGTGGACCTGCACGGCGGTGAGCGCGGCGCCCTCGCCCTCGACCTCGACGATCACCGCGGCGGCCTCCACCGCGGCCGGCAGGCGGTGGAGGCGGCGGACGCCGATCGTCCCGCCCTCGGCCAGCACCGATCCGTCGGAGTCCAGCACACGATGGCTGCGCACACGCTGCCCGGCGGTGATGTCCTCGGCGATCTCGACGTGGTCGAAGAGCGCGACGCCGGGCAGATGCGCCCGGACCCGGCCGCCCGACGGCGTCATCGTGCTCTCGAGGCGCGCCGCGACGGGCCGGCCGAAGCGGGCGTCCAGGGCCGCGCGGAACTCGACGAGCCGCGCCGCGTCGTCCTCGCCGATCCGACCTTCGCGGTTCGGCGGCACGTTCAGCAGCAGGTTCGCCCCGAGCCCCAGGGAGCGGTCATGGATCTCCAGCAGGTGGGGGACGGACTTCGGCTCCTCCCCCTCCTGCCAGAACCAGCCGCGTCGCAGCGAGACGTCGCACTCGGGCGGCAGATAGCGGGCCTCGCCGAGCTCGACCACGTCGGGGTCGTAGTTGTTGAGGTCCGTGGAGCGGGTGACGTAATCGCAGGGATCCGCGGCGAGGCCGTCCTCGTTGCCGACCCAGCGGATCGTCGCGGGCCCCATGTTGAAGACCATGGCGCCCGGCTGCAGCTCGGCGATGAGGGCGCCGATGCGGTCCCAGGCGTACTCCCGCCCGGCGGAGCCGGCACCGTCGAACCACAGCTCGAACAGCTCCCCGTAGTTCGTGCACAGCTCGCGCAGCTGGGCGAGGTAGAACTCGTCGTAGACCGCGGGGTCCTCGTACTGCGGCGCATTGCGGTCCCAGGGGGAGAGATAGAGCCCCAGCTTCATGCCGTGGCGCCGGCACGCCGCGGCGAGGTCGCCGACCACGTCCCCCTGCCCGCCCTTCCACGGCGAGGAGGCGACGGAGTAGGTGGTGGTCGCCGTCGGCCACAGGCAGAAGCCGTCGTGGTGCTTGGCGGTCAGCACGACGTACTTCGCCCCCAGGTCCCGGGCGGTGCGCACCCACTGGTCGGTGTCGAGGTCGGAGGGGTCGAAGAGGTGCGCGGGGACGGTGCCGTCGCTCCACTCCTTGCCCGCGAAGGTGTTGATCCCGACATGGAAGAAGACCCCGAGGCCGTCCCGCTGCCACTGCAGCTGCTCCGGCGTGGGGGCGATCAGGGGCTCGGCGGCGGACGGAGTGTCGGCGGAGGTGGTGACCATGCCGGAAGTCAATCAGACATCGGTCCTCTCCCGAGGGATCGACGCGCCCCGGCGTCTCCCACCTGGCCCGAACTCACGCGTCGAGGGGCCGGCCCCGGCAAGACGTCGGGCCTCTGATGGTGTCCTCGAGCGGACCGGCCCGCGAGGGAGGCTACCCTCGGGAAGGTGAACGCCTCTCGCTCGCCCTCCGGTCCCGCGCAGGTCCCCTCCTGGGTGCTGCGCGGCAACGAGATGATCGAGCGCGTCGTCCTCGTGCTGCGGATCAACCTGGTGTGGATCGCCCTGACCCTGCTGGGACTGGTCGTCCTGGGCGTCGCGCCGGCCAGCGTCGCCGCGGCCGATGCCCTGCTGGCCGCCCGCGAGGGCCGACGGGTCCGCGTGCTGGCGTCGATGTGGTCCACCTACCGCCGCCAGCTGGCGCCCGCGACGATCCGCGTGCTGCCCCTGATGGCGGTCCAGGCGGGCGCGACCTCGATGCTGTGGCTGGTCATCGGGGGCGCCGTCCCCTCGGCACCCCTGGCCGTGGCGCTGGGGACGGTGGCGGCGATCAGCGGCGCCTGGGCCACCGTGAGCGCCGCCGCGATCGTGGCCACGCCGCGGCTGCGCCGTCAGGACGTGCTGGTCACCTGGCGCCTGGCGCTGCTCCTGCCCGGCGTGCTCCCGGCGCGGGCGGTGGGCCTGCTGCTGGGACTGCTGGTGTGGGCGATGCTGTGCGCCCTGCTGTGGCCCCTGGCGATCCTGGTCGGGGCGGCCGCGGCGATCGACCTCGCGACGGGCCTGCTGACCCGCCGCATCGAGCACCTCCTGCAGGAGATCGACGCCGCCGGGCAGGAGCGCCCCTGAGGGCGGGGACGGAGCAGGGCGTCGCCGTCGGCCCCGTCGCGCCGGCGCATCTGCGCCGCCCCCGCGGACTCCCCGGCGCCCCGCGGACCCGGATGGGTACCGTGGCGGCATGGACGAGACCGTGACGGCGAGGACGCCGCCCACCTCCCGCAGCACCGACCACTCCGCGCAGGCCCCGCGGCGGGGCCGGGGCATCCGGGAGCCTGATCAGCCCGCGGCGTGGTCGACCCGTCTCTCCGAGGCCGTGGACACGCTCTGGCTGGCGCTCCGCATCAACCTGGTCTGGATCCTGCTGACCCTGCTGGGCCTGGTGGTCCTCGGAGCGGCGCCGGCGACGGCGGCCGCCGCCGGGGCCTTCCGCGCTGCCCGGCACGGCGTCCCGGTGCGCGTGCTGCCGACGATGTGGGCGAGCTTCCGCGCCGAGCTGCTCGGCGCGAACCTGCGGATGCTGCCGCTGCTGGTGGTGCAGGCCGGATCCCTGGCGATGGTGTGGATGATCGCCGCCGGCGCGGTCGATCACCCCCTGGCCACCGCGGCACTGGGCACCCTGGCGGCGGTGGCCGCGGGCTGGGCGACCGTCGGGCTCGGGATGATCGCCGTCGTGCCCCGCGTGCGGGACCAGGAGCTCCTGGTGACCTGGCGGCTCGCCCTGATGCTCCCCGCCGCCCTGCCGCTGCGCTCGCTGTCCGCGGTGGCGCTGCTCCTGGCCTGGGTGCTCCTGTGCTCCCTGCTGTGGCCGCTGGCCCTGCTGGTCGGTGCCGCGACCGCGATCGGCCTGACCGGAGCGCTGCTGGTGCGTCGGACGGAGCTGCTGCTCGAGGACGTGAAGCGGAGGCAGGACACCACGACGGCGCGGTGACCGCCGGGTCGCGGCGGGGATCCGCGCCGTGCACCTGCCCGCGGTGGAGGCGGCGACGCCCTCCCCGGGAAGGGCGATAGTCTGGAGGCACGGCCGCCCGGCGTCGCGCGAGGTTCCGCGCGTCGGCCCGCGGCCGCCCCGTGCACGCTGGAATGGAGAGACATGGCAGACCTGGACGTGACCCGCGCCGATGCGGTGCTGATCGGCGGCGGCATCGCCAGCGCGACCCTCGCCGCGATGCTCACCGAGCTCGAGCCGAGCTGGGACATCGTGGTCCTCGAACGGCTCGATGCGCTGGGTGCGGAGTCCAGCGACGCCTGGAACAACGCCGGCACCGGCCACAGCGCCCTGTGCGAGCTGAACTACACCCCGCAGGACGTGGACGGGTCGGTGAGCCCCGCCAAGGCGATCTCGATCAACGAGCAGTTCCAGGTCTCCCGCCAGTTCTGGGCCCATCTGGTCGAGAACGACCGCATCGGCGACCCCTCCACCTTCATCCACTCCGTGCCCCACATGAGCTTCGTGCACGGCGCCGACAACGCCGACTACCTGCGCCGCCGCCACGAAGCGCTCGCCGCGAGCCCCCTGTTCGACCGCATGGAGTTCACCACCGACCACTCCCGCCTGGCGGACTGGGCTCCGCTGGTCGCCGAGGGCCGCCCGGTCACCGAGACCATCGCCGCCACCCGCTCCCCCGACGGCACCGACGTCGACTTCGGCGCGCTGACCCGACAGATGCTCGCCTTCGCCGAGCACGGCAGCACCGAGGTCGCCACCTCCTCCGAGGTCATCGACCTGCGCCGGATGGGCACGGACTGGGGGGTGATGGTCCGCTCCACCCAGGACGGCACGCTGCGCGTGGTGCGCGCCCCGTTCGTCTTCGTCGGCGCCGGCGGCTACTCGCTGCCGCTGCTGCAGAAGTCCGGGATCGAGGAGATCCGCGGCTTCGGCGGGTTCCCGATCTCCGGGCAGTGGCTGCGCTGCACCGACCCCGGGATCATCGCGCGCCACGACGCGAAGGTCTACGGCAAGGCCGCCGTGGGCGCCCCGCCGATGAGCGTCCCCCACCTGGACACCCGGTTCGTCGACGGGCAGCGCTCGCTGATGTTCGGCCCCTATGCCGGGTGGTCGCCGAAGTTCCTCAAGACCGGCCGCTACACCGACCTGCTGCAGTCGATGAAGCCCTCGAACATCACCCAGATGATGGCGGTGGCCCCGCCCAACCTCGACCTCATGGTCTACCTCGTCTCCCAGCTCGCCGCGAGTCCCGCACAGCGCTTCGAGGCGCTGCGCGAGTACATGCCCGAGGCCCGCGCGGACGACTGGGAGGAGATCACGGCCGGCCAGCGGGTGCAGGTGATCGCCCCGGACCGCGGCCGGCACGGCGTGCTGCAGTTCGGCACTCAGCTGATCACCGCGGCCGACGGCTCCATCGGCGGCATGCTGGGCGCCTCCCCGGGCGCCTCGACCGCGACCAGCATCATGCTCTCGATGCTCGAGACGATGTTCCCCCAGCGCATCGACGCCTGGCGGCCGCACCTGCTGAAGATGGTGCCGAGCTGGGGTCGCTCGCTGGCCACGGACGCCGACGAGGCCCATCGCACTCTCCAGCGCACCGCCGACGCGCTCGGCCTGCAGCACACCTGAGCCGGCGCAGCCCTCCGGCGCCGCCGTCCGGCGCGGACGGCATCCGGCGCCCCTGCCCGCAGCCCCGCACGATGAGGAAGAAGGACCGCTGATGCGCATCTCGCTGATGACCACCTGTCTGGTGGACGTGATGGCCCCGGACGTCGCCCGGGCGACGGTCACCCTGCTGGAGCGCCTCGGGCACGAGGTGGTCTTCGACAAGCGGCAGACCTGCTGCGGGCAGATGCACACCAACTCCGGGTACTACACCGAGGCCGCGCCGATCGTGCGCAGCTTCGTGGACACCTTCTCCTCGCAGCTCGACACCGTCGACGCGATCGTCATGCCCTCCGGGTCCTGCACCGGCTGCGTGCGCGATCAGCACGAGCTGGTGGCCCGCCACGAGGGAGACACCTCCCTCGAGGAGCGCAGCAGGGAGGTCGCGGCGAAGACCTACGAGCTGTCGGAGCTGCTGGTGGACGTGCTGAAGGTGACCGATGTGGGCGCCTACTTCCCGCATTCGGTGACCTACCACCCCACCTGCCACTCGATGCGGTTCCTCAAGGTGGGCCCGCGCCCGGTGAAGCTGCTGCGCGCGGTGGAGGGCATCGAGGTCAGGAACCTCCCGGAGTCCGACTCCTGCTGCGGGTTCGGCGGCACCTTCTCCGTGAAGAACGATGCCACCTCCGACGCGATGGTCACCGACAAGGCGGAGAACGTGGTGCGCAGCGGCGCCGAGTTCGTCGTGGCCGGCGACGCCTCGTGCCTGATGAACATCGGCGGCAAGCTCCGCCGCACCGGTGCCGCACCGCAGTCGGTCCACCTCGCACAGATCCTCGCCTCGACCCGCGAGGACCCCTTCGTCCCGTCCGAGACCATCCTGGGGAGGACCTCATGACCACCGTGAATCTGGGCATCCCGTCGGTCCGACCGCAGCACGCCTCCCCCTCCTCGCACCTGCGCGGGACGCGGGGGTTCCCGGCGGCCGCCCGCGAGGAGCTCGGCGACGAGACCCTGCGCGGGAACCTGCGCCATGCCACCTCCACCATCCAGTCCAAGCGCGCCTCCGTGGTGCGCGAGGTGCGGGACTGGCAGAAGCTCCGCAATGCCGGAAGCGCCCTGAAGTGGCAGGTCACCGACCATCTCCCGGAGCTGCTCGAGCAGCTCGAGGAGTCCGTGACGGCCGCGGGCGGTGTGGTCCACTGGGCGCGCGACGCCGAGGAGGCCGGGGAGATCGTCACCCGCCTCGCCCTCGAGCGCGGTGCGGAGGAGGTCCTCAAGGTCAAGTCGATGGCCACCCAGGAGATCGGCCTCAACGAGACGCTCGCCCATGCCGGCATCCGCGCCATCGAGTCCGATCTCGCCGAGCTCATCGTGCAGCTCGCCGATGACACCCCGAGCCACATCCTGGTCCCGGCGATCCACCGCAACCGCGCCGAGATCCGCGAGATCTTCCTGGAGGCGATGCCGGACCTGGATCCCTCCATCACCGACGAGCCGGCCGAGCTGGCCGAGGCCGCGCGGCGCTTCCTGCGCGAGAAGTTCCTGGACATGCCGGGGTCGGTGGCGATCTCCGGGGCGAACTTCGCCGTCGCGGACACCGGCACCCTGGTGGTCGTCGAATCCGAGGGCAACGGGCGCATGTGCCTCACCCTCCCCCGGACGCTGATCTCCGTGGTGGGCATCGAGAAGATCGTGCCCAGCTTCCAGGACCTCGAGGTCTTCCTCCAGCTGCTGCCCCGCTCCTCCACCGGCGAGCGGATGAACCCGTACACGACCCTGTTCACCGGGGTCCACGAGGGCGACGGCCCCGAGGAGTTCCACCTGGTGCTCCTGGACAACGGCCGCTCCGCGGTGCTCGAGGACCCGGAGGGACGCAGCGCGCTGCACTGCATCCGCTGCTCGGCCTGCCTCAACGTGTGCCCCGTCTACCAGCGCTCGGGCGGTCACGCCTACGGCTCCACCTATCCCGGGCCGATCGGCGCGATCCTCTCCCCGCAGATGACGGGCATGAGCGGCACCGACGACCCGAACTCCACCCTCCCCTACGCCTCGAGCCTCTGCGGTGCCTGCTACGACGTGTGCCCCGTGAAGATCGACATCCCCTCGGTGCTGGTGCACCTGCGGGAGAAGGACGTGGACCGTCGGCGCGAGACCCGCGGCGACTTCCACGGCACCTGGGACGTGGCCCTGCAGGGCGCCAGCAAGCTCATGAGCTCCCCGCGCGCCTACGACCTCGCGGTCCGCTCGGCGGGCCCGCTGTCCTCGGTGCTGGGTGGCACGAACATCGGCAAGCTGCCCGGGATCCTCCCCCTGATCCCGGGATGGACCGATCATCGTGACCTGCCCAAGCCCGGCACCTCGTTCCGCTCCTGGTGGGATGCGCGCGAGAAGGAGCGGGCCTCCGCCCCGGAGCCCGCCCAGGCCCCGACCGAGGACGAGGAGCAGGCGTGAACGAGTGGACCCAGGAGCGCCCGGTGCGGACCCCCGGACTCAGCGCGAAGGAGGAGATCCTCGCGCGGGTGCGGTCCGCGCTGGCGACGCCGCGTCGCGACGAGATCACCGAGGCGCAGGACGTCCCCCGCGACTACCAGCGCGCCGACGACAAGCAGGAGCAGCGGACCGCCCCCGAGAAGATGCGCGACGTGCTCGTCCAGCGGCTCGAGGACTACACCGCGATCGTCCACCGCACCACCGCCGCCGAGGCCCCGGCGATCATCGCCGCGGCTCTCGGTGAGGCCCGCGGCGTGGTCGTTCCCTCCCAGCTGCCGGAGGACTGGACCTCCGCGGTGGACGCGGAGCTGCTCGTCGACGACGGCAGCGCCTCCCCGCACCGGCTCGATGCGCTCGACGCGGTCCTCACCGGCTGCCACACCGCGATCGCGATCACCGGCACCATCGTCCTGCGCGGCGACGGTCGCAGCGGGCGCCGCGCCATCTCGCTGGTGCCCGATCACCACGTGATCGTGGTCGAGGCGGAGCAGGTCGTGCTCGGCGTCCCCAAGGGGATCGAGCGCATGGCCGAGGATCCCACCGCCGCCTGGACCATGATCTCGGGACCGAGCGCGACCAGCGACATCGAGCTCAGCCGGGTGGAGGGAGTCCATGGCCCCCGTCGCCTCGAGGTCGTGCTCATCGAGCCGGAGCCCGAGCCCGATCCGGCCCCGGAGGCCGCCACCGATCCCGCATCCGCATCGACGAAGGAGAGCACCGCATGAGCGCACCGCAGACCACCGAGGGGACCGGGTCCCCGGAGGCCGGCACGGCCGGCGACCGGGGGACCCGGTTCGTCCTGTCCGCCGGGACCTACCGTGCGGAGATCTCCTCCGTGGGGGCGATCCTCGAGTCGCTGACCGTGGACGGGCGGGACCTGGTGGTCCGCAACCCCGAGAGCGGGCCGATGCAGTTCTACCGCGGCGCCGTCGTCGCGCCCTGGCCCAACCGCATCGGGGACGGCGCCTATTCCTGGGACGGCCGGCAGATCCAGGCCGCGCTGACCGAGCCGGAGCGGGGCAATGCGCTGCACGGCCTGGTCTCCTTCATGCCCTTCGCCGCGGTGACCGTGGCCCCGCACGAGGTCGTGCTGCGCACCGAGCTGTTCCCCTCCGCGGGCTACCCCTTCCACCTGCTGCTGACCGTGCACCACGCGCTCGATGCCGAGGCCGGGCTGACCACCACCGTCACCGCCCGCAACATCGGCGCCCAGGACGCCCCCTACGGCGTCTGCCCGCACCCTTACCTGGTGGCCGGCCCCGAGCCCCTGGACGAGTGGTCGCTGCGGATGGCGGCCGGCACCGTGGTCACCGTCACCGAGGACCGCCTGCTGCCCACGGGGACCGCCGAGGTCGCCCCCGGCAGCGACTTCGACTTCGCCGCGGCGCGGGAGATCGGGGAGCTGTTCATCGACCACGCCTTCACCGACCTCGCGCGGGACGCGCAGGGGCGGATGGACATCACCGTCACCGCGCCCGGCGGCACCGGGGTGCGGATCACGGCCGGGCCCGAGTGCCCCTGGCTGCAGGTGCACACCGGCGACCGTCCGGAGTCGGAGGACCACCGGCTGGGCCTCGCCGTCGAGCCGATGACCTGCCCGCCGGACGCCTTCCGCAGCGGCACCGACGTGGTGCGCCTGGCCCCGGATGCGGAGCACTCCGCGGCCTGGACGATCAGCGGCTGGTGACCCTGCCGCCGGGCCACCCGGCCGGAGCATGCACGACGCCCGTCACCGTGTCGGTGACGGGCGTCGTGCCGTGACGGGAGCGACCCGGGCGCCACGGCGCCGGGGCCGCCGGCCTCACTGGTCGTGGGCCTCTTCGTACGCCTTGCGCAGGGTCGCCGAGATGCGGCCGCGATCGGGGACCTCGTAACCGGCCTCGCGGGCCCACTGGCGGATCTGCGCGGAGTCGTTGGACCGGTTGCGGGACGCCCCGCCGCGGCTGCGACGACCGCCCACGCGGCGGCTCTTCTGCACCCAGACGCCGAGCTCCTCGCGGAACGTCTCCGCGTTCTCCGCGGACAGGTCGATCTCATAGGCGACGCCGTCCAGGGCGAAGCTCACGGTCTCGGCGGCCTTGTCGCCGCTGATGTCGTCGATGAGCTCCACGTACGTCTTCCGTGCCATCGGGGTACTCCCTCGTCGTGTAGGTGTTTCCTCCGTGATCACACGAGGTGTCACGATCGAGCACCAGTATCATGCCCGTGCTCGAGCATATCAATATCGCCCTGTGAATTAATGGTCACGCGACATGATTCTGTTCGTCCCCGTCATGGCTCTCCCGGTATTCCCGTTCCGCCTCGCGTTCCGCCCGGCGTTCCGAACGATCCGCGCGCAGGAGGGCGCGGAGGGCGAACCAGAAGATCAGCCCCACCCCGATGGACGGCAGCAGCGCCCCGGCCTCGAACAGGAATCCGGAATCCATCTCAGGCCCCCGGCTTCACGAGCGGGAAGAGGATGGTCTCGCGGATGCCGAGCCCGGTCAGCGCCATGAGCAGACGGTCGACGCCCATGCCCATGCCCCCCGTCGGCGGCAGCGCGTACTCCATGGCCTCGAGGAAGTCCTCGTCCAGGAGCATCGCCTCGTCATCGCCCTGCGCCGCGAGGCGCGCCTGCTGGGCGAAGCGCTCGCGCTGGATCACGGGATCGACGAGCTCGGAATAGCCGGTCCCGAGCTCGAAGCCCCGCACGTACAGGTCCCACTTCTCGACCACGCCGGGCGTGTCGCGGTGCTCGCGCACCAGCGGGCTGGTCTCCACCGGGAAGTCCATCACGAAGGTGGGCTCGTGGAGATGATCGCCGACGCGGTGCTCGAAGAGCTCCTCGACGAGCTTGCCGTGACCGAACTTCGGGTGCTCGAGGTCCAGGTCGAGCGATCGGGCGATCTCCCGCAGGCGCTCCGGGCCGGTCTCCGGCGTGATCTCCTCGCCGAGGGATTCCGAGAGCGAACCGTAGACGGTGATCCGTGTCCATTCCCCGGAGAAGTCGTACTGGGAGCCGTCGGCGAGCGTGACGACCTGCGAACCGGTCGCGTGCTCCGCCGCCTCCTGGATCAGCGACTGCGTGAGCGCGCCGATGGTGTGGTAATCCCCGTATGCCTGGTAGGCCTCGAGCATCGCGAACTCGGGAGAATGCGTGGAGTCCGCCCCCTCGTTGCGGAAGTTCCGATTGATCTCGAACACCTTCTCGAGACCTCCCACCGCGGCGCGCTTGAGGAACAGCTCGGGCGCGATCCGCAGGTAGAGATCGAGATCGAAGGCGTTCATATGCGTCACGAAGGGCCGGGCGGCCGCCCCGGAGGGGATGACCTGGAGCATCGGCGTCTCGACCTCCACGAACTCCCGCTCGCGGAAGGAGGTGCGCAGCGAGTGCATCACCTCGGCGCGGCGGCGCACGGTGTCGCGGGCCTCCTGGCGGACGATGAGGTCCACGTAGCGGCGGCGGACCCGGGACTCCTCGGAGAGGTCGGCGTGGAGCACGGGCAGGGGGCGCACCGCCTTGGCGGCCATCTGCCAGGTGTCGGCGAAGACGCTCAGCTCACCGCGGCGGGAGGCCCCCACGCGGCCGTGGAAGAAGACGTGGTCGCCGAGGTCGACATCGGCCTTGAGGTCCGCGAGGCGCTCCGGCCCGATCACGGCCTGGGAGGCCATGATCTGCAGGCGCTCCCCCGCACCGTCCTGCAGCGTGATGAAGGCCAGCTTGCCGGTGCTGCGCTGGAACACGACGCGGCCGGCCACGCCCACCTCGTCCTCGGTCTCCTGACCGGCCTCGAGGTGTCCGTAGCGGGCGCGCACCTCGGAGATCTCGGCGGTCACCGGCACGGAGACGGGGTAGGCCTCCTCGCCGCGCTCCAGGAGGCGCTCCCGCTTGGACTTGCGGATCGCGACCTGTTCCGAGGCGTCCGTCAGGTCGGGGGCAGGGGGATCTACGCTCATGCGGGCGATTCTCTCATCACTGCACCGGGGAGGTCCCGCGAGATCAGGGAGCTGTCGCCACCGTCACGGCCGCATCGAGCAGCCGGGTGCCCTCGACCCTCCCGGCGAGCGCCACGAGCACCTCCCCGCGATGGTCGGAGGTGATCTCCTCGAGCGTGGCCGGGTCCAGGGCGAGCGCATAGGCCCAGTCGATCTCGCCACGGTCCACGGCACGGGCGAGGGCACCGCGGATCCCGGAGACCGAGGGGGCGGCGCCGATCGCCTCGGCGAGGGTGCGCGAGAGCGCGAGGGCCTGCTCGCGACCGGCTGCGCTGAGGTACGCGTTGCGGCTCGAGCGGGCCAGCCCCGTCACCTCGCGCTCGATCTCGATCGGCTCGATCCGCACCGGGAGGTCGAGGTCCGCCACGAGGCGCTGGATGATCGCGAGCTGCTGGGCGTCCTTGCGCCCGAACACGCTGAGATGGGGCTCGGTGAGGTGCAGCAGCTTCGCGACGACGGTCACCACGCCGTCGAAGTGCCCGGGCCGTGCGGCCCCCTCGAGGATGGTGCCGGCGCGGCCCGCGCTGAGCGAGACCGTCGGCGGCAGCACCGGGTACATCTCCCGAACCGAGGGGGCGAAGACCAGGTCCACCAGGCCGTCCACGAGCGCTAGATCCGCCTCGAGGTCGCGCGGGTAGGCCTCGTAGTCCTCGCCGGGGCCGAACTGGAGGGGGTTGACGAAGTCGGTGAGGATCACGTGATCGGCGAGCTCGCGGGCACGCGCCACCAGAGCCAGGTGCCCGTCGTGCAGCGAGCCCATGGTCAGGACCGCGGCGACCGTGCCCTCCATCGCGGCGCGCCGGGAGCGCAGCTCGGCCTTGGTGGTGACCAGCTCGGTGGCGGTCTCCGGACCGGCGACCTTCTCCTGCATCATGCGTCCTCCGTGGGCGGGTGGTCCTCGAGCAGCTCCCGGATCCGGTCCCGGGCGTCCTGGGGAAGTCTGGCACGGCGCAGCGCCGCGAGCGCGAGGTGGCGGTAGGTCTCCGCGACATCGCCGGCCTCGCCCGGGGCGCCGGTGGCGTCGAGATCGTCCAGCGCCTCGAGGTGCCCGGCCACGGTGCCCGCGTCGCCGCGCACCACCGGACCGGTCAGCGCGCTCGCCCCGCGGCGCAGCGATTCCTCGAGCGCGGCCTCGAGCAGGGGGCGCAGGGTGGCGCCGGGGTCCTCGATGCCGAGCCGGCGCAGCGCCTCCCGGGACTGATCCACGAGGACCACGAGGTGGTTCGCGGCGTGGGCGAGGGCTGCGTGGTAGAGGGGGCGGTCGCCCTCGGCGAGCACCACCGTCTCTCCCCCGAGCTCGACCACCAGCGCCGCGGCGATCGGCAGGAGATCGGGCGCGGCGGTGACCGCCATCGGGCAGCCGACCAGGCGCGCCAGGTCGGTGGAGGTCCCGGTGAAGGTCATCGCGGGGTGGAGGGCGAGGGTCGCGCTGCCCACCTCGGCCAGCGGGGCGAGCACCTCGGTGCCGTAGCGGCCCGAGGTGTGCACCACCAGCTGGCCGCCGGGGACCAGACCGCTGGCGGCGATGCCGGCGGCCAGCGGGCCCAGCTGGTCGTCGGGCACGGCGAGCAGCAGCATCTCGCTGCGCTCGATGATCGCCGGGACGTCGAGCAGCGGCACCCCGGGCAGGAGCTCCGCCGCCCGCTCCCGGGAGGCGTCGGAGACGGCGTAGGCGCCGGTGACCGCGTGGCCCTCGGCGCGCAGCGCGGAGCCGAGGACCGCGCCCACCCGGCCCGCACCGATCACGCCGATGCCGAGGCGCGGTGGGGTCATCGCCGCTCCTCCTCGTCCGGCGGCGCCGTCTCCGGGGCGCCCTGGACCGGCGGCGGAGCCGGGCGCCCCGCCGCGGGGCTCAGCACGGGCCGCGGCCACCGCTCCTGGTCGCGATAGCGCCGCAGGGTGGCGGCGTCCCGGGTGAGCACGGCGTGCAGGCGCAGGACGTCCTCGCGCGCCAGATCGTCGAGGTTCAGCGAGTGCCCTGCGACGTCGATGGTCAGGTCGAGCACCCCGAGGCGCCGGGCGAGCGGCCCGTCCCCGACGCGGAGCTGCTGGAGGCGCTCGCGCGGGATCACCTCGACGGAGCGGGTGAGCACACCGCGCCGGACGACCAGGGCGCCGGGCAGGAGCACGCTGACCCGGGTGCGGCGGGAGATCCAGAAGAGGCCGACGGAGGTGCGCAGCCCCTCGATCTCCCGCGCCGGCGCGGTCAGCAGGTGCTCGAGGGTCGCGAGGTCGTCGGCGGTGCCCAGAGGAGCGGCGAGATGGCCGAGGGTGGCGCGCAGCTCCTCCCGCGTGCCGACGGGCAGGACGCTCTCGGCCCCGTTCTCGTCGTCGTCCTCGATGCCGGCGACGGTGGCGGTGACGGCGGTCCAGCCCGGGCCCCGCCACAGCAGCGGCCGGCGCAGCGCGATGCGCTGGATGCGGCCGGAGGCGATGTTGTCAGTGCGGGTGTTGGCCAGGCCGCGCCGCATCCGCAGCCCGCGATCGGTGATGCGGGAGAGGAAGCCCCAGCCGGACTCGATGCGCCCGAAGACGTACCGGGGCACCGCGATGAGCGTGGGCAGCAGGGCGATGATCATCGCGATCGAGAAGCCCTCCTGCCAGAATCCCAGCGCGATCGCGACCGCCACCCCGACGATGCTCATGACGATCCCGGCCAGGAAGCCGAGGTCGCGCAGGAGCGAGCGCACCAGGCGCCCGGTGGGGATCTGCGCGATCAGCTCGCCGTCGGTGACCCCGTCGTAGAGCAGCCGGTCGCGGGCGGAGACGGCACCGTCGCCGCCGTCGCGGGCGGGCTCCTCCCCCGTGCCGGGGACGGACGACGCGGTGACGGATCCGGACGCCGCGCCCGGAGCGCCGCCGTCCCTGCGCTCCTCCTCCGGGGTGCGGGTGCGGGCCGCGACCCCGAGGATGCCGCGGCGCAGCTCCTCGGCGTCGGCCGAGCGCACATACTCGATGTCCAGGTAGGACTCGCCGCCGCCGGCGACCTCGATGCGCACCTTCGCCAGTCCCAGCAGCCGCGCCAGCAGCGGCCGCTCCACGGAGACCGATTCGATGCGGGCCCGCGGGGCGTACTCCCGTGTCCGGCTGAGCATCCCCTTGTGCAGGGAGACGCCGCCCTCGTCGACCGCGTAGGTGGTGAACCACCAGGACAGCGCCGCGAAGAGGACGGACACGAGCACCGCGGCCGCGATCACCCCGAGCCCGATGAGCGCGCGGGTGATCGTGAAGTCGTTCGCCAGGCGGGCGATGTTCTGCGCGGTCAGCACCGCGATGATGCCGATGACGATCTTCCACCCGGTCACCAGCGGGGTGATGGGATGGGTGCGCCGGCGCTCGGCCGCGGGATCGGGCCCGGCGGCGGTGGCCGGGGCGGAGGCCGGGGCGGAGGCCGGGTCCGGGTGCCCGTCGGGAGGCGGGGGAAGCGGCTGCTCGGGGCTGCTCACAGCGCCGCCATGGTCGAGATCCCGCGGTCGGTCAGCAGCGTGCGCAGCCGCTCCGCCTCCTCCTTCGGCAGCCCGGGCAGCGTCACGGTGGATCCGCCCGCCGCGGTGCTCACCGACAGCTGCGCGAGGCCGTAGCGGCGGTCCACGGGCCCCTCGTCGATCTTCACGGACTGGACCCGGCCGTAGGGGATCGAGCTCACCGTGCGGAACATGATGCCGCTGGCGATCGTGAGCTCGTCCTCGCCGTCGTGATAGCCGATGGCGCGCACACGACGCGGGGTGAGGGCGAGGCTCTGGACGATCAGCGCCACCGGGAGCAGCGCGAGCAGGCCGAGCCACCACCATCCGGTGAGGACCGCCCCCACGATCGCGCCGGCGATCGCGATCAGCCCGAGCGCGTAGCCGACGGTGGCCGCGAGATAGCGCGCGGGGACGAGCTTCGGCGAGACCGGGCGCAGCGCGTCCTGGCCCAGCAGGCCTCCCGGGACGTCGGACAGCACGGGCCGCGGGGGCTCGGACGCGGCCGTGCCGGGTTCGTGGGGATCAGGTGCTGAGGTCATGGGACCCATCGTGTCATCCTCGTCCTTCCCGGTCGCTCCGACCCCGGTGGCGCGCCGCCCCGCCGAAGGTCGAGTGCTCAGCTGCCGGCCTCCGCGCCCCGCGCGGCGCCCTCGCCGTCCTCCGGGGGCAGCTGCCCCCAGCGCTCGACGAGCACCCCGAGCACGCCGAGCACGATGCCGGCGACGGCGGCGGCCGCGGTGGGCAGGATCCCCAGCAGCGGGTCGCCGGTGCCGGTGATGACGAGATACAGGGCCTGGCCGGTGAAGATGCCGCCCACCACCGCCCCGGTGTAGGCGCAGGCCCGGGCCAGGAGCACCGTGCGGTAGGCGGTGAGCAGATCGATCTGGTGCCGGCGCGGGGCGAGCGTGGGGTGGTGCCGCCGCTCCTCGCTCTCGAGCAGGTAGCGACGCATCGGCAGGCCGTAGACGAGCAGCACCGCGCTCAGTCCCAGCAGCACCAGGGTGGTCAGCCAGCCGGCGATCGGCAGCGAGTGCCCGCGCGCGGCGAGGGTGTCCAGCATCTGGGCACCGAGCCCCGCGCCCAGCACGAAGATCAGCAGCAGCACGGGGACGTTGAGCGGCTTCACGAGATCCCGTACCCCTCGACCGCGGGCCCCGGGCGCAGCCCGTCGCGGTCCTCGGCGCCCTCGAGCAGGGCGCGGAGCGGGCCGCGGCCGGGCAGCTCGGCCGCGGGGCGCGCGGCCAGCCAGGGTGCCAGCACGAAGGCCCGCTCGTGGGCGCGCGGATGCGGCACCGTCAGCTCCTCGTCCGCGCTGCGCCAGTGACCGTAGGTGATCACGTCGACGTCGAGCGTGCGCGGACCCCACCGGACCAGCCGCTCGCGGCGGGCGTCGCGCTCGGCGCGACGGGCCGCCTCCAGCAGCGCGAAGGGGCCCAGCACCGTGCGCACGCCGAGCACCGAGTTCAGGAACGCGCCCTGCCCCTCGGGGCCGCCGACGGGGGCGGTCTCCAGCACCGGCCCGGTCCACGCGATCTCGATCCCCTCGGTGTCCGCGAGCACCGCGAGCGCGCGTCGCAGATGCTCCTCGCGGTCGCCGAGGTTGGTGCCCACGGCCAGGACCGCGTCCAGCGGAGCGGCCTGCCTCTCGATGCTCACGGTGACGTCGCCGACGGCCAGACCGACGGGGGCGGCGGGCTTGTGCACCCGCACCCCGACGCGGCGGGTCAGCGGATGGCCGGTCTCGCCGAGGACGCGCTGCGCGATCCTCTCGGCGAGGGTCTCGACGAGGTCGTGGGGGCCCCCGAGGATCTCCTGCTCGACGGCGGCGGCGACCTCGGCGTAGTTCACGGTGCGCGAGAGCGCGTCGGCCCGGCCGGCGGGGGCCGTGTCCAGGTGCAGGGTGATGTCGACGACGAACTGCTGGCCGAGATCCTTCTCCTGGGCGAGCACCCCGTGGTGCCCCCAGGCGCGGATCCCGGTCACCTCGATCCGGTCCAGCTCCGGGCCGGTCATCGTCGCACGCTCCGGCGCAGGCGGTCGCCGACGCGCACGGCGGCGACGGTGGCGGGGACGTCGTGGACCCGCACCGCCCAGGCCCCGTGCTCGGCGCTGTACGCGCTGATCGCGGCGGTCGCGGCATCGCGGTCCACGCCCAGGGCGCTCACGAAGCGCTTGCGGGAGGCTCCGACGAGGATCGGCAGGCCGTGGGAGGCCAGGGCGTCCCAGTCCCCCAGCACCTCCCAGTTCTGCTCCCCGGTCTTGGAGAAGCCCAGCCCCGGGTCCACCACCAGGTAGCGCTCCTCGACACCGTCCTCGCGCAGCGCCGCGAGGCGCTCCTCGAGCTCGACGGCACCGTCGCGGGCCACGTCCTCGTAGTCGGTCAGCTCGTTCATGACGTCGCTGTGGCCGCGCCAGTGCATGGCGATGAAGACCGGCGGGGTGCCGCGTCGGGTGCGCAGCCGCGCGACCTCGCCGCCCATGTCCTGATCGGCGCGGCCCGCGGAGACGTCGTTGACGATCAGCGCGCCCGCCTCGACGCTCGCGGCCGCCACCGAGGCGCGCATCGTGTCCACGCTGACCACCGCGTCCTCGGCCGCCAGGGCCTCGACCACGGGCAGGACGCGCCGCAGCTCCTCCTCCTCGTCGACCCGCGGGGCGCCCGGGCGGGTGGATTCCCCGCCGACGTCCACGATGTCCGCGCCCTGGGCGATCAGGTGCCGGCCGTGGGCGAGCGCGTCGGCGAGCCGGTAGTGCTCCCCGCCGTCGGAGAAGGAGTCCGGGGTGACGTTCAGGACGCCCATGACCAGGGTGTCGTCGGCGCCGAGGCGCGCGGGGAGGCCGTCGGGGCGCGGGGAGTGCACGGCCACGGCGCTCACACCCTGTTGATCAGGGCCATGGCCTCGCCGCGGGTGCTGGCGCTGTCGCGCAGCATGCCGCGGACGGCGCTGGTGACGGTGCGGGCCCCCGCGGCGCGCACGCCGCGCATCGACATGCACATGTGCTCCGCCTCGACGACGACGATCGCGCCGCTCGCACCGAGCTCGTCCATCAGCGCGTCCGCGATCTGGAAGGTGAGCCGCTCCTGGACCTGCGGGCGCCGGGCGTAGACGTTCACGAGCCGGGCCAGCTTGCTCAGGCCGGTCACGACGCCGTCCCCCGGGATGTACCCCACGTGGGCCTGGCCGTGGAAGGGCAGCAGGTGGTGCTCGCACATGGAGTAGAAGCTGATGTCGCGCACCAGCACCAGCTCCTGGTGGTCGATGTCGAAGGTGGTCGACAGCGGTTCGTGCGCGTCCTGGGAGAGCCCGGAGAAGACCTCGCCGTACATGCGGGCCACCCGGGCGGGAGTCTCCTGCAGACCGTCGCGGTCCGGATCCTCGCCGATCGCGGTGAGGATCTCGCGCACGGCGGCCTCGATGCGGCCCTGGTCGACGCTCATCTCAGGACCCCGCGCCGTCGTGGTCGTCGCCCCGGTCCTCGGTCCGCCGCGGCGCCGAGGGCCCGCCCTGGCCGGGAGGGCTGTAGGAGCCCGGCCCGTAGGGGCCGTCGCCGTAGGGCGTCCCGCCCTGCGGGGCGCCCGGGATCTCGGGTCCGTCGCCGCCGGGATGCGGCAGCTCCGGCGGGTTCGGCTGCAGGGGCTCGCCGGCGTCCTGAGACTCCGCGCCGGTGGCGGTGGTGGTGGAGCCGACGCGCGGCGCCTCGAGGGTGGGTCGCTCGACGCTCGAGCTCCACACCTCGCGCAGCGGCCGCTTCCTGACGTCCCGGAAGATCTCGGCGAGCTCGTGCTCTCCGAGGGTCTCCTTCTCGAGCAGCTCGCTCACCAGGCGGTCCAGGACGTGGCGGTTGTCCACGATCACCGACCACGCCTCGTCCAGCGCGTCGTCCAGCAGGCGGCGCACCTCCTGATCGACGAGGCCCGCGGTCTCGGCGCTGAAGCGGGGACCCTGCCCCTGCTGCATGCCCACGAAGACCTCCTGGTCGCCCTCGAGGGCGACCTGGCCGACGGTCTCGCTCATCCCCAGCTGCATGACCATCGTGCGGGCGATCTTGGTGGCGTTCTGCAGGTCGGAGCTGGGCCCGGTGGTGACGTCGTGGAAGATGCTCTCCTCCACGGCGTAGCCGCCCATGGCGTAGGCCAGGCGGTCCAGCAGCTCGTTGCGGGACTGGTAGTTGCGGTCCTGGGTGGGGACCACCATCGTGTAGCCGCCCGCACGGCCGCGCGGCAGGATCGTCACCTTGGTGACCGGCGCGGAGTTGTTCATCGCGGCGGCCACCAGGGCGTGGCCGCCCTCGTGGTACGCGGTCATCTGGCGCTCGCGCTCGGTCATCACCTTCGAGTACCGCTGCGGACCCATCGAGACGCGGTCGATCGCCTCGTCCAGCGCGCGGTTGTCGATGATCTGGTTGCCGGAGCGGGCGGTGAGCAGCGCGGCCTCGTTGAGGACGTTGGCGAGGTCCGCACCGGACATGCCGATCGTGCGCTTGGCGACGGCCTCGAGGTCGACGTCGTGCGCCAGCGGCTTGCCCTTGGCGTGGACGCCCAGGATGTGCAGACGGCCCTTGAGATCCGGGGCCTCCACGCCGATCTGGCGATCGAAGCGCCCCGGTCGCAGCAGGGCCGGGTCCAGGATGTCCACGCGGTTCGTGGCGGCGATGAGGATGACGTTCTGGTTCTCCTCGAACCCGTCCATCTCCACCAGCATCTGGTTCAGCGTCTGCTCGCGCTCGTCGTGCCCGCCGCCCATGCCGGCGCCGCGGTGGCGGCCCACGGCGTCGATCTCGTCGATGAAGATGATCGCCGGGGCGTTCTCCTTCGCGGTGTTGAACAGGTCGCGCACGCGGCTCGCGCCGACGCCCACGAACATCTCCACGAAGTCGGAGCCGGAGATCGAGTAGAAGGGCACGTTCGCCTCGCCGGCGACGGCCTTGGCCAGCAGGGTCTTGCCGGTGCCGGGCGGGCCGTAGAGCAGCACGCCCTTGGGGATCTTCGCGCCCACGGCCTGGTACCGGCCCGGGTCGATGAGGAACTGCTTGATCTCGTCGAGCTCCTCGACGGCCTCCTCGGCGCCGGCGACGTCCGCGAAGGTGACCTTGGGGGCCTCCTTGTTGAACAGCTTGGCCTTGGACTTGCCGAACTGCATCGCCCGGCCGCCGCCCTGGGCGTTCATGATGAGGAACCAGAACAGGCCGATGAAGATCAGCAGCGGCAGGAAGCTCAGCAGCAGCGTCGACCACCACGAGCCGGCCTCGATCTCGTCGGTGTAGCCGTCGGTGGGCGCGGCGGCCTCGACCGCGTGCACCACGTCCTCGGCGCGCGCGTCGACGTAGGAGAACTGCACCTGCGTGCCCTTGTTCTCCTCGCCGTCGACGAAGTCCTCGGCGAGGACCAGGTCCACGCGCTGCTGGTTGCCGTCGATGATCTTGACCTGCTCGACGGTGCCGCCCTCGAGCAGCTCGAGACCCTGCTGGGTGTCGATCTGCTCGTAGCCGTCACGACCGAACAGGGAGAACATCACCATGCCCAGGACCAGGGCGAGGATGATCCACAGCGCGATGCTGGTGACGGGACGGCGCTTCTTGCCGGAGCTCTTGGCGGAATCTGCCACAGGATCAGTCCTCGTAGATCGAGCGCTTGAGGACGCCCACGTAGGGAAGGTTGCGGTACTTCTCGGAGTAGTCGAGACCGTAGCCGATGACGAACTCGTTGGGGATGTCGAAGCCGACGTACTTCACGTCGATCTCCACCCGTGCCGCGTCGGGCTTGCGCAGGAGCGTGCAGACCTCCACGCTCCGCGGGCCGCGCGAGCGCAGGTTCGACAGCAGCCACTTCAGGGTCAGGCCGGAGTCGATGACGTCCTCGACGATGAGCACGTTGCGCCCGGTGATGTCGCCGGAGAGGTCCTTGAGGATCCGGACCACGCCCGAGGACTTGGTGCCCGAGCCGTAGGAGGAGACGGCCATCCAGTCCATCTCGACCGGGAGGTCGACCGACCGGGCCAGATCGGCCATGACCATGACCGCGCCGCGGAGGACGCCCACCAGGATCGGCGGCTCGTCCGCGTAGTCCGCGGCGATCTGCTCTCCGAGCTCGGCGAGCCGCTCGCGGATCTGCTCGGCATCGAGCAGCACGCGGTCGACATCGGGGTGGGGCTGCGTCTGTGGCACGCGGATCTCCTCCAGGGAACGTGGTGGGGTGCGTCCGCCGCGGCTCACGGTTCCGTACGGCGCCACACCAACAGGCCGTCGCGGCGAGCGACCTCGATCCTACCCGGAACGGGTACGGCCGACTGACCGTGCCACGAGACGACCAGAGCGTCGAGGGCGAGGACCTGCCGTCGCAGCAGGGACTTCGCCGATCCTCCCCCTCCCCGGGCGCGGATTGCGCGGTCAGCGGAACGTGAGGCGTCCCGCAGGATGCGGGTGCGCAGCGGCGCGGCGAGCGCGGCCAGCGCGTGGACGTCCAGCAGCAGGAGATCGCCGTCCTCGCGCAGCTCGCCGCCGTCGCGGTGCAGGGACTCCAGCAGCTCGCGGGCCTCGGCGTCGAGATGGTCGACGTCGGGCCGGACCAGGTCGGCGGTCCGCGCCAGGTTCTCGTCGATCTGCTCGCCGAGGATCTCCCGCAGCAGCGGGAGGGCGCGGTGACGGACCCGTGCACGCAGCATCGACTCGTCGGCGTTCATGGGGTCCACCCACCAGTCCAGGTCGTGGAGGCGGCAGATCTCCTCGGTGTCGGCCCGGCGCAGCGCCGTGGCCTCGTCGCGGCCCGTGCCCAGGAACGGCCGCAGGAGCGCTCCGCGGCGGCGCGGGATGCCGGCCAGCGCCCGCGGCCCGGCCCCGCGGGCGAGGCCCATGAGCACCTGCTCGGCCTGATCGTCGAGGGTGTGCGCGAGGAGCAGGGCGAGGGCCCCGCGCTCGTCGCGCCGGCGCTCGAGGGCGTCGTGGCGGGCGAGGCGCGCGGCGTTCTCGAGGCCGCCGGGAGCCTCCGGGTCCACCCGGACCGTGAGCACGTGGGCGCTCGCGCCGAGACGCTCGGCCTGGGTGCGAGCGCGCTCCGCGACCTCCGCGGAGCCGTCCTGGAGCCCGTGGTCGACGATCGCCGCCTCGGTCTCCAGACCCATCCGGGTGCCGACCCAGACCGTCGTGGCGAGCAGTGCGAGCGAGTCCGCTCCCCCGCTCAGGCCCACGAGCAGGCGCGGGGACAGGCGCCCGGCGGCGGTGTCGTCGGCCAGCTGCTCGAGCCGAGCGGCGAGGGCGCCGCGCACGGCGGTGCGCGCCCGGGCCACCACCGGGGGCGGGCCGGCCATCAGTCGACCTCCACGATCTCGGAGGCCGCTCGGTCCACGGCTGCCCGGGCGGCGTCGGCATCGGCCCCGTCGAACCCGTGCACGACGATCGAGTAGCCGACGGTCTCCCCGCTGGGCAGCACCGCCACCCCGGCGAGGGTCGCGGCCCCGCCCAGATAGCCGGTCTTGCCCCGGACCAGTCCGCGCGCGTCCTCGGTCTCGGCCGCGTCGAAGCGCTCGGCGAGGGTCCCCGAGAGCCCGGCGACCGGGACGTCGAAGAGGATCGGCTCGAGGGCCGGCTCCTCGCCGGAGGAGACCTCGGCGAGGACGGCGGCGAGCAGAGCGGGCGGGACACGGTTCTCGCGGGAGAGCCCGGAGCCGTCGTGGATCTCGAGACCCGCGAGGTCCTCCTCGGCCACCCCCAGCTCGGCGCCGAGCGCGCGGATCTCGGCCTCGACCGCCGCCGCGGCGCTCTGGGGCGTGGTGGCCTCGCCGCGGCTCAGCGCGACCAGATGGGCGAGCAGCTCGGCCAGGGTGTTGTCGGAGATCTGCAGCGTCTCGCGCACGATCTCCTCGAGGGGCTCCGAGTGGATCTCCGTGCTCGCGGCCCCCGGCGGGGCCGTCCCCTCGGTGACCTCGCCGCGGACCGTCAGCCCGACGTCCCCGAGCAGCTGCGCGAAGCGGCGGGCGGCGTCGCCGGCGGGGTCGACGGACTTGGGGCCGTACTGCTCGCCGTCGAGCCATCCGCGGTCCAGGGCGAGGGACGCGGTGGGGGTCACCCAGCCGCCGGCGGTCCCGTTGTTCCCCCACGCGGGGTTCTGCCCGCCCTCGATGAGGCTGTCGTCCAGCACCACGGAGACCTCCTCGGTCCCCTGCTCGGCGGCCAGCGCCGCGGCGGACTCCGCGAGAGCGCGCAGATCCTCCTCGCTGAGAGTCATGTCACCTCCGCTCACCAGGGTCACCACCCCGTCCTGCACCGCGGCTCGGGTGACGAGCACCTCCTGCCCGGTGTACTGACGCAGCACCGCGGCGGCGGTGAGCAGCTTGAGGGTCGAGGCGGGCACACGGGGGGTGTCGGGGTCCCGCGACGCGATCACCTCGCCGGAGCCCGCCTCCACGACGCTGTAGGCCAGGCCGCCGGAGACGACCGGCAGCTCGGCGGTCGCGTCCATCCGCTCCTGCAGGTCACCCTCGGCGATCGCCGGCGGCGGGACCCCTGCTCCCGGGCCGCCGTCGTCGATCGCGACACGCTCCCACTCCTCGGCCAGCGCCGGTGGGCCGGCGGCGGGGGACTCGCGGTCGGCACGCACCGTCAGCACGCCCGGGAACGCGTCCGTCAGATCGCCGAGCACGTAGAAGCCGGCGGGGACGGCGGCGCACATCACGATCGCCGTGGTGCGCCAGACGCGTTCCGATGCTCGAAGGGCCATGGGCCCACGATATGGTGTCCGGGTCAGAACCAATGGCCCCAGGGGCCCGAGCAACCACAGGCCTCAGGGGCCCGAGCAACGGAGCGGCTGTCGTGGAATTCGACGTGACGATCGAGATCCCTCGCGGGAACCGGAACAAGTATGAGGTGGACCACCACAACGGGCGCATCCGGCTGGACCGGATGCTGTTCACCGCCACTCGCTACCCGGACGATTACGGCTTCATCGAGGGGACCCTCGGCGAGGACGGCGACCCCCTGGACTGCCTGGTCCTGCTCGAGGAGCCGACCTTCCCGGGCTGCCTGATCCGATGCCGCGCGCTGGGCATGTTCCGCATGCGCGACGAGGCGGGCGGCGACGACAAGATCATCGCGGTGCCCGTCGGCGACCGTCGACAGGTGCGCCGCCAGGAGCTCACCGACGTCTCGGAGTTCCACCGCCTGGAGATCCAGCACTTCTTCGAGGTCTACAAGGACCTCGAGCCCGGCAAGAGCGTCGAGGGCGCGCACTGGGAGGGCCGCTCCGACGCGGAGGCGGAGATCCGCCAGTCCTACGTCCGCGCCGCCGGCACCGAGCACGCGAACGAGTTCACCCAGGAGGTCTGAGCGCTCCCCGCTGGAGCACCCGGATCGCCACGAGGGCCGGTCCCCCAGATGGGGGGCCGGCCCTCGTCGGTGCAGGGAGCCGCGCGTGCGGTCAGCTCTCGTCCACGGCCTCGCCCTCGAGCGTGGAGGCCTGGGAGTAGATCTCGAGCATCGCCTCGACCACGGACTTCGAGACGATCCGGGCGCCGATGGCGCCGATGAGGGCGCCGAGCCCGAAGGGCAGGAGGCGGGCCAGCCAGATCCCTCCGGTGCGGGCCAGCATCCGCCGGCGGATGTACTTCGAGACCTGCCGGCTGATCATGCCCGGCAGGAAGCCCCCGCCGTTCCCGCCCAGGAGCGAGTTCCACTGCAGGCCCTGCTTGCCCATGGCCTTGGCGATGATCTCGGTGCCGCGCTCGCCGCTGAGCACCGCCAGGAGCACCAGGCGCCGCGTGTTGCGGTCGCTCATGTCCACGTCGTGGATGTCCGCCGCGGCGAGCGTGAGGAAGGCGCAGGACTCGGCGAAGGTGAGCCCCTCGCCGACGGTGAGACCGACGGCGGCGACCGTGCCCAGCCCGGGCAGCGCCGCGGCGCCGCCGATGCCGGCGCCGGTGGCGATGTTCAGCGCGGAGAAGCGCCGAGTGACCATCTCGAGCAGCTGGCGGTCGGTCGCCTCGGGGTGCTTGGCCCGCAGCCGGTCCACGTAGCGGTGCGCGATCGGCGCCTGCACCTTCAGCGCGGCGTCGACGAGCGCCAGCCAGCGCTCGTCGATCAGCTCGGGGGGCACGTCCAGGGCCTGCTTCTCGCTGGATTCCGGGTCGGGGGTCATCGCATCGCTCGTGGCCACCATCGGCTCCGTTCTGTGGGGTCGTCAACGAGGGTCACGGTACCGCCGCCGGCTGGGGGATCCGGGCATCCTTCGCGGACGCGGCGCGCGAAGGATGCGGGACGGAGCGCGCTGCGACGCTCCGGACGGCGGGAGGTGCACGTCAGGACAGGACGACCTCTCCCTCGCCCAGCCGGGTGATCTCCCCGGTCAGGCCCAGCAGGCGGACCGCCTCCGAGAGCTCCTGGTAGTGGCCGGCGTAGCCGGACCCGATGAGGGAGCGGGGCACCATGCGGTCGTGGCACAGGGTGCCGTCCAGATGGTCGGTCTCATGCTGGAGGATGCGCGCGCTCCAGCCGATGTGCTCCTCCTCGACCTCCTGCAGGACACCGCCCGGACGCAGCTCGAGGGCCCGCAGCCGCACCCGCCGGGCCCGGGGGACGATCGACTGCCAGCCGTCCACGGAGAGGCAGCCCTCGAAGGCGAAGACGCGCTCCTCGCCCAGGGGCTCGAGCACCGGGTCGAGCAGGGCGCGCAGGGGCAGCGGACGGCGTTCGAGCAGGGCATCGTCCGGATCCTCCCCGTCCTCGCTCGCGAAGGGATCCTCGGCGACGAAGAACCGCATCGGCAGCCCCACCTGCGGGGCGGCCAGGCCCACGCCCGGTGCGTCGCGCATGGTGACGGTCATGGCATCGGCGAGCTCCGCCAGCAGGGGGAGCTCGAGCCGGTCGCGGGCCGTGACGGCCCGACGGCGCAGCGCCGGGTGGCCGGCCTGCACGATGCGCAGCGGGTCGCCCTCCTTCTCACGGCGGTCGAGGATCTTCCGGGTCAGCTCAGTGGTGTCCACCGTGCCAGTATCGCGCAGGCGGTCGCGGGCTCCCGCGACACCCCGTCGCGAGCAGGTGCGCGAGCATGGTGAGACGTGGGCTACACTTCCGGTGGCCGGTGCGAGGACGCACCTCTCCGAGACGTCCGAGACCGGCTGGCATCACTTCACAACGGACCGTCCGGCACGTACCTGCCGGTGAAGGAGAAACACCATGGCAACAGTCACGTTCGACAACGCATCACGCGTCTACCCGGGCCAGGAGCGCCCGGCCGTCGACAACCTCAACATCGAGATCGGCGACGGCGAGTTCCTCGTGCTGGTCGGCCCCTCGGGCTGCGGCAAGTCGACCTCCCTGCGCATGCTCGCCGGTCTCGAGGAGATCGACGCGGGACGCATCCTCATCGGCGACCGCGACGTCACCGACGTCCCGCCGAAGGACCGCGACATCGCGATGGTGTTCCAGAACTACGCGCTGTACCCGCACATGTCGGTGGCCGACAACATGGGCTTCGCCCTGAAGATCGCCGGCACCCCGAAGGCCGAGATCCGCAAGCGGGTCGAGGACGCGGCCGCGATCCTGGACCTCACCGAGTACCTCGACCGCAAGCCGAAGGCGCTCTCCGGCGGTCAGCGCCAGCGTGTGGCCATGGGACGTGCGATCGTCCGCTCGCCCCAGGTGTTCCTCATGGACGAGCCGCTCTCGAACCTCGATGCGAAGCTCCGCGTCTCCACCCGTACCCAGATCGCGTCGCTGCAGCGTCGCCTGGGCGTCACCACGGTCTACGTCACCCACGACCAGACCGAGGCCATGACGATGGGTGACCGCGTGGCGGTCCTCGACCGCGGCGTGCTCCAGCAGATCGACTCGCCCCGCCGCATGTACGACCACCCGAACAACGTGTTCGTGGCCGGCTTCATCGGCTCCCCGGCGATGAACCTGCTCGAGGAGCCCCTCACCGATCAGGGCATCCAGTTCGGCGGCGCCGTGATCCCCGTGGACCGCACCACCCTCTCCGGCACCGACGAGAAGTCGGTGACCGTGGGCGTGCGCCCCGAGGACCTCGAGCTGGTCGGCACCGACCAGGGCATCGCGGTCGAGGTCGACGTCGTCGAGGAGCTCGGCGCCGACGCCTTCATCTACGGTCGTCGCGCCGGTGCGGCGGACACGTCCAAGCCGTTCATCGCCCGCGTCGACGGTCGGAACGCCCCGGAGAAGGGGTCGACGGTGTTCTTCCGCCCCAAGCCGGACCACCTGCACCTCTTCGACGTGAAGAACGGTCAGCGCCTGGGCGACTGAGTCCCCTCAGGCACCATGCGACGGGCGTCCGGCTGCTGCCGGGCGCCCGTCGTCGTCCGCGGCGGGCGCCGGGGTGCGCCGCGGGAGGGTGCCGGATCGTGACGTCGGTGTGGAGATGACGGGAAAACGCGCCGGGAGTGGTCCCGAGGGCCCCGGACGGGAGAGAATGGACCAATGGCACCTCTGGAGATCACCGCGGCCCGGCCCGATCCGGCCCTGCTGGACCTGCCGTGGGGGCAGGCTCTCGAGCACTGGCCCGAGGACATCCTCGCCGCGCTCCCCCGCGGCATCTCCCGGCACGTGGTGCGCTTCGTGCGGGTCTCCGGCCGCGTGCTCGCCCTCAAGGAGATCAACCACCACCTGGCCCGGCGCGAGTACGAGATGCTGCGCGTGCTGCGTCGGATGGGGGTCCCCGCGGTCGAGCCCTTCGCGGTGATCTCCGGTCGCACCGACGCCGAGGGCGAACCGCTCGATGCCGTGCTGATCACGCGCCACCTGCAGTTCTCACTGCCCTACCGGGCCGTGTTCAGCCAGGTCTCGCGCCAGAACACCGCGCACCGGCTGCTGGATGCGCTGGCCGTCCTGCTGGTGCGTCTGCACCTCGACGGCTTCTACTGGGGCGACGTCTCGCTGTCCAACACCCTGTTCCGCCGTGACGCCGGCGAGTTCGCCGCCTATCTCGTCGACGTCGAGACCGGGTCGCTGTACGAGAAGCTCACCGTCGGCCAGCGCCACTACGACCTCGACCTCGCGCGCACCAACATCATCGGCGAGCTCATGGACCTCCAGGCCGGCGAGATGTTCGATCCCGAGGCGGATCCGGTCCTGACCGGCGACGACCTGGTCTCCCGCTACACCGAGCTGTGGGAGGCGCTGACCTCCAAGGAGCGGTTCTCGGCCGACGAGAGGTGGCGGGTCTCCGCCCGGATCGAGAAGCTCAACGCCCTGGGCTTCGACGTGGGCGAGCTCGACATCACCACCGACCTCGACGGCACCACCCTCGCGATCCAGCCCAAGGTCGTGGACGCCGGGCATCATTCGCGGCGCCTGATGCGCCTGACCGGCATCGACGCGCAGGAGAACCAGGCCCGCCGGCTGCTCAACGATCTCGACCAGTACCAGGCCGCCACGGAGCAGCAGGCCGAGGACGAGGAGTTCGTGGCCCACGAATGGCTCAAAGAGCAGTACGAGCCGGTGGTCCGCGCGATCCCCCGGTCCATGCGCTCCAAGCTCGAGCCCGCGGAGTTCTTCCACGAGATCCTCGAGCACAAGTGGTTCCTGTCCGAGCAGAAGGGGCTGGACGTCAGCCTCGACGACACGGTGCGCGACTTCATCCTCTCGGAGCTGATCCACCGCCCCGACGAGAAGTCGCTGGTGACGACGGAGACCTCGGCGCTGTCGATCTTCGACAGCTGAGGCCGGGCCCGGCCGGAGCGGGCGCCGGGACCGCCGGCTCCCGCGCCGAGCTGGTCTTCCGGTCCGGTGAGCACATGCTCACGGGACCCTATGACCAGCTCGAGCGCGGCCGGGCGGCCGGTGGGGTCCTCCCCGGGAGGTCGATCAGGCTGCGCCCTCTGCCCGATCTCCTGCCGGTTCGTCCCTCACCAGCACGTCGATCAGGCCAAGCCCTGCCGCTCGCGGACCCCGGAGAGCTCGTAGAGCGCGATGGCGGCGGCGACCGAGGCGTTCAGCGACTCCGCGCGTCCGCCCATCGGGACCGAGACCACCTGGTCGCTGATCTCCCGGGCCAGGCGCGAGAGACCCTTGCCCTCGGCGCCGACCACGAGCGCGGCCGGCTGGGTGCCCAGCTCGAGCCCGCGGGTGGTGACATCGCCGTCCGCGTCGAGGCCCAGCACGAACACGCCCTTCTCCTTGAGGGAGGTCAGGGCGCGGTTGAGATTGGTGACCTGGGCGACGCGCACACGGCCGGCCGCACCCGCCGCGACCTTCCATACGCTCGCGGTCATCGAGACGCTGCGACGCTCGGGCACGATGACACCGTGCGCACCGAAGGCGTCGGCCGAACGCAGGATCGCGCCCAGGTTGCGCGGGTCGGTGATCCCGTCGAGGGCGACCAGCAGCGGGGGCTCGAACCGCTCCGCGGCGACGGCCAGCAGCTCGTCGAGGTCCGCATAGGAGTAGGGCGGAATGGTCAGCGCCACGCCCTGGTGGACGGAGCGATCGGTCATCCGGTCCAGGTCCGTGCGCGAGGCCTCCGCGATCGGCAGGCCCCGGGCGGTGGCCAGGCGCATGATCTCGCGCACCCGCTCATCGGAGTCCAGGCGGACCATGACGGTCAGCTGCGTGGCCGGGATGTCCTCCCGCAGCGCTTCGAGCACCGCGTTGCGTCCGGCGACCTGGTCGCTGCCGGGGGCCTTGCCCTTCCCGGAGCCTCCGCGGCGCGCGCCGGAGCCGCTCGCCGCGGAGGAGGTGCCGGCGAAGGCCTTGTGGGCGGGCCGGTCCTGCGCCTTGGGGGTGGGGCCCCTGCCTTCGAGTCCGCGGCGGCGCACGCCGCCGGAGCCGACGGTCGCCCCCTTCTTGCTCTTGCGCACCGCGCCGCGGCGCGAGCTGTTTCCTGCCATGGAAGTCTCCTCAGTCCTGCTCAGTCTCGGGTCTCGAGCGTCCAGCGGGCGCCGTCCTGGCCGTCCTCGATGCGGATGCCCGCGGCGCTCAGCGCGTCCCGCAGGGCATCGGCCCGGGCCCAGTCCTTCTCGGCGCGGGCGGCCGCGCGGGCGGCCAGCTGGGTGGTGATCAGTGCGTCCAGCGCGGCGTGCTCGGCACCGGCGGATCCGGAGTGCTCGCCCCACTGCGCACCCAGCGGATCCAGTCCCAGCACGTCGAGCATCGCCCGCAGGCGGCCCAGGCCCTGCCCGACCGCCGTGCCGTCGGATGCCCCGCCGGCGGCCAGCAGGGAGTTCAGCGCCGACTGCTCGCGGTGGATCACCGCGAGAGCCTCGGGGACGGCGAGATCCTCGTCCATCGCCGCGACGAAGTCCTCCGGCAGCTCCACCGCGGCGAGATCGGCCTCCGCGGCCGCGATCGGGTCCTCGCCGAGGAGCTCCGCGGCCCGTCGCGCGGTGGCGGTGAAGCGCTCCCAGACCACCTCCGCCTCGCGCATCGCCGTCGCGTTGTACTCGACGGTGGCGCGATAGTGCCCGCCCACCAGGGCCAGCCGCACGGCGGGCGTGGGGTGCTCGGTCAGCGCGCGAGCCGCGGTGACGAAGTTGTCCAGGCTCTTGCCCATCTTCAACCCGTCCACCGTGAGCACGCCCGCGTGCATCCAGCGGCGCGCGAAGCCGTAGCCGGCGGCATGGGACTGCGCCTGTTCGTTCTCGTGATGAGGGAAGCGCAGGTCCAGCCCGCCGGCGTGGATGTCGAAGGTCTCCCCCAGGTACTTGCGGCTCATCGCCGAGCACTCGAGGTGCCAGCCCGGTCGGCCGCGTCCGAAGGGGGTGTCCCAGGAGGCGGTCTCCGGCTCCGCCGGCTTGGCGGCCTTCCACAGCGCGAAGTCGCGCTGGTCCCGCTTGCCCGGCTCGCGCTCCTCCCCCGCGTCCTGCATGTCTTCCAGCGACTGCCGGGTGAGGGCGCCGTAGGTGGGGAAGGAGGCCACGTCGAAGTAGACCGACCCCTCGCCGTCGGCGTAGGCGTGCCCGCGCTCGATGAGGCGCTGCATGAGCTCGATCATCTCCGGGACGTGGCCGGTGGCCCGCGGCTCATAGGTGGGCCGGCGATTGCCGATCCGGTCCAGCACGTCCTGGAACTCGCGCTCGAAGCGCAGCGACCAGGCCCACCAGGCGGTGCCGGCCTCGACGGACTTCGTGAGGATCTTGTCCTCGATGTCGGTGACGTTGCGGACGTGCGTGACCTCGTGCCCGCTGCGCTCGAGCCAGCGCACCAGCACGTCGAAGGCGAGGAAGGTGCGCAGGTGACCCAGGTGCGGCGCGCCCTGTGTCGTGGGACCGCAGACATACAGCGACACCGCCCCCTCGCGCACCGGCTCCAGAGGGGCCGTCGTACGGGTGGCGGTGTCGTGCAGTCGAAGGGTCACGTGCTCCAGGGTACTGCCCCGGAGGACGCCCGGTGCTCACGAGCTCGCAGCACGTCGATCAGTCGGTGCCGTCCTGACTGATCTCCTGCCGCTCGCACGCTCGCAGCACGTCGATCAGTCGGTGCCGCTCTGACTGATCTCCTGCCGCTCGCACGCTCGCAGCACGTCGATCAGTCGACGCGAGCGCTGACCTGCTTGCCGTAGAGCTCCTCGAAGGTGTCGTCGTAGGAGACGGCGTTCTGGCGGCGCTTGCCCTGGACCGCCTCGACCGCGGACTGCGCGGTCTGGATCGTGGTCTCGGGCGCCTTGAGCCTCTTGGACACCAGGAACGCGACCAGACCGGCGATCGCGCCGAGCAGGATGAACACGCCGGCGATGATCAGGAAGGACAGCCAGTAGGAGAGCCCCAGCGCCTCGAGGCCGGTGGCCGCGGCGAACAGCAGCATCACCCAGGCGGAGAGCAGCAGGAACAGCAGCACCGCGGCCATGGCGGCGATGATGCCGACCTTGATGGCGAGCGCCGTGAACTCCTTCTTCGCGATGTCGATCTCGTGGTGGACGACACCGAGGAGCTCATCGCGGATGGACTGGACGAGCTCGCCGATGGACCGCTGGGTGGGCGGCGTGCTCGGGTCGTTCGTGGTGTTGATCATGGTCGGAGCCTATCGCAGGGAGGAGGAGGTTCTCAGGTCGTGGCGGCGGACGGGCGGGCGATCAGTCGACCGAGACCCGCTGACGCCGAGGAGCCTCGGCGCGCGGCGGCGCGGAGGTGCTGCGGCGCACCACGATCGCCGGGGCGACCGCCACGTCCCGCGTGGGGCCCTCGTGCCCGGAGACCCGCTCGACGAGGAACTGGGCGGCCAGCGCGCCGAGCCGATCGGAGTTGGGGTCGACGCTGGTCAGCTGCGAGATCCCGGAGGAGGCCAGGGAGGTGTTGCCGTAGCCGGCCACCGCGAGCGACTCCGGCACCGTGAAGCCGGCCTCGCGGGCCGCGGAGAGCACGCCCACCGCGGTGACGTCGTTGGCGCAGGTGACGGCCGTGGGGGTGCGGCTGCCCCGCAGCAGCATCGAGCCGGCGGTCTGCCCGACCTGCTCGGTGAAGTCACCGGGCTCGACCCGGGCCTGCTCACCGAGCCCGTGCCTCTCCATCGCCCGGCGGAAGGCGTCCGCGCGCTCCCGGGCGACGGCCGCGCCGACCCCTCCGACGTGCGCGATCTCGCGGTGCCCGAGACTGACCAGGTGGTCGACCAGCAGGCCCTGACCGACCTCGTCGTCGATCCGCACCGTGTCGAAGCGACCGATGAACTCCTGCGAGCATCCGATGCCCACCAGCGGTCGGTTGCCGGTGGCCGCCAGGACGCTGTCCATGTCCGCCAGATCGGAGATCATGAGGAAGCCGTCCACCCCGAGCTGGACCAGGTTCTCGATCGCGTCGGTGTCCGCGGCCACCGGGTACTCGGGCAGACGCCGACGGGTGGGCACCACGATCGCGGTCCGGCCGGTCGCCGCGAGCTCGATGCGAATCGCGCGCACCAGATCCGAGATCCAGGTGTTGCGCATGGTGTTGACCAGCACCGCGACCACGCCGCGATGGTCCTCCTCGGCGCTGAGCTCCTCGATCGGGAAGTGCAGGCGCTCGGCGGCCTCGCGCACGCGCCGCATCATCTGGGGCTTGATCTCGTCGGACTCCCGCAGAGCACGCAGCGCGACCGCGCTGGAGATGCCCAGCGAGTTCGCGACGTCGTGGAGGGTGCCGCGGGAGGTCCCGTCGGCGGCACCCGCGGGATCGATGGATTCGTCGGAAGAGGGGGCATCGCTGCTCATGGATCCATTGAACCGCATTCGGCGTCCGCATCCCGCCTCATCCCGGCCGCACCGACGGGATCTGTGCCACGCGGCGGTCCGACCGGGGGTTTTCCCCCGCCCGGTCGGAGGGAGGGCACGGTGTGCCGGGGCGGGCCGGCGGCATAGATTCGGTGCCATGAACTCGATCACCGCTGCGCCCCCTCCACGGCGGCGCGCCCGTCTGAACCTCGCGGCGCTGGCCTCCGTGGTCGTCGGCGGGCTGCTCTTCCTCTCCTGGTTCTGGATCAGCGTCGTCCTCGTCCTCACCGGGCTCAGCGCCCTGCCCGCGCTGGGCAGCGGCTTCCTGCTCCTGGTCCCCTGGCTGCTGCTGATGCAGCTGGCCGTGCGGGCGGAGCGACGACGGGCGGTCGCGATCCACGGCCTCGACGTGATCCGTCCCCCTCGCCGCCGGTCCCGCCGCGAGGGCGCCGCCGGCTGGCTGCGGAACCGCTGGTACGAGCTCGGCACCGGCGAGTTCTGGCGCGGAGTGCTCCACCATCACCTGGCCATGCTGGCGGCCGGCGTGTTCTTCCTCGCCGTGCTCGTGCTCGGGTGGATCGGCTGGGTCGGCTGGGAGCTGGCCCTGACCGCCGGTCCGCTGCAGGTCGGCGCCTGGGAGCTCTCGCGCTGGCTGCTCGCCGTGATCTCCACGGCCTGCCTGGTGCTGGCGGTGGTGGTGCTCGCCCTCGGCGCGCTCGTGGACCGCGGCCTGGCGCGGGGCCTGATCTCCGGTTCGGAGGAGGACCTGCGCGAGCAGGTGGCCGAGCTCGCCGAGCGGCGCCAGGGCGCGGTGGACGCGGCCGCGCAGGAACGGCTGCGCATCGAGCGCGACCTCCACGACGGGGTCCAGCCGCGCCTGGTGAACCTCGCGATGACCCTGGGACTGGCCAAGGGCGCCATCCGCAACGACCCGGACCGCGCCGAGCGGCTCGTCGGCGAGGCCCACGTGGAGGCCAAGGCCGTCATGACCGATCTGCGTCAGCTGGCCCGCGGGATCCACCCCGCGGTGCTCACCGATCGCGGACTGGATGCGGCGCTGTCCGCCCTCGCAGCCCGCTCGCGCGTCCCCGTGGAGCTGCAGGTCGCGCTCCGCCCGGAGACCGAGCTGGACCGCGAGCGCGAAGCCGTGGCCTACTTCGTGGTCTCCGAGGCGCTCACCAACATCGCCAAGCACTCCCTGGCGCAGCAGGCGCAGGTCGCGGTCACCGAGGACGAGGCGGCGCTCACCGTGGAGGTCCGCGACGACGGGCGCGGCGGCGCGGCCGTCCATCGCGACGGCGTCTCCACCGGCCTGGCGGGCCTGTCCGACCGGCTCCGCGCCACCGGCGGCCGCCTCGAGGTGACCAGCCCCATCGGCGGCGGCACCGAGCTGGTGGCCGTGATCCCGCTCCCGGGCCGCGCCGGCCCCGGCGAACCCGCCGGCCCCACCGTCCGCGAGCATGACCCGCTCGGCGCCGTCCCTGCCGCTCCGAGCCCCACCACCGACCAGGAGGCCCTCCGATGAGGATCGTGATCGCCGACGACGCCGTGCTGCTCCGCGCCGGTGTGGAGCGCCTGCTCACCGACGCCGGCCACGAGGTGGTCGCCGCGGTGGGCGATGCGAGCGCGCTGCTCAGCGCCATCTCCCACCATGCTCCCGATCTCGCGATCATCGACGTGAGGATGCCCCCGACCTTCACCGACGAGGGGGTGCGCGCGGCGATGCTGGTGCGCCGGCAGGATCCCGAGGTGGCGCTGCTGGTGCTCTCGCAGTACGTCGAGGAGCGCTACGCCTCGGATCTCATCGCCGACTCCCCGCACGGACTGGGGTACGTGCTCAAGGACCGGGTCGCGGACGTCGAGGACTTCCTCGCGGTGGTCGCCGACGTCGGCGAGGGCGGGACCTGGCTCGACCCCGAGGTGGTCCAGCAGATCTTCGTCCGCTCGCGCCGCCGCCGCACCCTCGAGGGGCTCACGCCCCGCGAGCGCGAGGTGCTCTCGCTGATGGCGCAGGGGCGCTCGAACCAGGCCATCGCCGACACCCTGTTCGTCTCCGCCGGCAGCGTGGAGAAGCACATCTCCTCGCTCCTGACCAAGCTCGACCTCCCGCCCGTCGACGGCGAGAACCGGCGCGTCATGGCCGTTCTGCGCTACCTGGAATCCGAGGACCGATGATGAGCACCACGTACCCTTCCCCCACCCCCGACCTGGCGGCGCAGGTCCCCTCGGGGCCGTATCGCGAACCCGCCCGCCGCCTCTCCCCCGATCCCCGCAAGGACGGTCCCTGGCGTGTGGTGGTGATCGTCATCGCGGCGCTCGTGATCGGCACGATGGTGCTCGGCGCCGTCGCGGCCAGCACCGTGCGCTGGCTCGACCACCGCAGCTTCGAGGAGGTGGCCGCCACCACCGAACTCGGTCTCCCGGCCTCGCTGACCCTCACCTCCGGGGCCGCGAACGTGCGGGTGCTGGAGTCCGCCGATGCCGAGCAGGTGACCGTGGCCCTGGTCGAGGAGGGTGCCACGGCCGTGCCGGAGACCGGCACCGAGGTGCGGGCGCGTGTCACCCAGCAGGGCCGTGCCTCCGATCCGGTGCTCGACGTCCGCCAGCCCCGGCACTACACGTCCTTCCCCGGCCAGCTCTCCGCGCGCGACCTCCTGATCCTGGTGCCGAGCGGCCATGAGCTCGCGCTCGATCTCACGACGGAGGTCGGTGACATCCGGGCGGAGGGAACCTTCACCTCGCTCGACATCGGCACGGACGTCGGCTCCGTCCGCCTGACGCCCGTCAGCGCCCCGGAGGGCCTCACCGTCCGCTCGGACGTCGGCCAGATCGAGGTCGAGGTCGAGGATCCCGCTCCCGGGCGGATCGAGGTCACCGGAGCCGTCGGAGACGTCGACCTGCTGCTGCCGGCCGATGCCGGCGGCGAGGTCCTGGCCGCCTCGGACCTCGGCGAGGTCTCCGTCTCCGCGCCGGGCACCGGCCGCTGGGAGGTCGAGGCCACGGCGGAGCTCGGCGATCTGCGGGTCGACCCGAGCCTCACCACGGCCGAGGGCTCGCCGATCGGCACCCTCACCGCGACCTCCGAGGTCGGGAACGTGGTGGTCTCCCGCTGAGCGGCCCGCCACGGCCGCGAGGGCGGGCGCCGGAGTCACCGATCTGGTGACCTCGGCGCCCGCCCTCCTCGATGCGGCGGGGCTCAGCGCCCGCCGGAGAGACCCTGCTGGATGAGATCCATCACCGAGGCGTCGGCGAGGGTCTGGGTGTCGCCCACCGTCCGGTTCTCGGCGACGTCGCGCAGCAGGCGCCGCATGATCTTCCCGGAGCGGGTCTTGGGCAGCTCGGTGACCAGCAGCACCCGCTTCGGCTTCGCGATCGGGCCGATCTCCTTGCCCACATGGGCGCGGAGCAGCTCGGGGACCTTCTCCTCGCCGCCGGCGGCCTCGACCGCCTCCGCGCTGCCCGAGCGCAGGATGACGAAGGCCACGGGAGCCTGGCCGGTGGTCTCGTCGTTCGCTCCGACGACGGCCGCCTCGGCCACCCAGTCGTGGCTGACCAGGGCGGACTCGATCTCCATGGTGGACAGGCGGTGCCCGGAGACGTTCATGACGTCGTCCACACGGCCCAGCAGCCAGATGTCGCCGTCCTCGTCGCGCTTGGCGCCGTCCCCGGCGAAGTAGTAGCCCGGGAAGCGGGACCAGTAGGTCTCCTTGAAGCGCTCCGGATCGCCCCAGATGCCGCGCAGCATCGAGGGCCACGGCTTGTCGAGCACCAGGTAGCCGCCCTGGCCGTCGGGGACCGACTCACCGGCGTCGTTGATGACGTCGGCGCTGATCCCGGGGAGGGGGACCTGGGCGGAGCCGGGCTTGGTCTCGGTGACGCCGGGCAGGGGCGAGATCATGATCGCCCCGGTCTCCGTCTGCCACCAGGTGTCCACGATCGGGCACCGGTCCCCGCCGATGACGCGGCGGTACCACATCCACGCCTCGGGGTTGATGGCCTCGCCCACGCTGCCCAGCAGCTGGAGGGACGAGAGGTCGTACTTCCCCGGGATCTCCTCGCCCCACTTCATCGCGGTGCGGATCGCGGTGGGCGAGGAGTAGAACTTGGTGACCTTGTGCTTCTCGACGATCTCCCACCAGCGGCCCTGGTGCGGGGTGTCCGGCGTGCCCTCGTAGATCACCTGCGTGGTGCGGTTGGCCATCGGCCCGTAGACCACGTAGGTGTGCCCGGTGACCCAGCCGACGTCCGCGGTGCACCAGTAGACGTCGGTGGACGGCTTGAGGTCGAAGACGTTGCGGTGGGTGTACGCCGCCTGGGTGAGGTACCCGCCGGTGGTGTGGACGATGCCCTTGGGCTTCCCGGTGGTGCCGGAGGTGTAGAGGATGAACAGCGGGTGCTCCGCCTCGACGGCGACGGGAGCGTGCTCGCTCGAGGCGCTCTCGCGCGCCTCGTGCCACCACACGTCGCGACCCTCGGTCCACTCCACGTCCCCGCCGGTGCGGCGCACCACGAGGACCTTCTCCACCGAGTCGCCGCCCCCGGCGAGCGCCTCGTCGACCGCGGGCTTGAGCGGCAGCTGCTTGCCGCGGCGGTTCTGGCCGTCGGCCGTGATCACCACGCGGGCCTCGGCGTCCTCGATGCGCGAGCGCAGCGCCTCGGCGCTGAACCCTCCGAAGACCACCGAGTGGGGCGCGCCCAGGCGAGCGCAGGCGAGCATCGCGAAGACCGCCTCGGGGACCATCGGCAGGTAGATCGCGACCCGGTCGCCGGTGCGGACGCCGAGGTCGGAGAGCACATTGGCCATCCGCGAGATCTCGTCCTTGACGTCGGCATAGGTGTAGGCGGCATCGCTGCCGTCCTCGTACTCGGCGAGCAGCGCGACCTGGTCGCCGTGGCCGGACTCCACGTGGCGGTCCACGCAGTTGTACGCGACGTTCAGCGTGCCGTCGGCGAACCAGCGGGCGAAGGGCGGGTTGGACCAGTCGAGGGTCTCGGTGAACGGGGTCTCCCAGCTGAGGAGGCTGGCGCGCGAACGCCAGAAGGCGAGCTGGTCGCGCTCGGCCTCGCCATAGAGGGAGGGGCGGGCCACCGCGTTCTGGACGAACTCGGTGGGAGGGGAGAACGTGCGGGTCTCCTGGGAGAGGTTCTCGATCCCGGTGACGGCGTCGTCGGACATCAGCACTCCTGCTTCACGGGCCCCGGGAGCCGGGGCGGATGGACGCGATCACCGTATCGCAGGAGACTCAGGTCACGGGCATCGGGACGAGGTGCCCGGGACCTCGCCGACGGCCGATGAACGGACGACGCACCGACGCGCCTAGGCGACTACCGTGGGGAAACATGGCCCCCGCTCCCACGGTCACCCCGCCGGCCCTCCTCGCCCCGGCTCGCCTGCGCGAGCTCGAGCTGCGCAACCGGATCTGGCTGGCCCCCATGTGCCAGTACATGGTCGAGGCGCGCGACGGGGTGCCCACCGACTGGCACCTGGTCCATCTGGGAGCCCGCGCGACCGGCGGCTTCGGACTGCTGATCACCGAGGCCACCGCCGTCTCCCCCGAGGGCCGCATCAGCCCGCAGGACACCGGCATCTGGTCCGAGGAGCAGGTCGCCGCCTGGTCGCGCATCACCAGCTTCTGCCGCGACCAGGGGGCGCGGATCGCGGTCCAGCTCGCCCACGCCGGCCGCAAGGCCTCGACCTGGCCCGCCCTGCCCGCCTTCCGCGGCCGTCGCGGCTCGGTCCCGGAGCTCGCCTCCGGATGGCGCGCGCTCGGACCGACCGCGGATCCCTTCCCCGGCCTCGACGCCCCGGACGCGATGGAGCACGAGGACATCGCCCAGGTGGTGGAGGACTTCGCGGACGGCGCCCGCCGCGCCGAGCGCGCCGGCTTCGACGCCGTCGAGCTCCACTTCGCCCACGGCTACCTGGTCCATGAGTTCCTCTCCCCGCTGGTGAACACCCGCCGCGACGAGTACGGCGGCGACGGGCCGGGGCGCCGGCGCCTCGCCCTCGAGATCGTGCGCGCCGTGCGCGCCGCGTGGCCCGAGCACAAGCCGCTGGTCGTGCGGCTCAGCGCGACGGACTGGATCGACGGCGGCTGGGACATCACCCAGTCCGTCGAGCTCGCCCGTGACCTCGAGGAGGCCGGCGTGGACGCCCTGCACGTCTCCACCGGCGGCGCGGTCGCGGCGGACATCGCCGTCGGCCCCGAGTACCAGGTGGGCTTCGCCCGCACCCTGCGGGAGGCGGTGTCCCTGCCGGTGGCCGCCGTGGGGCTGATCACCGAGCCGGCCGCCGCCCAGGACGTGCTCGAGCGCGGGGACGCGGACTTCGTGGCCGTGGGCCGGGCCGGGCTGCGGGAACCGGGCTGGCCCCAGCGCGCCGCCCACGAGCTCGGCGTGCGCGATCCGGCGCTGTACCCCGGGGCGTACCGTCGCGGGTCCTGGTGACCGGCCATGAGGATCCTCCACGCCTCCACCGCCCTGCGGGCCCGGGCCGCGCTGCGACCGCGCTCCGAGCTGCTCGTGGATCGCCACGGCACGCTCACCGCCGGTGACCTCCTGGACCAGGTCTCGCTGCTGCGCCGACGCTCCCGGCGGCTGACCGGCCCGCCGCGTCTGGGAATGCTGCCCGCGACCGCTCCCCTGCGCGAGGTGCTGCTCACGGTGCTCGCGGGAGACGGCATGCTCGAGATGCGCTCCAGCGGGACCGGCGGCCGGCCGCGTCTCCAGCGCCGCGGCCCGCTGACCGGCGCCCAGGTCCGACACCTCGCCGACCTCGGGCGCCGCATCGGCCTGCGCCGGGGCCGACGGATCGCGAGCGCCGCCCCCGGGGTGCACGGCCACGGGCTGCTGGTCGCGCTCGGGGCCGTCGCCGTCGGCGCCCCGCTGGTGGACCTCTCCCACCTCCCCGCCGCCGAGCGCATCTCCCTGCTCCACGCCACCTCGCCCGCGCTGCTCACCGGGGTCCCCGTGCATCTGGCGGACCTGCTCCGGGCCCAGCAGGAGCTCGGCGAGAGCCGCGACCTGTCCCTGGACCGCGTCATCTCCGGCTCCGACGAGCTCTCCCCCGCGCTCCGCGCGGACCTCTCCCGGGAGTTCCGAGCCCAGGTCCACGACGTCTACGGCACCACGGAGACCGGCGTGCTCGCCGTCGACGGTCGACCGCTGCGGGGCGTGCACCTGCGGGCGGTCGATGGCCGGCTGCACGCCCGATCTCCCTTCACCGGGGGCCGCGAGCTCGTGACCGACCGCGGCGAGGTCGCTGCGGACGGCACGGTCCACGTCACCGGGCGGGCCGAGGTGCCCTCGTCGCTCGGCGGCCTGCTGCACGATCCGGCCGAGGTGCGCCAGCTGCTGCTCGAGCAGCCGGGCGTGCTGGCCGTGCGGCTGCGGCCCGTGCCCGATGCCCGCGCCGGCGTGCGCACGCTCGCCGAGGTGCTGGTCGACGGGAGCACGGACCGACCACGCCCCGGGGAGGACGAGATCCGGGCGCTCGTGCGCGACCGTCTCAGCGCGGCGGCGATGCCGCGGGAGGTGCGGATCAGCAGTCCGGGACGCTGACCGGGACCGCGGTGAGGGCGAGCCCTCCCCGCGCGGTCTCCTTGTACCGCTCGTTCATGTCCCGGCCCGTCTGGCGCATGGTCTCGATCACGGTGTCCAGGGAGATGAGGTGCTCCCCCGTGCCGCGCAGCGCGAAGCGCGCGGCGGTGATCGCCTTCACCGCCGCCATCGCATTGCGCTCGATGCAGGGGACCTGCACCAGCCCGCCCACGGGATCGCAGGTCAGACCCAGGTTGTGCTCCATCGCGATCTCCGCCGCGTTCTCGACCTGGGCCGGTTTGCCGCCCATCGCCTCGCACAGGGCGGCCGCGGCCATCGAGCAGGCCGATCCCACCTCGCCCTGGCAGCCCACCTCGGCCCCGGAGATCGAGGCGTGCTCCTTGTAGAGGGAGCCGATCGCCCCGGCAGTGAGCAGGAAGCGCACCGCGATCTCGTCGGGGTCCACGCCCTCGATGTAGGTCGTGGCGAAGAACAACACGGCGGGGATGATCCCGGCGGCGCCGTTGGTGGGTGCCGTCACGACGCGCCCGCCGGCGGCGTTCTCCTCGTTGACCGCCAGCGCCGCGAGCGAGACCCATTCGACGGCGTTCATCGGCAGGCGCACGGGATCCTCCGCCTGCAGCGCCTCGTACCAGGACGCGGCGCGGCGCGGCACCTCGAGCCCGCCGGGAAGAGTGCCGGTGGTGCGGATGCCGCGCTCGATGCACTCGTGCATCGCGCGCCAGACCCTCAGCAGCCCCGTGCGGATCTCCTCGTCGCCGCGCCACTGCCGCTCCCGCTGCAGCATCGCCTCGGAGATCGAGATCCCGCCGTCCGCGCACACCTGCAGCAGCTCCGCCCCGGTGGTGAAGATCGCACTCCCCTCCCCCTCGGCCGCGACCTCCGCGAGCGGGCGGTCCATGTCCTCCGCGTCGACCACGAAGCCGCCGCCCACGGAGAACAGGGGACGGCGCACCAGCTCCTCGCCCGCGGCGTCCAGGGCGACGAAGGTCATCCCGTTGGGGTGCTGGGGCAGGACGGTCAGGGGGTGGAGCCGGATGGTGGAGGGCCGCAGGCCCACCGGGCGGGTGCCGTCCAGCAGCAGCCCGCCCTCGGCCTCGATCCGCGCCACCCGCTCGCGACCCGCGACCGGGTCGACGGTCTCGGGATCGGCGCCCTCGAGACCCATCACCACGGCGTCCAGGGTCCCGTGCCCCGCGCCAGTCGCGGCGAGCGAGCCGTACAGGTGCACGGCGACATCGGCGACCTGCCCGGCCACCCGGTCGTCGCGGAGCACGTCATGGGCGAAGACGGCCGCGGCGCGCATCGGGCCCACGGTGTGCGAGCTCGACGGCCCGATCCCGATCGAGAACAGGTCGAAGGTGCTGATGCTCATCCGGGGTCCCTCCCTCGCTCAGCGTCCGGCGGCGTTCCGGTCGGAGCGCGCCGTGCTCATCGTCCGCCGCGCCGGCGCGGCGCGCCGGAGGAGCCGCGCCCCGAGCCCTTCGGCGTCCCGGAGCCCTTGCCGGTCGGCTTCCCGGAGCCCTTGCCGACCGCCTTGCCACCGGCCCTGCCCGTCGGCTTCCCGGAGCCCTTGCCGCCGCTCGTGCGCGCAGGCTTGCCGGAGCCCGTGCCCGCCGGCCTGCCGGCGCCTCCCCGCGCGGCGCCGCCTCGCCCGCCGCGCCGACCGCCGCCGCGGGCCGGCGGCTCCTCCTCCCAGGAGGCGCGGCGCTCTTCGTTGGCGCGCCGCTCCTCGGCCCGACGGGAGTCGGCCCCGCGGGTGCGCTGGATGTCGAGCTTGCGCGGCGCGCCCTTGTACTTCACGAGCGCCGGGTCCTCGGCGGGCTCGCCGGAGGGAGTGCGGCCGCCCAGCGGGGTCAGCGCGGGATCGTCGGCGGACTCCACGTCATCGGACCAGGTGGGCTCCACCTCGGCCTCGGCGAGGATCCGGCGGGTCCGCGAGATCTGGTGCGGGAGGGCGAGCGTGACCACGGTGCCGGCTGCCCCCGCCCGGGCGGTGCGGCCCGAGCGGTGCACGTACTCCTTGACGTCGTCGGAGGGATCGACGTGGACCACCATCGTCACGTCGTCGATGTGGAGCCCCCGCGCCGCGACGTCCGTCGCCACCAGCACCGGATAGGCGCCCTCACGGAATCCGGCCAGCACGTTGGTGCGCAGCCCTTGCTGCTTGTTGCCGTGCAGCGCCGCGGCGCGCACGCCGACCTCCACGAGCTCCTGCGCCACCCGCTCGGCGCCGAGCTGGGTGCGGGTGAACATCAGCGTGCGGCCCTTCCGTGCCCCGAGCTGGGCGGTCACCGCGCGCTTGGCGGAGGGGGCGATGGCCAGGACGTGGTGGTCCATGGTGGTCACCGCGGCGGAGACCGGCGTGGTCTCGTGCTCGACGGGATCGACGAGGAAGGAGTCCACGATCTCCTCGACCTGCCCGTCCAGCGTCGCCGAGAAGAGCATCTTCTGGGTGCCCATCGGGATCGCGGCGAGGATGTCGTGCACGTCGGGGAGGAAACCGAGGTCGGCCATGTGGTCGGCCTCGTCGATCACCGTGGTCTCGACCAGGTCCAGCTGCAGGGCTCCGCGCTCGGCGAGGTCGATCAGCCGTCCCGGCGTGGCCACGACGATGCCGACCCCGCGGGCGACGGCGTCCGCCTGCTTCTCGATGTTCATCCCGCCCGCGACCAGCTGGGCGGTGAGCCCGACGGCGCGGGCGAAGGGATGGATGGTGTCGACGACCTGCACCGCGAGCTCGCGGGTGGGCACCAGGACCACGCCGAGAGGACGCTTGCGGTGCACCTTGCGGCCGCGGAAGCGCGCGGTCATCGCGAGGGTGAAGGCGAGGGTCTTGCCGGAGCCGGTCTCCGCCCGGGCGAGGACGTCCCGCCCGGCCAGGGCATCGGGGAGGATCGCGGCCTGGATCTCGAAGGCGCGCTCGAGCCCCTGATCGGCGAGGACGCCGAGCAGTTCATCGGGCAGCGCCATCTCCTCGAACCGCTCCGAGCGGTGGGCGGAGCGGCGACGGGCCTTGGGCATGGTGATCCTCCTGACGACGCGGACACTCCCATCATCCAGCATGCCCCGTCCGTGGGATAATGGAGGCGATGTTGCGCACTCTCATGACCTCGAAGATCCACCGGGCCACGGTGACGCAGGCGGACCTGCACTACGTCGGCTCGGTGACGATCGACCCCGACCTCACGGAGGCCGCGGGTCTGGTCGAGCACGAGCAGGTCTCGATCGTGGACATCACCAATGGTCATCGCCTGGTCACCTACGTCATCGAGGGTGAGCGCGGCAGCGGCGTCGTGGGCATCAACGGCGCGGCGGCGCACCTCATGGGCCCCGGCGACCTGGTGATCATCATGGCCTACGGCCAGATGGACGAGAGCGAGACCTCCACCCATCGCCCGCGGGTGGTGCACGTCGACGAGGACAATCGCATCGTCGCCCTCGGGGACGACGGCGCCCAGCCGGTCCCCGGGATGGACGACCAGATCGACGGCCGCGCCTCCCTCGGCCTGCGCTGAGAGCCGCGGCCTCACCTCGGCCGTCCGACGAGCGGACCGGCGGTGCCTCCCCCGACTCGCCGCTCTAGGATCGTCGGCGTGACTCCGCACCAGCCCCTCCCCCTCCTGTGAGCGGGGTCCTGACCGGATTCTTCATCGTCTGGTCGATGATCTTCGTGGGCTGGGTGGTGGGCCGCACCGGCGTGCTCGGCCCGCACGGCCGCTACGTGCTGAACCGGACCACCTTCTTCATCGCCTCCCCCGCCCTGGTCCTCGTGGGGCTCCTGGAATCCGACGTGCGCGAGGTGCTCTCGGTGCCGATGGCGGTCGCCGGGATCTCGGGGCTGACCACGGGAGCCCTCCTGATCATCGGGGTGAGACTGTTCACGGCCCGCCGCGGCGCGGACCTCGTGGTCACCGCGATCAGCGGTTCCGTGGTCAACGGCGCCAACATGGGCTTCCCGATCGCCCTCTACGTGCTGGGCGACATCTCCCACGCCCTGCCGGTGATCCTGTTCCAGCAGGCGATCTACACCCCGCTGTACCTGTTCGTGCTGCACCAGGCGACCGAGAAGGACTCCACGGGCGCGGCCGGCGTCCTGCGCAGCATCATCGCGAACCCGACGATCGTCGCCTCCGCGATCGGCCTCGCGCTGGTGCTGATCGGCGTGCAGATCCCCGCGGTGGCCCTCGAGCCGGTGCAGTCGCTCGCGAACATGGCGATCCCCGCGATGCTGCTGGCCTACGGGCTGAGCCTGTACGGCTCGAGGCCGCTCGCGAAGGAGGACGGCTACCGCGGGCTGATCGCCGTCGCCTCGATCTCGAAGCTCGTGGTGATGCCCGCGATCGCCTTCGGGGTCGCCCTGCTCTTCGGACTGTCGGGGGCCTCGCTGTACGAGGTGGTCGTGATGGCCGCCCTGCCCACCGCGCAGAACGTGTACGTGGCGGCGGCACGGTACCGCGCCTCCGAGAACCTCGCCCGGGACACGGTGCTCATCACGACCATCGGGACCGTGCTGGTCCTGCTGCTCCTCTCCGGCCTGCTCGGGGTCTGAGCTCCCCACCGCGTCGCCCGCGGCGCCGCTAGGACCTCGGCGCCGTCCCGTTCCACGGGGCGAGCTCCTGCTCGAGGAAGAGGCTGGCCGCGCCGATGGCACCGGCGTCATCGCCCAGGTGCGCGGATTCCAGCACGCTCCCGGTCGCCGTGAGCCACTCCTGCAGCACCTCACGGGCTCGGGGCTCGCCCTCGGCGCGCAGCGCGGGCCAGGTGGGCCCCCCGATGATGATCCGCTGCGGGTCGTGCACCCCGGCGAGGATGCGCAGGGCCTCACCGAGCGCGGCGCCGTGCTCGCCGATGATCCGGCGCGCCGCCGCCTCGCCCGAGGCCGCCGCGGCGGCCAGCGCCTCGATCTCCTCGGCCCTGTCCGCGGGCGCGGGCAGATCGATCCCGGCCCGACGGGCGGCCGCGACCAGCACGTGCGCATCGGTGTACAGGCACAGGCAGCCGTGCCGCCCGCAGGTGCAGGCCCGATCCGGCCGGCCGATCGGCAGGTGCCCGATCTCGCCGGCCTGGGTGGTGTCGCCGCGATGGACGCGCCCCTCCTTGCCGGCGGCCGATCCCACCCCGTGCCCGACGTACAGGTACAGTACCGTCTGCGCGGAGGTCAGGTGGCGGGTCCAGATCTCGCCGGTCAGCGCGGCATTGGTGTCCTTGTCCAGCGTGGCGGGCAGCCCGGTGGCCGCGCTCAGGGCACCCACCACGGGCACGCCCCACCAGCCCGGGAGCCACGGCGGATCGCGCAGGATGCCCGCCTCGGCGTCGAGGCCCGCGGGCGCGGCGATCCCGATACCCAGCAGGCGGCGGGGCACGGGCGGGCACTGCGGATCGTCCGCGGCATCGGGCGCGGGGAGCACCGCGCCCAGGGAGCGGCTGAGGTCGGAGATGGCCGCGGCGACCCGCGCGATGTCCGCCTCGGGGTCCTCGGTGGGCGGGGCGAGACGGGTGCGCGCCACGGGGCGGGCGGAGAGGTCGCAGACCACCACGGTGATGTGCGCCGGATCGAGGTGGACGCCCACCGCGAGCCGGGCATCGGGCACCACCCGCAGCAGCGTGTGCGGCTTGCCGGGGCCGGAGATCCGCCGCCCCGCCTGCTCGACGAGCCCGTCGGCGATCAGGCGGCGGGTGATCATCGAGATCGCCTGGCGCGAGAGGTGGCTGCGCCGCATCACCTCCGCCTGCCCGATCCCGTCGCCGGCGCTGCGGATCACCTGCAGCACGAGCTTCTCGTTGAACGCGCCGACGTCGGTCATCGAAGAGCCGCGCACGGATCCTCCTCCTTCACCGCTGACCTGCCGGCTCACGCGGTCTATTGCATTAGTCCATCGGTGTGAGTAACCTACCTCACGCGGAACGACGTGACGTGGATCTCTCCGATCTCCCACGTGAGCACCGACGCTCGATGTTCCTGCCGATGCCCACCAAGGACGGTGCGGCACGTCCCGAAAGGAGAGCGATGAGCGCGAGCGATGCCGTCGCGGCGGGCCCCGCGGGAACCGGTGTCACCGGTTCCCCCCTGGCCGCCGACACCACGCCGCGGAGCGGGCCCCGGGCCCAGCACGGCGACAGAGGCGGAGGAACCGGGAAGCGGAAGCTCACCGGGCGCGAGAAGCGCAACCTCAAGATGGGCCTGCTGTTCATCTCGCCGTGGATCATCGGGGTCGCCGTCTTCGTGATCTACCCGCTGATCTACTCCTTCGTGATCAGCCTGACCCAGTACTCCGGCATGCAGTCTCCGACCTTCATCGGGTTCCAGAACTACGTCTCGGCCGTCGCCGATCCCCTGCTGCGGACCTCCGTCGGCAACACCGTCTACTACATGGCGCTGGCGGTCCCGATCGGACTGGTCGTGGCGCTGCTGCTGGCCATGGCGATGAACCGCAACGTCCGCGAGGTCGCGGTGTACCGCACGCTGCTGTACATGCCCTCGCTGATCCCGATGTTCGCGATGTCGTTCATCTTCATCGTGTTCGTGAACCCGCAGTTCGGCATCGTGAACCAGTTCCTGGGTCTGTTCGGCATGCCGGACACGAACCTGCTGGGCGAGCCGAGCACGGCGAAGCTGGTCATGATCCTCATGGCGCAGCTGGGCGCCGGCAACGCGGCGCTGATCTACCTGGCGGGACTGCGGAACATTCCCGAGACCCTCTACGAGGCCGCCCGCATCGACGGCGCCGGGAAGATCCGCCAGTTCATCGCGATCACCCTCCCCCTGCTGACCCCGACGATCCTGTTCAACCTGATCACCGGTGTCTCCGGCGCGATGATGGTCTTCACCGAGGCCTTCATCATGACCGACGGCGGACCGGACAACGCGACGTTGTTCTACATGCTGTACCTGTACCGGAACGCCTTCTCCTACGGGCAGCTCGGGTTCGCCTCCGCCCTGGCCGTGATGCTCTTCCTGTTCGGCATGCTGCTGGCCGGACTCATCTACTGGCTGTCCCGCCGGTTCGTGAACTACGACGTCTCGGCCGGCTGAGGACCAGGAGAACACCATGTCAATGACCAGTGTGCGAACCGGGGCGAAGTCCCTCGGCGACACCACCAAGCTCAAGGCCCGCTCGAACTACGGGCGCAATCCGGACGGCTCACGGCAGAGCCCCGCCAGCGCGTGGATCTCACGCCTGGTGATGCTGCTCGTGCTCGCGCTCTTCTCGCTCCCCCTGTACTGGATGATCATCTCGGCGCTCAAATCGCCCGAGGAGCTCGCCCAGTTCCCGCCGACCCTCTTCCCCACCGAGCTGCACTGGGAGAACTTCCGCGACGCCGTCACGGTGATGCCGTTCTGGACGTTCTTCCGCAACAGCGCGATCATCACGATCAGCGTCGTCGTGTTCAGCGTGATCTCGAACTTCGTCGTCGCCTACGGGTTCGCCTGCATCGACTGGCCCGGTCGCAACAAAGTCTTCTTCATCGTGCTGGCCACGCTGTTCCTCCCGTTCCCGGTGACCCTGATCCCCATGTTCGACATGTGGGCGGGCCTCGGCTTCGTGAACACCTGGGTGCCGCTGATCGCTCCGGCGCTCTTCGCCGGCGGGTTCTTCACCTTCCTCCTGCGGCAGTTCCTGCTGCAGGTGCCGCGGGACATGCTCGATGCCGCCCGCGTCGACGGCGCGAGCGAATGGTCGATCGCCTGGCGGATCGTGTTCCCCACGGCGCGTCCGGCCGTCACGGTGATCGCGATCTTCGCCGCGGTGGGGACCTGGAACGACTTCATGGGCCCGCTGATCTACCTGCAGGACGAGGAGAAGCAGACGCTCTCCATCGGTATGGAGGTGTTCCGCTCCGTGAACTCCCAGGACATCCAGTTCAACCTGCTGATGGCCGCATCGTTCCTGGTTCTCCTGCCGCTGGTGATCCTGTTCTTCATCTTCCAGCGCTACTTCATCAGCGGCATCACCCTCGGAGGTTTCAAGTGATCGATCGTCGAACCCTGCTCCGCGCCCTCGGCGCGGGGGCCAGCGTCACCATCGCCGGCGGCTCGATCGTCGGCTGCACGAGCCGGCCTGTCGGCGAGCAGCGGGATCCGGACACCGTCCGCGTCTGGGGCATCTGGGCCTCGGACGCCCCGAAGGAGGCGGAGGTCGTCGAGGCGTTCTCCGAGCAGAACCCCGATGTGAAGATCGAGGTCGCCCGGGTCCCCACCAACGGCCAGGGCGACGCCTCGAGCGTCATCACGGCGGTGCGTGGACGCACCGGCCCGGACGTCTATTTCATGGACCGCTTCAACGGGGCCCAGTTCGCCTCGCTGGGCCTTCTGGAACCGATCGACTCCCTCATCGAGGAGTACGAGGGGGTCAGCGTCGAGGAGTACATGGCGGGCTGGGTCAAGTTCGCCACCGACGAGCTGTTCTACGACGGGCAGTACTACGGCCTGCCGATGGACACCGACACCCGCGGCATGTACGTGAACATGGACCTCGCCGACGAGGCCGGGATCGACAAGGCGCTGCTGGATCCGAACAACGGGCCGATGTCCTACGACCAGCTGTGGGAGATCAACGACCAGTTCAACGTCCAGGACGAGCGCGGCACCTACGAGCGCGTGACCTGGATCCCGTGGGACGACCAGGCCTCGCTGCTGATGTGGGCGATGGCCAATGGCGCCCCGATGTTCGACAACGACACCTGTCACATGCTCCTCGACGAGCCGGAGATGCTGGCCGTCGCGCAGATGTACGGCGACTGGGTCGAGCGTCTGAACTTTCCCCGTCTGGATGCCTTCAAGGCGACCTATCAGCCGCCGAACGCCCCGCCCACCCAGACCTCGTTCTTCTCCGACCGGCAGCTGTTCCAGATCACCGGGCCCTGGGGCATCCAGGGCCAGGCGGACTACAAGCCGGAGATGAACTATGCCGTCACGCATCTTCCGGTGCCCAACGAGGGCGACGACCCGTTCACCTGGGCCGGTGGTTTCGCTCTCGCGATGCCCAAGGGCGCGAGCATGTCCAAGGCGGCGTGGGACTTCATGAAGTTCTACGCCGGCTACGAGGGGCAGAAGATCCTCATGCCCCAGATCAGCCGCATCCCCACGAACATCGAGACGGTGAAGGATCCCGAGGGCTGGAACCAGGACATCTCGTTCTTCGTCGAGCTGATGGGCGTGGCCCAGTCGCGACCGCCGCTCCCCGTGGGCACGAAGCTCTGGGACGCGATGTTCACGATGCAGGGGAGTCTCAACGCGCAGTCGGACACTCCGGAGAACCTCGTCAAGGAGGCTCAGATGTACGTGGATCCGACGATGCAGCAGTTCTGCCCGGTGAGGCTGCCCGAGGGCTTCGGGGAGCCGGACCCCAACTTCGACCTCCCTGACGCCTGAGGGCCCGAACCCCTGGGAGGCAGTCTCCCGGCATCACCTCGTAGCGCGCCCCCGGCACGACCCCGAACGGGTCGTGC
>NZ_PNFB01000021.1 GCF_003347015.1 Brachybacterium sp. YJGR34
GTACTGCACTCGGGAGGGTGTGGGAGAGTAGGTCGCCGCCGGACATCTTTCACGGGAGTGGAGGAGTGCTTGAACCCCCAGGTTGTCTGGGAGTGTTCGCCTCCTCCACTCCCTTTTTTCATGCCCGAAAGTGCCCGGGGCCCGGCAGCGTGTGCTGGGCGGGAGTCGGTGCTGCGCTCGAGCGCTGCAGCGGTCTGCAGCGCGTTCGTGCACGAAGGGTGCTCCGCCGACGACGATCACGGGGGATCACGCGCAACGCATGCTCGCTCGAGATGCCACGGAGCCGGAACGTCGGCGGCAGTGCCGATGGTGGCGAATTTCAGGCGGCGCTCGCGGTCGACGGCTTTGCCACCGGAGCGGGCCCGGAGCAGGACGACAGGCTGGCGCGCGGCACCGGTGCCCGTGCCGGATGCCCGTCCCCACGGGGATCCTTCCGGTGTCCGCAGCGCTAGCCACCGGCTCACGCTTCCGCGGAGTCTCGCGGTCGCTGGATCGCCCGACCCGATCTGGCGGGAGCCGAGTCCAGAGGGTCCGGGGCCGGCGGCCCGCCCACGGGCCGCGGTGGGGGCTGTGCGCGTGTCCCCGCTCGAGACGCGTGCCGACGGCGCGCTCGGGACGAGACGTCCAGGGCCTGGGCCCCCACGAGGGAGTGCTGCAGCGGGGGAGGTTCGTCCGGCGCCTCGGTGTCCGGGACCGCGAGGACGAGGGACGCTGACCGGTGAGAGCAGTCACGAGCGCACCCATTACTCGACGGTCAACGGGCCGGGTTCCCTTAAGCTCTCCGGTGACAAGACCATAGGGCGAGAAGAATGAGACGGACGATCCAGGTGGCTGAGCACAGCAACAGCGGGAGCGACCGCGGGCATGACGACAAGGGTCAGCGCGGCGGTCAGCGGAGCAACGGCTCCGGCGCGCCGCGCAGCGACCGTTCGCACCGCCCTCGTCCCGACGGCGACGATCGGAACGGCGCGGGCGCGCGATCGCGGCCGCCCGCGGGTTCCGATCGTCGTGGAGGCGACGGGCGGCGGGATGATCGTGGCCGCAGCGGTGGTGCCCGCTCCGGGACCTCGTCCCGCCCGCAGGGTGAGCGCCGCGACGGCTCGCGCGGCTCCCAGGAGTCCGGACGTCCTCGGAATGACCGCTCGTCCACCGACCGGCGGTCCGGCGGCGCTCCCGGGGACGGCCGTGGCCGCCGGGACGACTACCGTTCCCGCCCCGATCGTCCCCGCCGCGATGACCGCGGATCCCGTGACGACCGCCCCCGCCGCGACGACCGCTCGCGCGCCGGCGGCCGTCCGTCGGGGAACGAGCGCGGACGGAGAGACGACCGCGGCTACCAGGGGTCCCGGGGCGATCGCGGATACCGGTCGGAACGGACCGGCGGTGCCCGCGAGGAGCGCTCCGGCGCTCGTCCCGGCCAGGAGGCGCGCGCGGACCGTCCCCTCGAGCCCAGGATCCCGGACAGCATCACGGGACGTGAGCTCGACAAGGAGGTCCGCGAGGAGCTGCGCGGCCTGAGCAAGGAGACCGCCGAGCGGGTCGCGCGCCATATGGTGGCCGCCTACGTGCTCGAGGACAGCGACAACGACACGGCACGGGCGCATGCCCGCTTCGCCGCGCGGCTCGGCGGGCGCGTCGGGGCCGTGCGGGAGACCCACGGCGTCATCGCCTATCGGGCCGGGGACTTCCGCACGGCCGCTCGCGAGCTGCGCACCGCTCTGAGGATCACCGGGCGCACCGATCTGCTCCCGATGATCGCGGACTCCGAGCGCGGCCTGGGCCGCCCGGAGCGCGCCCTGGACATCGCGGCCTCCGACGAGGCCACCGATCTCGGCGTGAACGCGGCGATCGAGCTGATGATCGTCGTGGCCGGCGCCTACGCGGACACCGGCGACATCGGGACCGCCCTGCGGACCCTCGAGATCCCGGCACTGCGGCACAAGGTCGACGGGCGCTGGCAGGTGCGCCTGTGGGTGGCCTACGCCGACCTGCTCGATCGCGCGGAGCGCCAGGAGGAGGCCAAGCGCTGGCTCACGCTCGCCGCCGACGCGGACACCGAAGGCCTCACCGATGCCGGCGAGCGGCTCGGGCGTCCCGCCCCGGTGCCCGAGGAGGAGCCGTTCTGGGCCGATGACGAGCAGATCGCCGTCCTCGACGCCTTCGACCCCGCGGCCGACGAGTCCGAGGATGCAGGTGCCGCCGACGAGCTCGAGGACGCGGATGATGGCGCCGACGAGTCCGACGACGCGTCGGACGAGTCCGACGACGTGGACGCCGCCGACGCGACCGATGGGGACGCCGTCGACGAGTCCGACGTGTCCGACGCCGCCCACACGACGGACATGGCCGACAGCGCGGACGCGGCCGACGGCTCCGACGACGGCAGCGCGACGCGCGATGACCTCGACGACCCGGCCGACGGCGCGGCGATCGACGAGGACGGCGGGGACGCCTCCACGAGCGACCCGGAGGAGGAGTCCCCGGCCCGGGTGCTCACCCCCGCGACGGAGCAGGAGCCGGAGGAGCGCGCATGATCCGCCGCCCGGACCGCTCGCTGCTCGACCTCTACGACGCCCTGCTGTTCGACCTCGACGGCACGCTCATGCACGGAGCGCAGCCGATCCCGCACGCCGCGGAGGCGGTGGGGACCGCACGTGAGGCCGGGGTCCCCGTCGTCTTCGCGACCAACAACGCCTCGCGCACCCCGCAGCAGGCCGCCGCGCACCTGGCCGTCGTGGGCGTCGACGCCCGGCCCGAGGAGTTCGTGACCTCCCCGCAGGTGGCCTCACGGCTGCTCGCGGAGCGGCTCGCCCCCGGGACGACGGTGCTCGTCGTCGGCGGACCGAGCCTCGCCGCACAGATCCGCGAGGCGGGCCTGACCCCGGTCGACACCGATTCCGAGGCCGTCGAGGCCGTCGTCCAGGGATGGTCCCCGGACCTCGACTGGGCGCTGCTCGCCGAGGGGGCGTACGCGATCCGTCGCGGCGCCTTCTGGATGGCGACGAACATCGACGCGACCCTGCCCACCGAGCGCGGGCTCGCGCCCGGCAACGGCTCGCTGGTCGCCGCACTGCGCCACGCCACCGGCGCCGAGCCCGCCGTCGCGGGCAAGCCCGAGCCGGGAATGTTCCTCGTCGCCGCGGCGGAGCACGGCTCCCGCCGTCCCCTCATCGTGGGGGACCGGCTGGACACCGACATCGAAGGGGCGGTCCGCGCGGGGATGGACTCCCTGCTGGTGCTCACGGGCGTCGACGGCACCGAGGCGGCGCTGCGCGCGGATCCCGTGCGCCGGCCCACCTTCATCGTCCCCGATCTCGCCGAGATCGCCGCGCCGTTCGCGCTGCCCGTCCTCGAGGGCGATCGCGCCCGGTGCGGCGCCGTGAGCGCCCGCTGGCAGGACGGCGATGTGATGATCGTGCACGGGACGGTCGAGGACCCCGCCGTGCTGCGGGCCGTCCTCGCCCTGCTGCGGACGCACTGCGCCGACCAGCCCTGGGCCGGTCGCCTGCTGGACGGCGACGGCCTCGAGATCCGGCCCGCCCGCCGGTGAGCCGCGACCGGTGAGCGCCGAGCACCGCCCGCCGGGCACCCAGCGGCTCGACGTCGCCCTGCAGGCGGCGGGACTCGCCCGCTCCCGCACCCATGCCCGGCGCATCATCGAGGAGGGCCGCGCCCGCCTGGACGGACGCACGCCGGCCAAGCCCTCGATCCCGGTGCCGCCGGGGGCGGTCCTCAGCGTGGTCGACGTCCCCGACGGCGTCGAGTACGCCTCGCGCGCCGCGCACAAGCTCAGCAGCGCTCTCGACGACCTGAGCCTCGATCCGGCGGGGTCGGAGTGCCTGGACGCGGGAGCCTCCACCGGCGGCTTCACCGATGTGCTGCTGCGGCGCGGCGCCGCCCGGGTGCTCGCCGTCGACATCGGCCACGACCAGCTCGCCGAGCACGTGCGCACCGACCCCCGAGTCGTGGTCCGCGACGGCACCAGCGTCCGCGATCTCTCCCCGGAGCTGCTGGGCACCACCGTGGACCTGGTGGTGGCCGATCTCTCGTTCATCTCGCTGCGCACCGTCGTCGCCGCCCTCGGCGCGGTGGTCCGGTCCGGCGGGGATCTCCTGCTGATGGTCAAGCCCCAGTTCGAGGTGGGCCGCAGCGCCCTGCCGAAGTCCGGGGTGGTCAGCGATCCCGCGGCTCGCCGCGGCGCCGTGCAGGGCGTGGCGGAGGCGGCGGCCCGGGAGGGCCTGGTGCTGTGCGCCGTCGGCCCCAGCGGCCTCGCGGGGCAGGACGGCAACTGCGAGTACTTCCTGCATCTGCGGCCCGGCGGCGTGACCTGCGCACTGGATGCCGAGGCCTGTGACATGATCGAGTCTGCCGTGGGCGAGGATCGTCCACGGCGTCGCCGCGACCCGCACGAGATCGAGGGGGGATGACCCGCATGCGCCGATTCCTCCTGTACGTCCACACCGGTCGCCGGGCCGCCCTGAGCGCCATGCTCTCGGTGCTCGAGGAGCTGCGGGTCCGCGGCGTGCGCGGAGTCGTCGTCGACCACCAGGTCGAGGAGATCCTCGCGCTGCCCGAGGACGTGCCCCCGCCGAAGCTGCTGACCTTCCTCACCAACGGCGGCGTCGACGTGGTCGATGCCGTCTCCGCGGCGGATCTCGTCGAGCTCGGGATCGTGCTCGGCGGTGATGGCACCATCCTGCGCGCGCTCGAGGTGGCCCGCGAGGCGGGCATCCCCGTCCACGGCGTGAATCTCGGGCACGTCGGCTTCCTCGCGGAGAGCGAGGTCGAGGAGCTCTCGATCACGGTCTCGCGCCTGCTCGACGGGGACTACGAGATCGAGAAGCGCTCGACCCTGGAGATCACGCTGCTCGATCAGGACAACGCTCTGGTCTCGCGGCACTGGGCGCTCAACGAGGCCTCCCTGGAGAAGGCCGATCGCCAGAAGATGATCAACGTCGCCATCGAGATCGACGGCCGGCCCGTCTCCTCCTTCGGCTGCGACGGCGTGCTGCTGTCCACCCCCACCGGCTCCACGGCCTACGCCTTCAGCGCCGGCGGCCCGGTGATCTGGCCCGAGGTGGACGCGATGATGCTCATCCCGCTGGCCGCCCATGCCCTGTTCGCCCGTCCGCTGGTGCTGGGCCGCTCCTCCGAGGCCGCGGTCGAGATGACGCTCGACAACCGGGAGGGCGGCGTGCTCACCCTCGACGGGCGCCACAGCCAGGACATCACGGCCGGGATGCGCCTGGAGGCGCGGCTGTCCGCCCGCTCGGTGCGCCTGGCGCGCCTGGCGCCGACCCCGTTCGCGGACCGGCTCGTCGAGAAGTTCCAGCTCCCCGTGGTGGGCTGGCGGGGGCGCGGTCCCCGGACCCGCTGAGGAGGCCGAGGCGCCACCGTGCTGTCCACCCTGCGTATCCGCCAGATCGGCGTGATCGACGACGCCCTGCTCGAGTTCGGTCCCGGCTTCACCGCCCTGACCGGCGAGACCGGTGCGGGCAAGACCATGATCGTCACCGGGCTGAGCATGCTCCTCGGCGAGCGGCTCGACCGTGGCCGCACGCGCGGATCCAGCACCGTGGACGGCACCCTGTCCCTCACCGGCCACGACGAGCTGGCCGCCGCGCTCGACGAGCTCGGCGCGGAGGAGGAGGACGGGGAGGTGCTCGTGGTGCGGCGGGTGACCCGCGACGGCCGCTCCCGCGCCCAGATCGGCGGCGTCCCGGTGCCGATCGGGACCCTCGCGCGCCTGGTGGGCACCGCCGTCACCGTCCACGGGCAGTCCGATCAGCAGCGCCTGCGCGACCCCGACGCGCAGCGCGAGGCGCTGGATCGCTTCGCCGCCGCGGAGATCGGCCCGCTGCTGGAGCGCCACCGTGCGCTCTGGCGGGAGCGCTCCGCCCTCGCCGCGCGCCATGCGGAGCTCGAGACCCTGCTCGCCGAGCGCGACCGCCGCGGCACCGTGCTGCGCGAGGCCCTCGAGCGCCTCGAGCAGGTGGATCCGCAGCCCGGCGAGGACCGGGCCCTGCGCCAGGAGATCGACCGCCTCGGCAGCGCCGAGGAGCTGCGCGGGGCGGCGAGCCAGGCCGCGCTCGCCCTGGTCGGGGACGACGACGGCCCGTCCGCCGGGCCCCTGCTGGACATCGCGGGCGAAGCGCTGGGACGCGCCGCCCGCACCGACGCGACCCTCGCCCCGCTGGTGGAGAGGATGGAGGCGGCCCGCCTGGAGCTCTCCGATCTCGCGGGGGAGCTCTCCCGGTACGCCGAGGACATCGACGCCTCCCCGGGGCGCGTCGACGAGGCCAACGAGCGTCTCCACGAGCTGACCCTGCTGGTGCGCGATCTCGGCGGTCTGCTGCCGGGGCCCGAGGGCCCCGCGGAGGACATCACGACCCTGCTGGAGAACTCCCGCGCCGCCGCCGTCGACCTGGACCGCTTCGACGGCGCCGAGCAGGAGCGGGAGGTGGCCGCCACCCGCCTCGCCGCCCTCGGTGCCGAGCTCGACGAGGCCGCGGAGGCGCTGACCGCCGCCCGCACCGCGGCGGCCCGGGAGCTCTCGGAGGCCGTGCAGGAGGAGCTGCGGCACCTCGAGATGCCCGACGCCGCGCTCCGCGTGGACGTCACTGAGCACGGCCCCCGCTCGCACGGCCGCGACGCCGTCGCGATCCTGCTGGCGCCGCACCCCGGTGCCGAGCACCTGCCGGTGGCCCGGGCCGCCTCCGGCGGCGAGCTCTCCCGTGTGATGCTCGCGCTCGAGGTCGCGCTGTCCTCCTCGCGCAGCGACCGCTCCGCCGCCCCCGTGTTCGTCTTCGACGAGATCGACGCCGGCATCGGCGGTCGGGCCGCGCTGGCGGTCGGCCAGCGCCTGGCCCGGCTCGCCCGTCACGCCCAGGTCATCGTCGTCACGCACCTTCCCCAGGTCGCGGCGCACGCGAGCACCCATCTGCAGATCGTGAAGTCCAGCAGTGAGGGCGCCACACGCTCCACCGTCGAGACCCTCGAGCGCACCGGCCGGATCGAGGAGCTGGCCCGCATGCTCGCCGGCGACGCGGCCTCCGATCGCGCGCTGGCCCACGCCGAGGAGCTGCTGGACGAGGCGCGGGACGCCCCCGGCGGGGGTGAGCGATGAGCGCGGCGGAGACGGCCACCGGCACCGCCCGGCTCGGCAAGCGCACCAAGGACCTCACCAAGCGGCTCCAGAGCGGTGACATCGCGATCATCGATCACGAGGACATCGACCGTGTCGCCGCCGAGGCGCTGCTGGAGCGCGAGCCCGCCGCGGTGCTCAACGTCGCCGCCTCCACCTCCGGGCGGTACCCCAACGCCGGCCCGCGCATCCTCGTCGACGGCGGGGTCCTGCTGGTCGATGCCCTCGGCCCCGCCGTCTTCGAGGACATCCGCGACGGCCAGACCCTCACCGTCGTCGGGGACGAGGTGCTCCTCGCCGGCGAGGTGGTGGCCCGTGGCACGGTGCAGGACGACGCGAGCGTCACCGCCGCCCTGGAGGTCGCCCGAGAGGGCCTGTCCGAGCAGCTCGAGCTGTTCGCCCAGAACACCATGGAGTACATGCTGCGCGAGCGGGACCTGCTGCTGGACGGCATCGGCGCCCCCGACGTGCGCACCGCCATGGACGGGCGCCCGGTGCTGATCGTCGTGCGCGGCTACCACTACAAGGAGGACCTGCAGACCCTCAAGCCCTTCCTGCGCGAGAACCACCCGGTGATCATCGGTGTGGACGGGGGCGCCGACGCGGTCCTCGAGGCCGGCTTCCGGCCCGACATGATCATCGGCGACATGGACTCGGTCTCCGACCGCGCCCTGCGCAGCGGCAGCGAGCTGGTGGTGCACGCCTATCGCAGCGGCCGCGCCCCGGGGATGGAGCGGCTCGAGGAGCTGGGGCTGTCGGAGCAGGCGGTGCTGTTCCCCGCCTCCGGCACCAGCGAGGACATCGCGATGCTGCTCGCCGACGAGAAGGGGGCCTCGGTGATCGTGGCCGTGGGCACCCACGGCACCCTCGAGGAGTTCCTCGACAAGGGGCGCGCCGGCATGAGCTCGACCTTCCTGACCCGGCTGCGGATCGGCTCCAAGCTCGTCGACGCCAAGGGCGTCTCGCGCCTGTACCGTCAGAGGATCTCCACCTTCCAGCTGGTGCTCCTCGCGCTGGCCGGACTCGCCGCGCTCGCGGTCGCCCTCTGGGCGACGCCCGGCGGGCAGGCGCTGATGCAGATCCTCGGGGCGCGCCTCGACGGTCTGCTGTCCTGGTTCACCATGCTGTTCTCACCCCGGGCCACCGGGTCGTAGGAGGGTCTCGACCCCGTGATCGACTTCCGATACCACCTCGTCTCCCTGATCTCCGTGTTCCTCGCCCTCGCGGTGGGCATCGTGCTGGGTGCCGGACCGCTGCGCGAGAACCTCGGGGACCAGCTCGCCGGACAGGTCGAGCAGCTGCGCACCGAGCAGGAGCAGCTGCGCACCGACGCCGAGGAGCTCGCCGCCCAGAACGACCAGCTCGCCTCGTTCATCACCGAGCTCGGCCCCGATCTGGTCCAGGGCACGCTCGAGGGCGACCGGGTGGCCGTGCTCAGCGACGACAGCTCCATCGGACCGGTCACCGACCGCGTCCAGGGGCTGCTCGAGGACGCCGGCGCGGCGACGGTGATCCGCATCGAGCTGCAGCCGGCCCTCTGGGAGCCCGGGCAGGAGGACAGCCGCGCGGTGGCTTTCGAGGAGATCAGCGCCATCGCGCCCGTGGCCCTGCAGAACACGGACCTCAGCGCGGCGGAGCAGCTCTCCGCACTGATCCCGGCGCTCCTCCGGCCGGTCGAGGGCAGCGAGCTGACCCCCGAGCTGCGCTCACAGATCTGGGAGGTGCTCGTCGACCACCGCCTGGTGTCGATCGAGGGCGAGATGCCCGCGGAGATGGACGGCGTGGTCTACGCCAGCGCAGCGCCCGAGGAGCTCGCCGAGGAGTCCGAGGACGACGAGCTCGCGACCGAGCGCGCCCAGGGGCTGCTCGCCTCCCAGACCTCCCTGCTCGGCGCGCTGGCCGGGGCGGGCGTGCCGTCGGTGGTCTCCGCCGCCACGCCCGGCAACGACGCCTCCACCGGCATCCTGCGCACGGTGCGCGGCGACCGGGCCTACGACGCGCTCTCGACCACCGACCGCCTGCAGGAGGCCGACGGGCCGCTGCTGTCGGTGCTCGCGCTCCTGGAGCAGACCCGCGGCGGCTCCGGCGCCTACGGCACCACCGCGGATGCCGAGGACCGCCTGCCTCCGCTGCCGGAGACCGAGGGCCTCGAGGACCAGGCCGCGCAGCAGGGCGCCGGGGACGAGGCGGCGCCGGGCGAGGACGGGGAGAGCGCACCCTCCGACGGCGGGGGAGAGGGATGATGCGTGCCCTGCGCACCGAGCTGCGCCGCACCAACTTCGCCGGCCGCGAGGTGACGCTCGCCGAGGGAGCGCTGGTCCTCGCCGGCGTCGGCGCGCTCGCGCTCGGCACCGGTCGGGACCAGGGGCGACGGCTGGGGCACGGGGTCCCGGCCGATGCCCTCGTGCTCACCGGCATCGGCGCCCTGGGGCTGCTCGACGACCTCCTCGAGCCGCGGCAGCGTCGCGCCGGTCGGGCCGTGTCCAAGGGGCTGCGCGGGCACCTGGGCGCGTTGCGCGAGGGCCGGGTGACCACCGGCGCCGCCAAGGCCCTGGGCATCCCGCTGCTCGCGCTCGTCGGCGCGGCGACGGCGCCGGGACCGCGCTCGGGGCCGATGATCGGGGTCGACGCCGCACTCGCGGCCGGGTGCGCGAACCTGGCCAACCTGCTGGACCTGCGTCCCGGCCGCGCGCTGAAGGCGGTGCTGCCCGCAGCGGCGGCGGTCGCGGCGGCCGCCCCCCGCGACACCCCGCGCGGCCGCAGCGGCGCCCGCCTCGCCCGGGCCGCCGCCCTGCCCGCGGTGCTGGCCCTGCCGGCCGACCTCCGGGAGCACGGCATGCTCGGCGACGCCGGGGCGAACGTGCTGGGCGCGGCCGTCGGCACCGCGCTGGCGCGCGCCCTGCCCGCCCCGGCCCGTGCGGGCCTGCTCGCGGGGGTCCTGGTCCTGACACTGGCCAGCGAGAAGGTCAGCTTCAGCGCGGTGATCGAGGAGACCCCGTCGCTGCGCGCCCTGGACCGGCTGGGCCGTCGTGAGCTCCCCTCGGCTCGCGGCAGCACGGGGGAGGGCGCATGAGCTCCGCCCGTCGCAGGTCCTCCTCTCCCACGGCGCGGGCCACGATCCTGCGCTCCGTGCTGCGGGGCGCCGGCGTCATCCTCATCGTCACCGTCCTCGCCCGCATCGCGGGCTTCGTCCGCTATCTGGTCTTCGGGGCGAGCGTCGGCGCCGGGGACGTCGGCACCGCCTACACGACGGCGAACATGCTGCCGAACGTGCTGTTCGAGGTCGTCGCGGGCGGTGCGCTGGCGGCGGTGGTGGTCCCTCTCATCGCCGGGCTGGTGCCCGAGCGCGATCCGGACGACCATCTCGCCGGCACCGGCGAGGAGGGCTCCGGCGGACCCGCCGGGGCGGCGCGGGCGGACCGGATCATCTCGGCGCTGCTGGGATGGACGATCCTGCTCACCCTCGTCCTCGCGCTGGCGGTGATCCTCCTGGCCGATCCGCTGGCCCAGCTGCTGCTGGCCGCCGAGGGGCCGGACACCGGCGGTGCCGCCCTGGGCGCCTCCCTGCTGCGGATCTTCGCCGTGCAGCTCCCGCTGTACGGGATCTCGGTGGTGCTGGCGGCCTACCTGCAGGCGCGCAAGCGGTTCCTGTGGCCCGCGATGATGCCGCTGATCTCCTCCGTGGTGGTGATGGTCTCCTACCGCGTCTACGCCCATCTGGTGCCGCCCGTCGCGACCACCACGACGATCGACGAGACGGCCGTCGCCTGGCTCGGCTGGGGCACCACGGTCGGGGTCGCCGCCATGGCGGTCCCCGTGGTGGTGGCCGCGCTGCGAGCGGGCCTGCACCTGCGGCCCACCCTCGTGATGCCGCCCGGATACGGTCGCCGCGCGGTCGCACTCGGCGGGGCGGGGCTGGGCGCGGTCGGGGCGCAGCAGGTGGTGCTCGCGCTCGTGATGCTGCTGGCGATGCGCGCCGGCGGCGTCGGCACCCTGCCGGTCTTCCAGTACGCCCAGGCGCTGTACCTGCTTCCCTACGCGGTGCTCGTGGTGCCGCTGGTCACCGCCGTGTTCCCGCACCTCTCGGAGCTCCGCCTGGTGGGCGACGGGGTCGGCTTCGCACGGGTCTCCGCGGTCTCGGTGCGCACCGTCATGGTGATCGCGACCATCGGCGGTGCGATGCTCTTCGCCGGCGGCCCGGCGCTCGAGCAGTTCTTCCGCCTCATCGACCGCTCCGGGGCGGCGGGCGTCGGCTCCACGGCCGCCGCGCTCGCCCTGGGGCTGCCCGGCTTCGCCGTCGCCATCCAGTGCACCCGCATCCTCTCCGCGGCGCTGCGCGCCCGCGACGCACTGCTGGTGGGATCCGTGGGATGGGCGATCGCCGGGGTGCTGATCATCGCGCTGATCGCCTTCAGCCCCGAGCGCTCGGCGGCGGAGGCCTCGACCCTCTTCGGCCTCTGCATCGCCGCCGGCATGGCGCTGTCCGGGCTGGTCGGTCTCTCCCGCACGGCCGACATCCTCAAGAGCAGCGGTGCCATGCACCAGGTGACGCGCACCGCCGCGGGCGTCCCCGCCGGCCTCCTGCTGGGCGGTGTCCCCGGCCTGCTGCTGGGCAAGTGGATGGTCACCACCGGCACCGGTGAGGTGGGGGCGGCCCTGTCCGGCATCCTCTGCGGGCTCCTCGGCGCCGTGCTGGCGGGGGCGGTGATGGTCCTCGCCGATCGCGAGCTGGGGCATCAGGTGCTTGCGCGGCTGCGCCGTCGCGACGACGCCGGCCCGGCCGAGACGGCCGAGGCGGAGGCGGAGCGATGAGGGTGCTGGTGGTCCGGCCCCGCGCGAGCGGGGGCCTCGCGGCGCACGTCGACCAGGAGCTCGCGGAGCTCACGGAAGCCGGATGGACGGTCTCCGAGGCCCCGGTGACGATCCAGGAGCGTCCGCACCTGCTCGCCGATCTGCGCACGGTGCGGACCCTGCATCACCTCCAGCGGCGGGCGGGGGAGGCCGTCGCGGTCCACGCGCACGGGCTGCGGGCCGGGGCGCTGGCCGCCCTCGCGCGTCCGCGCGGCGACGGGGGCCGGCTCGTGGTCACCCTGCACAACCGGACCGTCGGCTCCCGGGCGACCCGTGCCCTCGGCGCGCTGCTGCTGCGGGTCCTGTGCCGGCGAGCCGACGTCGTCCTGGCCGTCTCCCCGGACCTCGCGGAGGACGCGCGCCGCGCCGGCGCCCGCGAGGTGAGCCACGCCGTGGTGCCCGCCCCGGAGCGGGCGCGGGCACAGGTCCCGGCGACGCCCCGCCGCGGTGAGCGGCTCGAGGTCCTGGTGATCGCCCGCCTCGCACCGCAGAAGGGCCTCGAGGACCTGCTCGACGCGGCCGCCCTCCTGCGCCGCGGCGCGCCGCTGCGGATCCGCGTCGCGGGCGACGGACCGCTGCACGAGCAGCTCGCCGCCCGCATCGACGCCGAGCAGCTCCCGGTGCAGCTGCTGGGCCGCCGCGAGGACGTCCCCGCGCTGCTGGCGCGGGCCGATCTGGTGGTCTCCGCGGCGCACTGGGAGGGGCAGCCGGTCTCCCTGCAGGAGGCGCTGCGCGCCGGCCGCGCGATCGTCGCGACCGATGCCGGCGGGACTCGCTGGGTGCTGGGCCGGGCGGCGCAGCTGGTGCCGGTCGGCGATCCGTCGGCGCTGGCCGCGGCGATCGAGGCGCATCGCGACCCCGCGGTGCGCCGACACGCCGAGGACGCCGCACGGGAGCGCGCCCGTGACCTGCCCACCGCCGAGGACCTGCTCACACAGCTGGCCGCGGTGCTCGCGATCCCGGACCCGATCGGGGACGACGGTGTAGGGTGAGAGTCCGTGGCAGACACCAGCGCGAACGCACCCCAGACCGGCACCGCCCCCCACCCACGGATCGGGGCGACCAGCACGTCGAAGCCCTTCCGGAACGACGGCACCACGAAGCACATCTTCGTGACGGGGGGAGTGGTCTCCAGCCTCGGCAAGGGATTGACCGCCTCCTCGCTCGGGATGCTCCTGCGCAGCCGCGGACTGCGGGTCACGATGCAGAAGCTCGATCCCTACCTCAACGTGGACCCGGGCACCATGAACCCCTTCCAGCACGGCGAGGTGTTCGTCACCGAGGACGGTGCCGAGACCGATCTGGACATCGGCCACTACGAGCGCTTCCTCGACGAGAACCTCGGCGCCGATGCGAACGTCACCACCGGCCAGGTGTACTCGACCGTCATCGCCAAGGAGCGCCGCGGCGAGTACCTCGGTGACACCGTGCAGGTCATCCCGCACATCACCGGCGCCATCAAGGAGCGGATGCGCTCGCAGGCCGGGGATGACCTCGACGTGATCATCACCGAGATCGGCGGCACCGTCGGCGACATCGAGTCACAGCCGTTCCTCGAGGCCGCCCGCCAGGTCCGTCAGGACATCGGCCGCGACAACGTCTTCTTCGTGCACGTCTCGCTGGTGCCCTTCATCGGACCCTCCCAGGAGCTGAAGACCAAGCCCACCCAGCACTCCGTCGCCGCGCTGCGCTCGATCGGCATCCAGCCCGACGCGATCGTGCTGCGCTCCGACCGCGAGCTGCCCGGCTCGGTGAAGTCCAAGATCTCCTCGATGTGCGACGTCGATCCGGACGCGGTCGTCACCTGCGCGGACGCCCCCTCGATCTACGAGATCCCGCTCGTGCTGCACGGCGAGGGGCTGGACGCCTACGCGATCCGCCGACTGGACCTGCTCAGCCACGACGTGGACTGGAGCCAGTGGGAGGAGCTGCTGCAGCGCGTGCACCACCCCTCCTACGAGGTGACCGTCGCGCTGGTGGGCAAGTACGTGGACCTGCCCGACGCCTATCTCTCGGTCACCGAGGCGCTGCGCGCCGGCGGCTTCCACCACAGCGCGAAGGTCACCGTGCGCTGGGTGGAGTCCGACCGCTGCGAGACCGAGGAGGGCGCGCACGAGCAGCTGAAGGACGTGGACGCGATCGTGGTCCCCGGCGGCTTCGGGATCCGCGGCGTCGACGGGAAGGTGGGCGCGCTGCGCTACACCCGCACCCACGGCATCCCCAGCCTGGGCCTGTGCCTGGGCATGCAGTCCATGGTGATCGAGTTCGCCCGCACCGAGCTGGGCCTGGCGGGCGCCCACTCCACGGAGTTCGAGCCCACCGCCGCGCATCCCGTGATCGCCACCATGGCCGAGCAGGCGGACATCGTCTCCGGCGAGGGCGATCTGGGCGGGACGATGCGCCTGGGCTCCTACGCCCACACCCTGACCGCGGACTCGCTCGCCGCCCGCACCTACGGCAGCACGGAGGTCGCCGAGCGTCACCGCCACCGGTACGAGGTGAACAACGCCTATCGCACCCGTCTCGAGCAGTCGGGTCTGCGCATCTCCGGCGTCTCCGCGCTCGAGGGCGGCCACTCCCTGGTCGAGTTCGTCGAGCTGCCCGAGCAGGTGCACCCGTACTACATCGGCACGCAGGCGCATCCCGAGCTGAAGTCCCGTCCCACCCGTGCGCATCCGCTGTTCGCCGGGCTGATCGGCGCGGCGATCGAGCTGCAGAAGGCCACCCGGCTGCTCGAGGTCGAGCCCGAGGCGCCGCGCGAGAGCCCCGAGACGGCGCCCGTCGAGGACGAGGGGAGCTGAGCCGATGACCCTCGCGGACACCCCCGGCGCCCGTCCGGTCGCCGGGAGCACCACGGTCCACTCCGGCGCGATCTTCGACATCGTGCGCGACACGATCGACTTCGCCCCCGGGGTCCGCTTCGACCGCGAGTACATGCGCCATCCCGGCGCGGTCGCGGTGCTGGCGCTCGATGCGCAGGAGCGGGTGCTGCTGATCCGTCAGTACCGCCATCCCGTGGGCCACACCCTCTGGGAGATCCCCGCCGGGCTGCTCGACATCGACGGCGAGAGCCCGCACCTCGGCGCCGTGCGCGAGCTCGCCGAGGAGACCGGGCACACCGCCGAGCAGCTGCGCACGCTCGTGGATCTGCGGCCCAGCCCCGGCGGCAGCGACGAGGTCCTGCGCGTCTACCTCGCCACCGCGGTCACGGAGGTCGCCGGGGACGAGTACCGGCGCACCGACGAGGAGGCCGAGATCGAGGTGCGCTGGGTGCCGCTGTCCGAGGCGACGGCCGCGGTGCTCGACGGCCGCCTGACCAACGCCACCACGGTCGCCGCCGTGCTGGCCCTGGCCGCGCATCGCACCGCCGGCGGGGACGCCGCGACCCTCCGCCCGGCCGAGGCACCGTTCCCGGAGCGTCCCGGCCGGGACTGACCGGCGCGGGCCCCGCGGCGCCGCCGATCAGTCGTGCGCGCCGCGGGCGCCCTGCTCGGTGAGCGCGCGGTGGATGACCGGCGCGGACTGCTCGACCTGCCAGGGGCGTGCACCCAGCACCTCCAGCTGCTCCTCGATCTCCGCCTCGGCGGGAGCCTGCTCGTGCTCCCACACCCACTGCCTCAGCAGCGCCGGCTGCAGCAGGTTCTCCGGCGGCATCTCGAGGTCCTCGGCCCGCTCGCCGACGGCGGACCGGGCCAGCTGGTAGCGCTCGGCCACCTCGGGGTACTTCTTGGACCACAGCTTGTGCGGCGGCGGATACGAGCGCTCGTTGCGCTCGGGGAGATGGGCGGCGGGCAGCTCGATGCCGGTGCGGGCCGCCTTCCACCAGGCGTCCTTCGCGCGGAGCTTCTTGGGCAGCGCCCGGTCGAAGGCCTCCCGGCCGTGCGGCGCCTCCTTGGCGGCGGCCACGAGGTCACGGTCCTTGATCACGCGGTGCGGCGAGAGGTCCTCGGAGCTCGCGATCTCGTCGCGGCGGGTCCACATCTCGCGGGCGGCGGCGAGCTGGCGGGCCGAGCGCAGCGCGCCGAGGCCGTGCAGCCCGCGCCAGCTGGAGGACCGGGTGGGGCCGTGGTCGCGGACGCGCTCGTGCTCGAACTCCTGGCGGGCCCAGTCGTCCTTCCCGGCCTCCCGCAGGCGCTCCTCCAGCTCGTCGCGGACCTCGACCAGCACCTCCACGTCGAGGGCGGCGTAGGTCAGCCACCCCTCCGGCAGGGGCCGACGGGACCAGTCCGCGGCCGAATGCTCCTTGGCCAGCCGCAGCCCCACGGTGTCCTCGACCACCGCTCCGAGCCCCACGCGCTCCATCCCCAGCAGCCGGGCGGCCAGCTCGGTGTCGAACAGGGAGGCCGGGCGCAGGCCGAGCTCGGCCAGGCTGGGCAGGTCCTGACCGGCGGCGTGCAGCACCCATTCGCGTTCCCCGAGCAGGGTCCGCAGGGTGGCGGGCATGGCGAAGGCGAGGGGGTCGATGAGTGCGGTGCCGGCCGCCTCGGTGCGCAGCTGCACGAGGTAGGCGCGGGAGCTGTAGCGGTAGCTCGAGGCACGTTCGGCATCGACCGCGACCGGTTCGTCGGGGACGGCGGCGGCCGCCTCGCACCAGGCCAGGAGCGGCTGGATCCGGTCGATCACGGGGACCAGCCCGTCGCGGGGCTCCCGCAGGGCGTCGACGGCGGGGGTGTCTGTCACCGGGCGTCACCGGCTTCCTCGGGGCGCGGGGCCCTCGCGTGGTGGGTGGGGGCGATCGGGGCGATCCGCGGCGGGGTCGGCGGGAGCCCGCCCGCGGCCGCCAGCATGGCGATCCAGGCGGAGAAGTGCGGGGCGAGATCCGGTGCGGGGTCGGTGCCGCCCTCGGGGTCGGCGAGCGTCTCCGGCGTCTCCGGTGACTCCGGCGTCCACGAGACCCGCATCTCGACGTCCACGGTGGAGGCGCGGGAGGCGAGGGCGCCGTAGGACTGGGAGACCACGCGGGTCGCGGTGCAGCCCAGCTCCCGGGCTTCGGCCTCGTGCAGCTCGAGGGACTCGGTCACCCAGGACCAGGCCACGTCGCCGAGCATCGACTCGATCGCGAACTCGGGCTCGAGCTGCGCCTGCACCAGTGCCACGAGACGGTAGGTGCCGTCCCAGGACTCCTGGCCGGCGGGATCATGGAGGATCACCAGGCGGCCGGAGGCGAGCTCCTCGTCGTGGACCAGGATCTCCCCCGTGCAGGCCCAGGTCGAGGGGGCCATCCGCGAGGGGGCGGGGATCGTGCGCCAGGTGAACTCCGGGCGCAGCGGGGCGCTGGTCATGGCGTCGACGGCGGCACGGAAGGTGTCGTCGCCGGAGCGGATTCGATGCACGGGCACGCTGGGAGGATATCGACGCGGACCGGGCGATTCGGGCAGGCGCGCCGGGCCGCGGCCCGGCGCGCCCGCCGGCGGGATCAGGCGGTCGGTCCGTCCGATTCCGCGTCGTCGCTGTGCACGAGGCTGAGGGAGTTGATGCAGTACCGCTGGTCGGTGGGGGTGGGGAAGCCCTCGCCCTCGAACACGTGGCCGAGGTGGGATCCGCACCGGGCGCAGCGCACCTCGATGCGGCGCATGCCCAGGGAGGTGTCCTCGAGCAGCTCGACCGCGTCGTTCTCCTGCGGGGCGTAGAAGGCGGGCCAGCCGCAGTGCGCGTCGAACTGGGTCTCGGCCGTGAAGAGCTCGGCTCCGCAGCCCTTGCAGGCGTAGGTGCCCGCCTCCCGCACCTCCTCGTACTCGCCCGTGCCGGGCCGTTCGGTGCCGCCCTCGCGCAGCACCTGGAACTCGGCGGGGGAGAGGCGGCGACGCCACTCCTCGGCGCTGATCGCGACGGGGTAGGGACGGGTGCCGATGGGCTCGGTGGACATGGGGCCTCCGATCTGCGGCGCAGCGCGCCGCCTCGCACAGCAGGACGTGCCGGAGCACGAGCGGTGAACACGAGCGTTCACAGCCTCGATCCTAGTGCGCGGATAGGATGCGCAGTATGACGCGCGACCCCGCCCGGAACCGCTCGACCACCGGCCTCACCCGCCTCCTCGACTCGCTTCCGAGCCGTCCTGACCAGGCGCGATGGCCTGTCGTGGGGATCTACGGCGCCGCGGGCGCCGCCTCGGCGTTCGCCCTCAGCGCAGGGCTCCTGACCGTCGGCGCCCGCGTGATGGCGCGCCTCCCGCTGGTGCCGCGGGAGAGCCTGCGCCAGCGAGCGGACCTGCCCGTGCGCGCCGTCCACGAGGACCGGGTGCATCTGGAGGACACCAGGACCTCGCGCCGCGGCGGGGTCCTCGCGCTGCGGCAGTCGGCCGGAGCCGTCCACGTCCGCCTCGGACCCGTCGACGCCCATCCCACGCCCACCACCGTCTCCCGGCCGCTGCTGGCGCGCGACACCGAGAACCCGCTGCAGGTGGCGAAGGCGGCGACGAACGGCTTCTTCTGGGCGGGCACCCCGTCGACGGCGCACGGCCTGGAGACCGAGGAGGTCGACATCGACTCGCCGGTGGGCCACATGCCCGCCTGGCTGGTGCGCCCCGAGCCGTCCCCGGGCACGACCCCGTCGGCGGCGGACACCTGGGCGATCCTCATCCACGGCCACGGGTCCGCCCGGGGCGAGGCGCTGCGGGTGATCCCGCTGCTGCACCGCCTGGGCCTGACCAGCCTGGCGATCACCTACCGCAACGACTCCGGTGCGCCGCCCTCGGCCGACCGCATGCATCACCTCGGCGCCGACGAGTGGGAGGACGCCGAGGCGGCGATCGAGTACGCCCTCGCCCACGGCGCCCGGCGCATCCTCCTGGTGGGCTGGTCGATGGGCGGCGGCATCGCGCTGCGCACCTCGGTGCGGTCCGCGCACCGTGAGCGCATCGTCGCACTGGTGCTGGACTCCCCGGCCGTGGACTGGCAGGACATCCTCTTCTACCACGCCACCGCGCTCAAGGCGCCGGCGCCCATGCGCCGGCTCGCGCTGTGGATGATGACCTCGTCCTTCGGGGCCCGGATGGTGCGCCTGCACGAACCGCTCGCACTGGGGGAGATGACCCCGGCGCACTACGCGGAGCACCTCGCGCACCCCACCCTGCTGTTCCACGCGCTCGATGACGAGACGGTCCCGCCGGGACCCAGCAGACAGCTCGCCGCACTGCGCCCGGACACGGTCGAGTTCGTCCCCTTCGAGGGGGCCTCGCACACGCGGGAGTGGAACCGGGATCCGGCGCGCTACGAGCGGCTGCTCGCGGACTACCTGATCCGCGAGCTCGAGCTGGACGTGGACCCGAGCACGCTCCGGGTGCCCGTGCGCGATCCCGCCTCCCCGGCGCTCGCGGGGTCCATCGGCCTGCGCCTCTGAGGCGGCCCCCGCCGCGGCGGGGAGCGTCGGACGGCACCTCAGGCGCGCCGATAGCGGGAGATCGTGGCATGCTGCCCCGCCAGCAGCGAGACCAGCTCCCACCGCTGCTCGTGCCCCGCACCGTGGAGCACCCGGGAGGAGGCGCCGCCGACGGTGCGGTGCGTGGTCGAGAAGCACAGCTCGTCGAGCGCCCCGGCGGCGGCGAGCCGGCCCAGCGACGCGGGGCCGCCCTCGGCCTGGACCGCCCGCAGCCCCCGTGCGGCCAGCTGCTGCAGGGCCTCGGCGACCGACCGGGCGGGCAGGATCTGCGCCGCGGGCAGGCCGGAGCGCCGCGCGGCCGCCGCGGCGTGCTCGGGCGGGGTGATCAGGAAGGTCGGCCAGTCCGGCTCCACGGTCGCCGGCAGCTCGCCGCTGCGGGACCAGATCGCCAGGGCGGGGCGGGAGGCGCCGGAGGGCCGACGGGACGGCTCCAGCAGGTCCGCTCGCCCCAGCGGCCGCCGATAGTCCTCCTCCCGCACGGTCTGCGCGCCCACCAGGACCACGTCGGCCAGAGCCCGCAGCACCCCGAAGACGAAGGAGTCCTCCGGGTTGCGCAGCGAGCCGCTGGTGCCGTCGGCGCCCGCGACGGCGCCGTCGATCGTGGTGTTCATCATCGCGCGCACGTGCACGCCCGACGTCCCGGGCGTCGGGAAGGCATAGAGCTCGGCCAGGCGCCGGGCGCCCTCGGCGTCGGCGGGGAGGGTCCGGGGCGGGTCGAGCACGGCGCCGTCGGCCAGCAGCAGATGCACGTCAGTCCTCTCTCAGGGGTGCGCGGGCGTCCGGGCGGCCCGTCCACCCCTGATCCTCGCGCATCGACCGCGCGGCGCGACAGGCGCCCGCCGGAGCGGCGAGCCGGGCGCAACTACACTGGCCCGCGTGACTTCCGCCCTCAGCGACCGCCGGCCCGCACCGACCCTCGAGCGCCTGCTCGCGGACCTCGTGCCGCCACCACGGTTCTCCCGGGCGCGATTGGACAACTACGTCCCCGATCCGGCCTTCCCGTCCCAGCAGCAGGCCAAGGACCATGTCACCGCCTTCGCCGCGGCGCTCGACCGGCCGCGCGCGGGCGGCCTCCTGGCGCGGTGGCGGCGGAAGCCGGCCCCGGCCCGGGGCATCTACCTCGACGGCGGCTTCGGCGTGGGCAAGACCCACCTGCTCACCTCGCTGTTCCACGCGACCCGGGGGCAGCGGGTCTACGGCACCTTCGTGGAGTACACGGATCTCGTCGGGGCCCTCGGCTTCCAGCGGGCTGTGGATCTGCTGGCGGAGTCGGTGCTGCTGTGCATCGACGAGTTCGAGCTCGACGATCCCGGGGACACCCTGCTGATGACCCGTCTGATCCGCGAGCTCTCGGACCGCGGGGTCGCGATCGTCGCGACCTCGAACACGCTGCCCGACGCGCTCGGCGAGGGACGCTTCGCCGCCCAGGACTTCCTGCGGGAGATCCAGGCGATGGCCGAGCGCTTCGAGGTGCTGCGGATCGACGGCGAGGACTACCGGCGCCGCGGCGGGGTGACCGAGATCGTCGCCCTGCCGGACCACGAGGTGCGCGCGCACGCCGCGGCGCAGGAGGGCGCGACCCTCGACGACTTCGACGCGCTGCTCGCCCACCTCACCACGGTCCACCCCTCGCGCTACGGCGCGCTCATCGACGAGGTGCCCACGGCGCACGTGACGGGCCTGCACGGTCTCGCGCAGCACCACGACGCGCTGCGCTTCGTGGTGCTCGTGGATCGTCTCTACGACCGCGAGGTCCCGGTGCTGGTCTCCTCGGCCCCGGGGGACGCCGGTGCGGACGACGGCCCCCGCGTGGTCGGGGACCTCTTCTCCGAGGAGCTCCTGCGCAGCGGCTACCGCAAGAAGTACTTCCGCGCGCTGTCGCGCCTGGCCTCCCTCGCGGACGACGGACGCCGCCTCGCTCGCTCGGCGGCCGTGGCCGACGACGTGCGGGCGACCGACCCGGCGGCGACCGAGGAGACGGCGGCGGAGCCCAGCGCGTGAGCACCACCGGTGCGGTGGAGGGCGCCGCGGACCCCGCGCCGCGCTCCCGCTCCGAGCAGGCCCGGCGCGCGCTCGCCGGGAGGATCATGGACGGCACCCTCCGCCCGGGCACCCCGCTGCGCATCGCCGCGCTCTCCGGGGAGCTGGGGATGAGCGCGACGCCCGTGCGCGAGGCGCTCCACCTGCTGACCGGGGAGAGGCTCGTGGAGTACCTCCCGATGCGCGGCTTCGTGGTCACCCAGCCGCCCGACGACGAGCAGGTCCGGGCGATGGGGGAGGCTCGGCTCCTGCTCGAGCCCGAGACCGCCGCGCTCGCCGCCGAGCGCGCCACCGCTGCGGAGCACCAGAGCCTCGCGACGGTCCTGGCCCGCACCGCGGAGGCCGGCGTCGGCGCCCGCTTCCGCGAGTACGAGGGGTATCTCCAGCACTCCCATGCTTTCCACGCCGAGATCGCGACGGCCTCCCGCAACCCCTATCTCGCCGCGGCCGTCGAGGCGATCCCCGTGCACACGCTGCGCTTCCGCCGCTTCGGCGAGGCGGGGGTGGACGACGCGGAGGTGTCCGTCGCCGAGCACCGCCGCGTGCTCGAGGCGCTCGTGGCGGGGGACGCGGACGGGGCCCGGGCGGCGATGCGCGAGCACGTCCGCGCCGTGACGCAGCGCGCGCTGGGCGGCTAGGACCGGGAGCGCTCCGTGTCCTCGAGGTACAGCTCCTGGATCACGGCGTGGTCGGCCTGCCCGTCCCCGGCCTCGACGGCCTCGGAGTACAGCGCGAGCAGCGCCGGGAGCAGCCGCGCGGGCAGATCGACCCCCTCGGCGGCGGTCGACGCGTAGCGCAGGTCCTTGACCTGGTTGTCCGTCGAGCCGCCGAGCGCGTACTCCCGCCCCAGCAGCTTCTCCCGCTTCTGGGCGAGCACCTCGGAGCGGGCGAGGCCGCCCTCGAGGAGGGCGGCGAGCTGCTCGGGGCGCAGGCCGCTGCGGCGGGCCAGGGCGAAGGCCTCGGCGAGCGCGGCGAGCGTCCCGCCCACGACGATCTGGTTGCACAGCTTCGCGACGGCGCCGCTGCCCGACGGGCCCAGGTGCAGCACCGTCCCGCCGGCGATCTCCAGCACGGGCCGGACCGCGCGGACGTCCTCCTCGGCGCCGCCCACCATGATCGACAGGGTGCCGGCGGCGGCCCCGGCGACGCCGCCGGAGACCGGCGCGTCCACGACCGCGATGCCATCGGGCGCGAGCTCCTCGGCGAGGGCGACCACCTGCTCGGGGCCGGTGGTCGAGAGGATCACCAGTCGGGCCCCGGCCGCGCCCCAGGCGGCCCGGGTCGGCGCATCCAGCAGTGCGCGCAGCTGCGCCACGTCCGGCAGCACGGAGAGGATCACCTCCGCGGCGGCCTCGGCGGGCGTCGCGGCGCGCCGCGCGCCGGCGGCGACCAGGTCGTCGCCGCGGGAGGGGGTGCGGTTCCACACCACGAGGTCGATGCCGGCCTCGAGCAGGGTGGCCGCGACGGGGTGGCCCATCGGGCCCAGGCCGATGACGGCGCAGCGTGCCAGATCCATGGGAGCTCCTTCACATCCGGGGTGGACGACGATACCCTCGGAATCGTATTTTATTCCCGGCGGGCAGCGCGGCCCGCACCGACGGCCGCGCCTCCGCTCCCTCCGACCCCACCGTCGATCACCGCTCAGGAGCACCCCATGGCGCTGACCCCGTACCCCGCCTCCGATTTCCCCGTCCAGCCGACCGCGCTGATCACCGGCGCCGCCTCGGAGCGCGGCATCGGCCGCGCCACCGCGCACCGGCTGGCCCGCGAGGGATGGGCGGTCGCGGTGCTCGACCTCGATGCCGCCGCCTCGGAGGCGGTGGCCGGGGAGATCTCCGCGCAGCACGGCGTGCCGGCCCTCGGCCTCGGGGTCGACATCGCCGACGAGCAGCAGGTGATCGAGGCCGTCGCGCGCATCGACGCCGAGCTCCCGCAGCTGGTGGGCGTGGTCAACAACGCCGGCATCTCCTCGCCCACACCCTTCACCGAGGTGAGCACCGAGGAGTGGAAGCGCGTGTTCGACGTCAACGTCCACGGCACCTTCTTCATCACCCGGGAGGCCGTGACGATCTTCCGCCGCCACAGCCTGGGGCGGATCGTGAACGTCTCCAGCGCCTCCGCGGAGCGGGGCGGCGGCGTCTACGGCCGTGCCGCCTACTCGGGCTCCAAGGCGGCCCTGCTGGGCTTCGCCAAGACCTGGGCGCGGGAGCTCGGCGAGTACGGCATCACCGCCAACTCCGTCGCCCCCGGCTCGATCGACACCGACATCATGGGCGGGCGCCTGAGCGACGAGCGCAAGGAGGTCCTGCTGCAGGAGCTCCCGGTGGGGCGCGTCGGCACCGTCGACGACGTCGCCGGGGCGATCCACTACCTGCTGGGCCGCGACGGCGGCTACCTCACCGGGGTCACCCTCGACGTCAACGGCGGCTCCCACATCCACTGACCGACCGCTCCCGCACCTCGACCCCCGAGAACGAAGGAACGCCATGCCCGCCTCCGGCCCCCTCCATGTCGACCTCAGCGGCCGCACCGCCGTGGTCACCGGCTCCACCCGCGGCATCGGCCGCGCGATCACCGAGGCGCTGCTGGCCTCCGGCGCCTCGGTGATCGGCCTGCAGCGCGGCACCGAGCCGCTCGGCCCCGGTCACACCTGCGTGAGCGTGGACCTCTCCGATCCCGCCGCCCGGTCCGAGGTCGCGGCGCAGGTGCTGGCCGAGCACGAGGTCGACATCCTGGTCAACAACGCCGGCATCAACCTCCGACACCGCTTCGAGGACTTCCCCCTCGAGGAGTTCTCACAGGTCATGCAGGTGAATCTCGATGCCGTGGTGCAGCTGACCCAGGAGCTGGGCCGGCCGATGCTCGAGCGTGGCCACGGCCGCATTATCACCGTCGCCTCGATGCTCTCCTTCTTCGGCGGGCTCAACGCCTCCGCCTATGCCGCCTCCAAGGGGGCGGTCGCACAGCTGACGAAGTCGGTCGCGAACGAATGGGCGGGCCGCGGCGTCGCCGTCAACGCCGTCGCCCCCGGGTTCATCGCCACCGAGCTCAACACCTCGCTGCAGGAGGACCCGGTGCGCAACGCCGAGATCGTCGGCCGGATCCCCGCCGGGCGCTGGGGTCGCGGGGAGGACATCGCCGGGACGGTGCTGTTCCTCACCAGCGACGGCGCCGAGTACGTCCACGGCGCGGTCCTGCCCGTGGACGGCGGCTACCTGGCACGATGACCCCTGCGCATCATCGCGGGCAGCACCGCCGCCCCGCAGGCCACCCCATGTCCCGCACCGAGGGAAGGACCCCGGCATGACCACCGACCCACCCCAGCTCGTCGCCATCCTGCGGGGGATCACCCCCGCCGAGGCTCCCGCCGTGGGAGCGGCGCTGCTCGCGGCGGGCATCACCCGCCTCGAGGTGCCCCTGAACTCGCCCCGGCCCTTCGAGTCCATCCGCCTGCTCGCCGAGCAGTGCGGAGACTCGGCCGAGGTCGGCGCCGGCACCGTCGTCGACCCCGCGGACGTGCCGCGGGTCGCCGAGGCCGGCGGCCGGATCGTCGTCGCCCCCAACACCGACCCGGAGATCATCGCCCGCTCCATCGAGCTCGGCATGACCCCCTACCCGGGAGTCGCGACCGCGACCGACGTCTTCGCCGCGCTGCGCGCCGGGGCCCGGCACCTGAAGATCTTCCCCGCCGACGCCGCCGGCATCCCGCTGCTGCGCGCCTGGTCCGCCGTGGTGCCCGAGGGGACCGCCTTCCTGCCCGTCGGCGGGATCACCACCGAGACCCTCGGCCCGTGGCTGGAGGCCGGGGCCGACGGCGCGGGGATCGGCTCCTTCCTCTACACCCCGGGGCGCAGCGCCGAGGAGGTCGGCGCGATCGCCGCCGACCTGGTCCGCGCCGCCGCGGCCGCGCGGCGGGCGGGGGGCGCGCTGTGAAGATCATCGACGTCACCACCTTCCTCGTCCCGCCGCGCTGGTGCTTCGTGCGGATCGAGACCGACGAGGGGATCGTCGGCTGGGGGGAGCCCGTCGTCGAGGGGCGCGCCGCGACCGTCGCCGCCGCCGTCGAGGAGCTCTCGGACCTGCTGATCGGTCGGGATCCCGCCCAGATCGAGGACCTCTGGACCGTGATGTACCGCGGAGGCTTCTACCGCGGCGGCCCGATCCTCATGAGCGCGCTGGCCGGGATCGACCAGGCGCTGTGGGACATCAAGGGCCGGGCGGCCGGGATGAGCGTGCACCAGCTGCTGGGCGGCCGGGTGCGCGACCGCATCGACGTCTACTCGTGGATCGGCGGGGACCGTCCCGAGGACACGGCCGCCCAGGCCCTCGAGGCGCGGGATCGCGGCTTCCGTGCGGTGAAGATGAACGGCACCCAGGAGGTGCAGTTCATCGACAGCTGGGCCACCGTCACCCGCGCCGTGGAGAACGTCGCCACCATCCGGGACGCCGTGGGCGAGGACTTCGGCATCGCGGTCGACTTCCACGGCCGGGTCCACGCCCCGATGGCGAAGGTGCTCATCAAGGAGCTCGAGCCCTTCCACCTGATGTTCATCGAGGAACCGGTGCTCTCCGAGAACCTCTCCGGGGTGCTCGACACCCTGCGCTCGACGCCCACCCCGATCGCGCTCGGGGAGCGGCTGTTCAGCCGCTGGGACGTCAAGGACGTGCTGGCCTCGGGCGCCGTGGACATCCTGCAGCCCGATCCCTCCCACTCGGGCGGCATCACCGAGACCCGCAAGATGGCCGCGATGGCGGAGGCGTACGACGTCGCCCTCGCGCTGCACTGCCCGCTGGGGCCGATCGCCCTGGCCACGTGCCTGCAGATCGATGCCGGCGCCTACAACGCGGTGATCCAGGAGCAGAGCCTCGGGATCCACTACAACACCTCGAACGACCTCCTGGACTACGTCACGGACCCCACGGTCTTCGACTACGTCGACGGCATGGTCACCATCCCCGACGGCCCCGGCCTGGGGATCGAGGTCGACGAGGAGTACGTGCGCGAGCGCGCCGCCGAGGGCCACCGCTGGCGCAATCCGATCTGGCGCCACCGTGACGGCTCCTTCGCCGAATGGTGAGCGCGGTGCCGCCCCGGCACCTCTGACCACGGCACCACCAGCACCACCAGCACGACCCGGAGCCGAGGGACGGCTCGCACTCGATGAGGAGGACCCCGACGCATGGAATGGGTAGAAGAGACCGGATGGACCAGCTGGCTCGGTGACGGGGGCCTGATGGGCCTGGCCGTCGCCGCGGTGCTGCTGCTGCTGTTCCTGGTCATCAGATTCAAGCTGCACGCCTTCCTCGCCCTCATCCTGGTCAGCGCGCTGACCGCGCTCGCCGCGGGCGTGCCGGCGCAGTACGTGGTGCCCACGCTCGTGGAGAGCTTCGGCGGCACCCTGGGCGGCGTGGCGCTCCTGGTCGCACTCGGTGCGATGCTGGGCTCTCTGGTCGAGTCCTCAGGCGGCGCCCGCGCCCTGGCCGAGGCGATGGTCCGCCTCTTCGGCGAGAAGCGGGCCCCCTTCGCGCTCGGCGTCACCTCGCTGGTCATCGGCTTCCCGATCTTCATGGACGCGGCCTTCGTGCTCATGATCCCGATCGTCTACGCCGTGGCCCGGCGCCTGAGCGGCAATGTCATCGCCTTCGGCTTCCCCGTGGCCGCCGCCCTGTCGATCATGCACGTCTACGTGCCGCCGCACCCCGGCCCGGTCGCCGCCGCGGAGTTCGTGCAGGCCGACGTCGGCGTCGTGATGATCCTCGGCCTCCTGCTCGCCTTCCCGACCTGGTTCGTCTCCGGCCACCTCTGGGGCAAGCACGTGGCCCGCAAGTATGACCTCCCGGTCCCGGACCTGTTCGGCACGGCCGACGAGGCGAAGACCGTCCAGAACCCGCCGGCGCCGTGGCAGGTCGTCTTCGTGCTGGTGCTGCCGCTGCTGCTGATCCTGCTCAACACCGGGTTGAACACCCTCGCCAGCTCGGGCGTCCTCGACGCCGAGGCCGGGTGGGTCCACGCCCTGCGGATGGTCGGCGAGACCCCGTTCGCGCTGCTCATCACCGCGCTGGTGACCGTGGTGATGTTCGGCTTCCGCCGTGGACGCTCGGGCACCGCGATCGAGGCCACCATGGAGAAGGCCCTGGGCCCGGTGTGCTCGGTCATCCTCATCACCGGCGCCGGCGGCATGTTCGGCGGCGTGCTGCGTGCGACCGGGATCGGCGACGCGATCGAGAACTCGCTCGCCGCGGCGGGCATCCCGATCATCTTCGCGGCCTACCTCATCGCGATGGCCATGCGCCTCGCGCAGGGCTCCGCGACCGTCGCCCTGACCACCGCGGCCGCCCTCATCTCTCCGGCTGTGCTGGCCTCCGACGCCGGATCGCTCGAGCTCGCCTGCATCGTCATGGCGACCGCCGCCGGCTCCGTGTTCGCCGGCCACGTCAACGACTCCGGCTTCTGGCTGGTGGGACGACTGCTGGGGATGGACGTCAAGACCACGCTGAAGACCTGGACCGTGCAGCAGGCCATCGAGTCCGTGGTGGCCTTCGTCATCGTGCTGGGGATCTACGGGCTGATCCAGCTGTTCTGAGGAACCCGCAGGACCGACGCAGCCCGCGGGCCGCACTCCGGCCCGCGGGCTGCGCCGTGCCCGGCCCCGGAGCGCCCGCCGGCTCGTTCAGCCGCCGGACCCGCCGGGGAGCACCTCGGGGTTGAGGATGTTGCGCGGGGTGCGGCCGGCGAGCACCTCGACGAGGTTCTCCACCACGCGGCGCTTGAGCTCGGTCTCCGACTCCTCGCTGTACCAGGAGGCGTGCGGCGTCAGCACGGCCGTCGGGCACTGACGCAGCGGGCTGTCGGCGGGCAGCGGCTCGGTCTCGAACACGTCCAGGCCCGCTCCGCGCAGGTGACCGGTCTCCAGCGCGTCGACCACAGCGGCCGTGTCGACCACCCCGCCGCGGCTGGTGTTGATCAGCAGCGACCCGGGCCGCATCTGCGCGATGGTCCCCGCGTTCAGCAGGTGGTGGGTCTGCTCCGTGAGCGGGACGTGCACGCTGAGCACGTCGGAGCCGGCGAGCACCTCCTCGAGGGTGCGCACGGCGATGCCGTCGGCGGTGGTGGTGCCGGGGGCGATCATCGGATCGCTGCCGTGGACCGTGAAGCCGAGCGCCCGCGCCTTGCGGGCGGTGGCCGAGCCGATCCGTCCCAGGCCGATCACCCCGAAGGTCCGGGTGCTCATCCGGTGCAGGGGCTTCACCGGAGCCAGCGAGTAGGTCCCCGCCCGCAGGCTCCGGTCCAGCTCCACGATGCCGCGGGAGAGGGAGGCGGCGAGCGCGACGGCGTGGTCGGAGACGTCCTCGGTGCCGTAGTCGGGGACGTTGCACACGGCGACGCCCAGCGCGGTGGCCGCCTTGACGTCGACGGTGTCGACGCCGACGCCGTAGCGGCCGACGGCCCGCACCGTGGGCAGGGCCTCGAGCACCGCGCGGGTGATGGGCGCGTACTGCACCACGAGCGCATCGGCCCCCTGGGCGGCCGCGATCACCTCCTCCTCCGTGAGCGCCTGCTCGCGGACCAGCTGGGCACCGGTCGCGTCGGCGACGGCCTGCTCCTCGGTGGTGCGCTCCTGGTCCAGATCCGTGATGACGATCTTCATGGGGTCCTCTCCGTCGGGGGCTGAACAGGTCATTCTGTGCCGAGTCGGAGGACGGCGGCACCCGCGTCGGCCATGTGGACCGTGCCGTGGGCGTCGAGGTGCACCGCCCCGAAGGCCGCCAGCAGCTCCTGCGCTCCGAGCGCGGCGGTGCAGGGGCCGGGCCCCCGATGGGCGAGGACGGCGTGCGCGCCGCGCTCCAGCAGCACCGTCTCCTCGGCGAGGACGCGCACGCGCGTGCGCCGGAGGTCCCCCTCGCCCAGGTCGCTCCGCTCACGGCGCAGGGCGAGCAGGGTGCGGTACCAGCGGAGCATCCGGGCGTGCTCGGCCGCCTCCTTCTCCTCGTGGCGCAGGATCGAGGCCGTGAAGGTCGCCGGGTCCTGGGGGTCGGGGACCTCCTGGGCCCAGCCCATCGCCGCGAACTCCTCGATCCGGCCGGCGCTGACCCGTGCGCCCAGCTCCTCGTCGTGGTCGGTGACATAGGCGAAGGGCGTCGAGGCGGCCCACTCCTCGCCCTGGAAGAGCATCGGGGTGCCGGGTCCCAGCAGGACCAGGGCGCACGCCGCGGCGTGCCGGGCGGGGGAGAGGCCGTGATGGATCCGGTCCCCGGCGGCCCGATTGCCCACCTGGTCGTGGTCCTGGAGGAAGGTCACGAAGGAGTGCCCGTCGTAGTGCGGCGAGTCGGGGTCCACCTTCGCGCCCCACACCTGGCCCCGGAAGGAGGAGTACGTGCCGGCGTGGAGGAAGATCCGGGGCAGCACGATCGCGAGCACCGCGGCGCTGCCGAAGTCGCCGTAGTACCCCGAGCGCTCCCCGGTGACCCAGGCGTGCACCCCGTGGTGGACGTCGTCGGCCCACTGCATGTCCATGCCCAGTCCGCCGGCCGCCGTCGGCGTCACGGTGCGGGGCTGGTTGCGGTCGGACTCCGCGATGAGGGTCAGCGGACGGGAGGTCTCCTCCTCCCAGGTCGAGACCGCATCGGCGAGCTCCGCCAGGACGTGCGGCGAGGAGTCGTCGTGCAGCTCGTGCACCGCATCCAGGCGCAGGCCGTCGACCCCCACGTCGACCAGCCACTGGCGCGCGCTGCCCAGGAGCAGGTCCCGCACCTCCCGGGAACCGGGCTGGTCGAGGTTCACCGCCGAGCCCCACGGGGTGTGATGCGCGTCGGTGAAGTACGGGCCGAACAGGCCCAGGTAGTTCCCCGCGGGGCCCAGGTGGTTGTGGACCACGTCGAGCACGACGGCCAGGGAGCGGGCATGGGCGGCGTCCACGAAGCGCGCGAGCGCGGCGGGACCCCCGTAGGCGGCATGGGTGGCATACGGCCCCACCCCGTCGTAGCCCCAGCCCCGGCGGCCGGGGAAGGTGGCGATCGGCATCAGCTCCACCGCGTCCACGCCGAGGGCCACCAGATCGCCCAGGCGCTCGATCGCGGAGTCCAGGGTGCCCCCGGCGCCGTCCGGGCCGGGGGTGAAGGTGCCCACGTGCAGCTCGTAGAGGACCGCCCCGCGCAGGGAGCGGCCCGGCCAGGGCGTGGTCCCGCGCAGGAGGCGGGGGTCGACGACCTCGCTGGCGCCGTGGACCCCGTCCGGCTGGGACAGGGAGCGCGGATCGGGCAGCCAGAGCTCGCCCCCGTCGAGCCGGAACGCGTAGCGCGCTCCGGGCCGGGCGGGGACCTCGTCCAGGGTGAACCAGCCGTCGCCGGCGGGCGCCATGGAGTGCACCCGCCCGTCGACCCGGAGCGCGACCTCGGTGGCCGCCGGCGCCCAGACCTCGTACCGGCCGTAGTCCCGCGCGGGGACGGGAGCGGTCGTCATCGCGGGTCCTGCGGGTCGTCCTCGGCCTGCACCAGCAGCGCGACGGGCCAGTGGTCCAGCAGATCCTCGAGCGCGAGCCGTCCGCCGTCGACCTCCGCGCCGCCCAGCAGATCGCGCCAGCGGCCCTCGGGCAGGGCGATCCACGACGCGCCCCAGCCGCCGCGCTGTGCCAGGCCCAGGGCGAGCCGCGTCACGACGGTGATCACCTCCAGCGGACCCTCGCCGACGGCGCGGCCGAAGGCGACGGCATGTCCCGTGGTGGTGGGCAGCGGGCGGTAGGACGCCTCGCGCCCCTGGAACAGCTCCGGGCGGCGCCGGCGCAGCGTCAGCGCGCGATGGGTGAGCCACAGCTTCTCGTCCCCGATCCCGTCCGGTCCGGCGCCCTCGATCATCCGGTGCAGCCGCGCCGCCTGAGCGGCGTGATCGACCCGGCGGCGGTTGTCGGGATCCACCAGGGACAGGTCCACCGTCTCGTTGCCCTGGTACACGTCCGGGACGCCGGGCATCGTGAGCTGGACGAGCTTCTGGCCGAGGATCGCGGCCCGCTGGCCGGTCAGGGTGCGCCGGGTGTGCTCGGTGAGGATCTCGTCGACCTCCGGCGAGGCGAGGGCGGCGCGGCCCAGTGCCAGCACCTGGTGCTCGTAGTCGGCGTCCTGCTCGGTCCAGGTGGTGACGGACTTGGCCTCGCGCATCGCCTTGCGCAGATAGTCGTCCAGGCGCTCCGGCGTGATCCGCCCGGCGGCGGCCCCCGGCAGGTCCCAGCAGCCGGCGAGGGTCTGCCACAGCAGCAGCTCGATCCCGCCGTCGATGCGCTCGCCGCGCTCCGCCGCGGTGGCGCGGTCCAGGTCCTGGACCGTCAGCGCCCAGGCCGCGCTCTGCTCGGTGAGCACGCTGAGCCGGGCGCGCACGTCCTCGCTCCTCTTCGTGTCGTGCGTGGACAGGGTGGTCATCGAGTCCGGGTGGGTGAGCATCATGTCCGCCGCATGCGCGTGGAGCTCGTCCGGCTCGACCCCGATCCGCTCGGGGGACGCCCCCACCTCGGTGACGGGCAGGAAGCGGCTGTAGCGGTAGAAGGCGGTGTCCTCGAGCCCCTTGGCGTGGACCGGGGGACAGGTCTGGCCGAAGCGCACCACCACCTCGTCGCGCTCCGCGCTGCGGCGACGGCCCGCGCTGCCCACCTCGTCGCCGCAGACCAGCGACTCCACCAGCTCGAGGGTCGCCACCAGGTCCTCGTCCTCGCCGAGCCGCCGCCGGGCCCGGGCGGCGGCCTGGGCGATCACCGCGCGCTCGCCGCCGGGCGCCGGTTCGCCGGGCACGATGTAGGCGCGGTAGCGGTCCATCCCGCTCAGCAGCGCCATCACGACCTTCTGGATGTTGCGCCGGGTGGTGTCCCGCAGCCGGATGTCCTCCTGGCAGATGCGGTGGATCAGCGCGGTGAGGCGCTCGATCTCCGCCCAGAGACTGGTGGAGACGACCAGGTCCGTCGAGGCCTCGGCGACCTCCTCGAAGGGCCGCAGGTCCCCGGTGCGGCGCTGCCACAGGTGGGTCAGCCCCAGCGCCCCGTGCGGATCGTGGAACAGCCCTCCCACCCGCCAGAGGGCGTCGTAGCCGGTGGTGCCCGCACAGGGGAGGTCCCCGGGCAGGTGCTCCTCGCCCGCGAGGATCTTCTCGACCACGGTCCAGGCTCCGCCCGTGGCACGCTCCAGGGCGCGGAGGTAGCCGCGCGGATCCGCGAGTCCGTCGGGGTGGTCGATGCGGTAGCCGTCGACGACCCCCTCGGCCTGCAGGCGCAGCAGGGTCGCGTGGGTCGCCTCGAACACCGCGGACTCCTCCACGCGGATCGCCGCGAGGGTGTCCACGTCGAAGAAGCGGCGGTAGGTCAGCTCCTCGTCGGCGACCTTCCAGTACGCCAGGCGGTACCACTGCCGATCCAGCAGGTCCGCGATCCCCAGGTGCTCGGTGCCGCCGGTCACCGGGAGCACGTGCTCCCCGCAGCGCACCACGGTCTCCCGGGCGACGGTGCCGTCCGGCTGCGGGATCTCCTCCTGGTCGAGACGGATCTCGCCGTCGGACAGCACCGCACCGACGGGACGGGCCAGCACCGGCACCAGCACGGACCGCTCGGTGGAGAGGTCCACGTCGAACCATGACGCGAACGGCGAGGCGGGGCCGTCGCGGAGCACCGACCACAGGGCGCGGTTGTGCCAGATGGGGGTCGGGATCGCCATGTGGTTGGGCACCACGTCCACGACCAGGCCCATGCCGTGGGCATGGGCGGTCTCGGCGAGCCGGCGCAGGGCCTGCTCACCGCCGATCTCCGCGCCGATCCGCGTGTGGTCGACCACGTCGTACCCGTGCGTCGAGCCGGGGGAGGCCTGGAGCACCGGGGAGCAGAAGAGGTGGCCGACGCCGAGGCGCTCGAGGTACGGCACCACCGCCGCGGCGTCGTCGGCCGTGAAGTCGGCGCAGAGCTGCAGCCGGTAGGTCGAGGTCGGCACCGGACGGATCGCGCGCTGCGATCCGGTGGCCGTGGACGGGCCCGGCGCGGGCGTGGGGCGGGGGACGGATGCGGTGCTCACTGTCGGATGCTCTCCTGGTCGCTGGCGTGCCGTCGTCCCGGGGCCGGGATCAGGCGCGGAGGGGCGGGTCGTCCTCCTCCCCGGTGTCGGGGTGGTCGGGGGTGTCGTCCATCGGGGGGCGGAGCAGGACCAGCAGTGAGTGTCCGGGGCGGGAGATCGTCGCGCCGGCCGCGAGCGCGGCGCCCACCTCGAGGGTGTCGCCGGTGCCGATCGTCACGCGCCACTCGGAGCCGTGGTCGGCCGGGGGCAACGTGAAGTCCACGGAGTTCCCCGAGGCGTTGAACATCACCAGCGCCGAGTCGTCCTCGATCCGCTGGCCGCGCAGGTTCGGCTCCGGGATCGCCGAGCCGTCGAGGAACATCGTCAGGCACTTGTTCTGCGCGGTGCTCCAGTCCTCGCCCGTCATCGGCGCCCCGTCGGTGCCGAGCCATTCCACCTCCCCGCGGAGCGATCCGTCCTCGCCGTCGCCGGCGCCCTGGAGGAAGCGGCGCCGGCGGAAGATCGGATGGCTCTGCCGCAGCGCGATCATCGTCCGGGTGAAGCGGAGCATCTCCTGGCCCTCGGCATCGAGGTCCCAGTCCACCCAGGAGATCTCGTCGTCCTGGCAGTAGGTGTTGTTGTTCCCTCCCTGGGTGCGGCCGATCTCGTCCCCGTGGAGGATCATCGGCACCCCCTGGCTGACCAGGAGCGTGGCCATGAGGTTCTTCGCGCGCCGGGCCCGCAGGGCGAGGACCGCCTCGTCCTCGGTCGCCCCCTCGGCCCCGGAGTTCCAGGAGCGGTTGTGGCTCTCCCCGTCCCGGCCGCCCTCCCCGTTGGCCTCGTTGTGGCGGTCGTTGTAGGAGACCAGGTCCCGCAGGGTGAAGCCGTCGTGCGCGGTGACGAAGTTGATCGAGGCGATGGGGGTGCGGCCGGTGTGCTGGTACAGGTCCGAGCTTCCCGCGAGGCGCGAGGTGAAGTCCCCGATCAGACCGGGCTCGGAGCGGTGGAAGTCCCGCACCGTGTCGCGATAGCGGCCGTTCCACTCCGACCACAGCGGCGGGAACCCGCCCACCTGGTATCCGCCCTCGCCCAGGTCCCAGGGCTCGGCGATGAGCTTGACCTGGGAGATGATCGGATCCTGCTGGATGATGTCGAAGAAGGCGGAGAGCCGGTCCACCTCGTGCAGCTCCCGGGCGAGGGTCGAGGCGAGGTCGAAGCGGAAGCCGTCCACATGCATCTCGCTCACCCAGTAGCGCAGCGAGTCCATGATCAGCTGCAGCACGTGCGGCGTGCGCATCAGCAGCGAGTTCCCGGTGCCGGTGGTGTCGTAGTAGTGGGCCCGGTCGTCCTCGACCAGGCGGTAGTAGGCGGCGTTGTCGATCCCCCGGAAGCACAGCGTGGGGCCCAGGTGGTTGCCCTCGGCGGTGTGGTTGTAGACGACGTCGAGGATGACCTCGATGTCCGCCTCGTGGAGGTTCTTGACCATCTGCTTGAACTCCTGGACCTGCTGCCCCGTCTCGCCGGCGTAGGAGTACTCGTTGTGCGGGGCGAAGAAGCCGATGGTGTTGTAGCCCCAGTAGTTGCGCAGGCACTTCTCGACCAGGTGGCCGTCCTGGACGAACTGGTGCACCGGCATCAGCTCGACCGCGGTGACCCCGAGCTCGCGGAGGTGCTCGATGATCGCCGGATGCCCCATCGCGACGTAGGTGCCGCGGATGTTCTCGTCGATGTCCGGGTGGAGCATCGTCAGGCCCTTGACATGGGCCTCGTAGATGACGGTCTCGTGGTACTCGTGGGCCGGCGGATGGTCGTTGCCCCAGTCGAAGAAGGGGGAGACGACCACCGAGTGCATGGTGTGCGCGGCCGAGTCCTCGGCGGCCCGCTCGGAGGGGTCCTCGAAGGAATAGCTGTACAGCGAGGGATGGTTGCTCGCCATGCCCGCGATCGCCTTGGCATAGGGGTCCAGCAGCAGCTTGCTGGGATCGCAGCGGTGCCCGGCCGCGGGATCGTAGGGGCCGTGGACGCGGTACCCGTATCGCTGACCGGGCTGGACGGAGGGGAGGTAGACGTGCCACACGTAGGCGTCGACCTCGGTGATCCCGATGCGCCGCTCCGCGCCGTCCTCGTCGATCAGGCAGAGCTCCACGCGCTCGGCGACCTCGGAGTAGAGGGCGAAGTTCGTGCCGGAGCCGTCGAAGGTAGCGCCCAGGGGGTAGGCCTGTCCCGTCCAGATCTGCATGGGGTCAGGGTAACGGGGGCCGGCACGACGAAGGACCCCGGCCGCTCGGCCGGGGTCCTTCGTCGTGGTGGGCGATACTGGGTTCGAACCAGTGACCTCTTCCGTGTCAGGGAAGCGCGCTACCGCTGCGCCAATCGCCCGTGCGTCGTCGACGCGGAGGGGAGTGGAGCGGACGACCGGATTCGAACCGGCGACCCTCACCTTGGCAAGGTGATGCTCTACCAACTGAGCTACGTCCGCACATCGGCCTGGCCGACGGAGAACTACTGTAGGTCCGCCGCGGCGCGGGAGCAAATGCTGATGGCCTGCAGTGTCGGAGGTCACGCGGGGTGCGCGCTCCGCCCGGCCGCGCGGGGGAAGCGCGCGGGAGGAGAGGGTCCGGAGGGCTCGGCGGTGGCGGACGGGGTCACGGGTGAAGGGGTCGTGGGACTCGCGGGCGGTGACCCATGGGGTGGCCCGATGGCCGCCCCATCGGCACGACGTAGGTCACACCGGAAGTGGTCCTCGGGCACTCCGGACCTCGTGTAAGCTTCTTCGAGTCCGCTCGGAAGAGTCGGACGACAGCCTCGGGCGATTGGCGCAGTGGTAGCGCGCTTCCTTCACACGGAAGAGGTCACTGGTTCGAACCCAGTATCGCCCACGACAGGATCCGCGAATCCTGCTCATGCGGACGTAGCTCAGTTGGTAGAGCATCACCTTGCCAAGGTGAGGGTCGCCGGTTCGAATCCGGTCGTCCGCTCCGGGGAGCGGCGCCCTCGACGATCTGTCGGGAGCGCCGTTTCATCGAGGTGCGGGAGCATCTGCGGTGGGTTGGCCGAGAGGCGAGGCAACGGCCTGCAAAGCCGTGTACACGGGTTCGAATCCCGTACCCACCTCCACCGGCGCCGTGCGTCGGCCCGGGCGATTGGCGCAGCGGTAGCGCGCTTCCCTGACACGGAAGAGGTCACTGGTTCGAACCCAGTATCGCCCACCATCACCACCCACGTGCCCCTCGGAGATCCGAGGGGCACGTGGCGTCTCCGGGGACCCGATCACCGGGATCGGGGGAGGACGCCGCGGCGCCGCGGCGGGCAGGATGGACGCGAGTCCTCCCGGACTCGTCCGACCGTGCACCGAGGAGCCCTCATGGCGCAGGCCGCCCTGACCGTCCGGACGTTCGGCAGGCCCGGCGGAGCCGCCGAGGCGGCCTCGACGCTGGCGGAGGCGAGCGCGCGGGAGCTGATCACCGTGCACGACGGCGCCGTCGTCACCTGGGAGCCCGGGGAGAGGAGGCCCAGGGCCACGCGGGCCGCCGGCCTCGCGGGCAGCGATGCGCCGGGCGACGCGTTCTGGGGGCTGTTCTTCGGCCTCGTCTTCTTCGTCCCGCTGCTGGGCGCCGCGCTGGGAACGGCCCCGCGGGCGATCGCGGGGACGCTGACGGACGTCGGCATCGACGACTCCTTCATCCATCAGGTGCGCGACCAGGTCGCCCCCGGCACCTCGGCCCTGTTCGTGCTGTCCTCGGGCGCCACTGGGGAGGCGGTGCGCGATGCCCTCGACAGGCACGCCCCCGAGGAGCTCGTCGTCGCCGACCTCACCGATGAGCAGGAATCCGTGCTGCGCGCCGTCTTCGCCGACTGATCCTCGTCGCCGCCCGCGGCATGTGCGGCGCGCCACGGTCATGAGTCGTACACTGCTCGGCGAATCATCGTCGCAGGAAGGGTCACCATGAGCTTCGCGCGTCGCCTCCTCGCCCTCCCCGGAGCTCGTGCCCGTTGGCGCGCCCCGGGGCCGACCTCCCGGACCGCCTGCGGCCGATGACGACCCAGCGCAGAACCACGGGCATCCCGCGGCTCCCCCGGAACCATCTGCCCCGGCACCGGCTGTGGGCGCAGCTGGACCGCTCGGCGGACCACGCGATCACGACCGTCGTGGCACCCGCCGGATCCGGCAAGACCCTCGGCGCGGTGGGCTGGCTGCGGCGCGCGGAGGCCGAGCCGGACGTGCACTGGATCGATGCCGACGCCGACCTCGACGCCACCGCGCTGGCCGCGATCCTCGACGAGCCCGGACCGGGCCCGGAGTCCCGGCGCGTGGTCATCGACGACGCGCATCTGCTGCCCCGCCGGAGCGTGAGCCTCCTCGACGAGCGGCTCCACGACGTCCCGGAGTCGCTGCGCGTCCTGCTGCTCGCCCGCTGGGACCTCCCGCTGACCCGCCTGGTGCCCGAGCTGCTGGGCCACTGCACCAGCCTGCGCGGCGACCTCCTGCGCCTGGATCGGGAGGAGGCCCGGACCCTGATCCGTGCCCATGCGCCGGAATCGGATCCCTCGATGATCGAGGCGATCAGCTCCTCCGCCCAGGGATGGTGCGCGCCGCTGGTCCTCACCGCGCGGGTGGTGAGCTCCTCACCATCGGCCGCCGCCGACGTCCGGCGCCGCACCGAGGCCGGCGGCCTCGTGACCGATCAGCTGGTCAACGGGGTGTTCGCGACCCTGCGCTCCGAGGAGCGTCACCTGCTCCTGTGCGCGGCCGCGGAGCCGACCCTCACGACCGCCACCGCCGTCCACCTCACCCGTGACCCGCGCGCCGCCGACGCCCTGGCCCGTCTCGAGGCCACGGGGCTGCTCGTGACCCGCACCCAGGACCCGGTGCGGGAGACTCCGGGCGACGGCGAACCCGAGTCGAGATTCCGGATCCATCCGCTCCTGCGCGAGGCCGCACGGCGCCGGCTCCGCCGCGGCGGGGTCGACGCCCTGCAGGCGCGCTCGACGGTCTCCCGCGCCGTCGCCCTGGACCTCTCCCACGGCGACGGCTCCCGGGCCGTCGACCGCCTCGTCTCCGTCCAGGAGATCGACCGCGCGGCGGACCTCCTGGCCACCGAAGGGGTGACGCTCGTGCTGCGCGGAGAGGGTCGGACGGTCGCCGACCTCGAGCGGCACCATCCCGAGGCGGTCGACGCCCACCCGGAGGCGTGGTTCGCCGTCGCCCTGGACCGCTGGTGGGAGGGGGACCTCGAGGCGGCGCTGGGCTGGATGGACCACCGGGTCCCGCGGACGGCGGAGGACGGCGGGCACGATGGACCCGCCGTCTCGTGCGTGCGCCTGATGCGCTCACGGCTGAGCCTCGAGCACCCCGGCCGGGCCGTGGAGCGGGCGACGGCGACCCTCGAGGCCGGCGTCGATGACCAGCAGGTCCTCCACCCGCTGCTCCTCGCCGAACTGGGCACCACCCAGAACTGGACGGGCGACCTGGCCGCGGCCGAGCGGCACCTGAGCCGCGCGGTCGAGCGGTGCCGGCAGCAGGGCTTGGTGCAGCTGGCGGCGGTCGCGGCCTCGCAGCTCGCCGTCAACCAGCTGATGAGGGGACGCGAGAGCGCGGCGAGCGATGTCGCCGCCGAGGCTCTGCGCCTGCTGGGGACCATCGCGGGACCCCGGCCGCCGCTCACCCGGGACCGCGCGGAGCTGGTGCGATCGATCGTCCGCCTGGTCGGCCTGCCGCGGACCGCGCCGTCGGCGTTCGGAGGGCTCGACGCGACGGAGCTGCCCGTCGCGGACCCCTGCGGCAGCTTCTGGCTCTGTGTGCAGCGCGCCCGCCTCGCCGTGCTGGCCGGGACCCCAGTGGACGGCGAGCGCATCCTGTCCTCCCCGCTGCCCGCCCCCGTCGCGGAGCAGGAGCTGCCCGCGCATCTCCTGCGCGCCGCGCTCCTCGAGCACGCCGTCCTCGCGGCGCTCGGTGCCGACCGCGAGGGACTGCGCACCCTCGAGGCGCGCCTGAGGGAGCTCGAGCTGCCGGGGGAGGCCGCGCTGGTGCGGGGCCTGCGCGAGGATCTCGGCGGGGACCGGAGCGCCGCGACGGCGGCTTTCGGGGCGGCGGCCGCGGAGGCGATCACGCACCAGCCGCCGACACGTGCGATCGCGCAGGTGTGCCGGGCGCAGCTGCTCGACGCCGCAGGCGAGGAGGAGGCCGCGGCGGAGCTGCTGCGCGAGGCGGTGCGCAGCAGCGAGGTGCGCGGTACCGCCGCTCCGTTCTTCGGGTGGGTGCGCCTCGGCACCCCGGTGGGCCCGCTGCTGCGGCGGCTCCTGGCCCGCGAGGGGGCCGCGGCGAGCCCGTGGCTGGCCGAGCTCGCCACGGCGACCCAGCGGTCCGCGGGCGCCTCGGCGCGGTACGCACCGTCGGCTGCCGGCCACGGTGACCGCGGGGCGGGGGCGGACCTGGTGGTCGCGCCGGCGCTGAGCCCGCGGGAGCGCGAGGTGCTCAACGAGCTCGCCCGCGGCGCGACCTATGCGGACATCGCCGGCACCCTGTTCGTCTCCGAGAACACGGTGAAGACCCATGTCTCCAGCCTCTACGGCAAGCTCGCCGTCTCGCGCCGGAGCGAGGCGCTGGCCAGGGCGCGGAGCCTGAACCTGCTCTGAGGTGCGGGCCGGGTGCGCGACGGCCCCGCGCCGCGGCACGACGGGGGAGACAGCACGAGCGGTCGCCGCCGCCCGCGCCGGTCAGGCCGGCGGGGGACCGGCCGGGGGCGGGACCGGACCGGGAGTCGGGGCCTGCGCGCCGGGGGCCGAGGGCTGCGTGGTCGCCTGTGCCTGCAGTCGCAGCTGCTCGGCCTGGATCCGCTGCTGCTCGGCGAGGAACCGCTGCTGCTCGGCCTGGAGGCGCTGCTGCTCCGCCTGCCATGCGCGCTGGCGCTGCTCCGCGGCCCAGGCCTGCTGATCCATCCGGTCCAGTCGGACGAGCCGGCCCGTGAGCCCGTCGAGGCCGGCACGGACCGCCAGGGCGAGGAGGCCGTAGACCAGCATCGCGAACAGGATGGAGGTGTCCAGGACGGACTCGACCTGGTTCCCCGTCTCACCCAGCTCGATCGCCGAGAAGATGCCGCGGAACGGTTCCATGGCACGATCCAGCGACCGGTAGGCCCACTGCACGAACCCGGCATTCGCGTTCGCCCCGAACAGCAGGAGGATGAAGCCCAGCAGCAGGACGACCTCGGTGACCACGAGATAGGCGTACACCGCCCAGCCCAGGATCCTCGCCCCCACCAGCGCGGTGCGTCGATGCGGAGCGACGTGCTCCGGTGCGGTCGGGGCCTCGGGGCTCGGGCTGGCGGACATGGATCATCCTCTCCGGCGCCGCGGCGCCTGATGCTGTGCTCCGGCGAGACGGGAGCCGACGCCGGTGCCGGCCCTCGACCGTGAGGTCACGTCCCGTCGATCCTGGGTGCAGCGGATCGCTCGTGCCTCCCCCGTCCCGGGTGAGCGGTGCTGCTCGCACGGCGGGCCGGCGCACCGCTCATGCGGGGGCGTCGGGCGCGTCGTCGTCGGGACGGGCGCTGCGCGCCTGGACCCGTCGACCCGTCTCGGTCAGCGCGATCCACAGGACCACCAGGACGACGGCCCCGAGCGCGGACTCGGGTCGCCAGAGGTGGGTGAAGCCGTCGGCCCGCAGGCGGCCGAGCCCGGACAGGACCAGTGCCGCACCGGCCGCGGCGGTGCCGAGGCGGAGCATCGGCAGCTTCAGCCGCGCGGTGAGGTATCCGCAGAGCGCCGCCGCGACGGGCACGATCAGCGAGGCCAGCACCCAGTCGCCGGAGGTGCCACCGACGATCATGAAGAGCTTGGTGCCCACCACGGCGCCCACGATGACACCGGCGACCGCGAAGACCGACGTGGACAGCACGCGGACCGCGACGCGCGCTGCGACGGCCCCGGCCAGGGCCACCAGGAGTGCCAGCAGCGTGTCGGCACCGAGCACCGAGGCGAGGAGCCAGCCGGCCGCGAAGCCGGCGAGCAGGACGGAGAGCCGGACCGAGGCCCCGCCGGCGAAGCACAGCACGAGGCCCAGGGGGATGAGCAGGACGATCGACATGACGCTCCCGGTAATCGGCGACGAGGGTCCCGTGCAGTCTCCACCGCGGCGCCGTGGACCGGCTCACCCGATCACGGTGGGAGACGCCGCGGGGAACGGGCGGGGCCGGGGCCGATGGCCGCCCGCGCGGTCCGGCGCCTCGCGGCGACACGGAGGGCGCGCCCGGGTCAGTCGGGGCGGCGCTGCCCGTCCGGGGCATGGCGTCCGGTGTCCTCGCCGCTGCCCGGCCCGCGTTCGGGATCACGTCCGCGATCGCCGCCCGGTGCGGGGACGGCCTCGGCCTCGAGGTCGTCGTCCGACGGCTTCCCGGCGATGAGGGGCAGCGCCCAGCCCTTCGCCGGATCGACTTCCACCAGCAGCGCCTTGGTGAGCAGGCTCAGAGGGACGGCGAGGATGGCGCCGATCGGGCCGATCAGCCAGGTCCAGAAGGCCAGGGACAGGAAGGTGAGGGAGGCGGAGAGCCCCACGGCGTCGCCCACCACCCGGGGCTGGATCATCGACTGGATCACGAAGTTGATGACGCTGTAGAGCGCGATCACCGTGAGCATCATGCCGCTGCCGCTGTCGAGCAGCGCGATGAGCGCCGGGGGGATGACCCCGATGACGAACCCGATGTTGGGGATGTAGTTGGTGACGAACGCCAGGACCGCCCAGGCGAAGGCACCGGGCACGTCGAGCGCATAGAGCACCAGGCCGTCGATGACCGCGACGATCAGGCCGAAGTTCGTCGAGACGCGCATGTAGCGGCGGGTGCCCAGCGCGAAGCTGGTGAGCGCCGCGACCGTCCCGCGGAGGTGGCGCCGGCCGACGGAGCGGAGGCCGCGCCGCGTCGAATCCGTGTCGAAGGCGAAGAAGAGCAGCACGGTGGCGAGGAAGAACAGATTCGCCACCAGTCCGAAGCTGCTCGAGAGGATGGCCATCGCCGCATCGAAGAGGCGTGCCGGATCCAGGGAGGAGGTGAGCGCCTCGAACTGGACCGGATCCACCCCCAGCCTGCTCAGCGCACTGCCCATCGAGGCGACCGAGGCCTGGAGCTCGGCGCTGTAGGCGGGGATCAGGGCGGCCAGCTGGGCCATGGACAGCAGCAGGGCGAAGATCAGCACCGCGAGGAGCACGTACGCCAGCAGCAGCATGATCGTCGAGACGGCCCAGCCCGGCAGGCGCCTGCCCTCGAGCTTCGTGCGCAGGGGGTGCAGCGTGATGGTGATGATCAGGCCCAGGAACACGGGGGCCACGATCCCGGCGACGGCCCGGAGACCGGCGAGCACGATGATCAGCGCGGCGGAGCCGACCAGGATGGAGACCACGGGGGAGAGGGAGCGGCCGGCGATGCTGAGCGTCGAGACCGCGGCATCACCGGGGTCGTCCTCGATCCCCTCGGCGGCGACGGCGCGATCCCCGCTCCGCGCCCCCTCCTCCGAAGCGGTGCTGCCTGTCGACACGAAGGGCCTCCCACGGTGAGATCGGATCGCCGGTCCACGGCATCCTCTCATTGGACGGGTCCGCTGCCTCCCGCGCCTCACCCGGTTCCGGTGAGAGCGGGCCGTCCCCGCCGGGCCGACATCGACCGGCCCGCTCCCGCGACCTCGCCCGTTTCCCGGGAGGTGCTCCGACCCACGGCGCTCTAGGGTCGGGAGCACCGGGCGCGATCCGCGACCCGGACGACCGATCTCGTCGAGGGCCGATGCGACCCAGGGGCGCACGCCGCCGGACCCCGCGCGGAGGAGGACCTCGTCGACCGAGACGCAGTGCTAAGGACGTGTCGTCCATGACGAAGGTGCATATCCGGGTCGGTGCCGAGCTCTCCGACGACTTCGCGAGCGCATTCCCCCAGCTGCTGAAGCGCACCCAGCGCGCCACGACCACGCTGACCGGCGATCTCGCGGACCAGCAGGAGCTGCAGGGAGCGCTGAACCTGCTCAGCTCCATGGGGGCCGAGGTGCTCGAGGTCGTGACGATCCCCGACGACTCCGACCCCGCGGAGTAGGAGCCCTCGGCGGTACGCTCCGTCGTGGCGCACCCGACGGGGCCGCCCGTGCGCGGCATCCTCCCCGTGCCCGCGCCCCGGGGGCGTGCCGGTCCCCGGCGCGGGCCGATCGACCGACTCGGGCCTCCCCGCCGCCGGTGCGTCCTCCCGGCCGCACCTGCCGACCACCCGAGAAGAGGACCGATGCTCCCCACCCTGCCCGCGCTGCTCGCCGGCGTCCTCGCCGTGCTCCACGTCCTGGTGTGCGTCCTGGCCATCACCGTGCTGCCACGGAACCGGAAGCCCTCCACGGCGATGGCCTGGGCGATCCTCGTCTTCGCCCTGCCGGTGGTGGGGATCGCCGGCTTCCTGCTGATCGGGAACACGACGGTGGGGCGTCGCCGCCGCGCCTGGCAGAAGGAGATCGACGACCTCCTGCGTGCCTCCTCCCGGCACGAGGACCTCCCGGACGAGGGGGCCGGTGAGTGGAACGAGGCGACCCGCCTGAACCGCACCCTCGGCGGGCTGCCCCTGGCCCGGGGCAACACGGCCGAGATCCTGCCCGACTTCGCCTCCACGATGGAGGCGATGCGCGAGGAGGTCGCCGCGGCGGAGCACGCCGTGCACGTGCAGTTCTACATCGCGGCCTGGGACGCCGGCACGGGAGCCTTCTTCGACGAGCTGGTGCGGGCCGCCGAGCGCGGCGTCGCCGTGCGGCTGCTGCTGGATCACATCGGCTCGCGCGGGATCCCCGGGTACAAGGAGTTCCGCCGGCGGCTGGACGCCTCGCCGATCCAGTGGGAGCTGATGCTCCCGATCATCCCGTGGAAGGGCCAGTACCGACGTCCCGACCTGCGCAACCATCGCAAGATCCTGGTGGTCGACGGGACGGTGGGCGTGGCCGGCTCGCAGAACCTCGTCGAGCCCGGGTACAACAAGCCCGGCAACCACGCCCTGGGCCGCGAGTGGGTGGATCTCATGGTGCGCCTGCGCGGTCCCGTGGTGCGCCAGCTCGACACCGTCTTCGCCACGGACTGGTACAGCGAGACCGGGGAGGACCTCCGCGACGAGCTGGTCGAGGTGACCGAGCGGCCCGGTGACGTCGACTGCCAGGTGGTGCCCAGCGGCCCCGGATACGTCACCGAGAACAACCTGCGGCTCTTCAACAACCTGATCTACGGGGCCCGGTCCACGCTCTCGATCACCAGCCCGTACTTCGTCCCGGACGAGTCCCTGCTGCACGCGGTGACGACCGCCGCGATGCGGGGAGTCGAGGTCGAGCTGTTCGTCAACGCGGAGGCGGACCAGTTCATGGTCCACCACGCGCAGCGCTCGTACTACCAGGCCCTGCTCGAGGCGGGGGTGAGGATCTGGCTCTATCCCGCGCCGGCGGTCCTGCACGCCAAGCACTTCACGGTCGACGACGCGATCGCCGTGGTGGGCTCGAGCAACATGGACATGCGCTCCTTCGCCCTGGACTACGAGGTCGTGGTCATGATGCGCGGCGGGAGCGTCGTGGCGGACCTGCAGGCCGAGCAGGACGTCTACCGCTCGATGTCCCGTCAGCTCACGCTCGAGGAATGGTCGCGGCGCAGCCGGCTCGAGAGCGGCCTGGACAACGTCATGCGCCTGACCGCGGCGCTGCAGTGATCCAGTACTGTTCCTCACGGGGACGCTCCCGCGGCAGTTCACCCGGCAGGGGTGACCCCCTCCCCGGTCGGCGACCGTAGCGTCGTGGCCGTCAGCATCCACCGACGAGGAGAGCTTCCATGGCAGAGACCGACATCGGCAGGGACGAGGACGTCCTCGGACCCGTCGACTACCTGATCATCGAGTGGCCGGACGGTCAGCCGAGCGGCGAGGGAGTGCCCTACCTGCTCGATCTGGTCGACCGCAGCGTCATCCGCATCCTCGACCTGGTCTTCGTCACCGTCGGCGAGGACGGCGAGATCGAGGTCCTCGAGGTGTCGGACCTCGACGGCGACGGCGAGCTCGACCTCGCCGTGTTCGACGGGGCCTCCTCCGGGCTCCTCGACGAGGCCGACCTCGTCGAGGCCGCGAGCGTGCTCGCACCGGGGAGCGCCGCCGCCGTGCTCGTCTACGAGAACGTCTGGGCCGCGCCCCTGGCCGGTGCCCTGCGTCGCAACGGCGCGCAGATGGTCGCGACGGGGCGGATCCCCGCCGAGGACCTGCTCGCCGCGGTCGAGGACTGACCCCCACCCAGTGCACGCGGGGCCGGCAGGCCCTGCCCAGGAAAGGACTTTCGAGATGCCAGGTCTGATTCGAAGCGTCGCCCGGACCGCCGCGATCGCCGGCACGGCGACGCATGTCTCCAACAACGTCTCCCGCCGCCAGGCGGGGCGCTGGGCCGCCCAGGAGCAGCAGCAGGCGCGGGCCGCTCAGGCCGCCTACGCCCCGCCGGCCGCGGCGCCGGCCCCGGCGGCCTACGCCCCGCCGGCCCCGGCCGCACCCGCGGCCGTCGACACCGATGCGCGGATCGCCCAGCTCCAGCAGCTGGGCCAGCTCCAGGCCTCGGGCGTGCTCACGCCGGAGGAGTTCGCGGCCGAGAAGGCTCGGATCCTCAGCTCCTGAGCTCAGGATCACGAGGACCCCCGCTGCCGACAGCGGGGGTCCTCGTCGCGTGCGGGGTCCGTGCCCCGATACCATCGCCCGTGGAGCCGGCATCGTCGGCCGGCTCGACCCCCAGCACAAGGAGCATCCCCGTGGCCCAGATCGCCATCACCCTCGACGGAGCAGCCCAGCAGATCGAGGAGGGCACCACCGGCACCGCTCTCTTCGACGGACGCAAGGAGATCGTCGCCCTGCGCATCGACGGCGAGCTGCGCGACCTCGCGACCGCGCTCGCCGACGGGCAGACGGTCGAGGGGGTCGAGATCTCCAGCGAGGACGGTCTGTCGATCCTGCGGCACAGCGCCGCCCACGTGCTCGCCCAGGCGGTCCAGACGATCAACCCGGAGGCGAAGCTCGGCATCGGCCCGCCGATCACCGACGGCTTCTACTACGACTTCGATGTCGAGACGCCCTTCACCCCGGAGGACCTCAAGGAGATCGAGAAGCTCATGGGGCGGATCGTCCGCGAGGGCCAGGCCTTCGTGCGCCGCGAGGTGAGCGACGACGAGGCGCGCGCCGAGGAGGCCGGCGAGCCCTACAAGCTCGAGCTGATCGGCCTGAAGTCGAGCGCCGGCGACGCCGCCGAGGGGGCGAGCGTCGAGGTCGGCGCCGGCGGCCTGAGCATGTACGACAACGTGCGCCGCGGGGGAGAGGTGGTCTGGACCGATCTCTGCCGCGGCCCCCACCTGCCCTCGACCAAGCTGATCGGCAACGGCTTCGCGCTCACGCGCTCCGCGGCCGCCTACTGGCGCGGCAGCGAGAAGAACCCGATGCTGCAGCGGATCTACGGCACCGCCTGGCCCTCGAAGGCGGAGCTGCGGGCGCACCAGGAGCGCCTCGCCGAGGCCGAGCGCCGAGACCACCGGCGCCTGGGCAGCGAGCTGGATCTCTTCTCCTTCCCCGAGGAGATCGGCTCCGGGCTGCCCGTCTTCCATCCCAAGGGCGCCATGATCCGGATGGAGATGGAGGAGTACTCCCGCCGCCGGCATGTCGAAGCCGGCTACTCCTTCGTCTCCACCCCGCACATCACCAAGAAGAACCTCTTCGAGACCTCCAAGCACCTCGAGTGGTATGCGGAGGGCATGTACCCGCCGATGCACATGGACGAGGAGGTGGACGGCGACGGCAACGTCACCAAGCAGGGCCAGGACTACTACCTCAAGCCCATGAACTGCCCGATGCACAACCTCGTCTACCGCTCCCGGGGCCGTTCCTACCGCGAGCTGCCGCTGCGGCTGTTCGAGTTCGGGCACGTCTACCGCTACGAGAAGTCCGGCGTCGTGCACGGGCTCACCCGCGCCCGCGGCTTCACCCAGGACGACGCCCACATCTACACCACCCGCGAGCAGATGAAGGAGGAGCTGGGCAGCCTGCTGGGGTTCGTCCTGGACCTGCTGCGGGACTACGGGCTCGACGACTTCTACCTCGAGCTGTCCACGCGCGATCCCGAGAAGTCGGTCGGGGACGAGGCGACCTGGGAGGAGGCGACGGCCACTCTCGAGGAGGTCGCCAGCGCGTCCGGTCTCGATCTGGTGCCCGATCCCGGCGGCGCCGCCTTCTACGGTCCGAAGATCTCGGTGCAGGCCAAGGACGCGATCGGTCGTACCTGGCAGCTCTCGACCATCCAGCTCGACTTCTTCGAGCCGGAGCTGTTCGAGCTCGAGTACACCGCCCCGGACGGCTCCCGCCAGCGCCCGGTGATGATCCACCGCGCCCTGTTCGGCTCCATCGAGCGCTTCTTCGGCGTGCTCCTGGAGCACTATGCGGGCGCCTTCCCGGTGTGGCTCGCGCCCGTGCAGGTGGTCGGGATCCCGGTCGCCGCTGAGTACGTGCCCTACCTGGAGGAGGTCGCCGCGAAGCTGCGCGCCCACGGCGTCCGGGTCGAGGTCGACTCCTCCGACGACCGCATGCAGAAGAAGATCCGCACCCACACCAAGGAGAAGGTGCCCTACCTGCTCATCGCCGGCGGCGAGGACCAGGCGGCGGGCGCGGTCTCCTTCCGTCTGCGCGACGGCAGCCAGGACAACGGCATCGAGGTGGACCGGGCAGTCGAGCGGATCGTCACCGCGATCCGCGAGAAGGCGCAGGTGTGAACCCCTCCGCGCAGCCATCGGACGGAGCGACCGGGGCCGACGGGGCCGGCGGGCCGTCGGCCCCGGAGATGGTCGACGCCCGGGACTACGCGGGCAGTCCCGACGGGACCCAGCGGCTGTGGACCCCGCACCGGATGGCCTACATCGGCGGCGAGAACAAGCCGCGCGATCCCGACGACGGGGACCAGTGCCCCTTCTGCACGGGCCCGCGGCGCTCCGACGAGGACGCGCTGATCGTCCATCGTGGCGAGGTCGCCTACGTGATCCTGAACCTGTACCCGTACAACGCGGGGCATCTGCTGGTGTGCCCGTACCGCCACGTCTCCGACTACACGGAGCTGGACGACGCCGAGGTCCGTGAGGTCGCCGAGCTGACCCGCACCGCGATGCGGGTGGTGCGGGAAGTCTCGCGTCCGGCCGGCTTCAACCTGGGCATGAACCAGGGCGTGGTGGCCGGGGCCGGGATCGCCGCCCATCTCCACCAGCACCTGGTGCCGCGCTGGGAGGGCGATGCGAACTTCCTGCCCGTCGTCGGCCGCACCAAGGCCATGCCGATGCTGCTCTCCCAGACCCGTCGCCAGTACGCCGAGGCCTGGCCGCTGGGCTAGCATGACCGGGATCGTCCTCGGGGTCCGGTCCGTCACCGGGTCGGAGGATCGGTCCGCATGCGTCGGGAGACGGGGAGGAACAGGCTGCGATGAGCACGACCGGAGCTCCGCCGCGCACCGGCCCGGCGGCCGCGCGGCCCAGCGGGTACGGCTACGACGTCGAGCGCGTCGACCCCCGCGCCCCGGAGGCCCTCCGGTCCGCGGAGGCCCCGCCACCCCGCCGCCGTCGCCCCTGGGTGCGCTGGGCCCTGATGGCGGTCTCCGCCCTGCTGTTGGTGGGATCGGCCGTGGCCCTCTACGTCTTCGTGATCCTGCCGCTGGGCGTGGGCACCTCGCTGGTGGCCTTCACCGCCGCGCTGGTGCCGGTGGCGATCGTGCTGGGGGCGGTGTGGTGGATCGACCGCTACACCCCTCAGCCCCGGCTGTCCCTGCTCTACGCCTTCGCCTGGGGCGCGATCGGCTCGGTGGCCCTGACCTTCCTCATCGGAGGGCCGTTCACCAGCTGGATCTCGCCCAGCGAGCCCTCCGAGATCACCGCCACCTTCCTCGGCGCGGTGGTCCAGGCGCCCGTGGTCGAGGAGCTCACGAAGTCCGCGGGCCTGCTGGGCCTGCTGCTGTGGGGCCGGAAGTACATCGCCGGCCCGATCGACGGCGTCGTGTACGCCGCGCTGATCGGCGGCGGGTTCGCCTTCACCGAGAACATCCTCTACTTCGGCAACTCCTTCCATCAGGCGCAGGCCGCCGGGGAGGTCGACGTGTTCTGGCAGACCTTCTTCCTGCGCGGCATCCTCTCGCCCTTCGCCCACGTGTCCTTCACGGCGCTGTGCGGCCTCGGCATCGGACTGGCCGCGGAGCGCCGCTCGCCGATGCTCTACGCCGGGCTGTCGCTGGGCGGGCTGTCGCTGGGAATGATGCTCCACGCCCTCTGGAACGGATCCTCCTTCTTCCTCGATGTGGACCCGGAGAACCCGTTGGGAGGCTTCCTGCGGTACTACGCGAGCGTGCAGGTGCCGATCTTCGTGCTGCTGGTGGGGATCGTGCTCTTCCTGCGGCTGCGGGAGAAGCGGATCCTGCGGCGCCAGCTGGCCGAGTACGGCCGTTCGGGCTGGTTCTCGCCGCAGGAGGTCGAGCTGCTGGTGTCGATGCGTCGGCGCCGGCGGGCGGAGCGCTGGGCGGGCCGCCACGGCGCGGTGGCCCGGATGGGCATGCGCGACCTGATCCGCTCGGCGATCTCGCTGGGGATGGAGCGCCACAGCGCCCTGTTCGGCCGGCCCAGCGCGCGGATCCGCGAGCGCGAGCGCGAGCTGCTCGCGCGGATCACCGCGGACCGACGCCTGATCGGCTCCCTCACCGAGCCCGTCGTCCGTCGCTGAGCGGCCCGGCGCCTCCGGCCTCCGGTGCCCCTACAATGGGGCGGCATTCCGTCGGGATCCGACGGGCGAGTCGGGAGGAGAGAGATGTCAGGGCATTCCAAGTGGGCGACCACGAAGCACAAGAAGGCCGTCATCGATGCGAAGCGCGGCAAGCTGTTCGCCAAGCTGGTCAAGAACATCGAGGTGGCCGCGCGCATGGGTGGTCCCGACCCGGCCGGCAACCCGACCCTCTACGACGCCATCCAGAAGGCGAAGAAGACCTCCGTCCCCAATGACAACATCGACCGCGCCGTCAAGCGCGGCGGGGGCCTCGACGGCGGCGGCGTCGACTACGAGACGCTGATGTACGAGGGCTACGCCCCGGGCGGCGTGGCGGTGCTGGTCGAATGCCTCACCGACAACAAGAACCGCGCCGTCTCCGAGGTGCGCCTCGCGTTCAACCGCAACGGCGGGAACATGGCCGACTCCGGCTCCGTCTCCTACCTCTTCGAGCGCAAGGGCGTGGTGAGCGTCCCGCGGGGCGAGCACACCGAGGACGATCTGCTCGAGGTGGTCCTCGAGGCCGGGGCCGAGGAGATCACCGACGAGGGCGACACCTTCGAGATCCTCTCCGAGGCGACCGACGTGGTCGCCGTGCGCAGCGCGCTGCAGGAGGCGGGCATCGACTACGACAGCGCCGAGGCGCAGTTCGTGCCCACCATGCGCACGCCCGTCGACCTCGACGGAGCCCAGAAGGCGCTGCGCCTCATCGAGGCGCTCGAGGACAGCGACGACGTGCAGAACGTCTTCTCGAACCTCGACATCCCCGAGGACGTCGCCGCGGCGCTCGAGTCCGCGCAGTGAAGGGCGGGGCGGTCGCCGGCGACGGGACCGCTCCGTCCGCCGTGAGGAGTCGATGATGGCGACCCTGCGCGTGCTCGGGGTGGACCCCGGGCTCACCCGCTGCGGGATCGGGGTCGTCGACGCCCTGGGCGGTCGGCGCGCGCGGCTCGTGCATGCCGGGGTGCTCCGCTCGCCCTCCGACGCCCCGCTGGACGAGCGCCTGCTGATGATCGCCCGGGGCCTGCGGCGGGTGATGGACGAGCACGGGCCCGATGCGGTCGCCGTCGAGCGCGTCTTCAGCCAGGACAACATCTCCACCGTGATGGGCACCGCGCAGGTCTCCGGGATCGTGCTGCTCGAGGCCGCCGAGCGCGGGATCCCCACGGCCCAGCACACCCCCTCCGAGGTGAAGGCGGCGGTCACGGGCAGCGGCCGGGCGGACAAGAAGCAGATCCAGACGGTGCTCGTGAAGCTGCTGGGCCTCGACGCGGCCCCCCAGCCGGCCGATGCCTCCGACGCCGTCGCGATCGCGCTCACCCAGCTCTGGCGCGGACCGGGGCCCGTCGCGCTGGACTCCACCGGGGGCGCCCGCACGAGCGCCCAGGCGGTCTGGGCGCAGGCGGAGCGCGAGGCCCGACGCGCCCGGGAGCGCTCGACCTCCCACCACTGATCGAACAGGTGTTCTAGGGTGGACGGGTGATCGCATCCCTGACCGGGCGAGTGGCCCGCATCGACCTCGACTCCCTGGTGCTGGACGTGGGCGGCGTCGGCTACCTCGTCCGCACCACCCCGGAGGCGCTCGCCGCCACCCGTCACGACGCCGAGCTCACGCTGCACACCGAGCTGATCGTGCGCGAGGACTCGATGACCCTCTACGGCTTCCCGCAGCACGAGGAGGCGGAGACCTTCCGGATCGTCCAGTCGATCTCCGGCATCGGCCCGCGGACCGCCCTGGCGGTGCTCGCGGTGCTCGAGCCCGAGGAGCTGCGGCGCGCGGTCGCCGAGCAGGACACCAAGGCGCTCACCCGCACTCCCGGCATCGGTCCGAAGGTCGCCGGCCGCATGCTGCTCGAGCTGGGCGGGAAGCTGCCCGCGCCGGCCGGGGGCCCGGTCGTCCCGGACGGCGCCGCGGCCGCGGGACCCGCCGGCGCCGTCGGTGGCGTGACGGCGGATGTGGTCGAGGCCCTGGTCGGTCTGGGCTGGCAGGAGAAGGCGGCGCTCGGCGCGGTCGAGGAGGCCGCCGCCGAGGGCGGAGAGGCCCTCGACGCCGCGGAGCTGCTGCGACGGGCCCTGCGAGGTCTCGGGGGCCACCGATGAGCGGACCGGGAGCGGCGGGCCCGGGGCAGGAGGACCTCCCCGGCAGCGAGCAGGGCCTGACCAGCCCCGAGTCCGGTCCTCCGGAGCGCACGGCGGAGGCGGCGCTGCGCCCGCGCCGGCTCGACGAGTTCGTGGGTCAGCAGGTGGTGCGCGATCAGCTCTCGCTGGTGCTCGACGCCGCCGCCGCCCGCGGCCGCGCCCCGGAGCACATGCTGCTGTCCGGTCCGCCGGGCCTGGGCAAGACGACCCTGGCCATGATCATCGCCGCGGAGCTGTCCGCACCCCTGCGGATCACCTCCGGCCCCGCGATCCAGCACGCCGGCGATCTCGCCGCGATCCTCTCCTCCCTCGACGAGGGCGAGGTGATGTTCATCGACGAGATCCACCGTCTGCCGCGCCCCGCCGAGGAGATGCTGTACATCGCGATGGAGGATTTCCGGGTCGATGTCGTGGTGGGCAAGGGCGTGGGCGCCACCTCGATCCCCCTGGACCTGCCGCCCTTCACGGTGGTCGGCGCGACCACCCGGGCGGGGCTGCTCCCGGCGCCCCTGCGCGACCGCTTCGGCTTCATCGGGCACCTCGACTTCTACTCGCCCCAGGAGCTGCGCGAGGTGGTGCGGCGCTCCGCGGTCCGTCTCGAGGTCGATCTCGAGGACTCCGCCGGGATCGAGGTCGCCTCCCGCTCGCGCGGGACGCCGCGGATCGCGAACCGGCTGCTCCGTCGGGTCCGGGACTGGGCCCAGGTGCGCGGGAGCGGGCGGCTGGACCTCGCCGCCGCCCAGGAGGCGCTGCGCGTCTACGAGGTCGACGAACGCGGCCTGGACCGGCTGGACCGCGCGGTCCTCGCGGCGCTGTGCGGACGCTTCGACGGCGGTCCCGTGGGACTGTCGACCCTCGCCGTCGCGGTGGGGGAGGAGACCGAGACGGTGGAGACGATGGTCGAGCCGTACCTGGTGCGCGAGGGCTTCCTGCTGCGCACGGCGCGCGGCCGCGCCGCGGCTCCTGCGGCCTGGCGGCACCTGGGGCTCGAGCCGCCGGCGGGCGAGGAGGGCACCGCGCCCATGCTCGGCCGCTTCTGAGCGGTGCGCGTCTGCGAGGCGCGCCCCTGAGAGGCATCCGCATCGACGGCGGGTACAGTGTGACGGTCAGTCGTCCGCGGCAGGACCGGCCGGCGCATGAGCGCACGGACCGGGGCTGTCCGCCGAAAGGATCTCCGTGGAATCGTTCCTCCCCCTCCTGCTCATCTTCGCCGTGATGATGCTGCCCCTGCTGTTCATGTCGAACCGGCAGAAGAAGGCGCAGCGGAAGCAGATGGAGCTGATCAACCAGCTCGGCGTCGGGGACGAGGTGCGCACGCACTCCGGCTTCTACGGCCTCATCGTCGAGTCCTTCGACGACGTCGTCGTCCTCGAGTCCGAGGACGGCAGCCAGACCAAGTGGGCCCGCCAGGCCATCGCGATGAAGGCCGACGGCCTCGAGCCCGCCGTCGCCGAGGGCGAGGACGCTGTCGAGGAGCAGGACGCCGACGAGCAGGACGCCGAGCACCGTGACGACGTCCCGGGCGTGACGGTGTCCGAGGACCCGGCGCGATCGGACGACGACCGCAAGGACCGCTGAGCGCCGCGGCGCCGAGGGCGGGCGATCCCCTCATGGTGACCTCGTCCCACCCGGGCCGCGCGATCGCGCTCCGTCCCCTGTCCGTGATCCCTGATCAACCGCCGTCCTGAGGAACTTCTCCCCATGCCTGCACGTCGCATAGCCCTCGCGGCCCTTGCAGTGCTGATCCTGCTGCTGGGCGGCGGGATCGGCGCCGGAGTCTGGAAGGGCGGCTGGGAGCCGGCCCCGAAGCTCGCCCTCGACCTCGAGGGCGGGACGCAGGTCATCCTGCAGGCCGAGTCCCGGGACGGGGCGAGCATCGACCCCGCCGCCATGGAGCAGGCGCGGCAGATCATCTCCCAGCGCATCAACGCCCTCGGCGTCGCGGAGACCGAGATCACCGTGCAGGGCGGCTCCAACATCGTCATCAACATCCCCGGCCAGATCGACCAGGAGACCTCCGAGGCGATCCGGGCGACCGCCGCGATGTCCTTCCGGCCCGTGCTGGGCGTGGTCGCACCCGAGGCCACGGGGGAGGCGCAGCCCTCCGACGGCGGCGGCGCCTCCGACGCCGGCGGCGCGGCCCCGGGCGAGGAGACCTCGAGCGCACCGGCAGATCCCTCGCAGCTGCTCTTCACGGGCCCGCTGAGCACGGACTCCTCGCTCGCGCCGGCGCCCGACGAGGAGGAGCTGGAGAATCCGGCATGGTCGCTGGACTGGCTGACCCCGGAGATCCAGAACGAGTTGATGACCGCGGACTGCGTGGATCCCGCCGCGCAGCAGGAGGCGGCCTCGGACACGCCGCCCGGGGAGCCCATGGTGGCCTGCGCCCCCGACGGCTCGGCGAAGTACCTGCTGGGTCCCGAGGTCCTCGCCGGGTCCGGGATCGAGAGCGCCGCCGTGGCCTCCGACGTCACCCCCACCGGTCAGCCCACCGGCTACTACGTGGTCAACATGCGCTTCGACGACGAGACGGCGCAGTCGTTCTCCGACATGACCTCGGCGCTGTACAGCGGCGAGGGCGCGACGTCGGCCTTCGGAATCGTGCTCGACGGCCTGGTGATCTCCGCGCCTGAGGTCCAGGAGCCCTCCCCGGGCGGCGAGGCCTCGATCTCGGGGAACTTCACCCAGGAGCAGGCGAGCCAGCTCGCTGATCAGCTGCGCTTCGGCGCGCTCCCGCTGGAGTTCGAGGTGGCCTCCGAGCAGCAGGTCTCCGCGACCCTCGGCGCCGACCAGCTGGAGATGGGTCTGATCGCCGGGCTGATCGGTCTCGCGCTGGTGGTGCTCTACGCGTTCGCGCAGTACCGCGCTCTCTCGATCGTCACCACCGCGAGCCTGCTGATCGCGGGTGTGCTGACCTACGAGATGCTCACCGTGCTCTCCAACATCCCGGAGATCGGCTACCGTCTCTCGCTGGCTGGTGTGGTGGGCCTGATTGTCGCGATCGCCTTCACCGCGGACTCCTTCATCGTCTACTTCGAACGCGTCCGCGACGAGATCCGAGACGGCCGCGGCATCGCGGCGGCCGTCGACCACGGCTGGGACCGGGCCAAGCGCACCATCCTCGCCTCCGACGCGGTGAACCTCCTCGCCGCGGTGGTGCTCTATGCGCTCTCCACCGGCAGCGTGCGCGGCTTCGCCTTCGTCCTGGGCTTGACCACCCTGCTGGATCTCGTGGTGGTCTTCCTGTTCACCCACCCGATCCTGCAGGTCCTGGTGCGCACCCGCTTCTTCGGCAAGGGCCATCCGTGGAGCGGCCTGGACCCGGCGCGCCTGGGTCGCCAGGTGCCCGCCTACGCGGGTCGCGGGCGACTGCGCTCCGCCGCGGAGCGCGGCAGCCCCGACGAGGACGAGGTCGAGCGTGAGCCGATCGCCGTGCGCCGTGCGCGCCTCGCGCGCGAGGCGGCCGAGCGCGAGGGCAGCGGGCCCGAGGCGGCGACCGTCGGGGGCGTCGTCCCGGCGGAGGCCGACGAGCAGGTGGTCCGAGCCCCGGGGGACGAGGACACGGAGGAGCCGGAGAGCGCCGAGCGCGCCGGCGAGGACGACACCGAGGAGCAGGGCCGATGACCGCGAACTTCGCCACCTTCGGCAACGACCTCCACGCGGGGCGCCGCACCGTGCCGATCGTGGCCCGTCGCCGGCGGTGGTACGCGATCAGTCTGATCTGCATCGTGCTGCTGTCGAGCATCGCCGTGCTGCGCGGACCGAACCTCGGCATCGAGTTCACCGGCGGGTCCGAGTTCCAGGTCGCGGGCGTCTCCGACACCGCGCAGGCCCCCGCCCGTGACGTGGTCCGCGAGCACGTGCCGGACAACGAGCCCAAGGTCACGGTGCTGGGCCAGGACACGGTGCGGGTCCAGACCGAGCAGCTCGACTCCACCGAGACCGCGGCGGTCGCCCAGGACCTCGCGAGCGCCTACGACGTCTCCACCGATCAGGTCTCCACCTCGTACATCGGTCCGGTGTGGAGCGCGGACATCACCCAGACGATGATCCGCGGCGTGATCGTGTTCCTGCTGCTGGTCGCCGGCGTGATGGCGCTGTACTTCCGCAACCTCAAGTCGTCCCTCGCGGCGATGGGCGCGCTGGTCCACGACATGCTCATCACCGCGGCCGTCTACGGCGTGGTCGGCTTCGAGATCACGCCGGGCACCGTGATCGGTTTCCTCACCGTCATGGGGTACTCCCTGTACGACACCATCGTCGTGTTCGACAAGGTGCGCGAGAACACCGAGGATCTCACCGGGCAGACCCGCCGCACCTTCGAGGAGCAGGTGGAGCTGGCGGCGAACCAGACCGTGGTGCGCTCGATCAACACCTCGGTGGTGGCGCTGCTGCCGGTGGGATCGGTGCTCGCGATCGGGGCCTTCCTGCTGGGCGCCGGGACTCTCAAGGACATCTCGCTGGCCCTGTTCGTCGGCATCCTCGCGGGCACCTACTCCTCGATCTTCCTCGCGCCGGGCTTCCTCGTGGACCTGCGCCGGCGCGAGCGCGGGATCGTGGCCCACACCGAGCAGGTCCTGCGCGCGCGCCGTGACGGGCAGGGCTCCGCACCCGAGGCCGACTCCGTCGCCGATGCCGGCGACTCCTGGTCGAGCGACGCCGGCACCGAGCCCGAGGACGCTCCGGACGACGACCACGCGGCCGAGCTCCCGGCGGAGGACTCCGCCGAGGAGCCCGGGGGGTCGGGACTCGCCACCGATCGCACCGCACGTCGGCAGCCGCGCCGCACCACCCGGCGTCGACGCCGTTCCACCGAGGGAGGAACCCGATGACCACGACCCCGCCGACGGTGGAGCAGGTGGAGGCGCTGCGCAGGACGCACATCGCCGAGTACCCCGACTTCCCGACCCCGGGCGTGCTGTTCCGCGACATCACGCCGCTGCTGCGGGACGCCGCCGCGCTGCGCGCCGTGATCCGGCACTGGACGTCGATGCTGCCCGACGGGATCGAGTACATCGTGGGGACCGAGGCCCGCGGCTTCGTGCTCGGCGCGCCCCTGGCCTACGAGCTCGGCGCCGGCTTCGTCCCGGCGCGCAAGGCCGGCAAGCTGCCGGGGGATCCGGCCAGCCTGCGGTACGACCTCGAGTACGGCAGCGCGGAGATCCAGATCCCGGAGAACTCGCTGCCGGCGGGCGCCCGCACCGTCGTCGTCGACGACCTGCTCGCCACCGGCGGGACCGCCGCGGCGACGATCGAGCTGGCCCACCGCTTCGAGGTGGAGCTGCTGGGCGCCTCCTTCCTCATCGAGCTCGAGGGCCTCGGCGGCCGCGACAAATTGCCCGGCGTGCCGCTGACGGCCGTGTGGACCCTGCCGAACTGAGCCGGTCGCGCCCCGCCTCTCACGCCGCGCACGGGCCGTCCCCGTGCCCGATCAGCTCGCTGCGGACGGCGTCGAGTCGACGCCCCGGGGACGCGTAGACTGGTGGATCCCAGCGAAGGAGGTGCGCATGCAGGAGCAGCCCGCATCTGATCCCGGGCCCGACAGCGCCGGATCGACCTCGCAGAGCAGCGCGCCGCCGCCGACCCCGGTCTCACCGCGGTCGCCCTCGGTCCCGCCCCGCCGGGCCCGCTCGCGGCTGTCCTTCTTCGCACCCCGCTCGGGCCCCGCGACGGACCCGCTGCTGGTGCCGCTGCTGGAGACGATGTCCTCGGTCAGCCCGAAGGAGAACCTGGACGTCGTCCGGCGCGCCTTCGCGGTCGCCGAGCGCGCGCACCGCGGACAGACACGCCGCAGCGGCGACCCGTACATCACCCATCCGGTCTCCGTCGCCACGATCCTCGCCGAGCTCGGCTCCCCGGCGGAAGTGGTGGCCGCCGCGCTTCTCCACGACACCGTGGAGGACACCGACTACTCGCTGGATCAGCTTCGCCAGGAGTTCGGCGAGGTCATCGCCGTCATGGTCGACGGCGTCACCAAGCTGGACAAGGTCACCTACGGCGAGGCCGCGCAGGCCGAGACCGTGCGCAAGATGATCGTGGCGATGAGCCGCGACGTGCGCGTGCTGCTGATCAAGCTCGCCGATCGCCTCCACAACGCGCGGACCTGGAAGTACGTTCCCGCCGCCTCCGCGGAGCGCAAGGCCAAGGAGACCCTGGAGATCTATGCGCCGCTCGCGCACCGCCTGGGCCTGAACACGATGAAGTGGGAGCTCGAGGACCGCTCCTTCCAGGTGCTCTACCCCAAGGTGTACGAGGAGATCGTCTCGCTGGTGGCGCAGCACGCCCCCGCGCGCGAGCAGTACCTCGCCACCGTCTCCACGCAGATCCACGACGACCTGCGCAAGGCGAGGATCCGCGCCGAGGTCACCGGCCGACCCAAGCACTACTACTCGATCTACCAGAAGATGATCGTGCGCGGACGCGACTTCTCCGACATCTACGACCTGGTCGGAGTGCGGGTGCTCGTGGACACGGTGCGCGACTGCTACGCGGTGCTGGGCACCCTGCACGCCCGCTGGTCGCCCGTGCAGGGGCGCTTCAAGGACTACATCGCGCTGCCCAAGTTCAACCTCTACCAGTCGCTGCACACGACGGTGATCGGCCCCACGGGCAAGCCGGTGGAGATCCAGATCCGCACGCGGGAGATGCATCGTCGCGCGGAGTACGGGGTCGCCGCGCACTGGAAGTACAAGGCGATGGCCGGGAGCCAGAGCGGCGACGAGTCCCGCCCCGTCGCCAATGACGCGGCCTGGCTGCGGCAGCTGATGGACTGGCAGAAGGAGACCACGGACTCGGGGGAGTTCCTGGACTCGCTGCGATTCGAGATCACCACCCAGGAGGTGTACGTCTTCACCCCGAAGGGGGACGTGCTCGCGCTGCCCCAGGGGTCGACGCCGGTGGACTTCGCCTACTCGGTGCACACCGAGGTGGGGCACCGCACCATCGGCGCCCGGGTCAACGGCCGACTGGTCTCCCTGGAGTCCGCGCTGTCCACCGGCGACGTGGTCGAGGTGTTCACGTCGAAGGCTCCCGACGCCGGGCCCAGCCGGGACTGGCTGGGCTTCGTGAAGTCGGCGCGCGCCCGCAGCAAGATCCGGCACTGGTTCTCCAAGGAGCGCCGCGAGGAGGCGCTCGAGAAGGGCAAGGAGGAGCTCGCCAAGGCGCTGCGTCGCCAGGATCTGCCGATGCGCCGTCTGCTCACCCACGACACCCTCGCGACCGTCGCCTCGGACCTGCACCAGCCCTCGGTCGATGCGCTGTACACCTCGATCGGCGAGGGACACACCGGGGCGCAGCACGTGGTCGAGCGGCTGCGCGCCTCCTTCGGCGGGTCCGACGGGGCGGAGGAGGACCTCGCCGAGATCACACTGCCCTCGAAGGTGCGCCGCCGCGGCAGCCGCGCCGAGCAGCACACCTCGGAGACCGATCAGGGAGTGATCGTCGACGGCCACTCCGATCTGTGGGTCAAGCTCGCCAAGTGCTGCGCGCCGGTGCCGGGGGACCCCATCATCGGGTTCATCACCCGCGGCTCCGGCATCTCCGTCCATCACTCCACCTGCACCAACGCCATCCAGCTGCAGGAGCAGCAGGCCGACCGCATGGTCGAGGTCGCGTGGTCGGGCCGCCACAGCACCGCGTACCTGGTGCACATCAAGGTCGAGGCGCTGGACCGGCCACGACTGCTCACCGACCTGGCCCTGGTGATCTCGGAGCAGCAGGTGAACCTGCAGTCCGCCTCGGCGCAGTCGAACACCGATCGCCTGGCCAGCACGTACTTCAGCTTCGAGCTCGCGGACCCCTCGCACCTGCAGGCCGTGCTGGCCCAGGTGCGGAAGGTCGAGGGCGTCTACGACGTCTACCGGGTCACGGCGGACGGCCGACCGGTCGGGGCCGCCGCCCCGCTCTCCGCGCGCTGAGCAGCTCTCGCGCGTCGTCCGGCGCACGAGGGCGCGTCCTCCTGCTCAGGCGGCTCCCGCAGGGGCGGCGAGCATGCGCTCGAGCCGTCTTCGCGCGGCACGCGCCCCCGGATGTCGCCGCAGCCCGTCCAGCCTCCGGGCGACGGCCTCCGGGGCGAGATGCCCGGCGTCCACGAGCCGGTGCAATGCGGGACGCGCCACACCGTCGGGCGCGAAGCGCAGCAGGTCCATGGCCGTCCTCTCCGGCGTCGTCACCGGGGCGCCTCCGAGGGTCTCGACCTCGCGGGGGAGCAGGCGCGAGTAGCGCTGATGCACTCCGGCGATCTCCCCGCGGTGCGCGGGGGAGAGGAGCTCCGCGGGGGACGGCGGCGTCCCGCCGAGGATCACCCAGGCGGCCGAGGGCCCGGCGACCACGTGGTGCGCCTGGAGACGCTCGCCCAGAGCGCAGCCGAGGGCGAGCACCCGGGGCACGGCCCCGTCCAGCATGTCCGGCGGGATGTGGATGCCGGGCAGCAGGCGCACCAGCAGACCGTCGGCCACCATCTGACGGGTGGTGGGGGTCTCCTCCCAGCGCTCGAGGGCCGCCCCGAGCGGCACCGCGAGCTCCGCGGCGTGCCGGGACCAGGCGGCGCACAGACCGATCGGGACCGAGGGCGAGGGGACGGCGGCGTCGCGACCCGTCGCGGGGCGCCGCGGCGGGGTCCACGAGGAGGGCGGCCGGTGCATGGACCGACTGTGCCACGGACGAGCGCCGTCCCCGTCCGACTGTGGACGGACGGGGACGGGGGAGGAACCGCGGCGGCGACCCGGCCCGCGCTGCGGCGGGCGGGATCGGGGCGCGTCAGCCCAGGTCGCGGGCGGAGCGCTCGATGACCGCGAGCCACTCCCTGCGGGCCTCGAGCGCCGCCTCCGCCTCGGCGATCTTCTCCGGGTCACCACCGGCGCGAGCCTTCTCGAGCGCCTCCTCGTACGAGGCGATCGCCGAGTGCAGCTGCGAGGAGGCGCCCTCGACGCGCGCCTTGGTGCGCGGGTCGGTGCGTCGCCACTCGTCCTTCTCCGCATCCTTGACCGTGCGCTCGACGGCGCGGAGACGGTCGTCGACGCGCCGCATGTCCCCGCGCGGCACCTTGCCCGCCTCCTCCCAGCGGTCCTGGACCGAGCGCAGGGCCTTCTTCGCGGCCTCGAGGTCCGCCCGCGGGTCGATCGCCTCCGCCTCCGTGAGCAGGGCGAGCTTGACCTCGAGGTTCTGACGCTGCTCGGCCTCGGTCTCGTGGAGATCGGCGTTGCGCGCCTGGAAGAAGGTGTCCTGCGCGGCCTTGAACCGCTTCCACTGGGCGTCGTCCTTCTTGCGGCTCCCGCGCGGGGCGTGGCGCCACTCGTCCATGAGGTCCTTGTAGGCGCGCACTGTCGGGCCCCAGTCGGTGGAGTTCTGCATCTCCTCCGCCCGGGCGATCAGGGTCTCCTTGAACGTGGCCGCCTCGGCGTGCTTCTCGTCGAGCTTCGAGAAGAACTGCTTGCGCATGCGGTCGAAGGTGGCGCGGGCCGCGGAGAGCCGCTTCCACAGCGCCTCCTCCGTCGGGCGGTCCAGGGAGACGTCCTCGGACTGCATCTGCTTCCATGTCGGCACCATCTGCCGCATGGTCTCCCCGGCGTTCTTCCAGGAGATCTGCTCCGGATCCGTGGCCACCAGGGACTCGATCGACTCGACGAACTCGGTGCGACGGCGCGTGGCCTCCTCGCGTCCCTCGGCCCGCTTCGCCTCGAGCTCCCGGATCTTCTCCTTGGCCTGCTCGCGCAGATCGTTCGCCCGTGCCCGCAGCGCCGGGATGTCACCGACGACCTTGGGCTCCTTCATGTTCTTGCGCAGATTCTCCAGCAGCCGGTTCAGCTCGTTCTGCGTGTGCTCCGGTGCGTTGAGCGCGGACTGCGTGAGGTCGAGGAAGGCGACCAGATCCAGATACCCGCGCGCGTAGGGATCGAGCGCCGCGCGGTGGTCGGTCTCCGTGGTGGTGCCGACCGTGCGCACCTGGGTGCCGTCCTGGACGGTGACGGTGCCGTCCTCGGCGACGGCCCCGAAGGCCGTCGCGGCCTCGATCTGCTCCGGGTCGTACTCGGTGACCGGCGGGGCCAGCGGCAGCAGCGCGGCGGAGGGCTTCTTCGCGGCGAGCGCCGCGGGGGAGGGCGCCGCCGGGCGCGGAGCTGCGGAGGACGGCGGGGAGGGCCTCGGGCCGGGCGAGGGGGCCGGACGGCTCTCGCGCGCCGCGGTAGGCGCCTCCTCGGTCCCGGCGGCCGGAGCCTCCGGCGCGGCCGGCACCTGAGAGGGCTGCTCCTGGGCCGGCTGCTCGGCCGTCGCCTCCCCGGCGGACTCGTCCGCGCCGGTCGCCGACGGTGCGGGCTCGACCTCGTCGGGTTCGGCCTCCTGGGGAGCGGCCTCCTCGGGGGCGGGATCCGGCGCCTCGGCGGCGGCAGGGGTCGCGCTCGGCGCGGCGCTGGGGTCGGCGGCCGGACCAGGAGTCTGATCGGCGGGGGTCGACGCGGGGACGGGAGTCTCGGACTCGCTCACGATTGAGCTCCTTCGAAGGGATCCGCTGCGGGGCGGGACACTGCCACCAGGGTCGGTGGCCGGGCTGGCACGATGGGAGCCCCGGGAGACCCGGGGCGGGACCACGTCCCGGAACTCTACAGCGACCGGGACGGCGCGTCCGACCCGTCCCGCCCCCGTCCTCGTCCGCGCCACCGCGCGCACAGGGCCCGGGGGATAATGGTCGCCGGCTACCCCGCACCCCCGAGACGACCCCTGAAGGATGTGCCCCCGCATGGCGAAGATCTCCGCCCTGTCCGGATTCCCCGAGTGGCTCCCCGCCGAGCGCCTCGTCGAGCAGCACGTGATCGACGTGTTCCGCGAGGTCGCCGAGCTGCACGGGTTCTCCGGCATCGAGACGCGCGCCGTCGAGCCCCTCGAGCAGCTGGTGCGCAAGGGCGAGATCGACAAGGAGGTCTACGTGCTGCGGCGACTCCAGGCGGAGGACGCGCCGGGAGAGGACGCCGGCACCGACCCGTCCCGGACCCTCGGGCTGCACTTCGACCTCACCGTGCCGCTGGCCCGCTACGTGCTCGAGCACCAGAACGACCTCGCCTTCCCGCTGCGGCGCTTCCAGATCCAGAAGGTCTGGCGCGGGGAGCGCCCGCAGGACGGCCGCTTCCGCGAGTTCTACCAGGCCGATCTCGACGTGGTCGGCCAGGACACCCTCCCCGGGCACGTCGAGGCCGAGGTCGCCGTGGTCATGGCCGAGATCCTCGACCGTCTGCCGCTGCCGGCGTTCACGATCCACGCCAACACGCGCCGCCTCTCCGAGGGGTTCTTCCGCTCCTTGGGCCTCGCGGACCACACCGCGGTGCTGCGCGTCCTGGACAAGCTGCCCAAGATCGGCCCCGAGGCCGTGCGCGAGCAGCTGCTGACCGAGGCCGGGGCCGACCCCGAGCAGGCGCGTGCCTGCCTCGAGTTCGCGGCGATCCGGACCCGGGACGCCTCCTTCGGCGAGCGTGTGCGCGCGCTCGGCGGCTCCGGCAAGATGGTCGAGCAGGGCATCGCCGAGCTCACCGCCGTCATCGAGCGCGTCGAGCAGGCCGTCCCCGGCGTGATCCTGGCCGACCTCTCCATCGCTCGCGGCCTCGACTACTACACCGGGACCGTCTTCGAGACCTTCCTCAGCGGCCACGAGTCCCTCGGCTCCATCTGCTCGGGCGGGCGCTACGACTCCCTCGCCGCGGACAACCGGCACACCTACCCGGGCGTGGGGCTGTCGATCGGCCTCTCTCGCCTCGTGTCCCGGATGCTCTCCGCGGACCTGGTGCGCGCCTCCCGGCCCGTTCCCACCTGCGTGCTGGTCTCGGTCGCCGATGAGGAGCACCGCGGGGCGAGCGAGGCGGTCGCGCGGACGCTGCGTGGGCGCGGCATCGCCTGCGAGGTCGCCCCGACGGCGGCGAAGCTCGGCAAGCAGATCCGTTACGCGGACCGTCGCGGCATCCCCTTCGTCTGGTTCCCGGGAGCCGACGGCGCCGCGGACGAGGTCAAGGACATCCGCAGCGGCGAGCAGGGGCCGGCGGAGGCCGCCCGCTGGGAGCCGCCGGCCGAGGACCGATCCGTGCGCCTGATCGCCGGCAGCGGCGCCGAGGACGCCGAGGACTGAGCCGCGCCGTGCACCAGGCGGTGCGCTGTGTCACATCGCGGCGCCGCGGGAATGATCCCCGGCGCCGCGGCGTTGCCCCGGCATGGCTACCCTCACGCTGACCACCGAGAACCACGACGCGACCGTCGAGGACGGGATCGTCCTCATCGACTTCTGGGCGGGCTGGTGCGTGCCGTGCCAGCGTTTCGCCCCCATCTTCGAGGAGTCCTCCGAGACCCACGAGGACGTCACCTTCGCGAAGGTCGACACCGAGGACCAGCAGGAGCTCGCGATGCGCTACGGCGTCACCTCGATCCCCACCCTCGTGGCCTACCGCGAGGGCATCCCGGTGTTCTCCCAGGCCGGCGCCCTCCCGCAGACCGCGCTCGAGGACCTCATCGGCCAGGTGAAGAACCTCGACATGGAGGACGTGCGCAAGGCCTACGCCGAGGCGCAGCAGGGCGAGCAGAACGCCTGACCTCCCGCCGCACGACCGAAGGACCCCGCCACCGGGAACGGTGGCGGGGTCCTTCGCTGTGCGGGCCCGGTCGATCAGGCTCTGCTGGACCTGCTGATCTCCTGCCGCTCGCGAGCTCGCAGCACGTCGATCAGCTGTCGTGCCGGTGGAAGGAGCGGCGCGGGGAATCGCGGCGGTCGCCGCCGTCGCGACGGAAGGGCCGATCGCCCTCCCGGCGCGGACCCTTGCCGCCGCGCGGTCCCTGGTCGGGACCGATGCGCAGCTCGCGGCCGCCCACCCGGGCGCGGCCGATGCGCGCCATCTGCTCGCCGTCGAGGGAGCCGCGGATCTGCACCAGGGAGAAGCTCGGGAAGATCTGGATCTTGCCGATGTCCTTGCCGGTCAGACCGCCCTCGCCGGTGATCGCCCCGACGATGGCCGGGGGACGCGCGCCGTGGGTGTGGCCCACGCCGACCTTGTACGAGGTGTAGCCGTGCTCGGTCTTGGCGCCCTCGCCGCGGGGCCCGCGATCGCGGTCGCCGCGCTGCTGACGGTCCTCCCCGGAGAGCTTCGCCCCGGTGAACTCCTCGTCCTCGGAGGCGGCACCCGGCCCCTCGTCACCCACGGTCATCGCCCCCAGCACGGCGGCGAGCTCGAGCGGGTCGATCTCGTGCTCGGCGACGTACTCGCCGATCAGCTCGCGGTACAGCTCGAGGCGACCGCGCTCGATGCGCGCGGGGACCTGCTCGAGCAGGGCCGCCAGACGGTGCTTGGAGACGTCGCGCGGGGAGGGGATGACCGCCTCGGCGAGCGTCTGCTTCGTGGCGCGCTCGATGTTCTTCAGCGCGCGCCGCTCGTGGGGGCCGATGAAGGTCAGGGCCTCGCCGGAGCGGCCGGCGCGCCCGGTGCGGCCGACACGGTGCACGTAGGCCTCCGGCTCCCGCGGCACGTCGAAGTTCACGACCAGGCCGATCTTCTCCACGTCGAGCCCGCGGGCCGCGACATCGGTCGCGACCAGCACCTGCAGGGTCCCCTCGCGCAGACGCTCGACGATCTTCTCGCGCTCCTTCTGGGGCACGTCGCCGCTGATCGAGGCGGCGACCAGGCCGCGCCCGACGAGCGCGGAGCCGACCTCCTCGGCCGCGGCGCGGGTGCGCACGAACACGATCGCGGCCTCGGCGTCGGAGGTGGCGAGCACGCGGGCCAGCGCACCGGTGCGGTGGCGGAAGGGCACCACGGCGTAGGTCTGGTTGACGGACTTGACGGTCGAGGACTGCGGGGTCACCCGCACCCGGACCGGGTCCTTCATGTGGGTCTTGGCCACGCGCTCGATGGCGGCGGGCATGGTCGCGGAGAACAGCGCCACCTGGCGGGTGTCGGGGGAGTGGGAGAGGATCTCCTCCACGTCCTCGGCGAAGCCCATGCGCAGCATCTCGTCGGCCTCGTCGAGGACGGCGAAGCGGACGGTGTCCAGACGCAGGTTCGCGCGGCGCATGTGGTCCATCACGCGGCCGGGGGTGCCGACGACGACCTGCGCGCCGCGCTTGAGCGCCCGCTCCTGGGGCCCGTAGGGGGAGCCGCCGTAGACGGCGATCACGTCGAGGCCGCCGATGGCGGTGGCGAAGGAGGAGATCGCGTCGGCGACCTGCATCGCGAGCTCACGGGTGGGGGCGAGCACGAGGCCCTGGACCTCCCGCAGCTCCGGATCGATCGCGGCCAGCAGCGGCAGGCCGAAGGCGGCGGTCTTGCCGGTGCCGGTCTGGGCGACGCCGATGACGTCGCCGCCCGCGAGCAGCGGGGGGATGGCCTGGGCCTGGATCGCCGAGGGAGTGGTGAAGCCGAGCTCGTCGACCGCGCGGCGCAGCGGTGCCGGGAGCTCGATCGCGTCGAATCCGGGGGTGGCCTCGGGCTCCGGGGCGGCCGGGGCCTCGGTCGTCGCGGGTGCAGTGGTGGCATCGTGATCCGACGCGGTGGCGGGATCAGGGGCAGGGACGGCGTCAGTCATGGTGTCCTTCGACAGTCAGGGGGTGAACATGCCCTTACATGTCGCAGGGCGTGGATGCCCATACATCTCGCGCGGCGAGGCTCGTGCGAGGCACGATGCGGCTCGGGCGAACTCGGGCGGAACGGACCCGCAATTCTGCAGGTCGGACAGGTTCCCAGTCTACGGCCGAGATGGCGTGGGCAACAGGGCCGAGGTGGCGGGATACGTCACCCTGCGCGGTAGGCTGGGGGCCCCGCGTTCCGTGCGCGGAGGCCCCCGCGCGTCGTGACGTGCGGCGGAGCCGGCCCTGTCGACACCACCAGAAGGACACCTCGTGCTGCGCACCCATTCCGCCGGTGAGCTCCGCTCGGAGCACATCGGACAGACCGTCACCCTCACCGGCTGGATCGGCCGTCGCCGTGACCACGGCGGCGTGACGTTCCTCGATCTGCGCGACGCCGGCGGCGTCGCCCAGGTGGTCGTGCGCGAGGACGAGGCGATGCACCTGCGCAACGAGTACGTGCTGCGCGTCGTCGGCACCGTGGACCGCCGCCCCGAGGGCAACGAGAACCCCCAGCTCCCCACCGGCGACCTCGAGGTGACCGCGACCGAGGTGGAGGTGCTCAGCGCCTCCGCACCGCTGCCCTTCCAGCTCGACGAGCACTCCGAGGTGGGCGAGGAGACGCGCCTGCGCTACCGCTACCTGGACCTGCGCCGCCAGGGCCCCGCCGCCGCCATGCGGCTGCGCTCCGAGGTCAACCGCGCCGCCCGCGACACCCTGCTGGACCAGGGGTTCACCGAGGTCGAGACCCCGACCCTCACGCGCTCCACCCCCGAGGGCGCCCGCGACTTCCTGGTCCCGGCCCGCCTCGCCCCCGGCTCCTGGTACGCCCTGCCGCAGTCGCCCCAGCTGTTCAAGCAGCTGCTCATGGTCGGCGGCATCGAGAAGTACTTCCAGCTGGCCCGCTGCTACCGCGACGAGGACTTCCGCGCGGACCGCCAGCCGGAGTTCACGCAGCTCGACGTCGAGATGAGCTTCGTGGACCAGGAGGACGTGATCGCCCTCGCCGAGGAGATCCTCACCGCGGTCTGGGCCAAGGGCGGGCACACGATCTCCGCCCCGTTCCCGCGGATCACCTACGCGGAGTCGATGCGCCGCTTCGGCTCCGACAAGCCCGATCTGCGCTTCGACCTCGAGCTGGTCGAGATGACCGAGTACTTCCGCGACACCCCCTTCCGCGTCTTCCAGGCGCCGTACGTCGGCGCGCTGGTCATGGCCGGTGGCGCCTCGCAGCCGCGCCGCCAGCTCGACGCCTGGCAGGAATGGGCCAAGCAGCGCGGCGCCAAGGGCCTCGCCTACGTGCTCGTGCAGGAGGACGGCTCCCTCACGGGCCCGGTCTCCAAGAACATCTCGGAGCAGGAGAAGGCGGGACTGTGCGAGGCCGTCGGCGCCGCGCCCGGTGACTGCGTGTTCTTCGCCGCCGGCGACGTGAAGTCCTCGCGCGCCCTGCTGGGCGCGGCGCGCGGCGAGATCGCCGAGCGGCTGGGCCTCATCGACCACGACGCCTTCGCCTTCGCGTGGGTGGTCGACGCCCCGATGTTCGAACCCGCCGCGGACGCGCGCGCCGCCGGCGACGTCGCGGTGGGGGAGGGCGCCTGGACCGCGGTGCACCACGCCTTCACCTCACCGAAGCCCGAGTACCTCGAGAGCTTCGACACCGACCCGGGTTCCGCGCTCGCCTACGCGTACGACATCGTCTGCAACGGCAACGAGATCGGTGGCGGATCGATCCGTATCCACGACCAGTCCGTGCAGCAGCGGGTGTTCTCCGTGATGGGCATCGCCGAGGAGGAGGCACAGGAGAAGTTCGGCTTCCTGCTGGACGCCTTCCAGTACGGCGCCCCGCCGCACGGCGGCATCGCCTTCGGCTGGGACCGCATCGTCGCCCTGCTCGCCGGGGAGGAGTCGATCCGCGAGGTCATCGCCTTCCCCAAGACCGGCAACGGCTACGACCCGCTGACCGCCGCCCCGGCTCCGATCACCCCGCAGCAGCGCAAGGAGGCGGGGGTCGACGCCCCGCCCGCCCCGCGGGGCGAGCCCGGCGGGAGCGCCGCCGCGGAGGGCGCCGGGTCCGACGCCTGAGACCTGCTGACACGGGAACGGCCGACGCGAGCGATCGCGTCG
>NZ_PNFB01000022.1 GCF_003347015.1 Brachybacterium sp. YJGR34
GACACAGCAGCGCCAACCCCTCAATATCCGTGGCACCGCCCTGCGACCAGGGCGTGACGTGATGAGCATCGAGATGCCGGGACCGGTGGCAGCCGGGGAACACGCAGCTGGCATCCCGCAACCGCAGCGCCCGGCGCTGCGCCCGCGACGCCAGACGACGCGCCCGCCCCAGATGCAGCACCTCCCCACCGGCATCAGTGACCGCCAGCGCCACCTTCCCCGTACACGCCAACCGCTCCACGGTAGCCGGCTCCAGAGCACCACCACCGGCCACGTGACAGCGCGGCAGCGCTCCCGCAGGAACGCCCCGCACCGCGCCATCCGGCACGGACGAAGCGCCCCGCACCGCGGGCTCAGCCGGCGTTTCCGCGGGAACGCCCCTGGGAAGCGCCTCGGCACTGACCTGGACGACCACCAGTTGACGGTCCTCACCGGAACGATCATCAGGCTCCGCGACCAGATAGGCCCGTGCGAGCTCGGTCAACGCATCGGCACGCCGCTGCTCCAGCGTCGCCGTGGTGGCGATGCGGGCGGCGCGCTCCTCCGCGTCCTCCCGCCGCGTCGGATCCATGTCCCTCGCGGCGGGCGGGGGCGTGCCGTCACGGTCCACCGCCAGCTCCAACGCGGTCACCACCTCGGCACCCGTCTCCGCGGGCAGCAGCGCCCGGACCTCCACCATCCCGTCCTCCCGGACCGACCACCGCGCATGACGCACCGCATCCTGGGAGATCCGCGCACCATCCAGCGCCCGGAAGCTGGAGATCGTCCGCGCCAGCTGCGAAGCGGTCATGTCCCGCGCCAGCTCCAACAGCGCCTCCTCCTCGACCCGGTCCGCGACCCGGCTCATCTCCCGCACCTTCGAATACGACAACCTCCCCGCCCGGAACTCCGCCACCGTCCGCGGCATCGACCGCAGCGCCCGCGCGACCCGGACCTGCTCCCGCGCCGTCCCCGGCGTCAGCGAACACGCCCACGCCAACCAATGCGCCGTCGACGTCAACCCGACATACCAGCCCGACGCCTCCCGCGCGTCGAACTCCCCCACCAACAGCAGAAACTCACACGTCAACTCCGCGACCAGCGCCGCCTGCCCCTGAATCCGCTGCCCCAACGCCACCGCCTCCTCCTCCGACAACCGCCCCACAGGCCCAGACACAGACGCTCCCGCGGGAACGCCCGACGAGTACTCAGCGGACGGCGAGGCCGACGGGAACGGGAACGGATCGGTGGCGGACATGACAACCTCCTGCAGACGTCGACTCTGATCGTCACCACCCAGACCACCACAGCGCTCCGACACTCGGCCGAACGACGAAGTCGGGCGGCGACACCGCCGACGCCCCTCAGGAGGCGAGGGACGGGGCGAGCACCTCCAGTGCTCGCCGGGAGCGCTCGGCGAGGGCCTCGCGGGTGGAGGTGTTGAGGACCAGGCGATCGGCGCGGCGGATCCGTTCAAGATCGGTCACCTGGGCGGCCATGACGGAGTCGACGTAGGCGCGATCCCGGCCGCGCTCCCGCATCACGCGCGCGATGCGGTCCTCCCGCCGGGCGAGCACCGCGACGACCGCTCGGTAGTCCCCCTCCTTCCCCTTCTCGAGCAGCAGCGGACTGTCGTGCACGACGAGAGCCTCCCCGCCCGCTGCGGCCTCCCGCTCCTCCGCGGCCACCGCGGCATCGACCCGGGTCAGCACGATCCGCTCGAGGTCCGCCCGCGCGACGGGGTCGGAGAACACCAGGCGCGCGAGGGCCGCCCGGTCGATGGTCCCGGAGTCGGCGCGGAACTCCTCGCCGAAGCGCGACACCGCCTCCTCGACACCGTCGCCGGGCACGTCGAGCACCGCCCGGGAGTGAGCGTCGAGGTCGATGACGCGGAGCCCGGCCTCCCGCCAGAGCGCGGCGACGGTCGACTTCCCCGCGCCGATCCCTCCGGTGAGGCCGAGGCGCGGCAGGGGTGCGGGATCAGCCATGGAGACGATGCTACGGCGTGCCGTCGTGAGAGCGGGCACGGCCCCGTTCCCGCTGGCGGCGACCCGGTCTACGGTGCTGGGGTGGACCCCCTCGAACTGCTCGTGACCAACGACCTCCTGCGCGTGCTGGACCTGTTGGGCGTGTTCATCATGGGCGTCGCGGCGGGAGCCCTCGCCTCCCGCCTGGACTTCGACGCCGTCGGCTTCGCGATCATCGGGATCGTGGCGGGGCTCGGCGGCGGCATCGTCCGAGACCTGATCCTGGACTACGGCACCCCGGCGGCCTTCGACGGGCCCTGGTACCTCGCCTGCGCGCTGGCCGGCTCCGCCTTCTCCTTCCTCATCGCCGCGGACGGCGCCTGGTGGCGGCGCCTGGTCACCGCGCTGGACATCATGGCGATGGGGCTGTGGGCCGCGACCGGGACCGCGAAGTCCCTCGGCTACGGGCTCGACGAGCTGCCGGCGATCCTGCTCGGGGTCACCAGCGCCGTGGGCGGCGGCGTGCTCCGCGACGTGCTCGTCGGGCGGATCCCCTCGATCTTCGGCGGCGGTCCGCTGTACGCCACCGGAGCCCTCGTCACGGCGATCCTGACCTGGCTCGTGGTCGCCCTGGGCCTGCCCTCCCCGCTGGTGCTGGTCGCCGTCGCCGTCGGCGCGCTCCTCGCGCTGCTCGCGGCGTGGCGGCGCTGGCGACTGCCCGGCCACAGCGAATGGCAGGTCACGCTGTCCGCGACGCAGCTCAAGCGGCTGGTGCGGCGCACGCGCAAGGACGAGCGGGAGCGGGTCGCCCTGGAGACCGGGACGATCCCCATGCTCGACGCGAACGAGGACGACCTGGCCGCCGACGCCCACAGCGACGACGTCGACGCCGCCGACTACGAGGACCGCATCTTCCCCCACGACGTGCACACCGAGGCCGAGGAGCTGCCCGGAACGGCCGAGCACGAGCGCCGGGACGACTCCGGTGCGCCGGAGCGCTGAGCGAAGCTCAGGGACGCAGCATCTCGAGCACGCCCGCGACGTCTTCGGCCCGCAGCTGCCCGGGGGCGGAGCCCTGCCCGACGCTCGCGAAGGTCGCGGCGCTGCCGAAGGTCTCCCCCGCGACCCGGCTGCTCGCCCCGAGCGTGCCCATGCTGATCGCGATGTGCGGTCCCGAGAGGTCCTCGGCGACGGTGAGGCTCGCCGAGAGCAGGGTGAGCACGTCCCGCGGGGTGCGCGGAGTCACCGCGATCTTGGGGACGTCCGCCCCCAGCCGGCGCTGGGCGCGCAGGCGCTCGACGAGCTCGTGCTCGGGCGGGGTCGAGGCCATGTCGTGGAAGGAGCCGATGACGACGGTGCCGTGGCGGTGGGCGGCGGCGATCACCCGCTCGACGGTGCGGGGATCGCGGGAGGTCTCGATGTCCACGAGGTCCACGGCGGACTGGGTGCCCGCGCGGCGACCCGTGATGAGGACCTCCAGCAGCGTCCCCAGGTCCGCGTCGTCGATCGTGCGCCGGCCGCCCTCGACGGCGGTGCGGAAGGTGGCCAGCAGCGCCCGGTCCGCGCCGAGCCGGGAGCGCAGCGCGGGCAGGGCGGCGAGGACGGCCTCCCGGTGCTCCCCGGCGTCCTCGAGATCGGGTCGGAAGGCGTCCAGGCGCCACTCCATGATGCGGGCGCGGGTGAGGGTCGCGGCCTCCGCCTGCGCGAGCAGGTCGTCCTCGTAGGCGCCGACCAGCGGGACGATGATCTCGGGGCGGGCCCTGCCGAGCTCGATCCCCCGCACGGTCGCCGTGCGGCGGCGCACATCGGTCTCCGGCGGGACGGCGGGGTCCGACGGATCGGTCTCGTCCGGACGGGGGTTCTCGTCGTGCACGGGGGTGCTCACTCCTCGGTGATCGCGGCGTAGGCGGACAGCAGCAGGGCGGGGTCGGGGCCCTCGAGCCGGGAGACCGTACCGATGCGGTCGAGCACCACGAAGCGCAGCAGACCCGCGCGGGTCTTCTTGTCCCGCTTCATGGCGTCCTCGAGCTTCGGCCACTGCCGGTCCCGGTAGGTGGTGGGCAGGCCCAGCGAGGTCAGGACGCTGCGGTGGCGGTCCACCTCGGCCTCGGAGAGCTTCCCGGCGAGGTGGGAGAGCTCCGCGGCGAAGACCATGCCCACCGAGACCGCCGCGCCGTGGCGCCACAGGTAGCGCTCGTTCCGCTCGATGGCGTGGCCCAGGGTGTGGCCGTAGTTGAGGATCTCGCGATCACCCTGCTCGGTGAGATCGGCGGAGACCACCTGTGCCTTGACGCGGATCTTCCGCTCGACCACCTCGCGGAAGGCGTCGCTGCGGACGTCGAGCACGGCCGCGGGATCCTCCTCGATGATCTCCAGGATGCGCGGATCGGCGATGAAGCCGCCCTTGACGACCTCGGCGAGGCCCGCGGCCACGTCGTTCGCCCCCAGGCCGCCCAGCACGTCGAGGTCGGCGACCACGGCGATCGGCGGGTGGAAGGCGCCCACGAGGTTCTTGCCCTCGGAGGTGTTGATCCCCGTCTTCCCGCCGACGGCGGCATCGACCATGGCCGCGACGGTGGTGGGCACCTGCAGCACGTCGATGCCGCGCAGCCAGGAGGCCGCGACGAAGCCGGCCAGGTCCGTGGCGGCACCGCCGCCCAGACCGATCACGAGGTCCTGCCGGCCGATCTCCGCCTGGCCGCACACGCCCCAGAGGAACCCGGCGACCTGCGCGGTCTTGGCCTCCTCACCGTCGGGGATCTCCGCGGCGAAGGCCTGCCGGCCGGAGTCCGCGATCGCGGAGCGCACCTGCTCGGCGACCTCGCGCAGGCTGGGCTGGTGGACGATGACGATCCGCCGTGCGCGCTCGGGCAGCAGCGCGGGCAGATCGGCCAGCAGGCCGCGTCCCACCAGGACGTCGTAGCCTCCGGTCGGGGTGGTCACGGGGATGACCGTGGTGCTCATGAGATCTCCTTCTCGGGGCGGGCCGGCGGGTCGAGCTGCAGCAGGTGGAGGATGGAGCGGGCCACGCGCGAGGGGCTGCCGCGGCCGGCGTCGATGCGCAGCGCCGCGAGCTCGCGGTAGCAGGAGGCCCGGGCGACCGTCAGCTCGCGCCACCGGGCCATCGGGTCCGCGCCGCTCAGCATCGGTCGGCCCGCGCCGTGCGCGAGGCGGCGGGCGGCGATCACCTCGTCGACATCGAGCCAGATCACCGGGGCGCCGCGCAGGCGTTCGCGGGAGCGCGGGTGCAGCGGGGCGCCTCCGCCGAGGGACAGCACCCCGGGGTGCTCGTGCAGCGCCCTCTCGAGGGTCTCCGCCTCGAGCTCGCGGAAGGCGGCCTCCCCCTCCTCGGCGAAGATCTCGGGGATGCTCCGCCCGGCCGCCTCGGCGATCAGGGCGTCGAGATCGGCGAAGGGCACGTCCAACTGGGATGCGAGCGCGCGCCCCACGCTGGTCTTGCCCGCCGCCATCGGGCCGATCAGGATGGCGAGGGGGCCGGTCACGAAGCGGAGTCCGGACGGCGGTCGGTCAGCACCGCCTGCAGGGACTGCGTCTGCTCCAGATGGGCGCGGATCTCCTCCACCGAGTCGCCGCCGGTCTTCTCCAGCAGCGCATCGGCCAGGGTGAGGGCCACGACGGCCTCGGCGATCACCGCGGCGGGGGCGACGGCGCAGGTGTCCGAGCGCTGATGATTGGCCGTGGTCTGCTCACCCGTGGAGACGTCGACCGTGCGCAGGGCGCGCGGCACCGTCGAGATGGGCTTGAGCGCGCCGCGGACACGGAGCACCTGACCGTTGGTGATGCCGCCCTCGAGACCGCCGGCGCGATTGGTGACACGCGGGTAGGTGTCGGCGTCGGCCGAGTCGTCGACGGCGAGGATCTCGTCGTGGGCCGCGGAGCCGCGCCGACCGGCGGTGGCGAAGCCGTCGCCGATCTCGACGCCCTTCATCGCCTGGATGGACATGATCGCCTGGGCGAGCCGCCCGTCGAGCCGACGATCCCACTGGATGTGCGAGCCCAGCCCCACCGGCAGGCCGTAGGCGAGCACCTCGACCACACCGCCGAGCGTGTCGCCGTCCGCCTTCGCGGCGTCCACCTCGGCGACCATCGCGGCGGAAGCCTCCCGGTCGAAGCAGCGCAGCGGATCGGCGTCCAGCGCGTCGACGTCGTCCGGGGTGGGCAGCGCCGCCTCCTCGGGGGTGCGCACCGATCCGGTCTGCAGGGTGTGCGAGACCAGGCGGATCCCGGCGGTCTGCTCGAGCAGCGCCGCGGCGACGCGCCCGGCGACGACCCGGGCCGCGGTCTCGCGGGCGCTGGCCCGCTCGAGCACCGGGCGGGCCTCGTCGAAGCCGTACTTCAGCATCCCCGAGAGGTCCGCATGGCCGGGCCGGGGGCGGGAGAGCGGACGGTTGCGCGCGATCTCGCGCTCATCGCCGGTCCCGGCGTCGATCAGCAGGTCCTCGCGCGCCACCGGATCGGCGCTCATGACCTTCTCCCACTTCGGCCACTCCGAGTTCGCGATCTCGATCGCGAGCGGGGAGCCGAGGGTGCGGCCGTGGCGCAGACCGCCGTGGATCGTCAGAACGTCCTGCTCGAACTTCTGACGGCTGCCGCGGCCGTGGCCCAGCCGCCGACGGGCGAGCGCCGCCTTCAGATCGTCACTGGTCAGCTCGATGCCGGCCGGGACGCCGTCGAGCAGGGAGATGAGGGAGGGGCCGTGGGATTCCCCGGCCGTGAGCCAGCGCAACATGGGGGTGATTCTCTCATGCGGAGCCCGGACGCCGGGTCGACGTCCGGGCGCCGGGCCCCTAGTCCTCGTCCAGCTCCACCGATTCGATCGGGGTGAGCTGCTCCACGAGCGGCACCACGTCCGCGATCCCGTCGAGCACCGCGGTGGGCCGGAACGGATACTGCGCGATCTCCTCCTCGGTGGTGGAGCCGCTGAGCACCAGCACCGAGCGCATCCCCGCCTCGAGACCGGACTTCACATCGGTGTCCATGCGGTCCCCGATCATCACCGAGGTCTCCGAGTGGGCGCCGAGGCGGTTCAGGGCCGTGCGCATCATCAGCGGGTTCGGCTTGCCGATGTAGTAGGGGCTGATCCCGGTGGCGGCCGTGATCATCGCGGCCACCGCCCCGGTGGCCGGCATCGGACCGTCCATGCTGGGCCCCGTCACATCGGGGTTCGTGGCGATGAACTTCGCCCCGCCCTGGACGAGTCGGATGGCGCGGGTGATCGCCTCGAAGGAGTACGTGCGCGTCTCCCCCAGCACCACGAACTCGACGTCGATGTCCGCGAGGATGAAGCCCTCGTCGTGCATGGCGCTGGTCAGGCCGGCCTCGCCGATCACGTACGCGGCCGCGCCGGGCTTCTGCTCCGCCAGGAAGCGCGCGGTGGCCATCGCGCTGGTCCACAGGGACTCCTCGGGCAGATCGATCCCGCTGCGGGACAGGCGGGCCCGCAGATCCCGCGGCGTGAAGATCGAGTTGTTCGTGAGCACCAGGAAGGGGCGGCCGAAGCGCTGCAGAGCGGCGATGAAGTCCGCGGCGCCGGGCAACGGCCGGTCCTCGTGGACGAGGACGCCGTCCATGTCGGTGAGCCAGGTGTGGATCGGGAGATCGTCGAGCATTGTGGTCATGGGACCAGTGTGCCCTGTCCGGGCCGGGAAACGGGAACGGCCCGGCCCCCGCAGCGCGGGGACCGGGCCGTTCCGCAGAACGATCCGAGGATCAGTTGCCGGTGAGCTTGGCGCGCAGGGCGGCCAGGGCCTCGTCCGAGGCGAGCGTGCCCTCGTCCGTGGAGCTCGACTGGTAGGAGGCCTGCGGCGCGGCCGGGGCCTCGGAGGACGAGGAGGAGCTCGAGGAGGACGAGGACGCGGCGGCCGGAGCGTTCGCGGACTCCTCGTCGGCCTTGAGGGCCTCGGCGACCTGGGCCTTGTGGGCGGTCCAGCGCTCGTAGGCGGCCGCGTACTGGCCCTCCCACTCCTCGCGCTGGGCGTCGTAGCCCTCGAGCCACTCGTTGGTCTCCGGGTCGAAGCCCTCGGGGTACTTGTACTCGCCGTTGGCGTCGTACTCCGCGGCCATGCCGTAGAGCGCCGGGTCGAAGGTGGTGTCGTCGCCCTCGGGGTCGACGCCCTCGTTCGCCTGCTTGAGCGAGAGGGAGATCCGGCGACGCTCGAGGTCGATGTCGATGACCTTGACGAAGACGTCCTGGTCGACGGTGACGACCTGCTCGGGCAGATCCACGTGGCGCTGGGCCAGCTCGGAGATGTGCACGAGGCCCTCGATGCCGTCCTCGACGCGCACGAAGGCGCCGAAGGGAACCAGCTTGGTGACCTTGCCCGGGACGACCTCGCCGATGGCGTGGGTGCGGGCGAAGAGCTGCCACGGGTCCTCCTGGGTCGCCTTCAGCGACAGGGAGACGCGCTCGCGGTCCATGTCCACGTCGAGCACCTCGACGCTGACCTTCTGACCGACCTCGACGACCTCGGACGGGTGGTCGATGTGCTTCCAGGACAGCTCGGAGACGTGCACCAGACCGTCGACGCCGCCGAGATCGACGAAGGCGCCGAAGTTGACGATCGAGGACACGGCGCCCTCGCGGACCTGGCCCTTCTGCAGGGTCTGCAGGAAGTCGGAGCGGACCGCGGACTGGGTCTCCTCCAGGTAGGCGCGACGCGAGAGGACCACGTTGTTGCGGTTCTTGTCGAGCTCGATGATCTTCGCCTCGATCTCCTGGCCCACGTAGGGCTGCAGGTCGCGCACGCGGCGCATCTCGACGAGGGAGGCGGGGAGGAAGCCGCGCAGGCCGATGTCGACGATGAGACCGCCCTTGACGACCTCGATGACGCGACCGGTGACGACGCCCTCGTCCTCCTTGATCTGCTCGATCGTGCCCCAGGCGCGCTCGTACTGGGCGCGCTTCTTGGACAGGATCAGCCGGCCCTCCTTGTCCTCCTTCTGGAGGACCAGGGCCTCGATCTCGTCACCGACCTCGACGACCTCACCGGGGTCGACGTCGTGCTTGATGGACAGCTCGCGCGAGGGGATGACGCCCTCGGTCTTGTAGCCGATGTCCAGGAGGACCTCGTCGTGATCGACCTTCACCACAGTGCCCTCGACGATGTCGCCATCGTTGAAGTACTTGATGGTCGCATCGATGGCAGCCATGAGTTCGTCGGCGCCGCCGATGTCGTTGATGGCGATCTGGGGGGTCGTGGTGTCGGTCATGTAGGTAGGAACTCCGTCGGGACAGGAAATGAGTAGGGTCGATGGACGTGCACGGCTCCCCGGAGGGAACCGATCCGCGCGCACCGGGGCGCCACGTGCAGGGCACGGTCGTCCCGCCGCGTGCGCAGACCTCCGAAATCCTAACAGCCCGGGCGCGGTTCCGCGAGGGCGGGGATGCCCTCCGCGTCGACGGCCGGTGTGACTTCCGTCCTGGTGGGCGGAGCGCTCAGTGCGCGGCCTCGCGCCAGGTGCGCCCGATGCCCACCCCGACCTCGAGCGGCACCGACAGCTCGTAGGCGCCGTCCATCCCCTCGACCACGATCTCGCGCACTCGCTCGAGCTCCCCGGGAGCGACCTCGACCACCAGCTCGTCGTGCACCTGCAGCAGCATCCGCGAGGCCAGGTCGGCCTCGCGCATCCGTCGCTCGACGGCGAGCATCGCGAGCTTGATGATGTCCGCGGCGCTGCCCTGGATGGGCGAGTTCAGCGCCACCCGCTCCGCGTTGTCGCGACGCTGGCGGTTGTCGGAGGTGAGGTCCGGCAGGTAGCGGCGGCGCCCCAGGATCGTCTCGGTGTAGCCCGTCGAGCGCGCCGTCTCCACGCTGCGATGGAGGTAGTCGCGCACCCCGCCGAAGCGCTCGAAGTAGCCGTCGCGCAGCGTGGTCGCCTCGGCCACGGAGATGCGCAGCTGGCGCGAGAGGCCGAAGGCGGAGAGCCCGTAGGCCAGGCCGTAGCTGACCGCCTTGGTCTTGGAGCGCATCGCGGGATCGACCTCGTCGGGCGCGACGCCGAACACGCGGGAGGCGACGAAGTTGTGGAGGTCCTCGCCGGAGCGGAAGGCCTCGATGAGACCCGCGTCCTCCGAGAGGTGGGCCATGATCCGCATCTCGATCTGCGAGTAGTCGGCCGTCAGCAGGGTCTCGAAGCCGCCGCCGGCGACGAACAGGTCACGGATGCGCTGGCCCTCCGCGGTGCGCGTGGGGATGTTCTGCAGGTTCGGGTCGGTCGAGGCGAGGCGCCCGGTGGCCGCGGCGGTCTGCTGGAAGGTGGTGTGCACGCGCGCGCCGTCGTCGAGCACCTTGTCCAGCCCCACCAGGTACCCGGTCAGCTTGCTCATCTCGCGGAAGCGCAGCAGCCAGGCGAGGAACTGGTGCCCGATCGACTCCGGAACCAGCTTGTCCTGCAGGTCGACCAGGGACTCGGCATCCGTGGAGTGCCCGGAGGCGATCTTCCGGGTGGTGGGCAGCGCGAGGGTCTCGAAGAGGACCACCTGCAGCTGCTTCGGCGAGGCCAGGTTGACCTCCTCCCCCACCAGGGCGCCCGCCTCGCGCTTGGCCTGCGCGACGAAGCCCTCGAACTCCTCGCGGAGACGGTCCAGCGCCTCGCTGTCGATGGCGATCCCCCGCTGGTGCATGGACTCCAGCACCCTCTGCAGGGGCTGCTCGAGGTCCCCGAGGATGGCCGCGGCCCAGGGGGCGTCGGCCTGCTGCGCCGTCAGCGCCTCCGCCGCGCTCCGCAGACCCCGGGCGGCCTCGGACAGGCGCGCCCCGGCGGTGTCCACATGCCCCGCGCGCACCTCCGGGCTCTCCTTGCGCAGCGTGGACTCCGCGGGCTTGCGCGGCCGGGGCTCGAAGGAGACCCCGCCCAGCTCTCCGGCCAGGGCCTCGGCGTCGTAGCTGCGGGCGCCGGGGCGCAGCACGAAGGCCTCCAGGGCGAGATCGCGGCCCGACTCCCCCAGCGCATAGCCGTTGTGCGCGAGCCACACGCGCAGCGTCGGGAGGTCCGCGGCCAGGATCCGGTCCGCCTGCTCGAGTGCCGCGCCGAGCGCGGTGGACCCCTCGGAGTCCAACTCCGCGAGGCGCAGCCAGCCCTGGCCGTCGGCCACGGCGAGGCCGAGCAGCGGCCCGCCGCGCACGTCGTCCGCCGCGGTGAGCACGATCTCCCCCGGGGCCTCGCCGAGCAGCGCCGTGAGGCTCCCGGCGTCCTCGAGGAGGACCGCGGACGGGGCCGGCTCCTCGACGACCGGCTCCGCCGGTCCCTCGCCGAAGAGGGCATCGGGCAGATCGCGCCGGATGGTGTCCCCGAAGGCCAGGTCGTCGAAGACCTCGGCGACCCGGGCCCGGTCCCCGCGGCCCAGCACGTAGTGCTCCGGATCGGTGGGCAGGTCGAGCGTGGTGAAGGCGGCGTTCATCAGACGGTTGCGCTCGACGTCCTCGAGGTGGTCGCGCAGCGACTGGCCGGCCTTGCCGCCGATCTCCCCGGCGTGGGCGATGACGCCCGGCAGGTCCCCGTACTTCACGATCCACTTCGCGGCGGTCTTGGGGCCCACGCCCGGCACGCCCGGCAGGTTGTCCGCGGCCTCCCCCACCAGCGCCGCGAGGTCCGGGTACCGCTCCGGCGGGATCCCGTACTTCTCCTCGACGGCCGCCGGGGTCATGCGGCGCATCTCGGTCACGCCCTTGATCGGCTGCAGCAGCGTGACGTTCTCGCCGACCAGCTGGATGGAGTCGCGGTCGCTGGTGACGATGAGGGCCTCGTGGCCCTCCTCGGCGGCGCGGGTGGCGAGGGTCGCGACGATGTCGTCGGCCTCGTAGTCCTCGTAGGTCAGCCAGCGCACGCCGAGCGCGTCGAGCACCTGCTTGATGAGGTCGATCTGGCCGTGGAACTGCGGCGGGGTCTCGTCGCGGCCGCCCTTGTACTGGTCGTAGATGCGGTCGCGGAAGGTCCCGCCGGGCAGGTCGAAGGCCACCGCGAGGTGGGTGGGCCGCTCGGAGGCGACGACGTTGATGATCATCCGGGCGAAGCCGTAGACGGCGTTCGTGGACTGCCCCCGGCCGTCGCTGAAACCGTCCGCGGGCAGGGCGAAGAAGGCCCGGAACGCCATCGCGTGCCCGTCGATCAGGAGGATGCGCTGGTCATCGGTGTCGCTCGCACTCATGCACAGAAGTCTCCCACGTCGGGCCGACACCCGCCCACCGTGCCGACTGTGGCACCCTCGCCCCATGGACGATCGCCACCGGAGCACCGCCGACCGCCACCTCCCGAACACCGCACCGCCCGTCGGCCCGGAGCTGCGCGCGTCCTTCGCGCCGCTGCTGGAGGGCACGCTCATCGAGCGGTGCGGGATGGAGCTGCTCACGCTCGACGCCCAGGGCGGGACGATGACGATGCCGGTGGCCGGGAACACCCAGCCGGCCGGGCTCCTGCACGGCGGCGCCACCATCGCGCTGGCCGAGTCGGTGGCCTCCTTCGCCGCGATCCTCCGGGCGCGCGAGGTGCACGGCGAGGGCGCGCAGGCCGTGGGCACCTCCGTCTCCGCCCTGCACCATCGCTCCGCGCGCTCGGGGATCGTCACCGCGACCTGCACGGCGCTGCGCACAGGCCGTCAGATCGCGAGCTACCAGGTGGAGGTCCGCGACGACCGCGGCACGCTGCTGAGCACGGTGAGCGTGCAGACCACCCTGCTGCCGCCCCGCTGAACGCGGCGCCGGGGACCCGCCCCTCGGCTCAGACCGGGTCCTCGACGTTCTTCGCCGTCCCGGCCTCGAGGACGTTCGCCTCCGACCAGGAGTACTCCCGCAGCTCCCCGGTCCGGAGATCGGCCTGGGGGCCCAGCTCGACGGCGCCCGTGCGCCCCACGTAGGCGATGGTCGTGGTCTCCTGCGCCTCGAGCGCGGTCTGCAGCGCTCCGCGGCACAGCCCGTAGTCGGTGCACTCCTCGGATCCCGTGAGCACGCGCGGCAGCGAGCTGGCGATCGCCGGGCCGTCGACCGCGAGGGCGTCCTGGGCCGCGAGGCAGGCGAGGGTGAAGGCGTCGTAGGCCTGCTGAGAGTAGGCGTAGCCGCTGGTCAGAAAACCTGCATCGCGATTCAGCATCATGTTTTCGTGCTCCACGGTGATCTCTCCCCCGGGCTCGTAGCCGGTGGCGCCCGCGAGGGATTCCGCCACGAGGGAGTCCCCGGCCGCGATCTGCGAGTAGTCGAGGGTCGCCGCCGGCCCGAGCCGGATCGGGAACTCCACCGCGGGGCGGCCGTCCTCGTCGAGGGTGGCCTCGCGCAGCGCGGACAGGAAGGGGCCCGCCTCCGGTCCCCCGTTCACCACCAGCAGCGCCGGAGGCGTCTCGAGCACCGCCGAGACCCGCTCGCCGACGTTCCCGATGTCGCCGACCGGGTAGAACTGCTCCGAGAGCACCCGGCCGTCCTTGGGGTTGAGGAGCTGGGTGATCTGGTGGAGGAGACCGCGGCCCTGCATCGTGTCCTGTGAGACGAAGGCCACCGTGCCCGCGGGGCCGCCGCGATCGGAGCTCGACCAGGCGGCCTCCTCGTACAGCGCCGCGATCGTGCGATCGTTCGGGGACAGGCGCGCCAGGAGATTGGCGGTGTGGACCTCCGCGGAGCGCAGCTGCATCCCCGAGGTGAACACGTCGATCACGGCCATCTCGTGCTCGACCAGGTGCGGCATCGCCGCGACCAGCGCCTCCTCGTCGATCGAGGTGATCACGCAGGTGACACCCTCGTCGGCGAAGCCGGCGATGACATCGGAGAGGTCCTCGCCGGCCTCGCTCATCACATGGCGGTCGTGGAGGGCGACCTCCTGGCCGAACAGGCCGTCCCAGCGGTCGTTGACGTCGATGGCCGCCTCGGAGATGGCCACGGCCACCGATTTCTCGAAGGGAGCCGCCCGCCCGTAGCTCGCCCCGATCTGGCCGATGACCAGCGGGGTCTCGGGCTCCTCGAGGGCGCCGGCCGTCGGCGCGGTGGTGGTGGCCCGGCGCCGGCCGCGGCGCCCGCGGATCCCCTCGCCGTCCCCGCAGCCGCTCAGCGCACCGGCGCCCAGGACCCCCATCCCGAGCCCGCGCACCAGGGTGCGCCGTGTGATGGCCATCCCCCGTTCACTCCCCTCGCAGCCCGCAGGCGCGTCCTCTCAGGCCCTGGCAGGGCCGCCCGGCTCAGGCCTTGCCCGGACCGCCCAGCTGGTCGACGACCGCGTCGGCGACCTCGCGCATCGTCAGGCGGCGGTCCATCGAGGTCTTCTGGATCCAGCGGAAGGCCTCCGGCTCGGACAGACCCATGTTGGTCTGCAGCAGGCCCTTGGCGCGGTCGACGCGCTTGCGCGTCTCGAACCGCTCACCGAGGTCCTGGATCTCGGCCTCGAGCTGGGTGATCTGCGTGAACCGGGAGATGGCGATCTCGATCGCCGGCAGCAGGTCCGCGGGCGTGAAGGGCTTGACCACGTAGGCCATCGCCCCGGCGTCGCGGGCGCGCTCGACGAGCTCCGCCTGCGAGAAGGCGGTGAGCATCACCACAGGCGCGAGGTTGTCCTCGCCGATCCGCTCGGCGGCCGTGACGCCGTCGGTCTGCGGCATCTTCACGTCCATGATCACCACGTCGGGGCGCAGCTCGCGGGCCTTCTCCACGGCGCTCTCGCCGTCGCCCACCGCGGCGATCACGTCGAAACCGGCCTCCGTGAGGGTCTCGACGATGTCCATGCGGATGAGGCTCTCGTCCTCGGCCACCACCGCGGTGCGGCGGGCCGTGCCCTCCTCCGGTGCGAGGTCCTGCGGGTCATCGGGAAGGGGTGCGTTCTCGTCAGTCATATGGGGCTCGTGTCTCCGAAAAAGGTCCTGCACGCGGGGGTGATGTGCACCCGCGCGGCGAAGGCCGGTGGTCGTCAGCGGTATCCTAGTCCAGCACTCCCCCACCGGGGGCGCGCCGGATTGGCGGAACGGTAGACGCGGCGCACTCAAAATGCGCTGTCCGCGAGGGCGTGCGGGTTCGAGTCCCGCATCCGGCACCCGTGGGGCACGATCCCTGCGCCGCGTCCGACGGGACGGCGCCCGACGGCCTCGAAGGCCGCGGGCGCCGTCTCCTCGGGGAAGGTCTCGATCAGACCTCGGGACCGGCCGCGATGCGGTCGGCCTCGATGCGCGCGGACTCGGTGCCGTCGAGGTCACCGATCCGATGCACTCGCAGGGTGTTGGTCGAGCCGTGCACTCCGGGAGGCGACCCGGCCGCGATGACGACCAGGTCGTTCTTCTGCAGGCCCTTCTGCTCGCGCAGCAGGTCGTCCACCACGCTCACCATGGCATCGGAATCCTTCTGCATCGGGACCAGATGCGCCTCGATGCCCCAGGTCAGCGACAGCTGCCGGGCCACCTCCGGATACGGGGTCATCGCCAGCAGGGGGATGGTGGGACGCAGCCGGGAGAGGCGACGGGAGGTGTCGCCGGACTCGGTGAAGGTCACCAGGTACTGCGCGGAGAGCTGATCGCCGATCTCGGCGGCCGCACGGGTGATGGCGCCGCCGCGGGTGTGCGGGATGGTGCCCAGCGGGAGGATGCGATCGGCGCCGTTCTCCTCCGTGTTGGTGACGATGCGGGCCATGGTCCGGACCGCCTCGAAGGGGTACTTGCCCACGCTGGTCTCGCCCGAGAGCATGACGGCGTCGGCACCGTCGAGGATGGCGTTGGCGCAGTCCGAGGCCTCCGCGCGGGTGGGACGCGGGCTCTCGATCATCGACTCGAGCACCTGGGTGGCCACGATCACGGGCTTCGCGTTCCGGCGGGCCAGCTCGATGGCGCGCTTCTGCACCAGCGGGACCTGCTCGAGCGGCAGCTCGACGCCCAGGTCGCCGCGGGCGACCATGATGCCGTCGAAGGCGCCGACGATCGAGCGCAGCGCGCGGACGGCCTGCGGCTTCTCGATCTTCGCGATCACCGGGACCCGGCGACCCTCCTCCTGCATGATCCGCAGCACCTCGTCCATGTCGTGCGCGTCGCGCACGAAGGACAGGGCGATGAGGTCCGCGCCCAGGGCGAGGCCCCAGCGGAGATCCGCGACGTCCTTCTCGCTCATGGCGGGCACGGAGACCGCGACGCCCGGGAGGTTGATGCCCTTGTGGTTCGAGACCGGGCCGGGCACCTCGACGACGGTGGTGACATCCGTGTCGGTGACGTCGGTGACGCGGACCGACACCTTGCCGTCGTCGATCAGCAGCACGTCGCCGGGGCGGCAGTCGCCCGGGAGGCCCTTGAACGTCGTCGAGACCCGCTCGCGGGTGCCCTCGATGTCGTCCGTGGTGATGACGAAGGTGTCACCGACCTCGAGCTGGTGCGGGCCGTCGGCGAAGTTGCCGAGCCGGATCTTGGGACCCTGCAGGTCCACCAGCACGGCCACATTGCGGCCGAGGTCCTCGGCGGCCTTGCGGATGTTGGCGTAGACCTTCTCGTGATCGTCGTAGGTGCCGTGGCTCAGATTCATCCGCGCCACGTTCATCCCGGCATCGATCAGCGTCCGGATCTGCTCGTAGGTATTGGTCGCAGGACCAAGTGTGCAGACGATCTTCGCTTTGCGCATGACAACCCATCTGTAGTTCGAGTGAGGGCCGCGGCCCTTCCGTGGGACAGCGCGCGAGGCACCGCCCAGTGGGCCGCGGCATCGCGTGTACTGACCCTAGTCTTTCACACTGTGACGGGCTTCTCGCCGGGATGCACAGGCGTGGGCAGAGAGGTGGATCCCATCAGATGGGCGTCGACCGCGGCCGCGCAGGAGCGGCCCTCGGCGATGGCCCACACGATGAGGCTCTGACCGCGGGCGCAGTCGCCCGCGGTGAACACGCCGGGGACGGAGGTCGCCCAGTTCCCGTCGTGCACGATGTTGCCGCGCTGGGAGGTCTCCACCCCGAGCTCGGCGAGGAGGCCCTGCTCCTGCGTCCCGGTGAAGCCCATCGCGATGAGCACGAGGGAGGCCGGCAGAACGGTCTCGGTGCCGGGAGTGGGCAGGCGCTTCCCGTCGCGGAACTGGGTGCGCGCCACCTTCAGACCGGTCACCGCGCCGCTCTCGTCCACCTCGAAGCCGGTGGTCGAGGCGAGGTAGGAGCGGTCGCCGCCCTCCTCGTGCGCGGTCGAGACCTCGAACAGCACGGGGTGGACGGGCCAGGGCTGGGTCTCGTCGCGCTCCGCGGGCGGCTGCGTGCCGATCGCGAGCGTGGTCACCGAGCGGGCTCCCTGACGGAGCGCCGTGCCCAGGCAGTCCGCGCCGGTGTCGCCGCCGCCGATGATCACGACGTCCTTGCCCTCGGCGGAGATCGGCTCGTTCACCCAGTCCCCCTCCACCAGGCGGTTGGCCTGGGTGAGGTACTCCATCGCCGGGTGGATGCCACGGGCATCGTTGCCGGGCACGGCGAGCTCGCGGGGCGTGCTCGCCCCGGTCGCCAGCACCACGGCGTCGAAGCGGGAGCGGAGGTCCTCCACGCTCAGCGCGCCCTCCCCCTCCCCGCCGACGTCCACGCCGGTGCGGAAGCGGGTGCCCTCGGCGCGCATCTGTGCCAGGCGGCGATCCACATGGCGCTTCTCGAGCTTGAACTCCGGGATGCCGTAGCGCAGGAGACCGCCCAGGCGGTCGTCCTTCTCGAGCACCACCACCGAGTGGCCGGCCCGGGTCAGCTGCTGGGCGGCGGCGAGCCCCGCCGGACCCGAGCCCACCACGGCCACCGCACGTCCCGTGTGGCGGGTGGGCTCGACCGGACGCACCCAATCCTCCTCGAAGGCGCGATCGATGATCGAGACCTCGACGTTCTTGATCGTCACCGGCGGCTGGTTGATCCCCAGCACACAGCTGGACTCGCACGGCGCCGGGCAGGCGCGGCCGGTGAACTCCGGGAAGTTGTTCGTCGCGTGGAGGCGCTCGGAGGCCTCCCGCCAGTCGTCGCGGTAGACCAGGTCGTTCCACTCCGGGATCAGGTTGCCCAGCGGGCAGCCCTGGTGGCAGAACGGGATGCCGCAGTTCATGCAGCGGCCGGCCTGGCGGGAGACGACGGACAGAGTGCCCTTCTCACGGGCCTCGTACACCTCGCGCCAGTCCATCAGGCGCACGGGCACCGGGCGCCGGGCGGGCAGCTCACGGTCGCGGTAGCGAAGGAATCCTCGGGGATCAGCCATGGGTGGCCTCCATGATCTCGTTCCAGACGTCGTTCGAATCGGGGTCGATCCCACGGGTGAGGGCGTCCTCGCGGATCCCGGTGATCGTGAGGAAGGCGCGCGGGGCGATCTCGGTGAGCCGCTCCATGAGCTCCGCCTCGTCGGCCAGGAGCGCGGCCGCGCGGTCGGAGCCGGTGCGCGCGGCGTGGTCGCGCAGCGCCTCGAGCACGAAGGCGCGGTGCTCCTCGCGCACCGGCGTGATCGCGAAGCCGGCGGCGTCCTTGGGATTGAGGCTCTCGCGGTCGAGATCGAGCACGAACAGCGTGCCGCCGCTCATGCCGGCGCCGAGGTTGCGCCCCGTCGGCCCCAGCACCACGACGGCGCCGCCGGTCATGTACTCCGCGCCGTGGTCGCCGATGCCCTCCACCACCAGGGTGGCCCCGGAGTTGCGCACCCCGAAGCGCTCGCCCGCGGCGCCCGCCAGCAGCAGACGTCCGCTGGTGGCGCCGTAGGCACAGGTGTTGCCGGCGATCGCCGCGGAGGTCAGCGAGGGCTCCGTGCCCGCGCCGTGGCCAACGGCGATGATCCCGCCGGAGAGGCCCTTGCCGACGTAGTCGTTCGCGTCGCCGTGCAGGTGCATGCTCACCCCGCGCGGCAGGAAGGCGCCGAAGGACTGCCCGCCGGTGCCCTCGAGGTCCAGCACCACGGAGTCCTCCTCGAGGCCCTCGCCCTCGGTGCGCCGGGTGACCTCGTGGCCCAGCAGCGTGCCGGCGCTGCGCTGGATGTTGTTCACGGTGTCGGAGACCCGCACCGAGGCCAGCGCGCCGTCCAGCACGGGGGTCGCCTGCGCGATCCAGGGATGGTCCGGCGCCTTGTCCAGGCCGTGGTCCTGGCCGCGGCGGCGCCGGGGGAAGTCGCCCTCGTGGATCTCGGGCCGGGCGAGGATGGCCTCGAGGTCGAGGCCCTCGCGCTTCGCCTGGCCGAGCACGCCGCGCGCCCGGTCGTCGTCCCGCAGGCCCAGCAGGTCGGTGCGGCCGATCGCCTCGTCGAGGCTGCGCAGGCCCAGGGCGGCGAGGTGCTCGCGCACCTGCTCGGCGACGAACTGGAAGAACGTCACCACGTGGTCGGCGCTGCCGGTGTAGCGGGCGCGCAGCTCGGGATTCTGGGTGGCCACGCCCACCGGGCAGGTGTCCAGATGGCACACACGCATCATGACGCAGCCGGAGACCACCAGCGGGGCGGAGGCGAAGCCGTACTCCTCGGCCCCCAGCAGGGCGGCGATGACCACGTCGCGACCGGTCTTCATCTGCCCGTCGACCTGGACCGTGATGCGGTCGCGCAGGCCGTTCAGCAGCAGCGTCTGCTGGGTCTCGGCGAGGCCCAGCTCCCAGGGGGTGCCCGCGTGCTTGAGGGAGTTCAGCGGGCTCGCCCCGGTGCCGCCGTCGTGCCCGGAGATCAGCACGACGTCGGCGTGGGCCTTCGAGACGCCGGTCGCGACCGTGCCCACCCCGAAGCGGGAGACCAGCTTGACGTGGACGCGGGCCGCGGGGTTCGCGGACTTCGCGTCGTGGATCAGCTGGGCGAGGTCCTCGATCGAGTAGATGTCGTGGTGCGGCGGCGGTGAGATGAGGCCGATGCCCGGGGTGGAGTGCCGGGTGCGGGCGATCCACGGGTACACCTTCTCCGGCGGCAGCTGGCCGCCCTCGCCGGGCTTGGCGCCCTGGGCGATCTTGATCTGGATGTCCTTGGCGAAGGTCAGGTACTCGCTGGTCACGCCGAAGCGGCCGGAGGCGATCTGCTTGATCGCGCTGCGCCGCTCGGGATCGCGCAGACGCTCGCGGTCCTCGCCGCCCTCGCCGCTGTTGGACATCCCGCCCAGGCGGTTCATCGCGATGGCGAGGGTCTCGTGCGCCTCCTGCGAGATCGAGCCGTAGCTCATCGCGCCGGTCATGAAGCGCCGGGTGATCGCCTCGACGGGCTCGACCTCCTCCAGCGGGATCGGCTCTCGCTCCTCGGCGCGCAGCTGCAGCAGGCCGCGGAGGGTCATGAGGTGCTCGTGCTGCTCGTCGACCTCGTCGGTGTAGCGGCGGAACTCGTCGTACTGACGATGCCGCGTGGAGTGCTGGAGGCGGAAGACCGTCTCCGGGGTGAACAGGTGCGGCTCCCCCTCGCGGCGCCACTGGTACTCGCCGCCCACGGGCAGCGTCCGGTGGGGCGGGTGGGTGCCGTCCACCGGATGGGCGAGCGCGTGCCGGGCCGCGGTCTCCGCCGCGATGACGCCCAGGTCGATGCCGCCGATGCGGCTGATGGTGCCGGGGAACCACTCGTCGACGAGCTCCTGCGAGAGCCCCACGGCCTCGAAGATCTGCGCGCCGCGGTAGGAGGCGACGGTCGCGATGCCCATCTTCGACATGATCTTCAGCACGCCCTTGCCGAGCGCCTGGAGGAGGTTCTTCACGGCCTGCTCGGGCGTGAGATCGCTGACCACGCCGCGCTCGACGAGCTCCTCGACGCTCTCCATCGCGAGATACGGGTTGATGGCGCTCGCGCCGTAGCCGATCAGCAGCGCCGCGTGGTGGACCTCGCGGACGTCGCCGGCCTCGACCACGAGAGCCGCCCGGGTGCGTCGACCCGTGCGCACCAGATGGTGCTGGACGGCGCTGGTCAGCAGCAGCGAGGGGATCGGCGCGAGGGCCTGGTTGGTGTCGCGGTCCGAGAGCACCAGGAAGGTCGCGCCGCGATCGATCGCGGCGACCGCCTCGTCGCAGATCTCGCGCAGCCGGGCCTCGAGCGCCTCGGTCCCGCCGGCGACGGTGTACAGGCCCCGCAGGCGGACGGTGTGGAAGTCCGCGGTGTCGGGGTGGGCGTCCACCGCCATGATCTTCGCGAGCTCGTCGTTGTCGATGATCGGGAAGTCCAGGGCCAGCTGGCGGGCGTGCTGCGGCGTCGCGTCGAGCAGGTTGCGCGACTGACCGATGGTGACGCCGAGCGAGGTGACGATCTCCTCACGCAGCGCGTCCAGCGGCGGATTGGTCACCTGGGCGAACATCTGCGTGAAGTAGTCGAACAGCAGCCGCGGACGGTCCGAGAGCACCGCGATCGGGGTGTCGGTGCCCATCGCGCCCAGCGGCTCGGCGCCCTTGGCGGCCATGGGGGCCAGCAGCACCCGCAGCTCCTCCTCGGTGAACCCGAAGGTCTGCTGGCGGCGCAGGACCGAGGAGCGGGAGTGGGTGATGTGCTCGCGCTCGGGCAGGTCCTGCAGGCGCATCTTCTGCTCGCGCACCCAGGTCCCGTAGGGGCGCTCGGTGGCGATCTCGTGCTTGAGGCGGTCGCTGGGCACGATCTCGCCGCGCTCCAGGTCCAGCAGGAAGATCTCCCCGGGGGCGACGCGCCCGGTGCGCACCACGCTCGCGCGCGGCACGTCCACCACCCCGGTCTCGGAGCCCAGGATCACCAGATCGTCCTCGGTCACCCAGTAGCGCAGCGGTCGCAGGCCGTTGCGGTCCAGGCGGGCGCCCACCTGCGCGCCGTCGGAGAACACGACGGCGGCGGGACCGTCCCACGGCTCCTGCAGCGCGGCATGGAACTCGTAGAAGGCCCGCAGATCCGGATCCATCGTGGGGTCGTTCTCCCACGGCTCCGGGATGAGCATCATCAGCGACTGGGCGAGCGACCGCCCGGAGAGGTGCAGCAGCTCGAGCACCTCGTCCAGCGCGGCGGAGTCGGAGGCGCCGGGGGTGCTGACGGGCAGCAGGCGTTCGAACTCCTCGCCGAAGGCGTCCGTGCGCATCGAGCCCTCGGCGGCGCGCAGGCGGTTGCGGTTGCCGATCACCGTGTTGATCTCACCGTTGTGGGCGAGGGTCCGGAACGGGTGCGCGAGCGGCCAGGCCGGGAAGGTGTTGGTCGAGAAGCGCGAGTGGACGATGGCGAGCTCGGAGGCGAAGCGGGGATCGGTGAGATCCGGGTAGAACTCGTCGAGCTGGGTGGGGGTGAGCATCCCCTTGTAGACCATGACCCGCGTGGACAGCGAGGGGAAGTAGCCCTCGGTGGTGTGCTCGACGCGGCGGCGCACCGCGAAGGCCGCGCGCTCGAGGTCCAGACCGCTGCGCTCACCGGCGGCGTCGACGAGGAAGACCTGGACGAAGTCGGGCCGGACCTGCTCCGCGGAGGGTCCGACGAGCCCCTCGGTGACGGGGACCTCCCGGGTGCCCAGCAGGCGCAGACCCTCCTCGGCGGCGATCTCCTCGAGGGCGGTGAGCACTGCGCGGCGACCCTCGGGGGTGCGGGGGACGAAGGCGGTGCCCGCCGCGTAGGACCCTCGCGGCGGCAGCTCCAGGCCGCTGACCTCGCGCAGGAAGGCATCGGGCAGCTGCACCATGATGCCGGTGCCGTCGCCGGTGTCCTCCTCGGCGCCCACCGCGCCGCGGTGCTCGAGGTTGCGCAGCGCCTGCAGGGCATGGGCGACGATGTCGTGACCGGGCCGTCCGCGGAGCGTGGCGATCATCGCCACGCCGCAGGAGTCGAGCTCGCTCTCGGGGCGGTAGAGGCCCTGCGGAGCGGGGAAGGAGGAGAAGCGGGAGGTGAGCGGGAGCATGTGGCAGAGCCCTTCGGGAGTGGGCGGTCAGGGGTGGGGCGAGGGCCGGCGCACGTCCTCGCCCGGGCCTCGCTCCCGTCCTGGCGATCTGCGTCGCTCGGGAGAGGCGGGCCCTAGGCGTCGGGTGCGCGGTCGGTGGGGCCGGAGGGAGGCGTGCCGGACTTCTCGACCTCGTCCTCGTCCGGAGCGTTGCCCTCGGTCTGTGCGGGCAGCTCGAAGCTGCCGTCGGCGGCGACGACCTCGCCGTCGCGCTGCTTGCGGCGATGGGTCAGGTAGACGACCATGCCGATGCCCACCAGGGCCATGACGATCGCGACCAGCGTGTGGATGCGCAGGGGTCCGACCATCAGGACCGGCTCGCTGCGGATCGCATCGATCCAGGCCCGGCCGGTGGAGTAGATCGCGACGTAGGACCAGAACACACGGCCACCGGCGAGATGGAAGCGGCGGCTGAGCAGGAGCAGCAGGAAGATCCCGCCGAGGTTCCACAGCTGCTCGTAGAGGAAGGTGGGGTGGTACGTGCCGGGCACGCAGCCGGGGATCGTGGCCCCGTTGGTCACGCAGGTGACGTCCCAGGCCCACCAGGCGTCCAGGGGCGGGCCGTAGAGCTCCTGGTTGAACCAGTTGCCGAAGCGTCCCAGGATCTGGGCCAGCAGCAGGGTGGGGGCGATGGTGTCGGCCAGGGCCGTGAAGGAGACCTGCTTGTGCCGGGCCATCAGGTAGGCGCCGACCGCACCGCCGGCGACGCCGCCGTAGATCGCGAGCCCGCCCTGCCAGAGGTAGAGCACGGCGATCGGGTCGCCGTCCGGGCCGAAGAACGGCTCCGGGGAGGTCAGGACGTGCCAGATGCGGGAGCCGATGATCCCCGCGATGACCGCGACGAAGACGATGTCGAACAGAGCGTCGGCGTCGCCGCCGCGCTTGACCCAGCGCTTGCTCGCCCACCACAGGGCCGAGGCGATGCCCGCGAGGATGCACAGCGCGTAGAAGTGCACCGTCAGCGGTCCGAGGGAGACCGAGGAGATGGCCGGGCTGGGAATCATGTCCGGTGCCTCCTCAGGTCGTGGTGCGGGAGCGCTCCACCCCGGAGCGCAGGTCGTCGGCCACCGTGGCCAGGGCGGTGCGGGCCGCCGCATCGTCCCCGTCGTTCTCGAGGAGCGCGCGGACGAAGGCGGAGCCGACGATCACCCCATCAGCGTACGCGCCGACCTGGGCGGCCTGCTCACCGTTCGAGACGCCCAGGCCCACGCAGACGTTCGTCGCGCCGGCCTCCCGGGTGCGCTCGACCAGGCCTTGTGTCGCCTGGGACACGCTGGCGCGGGTTCCGGTCACCCCCATCGTACTGGCGGCGTAGACGAATCCCCGCGTGTGCGAGACCACATGCTCGAGCCGGTCGCGCGGCGAGCTGGGTGCGACGAGGAACACACGGTCCACGGCGTGCTGCTCGCTCGCGGCGATCCACCGCTCTCCTTCGTCGGGGATGAGATCGGGGGTGATGACCCCGGCGCCGCCCGCCGCGGCGAGGTCGCGGGCGAAGGCGTCCGGGCCGTAGGCCAGGATCGGGTTCCAGTAGGACATCACGAGGATCGCGGCGCCGCGGCCGGAGAGGGCCTCCACGGCCTCGAGCACGTGCCGGGTGCGGGTGCCGCCGGCGAGGGCCGCGGAGGCGGCGCGCTGGATGACCGGACCGTCCATGACGGGATCCGAGTACGGCAGCCCCAGCTCGATCATGTCCGCACCGTGGTCGATGAGCACGCGTGCGGCCTCGATCGATCCCTTCAGGTCCGGATAGCCGACGGGCAGGTAGCCGATGAGCGCCGAGCGCTCCTCGCCGCGGGCACGGTCCAGGACCTCGGCGGCGCGCAGGCGATGGGTGTCGACGGTGCTCATTCCGACTCCTCGGTCTCGTGGGGCGCACGGGGCGCGCTGCGGCGGGCGAGGGCCCTCAGGGCGGGGAGGTCCGAGCGGGCGGGCTCGTCGCCCACCAGGCCGAACCAGCGCGAGGCGGTGTCGACGTCCTTGTCGCCGCGGCCGGAGAGGCTCACCACGATCACGGCGTCCTCCCCCAGCTCGCGGCCCAGCGCGAGGGCGCCGGCCAGGGCGTGCGCGGACTCGATCGCCGGCATGATGCCCTCGGTCATCGACAGCAGCGCGAAGGCCTCCATCGCCGCCTCGTCGTCGACCGCCCGGTACTCGGCACGGCCGATGTCGGCGAGCCAGGCGTGCTCGGGGCCCACGCTCGGGTAGTCCAGCCCCGCGGAGACGGAGTGGGAGGGGATCGTCTGCCCGTCCTCGTCCTGCATGACGAAGCTGCGGGCGCCGTGGAGCACTCCCGCGCTGCCGCCGGTGATGGTCGCGGAGTGGCGGCCGGTGGAGACCCCGTCGCCTCCGGCCTCACAGCCGATCAGGCGCACCAGGGGGTCGGTGTCGTCGAGGAAGGCGTGGAAGATGCCCATCGCGTTGGACCCGCCGCCCACGCAGGCGACCACCGCATCGGGCAGGCGTCCCGCGCGCTCGAGGGTCTGGGCGCGGGCCTCCTCGCCGATGATCCGGTGGAAGTCGCGGACCATGGCCGGGAACGGGTGCGGGCCGGCGACGGTGCCCAGCAGGTAGTGCGTGGTCTCGACATTGGCGACCCAGTCGCGGAACGCCTCGTTGATGGCGTCCTTGAGAGTGCGCGACCCCTGGGTCACGGCGACCACCTCGGCGCCCAGCAGGCGCATCCGGGCGACATTCAGCGCCTGGCGCTCGGTATCCTCCTCGCCCATGTAGATGGTGCAGTCCAGGCCGAACAGGGCGGCGGCGGTGGCGGTGGCCACGCCGTGCTGGCCGGCGCCGGTCTCCGCGATCACCCGGGTCTTGCCCATGCGCCGGGTCAGCAGCGCCTGGCCCAGGACGTTGTTGATCTTGTGGCTGCCGGTGTGGTTGAGGTCCTCCCGCTTGAGCAGCAGGCGCGCTCCGCCGGCGAGCTCGGAGAAGCGGGGCGCGTCGCTCAGCAGGGACGGCCGGCCGGTGTACTCCGCCGCCAGGCGCCGCAGCTCGGCGAGGAACTCCGGGTCCACCAGCGCCTTCTCGTAGTGCTCGGAGAGCTCGTCGAGGGCCGGCACCAGGGCCTCGGGCAGGAAGCGCCCCCCGAAGTCGCCGAAGTACGGACCGATCTCGGAGCGCAGCTCGGATTCCGGGCGGGTGAGGTCGGGCAGGACGGGGTCGTGCGAGGTGCTCATGCCTGGGCTCCTTCCGGGGAGGGGCGGCCGCGGCGGGCGACCCGGCGGTACGAGGTGACGGCGGCGGCGGGATCCCCGGAGGTCACCAGGGCTTCGCCGACCAGGACGGCATCGGCACCGGCCTCGGCATAGGCGCGGACGTCCTGCACCGAGGAGACGGCGGACTCCCCGATCGCGAGGGGCCCCGCGGGGATCCGCCGCACGAGATCGGCGGCGCGGGCGAGGTCCACGCTGAGATCCTTGAGGTTGCGGGCGTTGACGCCGATGATGTCCGCCCCCAGGGCGAGCGCCCGCTCGAGCTCCTGCTCGGTGTGGACCTCGACGAGGGACTGCATCCCGAGCTCCGCCACCAGCGCGTGCAGCGCCCGCAGGCGCTCGTCGTCGAGGGCGGCGACGATGAGGAGCACGAGATCGGCCCCGTGGGCGCGCGCCTCGTGGACCTGGTAGGGCTCGACCACGAAGTCCTTGCGGAGCACCGGGACGTCGACCCGGGCACGGACCGCGTCGAGATCGGCGAGGCTGCCGCGGAAGCGGCGCTGCTCGGTGAGGACGCTGATGGCCGAGGCCCCGTGCTCCGCGTACACGGCGGCGAGCTCGGCGGGCTCGGGGATCTCGGCCAGATCTCCCTTGGACGGGCTGGAGCGCTTGACCTCCGCGATCAGGCCCATGGTGGTGCCGTCACCCTCCAGGTGGGCGCGGGCATCGCGCGCCGGCGCCGCCTCGCGGGCGCGACGCTCGATCTCCGCGTCGGGCACGGCGGCCCGCCGCGGGGCGAGGTCCTCCCGCACGCCGACGATGATCTCGTCGAGGACGGTTCCCGTGGTCATCGTGGTGCCTCCTGCAGCAGGTCGTGACGGTCCGCGCTCAGCGCAGCACCGGGGAGGGATCAGAGGTCAGGCGCCGACGTAGGAGATCGGGGCCAGGAACCAGAACGCCGGGAGATTCCGCAGCACGGTGTACAGCACGATGATCGCGATCAGCACCAGGAGCGTACGGGTCGAGGGCCTCAGTCCGGCGAACTGTCCACGGGCCCGGCGCACGGCCCAGAGCACCATGCCGAGGGCGAGCAGCGGGAGGGCCGTGATGACCAGCGCATTGCTGCGCAGGGCCAGCAGCGGGTCCCCCGCCAGCAGCGCGTGCACGGAGCGGATCGCTCCGCAGCCGGGGCACTCCAGACCGGTCAGCTCATGGACGATACACAGGGGGATATGCGTCCGGAACGGATCGAAGACCGCCTGCACGCCGAGCGCGAGCGCCGCTCCGCCGGCGAGGACGGCCAGCGGCAGGAGCACCCTGCGCAGGCCGCCGGCGGGGGTGTCCGCCGCGGCCTCGCCGCGGGGCGCCCGCGCCGCGGTGGTCACCTCGCGTCGGCCTCGGCCGGCTGCGGCGCGACGGCGGGGGCGTGGGCGGCGTGCGCGGCCTCGTGGGACCGTCCGCGCGGCTGTCCGAGCCCGGCCAGCGACAGCGCGATGCTCACCACGATGGCCAGGGCGACGATCGCCGCACCGACCCAGAGCAGCACGGCCATGTCCGCGAGCACCATGCCGGCGCAGAACACGGTCGACCCGGCGACGATGCCCAGGCTCATCGTCCAGCCCGCGACGGTCTTGCCCTCGTTGTGGTGGGGCGGCGGCGGCACGGTGTAGGTCTTCGGCATGGTCCTTCTCCAGTCAGGGTCCCGGTCGAGGCCATTGTGCCACGCCGTCGCGGCCCCTCCGGGATCCTCCCGGCACCGCGGGGTCGCGGCGGTGCCGGGAGGTGACCGGCCTCACCGTGACGACGGTGTGTGCTCCGCCCCGGGGTCCTCGTCGGGGTCGTCCGCGGGGTCGTCCGCGGGGTCCTCGAGGCTCGGGTCCTCCCCGCGGGTGAGCGCGTCCCAGGCCGCCGCCGGATCCGCCGAGGGATCGGCGGTCGCGGCGACGGCGGGGCTGCGGTAGCGGGTGCCCACCGGCCAGCGCCGGCCGACGGCGAGCACCAGGACCCCGACCGCGACGACGGCGAGGGCGGGCAGCAGCGCGACCAGCGCCCAGGGGGTCGCCGCGGCGTCGATGGTGCCGCCCACCACGCCGGTGGCCCCGGCGACCGCCGAGCCCGCGGCGTCCTGCGGGTCCCGCCAGGCCCCGAGCGCGGACCAGCCCGCGGCGAGGCCGGAGAGGATCAGGACCGGACCGGTGATGCGACGCACCCAGCGCGAGGACAGCGCGGTGGCCACGGAGGCGGCGGCCGCCACGAGCCCGAGGGCGAGCACGGCCGGGGCCGCGTCCGCCCCGAGCACGTCGATCTGCTGGGCGGTGCCGGTGAGATCCGGGGCGCTCGCCCGGACCCAGAGGGTGCGGGTGGCGCCGATCAGCGCGGCGGAGGCGGCCAGGCCCAGCAGCACGGCGACGCGTCGGCTCGGTGCGCGCCCTCCCCCGGCACGACCGCGCTCCGAGGGGGTGGGGGTGGGATCCGTCGCAGCGCTCATGCCGGGCGCAGCGTCTCCGCCGAGGCGGCGGCGCGGAGGGCGGCGGCGGCCTTGGTCTGTGTCTCCCGGTACTCCGTGGTGGGGTCCGAATCGGCGACCACTCCCCCGCCGGCCTGCACGTGCGCGGTGCCGTCGCGGAGCACGGCGGTGCGGATGGCGATCGCCATGTCCATGTCACCGGCGAAGTCGATGTAGCCCACGGTGCCGCCGTACACGCCGCGCCGCACCGGCTCGAGCCGGTCGATGATGCGCATCGCCGAGGGCTTCGGGGCCCCCGAGAGGGTGCCGGCCGGGAAGGTGGCCCGCAGCGCGTCGTAGGCGATCGCGTCCTGGCGCAGATGCCCGGTGACGGTGGAGACGATGTGCTGGATGTGCGAGAACCGCTCGAGGTGCATGAAGTCGCGCACCACGACCGATCCGGGGTCACAGAACTTCTGCAGGTCGTTGCGGGCGAGGTCGACGAGCATCAGGTGCTCGCTGCGCTCCTTGGGGTCGGCCAGCAGCTCGCCGCCCAGCTGCTCGTCCTCCTCGGGGGTCGCCCCGCGGGGTCGTGAGCCGGCGATCGGGTGGGTGGTCGCGGTCCGACCGCGCACCGTCACCAGCGATTCGGGGCTCGCCCCCACCACGTCGATGCTCTCGCCCTCGGCGTCGACGGTGCGCAGCAGGTACATGTACGGGCTGGGGTTCATCCTCCGCAGCACGCGGTAGACGTCCAGCGGATCCGCGGCGACCGGCAGCGAGAACCGCTGCGAGGGCACCACCTGGAAGATCTCGCCGTCGACGATGTCGCGCACCGCCGCCTGGACGGAGCGCTCGTACTCGAGGCGGCTGGTGCGCGACTTCGGCTCGAGATCGCGCACCGCGTCATAGACCGTCGCGCCGCCGCCGAGGGGCGTGCGCAGGCGCTCGCGCATCGCGGTGAGCCGCGCGAGGGCGTCCTCGTAGGCGGCATCGACGCCATCGGGCGTGGCGTTGAGGTTCAGCGCGTTGGCGACCAGCACCACGGTGGAGTCGTGGGCGTCGTGCACCACCACATCCTGCGCCAGCAGCATCGAGAGATCGGGCAGGCCCACCTCGTCGGGCGGCGAGGCCTCGAGCTTCTCCCAGTGGCGCACCGCGTCGTAGGCGACGAAGCCGACCATGCCCCCGGAGAAGGGCGGCAGGTGGGGCTGGCGGGCCGCGCGGAAGGCGCCGGTCACCTCGCGCAGCGCCTCGACCGGGCTGCCGCCGGTCGGCACCCCGGCGGGCACGTCGCCGCGCCACCGGGCCTCGCCGTCCTGCTCGGTGAGCACGGCGCGCGCCCGGGTCCCGATGATCGAGTAGCGGGAGGCCTCGCCCTCGCCCGCCGATTCCAGCAGGAAGGTGCCCCGGCCGTCGCCGTCGGCCGTCAGCCGCCGGTACAGCGAGACGGGGGTGTCCTCGTCGGCGAGCAGCCGCACGCTCAGGGGCACCACCCGCTGGCGGGAGGCGAGCTCGCGGAAGGTCTCCCGGTCGGGCGTGATCACACCGAGGGGCTCCCCCTCGCGGCCGCCCACCAGCTCCGGGTAGGCCTCCGTGCGCGGGGCGGACGATGCGTCGGTCATGCGGTGCGCTCCGTGGGGTCGAGGACGACGGCGCCGAGGTCCCCGCCGTCGAAGCAGGTGTCGGTGCCGCGGTGGCAGGCCGCGCCGACCTGGTCGACGCGCACCAACAGGGTGTCGCCGTCGCAGTCGAGTGCGACCGAGCGCACCCACTGGACGTGACCGCTGGTGTCCCCCTTGCGCCAGTACTCCCCGCGCGAGCGGGACCAGTAGGTGGCGCGTCCGGAGGTGAGGGTGCGGCGGAGGGCCTCGTCGTCCATCCAGCCCACCATCAGCACGCGGTCGTCGCCCGCGTCCTGGACGACGGCGGTCAGCAGACCGGAGGCGTCGTGCTTGAGGCGGGCGGCGAGCTCGGGATCGAGTTCCGCGACGGGGTCGGTGGGGTCGGTGGTCGTCACAGGGCGCGCTCCAGCTCCTCGGCGCGGTCGGTGCGCTCCCAGGTGAACTCCGGCAGCTCGCGGCCGAAGTGGCCGTGCACCGCGGTCCGCGCGTAGATCGGGCGCAGCAGGTCGAGGGCGTCGATCAGCGCCGCGGGGCGCAGATCGAAGACCTTCCGCACCGCGGCGGCGATCTGGTGGGAGGGGACGTGGCCGGTGCCGAAGGTCTCCACGTACAGCCCGACCGGCTCCGCGACGCCGATGGCGTAGGCGATCTGCACCTCGCAGCGGTCCGCGAGGCCGGCGGCGACGATGTTCTTGGCCACCCAGCGCATCGCGTAGGCCCCGGAGCGATCCACCTTCGAGGGGTCCTTGCCGGAGAAGGCGCCCCCGCCGTGGCGGGCCATCCCGCCGTAGGTGTCGACGATGATCTTGCGGCCGGTCAGCCCGGCATCGCCCTTGGGCCCGCCGAGGACGAAGCGCCCGGAGGGGTTGATGTGGGTGGTGACGTCCGAGGTGTCCAGGCCCAGCGCCGCGAGGTCCTCGAGCACGGGCGCGATGACCACCTTGGAGATCGCCGGGGCGAGCTGGCTGAGCAGGTCCACCTCCTCGCTGTGCTGGGTCGAGACCACCACCGCCTCGACGCTGCGCGCCACGCCCTCCTCGTCGTAGCCGATCGAGACCTGGGTCTTGCCGTCGGGACGGAGGTACGGCAGCACGCCGTCCCGGCGGGCCGTGGAGAGGTTGCTGGTCAGGCGGTGAGCGGCATGGACCGGCAGCGGCATCAGCTCGGGGGTGTCCCGGCAGGCGTAGCCGAACATGAGGCCCTGGTCGCCGGCCCCGAGACGGGCGAAGGCCTCCGCGGTCGCGTCTCCCCGCGATTCGACGGAGGCGTCCACGCCCTGGGCGATGTCCGGGGACTGCGCGCCGATCGACACCTCGACGCCGCAGGAGTCGGCGTCGAAGCCCTTCTCCGAGGAGTCGTAGCCGATCTCGCGGATCACGTCGCGCACGATCGTGGCCACGTCGCTGTACCCGGAGGTGCGGACCTCGCCGGCCACGTGCACGAGGCCCGTGGTCACCATCGTCTCCACGGCGACCCGGGCGTCGCGGTCCTGCGCGAGGAGGTCGTCGAGGATCGCGTCGGAGATCTGGTCGCAGATCTTGTCGGGGTGCCCCTCGGTGACCGATTCGGAGGTGAAGGTGCGCAGCTCGCTGGTCGTCATGCGGTCCAGGGTACTTCTGGGAGCAGACCCACGAGCTCGTCGAGCACGGCGTGGGCGACGGCGGTCTTGCTGCCCTCGGCGCGGGCGACCTCCTCGCCCTCGCGGTCCAGCACCCGCACGGCGTTGTCGGCCGCCCCGAACACCCCGGCGGTGAGGTCGTTGAAGACCAGGAGGTCGGCGCCCTTGCGGCGCGCCTTGGACCGCGCCAGGTCCAGGGCGGAGGCGCCGTCGCCACCGGTCTCGGCGGCGAATCCGACGATCGCGGGTCGGGCGGCATCGCCGCGCTCGAGCACGCTGCGGCGCAGGATGTCCTCGGTGCGGCGCAGCGCGATCGCCGGCACCGAGTCCTCGTCCCCGTCGTCCTTCTTGATCTTCGCCTCCGCGCGTTCCGCGGCGGTGAAATCCGCCACAGCGGCGGCCATGACGAGCGCGTCGACCGCGGAGCGGTGCGCGGCCACGGCCTCGGCGAGCTCCGCGGCGCTGCCCACGTCCCGGCGGCGGGCCCCGGGGGGCGTCTCGAGATCCACGTTCGCGGCGGCCAGGTGCACTCGCGCACCGCGCACGAGAGCGGCATGGGCGAGGGCCCAGCCCTGTCGGCCCGAGGAGTGGTTGGCGAGGAAGCGCACCGGGTCGAGGTCCTCGCGGGTGCCGCCGGCGGTGATCAGGAGCTCGCGACCGGCCAGGTCCCGCCGCACGGCACCGCGCTCATCGCGGGGGGCGGTGATCGCCGCCCGCGCCGCCTCCAGGATCGCGGAGGGCTCGGGCAGCCGTCCCGGACCGGAGTCGGGGCCCGTGAGCCGGCCGACGGCGGGCTCGAGCACGGTCACGCCTCGCGCGCGCAGCACCTCGATGTTCTCGGCCGTGGCGGGGTGCTCCCACATCTCGGTGTGCATGGCGGGGGCCACCACCACGGGGGCCCGGGTGACCAGCAGCGAGGCGGTGAGCATGTCGTCGGCCCGGCCGCCGCGCATCCGGGCGAGCAGGTCCGCGGTGGCCGGGGCGATGACCACGAGGTCCGCCTCCTGGCCGTGCCGGACGTGGGCGACCGACTCAACGTCCTCGAAGACGGAGGTGAGGACCTTGTGGTGGCTGAGCGCCTCCCAGGTCGCGGCGCCCACGAACTCGAGCGAGGCGGCCGTCGGGGCGACGCGGACCTCGGCCCCCTCACCGACAAGACCGCGCACCAGGTGCGCGGTCTTGTAGGCGGCGATGCCGCCGCCGACGCCGATCAGGACGCGGGCACCGGCCAGGGTGCGCGGCACGCTGCTCATCGGATCATCCGGCGAGGGCCGGGATCAGAGCGGGAAGTCGGTCGGCGGGATCTCGGGAGCGTCGTCGCCGAGCACGAGCGGCGCCGGAGCGTTGGGGTCCGGCTCGTTCTGCGCGGCGTACTCCTCCTCGTCGATCTCGCGGACGGTCAGCAGGCCCTCGTCGATCTCGCGCAGCGAGATCGAGAGCGGCTTCTCCTGGTTCTCGACGTCGACCAGCGGGCCGACGAACTCGAGCAGGCCCTCGGAGAGCTGCGAGTAGTAGGCGTTGATCTGGCGCGCACGCTGGGAGGCGTAGAGCACCAGGGCGTACTTCGAGTCGACGGTCTCCAGGAGACGGTCGATCGGGGGGTTCGTGATGCCTTCGGGCTGGGCGACTGTTCCGGCCACGGAAGTCCCTTCGTGAGTTTCGGCGTGCGACGCTCCAGGATACGCCCTCCGCCCGTCGAGGGCGAGGGCGGGCGCGCACGGGGTCAGGTGAGGTCGCGCACGCCCAGGAGGGCGGCGAGCTCCGCCGTCGCCCGCGGCACCTCGTCGTTGACGATCGTGACGTCGAACTCGGATTCGGCGGCGAGCTCGCGACGGGCGGTCTCCAGGCGGCGGGAGCGCTCCTCGGCGTCCTCGGTGCCACGGCCCACGAGGCGGTCCACCAGGGTCTCCCAGTCCGGCGGGGCCAGGAAGACGAAGCGGGCCTCGGGCAGGCTCTCGCGGACCTGCCGCGCCCCGGCGAGGTCGATCTCCAGGAGCACCGGATGGCCCTGGCCGACGGCCTCCTCGACGGGTCCGCGCGGCGTGCCGTAGCGGTGACGGCCGTGGACGACGGCCCATTCGAGCATCTGGCCGGACTCGACCAGGTGCGTGAACTCCTCCTCGCTCACGAAGAGGTAGTGCACGCCGTCGACCTCACCGGGACGTGGAGGACGGGTGGTCGCGGAGACCGAGAGGCGGATCTGCGGGTACTGCTCACGGATCGCGGCGGAGATCGTGCCCTTGCCGACCGCCGTCGGGCCGGCCAGGACCGTCACCGGGGCCGGCGCCGCGCCGGCGCCGGCCCCGTGGGGACGTGCTTCGTTCACTCGGAGAAGTGGGCGACGAGCTTCTCCGCCTGGTGGGAGCCGAGGCCGCGGATCTTGCGCGAGGGGGAGATGCCGATCTCCTCCATGATCTGCTGAGCCTTGACCTTCCCGACGCCGGGGAGCGCCTCCAGCAGTGCGGAGACGCGCAGACGGCCGACGACCTCGTTGGTCTCGGCCTCCGCGAGGACCTTCTTGATCTCCTCGCCGCGGTGACCGGCGCTGTCCTTCAGACGGGCCTTGATGGCCGCGCGCTCGCGACGGGCCTCGGCAGCCTTCTTCAGGGCATCGGCCCGCTGCTCAGGGGTGAGGGGAGGGAGAGCCACTGTTCTTACCTCTTGTTCTCTTGCTGGTGACGGGCGAGATCCGGAAGGACCTCGGTGTGGGAAGAGCGTAACCCCATATTCGCGGCAGGGGGCAGTTTCGACACGCTTCCGCCCTGGTCCGATGCATATCGGTGCCTTCCGTGAGCCCTCCGCGAGAGGCTCTCGATCCTCCCGCGGGGGTCCGGATCCGGCCCTCGCGGATCAGGCGTAGGCGGTCCGCAGCTCCTCGGCGCGGCGGCGCAGCGCGGCGCTGTCCGGTCCGGCGCCGAGCAGCCCTCGGGAGAGCGAAACCAGGACGTGACCTGCACTGCTGCCGAAGACCTCGGACCTCTGCTCGGGGCCGGCGCCCTGGGTGCCGAATCCCGGGGCGAGCAGGGGGACGTGGGGGGCGGCGGTCTCCAGACCGAGCCGTCGGTAGGCGTCGCCGACGGTCGCGCCGACCACGAGCCCGACGCTCGACCACTGCCCCGGCGCGCCGCCGCCGATCTCCTCGGCGTGTCGCGCGATCTCGAGCGCGACCGGCGTGTCCCCCGCCGTCCGGGCGTGCTGCACCTGCGGCCCGTCCGGGTTCGAGGTGAGCGCGAGATAGAACAGCCCCTTCCCGTGGGCGGCCGCGAGCTCCGCGGCCGGGGCGAGGGATCCGGCGCCCAGGAACGGGCTGACGGTGATCGCGTCGGCCTCGAGCGGTGCGCCGGCGCGCAGGTGCGCCGCGGCGTAGGCGCCCATGGTCGAGCCGATGTCGCCGCGCTTGACGTCGAGGATGGTCAGCACCCCGGCCTCGCGGCACGCGGCCAGCAGCTCCTCGAGCACGGCGACCCCCGCCGCCCCGTGGCGCTCGAAGAACGCCGACTGCGGCTTGACCGCGGCCACGCGCCCGGTCACCGCCTCGAGGGTGCGCAGCGAGAACGTGCGCAGACCGTCCGCGTCATCGGGCAGGGACCAGTCCTCGAGCAGGGAGGCGTGGGGGTCGATGCCCGCCACCACCGGCCCCCGCTCGACGACCGCACCCTGCAGGCGCCTCCCGAAGGGCGCCGCCGCGCTCATGCCGAACCCTGGGCCGCGCGGGCCGCGTGCAGCGTGGCCGTGTGGGCCTGGAGGCTGCGCACCTCGAAGGGCTCCACCGGGCGGGCCTCGATCGCCTGCACCGCCGCCTGGAACTCCTGGAGGGTCGTGATCACCGGGACGTCCATGCTGGTGGCGGCGGCACGGATGGCGTAGCCGTCCACCCGGGCGTTGGAGCCCGAGGGGGTGTTCAGCACCAGGTCCACCGCGCTGTTCTCGATGAGGTCGAGCACGCTCGCCTCGTCCCCCGGCTCGGAGGCCTTGCGCAGCACCCGGCAGGGGATGCCGTAGCGGCGCAGCACCCGACCGGTGCCGGCGGTGGTGAGGATCTCGAAGCCGAGCGCTGCGAGGCGGGCGACCGGCAGCGGCAGCGAGCGCTTGTCGCGGTCGGCCACGGAGACGAAGGCGGTGCCCGCGGTGGGCAGGCCCTCTCCGCCGATCGCCAGCTGGGACTTCGCGAACGCCAGCGGGAAGGTGGAGTCCAGTCCCATCACCTCGCCGGTCGAGCGCATCTCCGGGCCGAGCACGGAGTCGACCGCGCGACCCTCCTTGGTGCGGAAGCGCTTGAAGGGCATCACGGCCTCCTTGACCGCGATCGGCGAGTCATCGGGCAGGTCGGTGCCGTCGCCGATGGCGGGCAGCACCCCGGTGCGGCGCAGGTCCGCGATCGAGGTCCCGGCCATCAGCAGGGCGGCCGCCTGGGCGAGCGGGACGCCCGTCGCCTTCGCGACGAAGGGCACCGTGCGGGAGGCGCGGGGGTTCGCCTCGAGCACGTAGAGCACCCCGTGGGAGAGGGCGTATTGCACATTGAGCAGGCCGCGCACGCCCACGCCCTCGGCGATCCCGAGGGTCGAGGTGCGGATGCGGTCCAGCACGGCGTCGCTGAGCGTGACCGGCGGGAGGGTGCACGCCGAGTCGCCGGAGTGCACGCCGGCCTCCTCGATGTGCTCCATGACGCCGCCGATGTACAGATCCGTGCCGTCGTAGAGGGCGTCGACGTCGATCTCGATCGCCGTGTCCAGGAAGCTGTCGATGAGGATCGGGGCCTCGGCGCGACCGCCGTCGGGCAGGTTCCGGCTCACGTAGTCGACCAGGCCCGCCTCGTCGAAGACGATCTCCATGCCGCGCCCGCCGAGCACGTAGCTGGGGCGCACCAGCACCGGGTAGCCGACCGTCGCCGCCACCTCGACCGCATCGCTCAGGCCCCAGGCGGTGCCGTAGGGCGGGGCCGGCAGCCCGGCCTCGGCGAGGACCGCGCCGAAGTGACCGCGGTCCTCCGCGTTGTCGATCGCGGAGGGGCTGGTCCCGATGATCGGCAGACCGGCCGCCTCCAGGCGCCGGGCCAGGGACAGCGGGGTCTGCCCTCCGAGCTGCACCACGACGCCCGCCACGGGACCGGCGGCGAGCTCCGCCTCGTACACCTCGACGACGTCCTCGAAGGTGAGCGGCTCGAAGTAGAGGCGATCGGCGATGTCGTAGTCGGTCGAGACCGTCTCGGGGTTGCAGTTGACCATGACGGTCTCGTAGCCGCCGCCGGGCAGCTCGGGGTTGCCGAGCGCGAGCGCGGCGTGCACGCACGAGTAGTCGAACTCGATGCCCTGGCCGATGCGGTTGGGGCCCGAGCCCAGGATCAGCACGGCCGGGCGCTCGCGCGGCTCGACCTCGGTCTCCTGGTCGTAGCTCGAGTAGTGGTACGGGGTGCGGGAGGCGAACTCCGCGGCGCAGGTGTCCACCGTCTTGTAGACGGGGTTGATGCCGAGCGCCTCGCGCACGCCCTTGACCACGTCGCCGCTCTGGCCGCGGAGCGTGCCGATCTGGTCGTCGGAGAAGCCGTGACGCTTGGCGAGGGAGAGCAGCTCCGCATCCAGCACCGCGGAGGCACGGATCTCGGCGGCGATCTCCGCGACCATGAGCATCTGGTCGAGGAACCAGCGGTCGATCGCGGTGGCCTCCACCAGCCGGTCCAGGGTCTCGCGCGGATCCAGGATCCCCTCCGCCGCGGACCACAGGATCCGCGAGATGGTCACCAGGCGGGTGTCGGTGGGTGTGCGCACCTCGTCCAGCAGGGACGCGACCTCCCCGGCCGTGGGCGGCAGGCCCTCGTAGGAGGGGGCGGCGCCCTTGACGTCGATCGAGCGCTGCGCCTTGCCGAGCGCCTCGGTGAAGTTGCGCCCCAGCGCCATCGCCTCGCCCACGCTCTTCATGGTGGTGGTCAGCGTCGCGTCCGCCGCGGGGAACTTCTCGAAGGCGAAGCGCGGGACCTTGACCACGACGTAGTCCAGCGCCGGCTCGAAGCTCGCCGGCGTGGTGCCGGTGATGTCGTTGCGGATCTCGTCGAGCGTGTACCCGATGGCCAGGCGCGCCGCGATCTTCGCGATCGGGAATCCGGTGGCCTTGGAGGCGAGCGCGGAGGAGCGCGAGACGCGCGGGTTCATCTCGATGACGACCACGCGGCCGGTCTCGGGGTGGGTCGCGAACTGCACGTTGCAGCCGCCGGTGTCGACGCCCACCTCGCGGATGATCCCGATGCCGAGGTCCCGCAGCTTCTGCAGCTCGACGTCGGTGAGGGTGAGCGCCGGGGCGACGGTCACGGAGTCGCCGGTGTGGACGCCGACGGGGTCGACGTTCTCGATCGAGCAGACCACGACGCAGTTGTCGTGGTGGTCGCGCATCAGCTCGAGCTCGAACTCCTTCCAGCCCAGGATCGACTCCTCCAGCAGCACCTCGGTGGTGGGCGAGTAGTGGAGGCCGTCGCCGCCGATGCGCAGCAGGTCGGCCTCGTCGTACGCCATGCCGGAGCCCAGCCCGCCCATGGTGAAGCTGGGACGGACCACCATCGGGTAGCCGAGCTCCTCGGCGGCCTCGAGCAGCTCTTCGGCGGAGTGGCAGATCTTCGAGCGCGCGGACTCGCCGCCCACCCGCTCGACGACCTCCTTGAACTGCTGGCGGTCCTCGGCCTTCTGGATCGCGTCGAGGCTCGCGCCGATCATCTCGACCCCGAACTCCTCGAGGGTGCCGTCCTCGGCCAGGGCGATCGCGGCGTTCAGGGCGGTCTGCCCGCCCAGGGTGGGCAGCAGCGCGTCGGGCCGCTCGGCGGCGATGATCGAGCGCAGGATCCCGGGGTCGATCGGCTCGATGTAGGTGGCATCGGCGATGTCCGGGTCCGTCATGATCGTGGCGGGGTTGGAGTTGACGAGGATGACCCGCAGGCCCTCCTCGCGCAGCACCCGGCAGGCCTGGGTGCCGGAGTAGTCGAATTCGGCGGCCTGGCCGATGACGATCGGGCCGGAGCCGACGACCAGGACGGACGAGAGGTCAGAGCGACGGGGCATCAGGACTCCTTGGTGGCGGAGGCGGCGCGGTGGGCGACGGCGATCTCGGCCAGAGTGTCGAACAGGGGCGCGGCGTCGTGCGGGCCGCCGGCCGCCTCGGGGTGGTACTGGACGGAGAAGACGGGGCGGTCCAGGCAGCGCAGGCCCTCGACCACCTCGTCGTTGAGGCCGACGTGGCTGACCACGACCCGGCCGTAGCGGCCGCCGTCGTGGGGGGCCACGTGCTCGCCCTCGAGCGGGACGTCCACGGCGAAGCCGTGGTTGTGCGCGGTGATCGCCACCTTCCCGGTCTCACGGTCCAGCACCGGCTGGTTGATGCCGCGGTGACCGAACTTGAGCTTGTAGGTGTCGAAGCCGAGGGCACGGCCCAGCAGCTGGTTGCCGAAGCAGATGCCGAAGAACGGCAGATCGGCGTCGAGGACGCCGCGCAGCAGCTGGACCTGCTCCTCCGCCGCGGCGGGGTCGCCGGGCCCGTTGGAGAAGAACACGGCGTCGGGCTCAGTGGCGAGCAGGTCCTCGAGGGAGGTGGTGGCCGGCAGCAGGTGCACGCGCAGGCCGCGCTCGAGCATGCTGCGCGGCGAGGCGCCCTTGATGCCGAGGTCCACGGCGGCGACGGTGGCGATCGCCTCGCCCTCGGGCTCGAGCACCACGGGCTGGGCGAGGGTGACCTCCTCGACGAAGTTCGCGCCGGTCATCTCCGGCTGGTCCCGCACCGCGGCGAGCAGCTCCTCCTCGGAGGAGGTCAGCGCGTCGCCGGAGAAGATGCCGCCGCGCAGCGAACCGGTCTCGCGCAGGCGCCGGGTGAGCATGCGGGTGTCGATGTCCGAGATGCCCACCACCTCGCTGCTGATCAGCAGGTCGTCGAGGGTCTGCTCGGCGCGGTAGTTCGAGGAGATGCGGCTGGCGTCGCGGACGGCGTAGCCGCGCACCCAGACCTTCCGCGATTCCATGTCGGTGCTGTTGGCTCCGGTGTTGCCGATGTGCGGGGCCGTCTGCACGACGATCTGGCCGGCGTAGGAGGGATCCGAGAGGGTCTCCTGGTAGCCGGTCATGCCGGTGGAGAAGACCACCTCGCCGAGACGGGCGCCGCGGGCGCCGTAGGCGCTGCCGCGCAGGACGGTGCCGTCCTCGAGGATCAGCAGCGCACGGTCGCGGCGCGCGCGGGCGGCCGGCGGCCTGGTGGAAGCGTTCGTAGCGGGGACCGCGTGGAGGGTCATGCGTGCTCCTTCCGGGAGAGCAGGAGGTCGTGGTCGGCGCGCCGGGCCAGGCGCAGGCCGGTGTCGAGGAGCTGGTCGCCGAGGCGCCAGCGGAGGACGAGGAGGCCGTCGCCCCCGATGAACTTCCCGGCCATGCCGGGAGCGGAGGTCACCTCGGCGAGAGCGGGGGCGGGGATCGTCAGGTCCGCGGCGCCCTCGCGCTCGAGGCGCCAGCTGCCGCCGTCGCCGACGCTCACCGCTGCCCGTGCCCGCTGGCCCAGGCCGTGGGCGACGACGCGCTCGAGCGGCTGATCGGCCAGGACCGTGTCGACGTACACGGCCTCGAAGGGGCCGGCGGCGATCTCCTCGCCGCGCGCGGCGAGAGCTGCGTGCTCGGGAGCGGGCAGGTGGCTCTGGGACCGGCCCCGGCGCCGCCATCCCCACGCCATGGCGGCGAGGGCGAGGACGAACAGCGCGGCGAGGAGCAGGACGGGGACGAGCTGGTCCATCAGGGGTGCTCCACGATCGCGCCGTCGCGCACCGTCGGGCGGCCGGCCAGCACCGTGAGGCGGTTGGCGCCGGGCAGCTCGAGGCCCGCGACGGGCGAGTTGCGGCTGCGCGAGGCGTGCTCACCGGGATCGGCGATCCGCACGGGGCGCGGGTCCCAGACCAGCACGGTGGCCGGGGACCCCGGTGCCAGCGGGCGTCCCTGGTCCTCGTCCCGGCCGATCTCCGCAGGCTTCTCGGACAGCACTCGGGCGACGTCCCGCCAGGTCAGGCGCCCCTCGTCGACCATCGTGGACTGCACCACGGACAGCGCGGTCTCGAGGCCCGTCATCCCCATCGCGGCCTGGTCCCATTCGCGGTCCTTGGCGTCGCGGGGGTGCGGTGCGTGGTCGGTGGCGACGATGTCGATGGTGCCGTCGGCCAGGCCCTCCCGCACCGCGGCCACGTCCTCGGCGGTGCGCAGCGGCGGGTTGACCTTGTACACCGCGTCGAACTGCCGCACCTTCTCATCGGTCAGCAGCAGGTGGTGCGGGGTGACCTCGGCGGTCACCGCGATGCCGCGCTGCTTGGCCCAGCGGATGATGTCCACGCTGCCGGCGGTGGACAGATGGCACACGTGCAGGCGGGAGCCGACGTGATGGGCCAGCAGCACATCGCGCGCGATGATCGACTCCTCGGCGACGGCCGGCCAGCCGGCCAGTCCGAGCTCCGCGGAGACCACGCCCTCGTGCATCTGGGCGCCCTCGGTGAGACGGGGGTCCTGGGCGTGCTGGGCGATGACCCCGTCGAAGGACTTCACGTACTCCAGCGCGCGGCGCATGAGCACCGGGTCGTGCACGCACTTCCCGTCGTCGCTGAACACGCGGACCCGGGCGCGGGAGCCCGCCATCGCGTCGAGCTCGGCGAGCCGCTCGCCCGCCAGGCCCACGGTGACCGCGCCGACGGGCCGCACGGCGCACCAGCCGGCGACGTCCCCGCGGCGCGCCACCTGCTCGACGACGCCGGCGGTGTCCGCGACCGGGGTGGTGTTGGCCATGGCGTGCACCGCGGTGAACCCGCCGCGAGCGGCGGCGCGGGTGCCGGTCTCGACGGTCTCGGCCTCCTCTCCCCCGGGCTCGCGCAGGTGGGTGTGGAGGTCGACGAGACCCGGCAGGACGATGCAGCCCTCCGCGTCGATCACCTCGGCGCCCGCGGGTGCCTCGAGGTCGGTGCCGACGGCGCGGATCTCCCCGCCCTCGAGCAGCAGGTCCTGGACGTCCTCGCCGTAGGGACGGCCGCCGCGGATCAGCAGGGTGGGCGCCTCGGCGGTCGCCGCTGCGGTGGTGGTGTTCTCAGTTCTCACGGGGCGCCTCCCGGGCGTCGGTGGCGAGCAGGTGGTAGAGCACGGCCATGCGGACGAACACGCCGGAGGCGACCTGCTCGACGATGACGCTGCGCGGGGAGTCGGCGACGTCCCCGGCGATCTCGAAGCCCCGGTTCATGGGGCCGGGGTGCAGGACGATGGCGTGCTCGGGCAGGACGGCGGCGCGGTCGATGGTGAGCCCGTAGCGCCGGGAGTACTCCCCCGCCGTCGGGAAGAAGCCGCCCCCGACCATGCGCTCGCGCTGGACGCGCAGCATCATCACCGCGTCGGGGCCGGAGGCGAGGGCCTCGTCGAGGTCGTAGCTGATCTCGCAGGGCCAGGCGCCGGCGCCGACGGGCACCAGCGCGGGCGGCGCCACCAGGGTGACGCGGGCACCCAGCAGCGTCAGCAGCAGCACGTTGGACCGGGCCACGCGCGAGTGCAGCACGTCGCCGACGATCACCACGTGGAGCCCGTCCAGGCCTGCGGCGGAATCCCCGGGACGCAGGTGGCGGCGGAGGGTGAAGGCGTCGAGCATCGCCTGGGTGGGATGCTCGTGGGCGCCGTCGCCCGCGTTGACGATCGGCTGGTCGATCCAGCCCGCATGGGCCAGCAGGTGCGCGGCGCCCGCGGAGCCGGAGCGCACCACGACCGCATCGGCTCCCATGGCCTGCAGGGTCAGCGCCGTGTCCTTGAGGGACTCGCCCTTGGAGACGCTCGAGCCCTTGGCGGAGAAGTTGATGACGTCGGCGGAGAGCCGCTTGGCGGCGGCCTCGAAGCTGATGCGGGTGCGCGTGGAGTCCTCGAAGAAGAGGTTCACCACCGTGCTCCCCACCAGGGTGGGGAGCTTGCGGATCGAGCGGGACTGGGTCTCCGCCATGTGCTCGGCGGTCGCGAGCACGTCGATCGCCGCGGCGCGGTCGAGGTCGGCGATGGAGATGAAGTGCCTCATGCCTGCCCCTCCCGGGTCCCGGCCGCCGGGCGGACGATGTCCACCGCGTCGACGCCGTCGGTCTCCTCCAGCTGCACGTGCACGCGCTCGGCGCGCGAGGTGGGCAGGTTCTTGCCGACATGATCGGCGCGGATCGGCAGCTCCCGATGGCCACGGTCCACGAGGACCGCGAGGCGCACGGCCGCCGGCCGGCCGATCGCGCCGAGCGCGTCGAGCGCCGCCCGGACGGTGCGCCCGGAGTACAGCACGTCGTCCACCAGCACGACGATGCGGCCGTCGATGCCCGCCCGCGGGATCCGCGTGGGGCTCGGCGAGCGGGTGGGATTGCCGCGCAGGTCGTCGCGGTACATGGTGATGTCGAGGGAGCCGGCGAGGTCCGTCGTCGGACGGTCCACGCCCTCGGCGCGCCGGATCTGCTCGGCGAGGCGCTGGGCGAGCGGGACGCCGCGGTGCGGGATGCCCAGCAGCACCAGGTCCTCGGCGCCGTGGCCGCTCTCGAGGATCTCGTGCGCGATGCGGGTGAGGGCCCGGCGGATCTCGTCGGCCCCGAGCACGCGAGCGTGCTCGTCGGCGGGGGGTGCGGCGCCCGAGGGCGCCGCGGGGTCGTTCGTCATGGAGTTGTCTCCCTTCCACGCCTCACAGGACGTGTCGTTAAAGGGTGCGGGTGCTCGTGCGAGCTCTCGCGATCCTACCCGAGCGCGACGGAGCGCGTCGGCTCGTCCTCCCGGTGGACCGGAGGGTGGTGCCGTGCGCTCAGGAGAGCAGTCCGCGGACGTCCACGAGCCGCTGGAGCAGGCCGTTGACGAAGCGCGGGGAGTCGTCGGTCGAGAGGACCTCGGCGATCTTCGTGTACTCGCCGATGACCGCACCGCGGGAGGACTCGTCCTCGCCGTACAGCACCTCGGCGCTGCCCAGGCGGAGGATCGCCCGGTCCGCGGCGGGCATGCGGTGCAGCGGCCAGTCCCGCGAGTGGGTGGCGAGGTCCTCGTCGATGTCCACGGCGTGCGGGGCGTACAGCTCGACCAGCTGACGGGCGCGCGGCGGCAGGGGCGTTTGCGCGGCGGAGACCTTCAGGCGCTCCGCGAGCACGTCGAGCACCTCGACCTGCTTGGCGTCGGCCTCGAACAGCACGTCGATCGCCCGGATGCGGTCCCGGGAGCGTCCGTGCAGCCGATCGGCGCGCGCCGGGACGGTGCGCTCGAACTCGACCTCCGCGCCCTCGCGGGTGGGATGCGGCAGGCCCGTGGCCCGGGGAGCGGCCTGCTCCCCGGTGCCGTCCTCGGCGGAGCCTCGGGTCACTTGACGCGCTCGAGGTAGTCGCCGCTGCGGGTGTCGACCTTGACCTTGTCGCCCTCGTTGAGGAACAGCGGGACCTGGATCTCGCGTCCGGTCTCGAGGGTCGCGGGCTTGGTGCCGCCGCTGGAGCGGTCGCCCTGCAGGCCGGGCTCGGTGAAGCTGATGGTCAGCACCACGGAGGCGGGCAGCTCGACGAACAGCGCCTGGCCCTCGTGGAAGGCGACGACGACGTCCTGGCCCTCGAGCATGAAGTCCTTGGCGCCGCCGACGATCTCCTCGGTGACGGAGGTCTGCTCCCAGTCGGAGGTGTCCATGAACACGTACATGTCCGTGTCCAGGTAGGAGAACTGCATGTCGCGGCGGTCGACGGTCGCGGTCTCGACCTTGACGCCCGCGTTGAAGGTCTTGTCCACGCCCTTGCCGGACATCACGTTCTTGAGCTTGGTGCGCACGAAGGCCGGTCCCTTGCCGGGCTTGACGTGCTGGAACTCGACCACGCTCCAGAGCTGCTTGTCCAGAACGAGGACCATCCCGTTCTTCAGATCGTTCGTCGTCGCCATGAGTCTCCTCGGTAGTCGTCGGGGCGGACCAAGGATAGCGCGCAGGGGCGCCGGAACCGCGGGGCGCGGGACGAGTCAGCGGGCCGACGTGAGGTCGATCATGCTCAGCAGACGCTCGGCGAGGGGGTGGGCGGCGCTCTCCTCGCGCCAGCCGCTGGTCTTCACCGCCCGGGAGACGGTCTGCTGGGTGACGCCCAGGCGCTCGGCGAGCTGCGCCTGCGTGGCGCCGGGATCCTCGCGCAGCGCCCGGACCGCTTCCCACTGGCCGCGATTGCGGGTGCGGATCATCCAGCCGATGAGCCGCAGCACAGCCTCCGCATCCGCGGCGGTGGCGTCCTGGCGCCCGTCGGCTGCGCGCACGGAGACGGCGACGGAGGAGGTGGTGCGCGCCGCGCGCACGGCCCGCTCCGCCGCGAGGACCGCGGGGCCGGAGATCGCACGGACGGTGTCGGGCAGGGGGCGCTCGACCGCCCCGATCCCGAGTCCGATGGCCCACTGCCCCGCCTCGCGGGCACGGAGCACCGCGGCCAGCGCATCCTCCGCGCGCGAGACCAGGGCGAGCGCCTCGGCGCCGGCGGTGCGCTCGGCCGCCAGCACCTGCGGCACCGGTGCCAGGGCGTCGAGGAGCGCGGGCACGGGATCACTGCGGTCACGAGAGCCCAGAGCCCTTCCGGAGAACGACAGGACGTACATCGGCCTCGACCACCTCTCACCCGGAACTCAGTAAAAATGCGCTGTACGACAGCGTACACGCGATTGCAGCTGACACCGTGCCGACACCGGATGCCGTGATCGACCGCCCGGCTTACGGGGTCACGACGACCGGCTCGCTGCTCTCACAGCCGCAGGAGCGTCGGATCACCAGCTCGGTGCGGAAGACCTGATGCTCCGAGGGGGCGTCCATGACCGCGGCGACGGCGGCCTCCGCCATGGCCCGGATGGGCTGGCGCGCGACGGTCAGGCCCGGCCAGCAGTACTCGGACTCGATGGTGCCGTCGAAGCTGACCAGGGCCACATCGCGAGGGACGTCGATGCCGGTCTCATGGAGAGCCCGCAGGAGCCCGACGGCCTGGAGGTCCGACAGGGCGAAGAGAGCGTCCGGGAGGTCCGGGGCATCACCGCGCAGCAGCTGTCGACCCATGCGGTAGCCTCCGGCGCGACTGAACTCATCCTCGAGGATCGGCCCTGCGGGCAGCCCGTGCCGGGCCAACGCCTCCCGCCAGCCGTCCTCGCGCCCGTAGGCGGTGTGGTTCCGCCGCGGCCCGGTGGCCAGGCCGACGGTCGCAGCCCCGTGTTCGACGATGAGGTGCTCGACCGCGTCTCTGGCACCCTGCCGGAAGTCCGGACCCAGGGTCGAGAGGCCGGACACCGGGCCGTCGGCGTTGATGAGGGCGACGGGGACGTCGCGCCGGGCGCGGAGGTCCACTCGATCACCTGCCGTCGCGCTGGCCACGATCAGTCCGCTGACCTGACGGTTCGCCAGGCTCTCCACGTTACGCCGCTCGAGGGACGGGCTGCCTTTGCTGTTCGCGACCACCAGGGAGCAGCCACGACGGGCGGCCGCCTGTTCGATCTCCAGCGCGTACTCGGCGAAGAACGGATTGCTGCTGTCGGGCACGATGAGCCCGATCAGATCCGTGGTCCCCAGGCGCAGGGCGCGCGCGCTGAGATTGGGGCGGTACCCCAGGCGCTCCACCGCCTCCCGCACCCGTGCCGCCGTCGTCGCCGCCACCGGACGCGGTCCGTCGTTGATGACGTAGCTGACCACCGCCGTGGAGACGCCCGCCTCCCGCGCCACGTCCGCGCGGGTGACCGCTCGTCGGGTGGTCGGACGTGGAGCGGTCGGATCGGCCATGACGGTGACACTACTGCGGGGGCGGTGCCGAGCGGGCCGATCCGGACGAATGAGAGCCTCTTCGCACTATGCGGTCGCTACTCGAATAGACCCGGAGGTCAGGAGACTTCAGGACTCCTCTTGCATCCAGAATCTATTCGTGTAGAGTCCCGACGACCCACAGTCGCCGCCCTGTCCGATCACACCCGTCACGTCCCCGTGACGGGCCACCGGACGAGCAGTCCCGGGCGGATCATTCAAGGAGGAATGACATGGCCGGATACCTCAGCACTGCCCACCAGCGCCCGCTCGGCCGCCGCGCCCTGCTCACCGGCACCGGTGCCGTCGCCGCCGCCGGCGCGAGCACCGTGCTCACATCCTGCGGGAGCGGCAGCAGCGGCATGCCCGCCGACGGAGCGGGAGGAGGCGGTGGGGTGACCTGGAGCTCGTGGGCGAACCCCGGCGAAGCCGAACGGTTCAAGCAGTTCTCTCAGGACTACGAGGAATCCACCGGGGTGTCCGTGACCTGGCAGCAGGTCGTCGGCGACTACCAGGCCAAGCTCCTCACGCAGCTCGCCAGCGGCTCGGGACCGGATGCGTTCTACGTCGGCGACGGCTCGATGGCCACGCTCATCGAGTCCGGCAAGCTGGAGGACCTCTCCGCCTTCCTCCACGGCCCGGAGTCCGCGGTGGACCCCGACGCGGTCTATCCGGGCCTGACCCAGTGGTGCCAGGGAGAGGACGGAGGCCTCTACGGCCTCCCGGTCGACTCCAACCCCAAGGTGTTCTGGTTCCACAAGGCGCTGCTGGAGGAGGCCGGCGTGACGACGACCCCGGCCGAGTCCTTCGAGGCGGGGTCCTGGGATCGCGAAGCGCTCGACGACCTGCTCACCAAGGTCGCGGCGACCGGCAAGCGCGGCATGGTGATGGAGGCGAACTGGTTCGACTTCGTCAGCCTCATCACCACCTTCGGCGGGACCGCGTTCACGGACACCGAAGCCGTCTTCGACACGGACCCGGTCGCGATGGATGTCATCAGCTGGCTGTTCGATCACTTCGAGGCCGGCACGATCTCCTACGGGGGGAGCCTGCCCAAGGGGCAGGGCGTCGATGCCCTCTTCTACGGGGGGCAGCTGGCCACCATCCAGTACGGACGCTGGATCCTGCCCAACCTCGAGAAGCTCCCCAATGTCGAGGACTTCGACATCGCGCCGATGCCGTCCGCGACCGGCGACGAGTTCGCTCCGGTGGCGGTGGGCGTCGCCGCGATGTCCGTGAACACCGACGCGCAGGACAAGGACGCCGCCCTGACGTTCATGTCCCACTACGTCAACGTCGATGGCCAGCGCGCACGTCTGGCCGGAGGAGGGAACGCCGTCCCCTCGATCGCGGGCCTCGACGAAGTCGTCACGGAAGGCGGGCTGCCCGAGCACGGGGCGTGGTTCACCGAGGTCGCCGCCACGGGATACGCCATCCCGCTCGTGCTCGCCCGGAAGGCCGAGGTGTCCACGAACCTCGGCACCGAGATGGACCGATCCATCCGGGCCGGCGACGATGCCCAGACCTTCGCCACGAAGATCGCCGCCTTCATCAACGAGGGCAGCTGACCATGAGCACCGACCTCCGGGCCGCGACCCCCGCGGCCGCCCCCTCGGGCGACGGCTCCCGCGGCCGGCGCTCCTCCCCGGCACGTCGTGCGCGGCGACGCGCGGAGAACGCCCTCGCCCTGGCCTTCCTCTCTCCGCAGCTCCTGGGGCTGACGGTGTTCATGCTCGGCCCGCTCCTGTTCGCCCTGGTCCTCGCTGTCAGCAACTGGGACGGCTTCGGCACGCGCTCCTTCGCCGGGCTCGCCAACTTCCGGTGGGTCTTCACCGACCCGCAGATGCTCACGTCGATGCGCAACACGCTGTGGTTCACCGTCATCCAGGTCCCGGGCATGATGGTCTCCGCCTTCCTCGTGGCGTTCATGCTCCAGAAGGCGGCCCGCGGACGGAACCTGTACCGGGTGTTCTTCTTCGCGCCCGTGGTCACCTCGAGCGTGGCGGTCGCCGCGATCTGGCTGTGGCTGCTGAATCCCGAGCTCTCGCCGATCAACAACGCGCTGCTGCAGCTGGGCATCATCGCCCCGGACTGGCTGCAGGACCCGCGCACCGTCATCCCGGCGATCGCCGTGGTCAGCATCTGGCAGGGCCTCGGGTACCAGATGGTCATCTTCATGGCGGGGCTCGAGAACCTGCCCCGGGCGCTGCTGGAGGCCGCCTCGATCGACGGCGCCTCCGAACGGCAGAAGCTGTGGAGGATCACCCTCCCGCTGCTCTCCCCGACGATCCTCTTCCTGTCGATCACGGGCATCATCGGCTCGTTCCAGGTCTTCGACTACATCTACTTCTTCCTGGACACGACGGCGCCCTCGTCGGCACGCACGATCGTCTACGAGATCGTCCAGATCGCCTTCCGCGAGTTCAACTTCGGACGGGGCTCCGCCCTCGCCGTCGTGCTGTTCCTGATCCTGCTGGCGCTGACCGGTCTGCAGCTGCTGGCCCAGAAGAGATGGGTCCACTACACAGAATGACCACTCCCCCCGACCTCCGCTCCGAGCCCCCGACACTCGCTCCGCCCTCGGCGACCACCAGGACAGCACGCCGCCCGCTGCGGTGGACCCGCGTCCTGCTCCACGCGCTGCTGATCCTCGGGGCCGTCGTCATGGCCCTGCCGTTCCTCTGGATGATCCTGTCCTCGTTCAAGCCGCTCGAGGAGATCTTCCTCCGCCCTCCGAAGCTGCTGCCGATGGCGCCGACGATCCAGAACTACGAGACGGCGTTCGCCACCGGCGGCTTCCTGCCCGCATTCCTCAACAGCCTCTACATCGCCACCGTCGTCACTGCAGTCTCGCTTCTGACCTGTGCCATGGCCGCCTACGCCTTCGGCCGCATGCGCTTCCCGGGCAACAATCTGCTGTTCGCGGTGTTCCTGGCCACGATGATGGTTCCCGGTCAGCTGACGATCATCCCGCTCTACATCATCCTCGGGAAGCTGCAGTGGATCGACACCCACCTGGCGCTCCTCGTCCCGCCGGCACTGTTCAACGCCTTCGGCGTGTTCCTCCTGCGCCAGTACGTGCGCGGCATCCCGAGGGAGCTGGAGGAAGCTGCCGCGATCGACGGCGCTGGCCGGGTGAAGGTGTTCATCACGATCATCCTGCCGCTGCTGCGCACCCCGATGGTCGCGCTGGGCATCTTCACGTTCCTCGGCCAGTGGAACAACTTCTTCCACCCGCTCATCTTCCTCAACAGCGCCGAGCTCTTCACGCTGCCGCTCTGGGTGAACCAGTTCAAGGGCGCCTACTCCTCCGACTGGGGCGGCTTGATGGCCGCCACCACCTTGGCTGCGGTGCCCTTCCTGCTGCTGTTCGTCATCGCCCAGCGTCAGATCGTCGAGGGGATCGCACTCTCGGGATCGAAGACCTAGACCGGGACCCGCCGCCCGGGCTCCGTCCCCTCGGCCACGATCCCGGGCATCTGACCACTCCACCCCCTCACCGAGAGGCACCGATGCACTCCACCCCCTCCTCACCGACGACCACCGCCGCCCCCGAGACCTCGCACCCTCCATCCGCTGTCCCGACCCCGAGCAGCACACCGCCGAGCGACGCCACCCTCCCCGGCGTCATCGCCCTGAGGGCCGGCGGTGCCACCGCCCTCGAGGTCGACCGCACCGGGGACGCGGCCCTCGAGATCTCTGCCCACGCCATAGACGGACTCCCCTCGCTCCAGGTGGAGGTCGAGCTCGGCGCCGCCGTGGCCTATTGGAGGCCCGGAGGCCGTGATGGCCACCTGCTCCCTCCGGACTGGGCCGGGACCCATTCGTCCGGCCTGGTCGACTCCGCGCCTGCCGGAGCCCTGTACGACGACAGCGGCACCGTGCTCTTCGCCTGGGCGGCCGGTGAGGCCGTGGCCGAGCTGATCATCACGGCGGGCGTCTCGGAGGAGCGCAAGATCTTCACCCTCGCCGTCCGTCCGGCACGCCCGCTGTCCGGCCCCCTGCAGCTGGTCCTCGACACCACGGGGGACTCACTGCCGAGGACGCTGGGCCGCCTGGCGGAGTGGATGTCGCAGCGCGTCGCCGGCGCCGCCCTCCCCGTCCCGCCGGTCGCACACCGTCCCGTGTACTCGACCTGGTACACCTTCACGCAGAGCATCAGCGACGCCCTCGTGCTCGAGGAGGCGGGCCGCGCGGCCGAGCTCGGCTGCGGATCGGTCTTCATCGACGACGGCTGGCAGCGCCTCGCCCACGGGCGCGGATACCAGGGCTGCGGGGACTGGGTCCCGGACCGGACCAAGTTCCCCGACCTGCCGGGCACCGTCTCACGGATCCATCGGCAGGGACTCGGCGTCGCTCTCTGGGTGGCACCGCTCCTGCTGGGCGCACAGAGCGATGCCTACTCCTCGATGGCACCGTTCGCCCCGCAGCGGCGCGAGAACCTCAGCTGCTCCGTGCTGGACCCGCGCCACCCCGAGGTCCGCACCTTCGTGGTCGAGACGTGCCTGCGACTGGTGACGGAGTACGGGGCGGATCTGTTGAAGATCGACTTCCTCGAACAGGCCATGGTCTACCGCGACGCACCGCCGGCCGGTGACATCGCCGACGTCGGCGAGGCGATGGCCCAGCTGCTGGGACGGCTGCGCGAGGCCCTGGTCCTCGCGGGGAGGGCCGAGGTCGTCTTCGAGTTCCGTCAGCCCTACGTGAGCCCGGCCGTCGCGCGGTTCGGGCAGATCCTCCGCGCCGGCGACTGCCCCGCCGACAGCATCGCCAACCGCACCTCCACGATCGACGCGCGATTGTTCGCCGCCGGCCAGATCGTCCATGCCGACCCCATGATGTGGGGGCCCACGGGAGGGGCGGAGGCCGCCGCACAGCAGCTGTATGCCGGATGGTTCTCCGTGCCGCAGATCTCGATGCGGCTGACGGAGCTCCCTGCGCGACAGCTGAAGACCGTGCGCAACCTGCTGCAGCTGTGGCGCGACCACGCCGAGCTCGTCCTGCACGGCGACCTCGTGGTCACCGGGGCCCAGCGAGGGTACGACACGGTGGCAGCGGTCCGCCCGGATCTGGGGCGCGCGGTGATCGCACGCTACGCACCGCAGCCGATCGAGCTGGGCTCCGTGTTCGTGGCCGAGGTGACGATCCTCAATGCCACGGCGGAGGCGTCCCTGCTCGTGCGCACCCCCTGCGCGATCCTCGGCGGTTCAGTCCGCACAGCCGACGGGACGCTCCACAGCGAGCTGACCGCGCATGCGCCCGGCCTCGTGGACCTGGCGGTGCCGCCGTGGGGTCGGGTGTCGATCACCCTCGAGGTCCCCGCCGGGGCACCGCAGCGAGCACTCGACGGGGCCCCGGGGCCGAGGTGAGGGAACGCTCCCTGCGGGGCGTCCCCGAGCGGGTCACGCGAGCTCGATGAGCTCCTGGTACTCGGCGTTCCAGAGGTCCTCGACGGCGTCGGGCATCATGAGCACCCGCTCGGGGTTCAGGGCGGCGACGGCGCCCGGGTCGTGGGAGACCAGCACCACGGAGCCCTCGAAGGCCGCCAGCGCCCCGAGGATCTCCTCGCGGCTGGCCGGATCGAGGTTGTTCGTCGGCTCGTCCAGGAGCAGGACGTTCGCGCTGGAGACGACCAGCGCCGCGAGCGCCAGGCGCGTCTTCTCCCCGCCGGAGAGCACGCCCGCGGGCTTGTGCACGTCGTCGCCGGTGAACAGGAAGGAGCCAAGGATCTTGCGGGCCTCGACCTCCGGCAGCTCGTACGCCGCGGTCATCATGTTCTCCAGCACCGTGCGCTCGAGGTCCAGGGTCTCGTGCTCCTGGGCGTAGTAGCCCACGCGCAGGCCGTGGCCGGGCAGGATCTCACCGGTGTCCGGCGCGTCCACGCCGGCCAGGATCCGCAGCAGCGTCGTCTTGCCGGCGCCGTTGAGGCCGATGATCACCACACGGGAGCCGCGGTCGATCGCGAGGTCCACGCCGGCGAAGATCTCGAGGCTGCCGTAGGACTTCGAGAGGTCCTTCGCCATCAGCGGCGTCTTGCCGCACGGCGCGGGCTTGGGGAAGCGCAGCGAGGCGACGCGATCGACCTGCCGCTCCCCCTCGACGCCGTCGAGCATCCGCTCGGCCCGCTTGAGCATGTTCTGGGCGGCGACGGCCTTGGTGGCCTTGGCCCGCATCTTCTCCGCCTGGGCGGTCAGCGCGGTGGCCTTCTTCTCGGCATTGGTGCGCTCGCGCTTGCGGCGCTTCTCGTCGTCCTCGCGCTGGCGCTGGTACAGCTTCCAGCCCATGTTGTAGATGTCGATGATCGAGCGGTTGGCGTCGAGGTAGAACACCTTGTTGACCACCTGCTCGACGAGCTCCACGTCGTGGCTGATGACGATCAGCCCGCCGCGGAAGCTCATGAGGTACTCGCGCAGCCACACGATCGAGTCGTGGTCGAGGTGGTTGGTGGGCTCGTCCAGGATCATGGTGGAGGCCTGGGAGAAGAGGATCCGGGAGAGCTCCACGCGGCGGCGCTGACCGCCGGAGAGCGTCCCCAGCTCCTGCTCGAGCAGATGGTTGGGCAGGCCCAGGTTGGCGGACATCCGCTTGGCCTCGGCCTCGGCGGCGTAGCCGCCGGCGGCGTCGAGCTCGGCCTCGAGCCGCGGGTAGCGGTTCATCGCCTTCTCGCGCCGTGCCTCGGAGAGGCTCATGTCCCCCATCTCCTGCTCCGCCTTGCGCAGGCGACGGAAGATGCCGTCGAGGCCGCGGGCGGAGAGGATGCGGGCGAGCACGAGCTCCGAGGGGTCGCCGCTCTGGGTGTCCTGGGGCAGGTAGCCGAGCTCGCCGGTGACCTCGACGGACCCCTCGGAGGGATCCAGGGTCCCCGAGAGCACCTTGGTCAGGGTGGTCTTGCCGGCGCCGTTGCGGCCCACCAGGCCCACCCGGTCCCCGTCGGTGATCTGGAAGGAGACGTCGCTCATGAGCAGCCGGGCGCCGACGCGGATGGCGAGGTCGTGCACGGTGATCACTGCAGGGGTGCTCCTGTTCGGGACGGGACGGGGCGGACGCTGCGACGCGGCGGCCCGGGGCCGGTCCCGCGCAGGGCCGGATCGAGTCTAGGGCCGCACCGCCCCCACCGCCCGTGATTACGCCGCCGACGGTGCCGCGAACCACACTCGCCGCCCGTCGGCGGACCCTCCGGCCGCTCCGGCAGCGAGGTGTGCTTCCCGGAGCGGCGACCCCGGTGCCGGAGGTGCTCGCATTCCACCGCACGCCGCGCCCTGCGGTGCCATGCTGGGTGGGAGCGGCCCCGTGCGGGGCCGGAGATCACCGCAGAGAGGCGCGAGATGAGAATCGGTGTCCCCCGTGAGGTCAAGAACAATGAGAATCGCGTGGGCCTCGGCGCCGCCGGGGTCCACGAGCTGGTGGTGCGCGGCCACGAGGTGGTGGTCGAGTCGGGAGCGGGCCGGGGCTCGCGGGTGAGCGACGAGGACTATCGCGCCGCGGGCGCGCACGTCCTCGAGAGCGCCGACGAGGTCTGGGCGCAGGCGGAGCTGATCGTCAAGGTCAAGGAGCCCGTCGCCGAGGAGTACGGGCGCCTGCGCCGCGGACAGGTGCTCTTCACCTACCTGCACCTCGCGGCCGACCGGGCGCTCGCTGACGCCCTGCTGCGCTCGGGCGCCACCGCGATCGCCTACGAGACCGTGCAGCTGCCGGACCGCTCGCTGCCGCTGCTGGCTCCGATGAGCATGATCGCCGGTCGGCTGGCGGCGCAGGTCGGCGCCTACCACCTGATGTCTCCGCTGGGCGGTTCGGGGGTGCTGATGGGCGGCGTGCCCGGCACCTCCGAGGCGAACGTGGTCGTCATCGGCGGCGGCGTGGTGGGCGAGCAGGCCGCGCTGATGGCGCACGGCCTGCACGCGAATGTCACCGTGATGGACCTCGACGTCCAGCGCCTGGGACAGATCGCGACCGTCCACCACGGCGGGATCCTCACCCGCTACTCGACCTCGCTGGATCTCGCCGCGATGGTCCGCGAGGCCGATGTGGTGGTGGGCTCGGTGCTGATCCCGGGCAAGAGGGCGCCCAAGCTCGTCACCGACGAGATGGTCGCGTCCATGAAGCCCGGCGCCGTGCTGGTGGACGTCGCGATCGACCAGGGCGGCTGCTTCGAGCACTCCCGTCCCACCACGCACGACGCCCCCACCTTCCGCGTCCACGACACGGTCTACTACTGCGTGGCGAACATGCCGGGATCGGTGCCGGTGACCGCGACCGCGGCCCTGAACAACGCGACCCTCCCCTACATCCTCCGCCTTGCGGGAGCGGGGTGGCGGGAGGCGCTGCGGGCGGATCCGGCGCTGGCGGCGGGCCTGCACACCCACGACGGGCAGCTGACCCATGCCGGCACCGGGGAGGCGCACGGCCTCGAGGTCACCGCGGCCGAGGAGATCCTGGGCTGAGCGACGCCCCTCCCCCGCCCCGGGGCGATGAGCGCACCGGGGCGGCGTCCCGGTGGGCGCGACGGGGTCGGTGCACGGGTCCGGTGTCGCCCGCGGCGGACGTTCTCACCGCGTCTGCAGGTAGCGGTCGAGTTCCTCCTCGACGGTCTCCATCGAGGAGATGGTGAGCGGTCCGCCGAGGTAGCTCGTCACCCAGCGGCCGTGCGCGTGCACGCTCGCCTGCCCGCGCGAGGCCGCCGGCGCATGCGTCGCGGCGGCCGTCGCCGACGACGACGGGAGCTCGGCCACGGCGACGGTCAGCGCGCCGCGCGGGCGGACCGCAGGCCCCGGTTCGCCGAGGACCGTCAGCTGCAGCAGATAGCGGACCCTGCCGTGCTCGGTGCGGCGGAAGACGTGCTCGACGCGCGAGAACACGAAATCGCTGAACGGCATCAGGTGCCCCAGACCACGGAGCCGGTCGACGTCGGACTCCGGGAAGTCCGCGGAAAAGGCATAGCCGTGCTCGTCCGCCCAGGCCGGGAACTCGGCGGCCTGCTGCGCCTGCCGATCGAGCTGACGTCGGTACCTGCGGCGCATCGATCCGTACGCCAGCGCGGCCCCGGCGACGAGGACCAGCACGACGGCGACGATGATTCCGAGGACGACCCCTACCCACGACATCGAGACAGCCTATCGATCCGGGTCACGCGGGGATCGCGCCTCTCGATCGGCAGCCGCCTGCTGCGCGAGGACCCGCTTCGCCGCGATGCGCCCGGCGATCACCGCCACGCTGCAGCACGCGATCACCCAGAACAGGGCGACGCACAGCGTGGCGACGACGGCCGGTACGGCCTCCCCCGGACCCTTGACGACCATCGCGACGGTCATGACCGCGCCGCCGGTGACGAGGCCCGCCGAGGCGGCGAACAACCAGGGGGCGTGCGCGCGGTGCGCGGCCCGCCACGTCGCCTCCGAGGTCCAGAGGAGGCTGCGCAGATCCTGCGCATCCGCCGTCGCGAAGTTCCGCTCCGGCCTGCCCTGTCGCGCCAGCAGCCCGAACAGCAGCATCATCGCCGCGAGCGCGAGCGTCGCGACCACGATCAGGACGCTGCCGGCCGGCCCGAACTCGCTGTCCATGGGTCCACGGTAGAGAACAGGAGGGATCCGAGCGACAGGACGCGGAACTGTTCGGCCGTCGTTCACTCGCCGCGGGCTCGGGTGGATCGAGAGACCGGAGAACCTCGGCAGCAGCGAGCTCGGGCCGAGAGCATCGCCAGGATGACGGGATCCGTCCGTCCGGACGACACGAAAATGACCCCCTGACCTGCGCTCGCGCAGATCAGGGGGTCTCTCGCGTCAGCTCAGAGGTTGAAGCCGATCGCGCGCAGCTGCTCGCGGCCGTCCTCGGTGATCTTCTCCATGCCCCACGGCGGCATCCACACCCAGTTGATGCGGTGGGTCTCCGTGATCGGATCGAGCGCCGCGAAGGTCTGCTCCTCGAGCATCTCGGTGAGCGGGCAGGCGGCGGAGGTCAGGGTCATGTCGACGACGGCGTGGCCGTCCTCGACCGTGACGCCGTAGACGAGCCCGAGGTCGACGACATTGATCCCCAGCTCGGGGTCGATGACGTCCTTCATCGCCTCGATGACGTCCTCGGAGCTCACGGTCGCGTCGGAGGTCTTCTGGTCGGTCATGGCATCCTCCCGATGCGGTGCGGGCGCGCGGCCCGCGGATGGATGGGGTGCCGGCCCGGCCCCGGGAATGCTCCCCGGGCCGGGCCGGCGATCCGGGTCAGCTCCCGGCGCCGACGAGGAAGCGGTCGTAGCCCTCGTTCTCGAGGCGCTCGGCGAGCTCGGGGCCGCCCTCCTCGGCAATCCGGCCGCCGACGAAGACGTGCACGAAGTCGGGCTTCACGTACTGCAGGATGCGGGTGTAGTGCGTGATGAGCATGATGCCCACCTCGGTGTTCTCCTTGACCCGGTTGATGCCGTCGGAGACCACGCGCAGCGCGTCCACGTCGAGGCCGGAGTCGGTCTCGTCGAGGATGGCGATGCCGGGCTTGAGCAGCTCCATCTGCAGGATCTCGTGGCGCTTCTTCTCACCGCCGGAGAAGCCCTCGTTGACGTTGCGCTCGGCGAAGACGGGATCCATGCGGAGTCCGTCCATGGCGCCCTTGACGTCCTTGACCCAGGTGCGCAGCGCAGGGGCCTCGCCGTCGATCGCGGTCTTGGCGGTGCGCAGGAAGTTCGAGACGGTCACACCGGGGACCTCGACGGGGTACTGCATCGCGAGGAAGAGGCCGGCGCGGGCGCGCTCGTCGACGCTCATCTCGAGCACGTCCTCGCCGTCGAGCAGCAGCTCGCCGTCGGTGATCTCGTACTTGGGGTGGCCGGCGACGGCGTAGGCGAGGGTGGACTTGCCCGAGCCGTTGGGGCCCATGATCGCGTGCGTCTCGCCCGACCGGATCGTCAGGTCGACGCCCTTGAGGATCTCCTTGGTGCCCTCGGGGGTCTCGACGGTGGCGTGGAGGTTCTTGATCTCCAGGATCGACATAAGTGGTTCTCCTTGACCAGGGGTGCTGGTGGATTCGTGGGATGGGTGGAGCGCAGGCGCCCCACCCGATGAGTTCAGGGGGAGGTGGTCGCGGTCGGATCCACCAGGATCGAGCCGCTCTCCTCGTCGACCCGGACGGGGAACACCCGCACGGGCAGGACGGCCGGGAGCTGGAGCGGGCGACCGGTGACCAGGTCGAACTGGCTGCCGTGCTTCCAGCACTCGATGGTGCAGCCCTCGACGTCGCCGTCGGAGAGGGCGATCTCGTCGTGCGAGCAGACGTCCTCGAGGGCGTGGACGCCGCCGTCCTCGTCGCGCACCAGGGCGATCTCGATGCCGCCGGCGACGACGTCGAGCGCCGCTCCGGGGGCGAGGTCCGCCAGGGCGGCGACGGGGACGAAGGCGTCGGTCATCAGTTCATGCTCCGCGCGAGCTCGGACTCGATCGAGGCGGTGAGGTGCTCGCGGATCTCCGGGACGTCGATCCGCTGGATCAGCTCGGCGAAGAATCCGCGCACCACGAGGCGGCGGGCCTCCAGCTCGGGGATCCCGCGGGCCCGGAGGTAGAACAGCTGCTCGTCGTCGAAGCGACCGGTGGCGGCGGCATGGCCGGCGCCCTCGATCTCCCCGGTCTCGATCTCGAGGTTCGGCACCGAATCGGCGCGCGCGCCCTCGGTGAGCACCAGGTTGCGGTTGAGCTCGTAGGTGTTGGTGCCCTCGGCCTCCTTGCGGATCAGCACGTCGCCGACCCACACCGAGCGGGCCCGCTTGCCCTGCAGCGCGCCCTTGTAGGCGACGTCGGAGGTGCAGTGCGGTGCGGCATGATCCACGAACAGGCGGTGCTCGAGGAACTGGTCCTCGTCGGAGAAGTACAGGCCGAGGTTCTCGACCTCGCCGCCGGGAGCGGAGAACTCGCCGATCGCGTTGACGCGCACGGCGGAGCCGCCGAGGGAGACCACGATGTGCTTGAGCTTCGCGTCGCGGCCCACACGGGCGTGATGGGTGGCGATGTGCACGGCGTCGTCGTCCCAGTCCTGCAGGGCGATGACGGTCATCTGCGAGTTGTCGCCGACGATCATCTCGACGTTCTGCGCGTACTGCGCGGAGCCGGTGTGGTTGAGCACGAAGGTCGCGGAGGAGGACTCCTCGGTCTCCAGCACGAGGTGGGCGTTGCCGCGCCGCTCGGCGCCGCGCCCGGTGATCTCCACGCGGAACGGCTCGGCCAGGGCCCGGTTCCTCGGAACGACCAGGTGCGTCGCCTGCTCGGTGCGGGCCGAGGCGATCGCGGCGGGGAGGTCCTCGGGCACCAGGGCGGTGCCGCGGGGCGCCTCGCCCGGGGCGAGGACCGAGAGGTCGCGGGCGCCCTCGGGCACCTCGACCTGGTGGTCCAGCGCGGGGTCGCCCTCCCGATCGTCGGTCGGGGCGTCCTCGAAGAGCGCGGCGAAGCGACGCAGCGGGGTGAAGCGCCACTCCTCGATGCCGCTGGTGGGGCGGGGATGCGCCGCCAGGTCGAAGCTGCGGCGACGCGCGCCGCGGTTGAGCGCGGCGCGCTCCCCCGGCAGCGTCAGCGCCTCGTCCTCGAGCTCGGGCGCGGCGGCGGAGGCCGCCCCGTCCAGAGCGGTCCGGGCGGCGGCGGGCGCCGCGCCGGCGGCGTGGCCCACGGTCCCGTTGGTGCTCGGGTCCCCGATGTTCTCGGCACCCTTCAGATCAGCGGTGGTCATCAACCGACTGCTCCTTCCATCTGCAGCTCGATCAGGCGGTTCAGCTCGAGGGCGTACTCCATGGGGAGCTCGCGCGCGATGGGCTCGATGAACCCGCGCACGATCATCGCCATCGCCTCGGTCTCCTCCATGCCGCGGCTCATCAGGTAGAAGAGCTGCTCCTCGGAGACCTTCGAGACGGTGGCCTCGTGGCCCATCTGGACGTCGTCGACGCGCACGTCGACGTAGGGGTAGGTGTCCGTGCGCGAGATCTGGTCCACCAGCAGCGCGTCGCACAGCACCGTGGAGGCGGCGTGCTCCGCACCGGGCATCACCTGGACCAGGCCGCGGTAGGAGGTGCGACCACCGCCACGGGAGACCGACTTGGAGACGATCGAGCTCGTGGTGTGCGGAGCCATGTGGACCATCTTCGAGCCGGTGTCCTGCTGCTGGCCCTCGCCGGCGAAGGCGATGGACAGGGTCTCGCCGCGGGCGTGCTCGCCCATCAGCCAGACCGCCGGGTACTTCATGGTGACCTTCGAGCCGATGTTGCCGTCGACCCACTCCATGACGCCGCCCTGCTCGACCGTGGTGCGCTTGGTGACGAGGTTGTAGACGTTGTTCGACCAGTTCTGGATGGTCGTGTAGCGGACGCGGGCGTCCTTCTTCACGACGATCTCGACGACCGCGCTGTGCAGCGAGTCGGACTTGTAGATCGGGGCGGTGCAGCCCTCGACGTAGTGCACCGAGGAGCCCTCGTCGGCGATGATCAGCGTCCGCTCGAACTGGCCCATGTTCTCGGTGTTGATCCGGAAGTAGGCCTGCAGCGGGATCTCGACGTGCACGCCCTTGGGGACGTAGACGAAGGAGCCGCCCGACCAGACGGCCGTGTTCAGGGCGGAGAACTTGTTGTCGCCGGAGGGGATGACCGTGCCGAAGTACTCCCGGAAGATCTCCGGGTGCTCCTTCAGCGCGGTGTCGGTGTCCAGGAAGATGACTCCCTGCTCCTCGAGGTCCTCGCGGATCTGGTGGTAGACGACCTCGGACTCGTACTGGGCGGCGACGCCGGCGACGAGCCGCTGCTTCTCCGCCTCGGGGATGCCCAGGCGGTCGTAGGTCTCGCGGATGTCCTCAGGCAGGTCCTCCCAGGAGGTGGCCTGCTGCTCGGTGGAGCGGACGAAGTACTTGATGTCGTCGAAGGCGATGCCGGAGAGATCCGGGCCCCAGGTGGGCATGGGCTTCTTGCCGAAGAGCTTGAGGGCCTTCAGGCGGCGCTCGAGCATCCATTCGGGCTCGTTCTTGCGGGCCGAGATGTCGCGCACGACGTCTTCGCTCAGACCGCGGCGCGCGCTGGCACCGGCGGTGTCCTCGTCGTGCCAGCCGTAGGCGTACTGACCCACGGACTCGATGATCTCGTCCTGTGAGAGCTGCTTCTCTGGTGCGCTCGTCATGGTGTCCTTCCCTCGGTGAGCGGAATGTGTGTCGTGCAGGCGTGCGCCCCCTGCGCCAGGGTGGCCAGGCGTTGGACGGGAGCGCCGATGATTCTGGCGATGACTCGCGACTCGGCCTCGCACAGCTCGGGGTGATCTGCGGCGACGTCGAGGACGGGGCAGTGCCCGTGGCACAGCTGGGCCGTCACGAGCGTACGCGGGGTGTCCCTCGGGGACGTGCCGGTGGCGGGGAGGGTGACGTGGAGAGGCCGGACCGTGGTCGCATAGCCCCGCTCGGTCAGCAGCTCGGAGAGCAGCTCGAGCCGACCGGTGAGGCTGACGGTCCCACCCGCCGACTCGACCTCCGCGACGCGCTCGGCCAACCGGCTCTCCCAGTCGGCGACGCGCCGCTCGGCGAGCCGGGCGACGGCCTCGTCCCCGCCGGTGCGGGCCAGCTCCTGGACCGCCATGACGGCCAGCTCGTCGTACCCGCCGGGCAGATCCTCGTGCGCCGAGGGAGAGAGGACGAACGCCTTGCTGGGCCGACCGCGCCCGCGATGGGCGACGGGGACCTCGTGCTCGGCGATGACGCCCTCGTTCTCGAGGGAGGCGAGATGGCGGCGCACGGCCGCGCTGGTGAGCCCGAAACGCTCAGCGAGCTGGCGCGCGGTGATCGGACCGTGGGTCGAGATCGCCTCCACGAGGCGGTCGCGCGTGGTCTGCGCGACGACGGGATCGGTCTCCTGTGCGGTCATCCTGCTTCCTCCCTCCGTCGACCACTGTCGATTTTACAACACGAACCTTTCCAAATAGGGGTGACGGGGTGTGCCGCGCGGCACGAAGGGTCCCCTTACCTGCGGAAACCCTCCCTGACCACCACCCGGAGCCTCACGGGGTTCCCGATAGTCCGCTTTTCAACTACACTGGCGGGGCGAGGCACCACCGTCCACCGCAGCACCGTCCAGGAGGAGCCGCCATGACCGCTGAGGACACCACCGCCCCGTCGACCCCCGACGCCGCGCGCGACGAGCGCTCGCCGTCGCCCGAGCATCCCGATCACTCGACGAGAGGCTCCTACGTGGCCCCGGGCAAGGCCTTCGACCGGGACATGACCTACATCGACGACCGCATCACCGCCGACGGCCGCGACGGCTGGCCGGTCGAGGCCGGTCGCTACCGCCTCATCGCGGCCCGCGCCTGCCCCTGGGCCAACCGCACCCTCATCGTGCGGCGTCTCCTGGGCCTCGAGGACGTCCTCTCGGTGGGCATGCCGGGCCCCACCCACGACAGTCGCTCCTGGACCTTCGACCTCGACGAGGGCGGCGTGGACCCGGTGCTCGGCTACGAGCGCCTGCAGCAGGCCTACTTCGCCCGCTTCCCGGACTATCCGCGCGGCATCACCGTCCCCGCGATCGTCGACATCCCCTCCCGGGCCGTGGTGACCAACGACTTCCAGCGCATCACCCTGGACCTCTCCACCGAGTGGACCACCCACCACCGAGCGGGTGCCCCGGACCTCTATCCCGCATCGCGGCGCGAGGAGATCGACGCCCTGAACCGGTGGCTGCTCCATCGCGTCAACAACGGGGTGTACAAGGTGGGCTTCGCCGGCTCGCAGGAGGTCTACGAGAAGGAGTACCGCGCGCTGTGGGACGCCCTCGACGAGCTCGAGGAGCGACTGGGCCGCAGCCGGTACCTCCTGGGACCCTCGATCACCGAGGCGGACGTGCGCCTGTTCCCCACCCTGATCCGCTTCGACCCCGTCTATGCCGGGCACTTCAAGGCGAACCGTCAGCCCCTGGCGTCCATGCCGAACCTGTGGAACTACACCCGGGACCTGTTCCAGACCCCGGGCTTCGGCGACACCGTGGACTTCGTGCAGATCAAGCGGCACTACTACGTCGTGCACGAGGACATCAACCCCACCGGGATCGTGCCGCTGGGCCCGGACCTCGACGGGCTGACCCAGCAGCACGACCGCGACCGCTTCGCCACTGACACCTGGGGCCCGGGTGGCACCGCCCCCGAGCCGCCGCTCGCGGCGGAGGTCGTCGATCCGCGGCACACCCCGCTGCACGTCCGGGGTCGCTGAACACCGCGCCGACGGGCTCGGCCCGCGGGTCGGAGGCCGCGCCGCCTGCGCGGCGCTCCCGGCACCGTCCCATCGACCGCGCCTACGATGGGGCGGCCATGACATCCCCTTCCTCCGCCGCCCCGGCGCTGCTCGCCCGGGAGCTCACACATTCCTACGGTCCCGTCCGCGCGCTCGACGGCCTCTCCCTGACGGCACGCCGTGGTGAGGTGACCGCTCTGCTGGGGCCCAACGGCGCCGGCAAGACCACCGCCGTCTCCTGCGCCACGGGGCTGCTGCGACCCGCCGCGGGCACCCTCGAGGTGCTGGGGGTCGACCCCTGGCGCGCCGGACCCGAGCACCGGTCCCGGGTGGGCGTGATGATCCAGGACGGCGGGCTCGCCTCCGGCACCACCGCCGGACGACTGCTGCGCTACGGCGCGAGCCTGTACGAGGCGCCGCTGGACGTGGACGAGGTCGCCGAGCACCTCGGGATCGACGCCTTCGCCACCACCCTGGTGCGCCGGCTCTCGGGCGGGCAGCGTCAGCGCCTTGCCCTCGCGCTGGCCATCGTGGGCCGCCCGGAGCTGCTGTTCCTCGACGAGCCGACGGCCGGGATGGATCCCGCGATCCGTCAGCGGGTGCGGCGCCTCATCCGCGCCCTCGCCGAGACCGGCACCGCCGTGGTGCTGACCACCCACATGATGGATGACGTGGTGGGGCTGGCCGATGCGGTCTGCGTGATCGCAGGCGGCCGCACGGTCGCCTCCGGCTCGGTGCAGGAGGTGATCACCGCCCACCACGCCCGGGCCGGTTCGCTCTCGATGCGCCTGGCCGCCCATGGCGTGGATCCCGCCGTCGCTCCCGCCCTCGAAGCCGATCTGCGCGCCGCGGCAGCCCGCCACGGCGCGGATCTCGAGGTCACCGGGGCCGGCGCCGCCGACCTCGAGGCGGTGCTGCTCGACCTCATGGCCGCACCGGCCGACGCCCCCGACGGCGCGCGACCGAGCACCCCGGACGCCGCCGTCGCCGAGGACCAGGAGGACCGATGACCGCCCCCGCTCCCGGCACGGCCGCCGCGCGGCCGGAGCCCCGACCGGCCCCGCGCGGGCGCCGCATCCTCGCCCACGCCGGACTCGAGGCCCGGATCCTGCTGACCAACGGTGAGCAGCTGATCGTGGCGATCCTGCTGCCTGCCATGGTGCTGATCGGGCTGCGCATGCTCCCGATCGGCCGCCTCGACGGCACCGACCCGGTCGACACCGCGCTCGCCGCCGCCCTCGCCACCGCACTGATCTCCACCTCCTTCACCTCCCAGGCGATCCAGACCGGCTTCGACCGCCGCAACGGCGTGCTGCGCTGGGTCGCCACCACACCGCTGGGGCGCGACGGCTACCTGCTCGGCAAGATCCTCGCCACCCTGCTGGTCCAGGTCGTGCAGGTGATCGTGCTCGGGCTGCTCGCCGCGGTCCTGGGCTGGCGCCCCGGGCTGCTCGAGCTGCTGACCCTGGTGCCGATCTGGCTGCTGGGCACGGTCGCCTTCGGCGCGCTGGGGCTGCTGGTGGCCGGGCTGCTGCGCACCGAGGCCGTGCTCGCCGTGTCGAACCTGGTGTTCGTGGTGCTGGTCGCCGCCGGTGGTGTCGCCATCCCGGCCGCCGCCTATCCGCGGCTCCTGCGCGGCCTGGTGGACCTGCTCCCCTCGGGAGCGCTCGGCGACCTCCTGCGCGCCTGCGTGGCGGGCGGCCCGTTCGCGATCGGCTCCGTGGCGGTGCTGCTGCTGTGGGCGGTGGCGGGCTGCCTCGCGGTGCTGCGCTGGTTCCGCTGGACGGACAGCTGAGGGGCGACCGCACACGCCGTGACCTCCGCGGTGCGGGATCAGTCGCATCCGCGCCCCGGGATCAGGGTTCTCCCCGCGCCGGATCCTAGACTCGGGCCCATGCCCACCACGTCCGCACCTGCCGCGTCCCCGCGCGCGCCCGAGCTCTCGGGGCGCTTCACCACGCTCCCCGATCGGCGCCTGACCTCCCTCCCGCCGAGGGTGCGGGGCCGACTGACGGCGATCGCCCTCTGGGGCAATCTGATCGCCCAGATCGGGATCATCCTCTCGGGCGGAGCGGTGCGGCTGACCGGCAGCGGGCTGGGCTGCTCCACCTGGCCCAACTGCGAACCCGGCCAGTTCACCCCCGAGTTCACGATGGCCGCCGGGATCCACCCCTTCGTCGAGTTCGGCAATCGCACCCTCACCGGCGTGGTGAGCTTCTTCGCGATCGCCGTGCTGCTGGTGTCCTGGCGCTGGCTCGCCCACAAGGGCACGAGCTTCCGCGTGCTGTCCTGCCTGCCCCTGGTGGGCACCGGCCTGCAGGCCGGGATCGGCGCCCTCGTGGTCATCGCCGATCTGCACCCGGGACTGGTGAGCCCCCACTTCCTGATCTCGCCGCTGCTCGTGGCGCTGGCGGCGGTGCTCGTGGTGCGCCTGTACGACGGCGACGGCCGCACCCGTCGCGCCGTCCCCGCGGCGGCGCTGCGGGTGTACTTCCCGCTCGCCGCGGTGGGCTTCGTGGTGCTCGTGCTGGGGACGATCGTCACCGGCACCGGCCCGCATTCCGGGGATGCCGGCGACATCACGCGCATCTCGCTGGACCCGGTGCTCGCCTCCCGGATCCACGCGATCGCCGTGTACGTCTTCTGCGCGCTGCTCGCGGCGCTGCTGGTCATCCTGCACCGCGCCCGCTCCCGTCGTGAGGCGGTGGGCGCCGCCTGGTTGCTCGTCGGCCTCACCCTCGCCCAGGGCGTGGTGGGCTACATCCAGTACTTCACGGGCCTGCCCGAGCTGCTCGTGTTCCTCCACCTGCTGGGCGCGGCCCTGTTCGCCGCCGGGATCGCCTGGCTCGGCGCACGGCTGTTCACCTGGCAGCACACCCCCGCTCCCGGCGCCGCCGCACCGGAGAGCTCCGCCCGGACCCCCGCCGACCCCACGGAGACCCGATGATCCTCGGACGCCGACGCCGCGAGTCGACCCTCGACCTGCCCACCCTCGAGCAGGCGCGCCCCGCCGGGGAGTTCGTCGCATCGGTCCTCTCCCACCTGCGCGAGGTCGTGGACGTGGGATGGAACCTGCTGGACGTCGACGCCGAGGCGCATCGGCTGATCCGCGAGGCCGGGGCCACCAGCTGCTACATCGACTACCACCCCGCCTTCGGCGCCTCCCCCTTCGGGCACGTCATCTGCACCTCGGTCAACTCCGGGGTGCTCCACGGACGCCCCTACGACCGCGTCCTCGCCGATGGCGACCTGCTCTCCCTGGACTTCGCCGTCGCGGTGGAGGGCTGGGTGGCGGACTCCTGCCTCACCGTGGCCGTCGGCACCCCGCGGTCCGAGGACCTGCAGCTCATCCGCGACACGGAGCAGGTCATGTGGGCGGGCATCGACCAGGTGCGCGCCGGCGCGACCGTCGGTGACATCGGGCATGCGGTGATGACCGAGGCGCACTCCCTGGGCTACTCGATCAACGACCGCTTCGGCGGGCACGGCGTGGGCCGCACCATGCACGAGGCGCCCTTCGTCCCCAATCACGGCACCCCGGGCGGCGGCGCCGAGCTGGTGGCCGGGCAGCTGATCACGGTCGAGCCGTTCCTGGTGCCCACCACGAGCGAGCTGGTGGTCGACGAGCACGACGGATGGACCCAGCTCTCCGCCGACGGCTCCCGCGGCGCGCACGCCGAGCACACCCTGCAGGTCACCGAGGGCGCGCCGATCGTGCTCACCGCCCGCTCCGACGACCCCTCCCCCCGCAGCTCCCTGGGCTGAGGCTCAGGCGAGGACGGCGCGGAGACCGCGGGCGATGCCCTCCGCGTCGAGGCCGTGCGCGGCGAGGATGTCCGCGCGCGTGCCGTGCGGGACGAACTCCTGCGCCACGCCGAGGGTGCGGACCGCCGGCGCCGGCGCGGAACGGCTGGCACGCTGCGCCAGGCGCACCGCGAGCGCCGCGCCCACGCCCCGCTCGGCGATGCCGTCCTCGACGGTGAGCACCGCTCCGGCCGAGGCCGCGAGGTCGAGCAGGGGTGCGGCCAGCGGCAGCGCCTGCACCGGGTCCAGCACCACGATGTTGGCGCCCTCCCGCTCGCCCTCGAGCCGCGCCGCCGCCTCCACCGCGCTCCCCGCGAGGGGGCCGATGCTCAGCACGAGCGCATCGATCGGCCGCTCGGCGTCCCCGGCGAGGACCTCCCCGGCGGGGATCCGGGCGCGGGTCGGCACCGGGGTGGGACACGCGCCCTTGGGGAAGCGCACCACGGCCGGCCCGTCGAGGGCGAGGGCGGCGGGCACCGCGGTGTCGAGATGGTCGCCGTCGCGCGGCGCCCAGAGGGCGAGACCCGGCACCTGGCAGGCGAGTCCCAGGTCCCAGAGGCCGTGATGGCTGGGCCCGTCCTCCCCGGTCACCCCGGCGCGGTCGAGGGTGATCGTCACGTCCTCGCCGTGCAGGGCGACGTCCAGCAGCAGCTGGTCGACGGCGCGGCCCAGGAAGGTGGCGTAGAGGGCGACCACGGGCTTCGCGCCGCCTCGGGAGAGCCCGGCGGCGGTGTCCAGGGCCAGCTGCTCGGCGATGCCCACGTCCACCACGCGCTCCGGCAGCTCGCGCTGCATCGGCGTGAGGCCCACGGGATCGACCATCGCGGCGCTCAGCGCGAGCACCCGCTCGTCGGCGCGGGCCGCCGAGAGCACCGCGGCGCCCAGGTGGGCGGTCCAGGTGTCGCGCGGCGCCGGGGCGTCGACTGCCGGGTCGACCTCCGCGACGACGGGCGGGGAGATCTCGAACGGACCGGTGGAGTGCCACTGGTCGATCGCATCCGCCTCGGCGCGCTCGAAGCCGGCGCCCTTGCGGGTCACCACGTGCACGAGCACACCGGCGCGGGTGACGTCCTCGGCGGCCTCCCGGGCCCGGCGGAGAACGGCCGCGAGCGCCTCGGGATCATGCCCGTCGACGGGACCGAGATAGGTCAGCCCCAGGGCGGTGAAGACGTCACCACCGGGCCTCACCGCGCCCTCGCGCAGCGCCTGCAGGTGGAGGGCGAGACCGCCGACCGTCGGGGCGTAGGAGCGGGTGTTGTCGTTGAGGACGACGACGGTCCGCGAGCCGACGTCGGCGCCGAGCACGTTGAGCGCCTCGAGCCCCACCCCGCCGGTCAGGGCCCCGTCGCCGATGACGGCGACGGAGGCGCCGGGCTCACCGGCGAGGCGATGGGCGCGGTCGATCCCGTGGGCCCAGGCGATGGATCCCGAGGCGTGGGAGTTCTCGACCACGTCGTGGTCGGACTCGTCCCGGGCGGGGTAGCCGGCCACTCCCCCGGCGCTGCGCAGCCCGGCGAGGTCCGCGCGCCCCGTGAGCATCTTGTGGACGTAGGCCTGATGGCCCGTGTCGAAGACGAGGGCCTCCTGCGGCGAGCGGAACTCGCGGTGCAGGGCCAGGGTCAGCTCGACCACGCCGAGGTTCGGCCCGAGGTGACCGCCGGTGCGGGAGGTGATCTCCACCAGACGGCGGCGCAGGGTGCGGGCGAGGTCCGGCAGGGCGCTAGCGGGCAGAGCGCGCAGCTGCGCCGGATCGGCCGGGAGGGGCGCCGCGGCGGGCTCCGCCGTCGCAGGACCATCGGCGGTCTTCAGGGAGTGCTCCTGAGCGGTCGACACGCGGGATCCTCCAACAGCCTCGGGGGCGGGACCCGTTCAGCGTACGTCCTCGTGACCTGTGCGGACGGCACACATGGTCACATCTGTGCAGATCTTCACCGGGGATTCACGGTTCCTCGCCGCAGTGCGCAACAGGGTGCAGACGGTCCGATCGTGGGTGCAGGAAACGCCTCACGCCGGACCCCGCACAGCGCGACGCGCCCCGGAGCCTGGGGCTCCGGGGCGCGTCGCTGTCGTGCTGTCAGAACGTCA
>NZ_PNFB01000023.1 GCF_003347015.1 Brachybacterium sp. YJGR34
GGTCAGGTGCTTCTGACCGCACCGATCCACAGGCCGGGGCGGCGCGCCGGCGCGGGGTCTCAGGAGACGAGCTCGTCGATCTGGTCGATCGCCGAGCGCGAGCCCTCCTCTACTCCCATGTCCAGCACGGTCTGCAGGCCCTCCCGGTCGGCGTAGGTGGTCACGTAGACCGCCCGGGTGCCGCCGTCCTGCGCGGTGAAGGTGCTGACGCAGGTCGAGACCGGCAGCTCGGTGTTGGGGCGGAAGTCCTCGTGCGCGAAGCCGTCCTCGTAGCGGAAGGAGTCGGGCTCGTGGACCTCGAGCACCTTCCAGTACCCGTGGTGGCGGTCGCCCTCGGGGCCGGTCATGTAGTAGGTGACCAGGCCGCCCGGGGTGAGGCTGTGGTCCACCACGGTGGCCGGGTACTCCTTGGGCCCCCAGACCTTCTCGAGCTGGCGCGGGTCGGCGTAGATGTCCCAGATGCGCTGCACCGGGGCGGCGAACTGGGCCGTGATGGTGAGGGTCAGGGCGTCGAGGTCGTGGCTGATGTCGGTGACGGGCATGATCACTCCTGCATGAGGGACGGGGCGGACGGTGCCGCCGGATCCGCCGGCGACTCGCCGTCGTCGGATCGGGGGGTGGTCGCATCGAGCAGCTCGTCGATGCGGCCGATGTGCTCGCGCCACGGGACCTCGAGCTCCTCGAGGAGCCGGGTGGCGGAGCGGAGGGCTCCAGCGTCGCCGCGGGTGAGGGTCTCCCGCCCGCTGCGTCGCCGGGTGATCAGGCCGGCCTTCTCGAGCACCGCGACGTGCTTCTGCACCGCCGTGAGGCTCATCGAGTAGGACCGTGCCAGGGCCGAGACCGACTGCTCGCTCACCAGGACCCGGCGCAGGATGTCGCGCCGAGTGCGATCCGAGAGAGCCTGGAACCAGGCGTCGGCCCGATCCTCGTCGATCTGCTGCATGCCCCGAATCTACAACTGCATGGTTGTAGGACGCAAGGGGTCCGGGCAGGGGTTCTCCGGGCGCCTATGCTCGAGGCATGGCACAGGAGCGGGAGGAGTCCCCCGGGTACGACTGGGAGGACCCCTCCGTCCCCGGCCCGCCGGCGAGCACGGCCCTGCCCGATCACGGGGCCGGTCCTCGCCCTGCCCCGGACGGGGCGCTCCTCGCGCCGCCGGAGCCCGGGCCCGCGCCGGCCCGATGGTGGGGGAGCCTCCCGCCCTGGGCGATCGTCGCGATCGTCGTCGTGCAGGCCACGGCCCTGGTGCTGTGCCTCGTGCTGGTGCTGGGCGGGCTCCAGCGACTGCGCGCCCCGGACTCCGCCGCGCCGACCGCCGCCCCCACGACCGACGACCCCGCCGACGAGGCGGCCGCGTCGCCGCGCGAGCGGGGACGGGTCACCGACGCCGCCGGCGTCGAGCTCGGCGGCGGGATCGGGGACTACGACCGGCCGGCGAGCGTCGGGGAGCACACCTTCGTCTGGGACACCTGGAGCGGGGGCACGTTCAGCGTCACCGCCCGCGAGGTCGATCTCGCGGCGAGCTTCCCGCAGGGCGCCGGCGAGGAGGTCCTCGCCGAGGGGCACCGGCTGGTGGAGGCCCGCTACGAGGTGCGCTACGACGGTCCGGGGCAGATCGCCCCGGTCGAGGAGCTGTGGCTGACCGGGGAGTCGGACCTGTCCTACTTCCCGGACCTCGCCGAGGGCCTCGCACCGGACCCGATGGAGGTGATCCCGCCGCTGGCCAGCGGTGAGACCGCCAGCTTCCGCAGTCTGTACATCGTCCCCGAGGACGAGATCGGCTCCTTCCGGCTGGGCGTCGAGACGCCCCGCGCCCGGACCCTCTACTACGCCACCTGAGGACCGCGGGACCCGCATCCTCCGGTGGACACCCGGGCCCGATCTGAGGCATGCTCAGGACGCACCCCGCGGTATCGCTCACGTGGGCGGGAGACGCTTCCCCTCGACGACGAGAGGTCACCGATGAGCAGCTACGACGAGCACGTCACGAGAGTCCTCGCCACGCAGCGCGAGCATCCCGGCCTGGGCGCCGTGGCCGTCCTGACGATCGCCCCGCCCTCGGGGCAGGAGCACCGGCCCGCGACCCTCGGCCCCCGGTCCCTCGCCGCGGTCGCCGCGGCGATCGGCGCCGCCCTGGACCGGGCCGAGGCCGGCGAGATCGGGGCGATCGCCCTGACCGGCACCGGGCGGGTGTTCCTCGCCGGGGCCGACCTCTCGGTGTTCTCCGACCCGGCCGCGGCCGGTCACGTCGCCGAGATGACCCGTGCCGCCCACGACCTGCAGATCCGGGTGCGCACCAGCTCGGTCCCGGTGCTCGCGCACCTCAACGGCGCCGCCCTCGGCGGCGGACTCGAGGTCGCGCTGATGGCCGATGTGCGCACCGCCGCCCCGGGCGCGCGGGGTCTGGGCCTGCCCGAGACCGGCCTCGGCATCCTGCCCGGCTGGGGCGGGACCACGCTGCTGCCCGCCATCGTCGGCGCCGAGCATGCCGTGCGCATGATCCTCGAGGACCCCGCCCGGGACCGACGGCTCAGCGCCGAGCAGGCCGTCGAGATCGGCCTGGTCGACGAGCTCGCCGAGGACCTCGACGGCGCGCTCGACGCCTTCGCCGCCCTCGTCGCGGCGCACGGCGACGTCGAGGAGGCCGACGTCGACGTGCTCGACCCGCTCGTCGCCGAGGCCGCGGCGGATGCCGCCACGGTCCTCCCCGGAGCCTGGAGCGCCCGCACCGCCCCGATCCCCGCCACGGGCAGCGGGGAGGCGGAGTCCCTGCTGGACGCGCTCGACGCCGCCCACGGCGCCGGGACCCGACGCACCTGGGCCGCGCAGCTCGAGGCGCAGGGCGCCCCCGCCGTCGGCCGGGCCCTGGAGCTGCTGCAGCACCTGCCCGGATCGACCCTCCGCGAGGCGCTCGACCGCGAGGCCCGCGCGCTCGAGGACCTGGTGGCCGGCGACGCCGCCGCGGCCTCCCTCTACGCCGCCGAGCTCCTGCGCCGCGGGAAGCCCGGCCGCTCCGCCGTCGAGGGCGCCCGCGAGATCCACCGGGTGGGTCTCGCCGGAGCCGGCCTGATGGCCTCCCAGATCGCCGCCCAGCTGGCCCTCGGGCTGCGGGTGCCCGTGGTGCTGCGGGACCTCGACGCCGCGACCGCCGAGAAGGGCCTCGCGGCCGCCCGCGAGGTGGTCGCCGGCGCCGCCGCCCGCGGGCTGCTCGACGAGGCCGCCGCGACCGAGGTCGCCGGCGCGCTGTCCGCGACCACCGCGGTGCAGGACCTCGCCGACTGCGACCTCGTCCTCGAGGCCGTGCCCGAGGTCCCCGAGGTCAAGCGGTCCGTCCTCGCCGAGCTCGAGGGCGTGCTCGCCGACGACGCCCTGCTGGTCACCAACACCTCCTCGCTGTCGGTGACGCGGATGTCCGAGGGCCTGTCGCATCCCGAGCGGGTGATCGGCCTGCACTTCTTCAACCCCGTCGCGAAGATGCCGCTGGTCGAGGTGGTCCACACCGAGGCCACCGACGAGGCGACCCTCGCCACCGGCCTCGAGGTGGTGCGCCGGCTGCGGAAGTACGCGGTGCGCAGCGCCGACGCCCCGGGCTTCATCGTCAACCGTCTGCTGTTCCGGGTCCTGGGCGCGGTGCTCGCCTCCGTCGACGCGGGCGCCGACCCCGCCGAGGCGGACGCCTCCCTCGATGCGCTCGGCCTGCCGATGCGCCCCTTCGAGCTGCTGGACCTGGTGGGCCTGGGCGTCGCGGACCACGTGGGCACCGTGCTCGCCGCGGAGCTCGGCGACCGCTTCCACGCCTCCCCGGGCCTCGCCGCGATGGCGGCGCAGAAGCGGCATGTCACCGAGCGCCGGCGGTCCGCGGCGCATCCGGCGATCTCCCCCGCGGTGGCCGAGGTCTTCGCCGCGAGCGGGTCCCCGCGGCCCGAGCAGGCGCTGGTGGGCGACGCGCTGCTGGAACGGGTTCGCGACGGGCTCGCCGAGGAGATCGCGCTGATGCTCGAGACCGGCGTGGTGGAGCGGCCCGAGCAGGTGGACCTCGCCCTGATCCTCGGCGCCGGCTTCCCCCGCCACCGCGGCGGCATCACCCCCTACCTCGACGCGAGCGGCGCCGCGCAGCGCGCCGGCGGGCGCAGCTTCCACGGGGAGCGCTTCACCGGTCGTGCCTGAGCGCGGCACGGGTGCCGTTTCGTGCCCTGATGGTGACCTGCGTGTGCCTGGACGAGGACGGGGAGCCTCGTACGATGTGGCGACGAGCCGTGTGGTTCGAGCTGAGCAGGCCGTGTCGTGAGAGAGGGGACGGCGTCGCAGCTGACGCCGGAGCACAAGATGTCGCAGCCACCGCAGAGCGGATGGGGCCAGCCCCCGTCCGGAGACCAGTACGGCCAGCAGTCCCCGGCCGACGGCTACGGCCAGCAGGGGTACGGCCAGCAGGGCCAGGGCCCGGGTCCGCAGAGCTTGGGCCCGGACGTCGCGTCGGCGCCGATGTACGGCGGCGACACGGGAGCAGGGTCGACGCCGCAGGGCGGCGCCCCCTCGAAGAACTCCACGGTCCCGATCATCATCTGCGCCGGATGCGCGGTGCTCGCCCTGGTGCTGGTCCTCGTGGGCGGCGGCATCTTCCTGTTCACCCGCGACGGCGGCGAGGGCCCGAGCCCCGACCCCACGACCACGCTGGAGGAGTCGGAGCCCGCCGAGGAGCCGACCGAGGACGCCGAGCCCACCGAGGAGGAGGCGACCGAGGAGGAGGCGACCGAGGAGGAGCCCACCGAGGAGGAGCCCACCGAGGAGGAGGCCGCGAGCGGCGACAAGGGAACGCAGGACGATCCCTACGCGATCGGGGAGATGTTCACGCTCGAGGACGGCGAGGGCGGAACGCTCGACGTCACCATCGGCGAGGTGAACTGGGACGCCACCGATGCCGTCATGGAGACCAACGAGTTCAACGAGGAGCCGGGCGACGGAGAGACCTACATCCTGGTCCCGATCGAGATGACGTACCACGGTGATGGGGAGGCCGAGGCGTTCCTGACGATCACGGTCGAGTACGTCAGCGGGGGCAACAGCTTCACCGATGCAGGGACCGTGACTCCGAACGGCGTCCTGGACGTCGGAACCCTGCGCGACGGAGGCACCGGCAACTGGGACCTCGGGATCATCATCCCGGAGGACAGCGCGAAGGACGGCGCCTTCGTGGTCAGCGCCCTGCTCAACTTCGACGGCGACGAGGTCTGGGTCGCGGCCACCTGAGGGTGCGCCTCCGTCGTCCCTCGATCCTCAGCGCCGAGGCGCGGCCCAGGCCTCGAGCCGCTCGAGGGCCTGCTCGATCGTGGAGCGGCTCTTGCAGAACGCCAGGCGCAGGAAGGGTCTCGCCGCCCCGGCATCTCCGCCGCGGTAGAAGGCGGACAGCGGGATCGCGACCACCCCGGCCTCCGCGGGGAGCCGCTCCGCGAGCGCGTCGGCGTCGGTCTCGCCCAGCGGCGAGGCGTCCGCGACCGTGAAGTAGCCGGCCTCCGGCACGCTGAGGCGGAAGCCGATCTCCCGCAGCCCGGCGGTGAGCAGGTCGCGGCGCGACCGCAGATCAGCGGCGAGCTCCTCGAAGGCCGAGGCGGGCATCGCCAGCCCCTCCGCCACCGCGGGCTGGAACGGCGCCCCGGAGGAGTAGGTCAGCCACTGCTTGACGCCCGTGATGGCGGTGACCAGCTCCGGCCGCGCGGTGATCCAGCCGATCTTCCACCCGGTCACCGAGAAGGTCTTGCCGGCCGAGGAGATCGAGACGGTCCGGTCCTGCGCGCCCGGTAGCGCCGCGATCGGACGGTGCGGGGACCCGAAGGTGAGGTGCTCGTACACCTCGTCGGTGATGATCAGCGCGTCGTGCCGACGCGCCTCCTCGACGATCACCTCGAGCACCTCCGGCCCGGGCATCACGCCGGTGGGATTGTGCGGGGTGTTCACGAGCACCGCACGGGTGCGCTCGGAGAAGGCGGCGCGCAGGGCGGTGGTGTCCACCTCGAGCACCAGGTCGCCGTCCTCGCCCGCGCGGGAGACCAGCGGCACCGTGCGGTGCACGCCTCCGGCCAGGGCGATCATCGCCGCGTACTGGTCGTAGAAGGGCTCGAGGGTCACCACCTCGTCCCCGGGCTCGACCAGGGCCAGCAGCGTCGCCGCGAGCGCCTCCGTCGCCCCCGTGGTCACCAGCACCTCGCGCGCGGGATCCCACGTCAGCCCGTACCACTGCTCCTGATGCGCGGCGACGGCCTCGCGCAGCACCCGCTCACCGGCACCGGGCGGGTACTGGTTGCGGCCCGCCCGGATCGCGGCGATCGCCGCCTCCGCCACGACCTCCGGCGGATCGTCGTCGGGGAAGCCCTGCCCGAGGTTGAACGCGCCGAGCTCCGCGGCGCGGGCCGAGGTCCGGGCGAAAACGGTGGGGCGGGCCTCGCCGTCGACCAGCAGGCCGGCGGCGGCGGAGGCGCGGGTCCAGGGGCCGGAGGTGTCCATGGCTCCGAGTCTCGCAGACCCCGACCGGAGCCGTCGGCCCGGCCCATCCCGGCCCATCCCGCCGGCGTCAGCGGCGGGGGAAGACGAACCGTCCGTAGGTGACGTAGCGGAAGGACGTCGAGACGGCCTGGCCGATCAGGGTGCCGGAGATGTTGTCGGCCAGCGCCGTGTCCAGCCCCAGCACGTATCGGGAGAAGCCCAGGCAGGACAGCTGCAGCCCGGTCGCCAGCAGGTTGATCAGCAGGAACAGCACGATCGAGCGCGTGGTGTCGGGCCGGGGGCGGTCGCCGAAGGTCCACAGGCGGTTGCCCAGATAGGTGAGGCAGGAGGCCGCCGCGATGGTTAGCAGCTTCGCGGTGAGCGGCGAGCCGTGCATCAGCCCCTCGCCCCAGCCGTGCGTGGGGTGCCAGAACACCAGCAGGTTGTAGAGCGCCGCGTCGAGGAGGAACACGACTCCGCCGACGAGGAGGAACTTGACCGTCGAGGACAGATGCTCGTCGAGCAGCGCCCGGGCGCGGCCCCTCGCGCGCCCGTCGAGGGCGGGAGCGGGGCGGGCGGAGGCGGCCGGCGGCGCGGTCTCCTCCGTCGTCGGATCGGGGGGCGGCACGCCCGGCACCCTACCGGAGGCGGTAGGATCGGGCCCCTGCCGCAGCGACGGATCACAGTCGCCTCCCGCCCGAGGCGCCGGTCCTGGGAGCGCGCGGCACGACCGCTGCGACGGGCCGGCGGGGGATCCCCGGGCCCTGGGAGCGCGCGGTCAACTCGACAGCTCTCCACGGAAGGACCCCATGACTCACGTCGCCCTCACCATCGCCGGTTCGGAGACCACCGGAGGCGCCGGTGCGCAGACCGATCTGAAGACGTTCCACCAGCTGGACACCTTCGGCGCCGCGGCCCTGACCTGCATCGTCTCGATGGACCCGAAGGACAGCTGGAACCACCGCTTCGTCCCGGTGGACCCGCAGGTGATCGCGGACCAGATCGAGGCCTGCACCGCCGCCCACGACGTCGACACGGTGAAGATCGGCATGCTCGGGGCCCCGGCCACGATCGACACGGTCGCCGCCGCGCTCGCGCAGCACTCCTTCACGAACGTGGTGCTGGACCCGGTGCTGATCTGCAAGGGCCAGGAGCCCGGCGCCGCGCTCGAGACGGACAACGCGCTGAAGGCGCAGGTGCTCCCGCTGGCCACCTTCGTCACCCCCAACCACTTCGAGGCTCTCGCGCTCTCCGGCATGGACAGCATCGAGACGGTCGCGGAGCTCACCGAGGCCGCACGCCGCATCCACGACACCTACGGCGTGATCGTGCTGGCCAAGGGCGGCGTGGTGCTCGAGGGCCCCGACGCCGTGGACGTGTTCCACGACGGCGAGCAGACCGTCGAGCTGCGCAGCCCCAAGACCGGCGAGCACCGCATCCACGGCGCCGGCTGCACCCTCGCCGCCGCCGTCACCGCCGAGCTCGCCAAGGGGGCGACCCCGCTGCAGGCGGCGCGGACGGCGAAGGACGTGGTGACCAGCTCGATCGAGCACCGTCAGGCCAGCCACCTGCCGTTCGACGCCGTCTACCAGCGCCACTACAGCGCCTGAGCGCTCCGCCGCGGCGGCGCGCCGGGAGGACGGAGAGCCGGCGAACCCTCCATCCGTCGGAGCGATGGCCTACGCTCGGATCCCTGGGGTCGCACGGCGGGCAGGGCCGGCCGCGCGACCCGAGCCCCTGCCGCGACACGAGGTGGAGCACCCATGATCGGCTTCGAGAACGTCCGCAAGGAGTACCCGGGAGGGGCGCTCGCCGTCGAGGACTTCAGCCTCGAGGTCGCCTCCCATGAATCGGTGGTGCTCGTGGGGACCTCCGGCTCGGGCAAGACCACCCTGCTGCGGATGATCAACCGGATGGTCGATCCCACCTCCGGGGTCGTCCACATCGACGGGGACGACGTCTCCCGGCTGGACCCCGTCGTGCTCCGCCGCTCGATCGGCTACGTCATGCAGGCCTCCGGGCTGCTGCCGCATCGCACGGTGGAGGACAACATCATCACCGTGCCGGTGCTGCGCGGCACCTCGCGCGCACAGGCCCGCGTCCGTGCGCTCGAGCTGATGGAGACCGTCGGCCTCGACGTCTCCCTCGCCACCCGCTATCCCGCGCAGCTCTCCGGCGGCCAGCAGCAGCGCGTGGGCGTGGCCCGCGGCCTCGCCGCGGACCCGAACATCCTGCTGATGGACGAGCCCTTCGGCGCTGTGGACCCGATCGTGCGCGGCGAGCTGCAGCTCGAGCTGCAGCGCCTCCAGCGCGAGCTGCGCAAGACCATCGTCTTCGTCACCCATGACATCGACGAGGCCTTCCTCATCGGCGATCGCGTCGTGATCCTCCGCCCCGGGGGGATCGTCGCCCAGGTCGGCACCCCGCAGGAGATCCTCGCCGCTCCGGCCGACGACTTCGTGCGCACCTTCGTCGGCGCCGACCGCGGCGCCCGCTCCCTGCACGTCGAGCGGACCGACGGGCGCGACGTGGTCGTCGACGCCGACGGCCGGGCCGCCGGCGTGCTCGAGGCGGGGGCGGCCTCGCCATGAGATGGGTCCTGGACAACCTCGACGTCATCGCCGGATACACCGGCGCGCACCTCGTCCAGGCGCTGCCGCCAGTCCTCATCGCCTTCGCGCTCTCGCTGCCGCTCGCGAAGCTCGCCAACGCGCGCGGCTGGCTGCGCACCTCGGTGACCACCACCTCCGGGCTGCTCTACGCGATCCCCTCGCTGCCGCTGTTCGTGCTGCTGCCCGGCCTGATCGGCACCAGCGTGCGCAGCCCGCTGAACATCGCCGTCGCCCTGACCCTCTACGGCCTGGCGCTCATGGTGCCCGCCGCCTCCGACGCCTTCCGCTCCGTGAGCCGTGACGTGCTGGGCTCCGCGACCGCGCAGGGCTTCGCGCCTGCCGCCCGCTTCCTGCAGGTCGAGCTGCCGCTGGCCGGCCCCGTGCTGCTGGCGGGGGTGCGGGTGGTGGCCGTCAGCACCATCTCGCTGGTCACCGTCGGCGGAGTGCTGGGCGTGCCCAGCTTGGGCATGCTGTTCGTCGACGGCTTCCGCCGCGGCATCCTCGCGGAGATCGCCGCCGGCGTGGTCCTCACCGCCGCCCTCGCCCTGATCATCGACGCCCTGCTGGTGCTGCTGGGCCGCGCCCTCATGCCCTGGACCCGGCAGCAGGGGGTGCGGAGCGCATGACCTCCTTCCTCGAGGCCCTGGCCTGGCTGGGCGATCCCGCGCACTGGTCCGGTCCCTCCGGGATCCCGATCCGCACCGCCGAACATCTGGGCTACACCGTCCTCGGCGTGCTCGTCGCCGCGCTGATCGCCGTGCCGCTGGGCCTGTACGCGGGGCACACCGGCCGCCTGGCCAGCCTGAGCCTCGCGCTCGCGGGCGCCGCCCGCGCCCTGCCCACCCTGGGCCTGGTCACCCTGTTCGCGCTGCTGCTGGGCATCGGTCTGGGCGCACCGCTGCTGGCCTTCGTGATCCTGGCGATCCCCTCGCTGCTGGCCGGCACCATCGCGGCCGTGCAGTCCGCGGACCCCGCGACCGTCGACGCCGCCCGCGCGCAGGGGATGACCGAGACCCAGATCCTGGCCCGGGTCGAGATCCCGCTGGGCATGCCGCTGCTGATCGGCGGTGTCCGCGGCGCGACCGTGCAGGTCGTGGCCACCGCGATGCTCGCCGCCTATGTGGGCAACGGGGGCCTGGGTCGGTACATCTTCCTGGGGCTGGGCGCCCGGGACTATCCGCAGATGCTCGCCGGCTCGCTGCTGATCATCGCCCTCGCCCTGGTGCTCGACCTGTCGCTGCTGCTCCTGCAGCGCCTCACCGCGCCGCGCGGGGTGAGGGCGGCATGAGCCCCCGGAGCACACCACGCCGTCGCCGTCCCGTTCTCGCCGTCCCCCACCCGGAGGTTCCCATGACCATCCACAGCACCCGCCGTCACCTGCTCGGCACCCTCGGCGCCGGCGGACTCGCGCTCGGCGCGGCCGCCTGCGGCGGCTCCGATCCCTTCGAGGAGGAGGGAGCCGCCGGGGCGTCCGATGCCGGCGGCGGCTCCGCCGGCATCGTCATCGGCTCCCAGGCCTACTACTCCAACGAGATCATCGCCGAGCTGTTCGCCCAGGTCCTCGAGGCCGAGGGGTACACCGTGGAGCGCCAGTACCAGATCGGTCAGCGCGAGGTGTACATCCCGGAGCTCGAGTCCGGGGCCCTCTCCCTGCTGCCCGACTACCTCGGCAACCTGCTCCAGCACTACGACCCCGACGCCGAGTCCGCGAGCCCCGAGGAGATCCACGCCGCCCTCGGCGAGGCGCTGCCCGAGGGTCTGCGGGTGCTCGACTTCGCCGCGGCCAGCGACCAGGACTCCTACACCACCACCTCCGACTTCGCCGCGGAGCACTCCCTGACCACGATCGGGGACCTCGCCGGCGTCGAGGAGGACCTCACCATCGCCGCCAACAGCGAGTTCGAGGTGCGGCCCTACGGTCCCGAGGGGGCGAAGGAGATCTACGGCGTGGACGTCTCCGTGGTGCCCGTCGAGGACTCCGGCGGCCCGCTCACGGTGCAGGCGCTCCTGGACGGGGACGTGCAGCTGGCCGACATCTACACCGCCGACCCCGCCATCGCCGAGAACGACCTCGTGGTCCTCGAGGACCCCGAGTCGATGATCCTGCCCCAGAACGTGGTGCCCGTGGTCACCGATGCGATCGACGAGGGGGCCGAGGCCGCGATCGGCACGGTGCTGTCGGCGCTCAGCGCCGACGACCTGGTGGAGTTGAACCGGCGCAGCGTCGTCGACCAGGCCTCCAGCGCGGACATCGCGAGCGACTGGCTGAGCGAGAAGGGCCTGGTCTGAGGACCATCGGGGATCCGCTGCAGGACGCGAGGCCCGGACCGTACTGCAACTGAGGGGTTGCATTTGGTGGGGAGGGGTGGAACAGTGGTGCGCGCCGGGACCGCCGGCCCCACCTCCAGGAGGACTGCCATGAGCGAGCACGCCACCATCACCACCGATGACGTCCCCGACGAGATCGTCCGCAGCATCCACATCGACGCCGATGCCCAGACCGTCTTCGGCATCATCAGCGAGCCCGGCTGGTTCATCAACGACGGCGAGTACACCGAGCACGAGCTGACCGTCGAGGGCGAGGTCACGCATGTGGTCGACCCTGTCCACGGCCGGTTCGCGATCGGCACCGAGGTGCTCGATCCGCCGCACCGGGCCGTCTTCCGCTGGCTGGGCGGTCAGGCCGGTGAGCTCGAGGACTTCCCCGCCAACACCATCGAGTTCACGATCGAGGCCGACGGCGAGGGTGTGCTGCTCACCGTGTGCGAGCGCGGCTTCGCCGGGATCAGCCCCGATGCCGCCGTCCGCCGGGAGCGCTTCGAGGACAACACTGCAGGCTGGACCCAGGAGCTGGACGTCGCCCGGCGCCTCGCGGAGCGGGCCGCGTGACCACCGCGGCTCCCGCTGCGACGGCACTGCTCACCGAGGAGGCCGACGAGGTCTTCGGGCTCCTCGCCGACCGCACCCGCCGACGGATCCTGGTGCGCCTGGCCGAGAAGCCCGACGACGCCGGTGCCGTGGCCCGCGACCTCGAGCTCACGCGCCAGGGGATCGCCAAGCAGCTGCACCTGCTCGAGGACGCCGGGCTGGTGGGCGTCTCCCGGGTCTCCCGGCGGCGGGTCCACCACGTCGACCCCGCCCGGATCCGCGAGATCTCCGACCTGCTGGGCCTCGTCGCCCGCGGCTGGGACCGCCGGCTGGAGCAGGTCAAGGAGCGGGCCGAGGCGCAGGTCGCCCAGCGCGCCGAGGAGCAGGTCATGGGTCGCGCCGAGGCGCCGCGGCGGGAGTGAGGCGCCCGCGGTGCTGCCACCCCGCCGCCCGGACTATCCTCGCAGGATGGGCAGGGTCACCGAGACGAAGCGACTGCGCACGGTCCGGGTGCGGGACGGCAGGCTGTACGTCGGGCGCAAGGGCGACCACGTCGCGGTCGAGGAGCCCCTCGACATCCGCCTCAACGGGCAGAAGCTCTCGCTGACCATGCGCACCCCCGGGCACGACGTCGAGCTGATCCACGGCTTCCTCCACGCCGAGGGGCTGATCACCTCCCGCGAGGACATCGCCGAGGCCCGCTACTGCGACGGGGCCGTCGTCGAGGACGAGAGCGGCTTCGCACGCAACACCTACAACGTCATGGAGTTCACCACCGCGCGGCCCCAGCTGCTGCCACTGGTGACGAAGGCCTTCACCACCTCCTCCGCCTGCGGGGTCTGCGGGACCGAGAGCATCGAGGCCGTGCGCCGCTCCAGCCGCTATCCGATTCAGCAGCGCTGGAGCATCGACCCGCGGGTGATCCTGGCCGCGGCCGAGGCCCTGACCGACGAGCAGGCCGTCTTCGCGCGCACCGGAGGCGTCCACGCCGCCGCGCTGGTCGACCTCGCGGGGAACCTCCTGGTGGTCCGTGAGGACGTGGGCCGCCACAATGCGGTCGACAAGGTGATCGGCTGGGCGCTGCTCGAGGACCGCCTGCCGCTCGAGGACTGCTTCCTGCTGGTCTCCTCCCGCGCCGGCTTCGAGATCGCCCAGAAGTCCTGCCTGGCCGGGATCCCACTGCTGGCCTGCGTCTCCGCCGCCAGCTCGCTGGCCGTGGACACCGCCGAGGAGTTCGGCCAGACGCTCATCGGCTTCGCCCGCGCGGGCGCTGACGGCGACGGCCGGATGAACGTCTACACCCACCCCGAGCGCCTCGACCTCTCCGCCGCCGAGGGCTGAGCAGGACTGCGTCGCGGCGCTCCCGTGCGCGCGACGGGCCCGTCGTCCGCTCTCGCGGCCGGGCCCACGGAATGCGGTGCAGTTCCGCGCCATATCTCGGTCGAATCTGGTTCGGAATCGCACCCTAGCCTGCGGCGAGGCGGGCGTGCGGCGGATCGTGGCGCCGGGGTCCGTAGAGTGCTCGCATGCACAGCGATGAGCTCGACGCCTTCTGGTCCCGTGCCCGCGCCGCAGAGCCGTCACTGCCCCTGGAGGCGCCGACGGCCTGGGCCTTCGGCGCCACCGCGCAGCATGCTGATGACCTCCTGAACCTGGTGCTCGCAGGGATCAAGACCGGGACGGCGACGGCGATGGCCGATTTCGGGGACGACGAGCCGGTCCCCGTCGTCGGCGAGCTCTCCATCATCCTCGACGGCTCCGGGACGCCGCGCGCCGTGCTCGAGGTGACCTCCCTCGAGGTTCTGCCCTTCGACGAGGTGGGCGAGGAGCACGCCCGTGCGGAGGGAGAGGGGGACCGGACGCTGGCGAGCTGGCGGCGGATCCACGAGAGCTTCTGGCGGGCCCACGGATCCGAGGGGTTCGCGCCGGACATGCCGGTCCTCTGCGAGCGCTTCCGTCTGATCCATCCCCGCTCGGCTCCGACTCCCTGACCTCTCCTCCCCAACCCGGCCCCGTCCACCGGGGGCGGGACGTCGTCCGACTCCGTCGAACCCCGGGCTAGCGTCGGCCGCATGCTCGCGGACCTCGGACTCTTCGCCGGCCGCATCGATCATCGTGCGGTCTGGCAGGAGCGGGGGTTCCACTCGCGTGACCTCGCCTCGCCCCGCTTCACCACCGTCTTCCCGGGGTACCTCACCCCGACGGCCGCTCCCGCTTCGGTGAACGCCCTGGCATCGACCCTGCAGCGGTCGGTCCGCCCGGGGAGCATCCTCAGCCACACCACCGCCGCGCTGCTCTGGGGCATCCCGATCCCGCTGGGGCTCGAGAACGGGATCGCCCTGCTCCGCCGGCCGAACCAGGACCTGGCCTGGGACAGCGACGGCCCCGTCATCCCCTCGGTCGTGCCCGGCGCGGTGCTCGGGCAGGACGCCGCCCTTCCTCTGCTCCACTGCCGCGTCCGTCGGGGCGGCACCACCCGGGTCGGCCGCGGGGCCGTCGTGCATCGCGGCCGGCGCGGCAGCCCGAAGGTGCTCGGCGCCCTGGTCGTGTCCGGGCAGGCTGAGACGCTGCGGGAGCTCGCGACGATGATGCCTCTTTGGGACGTCGTCGCGGCGGTCGACGCGGTCATCGGCCCTCAGGCCGAGTATCGCGGCCAGACCGTCGCCTCGCTGGTGGCCGCGGCGTCCGCGCAGCGTGGCCTCCACGGACTCGACCGTCTGCGCGCCGCACTGGCCTTCGCGCGCGACGGCGTGCGCTCGCCGGGGGAGACGGTCATGCGTCTGCTGCTCGAGAGGATGGGATTCCCGCCGGCCGTGGTGAACCTCCCCGTGCGCGACCCGGACTCACGGAAGCGCTTCGAGATCGACCTGGCCTGGGAGGATCTCCGGCTCGGCCTCGAATACGACGGTGACGTGCATCGGGCGAAGGGGCAGTGGCGCCGGGACGAGGCCCGGCGGGACCAGCTCGCCTCGCTCGGGTGGACGCTGGTCCGCGCGAACGGCGACGATCTTCGGTCGCCCCGCCGGCTGCTGCTGAGGCTGCGGCGGACGATGGTCGAGCGCGGCGTCCTCCTGCCGAGCAAGGACCGCCTGCTGCGCGGCCTCCGAGAACTGGGCACGGAGCGGCCGACCCTGCGGATCGACCCCCGCCGGTTCTGATCGGTCCGCGCCGCTCGCCGCCAATGCGCGACCTCGCGGTCGCCAGGGAGAAAAGGTGCGGAACTGATCCAGATCAGAGCGAAAAGTGGATCGGATCCGCACCATTCTCGGCGGTGCGGCGGTGCGGCGGTGCGGCGATGCGGCGGTGCGGCAGCTCGGAGCGCGCCCGCACTCGCCCGCCCCGCCGGCGCTCAGGACAGCGAGAGCAGGCTCTGGGCGGTCACGGCGTCGAGGACCAGGTCGGTGGCGACCCCGGCGCGCAGCGCCGCGCGCAGGGGGAGCGCCTTGCGGGTGCCGGCCGCGACCAGCAGGCGCCGCGGGATGCGGGCCAGCTGCGCGGGGTCCGGCCCGGAGCCGCGGGCGTTCAGGGCGACGTCCCGGTAGGTGCCGTCGGCCCGCAGGAACACGGTGCAGACGTCGCCCACGGCGCCGTCGGCCCGGAGCGAGCGCCGGTCCTCGCCGGTGAGGTAGTTGTTGGTGTAGACGTGGCTGGGGACGACCGCGTCGAAGGCGCCCACGCTGAACACCGCGAGAGTGCACTGCCGCTGCACCTCGAGCACCCGCCGTACCGAGCGCTCGCGCCACATGGCCTCGCGGGTCGCGGCGTAGTCGAAGAAGGCGGGGACGGGGAAGTGGTGCACGGTGCCGTCCCACAGCGAGGCGGCCCGGGCGAGCACCGTGGAGACGTAGGTCAGCCCCGAGCCCTCGGTGTTGATCGCCCCGTTGAGCTGCACGATCCGCAGCCCCGGGACCGGACGGGGGCGCAGGGAGGAGACGAGGGCGGCGATGGTCGTGCCCCAGGCCAGGCCGATCGTCATCCCCGGCTCGAGCATGTCCTCGACCTGCTCGGCGGCGGCGCCGGCCACGGTCTGCAGGCGTTCGTGCTCGCCGTCGCCGGGGGCGGCCTGGACCACCACCGTCCGCACGCCGTACCGGTGGGCGATCCGTCGGCGCAGCTCCTCGAGGCGCGGCTGGCCGGGGGGATGCAGCGTGATCTGCACCAGGCCGGCCTCCCGTGCGTCGCGCAGCATCCGCGAGACCGTGGAGCGCGAGACGCGGAGCGATCCGGCGATCGACTCCATGGTGTGCCCCTCCGCGTAGTACATCCGTGCAGCGTCGAAGGCGGCGTCACGGCGGGAATCGGGGGCCATGACCCCAGTCTTGCACGTCCGTGCAGTGTGATTGCGGAGAGCTGCACAGCGTCCCACGATGTCCACCACGGGTGAGCCGCTGCGCTGCGGCACCCGTGATGACCACCAGCCGGTACCCCGGCTCCCGCCCGTCGCGCGGAGCCGACCCCTTGCGAAGGAGCATCCCGTGTCCGATCAGCATCGGTCCGCACTCACCCCCTCCGGTCGGGCCGAGCACCTGGGCCGGCTCCGCGCCGCCACCGGGGAGAACCCCCTGGACGTGCTCGTGGTCGGCGGCGGCGTCAACGGTGCCGGGGCGGCCTTCGACGCGGCCACCCGCGGACTCTCCGTCGGCCTCGTCGAGTCCCGCGACTGGGCCTCCGGCACCTCCTCCCGCTCCTCGAAGCTCATGCACGGCGGCCTGCGCTACCTGCAGATGCTGGACTTCTCGCTGGTCGCCGAGGCGCTGCGCGAGCGCGACCTGCTCCTGACGCACACCGCGCCGCACCTGGTGCGCCCCATCAAGTTCGTCTTCCCCTTCTTCAAGAAGGTCGTCGACCGCGCGTTCATCGGCTCCGGCGTGGCGCTGTACGACGCGATGCAGTCCGTGGGCCGCAAGCGCGCCGTCCCCGTCCACCGCCACCTCGGCCACGGGAAGATGCTCGAGGTGTTCCCGGGGCTGGACGGCGACAAGGCCGTGGGCGCGCTCGAGTACTTCGACGCGCAGATGGACGACGCCCGCTTCGTCATGATGCTGGTGCGCTCCGCCGCGCAGTTCGACGCCTCGGTCGCCAACTACACCACGGTCGTCGACTACCTCCACGATGCCGGCGGCCGGGTCATCGGCGCCCGGGTGCGGGACGAGGAGAGCGGCGAGGAGTTCGACGTGCACGCCCGCGAGACCATCCTCGCCGGCGGCGTCTGGACCCAGCGCCAGCAGGAGCTCGCCGGGGCCGACGCCGGCCTCGAGGTCCTCGCCTCCAAGGGCATCCACATCACCGTGGCCCGCGACCGCATCCCCGCCGTGCCGGACACCGGGATCATCACCCAGACCGAGAAGTCGGTCCTGTTCATCATCCCCTGGGACGAGTACTGGGTGATCGGCACGACCGACACGCCCTGGACCCAGGACCCGGAGGACGTCGGCGCCACCTCCGCGGACATCGACTACGTCCTCGAGCACGCCAACGCGGTGCTCGCCCAGGACCTCGACCGCGAGGACGTCATCGGCGTCTACTCCGGGCTGCGTCCTCTGCTGCAGCCCGTGAAGAAGGGCTCCGGCAGCTCGACGAAGGTCTCCCGTGAGCACACCGTCATGGAGGTCGAGCCGGGCCTGTCCGCGATCGCCGGCGGCAAGTACACCACCTACCGGGTGATGGCCGAGGACGTCGTCGATTTCGCCCTCAAGGACTCCCAGCCCGGCCGGCGCAGCCTCACCCGTTCGGTGCCGCTGCTCGGCGCGCAGGGGTACGAGGCGATGGTGCGGGACAAGACCGCCCTGGCCGCCCGCCTCGGGGCCGACGAGCTGCGCATCGACCGCCTGCTGTTCCGCTACGGCACGCTGCTGGGCGACCTGCTCGAGCTCGTCGAGGAGGACCCCTCCCTCGCCGCTCCGCTCGATCACGCGCCGCGCTACCTGCGCGTCGAGGTGCTCTACGCGGTGCGGGCCGAGGGCGCCCGGCACCTCGCCGACATCCTCGAGCGGCGCACCCGGCTGGACTACGAGACCCGGGATCGCGGCGTCGCCGCGGCCGAGGAGATCGCCGCGATCGTCGGCCCGGAGCTGGGCTGGGACGAGGCGGCGCGCGCTCGGGAGGTCGCGGCCTATCGCGACTACATCGCCGCACGTCTCGAGGGCGAGCAGTCGTCCGAGGACGCGCAGGCCGCCGCCCACCTGTCCGCCGTCTCCGAGGTCCCGCCCCGGGCCTGACCGGAGCAGGGGCGCCCGGGCACCGGGCTCGGGCGCCCCGGGGCGGCGGCACGCCGCCCCGTCGACCGTCCGCGGTCGTCCGAAACCCGGCACGGACCGGGCCCCGGTCCGTGCCACCACCGACCGGCTCTCGATGAGGAGAACTTATGGGAACGCTCGCCACGATCATGCTGTCGGAGATCGCGGGCACCGCGATGCTGACACTCCTGGGCGGCGGCGTCGTCGCCAACGTCGTCCTGGGCAAGACCAAGGGCAACGGCGGCGGCTGGCTGCTGATCAACTTCGGCTGGGGCCTCGCGGTCTTCTCCGGCGTCTGGGTCGCCTTCAAGACCGGGGCCCACCTGAACCCCGCCGTCACCATCGGCCTGCTCGCCAGCGGCGCCGAGGAGTACGGCCCCGGCATCCCCGTCGGGGTCGGGACCACGCTGGTCTACTTCCTGGCCGAGATGATCGGTGCCTTCCTGGGCGCCGTGCTGGCCTGGCTCGCCTACAAGAACCACTACGACCAGGAGACGGACCCGGGCGCGATCCTCGGCACCTTCTCCACCGGTCCCGAGATCCGCTCCCGCGGGTGGAACCTGGTCACCGAGATCATCGCGACCTTCGTGCTGGTCTTCGTGATCATCATGTTCGGCAACACGCCGAACGAGCTCGGTCCGCTCGCCGTCGCGCTGCTGGTGCTCGCCATCGGCGCCTCCCTCGGCGGGCCGACGGGCTACGCGATCAACCCCGCCCGAGACCTCGGACCGCGCCTCGCGCACGCGATCCTGCCGATTCCGCACAAGGGCGGCTCGGACTGGGGATACTCGTGGGTGCCGATCGTCGGCCCCATGATCGGCGGCGTGCTCGCCGGTCTCTTCTCGATCGTCTACTTCTGATCGACCGCGCGGCCCGGCGGCGCCGGGCTCCGCGCCACCACCTCGCAGCACCCATGACGAAGGAGTTCCGATGAACGACCAGCCCATGTACATCATGTCCATCGACCAGGGCACCACCTCCACCCGCGCGATCATCTTCGACCATGGCGGTCAGATCGTCGCCTCCGGGCAGCAGGAGCACGAGCAGATCTTCCCCCGGTCCGGCTGGGTGGAGCACGACGCGCTGGAGATCTGGCGCAACACCCGCGCCGTGGTCGCCGACGCCCTCCAGAAGGCGGAGATCAACCGCCACCAGCTCGCCGCCGTGGGCATCACCAACCAGCGCGAGACCGCGGTGGTGTGGGACAAGGCGACCGGTGAGCCCGTGTACAACGCGATCGTCTGGCAGGACACCCGCACCCAGAGGATCTGCGACGAGCTCGCGGGCGAGGAGGGCGCGGACAAATACAAGGAGCGCGTGGGACTGCCGCTGGCCACCTACTTCTCCGGCCCCAAGGTGAAGTGGATCCTCGACAACGTCGAGGGCGTGCGCGCGCGGGCCGAGGCCGGGGAGCTGCTGTTCGGCAACACCGACTCCTGGCTGCTGTGGAACCTCACCGGCGGTGCGGAGAACGGCGTGCACGTCACCGACGTCACCAACGCCTCGCGCACGATGCTCATGAACATCGACACCCTCGACTGGAACGCGGACATCGCCGCGGACATGGGCATCCCGCTGTCGATGCTGCCCGAGATCCGCTCCTCCTCCGAGGTCTACGGCCACGGCCGCAAGCAGGGCCTGCTCATCGACACCCCGATCGCCGGCATCCTCGGCGACCAGCAGGCCGCCACCTTCGGCCAGGCCTGCTTCGAGGTGGGCCAGGCCAAGAACACCTACGGCACCGGCAACTTCATGCTGATCAACACCGGCGAGGACCTGGTGCGCAGCGAGAACGGCCTGCTCACCACCGTGGCCTACAAGATCGGGGAGAACAAGCCGGTCTACGCCCTCGAGGGATCGATCGCCGTCACCGGCTCCCTGGTGCAGTGGATGCGCGACAACCTGGGCATGATCAGCGAGGCCCCGGAGATCGAGGACCTCGCGAAGAAGGTCCCCGACAGCGGCGGCCTGTTCATCGTGCCGGCGTTCTCCGGGCTGTTCGCCCCGCACTGGCGCTCCGACGCGCGCGGCGCGATGGTGGGCATGACCCGCTTCCACAACCGCCACCACATCGCCCGGGCCACGCTCGAGGCCACGGCCTACCAGTCCCGCGAGGTGCTCGACGCGATGGTGGCCGATGCGGAGCACGAGGGTGTGGAGCTCAGCGAGCTGAAGGTCGACGGCGGCATGGTCGCCAACGAGACCCTCATGCAGTTCCAGGCCGACATCCTGGGCGTGCCGGTGGTGCGCCCGCAGGTCATCGAGACCACCGCGCTGGGCGCCGCCTACGCGGCCGGCATCGCCGTGGGCTTCTGGAACGGCGAGCAGGACGTCATCGACAACTGGGCCGAGGGCAAGCGCTGGGAGCCCGCCATGGACGAGGACGCCCGGGCGCGCTCGATGCGCCTGTGGGCCAAGGCCGTCGAGCGCACCCTGGACTGGGTCGACGAGGACGTCGAGGCCCTGCAGGACTGACGCGCGGCGCGCGCCGACGCGCAGTGCGCCGGCCGCGCGGCGTGCCGGCGCGCAGTGAATGCGGTGCGGTTCTGTTCCAGATCGGAGCCCGAACTGGTTCAGGACCGCACCCTTCTTCATGCGGCTCGCTCCCGGGGACGCTTCCCGGTGCGGGGCGCTTCGGGCTGCTTCCCGACGTCGGGCAGCGGGGGCGCTGCTCCCGCCCGCGCGCGCATATAACCCTTCGGTAGCCTGCCCGGGGTGTGGAACTGTCGACCGTGAGGCAGATCGCTTCGGCGGACAGCAGGTGGGCAGGCTCACGGAGAAGCGCTGTGACCAGGAAAGGCGCAGCTCTCGCACAGCGCTGAGCAGTCGATCATCGTCGATCGGCATCGATCGTCCCCCTAGGGTCGAGGCGACCCATCCGCTCCCGACGACGTGCTCTGCCCGCCGTCGCGCTCCGGCGCGGCCCCGCGGAGGTCGACGTCGTCCTCGACCCTCCCTTCCCCGTCCCTTCCCCACCCCTGAGATCGGAGTCCTCCCATGGATCTCGCCGCCAAAGTCCTCGCCCTGGCCGTGTATTTCGCGGTCATGCTCGGCATCGGGCTGTACGCCTTCCGCAAGACCACGGGGGGTGAGGACTACATGCTCGGCGGGCGCCGGCTGCACCCCTTCGTCGCGGCGCTCTCCGCGGGAGCCTCCGACATGTCCGGCTGGCTGCTCATGGGCCTGCCCGGCGCGCTGTACATGAACGGCCTGGTCGAGGCGTGGATCGCCGTCGGCCTCACCCTCGGTGCCGGGCTGAACTGGTACTTCGTCGCCCCACGCCTGCGGCAGTACACGCAGATCGCCGGCAACGCCATCACGGTGCCCAGCTTCTTCGGCAACCGGCTCCACGACCGCAGCAACGTCCTCCGCATCGCCGCGGGCCTGATCATCCTGGTGTTCTTCACCTTCTACGTGTCCTCGGGCATGGTCGCCGGCGGCGTGTTCTTCCAGTCGATGTTCGGCGGCCCGTACGTGACCGGCATGCTGCTCGTCGGCGGCGTGACCATCCTGTACACGCTCTTCGGCGGCTTCCTCGGCGCGAGCTACACCGACGTCGTCCAGGGCCTGATCATGCTGGTCGCGCTGATGCTCGTCCCCGTCACGGCGATGTTCGCCGTCGGCGGGCCGGCGGAGATGTTCGCCTCGGTGCGCGAGGTGGACGCGAACTTCGGGTCCATGACCTCCGGCGGCACCTTCATCGGCATCATCTCCGCGCTCGCCTGGGGCCTGGGCTACTTCGGCCAGCCCCACATCATCGTGCGCTTCATGGCGCTGCGCTCCGCGCGGGACGCCCGCTACGGCTTCGGCGTGGGCATGGTCTGGATGGTGCTGTGCGTGGTCGGCGCCGTGTTCACCGCCCTGGCGGGCCTGGCGTACTTCCAGCAGAACCAGGACGCCGTGCTCACCGACTCCGTCAACGGCGAGTCGGTGTTCCTGGACCTGTCCCAGCTGCTGTTCAACCCGCTGATCGCGGGCCTGCTGCTGGCCGCCGTGCTCGCGGCGATCATGTCCACGATCTCCTCGCAGCTGATCGTCTCCAGCTCCGCGCTCATCGAGGACCTCGTGGGCGGCCTGGGCATCACCCTCACCTCGCAGCGCTCGCTGTGGGGCGGCCGGATCGCCGTGCTGGTGGTCTCGGTCACCGCCATCCTGCTGGCCCTGGACCCGGAGAGCTCCGTGCTGGGCCTGGTGTCCTTCGCCTGGGCGGGCTTCGGCGCCGCCTTCGGCCCGATCGTGCTGCTGGCCCTGTTCTGGCGCCGCCTGACGGCGATCGGCGCGGGGGTCGGCATGGTGGCCGGCGCCGTCGTCTCCTTCGTCTGGGGCCAGTTCACGCCGGACGTCACCTGGGGTCTGTTCGGCGAGCAGCATCTCTACGAGATCATCCCGGGCTTCCTGATCTGCCTGGTCCTGGCCGTGGTGGTCAGCCTGCTCACCCCGCCGCCGCCGGCCAGCACCGTGGCGGAGTTCGACGCCATGGAGCGCACCCTGGCCGCGGGCGAGGAGCCGCAGAGCACCGACAGTGCCGGTGTGGCCGGAGCCGGGAAGGGCACGAGCGCCTGAGTCCGGGCGCCGGGCGCCGGGCGCCGGGCGTCGGGCCGCAGGTGCGGGCCAGCGGGCGACGGCGACCGTCGCGCCCGCCCCTGCGGACCAGGGCGCCGGCCGCTCCGCCGGGTCAGCCGCCGAAGAGGCGCTCCTCGGCGGGGCCGCGGGTCCCGGGGTCGACGGCGAACAGCGAGCCGGCCTGCGGGTCCTCGCCGTCGGCCAGGTTCTCCCTGCTGGTGGTGATGAACAGCGTCGCGCGGTCCTCGCCGCCGAAGGTGCAGGCCGTGACCTTCTGAGCGCCGACGGTGATGCGCTCGGCGACCGCGCCGCGCTCGTCGAGCCCCAGCACCTGGCCGCCGCCGTTCATCGCGACCCAGGCCCGCCCCTCGACGTCCAGGGCGAGGCCGTCGGGGTGGCCCTCCTCCGCGGTGAGGTCCGCGAAGGGCCGACGGTTCAGCAGGCCCTCGGCGTCGGACCAGTCGAAGAGGTCCACCCGCCCCGTGGGGGTGTCGACGTAGTAGGCGGTCCTGCCGTCGGCCGAGAACGCCAGTCCGTTGGAGATGGTGAGGTCCCCGAACAGCTCCGTGGTGGTGCCGTCGGGCAGCAGGCGCCACATCGCGGCGGCGCCGGGGCGCTGGTCGTAGGCCATCGAGCCGCAGAGGAACGAGCCGTCCGGCGCGATCGCCCCCTCGTTCATCCGCACCGGGCCCTCCCACAGCGGCGGCAGCGGATCGATCGACCCGTCGGCGTCCTCGAGGGCGAAGCCGTTCTCGAGCGCGAGCACGGCGCCGCCGCTGGTGGCGGGCCGCACGCAGGCCACCACGGGGCTCGGGGTGGGCAGGCGGTGGACCTCCCCGTCGGCATCGAGATGCATGACGTCTCCGGCGAACATGTCCACCCAGCGCAGTCCGCCCCAGGTGTCGGACCAGGCGGGCCCCTCGGCGTGGTGGCAGATCGACGTGGTGAGGCGGTCGGCGTGCATGGCGGTCTCCGTTCGCGCGGGGCTGCGGGTGGGACCACCGTACGCTCCGGGCGGCGCGATCTCAGGCGCTGATCGCCTCCGCCCGGTAGGCGCTGGGCCGCTGGCCGTGCTCCCGCTGGAAGGCCGTGCTCAGCGCGAAGGCGCTCGAGTAGCCCACCCGGCGGGCGATCACCTCGAGGGTGTCCTCGCTCTCGCGCAGAAGGTCCGCGGCCAGGCACAGGCGCCACGCGGTGAGATACGCGATGGGCGATTCGCCGAGCAGCTCGCGGAAGCGGCGGGCGAAGGCGGCCCGCGAGGACTGCGCCCGGTCGGCCAGGGACGCCACCGTGTGCGGCAGCTCGGGCCGGTCGTGGATGACCTCGAGGGCCGGCCCGACCACCGGATCCGCCGTGGCGGAGAACCACGGGGGCACGGCGCCGCCGTCCTCGGCGGCCCCGGGGCGGGACAGCCCGTCGCGCAGCGCGCCGATCAGCACCAGGTCCAGCAGCCGGTCGAGCACCGCCTGCTGTCCGGGCTCGTCGCGGAGCAGCTCCGCCTCCAGCAGGTCCATCGGCGCCCGTCCCTGCCGCTCCCGCGGCACCATGAGCACCCGCGGCAGCCCGCCCAGCAGGCGTCGCGTGAGCCGGCCGGTCGCCGCGAAGGACCCCGTGAACAGGGCGTGCTCGGCATCCAGGCGGTCCCCGCAGGTGCGCAGGCCCAGGCTGATCTCCGCGTCCGGCAGCACCGCACCGGAGGCGTCGGTGCACCGGCCGTCGGCGATGCCCACGTACTGCGGCGGGGCGAGGGAGCTCGGGTCGCTGGTGACCGAGAACGGCCGCTCCCCGGTGACGACGGCGAGATCCCGTGGCGCCAGGTGCCGCGGCGGGGCGTCCCCGGCCTCGAGCCAGGCGCTGCCGCGCAGCATCGTCACCACGGTCATCGTCGCGCCCTCGTCCAGGCGGATCCGCCAGGGCGGGGTGAGCAGGTTCGTGCCCAGCAGCGCGCCTGTCGAGCGGATCCGCTCGACCAGATGGGTCAGAGCATCCATGGAGCCAGGATAGACGCTCGCGTATCGGGGAGAGACCCTGCAATATTCAGCGTCTTGCTCGGCGGTGGTCGACTGGGCGCATGACGACGACGGACACCGCATCGGACACCCGGACCGCACCCCTCTCCCACGCCCCGACCCCCGGCACCTCGCTGTGGGTGCATGCGCATCCGCAGCAGGGGTCCCTCAACGACCAGCTGTTCCGTGCCGGCGCCGCGGCCCTCGCCCACCGCGGCGAGGTGCTCACCAGCGATCTGTACCCCCAGGGCTTCGACCCGGTGCTGCGGACGGAGGACGCCGGGCACCTCGCCGCCGATCCGGGGAACCTCTCCCTGCGGATCTCCGCGGCTCACGCCGCCGGCCGGATCCCCGCGCAGGTGCTCCAGGAGCAGCGCAAGCTCGCCGCCGCCGAGCTGCTGGTGCTCCAGTTCCCGCTGTGGTGGTACGGGATGCCCGCGATCCTCAAGGGGTGGCTGGACCGGGTGCTCACCGACGGCTTCGCCTACGGCGACATGGACCGCGAGCTGGGAGTGCCGCGGCGCTACGGCGACGGCGGCCTCACGGGCCGGCGCGCGCTGGTGATCGTGACGGCAGGGGAGGACGCCGCTTCCATCGGCCCCCGCGGCATCAGCGGCGACATCGAGTCGCTGATGTTCCCGCTGACCCATGGCGCGCTGTGGTACGTGGGCATCGACGTGCTGGACATCCACCTGGTCACCGACGCCGACGGCCTCGACGCCGACGGGGTCGCCCGCGAGGTGGACCGGCTGCGCGCGCGGATCGAGGGGATCGACGCCGAGGCGCCGGTGCCGTTCCGGACCCTGCGCGAGGGCGACTACCGCGGCACCCGCGCGCTGCGCGAGGACCTGCTGCCCGGGCGCCATGACCTCGGGATCCATCGGCGGGCGGTGCGCTGAGTCCGCCGCGGCGCCGGCCTGTCCCCGGAGCCCGCCGACGCGTAGCGTGCCGGACATGACCGATCGCGCCGTCCCGAACCTGCCCTCGCGGGACTTCTCCGCGACCCTCGCCTTCTACGCCCAGCTCGGCTTCGCACCCCGCTACCGCGCGGACGACTGGATGATCCTGCGCCGCGGGGGCGTGGAGCTCGAGTTCTTCCCCGCGCCCGCGTTGGATCCGCTGGCCAGCGACTTCATGGCCAGCATCCGGGTCGCCGATCTGGATGACCTCTATGCGCAGGTCGCCGCCGTGGTGCCGCTCGGGACCACCGGGTACCCGCGCCGCCACCCGATCGCGCGGCAGCACTGGGGTGCGCGTGTGGGCTGGCTCGTCGACCTCGACGGCACGCAGCTGCACCTCATCGAGGACGCGCCGCCGGGGTGAGGCCCCGCGGCGGGGCCGCCCCTCAGGCGCTGTGCTGCCGCGCCGCCAGGGCGTGGGTGATCTCGCGGGTGGCGGGGTAGAGGTCCCGGTACAGCCGGTACAGCTCGTCGTACTGCGCGGCGGCCGCGGCATCCGGCGTGCACACGTGGTCGATGCCGTTCCAGCTCGTGGTGTCCGTGCCGTGCGCGACCTGCGCGGCGAGCATCGAGGTGCCATAGGAGGCGCCGACGGTGCGGCGCGGCACCTCCTGCTGCAGGCCGGTGACGTCGGAGACGATCCGGGGCCACAGCTCGTTCTGGGTGCCGCCGCCGACGGCGACCATTCGCTCGATCCGCACCCCGGCCTCGCGCAGCGCCTCCACGTGGTGGCGCACCCCGAAGGCCGCCGCCTCGAGGGCGGCGCGGTAGAGGTCCCCACGGGTGTGGGAGAGGGTCAGCCCGGCGATCACCCCACGGGCCGAGGGATCGTGCATGGGGGAGCGCTCCCCGGCGAAGTAGGGGAGCATGAGCAGGCCGTTCGCCCCCACGCCGCTGGCCTCGGCCTCCTGGACCAGGGTGGAGAAGTCCGCGTTCCCGGTCAGCTCCCGCATCCATCCGGTGATCGCCCCGGAGCTCGCCATCCCGCCGGAGAGGGTGAAGGTTCCCGGCGTGGTGCCGGACGTGACCCACATCGAGCGGCTCGGCGCGGGCGCATCGGTGATCGCCACCAGGAAGGTGGTGGTGCCGTACATGAGCATCACGTCGCCCGGGGCGGTGGCGCCCACGCTGATCGCCTCCGCCCAGGCGTCCACGGTCCCGGTGATCACGGGCGTGCCCTCGGCGAGTCCGGGGATCGCGCGTGCGGCCTGCGCGGACACGGTCCCGGCCACCTCCCCGGACCACTGCAGCGGCGGCAGCTCGAGTCCGGGGGCGACCACCTCGGCCCAGGGGCGGTGCCAGTCCAGCGCGGCGGTGTCGTACAGCGGGGTCGCCATGCTGGCGCTCGCGTGGTCCAGCACGTACTGCCCGGTGAGGCGGAAGGCGAGATAGGAGGAGGGCATGAACAGGCGCGATGCCCGCGCGAAGGTCTCCGGCTCGTGCCGGGCCACCCAGCGGACCTTGGGTCCCGCCGCCTGCGAGCTGAGCACGCAGCCGCTGCGCGCGAGGATCTCCTGCTCCCCGAACAGTGTCGTGAGCTCCTCGATCTCCGCCTCTGCGCGGGAGTCGACGCCGTAGAGGATCGCCGGGCGCACCGGCGTCCCGTCCTCGTCGGTCAGCAGCACGCAGGGGCCCATGCCGGAGACGCCCACGGCGGTGACCGGCACCTGGGCGGACTCGATGAGCTCCCGGGCGATGCCCGTGAACTCCGCCCACCACAGCTGCGCGTCCATCTCCACGTGGCCGGGGTGCGGGCGGTCCACCGCGTGCTCGCGGCTCGCCGTGCGCAGGATCGTCCCGTCGGGGCCCACCAGCACACCCTTGGTGCTCGAGGTGCCGATGTCGATGCCGAGCGTCGCGCCCCGGTGCCCGTCGCGCTCCTCGTGCTCCGCGCGGTCCTCGCGATCAGCCATCGACCCGCCCTCCTCCAGCTCGCCTCGATGCGGCCCGCGCCGGTCCGTCCCGGCGGGCCCCGGACATTGTGTCACCAGGGACGCCGCCGAGTGGTGGCGAGGGCGACCGGCGGCGTCGCCGCCGTTGGGAGAGGACGTTCTCGGCGCCGGGCATTTGCACGGGGCGGACCGCTCCTCTATAGGATCGTCGCGCCGGAGGCGACGGCCTGCCGGCCACGCGGTGCCCCCGCGGCAGCGGCCGACGATGAAGAGGTGGACGTGCTCGAGACGCACATGGACCCGCAGCTCCTGCACCGCGCCGCCTCGGCGTACTACCTCGACAACCTGCGGCAGGCGGAGATCGCCGAGCGCCTGGGGATCTCCCGCCCCACGGTCAGCAAGCTCCTCACCGAGGCGCGACGGATCGGGATGGTGCGCTTCGAGGTGCTCGACGTCGCCGGCCCGGACCTCTCGGATCTGGAGCGGCGACTCCGAGAGCGGCTGGGGGTGCGCGGGGTGCGGATCGCCCCGGGGGACCAGGCGCATCGGGACCTGCGCGGGATCGGCGACCTGCTGGCACAGGAGCTGCGGAGCCTGGACCTGCATCGCGGGGACGTGCTGCTGATCTCCTCGGGCAAGACCACCTACGCGGTCAGCCGCCTGCCCGGCATGCCGGAGCTGCGCGGAGTGGTCGTCGCGCCGACCGTCGGCGGGCAGCAGGAGCACGATCCCGCCTTCCAGACCAACGAGACGGTGCGGAGCCTCGCCGAGAGCACCGGCGCCGAGCCCCACTACGTCTTCGCCCCCGCGCTGCCCAGCCCCAGCCTCTGGCGCTCCCTGCAGGCCGATCCCAGCTTCATGGAGATCACGGGACTGTGGTCGCGGGCGGAGGTGCTGGTCACGGGCATCGGTGCCCCCTATGCCCGGAGGGACCTGCTGACCTCGGTGGTCCCGCGGGACGATGCGGCACTGCGCTCCGCGGTGGGTGATGTCTGCCTGCACTTCTACGACGTGGACGGCGAGCCGGTGGCCTATGAGGGATCGGACCGCCTGGTCCGCCTGCCGCGGGAGACGCTGCAGCGGATCCCCACCACCATCGCCCTCGCGGTGGGACGCGAGAAGGTGCCCTCGATCCGGGCGGGAGCGAAGGCCGAGCTGTTCACCACCCTGATCACGGACGTGCCGACGGCGGAGGCGATCCTCGAGGCGGAGTGATCGGCGGGGGAGTCCGCGCACGAATGACCCCGCGGTGAGAACATTTGTGCTTGACGAATGTGCACAGACGTGCCTAGTCTCACTCCGAGGGCACTCGTCGGGAGCCGCCGGCTCGGAGCCTGCCGACGCATGGTGCGCACCCGGATGGCAGCGAAGGAGATGTGTGGAGATGAGTGAGATCCCGTCGACGATGAAGGCCGTGGTCATGCACGCGCCGGAGGACTACCGCCTCGAGGACAAGGACGTGCCGGCGCCCGCCGCGGACGAGCTGCTGATCCGGGTGGAGGCCGTCGGCGTCTGCGCGAGCGACCTCAAGGCCTACGCCGGGGCCGCGAAGTTCTGGGGGGACGAGAACCGCGAGCGCTGGGTCGAGCCCGGCATCACCCCCGGTCACGAGATCGCCGGCGAGGTCGTCTCCGGCTCCGCCGAGGCGCTCGCCCACCACGGCGTCGCCGTCGGCGACCGCATCGTGGTCGAGCAGATCGTCCCCTGCGAGGAGTGCATGTACTGCAAGCGCGGCTGGTACTGGATGTGCGGCCCGCACGACATGTTCGGCTTCAAGCACTACGACGGCGGCATGGCCGAGTACATGATCGTGCCCTCGCTGGCCCGCGCCCACCGCATCTCCAAGGACATCCCGCCGCACCACGCCGCCTTCGCCGAGCCGCTGTCCTGCTCCCTGCACGCCGTGGAGCGCGCCCAGATCACCTTCGACGACATCGTCGTCGTGGCCGGCGCCGGCCCGATCGGCCTGGGCGCGATCATCGGCGCCGCGCACAAGAGCCCCAAGATGGTCATCGCCCTCGACTTCGACGCGAACAAGCTGGCCCTGGCCCAGAAGTGCGGAGCGGATCTCACGCTGAACCTCTCGGAGGTCGACGTGAACGAGGAGATCGGCAAGCTCACCGGTGGCTACGGGGCCGACGTCTACATCGAGTGCACCGGCCACCCCAGCGCCGTCGGCCAGGGTCTGAACCTGCTGCGCAAGCTGGGCCGCTACGTCGAGTACTCGGTGTTCAAGGAGAACGTCTCCGTGGACTGGTCGATCATCTCCGACGACAAGGAGCTCGACGTCCTCGGCGCGCACCTGGGCCCGCACTGCTGGCCGGCCGCCATCAAGATCATCGAGTCCGGCGTGCTGCCGCTCGAGGAGATCTGCACCCACCAGTTCGGCCTCGGCGAGGTCCAGAAGGCGCTCGACACGGTCGCCGACTCCGCCGGCGCCTCCGTCAAGGTCTCCCTCCTGCCGGGAGCCTGACCCCGCCCGTCCCCGGGGCCACGGCTCCCGGGGGCGACCCCGGGATGCTGCCCCCGGCGCCCGCTCCGGCGCCGGCCGCAGCACCCCCGCCACCACCTCCCCGCGCTCATCGGAGAGCGCCCCACCACTCCTCGCGGAGTCCCGGCCGCGACGCCACCGACGACGTCGCCCCGCCCCGGGACCCTCCGCCGTCGGCGATGACGCCGCGCACCCCGCGCACCGGTGCCCCGCCGACGGGCACGACCGGCAACGACGCCCCGCCCGCTCTCCCCGGGCGCCCGACAGGAAGGCTCAGCATGAGCACCGCACAGGCCGTCCCCGCGCGCACCCCGCAGCGCGAGAGCAGGCCCACGAAGCACCGGGGGCGCTGGATCGCCATCGCCCTGACCGTCATCGGGCTGCTCGTGGTCGTGCTCGGCACGAAGGTCGTCCCCCAGGGCGAGGAGGCCGCCACCACCGAGGCCTTCGACAAGGCCACCTTCGGCGCCGAGCAGTTCCCGATCGTCCAGGAGGGGATCACCGAGCGCGCCGTCCCCGCCCCCGAGCTGGCGGAGGCGATCGCCGCCGATCCCGCGGCCGCCGCCGAGGAGCACGGCGTCGAGGCCGCGGGCCAGACCGTCTACAGCACCACCTTCACCGGCACCGTCGGCGAGGGGGAGGCCGGCCTCTACGAGGTCGAGGTCGAGGGCATGCCGGAGGAGGTCACGGTGCGGATGCAGACCGGTCCCGCGATCAACGGCACCGAGCTGCGCGACGCGACCGGGGAGTACGACTTCGGCCAGTTCACCAACCAGATCGAGTACCAGGACGCCGGCGCCGCCCTCAACGAGGAGATGAAGAAGCAGGTCCTGGACCCGATCGACCTCGCCACGCTGCCCGGGCAGACGGTCACCGTCACCGGCGCGTTCACCGCGATCAATCCCGAGGGCTGGCTGGTCACCCCGGTGTCGATGGAGGTCCAGGGATGAGCGCCCTCGCCGATCATCACCCCGCGCCCGGCACCGGCGGCGCCGACCAGGTGGTCCTGCAGGCGCAGGGCGTGGTCAAGGACTACGGCGGCACGCGGGCGCTGAAGGGCGTCGACTTCGGCGTGCACCGCGGCCGCGTCACCACGCTGTTCGGGGAGAACGGCGCCGGCAAGTCGACGCTGATGAAGATCCTCTCCGGGGTCGAGCAGCCGACCTCCGGCCGCATCCTGCTGGACGGCGAGCCGATCTCCTTCTCCGACACCACGGACGCCCGCGATCACGGGATCGCGATCATCCACCAGGAGCTGAGCCTCGCCCCGAACCTCTCGGTGCGCGACAACATCTTCCTGGGCCGCGAGATCACGCGGCCCACCGGGGTCGACTTCGCCGAGGAGACCCGGCAGGCCGCCGCGCTGCTCGAGGAGATGCGGCTGGACGTGGACCCCTCGGCCGAGGTCGGGGACCTGCGCGTGGGCCAGCAGCAGATCGTCGAGATCGCCCGCGCGCTCTCGATCGACGCCCGGATCCTGATCATGGACGAGCCCACCTCCGCCCTGGCCGCGCAGGAGGTGGAGATCCTCTTCGGCATCATCGAGGACCTCACCGCCCGCGGGGTCTCGATCGTCTACATCTCCCACCATCTGGAGGAGGCGCTGCGGGTCACCGACCATGCCGTGGTGCTGCGGGACGGCGCCGTGACCGCCCGCGGCGACCGCGGGGAGATCGACCTGGAGTGGATCGTGCGCCACATGGTGGGCGACAACTTCGACCTCGGCTCCCCGCCCACTGGATACGCCTTCGGCGAGCCGGTGCTCGAGATCGAGGAGCTCACCCTCCGTGATCCGGAGAACCCCGAGCGCGCCGTCGTCGATCACCTCTCCCTCCAGGTGCGCGCCGGGGAGATCGTCTGCCTCTACGGGCTGATGGGCGCCGGCCGCACCGAGCTGCTCGAGGCCGTCGCCGGTCGCGGCGACCCGATCGGCGGGCGGGTCGTCCACCGCGGGCGGGCGCTCGGCGGGGAGTCGATCCGCGAGCGGCTCGCGCAGGGCATCGGCCTGGTCCCCGAGGACCGTCAGCGCGACGGCCTGGTCCCGACCATGACCGTCGGCCAGAACCTCACCCTGGCCAGCATCGCGCAGTTCCTCCGCCGGGGGCTGACCTCCCGGCGCGCCGAGCAGGCCCTGGCCGAGCGGCTGATCGAGGACGTCACCGTGAAGGCGCCCGGGCCGGCGGCGCCCATCGGCTCCCTCTCGGGCGGCAACCAGCAGAAGGTCGTGCTCGGCAAGATCCTCGCGACGAATCCCGGCATGATGCTGCTGGACGAGCCCAGCCGCGGCATCGACATCGGCGCCAAGTCCGAGGTGTTCTCCCTGCTCGCCGATCGCGCCCGCGAGGGGCTCGCCGTCGTCTACTCCACCTCGGAGATCGACGAGTGCTTCAGCATCGCCCACCGCATCGTCGTCCTCCACCGGGGACGCATCTCCGCCGAGTTCGGGCCCGACGCGGCGAAGGCCGACGTCATGGCCGCCTCCGGCGAGGTCGTCGCCCCGTGAACCAGCTCCCAGGAACGGAATCCCCCATGACCACCTCCGCCGTCGCCGCGCCGAAGGAGTCCGCGCAGCGGATCGACCTCTCCAAGCTGCTCCTCGAGGGGCGCGCCTTCCTCGCGCTCGCGCTGATCATCGTCGTCTTCTCCCTGCTCTCGCCGAACTTCCTGACCGTCGACAACCTGCTGATCATGTCCTCGCACGTGGCGATCTTCGCGCTGCTGTCGCTGGGGCAGCTGCTGGTGGTCCTCACCGGCGGGATCGACCTGTCCGTCGGCTCGACCCTCGGGTTCACCGCGGTGATCGGCGGCTTCCTCCTGCGCGGGGTGCCGCTGGACCTGTTCGGCGTCACCGTGTACCCGAACGTCGCCGCCTCGGTGCTGATCGCCGTCGTCCTGGGCGGGCTGATCGGAGCGCTCAACGGCGTGCTGGTGGCGCGGTTCAAGGTCGCCCCGTTCGTGGCGACCCTCGGCATGCTCTACGTGATCCGCGGCTTCGCGCTGCTGCTGACCAACGGGCGCACGATCAACGACCTCTCCGGCGACGAGGGGCTGGGCAACACCGGCTTCGAGTGGCTGGGCTTCCATCGCATCCTCGGCATCCCCGCCGGCGTGCTCATCATGGCCGTCATCGCCCTGGCGATCGCCGTGATGCTGGGGCGCACCACCTTCGGCCGCTGGCTGTACGCGACCGGCGGCAATCAGCGCGCCGCCCAGCTCTCGGGCGTGCCCGTGCGCCGGGTGACGGTGTGGGTGTACGTCATCTCCGGGCTGTGCTCGGCGGTGGCCGGGCTGATCCTCGCCTCGACCCTGACCAGCGCGAGCCCCACCGCGGGCAACACCTACGAGCTGACCGCGATCGCCGGCGTCGTCATCGGCGGCGCCGCCCTCTCCGGCGGCCGCGGCACCGTGCGCGGCACCCTGCTGGGCGCCTTCGTGATCGGCTTCCTCTCCGACGGCCTGGTGCTCATCGGGGTCTCCGCCTACTGGCAGACCGTCTTCGTGGGCGCCGTCATCGTGGTGGCGGTGCTGCTGAACTCCCTGCAGTACGGACGCCCCCGCCGTGCCCGGGCCGCGGCCCCGGCCGCGGATCCCGGTGCCGCCGACGGCCCCGCCGGCCCCGACGCCGCTGCCGACGGCGAGCCCGATCCCGGCTCCGCACCCCGCACCGAGCCCCCTCGGAGCGACTGACCCCTGACCCCTGCACGCGGCACCACGTGCAGGCCCGCGGCGCCTCCCCGACGGGATGCGCCACCCCTGAAAGGAACACACCATGGAACGCAGGCACTTCCTCTCCGTCCTCGGCGCCGGTGCCGCAGCAGCAGGTCTCGCGGCGTGCGGCGGCTCCGAGGAGACCGGTGGCGGCACGTCCGATGCGGGCGGTGGTGGCGGCACCGACGGCGGCCTCATCACCATCATCGTCAACGACCCCTCGAACCCCTACTGGAAGACCGAGGGCGACGTCGCCGCGGCCAAGGCCGAGGAGCTCGGATACACGACCACGGTCGGCGCCCACAAGGGCGACACCAACACCGAGAACACGCTGGTCGACACCGCGATCTCCAACCAGTCCGTGGCGCTGATCATGGATCCCGCCAATGCCGACGGATCCATCGGCACCATCAAGAAGGCCGTCCAGGCGGAGATCCCGGTGTTCCTCATCAACGCCGAGATCAACGAGGACGGCATCGCCATGGCGCAGCTGGTCTCGAACAACGCCCAGGGGGCCGCGCTCGGCGCCCAGGAGTGGGTGAAGCAGATGGGGGAGGGCGGCGAGTACGTCGAGCTGTTCGGCCTGCCCTCGGACAACAACGCCCAGACCCGCTCCAACGGCTACACCACGACGATCAGCCAGTACCCCGATCTCGAGAAGGTCGGGGAGGAGGTCGCCGATTGGAACCGCACCCTGGGGCACGACAAGGCGCAGTCCCTGCTCCAGGCCCATCCGGACATCACAGGGCTGATCTCCGGCAACGACGAGATGGCGCTCGGCGCGATCGCGGCCTTCCAGGAGGCCGGGGTGCTGGAGAACATCGTGGTGGGCGGCTTCGACGGCTCGCCGGACGCGATCGAGGCGATCAAGAACGGCGAGCTGGCCTACACGGTGCTGCAGCCGGTGGCGCAGTTCTCCGAGCTGGTCATCGAGATGGCCGATGACTACCTGCGCAACGGCACCGAGCCCGAGCAGGAGAAGCAGGCGCTGGACTGCCTGCTCATCACCGAGGAGAACATCGACAAGATGACGGCGCCCTTCACGTACACCGAGTGACCCTCGCCGTCCCGGGCCGCGGCCCCGGGTCCGGACCTCCCCGCGGCGACGGCGAGCCGGCGCGCCGGCGGGGGAGAACATTTGTGCTTGACGATTGTGCGCGCTCCGTCTAGGGTCTGATCCGTCCGCGCGCCGGCAGCGCCGTGCGCCGGGTCCCGTACGACTGTCGGCCCGTCGGCCGACTCCCACGAAGGAGTGCACCGTATGAGTTCGTCGACGCAGGCCGCCGGCCTCGCCCCGAGGGCGGCCGGCCAGGAGACGTTCCTGGACCGCCTCGGCATCCCCCACGTCCTGCGCTGGGGCTTCCTCGGCGTGCTGATCTTCATGACCGGCAACGGCGTCGAGTCCAACTTCGTCTCCACGCACATCGCCGAGGCCTTCGGGGGCGGGGACGACAAGATCGACCTCGCGGCCCGGATCATCACCGCCTACAGCCTCGCCGTCCTCATCGGCTCCTATCTCGCCGGCGCGCTCGCGGACCTCTGGGGCCCGCGCCGGGTGATGGCGCTGGGCTTCGGCGTCTGGGTGGTGTTCGAGCTGGCCTTCCTCGCCTCCCTGCAGCTCGAGTCGGTGCCGCTGGTGACCGTGTCCTACTTCCTGCGCGGCTTCGGGTTCCCCCTGTTCGCCTTCGCCTTCCTGGTGTGGATCAACCACGTGGTCGTCAAGGAGCGCAACGGCGCGGCCGTCGGCTGGTTCTACGTCATGTTCACCGGCGGTCTGCCCACGCTCGGCTCGATCGTCGCCGTCTTCCTGATCCCCGGCTTCGGCGGCGGCTTCGCCGGGGAGTCCTGGGCGATGCTGGCCTCCACCGTGCTCGTCACCATCGGCTTCCTGATCGCCTGGTTCGGCGTGCGCGAGAAGCACGGCAACGTGCGCCTCGCCCCGGCGGGAGAGTCCTCGGGCGCCGTGGTCCTCTCCGGCCTGCGGCTCACGGTCACCAACAAGCGCATCGCGATGGGCTTCCTGACCCGCCTGATCAACACCGCGCCCCAGTTCGGCATGTTCATCATCCTTCCCAACGTCATCGCCGGCTCGATCGACGACGGCGGCCTGGGCTGGAGCCAGTCGCAGTGGCTGGTCATGACCAGCGTGGTCTACGCGGGCAACATCCTGTTCAACGCCGCCTTCGGCACCCTCGGCGACAAGTGGGGCTGGACCCGGACGGTGCGCTGGTTCGGCATCGTCGGCTCCGCCGTCGGCCTGCTGCTGTGGTGGTACGTGCCGCACATGGTGCCGGCCGGCTCCGACTGGGGCTTCGTGGTCTCCGTCGCCGCGGGCACCGTCTTCGGCATCCTGCTGGCCGGTTTCGTGCCGCTGGGCGCGATCATGCCCGCGATCGCCCCCAAGCACACCGGTGCCGCGATGGCCATGTACACCACCGCCGCCGGCGGCGCGACCTTCCTCGGCTCCGCCGTGGTCGCCCTGGTCCGTCCCCTCGGCGGCGACGTCGGCGTGGTCTGGGCCTTCATCGGACTCTACGCCTGCGCCTTCGTCATGACCTTCTTCCTCAAGGTCCACCAGCCCCGGCTGCACGGCGCGGATCTCTCCGACGACGCCGCCGAGGCCCCCGCCGCCCGCTGATCCGCCCGGCCCCGGCCTGTCCCGCCCGGCTCGCCGCGCGTAGCCTGGGGACGGGCCGACAGGTCGGATCGCCGACGCTCCCCGCCGCCACCACGCCCCGAGAGAGACCCTGATGACCTATCTGTTCGATGATCCCAAGACCTTCCCCTCCGACGCCGTGGAGGGCCTCGTCGCCGCGCACCCCGAGGAGCTCGTGCGCGTCCACGGCGGCGTGGTGCGGGCGACGGCGACGCCGGCGGGGCAGCCCGCGCTGGTGGTCGGCGGCGGCTCGGGCCACTACCCGGCCTTCGCCGGCTGGGTGGGTCCCGGCTTCGCGCACGGCGCGCCGTGCGGGAACATCTTCTCCTCCCCGTCCGCGGACCAGGTGTACGCGGTCGCGCGCAATGCGGACAACGGCGGCGGCGTGATCCTCGGCTTCGGCCACTACGCCGGGGACGTCCTGCACTTCGGGGTGGCCGCGGAGAAGCTGCGGGCCGAGGGCATCGACGTGCGCATCGTCGCCGTCAGCGATGACGTCGCCTCCGGGGAGCCGGGCGATCACCGCGATCGCCGCGGGATCGCGGGGGACCTGCCCGTCTTCAAGATCGCCGGGGCCGCGATCCAGGCCGGCGCGGATCTCGAGGAGGCCGAGCGCCTGGCCTGGAAGGCCAATGACGCCACGCGCTCCCTGGGCGTCGCCTTCGACGGCTGCACCCTGCCCGGAGCCGAGGACGCCCTCTTCCACGTCCCCGCGGGGACCATGGCCATCGGTCTGGGCATCCACGGCGAGCCCGGCATCGACGAGGTGCCGATGCCCAGTGCACAGGAGCTGGCGCGCGTGCTCGTCGAGGGCGTGCTGAAGGAGACCCCGGAGCTGGACTCCTCCCGCGCCGCCGTGGTCCTCAACGGCCTGGGCACCGTGAAGTACGAGGAGCTGTTCGTGGTGTGGAAGCACGTCGCGCAGCTGCTGGCCGAGGCCGGCGTGACCGTGGTCCGTCCCGAGGTGGGCGAGCACGTCACCAGCTTGAACATGGCCGGCCTCTCCCTGACCGTGACGCGCCTGGACGAGGAGCTCGAGCAGCTCTGGCTGGCCCCGGCCGACGCCCCGGCGTTCCGTCGCGGCGGCAGCGTCGCCGGGGAGCGCGGCGCGGTGCGCGACGAGCTCTACACCCCCGGCGAGGACCCGATCCCTCCGGCCTCCGAGGACTCCCGCGCCGGCGCCGCGCGCATCACCGAGATCCTCGCCGAGCTGCAGTCCCTGCTCGAGGAGATGGAGCCGGAGCTGGGGCGCATGGACGCGATCGCCGGCGACGGCGACCACGGCCAGGGCATGGTGCTCGGCGTGCGCGCCGCCCGCGCCACCGCCGAGCGCGTCACCGGCGCCGGAGCGGGCGCCCGCACGGTGCTGGTGCAGGCCGGGGCCTCGTGGTCCGCCGAGGCCGGCGGCACCTCCGGGGCGCTCTGGGGCGCGGCGCTGACCAGCCTGGGCAGCGCCTTCTCCGATGACGAGGCGGTCTCCGACCCGCAGATCCTCACCGGCCTCCAGCAGGCCGTGCAGGCCGTCGAGCGCCTCGGCGGCGCGGCCCCCGGCGACAAGACCATGGTCGACGCCGGGGTGCCCTTCCGCGAGGCGCTGGCCTCCGCCGCCGAGGGCGCCCCCGCCGCGGAGGCCGTCCGCGCTGCGGCCGCGCAGGCCACCGAGGCCGCGCAGGCCACCGCGGACATCGCCGCCCACCTGGGCCGCGCCCGCACCCACGGCGACAAGTCCGTGGGCACCCCGGACCCGGGGGCGATCTCCTTCGCGGCGATCGTCACCCGCCTCGGTGAGCTGCTCGCCGCCTGACCACCGCATTCCGCAGGAACCACACCCCGAAGGAGACGTCATGGGCTGGAGAATCATCACCGGATCCGACAACGCCGGATACGGGCACAAGAGCGCGCTGAAGGAGCTGCTGGAGGCGGATGACCGCGTCGAGTCGGTGGTCGACGTGGGCGTCGGCTCGGCCGATGACGGCACGTACTACCCGAACGTCGCGGTCGCGGCGGCGGAGAAGGTCGCCGCCGGCGAGGCCGATCGCGCGCTGCTGGTCTGCGGCACCGGTCTGGGTGTCGCGATCGCGGCGAACAAGGTCTCCGGCGTCCGCGCGGTGACCGCGCACGATCTGTACTCGGTGCAGCGCTCGGTGCTGTCGAACAACGCGCAGGTGCTGTGCATGGGCCAGCGGGTGGTGGGCCTCGAGCTCGCGAAGGAGCTGGTCAAGGTGTGGCTGGACCTCGAGTTCGATCCGGCCTCCTCCTCCGCGGCGAAGGTCGATGCGATCTGCGCCTACGACGGGTCCCTCGAGCAGGCCTGATCCGGCCGGGCCGGCGCGAGCCGGCCGCGGCGGGCTCGCCGGCAAGGTCCTCCCTTTCCCCCTCGCCCCCAGGGTGGGTCGGAGAACGTCCCCTCTACAAGGGGCCTCATCCGACCGAACCCGCCGGCGGCCCACTCTGCCGCGGTGTGGTCGGGGAAGGTCCCCGTCTCCGGGGGCTTTCTCCGACCGCACCCGTCGGTGGCGCCTGTCAGTCCGCGAGTGCCCGACCGCGCAGCTCGGGCAGGGTGAAGGCCGCGGCAGCGGCCAGGGCGAAGGCGAGGGCGAGAGCGCCGAAGGCCAGGACCTGGCCACCGGCCGCGACCAGCACGGGCACCAGGAACGGCGCCATGATCGAGGCGAGGCGTCCGAAGGCCGCCGCCGCCCCGGTGCCCGTGCCGCGCACCGCGGTGGGGTAGAGCTCCGGGCCGATCGCGTACAGCGCGCCCCAGGCGCCGAGGTTGAAGAAGCTCAGCAGGCACCCGGCGACGAGGATCTGCGCCTCGCTGTCCGCCAATCCGTAGCCGATCGCCGAGAGGGCGGAGCCGGTGAGGAACACCGTGAGCGTCCAGCGCCGCCCCAGCACCTCGATCAGCCAGGCCGCGGCGGCATAGCCGGGGATCTGGGCGAGGGTGATGATGAGCGTGAAGGTGAAGGAGCGGGTGAGGTCGAAGCCGCGGTCCACCAGCAGCGTGGGGATCCAGATGAAGGCGCCGTAGTAGGCGAGGTTGATGAAGAACCACACCGCCCACAGGCCGGCGGTGCGGCCGCGCAGCGCCCGGGACCAGATGCCGCCGGCGTCCTCGACCCGGTCCGCCGCGGGCACCACGCCGACGGCATCGGCGTCGACCCGTTCCGCCGCGCAGCCGGACGGCGCCGTCGCACCGTCGGACGGCGCCTCGCCGGCCGGCTCCGACGGGGGCTCGATCCCGGCGGCCTCCTCGAAGCCGCGGGTGACGGCCTCGGCCTCCTCGAACCGGCCCTTCGTCTCCAGGAAGCGCACTGATTCGGGGGTGCCCAGGCGGATCACCAGCGAGTACAGGGCCGGGACCAGGCCCGCCGCGAGCGCCCAGCGCCACCCGGTGGGTCCGGAGGCGGCCACGAAGGTCCCGACCAGGGCGGCGAGGATCCAGCCCAGCGCCCAGAACGCCTCGAGCCACACCACCACGCGGCCGCGGATCCGGGCCGGGGCGAACTCGCTCATCAGGGTGGAGGCCACCGGCAGCTCGGCCCCGAGGCCCAGACCCACCACGAAGCGCAGCACGATCAGCGCGCCCACTCCGAGCGCGAGGGCGGAGGCGCCCGTGGCCAGGCCGTAGACCAGCAGGGTGAGGGCGAAGACGCTGCGTCGCCCGATCCGATCGGCGAGCAGGCCGCCCACGCTGGCCCCGAGGGCCATCCCGGCGAAGCCCGCGGAGGCGATGAGGGAGCCGTCGGCCGTGGAGATCCCCCAGTGCACGGTCAGCGCCGCGATGATGAACGAGATCAGGCCCACGTCCATCGCGTCCAGCGCCCAGCCGATGCCGGAGGCGCCCAGCAGCTTGGCGTGCTTGCGGGTGAAGGGCAGGCGGTCCAGGCGCTGGGACCGCGTCAGCGGATCGCCGGTGGCGGCACTCGCGGCGTCGGGCGCGGCAGGGGAGCGGCTCATCGTCATCTCCGGGGAGGTAGGGGTGTCCCGGGCCATGATGGTCCACCCGATGCCACCGACGACGACCCGTCCGTGCCGGTGGTGTGGTGCGGATCACGAGCACGGCCGACGAGGAATGCTCACGTGGGAGAAGCGTTTGACAGGGAATTTCTAGCGCTGCAAACTTGCCGGGCGTGGCGACTGCGACACGGCTGATCGCGGTCCGTCCTCCGGCGATCCGCCGAACCGGGACCGGAGCCACGAGCAACTACTGGATGTCTGCGTGAGGACGCGCGACGTACGTGCGTGATGGTGCGCCGAGGAGGACCGACAGTGCGAACGAGAACATCAGGTGCCGACGGACAGGTCAGCCGGCGACGGCTCCTCGCCGGCGCCGCGGGAGGGATCGGCGCGGGAGCGCTCGCCCTGGCCGGCTGCTCCGGCGGCATCGGCAGCAGCGGCGCAGACCTGCGCTTCTTCATGCAGAAGCAGGAGGTCATCGGCTACTTCGGTGACCTGCTGACGCAGTTCGAGAGCGCGCACCCGGGCCTCTCGGTCGTCCACGACTCCACCACCGCGATCGCCCCGCAGTTCGTGCGCGAGGACCCGGCCGATGTCGGCTGCTTCAACACCAACCTCGAGCTGGCCCGGTACATCGAGCGCGGCGTGCTGCGCGACCTGTCCGATCTGCCCTCGGCCGGTCGGATCCGCGACAGCATCGGCGAGCTGGCCACCCAGTACGCCGACTACCCCGGCCGCACCAGCGTCCTGCCGTACTCGCTGGCTGCGGCGGGAGTCATCTACAACCGGACGATCTTCTCCGAGCACGATCTCCCCGTCCCGGAGACCTGGGACGAGTTCGTCGACGTGTGCACGGAGCTGCAGGACGCCGGGGTGACCCCGATCTACGCGACCGACCGTGACACGTGGACCCTGTGGCAGGGACTGTTCGACTACTCCGTGGGCAGCCTCGTCGACCCCGCCGCCTTCTTCGCGAAGATGACCGAGATCGGCGAGGACGTGGGACCGGACTCGGAGGTCTCCTTCGAGAAGGACTTCGCCGTGCCGATGGAGCGCGCGAAGACGATCTCCTCGTTCTTCAACCCCGACCACGCCACCCGTTCCTACGCCGACGGCAACCTCGCCTTCGGCAAGGGCGAGGCGGCGATGTATCTGCAGGGTCCCTGGGCTCTGAGCCAGATCGCCCTGATCGACGACAGCCTCGACATCGGCACCTTCGCCCTGCCGGTGACCGATGACCCGGCCGACCGGCAGGCGCGCGTGAACGTGGACCTGGGGCTGTGGATCCCGGAGCAGGCGAGCGATGTCGACGGCGCTCGCGAGCTCGTCGAGTTCCTCATGCAGCCCGAGATCATCAACGCCTACAACCGCGACAACCTCACCTACGCCACGACGACGGGCGCTCCGCCGCAGACCGACGAGCGTCTCGAGGGGCTGCAGACCTACATCGACGAGGCGGCCTTCTACCAGGGGGCCGGCACCTTCGTGCCGACCTCCATCCCGCTGGGCAACTACCTGCAGTCCGCGATCCGCAGCGGGGACTTCACGACGATGCTGCGCCAGCTCGATGCCGACTGGCGCCGCGTGTCCGTCCGGGACGCGACCGTCTGAGCGCGATGGCACCCCTCGAACCAGGAGCGAGCATGACCAGCACCGACATCTCAGCACCCAGCCCGGAGCGCACACCGCCGACGACGCGCTCCGACGACTCGCCGGCACGGGGCAGGCGCACCGGCGGCCGTGCCCGGCGCAGCCGCGGACCGCGCACCGACCTGATCCACTACCTCTTCCTCGTGCCCGCCCTGCTGGCCTTCACCGGCTTCGTCGTGGTCCCGGCGGCGCAGGGCATCTTCTACAGCTTCACCGACTTCGTCGGCTTCGGAGAATGGAAGATGCTGGGTCTGGCGAACTACCGGACCCTGTTCTCCGACCCCTCGATCCTCAGCTCCTACTCCTTCACCCTCGCCTTCGCGGTGGTGACGGTGATCCTCACCCAGACCATCGCGCTGGCCCTGGCGATCGCCCTGACCAAGCGCGTGCGGTTCGTCTCCGGGCTGCGCACGATCTTCGTGATCCCGATGGTGGTCTCCGGCATCGTCGTCGCCTACGTGTTCAACTACCTGTTCTCCAACACGATCCCGGCCCTCGCGACCGCCCTCGGCATCGGCCCGCTGGAGGAGAGCATCCTGGGCAACCCCGACCTCGCATGGCTCTCGATCGTCATCGTCACCTCGTGGCAGACCGTCCCGGGCGCCCTGCTGATCTACACCGCCGGGCTCACGTCCATCCCGGACGAGCTCTACGAGGCCAGCTCCCTGGACGGCGCCTCCGCCTGGAAGCAGCTGCGGGCGATCACCCTGCCTTTGATCAGCGGATTCGTGCTCATCAACACGATCCTCGGGGTGAAGGGCTACCTGGGGGCCTATGACGTCATCGTCGGCCTGACCGGCGGCGGTCCCGGCACCTCCACGCGAAGCGTCGCCATGAGCATCTTCTCCGGCTTCACCGGCGGGGAGTACGCCTATCAGATGGCCAACGCGACGGTCTTCTTCGTCATCACGGTCCTCATCTCCGTCGTGCAGCTGCTCGTTGTGCGAGGAAGGAACCTCACTCTCGCATGAGCACCCTCGACACCGCCCCCTCCGACACCGCCCCCACGGACACGGCCCGGACGGGCGCCTCCCCGGCCGGCGCCGCGCCCACCGGCTCCGACCGCACCGGGGCCCTGCGGCACCGTGGCGGCCGCGTGAACTGGCCGCTGACGATCCTGCTGGCGATCGCCGCGCTGACCGTGATCATCCCGCTGTACGTCACCGTGATGATGTCGCTGAAGACGCCCTCGCAGTCGGCCGACGGCAATGCTCTCTCGCTGCCGGACCCCTTCGATCCCTCCGGCTTCGCCGAGGCCTGGGAGCTGACCCGCTTCCCGGTCGCCTTCGGGGTCTCCGTCCTCGTCTGCCTGGTGACGGTGACGCTGACGCTGCTCCTGAGCTCCCTGGCGTCCTACACGATCGTGCGCAACTGGCATCGACGGTTCTTCCGCTGGTCGTTCGTCTATCTGCTGGCGGCGATGTTCCTGCCTTTCCCTGTGGTGGCGCTGCCGCAGATCAAGCTCACCGCTCAGCTGGGGCTGGACAATCCCGTCGGGGTGGCGATCCTCCACGCGATGTTCCAGCTGTCCTTCAGCGTGCTGCTGTACTCCGCCTACCTGCGCTCGATCCCGGCCGAGCTGGAGGAGAGCGCCCGGATCGACGGGGCATCGACCTGGCAGATCTTCTGGCGGATCATCCTGCCGCTGCTGGGGCCGATGAACGCGACCGTCGGCATCTTTGCGTTCCTGGCCTCCTGGAACGACTTCATGCTGGCCTCCCTGATCACCTCGGATCCCCTGCTGCAGACCCTGCCGGTGGTTCAGAACATCTTCCAGAGCGATTTCGGGACCAACTACAACGTGGCCTTCGCGTCGTACCTGATGGCGATGGCGCCGACCGTGATCGTGTACCTCATCGCGCAGCGCTGGGTGATCAGCGGGATCACCCAGGGCGCGGTGAAGTCCTGACCCGCGGCGCGCCGCGGGCGGGCCGGGACCGGACCGCCATCCGGCCGCTGCTGCCGGAGGGTCGGCGGCCCGCCGCGCCGGATCAGCCGACGGCGCGCTGGTCCGCGTCCACCGTCCCGTCGGCGTAGGGGGCGCTCTCGCCGACCAGCAGCCGGTGTCCGACGGTCAGATGGCGGCCGGGCCCGTCGTGCCCCTCGATCCTCCCGAGCAGCATCTCCAGAGCGCTCTCGGCGAGGGCCACGGTGTCCGGCGCCACCGAGGTCAGGCTCGGCACCAGGCTCGCCGCCAGGCCGATCGCATCCCAGCCGATCACCGCGATGTCATCGGGCGCGTGCAGTCCCCGCAGGTGCATCGCCCGCAGCGCACCGAGGGCCGCGAGGTCGTCGCGGCACAGCAGCGCATCGACCTCGAGACCGCGGTCCAGGGCCGCGCCGACCGCCACCACCGCTCCCCGGTCGTCCCCGACCTCGCGCGGGACCAACAGGGAGTCCTCGACAGGCAGGCCGGCCTCGCGCAAGCCGTTGCGGTACCCCTCCAGGCGCAGCGCCGAGGGCCGGGAGAGCTCGCCGATCTCGTGTCCCGCGAAGCCGATGCGCCGGCGGCCGAGGGCGACGAGATGGGCCACGGCCTCCTCGGCCGCGAGCACGTTGTCGATCGCGATCTGGTCCGCACGGGCGGACCGATCGCCTTCGCCGAGGTAGACGACCGGGGAGTCCCCGCGCAGCTCGTCGATCCGGGCCGGGGTGAGGTCCTGGGGGTGGACGATCACACCGTCGACCATCCCTGCCGCCCGTCCCCGCACCGCGGAGCGCTCGCCGTCGGCGGTCCCCGCGGTCTCCTCGAGCAGCAGCTGGTAGCCGCGCGCCGCGCAGACGCGGGAGAGGACGTGGGCGAGCTCGGCGAAGTAGGGACGGCGCAGATCGGCGAAGGCGAAGGCCAGCATGGTGGAGCGTCCGGTCGCCAGACTGCGGCCCAGGACGTTGGGGCGGTAGCCCAGAGCATCGAGCGAGGCCTGCACGCGCGTGCGCATGGCATCGCTGACGTGCACGTAGCCGCGCACGACGTTGGAGACCGTCTTCATCGAGACGCCCGCGTGATCGGCGACGTCCTGCAGGGTGACCCGACTCATCGGACTACGGTACCCGGCGGCGAGATCCTCGATCGGCGGAGCCGTGTCCACCGCCCGTGCTCAGCGGTGCGGGTGCGCCTGCAGGTCCACCTCGGCCTCGCCGCGCAGCACGGCCAGGGCGCGCCGGGCCCGGGCCCCGCCCCACGAGGAGAGGATGTCGGCCTCGGCCTCGGGGATCAGCGCCCAGTCGTCCAGCTCGGCGACCTGCGGGACGATCCTCGCCACGAGCTCCGCGCGAGGGATCACGCCGGCATCGAACACGAAGTGCACGCCCATCGGGGCGCTGCGCACCGCGGAGGAGGGCAGCCAGTCCACCGCCAGCAGGCGCCCCACCTCGAGGTCCAGGCCCAGCTCCTCGCTGACCTCCCGCTGGGCGCACCGGCGGGGGTCCTCCCCGGGGTCGACCCCGCCGCCGGGCAGCAGCCAGTGGTCTCGATAGTTCGGCTTCTCCACCACGAAGCGGTCGTCCTCGTCCCGCAGGATCACCGCACCGGAGGTGATCACCGTGGGCAGGGAGGCGAAGTAGGCGGGGTCGGGGAGCAGGCGCGGCATGGGCTCATCGTGTCACTCCGCCGGGGCGAAGCGCACGGCGGTTCCCGGAGCCGCCTGTCCCAGCAGGTCCAGCCCCGCACGGGGGACGACGGCGATCACGGGGTACCCGCCGGTGGTGGGATGGTCGGGACCGAAGACGACGGGCAGTCCCGAGGGCGGCACCTGGATCGCGCCGGGGAGCATCGCCTCGCTGGGCAGCGAGGCGGCGCCGATCGGCACGCTCAGCGCCTCGCCGTCCAGGCGCACGCCCACCCGGTCGGAGTCCGGGCGCACGGTCCAGGTCCTCGCCAGCAGCGCCTCCAGCGCCGGGGCGCCCAGCAGTGCGTCCCGCGGTCCGGGATGCACGGGGACGCGCAGCGCCGCCGCGGTCGGCGCGCCGCCCCCGGCCGACGGCGCGGGCTCCTCCGGGGACGGCTCCTGCGCCGTGGTCGCAGCGGGTGGGACCGCGTCGAGCCCCTGCTCCGCGCCGGCCAGGAGCACGTCCCCGGGCCCCAGCGGCGACGGGCCGAGGCCCGAGAGGGTGTCGTGGGACATCGCGCCGAGGACCGGTCCCTCGGCCGGTGCCCCGCCGGCGGGGTGCACGGCCCCGATGCCGCCGCGGACGGCGAGCACGAGCCGCAGCCCGTCGGAGGCCGGTCCCAGCTCGAGCCGGTCCCCGGGGTCCAGCGCGATCGCCCGTTCCCGGCCCGAGCCGGCGAGGTGCTCCAGGTCGCCGCTCTCCTCGTCCCGGCGATGCACGGTCAGCGGCGCCCTCGCCCCGGAGACGGCCACGACGGCGGGTGCGAGCGCCTCGAGCACCAGCGGCCCCACGAGCGTCTCGAGCACCGCGGCGCCGGAGGGATTGCCGAGGGCGAGGTTCGCGCGCACCATCGCGCCGCGGTCGAAGACCCCGGAACCGCTCACGCCGATCGCCGCGCGCCCCGGGCGGCCGGCGTCCTCGAGGAGGGTCAGCGGGCCGGGGGCGCGGACCTCGAGCACGGGGGTCCCACCGGGGGCGAGGGCGGGACCGCCGCGCCGCCGGCCCCGCAGGGCGGCACCCCGCGCGGCGCGCGCGATCGGGGAGGCGGTGCGCGCGGTCGGCCGCTGCGGGGCGAAGCGGACGCGGGTGCCGGGCGTGAGCAGCGCGGGCGGCTCCCGGTCCGGAGCGAACAGCTCGGCGTCGCTGCGGCCGATGAGCTGCCAGCCGCCGGGGGAGGAGCGAGGGTAGATCCCGCAGTAGCGGGAGGCGAGGCCCACGGCACCGGCCGGCACGGCGGGGCGCGGCTCCGCGCGTCGCGGCACCTCCCCGGGGGCGTCGGCGGGATCCTCCGGCACCAGATACGCGAAGCCCGGCGCGAAGCCGCCGAAGGCCGCGATCCAGGTCGTCGAGGAGTGCGCGTCGATCAGGGACTGCGTGCTCCTCCCGAGCAGCGCGGCGAGCTCCTCGAGGTCCTCGCCGTCGTAGACGACCTCGAGCGTGCGCTCGGCGGCCTCCCCCTCCGTCGCGGGGGCGGCGGGCAGCGTGGTCAGCAGGTCCGCGAGGGCGGCGCGGTCCCCGGCGGTCGTCCCGGTCAGCAGCAGCGTGCGCTCGGCCGGGACCAGGTCCCGCAGACCGGCGGGGGCGAGGGCCTCCACGGCGGCCGCGGCGGCCAGCACCGCTGCGGTGTCCTCGTACTCGGCCAGCAGGGCGTGCTCCCCGGCGCGATGCACGGCCCGCGGCGGCGGGAGGGTCCGCGGAGGGCTCACAGCGCCGCCTCGAGCTGCACGCCCTCGTCCAGGAGCCGTGCCCGCACCGCACGGGCCAGGGCGATCGCCCCGGGGGTGTCGCCGTGCAGGCACAGGGTGCGGACGTCCAGGGGCACCCAGGTCCCGTCGGCGGTCCGTGCCCCGCGCTCGGTCGCGATCGATGTGGCCTGCGCGGCCACCGCCACCGGATCGGTGAGCACCGCGCCGGGCTCGTGGCGCGGGGCGAGGGTGCCGTCGGCGCGGTAGGCGCGGTCGGCGAAGCCCTCGAGGACCACCTCGATCCCGGCCGCGCGGGCGAGGTCGACGACGGCCGCGCCGGGCGCCGCGACCAGGGGCAGCCGCCCGCCGAGCTCCTGCAGCGCCTGCACCACCGCCTCGGCCTGACCGGTGTGGTGGGCCAGGGCGGAGTACAGGGCACCGTGCGGCTTGATGCCCCGCACCGGTGCCCCCTCGGCGGCCGCGATCGCCTGCAGGCCGCCCACCTGCACGATCACCTGGTCGGTGAGGTCGTCGGGGGAGATGTCCAGGAAGCGCCGGCCGAATCCCAGCAGATCCGGATAGGCGACGTGCGCGGTGATCGCGACCGAGCGCGCGGCGGCCGCGCGGGCGGCGGCGCGCATCGTGCCCGGATCCCCGGCGTGCCCGCCGCAGGCTACGTTCGCGGTGGTCACGACCTCGAGCAACGCCTCGTCGTCCCCCATCGTCCAGGGCCCCAGGCCCTCCCCGAGGTCGGCATTGAGATCGAGCAGCGGCATCTGGGCGGACATCCTCGGTCGACTCCTTCGCATGGGCGGCGCACGTGCCCCCATTGTCCGCCCCGGCCGCTCCGGCGGGGCCCTAGCGTGCCGCGACGGCCCCGGTCGCGTCCGCCCAGGACGCCAGCACGTCCTCGAGCCGGCCGTGGAGGCGGAGCGTCGCGGCCGGGTCCGCGCGCGTGGGGCCGTCGTTGAGGATGACCACGTCCTGCCCCGCCCGGCCCGCGGCCCGTACGAAGCGCAGTCCCGACTGCACGGTCAGGCTCGAGCCCAGCACCAGCAGCGCCTCGGCCGCCGCGAGCGCCGCGAAGGCCGCGGAGACCGTCTCCCGCCGTGCCGACTCCCCGAAGAACACCACGTCCGGTTTGAGGATCCCGCCGCACAGCGCGCAGGGCGGGTAGCGGAACGAGCTGGTGCGGTCCACCTCGGCGTCCCCGTCGGGCGCCTGCGCGGCATCGGCGGCCAGCTGCGGCAGGCGGGCGGCGAGCTCGGGATTCATCATCAGCAGCCGCGCGTGGAGAGCGGCGCGGGAGGAGAGGGCGTCGCACTGCTGACAGCGCACCCGGTCGAGCCGGCCGTGCAGGTCGATCACGGGGTCCGAGCCCGCGGCGGCGTGCAGGGCGTCGACGTTCTGGGTGATCACGGCGGTCACCGGGAAGGCGGCGGGATCGAGCGCGGCGAGCAGACGGTGGGCGCGGCCGGGACGCGCCCGGCCGAACTGCTCCCAGCCCACCGTGGAGCGCGCCCAGTAGCGGCGCCGGGCCAGGTCGTGGCCCATGAACTCCTGGTAGGTCATGGGGGAGCGGGGCACCGCGTCGCGGCCGCGGTAGTCCGGGAGGCCGGAGCCGGTGGACATGCCGGCGCCGGTGAGCACGGCGACCGGCCGGTCGCGCAGCAGCTCGAGCGCCGCGGTGACCTCGCTCGCGGGGCTCCGCCGGCCGTACTCCGCCCCGACCATCGGCCCCCAGGCCGGCAGCCGCGGGCCGCGGGCGGAGGTCGGGGCGGAGGCGCCCGCGGGGCGGGGCGCGGCGGTCGAGAACCAGCGGCCGACGTCGGCGGCGGGGCCGGCGCGCGAGGTCCCGGCGCCGGGCGTCGACGGGCTGCTCATTCCTCGAGCGTAGGCGGTGCGGGGCGCTCGGCGGGGGTGCTCTCGGTCTCGTCCTCCGCGGCCGGAGCCCGGTCCCGGCGCGACCGCAGGCGCTGGGTGAGGAAACCGGCCGCGGCGAGGATCCCCAGGCCCGCCACGATCGAGGAGTAGATCCGCACGAAGCCCTCGAGCACCTCGCCGCCGGCCTGCCCGAAGAGATAGCCCGCCACCACGAACAGGGCGTTCCAGATCCCCGATCCCAGACCTGTGGCCAGGGCGAACAGCCACACGGGCATCTTCTCGATCCCCGCCGGGATCGAGATGAAGGTGCGCACCATCGGCACGAAGCGGGCCAGCGCGACGGCGGGGAACCCCCAGCGCTCGAAGAAGCGCATGGCCACGTCGACGTCATGCTCCTCGAGCAGCGGCAGCCGCCGGATCAGGGCGGTGGTGCGGCGCCGTCCCAGGGCGCGGCCGACGGCGTAGACCCCGAGTCCCCCGAGCACCGAGCCCAGCGTGGTCCACGCGATCGGCACCAGCACGCTCTGGCCGTTGGCGGCGGCGGTGACCCCGGCGAAGGGCAGCAGGATCTCCCCGGGGACCGGCGGGAACAGCGCCTCGGCGGCGATCACGAGCGCGGTGCCGGGGCCGCCCAGGAGCTCCATGAGGCCGATGGCCCATGCGGTGACGTCCATCCCGACCTCCGTCCGCGCCGCGGGTCCGAGGTCGGCACGCTAGCGGTCCGGGGTGGCCGGGCGTTGAACGGCGCGTGGCGCGGCGGGGACCGCCGTCGGTCGCTCAGCCGCCGACGGCGGCGACGGCCTCGTCGTGCCAGCCCTGCGCCGCCTCCGCCGGGGTGGAGTCCCCGAAGAGCACCGCGTTCTGGTAGCGCGGGGTGATCTCCTCGACGGCGGTCGAGCCGGCCGGCCCGATCCAGGTGGGCTTGAGCTCCATCTCGGAGAGCGCGGAGATGTACTCGACCTCTCGCTGCGCGGGAGGGGCGAGGTCCGGCAGGATCGCCTGGCGCACGGCCTCGACCCCCGGGACCCCGCGGTCGGTGAGGATCAGCTTCCCCGCCTCGACGTCGCTGACCAGGAAGTTCACGAACTCGGCGGCGATCTCCGGGGAGCCGGTGCGCGCGGAGATGGTGTAGAACTGCGAGGACTGCAGCCACACCCCGCTCTCGAGGGACTCACCGGGCACCTTGACGACCTCCAGGTCTCCGCCGCCGGCCTCGGACAGCGGGGTCAGCGAGCTGGACCAGGTGAGCATGAAGGCGGCCAGCCCGCGTCCGATGAGGGTCTGCTCGGGGCTCACGTCGGTGAGCTCGACGAGCACGTCCGCTCCCGGGGAGGCGCCGGAGTCGACCAGCATCTTCGAGAACTCGAAGAAGCTCTGCACCGTCTCCACCCCCACGCCGATCTGCCCGTCCTCGGTGTAGAGGATCTCGCCGTGCTGACGTGCCCAGAGATCGATCGTGTCATGGCTGAACACCGAGCCCGAGCCGAAGGTCCCCTCGATCCCGGCCTCGGTGACGGCCTGGGCGGCGGCGGCGAAATCGTCCCAGGTCCAGGTCTCGGGATCGGGGAGATCCACCCCTGCCTCCTCGAGCACCGCCCGGTTCACGATCATGCCGGGGGCGTTGATGCCGCTGGTGACGGCGACCTGGGTGCCGTCCACCTGACCGTTGCTGCGCGCCGTCTCATCCATGACCGAGAGGTCCAGCTGGTCCGTGACGGTGCCCAGGTCCAGCAGCACGTCGCGGGCGGCGTACTCCGCGGGATAGGCCCCGCCCATGGTGATGACGTCGGGCTCGTCCCCGGCGGCGACGGAGGTGGCGAGCTTGTCGAAGTACCCGGAGATGTCCCCGGGCTCGGCGCTGATCTCGAGGTCCTCGTGGCCGGCGAGGAACAGGTCGATCACGGCCTGGGTGGTCGCGGCCCGCTCGGGGTTCCCCCACCAGGAGAACCGCAGCGTTCCCCCCTCGGCGTCCCCGCCGCCTCCACCCCCTCCGCTGTTGGGGCCACAGGCGGCGAGGGAACCGGCGGCGAGAGCGCCGAGCGGCAGGGCGGACAGGGCGGTGCGACGGCTGAGGGGCATCTCGGAGTCTCCCGGATCAGGTGCGGTGAGGTGGAGGCGTGCGGGCGGAGGGCGGGGCGAGGAGGGCCGGTCGGAGCGTCAGCCCTCGGGCTGCATGCCGGTGAGGACCGTCAGCAGCTCCTCGGCGATCTCCGCCGGCGGTCGGGTGCCGAACAGCGACTCCTCGCCGAGGCGGCTCATCTCGTCGCTGAAGCCCACGCCGGAGGCGGGCGTGACCAGCGGGGGCGGGGCCACCTCGGCCTGCATGTCGCGGGCGAAGTCCAGGGAGACCATCTCGTTCTCGTCGAGCACGGTCTCGATCTCGGACTGCAGCTCGGGGAAGGACGTCACGCCGCGCTCGATCTTCAGCACCTTCGCGGCCTCGGGATCCCTCAGCAGGAAGTCCACGAGCATCGCCGAGGACTCGACGGCACCGGACTGCGCGGCGATCGACCAGTACATGGAGGCCTTGTTGACCATCTGGTGGTCGCCGCTGGTGCGGGCGGGCAGGCGCAGCAGCTTCAGGGGCGAGCCGGAGGAGGCCTGGAAGGTCTGCACCTGGGTGTGGAACTGCAGATGGAAGGCGGCGCGGTTGTTCCCGAACCGCCCCTGCTCGACGCCGGCGGCGGCGTCCTCGAGCTGCTCGGACGGGGCCGGAACGGCTCCCGAGGAGACGAGCTCCAGCGCATACTCCAGGAAGGACCGGATGGTCTCCACGCTGACCAGCGTCTCGTCCTCGCGGGGGAAGAGCTGCTCGCCGCTCTGCCGCGCCCAGGCACCGAGCTCCGCGGCCCCGGTGCCGAAGAAGTCGAAGCCGACCACGTCCTCCCCGGCCTCCTGCGCCCAGTCGCTGATCTGCGCGCTAATCTCCGCGAACTCCTCCCAGGTCCACGTCGTGTCGTCCGGCATCTCCACCCCGGCCTGCTCGAGGAGCTCGGGGTTCACGCCGACGGAGAAGATCCCGATCCCGAGCGGTGCGCCCACCAGCGTGCCGTCGGCCAGGCGCCCGGTGTCCAGCACCGCGGCGTCCATCGCGCGGAGGTCCAGCTGGTCGCCCACGGTCTCGAGATCGAGCAGGGATCCGCGGGCGCCGTAGGAGTCGATGTACGCCTCGTCCATCTGCAGCACGTCCGGGGCGTCGCCGCCGGCGAACTGGGTGGCGAGCTTGTCCCAGTACCCCGTCCACTCGCTGTACTCGGGGGAGACGGGCACCTCGGCGTTCTCCGCGGTGAAGAGGTCCAGCGCCTCGCGGGTGAGGTCGTTGCGCAGGTCGCCTCCCCACCAGTAGATCCGGACCGTCTCCGAGTCCTCCCCGGAGGAGGCGTTGGGACCGCAGGCGGCCAGGGCGGGGAGGGCGCCGGCGGCGGCCAGGAGGGCGAGGGTGCTGCGACGGGTGATCAACATCGATCCTTCGGGGGTGCGGGGCGACCACGAACGTCGGGGCGTTCCGACGGGGAGGGCCCGGAGGGAGCCCGGCGCGGCAGCGGTGCCGCCCCGGGCAGGGAGCGCGGTTAGTTGTCGACAAAGACTAAGCGTGTGACCCGCATCGCACAAGGCACGGAGCGCCGGTGGTCCGGTGCCCGGGACGCGCCGACGGCGGCGGGGCGACCATCGGGGAAAGTGTGAGCCAGGGCACGGTTCGGCAACAGTCTCGTCAGCGGCCCGCGGCGGGTTGACATCGCCTTCGCCAAGCGCTTTCCTAGGTGGGCCGCCACCGGCTCGCCGGCCGTCCCCGACACGCCGACGGAACCACGGGCCGTGCGGCGCGATGCGGGAGCGATCCCCTCGTCGCGACCCAGCCCGGCGTGACCCCTGCCGGCGCCGGACAACGCGGCTCGAGCCAACCGGCCCGGGCCGGGCATCCACCTCGGAGCGACCATGACGGTCGAGCCGGGCGCCCCACACTTCCGCTCGTGCACCACCCGAAGATCAAAGGAGATCTGATGTTCACTCGACGAAGCGCGCTCGCGCTCGGCATCGCTGTCCCCGGTCTCGCCGGCCTCGCCGCCTGCGGGCCCAACTCCTCCGGCGGGAGCGGCGGCGGGGACGACGGCTCCGCCTCGCTGCGCCTGGCGTGGTGGGGCAATCCCACCCGTGACGAGAACACGCAGAAGGTCATCGAGGCCTACGAGGAGGCCGAGGACTCCGTCACCGTCGCCCTCGAGCCCGGTGAATGGAGCGGCTACTGGGACAAGCTCGCCACCCAGACCGCCGGCGGCGACTTCCCGGACGTGGTCCAGATGGACGAGAAGTACCTCTCCGAGTACGGCGGTCGCGGAGCCCTGCTGGATCTCGCCGGCGCCGGCCTGAACACCGACGACTTCGTGGAGGGCTCGGTCGAGGTGGGCGAGGTGCCCGATGCCGGCCTCGCCGCCATCAATGCGGGCCTGAACTCGCTCGCCTTCCTCATCAACCAGGAGGTCTTCGACGCCGCCGGGGTCGAGATCCCCGACGACACCACCTGGACCTGGGACGACCTGCTGGACATCGCCACCCAGATCACCGAGAACACCGAGGACGGCACCTTCGGCATGACCCAGATGGGGCCGGTCCAGGGCCTCTTCCAGGTGTGGGTGCGCCAGGCCGGCCAGGACCAGTACAAGGACGGCGCCGCCGGCTTCGACGCCGAGACCGCCACCGCCTGGTTCGAGTGGGCCAAGAAGGTCCAGGACACCGGGGCGGGCCCCGGCGCGAGCCTCTCCGTCGAGGACGCCGCGCAGGCGATGGACCAGTCGCTGTTCGCCACCGGGAAGGTCGCCATGACCGTCGCCTGGTCGAACCAGGTCGTCGCGCACGACGGGCTCGTCCCCTCGGGCGTCACCGTGCTGCGACCGCCCTCGGTCACCGGCTCGGCGGCCGACGCCCAGCTCTGGTACAAGGCCTCGATGTACTGGGCGGTCTCCGCGAACTCGGCCTCCCCGGAGGCGGCCGTGGCGCTCGTCGACTACCTCGTCAACTCGCCCGATGCCGGCACGATCCTCGGCGTCGAGCGCGGCGTGCCCGGCAACATGACGGTCCGCGAGGCGATCGTGCCGGACCTCGACGAGCCCAACCTCAAGGCGGTCGACTTCCTGGAGTCGATCGAGGGCGAGCTCGGGCCCATCCCCGAGATCACCCCGCAGGGCGGCGGCGAGTTCGAGGACATCCTCACGCGGGCCTGCGAGGACATGCTCTTCGGCACCCTCACCCCGGCCGAGGCCGGTCAGCGCCTGCTCGACGACCTCACCGCAGCCCTGGGCTGAGACCACCTGTTCCGCATCACCGGGCCGACCGCCGCCGCGGCGGCCCGGTGATGGTGGGCCATCGAAGAAGGGAAGAAGCCTATGAGCGCGATCGGAGAGCTCTCCCAGATCGTCGGGAAGCGCAAGAAGGGCGGTGTGAAGGAGAAGCACCCGGACAATCGGGCGGGTCTGCTGTTCATGTCGCCGTGGCTGCTGGGGCTGTTCGGCATCACGCTGCTGCCCATGATCGCGTCGTTCGCCCTCGCGTTCACGGACTACAGCCTGCTGGCGCCGCCGGAGTTCACGGGGCTGGCGAACATCAAGGAGATGATCGGCGACACCCGGCTGCACAACTCGCTGGTGGTCACGTTCATCTACGTGTTCGTGGGGACGCCGCTGCAGCTCATCGTGGCGCTGCTGCTGGCGGTGCTGCTGAACCAGGGCATCAAGGGCCTGTCGTTCTACCGGTCCGTGTTCTACCTGCCGTCGCTGCTGGGCGGATCGGTCGCGATCGCGATCCTGTGGCGCCAGATGTTCGGCGCGAACGGCCTGGTGAACCAGGTCGCCGGGATGCTGGGCTTCGAGAACCTCCCGGGCTGGGTGTCCAATCCGGACACCGCGCTGGGCACGATCATCCTGCTGCACGTGTGGACGTTCGGGTCGCCGATGATCATCTTCCTGGCGGGACTGCGGCAGATCCCGGAGATGTACTACGAGGCCGCGAGCGTGGACGGCGCCTCGAAGTTCGCGAAGTTCTTCCGGATCACGCTGCCGCTGCTGACGCCGATCATCTTCTTCAACGTGGTGCTGCAGGTCATCAACGCGTTCCAGTCGTTCACCCAGGCGTTCGTGGTCTCGGGCGGAACGGGTGGCCCCTCGGACTCGACGATGTTCTACACGCTGTACCTGTACCAGAAGGGCTTCACCCAGTTCGACATGGGGTACGCCTCGGCGATGGCATGGCTGCTGCTGATCATCGTCGCGATCTTCACCGCCATCAACTTCTTCGTCTCCAAGTTCTGGGTGTTCTACGATGACTGATCAGCTCCATGACACGACCGCCCCGGTGACGACGGGGACCGCACCGGTCCCGCCCCGCCGGCATCGCCGTCACCGGCACCTGACCTCCCGGACCCTGCGGCACGTGGTGATGATCGTCGCGAGCGTGCTGATGATCTATCCGCTGCTGTGGATGGTGGTCTCCTCGCTGCGGCCCAATGAGGAGATCTTCCGCAATCCCGGTCTGCTGCCGCTCAGCCTGGACTTCTCGAACTACGAGCGGGGCTGGACCTCGCTGGCGCAGCCGTTCTCCCACTACCTGATGAACTCGACGCTGCTGGTGCTGGGGTGCGTGGTCGGGAATCTGATCGCGTGCTCGCTGACGGCCTACGCGTTCGCGCGGCTGAAGTTCTGGGGTCGCAACGTCGCGTTCGCGATCATGCTGATGACGCTGATGCTGCCGATCCACGTGGTGATCGTGCCGCAGTACATCATGTTCTCCCAGACCGGCTGGGTGAACACGATGCTCCCGCTGATCCTGCCGAAGTTCCTGGCGACCGACGCGTTCTTCGTGTTCCTCATGGTCCAGTTCATCCGCGGGATCCCGAAGGAGCTGGACGAGGCCGCGCGGATCGACGGCTGCGGCCACTTCCGCATCTTCTTCCAGGTGATCCTGCCGCTGATGCTGCCGGCGCTGGCGACCACCACGATCTTCACCTTCATGTGGATGTGGAACGACTTCTTCGGATCCCTCATCTACCTCACCAGCCCCGAGAACTTCACCGTGCCGCTGGCGCTGAAGTCGTTCCTCGACACCCAGGGCTCCTCCGACTGGGGTGCCATGTTCGCCATGTCCGTGGTGTCCCTGATCCCCCTGTTCCTCGTGTTCCTCTTCGGTCAGCGATTCCTCATCAAGGGCTTCGCCACCACCGGCATCAAGTAGGACGCACCGGGCCGGCCCCGCCGGCCCGGTGCAGTCGGCACCGCACCACCTCACCACCACCCACCAGGAGAGCCATGTCCATCCGCTACGCCCTGATCGGCTCCGGACACCGTGCCCAGATGTACCTCGACGCGATCGCGGGTCCCCATGCGGCCGATGCCGAGCTGGTCGCCCTGCTCGACACCAACCCCGCCCGTCGGGAGTTCCATCAGGGACGCTTCGCGGAGTTCGCGGATGTCGTCCTCGGCGGTCCCGAGGAGCTCGAGCGGATCGTCGAGCAGGAGCGGGTGGAGCGGGTGGTCGTCACGACCCCGGACCGCTATCACGCCGAGTACGTGGTGCGGGCCCTGGAGGCGGGAGCCGATGTCATCGTCGAGAAGCCGCTGACGATCGACGCCGCCAGCGCCCGCCGCATCGAGCAGGCGATCGACCGCACCGGCCGCAGCGTGCTGGTGACCTTCAACTACCGCTACTCCCCGCGCAACACGGCGCTGAAGCAGGTGATCGCCTCGGGCGAGATCGGCGAGGTGGTCTCGGTGAACTTCGAGTGGGTGCTGGACACCTCCCACGGCGCGGACTACTTCCGCCGCTGGCACCGCGACAAGGCCAACAGCGGCGGCCTGTTCGTCCACAAGGCCTCCCACCACTTCGATCTCGTCAACTGGTGGACCGCCCAGGTGCCCGATCGGGTCTACGCCCGCGGTGGCCTGCGCTTCTACGGGGCGGACAACGCCGCATCCCGCGGCATCGATCCGCTGCCGGAGCGCGGCACCCATGACGGTCCGCACGACCCCTTCGAGCTGGACCTGCGCGGGGACGAGCGCCTGAGGAGCCTCTACCTCGAGGCCGAGCAACATGACGGCTACCGCCGCGACCAGTCCGTCTTCGGTGAGGGCATCACCACCGAGGACAACCTCACCGCGATCGTCGACTACAGCGGCGGTGCGGTCCTCACCTACGCGCTGAACGCCCACAGCCCCTGGGAGGGGTACCGGGTCGCGGTCAACGGCACGAAGGGACGCGCGGAGCTCGAGGTCGTCGAGCGCGCCGAGGTGATCCCGAAGAGCGAGGAGGCCGTGGTCGATCCCAGCGCGGTCGCGGTCACCGAGGAGGACCAGGGCGCCCGCGTCCGCGGGGAGCGCCTCGTCCTCCAGCGCCACTTCGAGCCCGCGCGAGAGGTCGAGATCCCCAGCGGCGTCGGCGGGCACGGCGGCGGCGACGCCCTCATGCTCCGCGACATCTTCCAGGGCGTCGGCGAGGATCCGCTGGGCCGCGCCTCCGACCATCGCGACGGGCTGCGCGCCATCGCCGTGGGCATCTGCGGCAACACCTCGCTCGCCACCGGCGCCCCCGTCGACGTCGCCGAGCACATGGGCGTCGACCTCTCCCGCGCCCCGCGCGCCGCAGCCCCGGCGACCGGGGTCCCCGTGGCCGGGGCCGCCCGATGACCGTCGGCACCACCCCCGACCCGACCACCGCACCGGCACCCGGCGCCCGCTCGTCGCAGGATCAGGGCCCCGCACGGGTCGCCCTGATTGGGACGCACGGCTTCGGCCGGGTCCACCTGCGCAACCTCGAGCGCCTCCAGGCCGCCGGGCTCGCCCGCCTGGTGGGCGTGGTCGACGTCGCCGAGCCGCCCGAGGAGCTGCGCGCGCTCCACCACGCCTCCCTCGAGGACCTGCTGGGGGCCGTCGCCGAGGAGGACCGGCCGGAGATCGTCGCCATCGCCACCCCGATCGGCTCCCACGTCCCCCTGGCGCGGCAGGCCCTCGCCGCGGGGCTCGACGTGTACCTCGAGAAGCCGCCGGTCCCGGCTCTCGAGGACCACTGGGAGCTGCTGGAAGCGGCGGAGGCCGCCGGTCGGTCCGTCCAGGTGGGCTTCCAGGCCCGCGGCGGAGCGGGCGTGGACGCGCTGCGGGAGGAGGTCGCCTCCGGCGCGCTCGGCGCGATCGGCACCGTGCGCGTGTACGGGGCCTGGCTGCGCGACCGCGCCTACTACCAGCGCTCCGCCTGGGCCGGCCGGCGCCGGCTGGACGGCCGCCGGGTGGCCGACGGCGTGGCCACCAACCCGCTCGCGCACGCCGTGCACGCCGGGCTGGTCATCGCCGGCATCGACCGGGTCGAGGACATCGACGCGGTGACCACCGAGCTGCGCCGCGCCCATGACATCGAGGCCGACGACACCACCTTCCTGCGGATCGATCCCGCCGGTGACGGCCCCGCCGTGGTCTGCGCGCTGACCACCACCGCGCCCGCGCAGAGCGCCCCGTGGATCGAGATCCAGGGGCCCCGCGGCACCCACCGCCTCCGCTACACCGATGACACCTCCCGCCGCGTCCCGGCCGACGGCGGCCCCGTCGAGCTCGCCCACGAGCGCAGGGACCTCATGGAGAACCTCATCGCCCATGTCCGCGACCGGGACGTGCCGCTGATCTCCCCGCTGCACTCCACCGGGGCGTTCTCCGCGGTGCTCGAGGCCATCCAGTCCGTCCCCGACCCGCTGCCGATCGATGCCGAGGCGGTCGACTGGCAGGGGGAGGAGGATGCCGCCCACCCCGTGGTGCGCGACATCGAGCAGACCCTCCACGCCGCCCTCGACAGCGGCCGTCCCTTCAGCGAGCTCGGCGTGGCCTGGGCGCGCCCCGACGCGATCAGCCGCTGGAGCCCGCCCACCGCCTGAGCCACCGGAGCGCAGGACCCGCACCCGAGCACGAGGAGCCCCATGACCACTGCCCGCATCGACCATGCCCGCGCGGCGCTGACCAGCCCGGACCCGGCCGCGCGCCCGATGATGCGCTGGTGGTGGTTCGGGCCCGACGTCGAGGACGCGGAGATCGACCGCGAGCTGCGCGCCATGGCCGCGGCCGGGCTCGGCGGCGCGGAGGTCTCCTTCGTGTACCCGCTGCGGGAGGGGTCCGAGGAGTTCCTCTCCGCGGCGATGCTCGGCCATCTGCGCCATGCCGCGGAGACCGCCCGGGAGCTCGGGCTGCGGCTCGACGTCACCCTGGGCAGCGGCTGGTCCTACGGCGGCGGGCACATCGATCCCGAGCACGCCTCGCGCCGGCTGCGCTGGGAGCGCCGGGACCTCTCGCCGGCCGCGCTCGAGGTGCCGATCACGAGCCCGTGGCCGGGGGACGAGCTGGTCGCCGCGTACCTCGGCGAGGGCTTCCCGCCCGCGGACTGGTCCCTGCTGGAGCGGGACGGCGAGGTGCTCCGCATCCCCGCCGGCCGCGGGCCGCGCACCGTCCTGCTGGCCTGGTCGGAGCTCACCGGACAGCAGGTCAAGCGCTCCTCCGCCGGTGCCGAGGGCCCCGTGCTGGACCACTATTCGGCAGAGGCGACCCGGCACCACCTGCAGGTGGTGGGCGAGCCGCTGCTGGAGGCGGTGCCCGGGGAGATGCTCGGCTCCGTGTTCTGCGACAGCCTCGAGGTCTACGGCGCGAACTGGACCGCCGGCCTGCCTGCGGAGTTCGCGCGCCGCCGCGGCTACGAGCTGCTGCCCGTGCTGCACCGCCTGCAGATCGACGAGCCCGGCTCCGCTGAGCTGCGGATCGACGTGGGCCGCACCCTCGGTGAGCTGGTCGAGGAGAACTTCGTGGCGACCTGCTCCGCCTGGGCGCGCGAGCACGGCACCCGCTTCCGCCTCCAGGGCTACGGCCAGCCGCCCATCACCCTCAGCGGCAATCGCAGCGCGGATCTCATCGAGGGGGAGGGCTGGGGGTGGGACGGCCTGCCGCAGACCCGCTGGGCATCCTCCGCCGCGCACCTGGACGACCGTGAGGTGGTCTCCAGCGAGATCTGGACCTGGGTGCACTCCCCGTCCTTCCGCGCCACGCCGCTGGACCTCAAGGGCGAGGCGCACGAGCACCTGCTGCTGGGCATCAACCACGTCGTGGGCCACGGCTGGCCTTACTCGCCGCCCGAGGTCCCGGGGATGGGCTGGTACTTCTACGCCTCCGGCGCGCTGGACGACCGCAACCCCTGGTGGCCCGCCATGCCGGAGCTCACCGCGTACCTGACTCGACTGTGCTCCCTGCTGCGGCTGGGCCGGCCGATCGCCGAGGTGAAGGTCTACCTCCCCTCCGACGACGTCCGGGCCGCCCACGGCGCGGGCTTCGACCTGTGGCGGGCGTGCCGCGAGCACATCGGCCCCGAGATCCCGGCCGCGATCCGCCGTGCCGGGCACGACCTCGACCTCGTCGACGATGCCGCGCTCAAGCAGCTCGCCCCCGAGGACGCCCCCGTGGTGGTCCTGCCCGAGGTCACCAGCCTCCCGGCCGGCACCGGCGCCTGGCTCGACGCGGTCCGCGAGGCCGGCGGCATCGTTCTCGCCGTGGGGGCCGACGCCTCCCTGGCCTGCCCGGCCTATCCGGCGGCGATGCCCGCGACCCGCGCCTCCTTCGCCGCGGTGCTCGAAGCGGCGCTGCCCCCGGACACTGCGCTGGAGGGGGACGGCGGGGAGATCGGCGTGGTCCACCGCCGCCTCGCCGACGGGGACCTGCTCCTCGTGGCGAACACCGGGAACAGCCTGCGCACCGTGCGCGTGCGACCGCGTGCGCTGCGCGCCGAGCACGAGCAGTGGGACGCGCGCACGGGCACGATCCGACCGGCGACCTGGGACGGGGACGCGCTGCAGGTGACGCTGCACCCCTATGAGGCGACGGTGCTCGTGGGGACGGGGGAGGTCCGCGAGGACGGCGCGGCCGTCCCCGCTCCCTGGTTCGCGAGCGGTGCGGCCGCGGCGCCCGTCGGCGGCTCCGCGACGCCCGGCGCCCCTGAGCCGGCCCCCGCCGCCGGGTCGACCGCGCGGACCCTCGACGGGCCCTGGCGGTACGCCCCCGGGGACACGGCAGGCCCCGCGGCGCTGGGCGAGGTGACCCTGCCCCACCGCTGGGCGGAGCACGGCACGGGCGGGGAGAGGGCCGGCACCTACGAGACCACCATCCACCTCACGGCGGAGGACCTCGCCGGCGGGGAGCGTCTCGTCCTGGACCTCGGCCCCGGCGCGCCGCTGCCGAACACCGCCCGCCAGCCCCAGAGCTACCGGGCGCTGCTGGCCGCACCGGTGCGCGAGGTCGCCGAGGTCCTGATCGACGGCGAGGTGGCGGGCCTGCTCTGGGACGCCCCGTACCGCCTCGACCTCACCGATCACCTGCGGGAGGGGGAGAACACCCTGCGCCTGGTGGTGCGGAGCACCGCCGCCGCCCAGGTCGCCGCCGACGAGTACGCGGAGGGCATCATCGCGGAGAGCCGCCGCGTCTACGGGCGCCGCTTCGACCAGCAGGATCTCGACCTCGCCCTCGACCAGGTCGACCCCGGCCTGCACGTGGTGCCCACCCTGCGCCGCGAGCCGCGCCCGGTCTCCTGACCTGCGCCCCCGTCGTCGGAGCGAGCTTCTCGACCGTCGTGGCGAGAGGGGAGCTGCGCCGTGGATCCACAGGATGGTCGCGGGGAGGGGAGGTGCCGGCGCCCCGCGCGCCCCCTCCGCGCGGCGGATGGGACGGGAGGTCGCAGTCATGCAACGCTGATCCCCTGACGGCCGCCGCGAGGGCGCGGAGGTGCCACGATCGGGTCATGACGCTCGAAATGACCAAAGTTGCCCGAACTGTTATCGAAGTTTCCACGTTCATGCACCCGAACTGTGACTAGTGTTCGTCGTGAGCACTGTCGCTTGTCGGAGGAGAGCCATGGCCGTTGACGCGTCGCCTTCCCACGCCCCACCGGGGCGCCCGCCCGCTGCCGCGCGCCGGGCGAGCCTGGGGCACCGGGTGTACCACTCGTTCCTCCTGAGGCGCCTGCTGCGCTCTGCCTTCGTGATCTGGGTGGTCGCCACGGGCGTGTTCCTCATGGTCCGCCTGCTGCCGGGCAATCCGGTCGACGTCTACGTCAATCAGCAGATCGCCCTCTACGGGAAGACCTACGAGCAGGCCTCCGCCGAGGCGGAGAACTACTTCCGCTTCGACCCCACCACCCCGATCTGGCAGCAGTACCTCGACTACCTCGGCGGGCTGCTGCGCGGGGACATGGGCACCTCGATAGCGACCCCGGGCGTGACGGTCCTGGAGAAGATCTCCCACTACCTGCCGTGGACGCTCTACAGCGTGGGCCTCGCCCTGCTCATCTCGATCACGATCGGGCTGCTGCTGGGCATGATCATGGCCTACCGCCGTGGCGGGGTCATCGATCACGCGGTCTCCGTGGTCGGCAGCATCTTCCACGCGATCCCCAACTACCTGCTGGCGATCCTCATCGTGGTCGTCGGCGCCGTGCAGCTGGGGATCATCGACTACACCCGGATGCGCGGCAACGTCTCGCCCGGCGTCACCCCGGAGCTCTCGCTCCGCTTCCTCTCGGACATCGGCTACCACGCGACCCTGCCGATGATCACTTACATCCTCACCACCTTCGGCACCTGGGCACTGATCATGAAGTCCTCGACCACGCAGGTCCTCGGCGAGGACTACGTGACGGTGGCGAAGGCACGCGGGCTCAAGGAGAGCCGGGTGCAGACCAACTACGTCGGCCGCAACGCCCTGCTCCCGCTCATCGCGCAGATCGCCACGCAGGCCGGGTTCATCGTCGGCGGCGCGATCTTCGTCGAGCAGACCTTCTCCTACGAGGGCATCGGGCTGCTGCTGTTCGAATCGATCAACTCCCGCGACTACCCGACCATCCAGGGCGTGCTGCTCGTCGTGACGATCACGGTGGTCCTCGCCAACCTCGCGGCGGACCTGGTCAACGCCGCCCTCGACCCACGGATCCGCCTCGGCGAAGGAGGTGCGGCATGACCGCGACGTCCTCTCCCGTGACCACCGCGACCTCCGCCGCCCCGCGGACGAAGGCCGCCGCCGCGAACCCGCTGCGCCGCCTGGCCAGCGAGATGACCCGCAGCGCCTCGGGCTTCGTGGGCCTCTGCCTGGTGCTCGCGATCCTGCTGATCTCCCTGGTGGGGCCGCTGATCATGGGCACCGATGTCCCCGGGGACCCGGCCCGCGCCTGGGAGCCGCCGAGCGGCGAGCACTGGCTGGGCCTCGAGGGCAGCGGCAAGGACACCCTGCACCTGGTCGTCATCGGCGGCCGGCCGGTGCTCATGGTCGGCTTCCTCGCCGCCACCATCACCACCGTGATCGCCGTGTCGATCGGCTCTCTGGCCGGCTACTTCGGCGGTCGCTTCGACGCCCTGATGCTGCAGCTGACCGACATCGTCATGACGGTCCCCCAGATCGTGCTGCTCGCCGTGGTGGGCGCCTTCTACCAGCTGGACTCGCCCACCCTGCTGGCCGTGATCATCGGCGTGCTGAGCTGGCCGGTGCTGATGCGCTCGATCCGTGCCCAGGTGCTCTCCCTCAAGGAGCGTGAGTTCGTGGAGGCCGCGCAGCTGCTGGACGTGGGCTGGGTGCGCATCGTCTTCGGGGAGATCGTCCCCAACATGGCCAGCTACATCCTCATCAACTTCATCATCGCGGTCACCAACGCCATCTACGCGATGGTGGGCCTCTACCTGCTGGGCCTGGCCCCGCAGCGGGGCACCAACTGGGGAATCATGATCAACGACGCGTGGACCAAGGGCGCGATGTTCAACCCCGACGCGATGCCCTACATCATCGCCCCGGTCACGATGATCGTCCTGCTCCAGCTGGGCCTGATCCTCCTGACCCGCACCCTCGAAGAGATCCTCAACCCCCGACTGAGGGACCGCTGATGACCGACACCACGCCCCGTCCCGTCGGCCCCGAGACCGACCCCGACGCCCCCGCGACCACCGGCCCCGCCGAGGCCCCCGTCCTGTCGGTGCGCGACCTCCAGGTCGCCTACCGCACCGGCAAGCACACCCGCGTGCGGGCCCTGCGCGGGGTGAGCTTCGACCTCTATCCCGGCAGCTCGCTCGCCCTGGTCGGCGAGTCCGGCAGCGGCAAGACCACCCTGGGCCTGGCCCTGCTTCGCCTGCTGCCCACCCTCGGCGAGATCACCGGCGGCACGATCGGCTACACCGGAGACGACGGCCGCACCCGCGAGGTGACGGCGATGAGCTCCGCGCAGCTGCGGCGCTGGCGCTGGTCCGAGGCGGCCATGGTGTTCCAGGGCGCCCAGAACGCCTTCAACCCCGTGCTCACGATCGGCCAGCAGATGGCCGAGACGCTGCGGGACCACAGCCGCGCCCGGATCAGCCGCAAGGAGATCCTCGAGCGCTCCGCCGAGGCCCTGCGCTCGGTGCGCCTGGAGCCGCAGCGCGTGCTGGGCAGCTACCCCCACGAGCTCTCCGGCGGGATGAAGCAGCGTGCCCTGATCGCCACCGGGCTGCTCCTGCGCCCCCGGCTGCTGGTGCTCGACGAGCCCACCACGGCACTGGACATCCTCACCCAGCGCACGGTCATCGACCTCCTCGCGGAGCTGCGCGAGGAGTACGGCTTCGCGATGATCTTCATCTCCCACGACCTCGCGCTCGCCGCCGAGCTCGCGGACCGGGTGGTGACGATGTACGCGGGGAAGGTCATCGAGACCGGCACCACGCAGGACATCTTCACCGCCCCGAAGCACCCGTACACCTCGAAGCTCATCAACGCGGTGCCGCCGGTCAGCGGCGATCTCCCGGAGCTCGCCTCGATCCCCGGGGCGCCGCCGTCGCTGGCGACCCTCCCGCCCGGCTGCGCCTTCGCGCCGCGCTGCGAGCTCGCGACCGACGAGTGCCGCGCGGCCGAGCCGGAGCTCATCACCCTCACCGAGCGGCCCGCGGACATGACCCATGCCGCGGCCTGCATCCACCACGACCAGGTCCATCACGAACGGAAGGTGATCGCCCGTGCCTGAGTCCGCATCCGGGGCCGCTCCGCTGATCGAGCTCGACGGCGCCTCACAGGTGTTCCACGTCAAGGGCAAGGACCTGCCCGCCGTCTCCGACGTCTCCCTCAGCGTCGGCGAAGGGGAGGTGCTGTGCCTGGTCGGGGAGTCCGGCAGCGGCAAGACCACCACGGCGCGGCTCGCCGCGGGGCTGGCCGCCCCGAGCTCCGGCGCCGTGCGCTTCGAGGGCCGGGACCTGGCGGAGATGAGCCGTGCGGAGCGCCGCGAGTACCGCCGCGCCGTGCAGTACATCCACCAGGACCCCTACGCCTCGCTGAACCCGATCCGCTCGGTGCGCAGCACGCTGTCGATCCCGCTGCGCCGCCACGGCCTGGCCCGCAGCGGCGCCGAGGTGGAGGAGCGGGTGGACGACCTGCTGAGGACCGTGGACCTCACCCCGCCGGAGAGCTACCGCGAGAAGTTCCCGCACCAGCTCTCGGGAGGGCAGCGTCAGAGGGTGTCCGTCGCCCGGGGGCTGACGCTCTCCCCGCGGCTGCTGATCGCCGACGAGTCCACCTCGATGCTCGACGTGTCGATCCGCGTGAGCCTGCTGAACATGCTCACGCGGCTGCGGACGGAGGAGGGCGTCGGCTTCATCTACATCACCCACGACCTGGCGCTGGCGAAGTACTTCGCCTGGGAGGGGCGCACGGCGGTGATGTACCTCGGCAAGATCGTCGAGGTCGGGCCCACCCCGCAGGTCATCAATCACCCGCAGCACCCGTACACCCGTGCCCTGCTCGATGCCGTCCCGGAGCCCGACCCGGAGCTGGCCCGGCAGAAGAAGGCCGGCGGCGGTCTGCTCAGCGCCGACATCCCGAGCCTGTCCGACCTGCCCAGCGGCTGCACCTTCCACCCCCGCTGCCCGCTCGCCGAGGACCGCTGCTCGCAGACCGTGCCGCTGCTGAGCAGGGCGCCGGCGGCCCCTGAGCAGGAGGTCGCCTGCATGGTCGTGACCGATCCGCGGCCGGCGGCCCCGGCCGGCGCCGCGGGAGCGGGAGGAGCATCGCCATGATCGATGCGGCCAGCCGGGCGCTGCTGTCCCTGGGCTGCTTCGTGGGCGTGGGCGCGGCGCTCATGCTCCCCCTCACCGAGGCGGGCACGGCCGAGAGGGTCGTCAGCCTCCTCGCTCTCCTGCTCGGCCTCGGGATCATCGCCGGTTCCGTGGCCGCGCGGCTCCTCAGCACCCGACGACGCCATCGCGACGAGGCGATGGCGGACCACCTCGACGACCCCGTCGATCCCACCAAGGAGTAGCAATGAGCACCCATCTGACCCGACGCGACGTCCTCAAGGCCGTCGGACTCACCACGGCCGCCGGCGCCGGCCTCGCCGCCTGCTCGCCCGCCGAGCCGGACGGATCCGGCGACGGCGGCGGCGGTGGGGGCGGCGGCGCCTTCCACGGCGCCTGGCCGTTCCTGCCTCCGCCGGAGGGCCACTTCAACTTCGCCGCCATGCCCTATGCCGCCGTGCCGACGGTCATCCTCGGCGACGGCCCCTACCGGGACCTGCTGCTGCCGCCGCCGGCGCTGTGGCTGTGGGCGGACCAGGAATGGGAGTACCTCATCGCGGACTCCCATGAGCTCGACGCCGAGGGAGGGACCCTCACCGTCACCCTCAAGGAGGGGCTGACCTGGAGCGATGGCGAGGCGCTGACCTCGCAGGACTTCCTGACCACGCTGTACGTGCAGTTCATCCAGCGCGCCCCGTCCTGGGACTTCATCACCGGCCTCGAGGCCCCGGACGATGCCACCGTGGTGATCAGCTTCGAGGACCCGCCCTCGGTGCTCGAGCGCTACATCCTCAAGTCCAACATCCTCTCCACCGCGCAGTACGGGGAGTGGGCGGAGCGGGCGAAGGCGGTCGTCGACGCCGGCGGCACCATGGACGACGGCGACGGCGAGGCCCTGGGCACCGAGTTCCAGTCCTTCCGGCCCGAGAACGTCATCGTCTCCGGTCCCTACGATTTCGACTACGACACCATCACCAACACCCAGCTCACGCTGGTGCGCAACGAGACCGGGTTCGGGGCCGACCAGGTCACCTTCGACACCGTGGTGATGTACAACGGCGAGACCACCGAGATCACCTCGCTGGTGCAGTCCGGGGACGTCGACTACGCCACCCACGGCTTCGCACCGGCCTCGGAGGACCCCTTCGAATCCGCGGGGTACACGATCCTGCGGCCGCCGGTGTACTCCGGTCCTGCCCTGTACCTCAACCAGGACCGATTCCCGGAGTTCGCCGACGTCCGCACCCGCCAGGCCTTCGCGCACCTCATCGATCGCGAGACCAACGGGCAGATCTCCCTGGCGGAGTCCGGGGTGGCGGTGGAGTCGATGGTCGGCTTCTCCGACGTCCTGGTCGAGGAGTGGCTGACGGATGACGTCAAGGGCAAGATCAACTCCTACGAGCTGGATCTGGAAAAGGCGACCTCGCTGCTCGAGGAGGCCGGCTGGACCAAGTCCGGGGACACCTGGATGACCCCCGAGGGGGACGAGGCCGCCTACGAGATCCAGTTCCCGCAGACCTACGCCGACTGGTCGGCCGCCGGCACGAACGTCGCCGAGCAGCTCACCGCCTTCGGCATCCAGGTCACCGCGCGCGGGCTCGACGACAAGCAGGCACCGATCGACATCGACAAGGGCGACTTCGAGATGGCGATCCAGTCCTGGGGCTCCTCGACCCACCCGCACCCGCACTTCTCCTTCGTGACGGACCTGTTCACGCACAACATCCCGATCGCGAAGAACCAGGGTGGCAAGGGCTACGGCTTCCCGCTGCAGGACGTCGAGACGTCCGAGGGGACCGTCGACCTGGAGGCGCTGGTGACCAAATCGGGGCAGGGCCTGGACTTCGAGGAGCAGCGGGAGAACGTCTCCACCGTCGCTCTCGCCTTCAACGAGCTCCTGCCCATCATCCCGATCTTCGAGCGCTACGGGAACAACCCTGCGCTCGAGGGCGTCCGGGTGCAGGGCTTCCCGGCGGAGGACGACCCGATCCTGCAGAACGCTCCGTACGCGGACAACTTCGTCGTGCTGAAGATGTTCCGCGGGGAGATCTCCCCGGTCGAGGGCTGAGGCCCG
>NZ_PNFB01000024.1 GCF_003347015.1 Brachybacterium sp. YJGR34
TGCTGCCCGGGTCCCGAGCGCTGCACGGGGACCCCGGGCAGCAGTGCCCGGCCGACGGGATGGACCCGACAGGGTTGAGGGGATGGATGGTGCGGGGCCGACGGCGCGAGGGCCGACGGGAGGGCGCGCCGCGGGATGCGCGGCGCGCCGGCGGTCACTCGGCCGTGGGGGCGGCCTTCGGGGCCGGGCCGAGCTCGGCGAGCAGCTGCGACATCTTGGCGTAGGCCTTGTTGCGGTAGGCGATCAGCTCGGCGCTGGTGGTCTCGTCGTAGTCGCCCAGCAGACCCTTGCCGTTCTTGACGCCCTTGCGGTCCGCGGCGACGGACTCGGTGAGCAGCTCCGGCGTGGCCAGACGGTCGCCGAAGGCGTCCTCGAAGGTCACGAAGCAGTTCGCGTAGACGTCCAGGCCGGCCTGGTCGGCGATCGCGAAGGGCCCGAAGAAGCCCAGGCGGAAGCCGAAGGTGGTGCGGACGATGGTGTCCACGTCCTCGGCGGTGGCCACGCCCTCCTCCACGATCGCGGTGGCCTCCTTGAGCAGCACGTACTGGAGGCGGTTGAGGACCATGCCCGGGGTGTCGGCGACCTGGGCGCCCTGGTTGCCGGAGGCGGCCAGCAGCTCCTTGACGGCGGCGACGGCCTCCGGCGCGGTGGCCTCGCCGGCGACGAGCTCCACGCCCGGGATGAAGGGGGCGGGGTTCGAGAAGTGGACGGTGAGGAACCGCTCGGGGTTCGTCACCGCGCTCTCGAGCTCCTTGACCGGGATGGTCGAGGTGTTGGTGCCGATGATCGCGTCGGGACGGGCGTGCTGGGAGATCGTCCCCAGCACGCCGCGCTTGACGTCGAGCCGCTCGAAGACGGCCTCCTCGATGAAGTCGACGTCCGCGACGGCATCCTCGATGGACTTGCCGGCGGAGATGTTCTTCGCGACGAGGTCCGCGCTGCCGGGGGCGAACAGGCCCTGCTCCTCGAAGTCGCGCGCCTCCTTCTGCAGGCGCTCGAGGGAGGCGTTCGCGGTGTCGATGCTGACATCGGCGATGGTCACGTCGAAGCCGGCGATGGCGAGGACCTGGGCGATGCCTCCGCCCATGTATCCGGCGCCGACGATGGTCACGGTGGAGATGGTCATGAGGGAACTCCTTCGTCCGAGCGATGCGCCGCCCGCGAGGAGGGCGCCTGTGCCGCGGCCCGTCGAGGTCCCGGGGACCCGCGGCGAGCTCGTGATGATGCCTTGAGGATAGCGATCCTATTGGATATTGACCAGAGGAGCGGGGTGTCCCCCATCACCCTGCCCTCCCGAGGCCGCCCCGCGGAAGGGTGCGCCTCGACGCACAGCGCCCCGGCGACCACGAGGGGCCGCCGGGGCGCTGTGCGGGGGTTCCGCCGAGCCGGTGCAGGTCAGCTGCGCTGGACGAACACCTGCCGCTGCGCACCGAGCCCCTCGATGCCGAGCTCGACGACGTCGCCGTCCGCGAGATACGGGAAGCGCCCGGAGAGGGCCACCCCCTGCGGGGTGCCGGTGTTGATGAGGTCACCGGGCGAGAGCACCATGTACTGCGAGAGGTGGTGGACCAGCTGCGCGACGGAGAAGATCATGTCCGCGGTGGTGGAGTCCTGGCGGGCTTCGCCGTTCACGCTCGACCACAGACGCAGCGCCTGGGGCGCGACCTCGGCGGCCGGCACCAGCGCCGGGCCCACCGGGTTGAAGTTCTCCGCGCACTTGCCCTTGGACCACTGCCCCCCGGACTCGGCGATCTGGAAGTCCCGCTCGGAGACGTCGTGGCTGGTGACGTAGCCGGCGATGACTTCGAGGGCCTCCTGCTCGTCCGCGAGGTACGCGGCGCGCCGGCCGATCACCACGCCCAGCTCGACCTCCCAGTCCACCTTGGTCGCGCGCGGCGGGATCGGGACCTCGTCATGGGGCCCCACCACGGTGTTGGGGTGCTTGAAGAACACGATGGGGGTGGCGGGCGGCTCCGCCCCGGACTCCGCGGCGTGGGCGGCGTAGTTCTGGCCGATGCAGATCACGGCCTCGGGACGGGCGATCGGGGCGCCGATGCGCTCCGCCCCGGCGTCCTCCCAGACGGGCAGCTCGCCGGCGGCGAGCGCGGCGGCGGCCCGCTCGAGGCCGCCGCCTGCGAGGAAGGCCCCGGTGATGTCGTCCGTCAGGCCGTCGAGGCGATAGGTGGTGCCGTCGCTGACGAGGGCGGGCCGCTCCTGGCCGATCGGGCCGAGTCGTCGCAGTTCCATGGTCTCTCCTTCGAAGGGGGTGCCGGCATCGAGGTGGCCGTCCCACTGTGCCAGGACCCGGGCGGCGCCCGGGGGCCGGACCGCGGAGCGATACCTCCGATGTCTGCCGGGGTCAGTGGGTGTACGGGCGGTGGGTGGGGATCTCGGGGTTGAACTCGACGCCGAAGCCCGGTGTGTCCGGTACGCGGATCCTCCCGTTCTCGGGCACCGGCTCGCCGAGGAGCATCGGGGAGAACATCGGGACGATCTCCTCCGCGCTCGGATGCATCATGAGGAACTCGCTGAACGGGCTGTTCGTGCGGGTGATGACGAAGTGGTACGAGTACACGCTGGACCCGTGCGGGACGACCATCGTGCCGTGCGCGTCGGCGAGCGCGGAGATCTTCAGCAGCTCGGTGATGCCGCCGCACCAGCCCACGTCGGGCTGGATGATGTCCGCCGCACCCCGCTCGAGCAGCTGACGGAACCCCCAGCGGGTGGCCTCGTGCTCACCGGTGGTGATGAGCAGATCCGCCGGGGCGTTGCGCCGCAGCTGCTCGTAGCCCCAGTAGTCGTCGGGGATCAGCGCCTCCTCGAGCCAGCGCAGGCCGTGCTCGTGGGCGCGGTGCGCGAGGCGGGTGGCATAGTCGACGTCCAGCGACATCCAGCAGTCGTACATGAGCCAGAAGTCCTCGCCCACCCGCTCGCGCATGTCCGCGAGCAGGGCGATGTTCGCCTCCATCCCCTCCTCGCCGTCGGCCGGGCCGTGGTGCAGCGGCATCTTGCCGCCGATGAACCCCAGCTGCTGCGCGACGTCCGGGCGCGCACCGGTGGCGTACATGGTCAGCTCATCCCGCACCGGCCCGCCCAGCAGCGCGTACACCGGTTCCTGACGCAGCCGTCCCAGCAGGTCGTAGAGCGCGAGGTCGACGGCGCTGATGGTGTTCAGCACGATGCCGCGCCGCCCGTAGAACAGGGTCGAGCGGTACATCTGGTCCCAGATCCGCTCGATGTCGGTGACCTTCGCGCCCTCGAGGAAGCGGGCCAGGTGCTTCTCGACGATCCAGGCGGCCGGCTCGCCGCCGGTGGACACGGCGAAGCCGACGGTGCCGTCGTCGGCCTCGACCTCCACCATCAGGGTGCCCAGCACGTTGAGCCCGAAGGACTGCCGGGAGGCGGCGTACTCGGGGTAGATCGACATCGGGGTGGCGATGTGGTCGTCGATCCAGTGGTCGGCGCCCTGGTCGTGGTAGTCGGCGCCGCCGCCGGTCACCGTGTAGGCCCGGACATGGGCGATGGTGCGCTGATGGGCGCTCATGCCGCCGCCCCCTGCTCGTCGAAGCGCACCAGGATCTTCCCGGCCGGCCCCTCCCCCGCGGCGAGCGCGGCGAAGGACTCCTGCGCCCGCTCGGGCGGGACGATGTCGCTGACCAGCGGCATGACCTGCCCGGGGTGGGCGGAGACCCAGGCGGCCGCATCGCGGAAGTCCTCGGCGGAGTAGGTGAAGGAGCCCAGCACCGCCCGCTCCTCGGTGCTGATCGCGAAGGCCGGCAGCTCGACCCTCGGGCTGCCCATCCCCACCAGGACCACCGTCCCGCCGAGCGCCGTCGAGGCCAGGGCGCCCTCGAGGGTGGCGCTGAGGCCGACGGCGTCGATCGCGAGGTCCGCCGGGGCGCCGAGGACCGCCCGGACCTGCTCGGCGAGGGGACCGTCCTCGGGGCCGACGGCGCGCGCGCCCAGCGCGGCGACCAGCTCGCGGCGGGCGGCGGAGGGCTCGGAGAGGACGATGTCGGTGACCCCGGCGCTGCGCAGGGCGAGCACGACGCTCTGCCCGATCGGCCCGCCGCCGACCACCAGGGCGCGCTGCCCGGCCCGCGCCCCGCCGACGCGGACGGCGTGCAGGGCCACGGCGAGAGGCTCGATGAGCGCACCGAGATGCAGGGGCATCGCCGCGCCCAGCAGCACCACGTTGCGGGCCGGGACCAGCAGGTGCTCCGCGAAGGAGGCCTGGTATCCGGCGGCCACGCCGATGACGGTCTTGTCCGGGCAGTGCTGCTCGCGGCCGCGATAGCGCTGGGCCTGCTCCTCGGGCACGATCACCGGGTTGAAGGTCGCCGGGGCGCCGACGGGCAGGGCGGACCCGTCCACCCCCTCGCCCAGCGCGGCGATGGTCCCGGAGGATTCGTGGCCCATGACCTGCCCGGGGACGCGGCGGCCGTTCTCGCCCGTGTACCCGTGGACGTCGGAGCCGCAGATGCCGGTGGCGGCGACGCGCAGGAGGACCTCGCCGGGGCCCGGCTCGGGCCGAGGGCGCTCCACGAGGTCGAGGCGGTGGTAGTCGGCCAGGACGAGTGCACGCACGGGTGCTCCTTCACAGTGGGACGGATCGTGGGACATCGGATGATTCACCTATCCTGGGGCGGCCATCACTCGACGAGGAGGATCCCCATGACCGTCACCCAGGAAGCGGAGTTCGCGGGACTGCGCGCGCTCGTCACCGGCGGAGGCGCCGGCATCGGCGCCGCGACGATCCGGGCGCTGCATGCGCGCGGCGCACGCACCGCGGCCCTGGACCTCGACCCGACCGGCGCCCCCGAGGGCGCGCTGCAGATCCGGGTCGACGTCACCGACACCGCCGCCGTGACCGCCGCGGTCGATCGCGCCGCCGACGAGCTCGGCGGGCTGGACATCGTCATCAACAACGCCGGGATCGGCGCCCAGGGCCAGGTCGACGCCAACGACGACGCCGAGTGGGCGCGGGTGCTGGACGTGAACGTGGTCTCGGTGGCTCGCGTGACCCGCGCGGCGCTGCCCCATCTGCGGCGCTCGGAGCACGCCGTGGTGGTCAACACCGCCTCGATCGCCTCCATGCTGGGCCTGCCCGAGCGGGTGCTGTACTCGGCCTCGAAGGGGGCGGTGCAGTCGATGACGCTGGCCATGGCCGCGGACTTCGTCCCCGAGGGGATCCGCGTCAACGCCGTCGTGCCCGGCACCGCCAACACCCCGTGGGTGGGGCGGCTGCTGGAGAAGGCCGAGGATCCCGAGGCGGAGCGCCGGGCGCTGAACGCCCGCCAGCCCCACGGCCGGCTGGTCGAGCCCGAGGAGGTCGCCGAGGCGCACTGCTACCTCGCCTCCCCCCGCAACGGCTCCACCACGGGTGTGCTGCTGCCGATCGACGGCGGGATGACCACGCTGCGCGTGCGCTCCTGAGCGCGTGGGGCCCGGACGGGCCCTCCGCCCCCGGGGACCGGCCTCCGGGGGCGTCGCGGCGCTCACGGGAGCGGGCCGGGAGCGTCCGGCCCGTCCGCGGCCCCGGGGCCGCCCGCCCCGGCGGCCCGCAGCTCGGCGGCCCGCGCCGAGCGCCGCCCCAGCCAGCCCGTCAGCGGGGCCGAGGCGATCGCCAGCACCACCAGCACGATGAGCACCGCGCTGATCGGCCGGGTGAAGAACTGGGTGAGATCCCAGTTGGTCTTGATCACCGACTGCATGAAGTTCCGCTCCACGATCGGCCCCAGGACGATGCCGAGCACCACCGGCGCGAGCGGGATGCCGCCCTTCTCGAAGAGGTAGCCGAGGATCCCGAAGGCGACCATGAGGCCCACCTCGAGGTAGCCGTTGTTGATGGCGAAGGCGCCGCAGATCGAGATCGCCACGATCAGGCCCATGAGCACCGAGCGCGGGATCCGCAGCACGAAGCCCGAGGCCCTGATCAGCAGGAAGCCCAGCGGCAGCAGCAGCAGGTTCGCCACGATGAACAGCAGGTAGAGCGCGTACAGCGTGTCCGTCTGGTAGAGGAAGAGATCCGGTCCGGGCGTGATGCCCTTGACCAGCAGCACGCCGATGAGGATCGCGGTGATCGTGTCCCCGGGGATGCCGAAGGCGAGCGTGGGCACGTACGCGGAGGCGATGCCCGCGTTGTTCGCGCTGGCGGCGCCGGAGATCGCCTCCACCCGCCGATCGTCCTCGGCGTCGCGGGCCTCCTCGGCGCCCTCGGCCCCCGTGCTCGCTCCCCCCGGCCGGATCCGGCTGGTGGCGCGGGTGACGGCGTACGCGATCCAGGCCGCGATGTCCGCCCCGGCGCCGGGCAGCGCGCCGACCACGCCGCCGATGCCGGAGCCGGTGGCGATCCTGCCCCTGTTCCGCCAGACGGCGCGGAAGGTGGGGCGGATCGCGCCGGCCCCGTCGACCCTCGGGATCGGCATCGACTCGCCCTTGCGGGCGGTGACCGCGCGCAGCACCTCCGAGAGGCCGAACAGGCCGATCATCGCCGCGATGAAGTCGACGCCCCGGTACAGCTGCTCCTCCCCGAAGGTGAAGCGGGGGTGCCCCAGGGTGACGTCGAGGCCCACGGTGGAGATCAGGAGCCCCGCCATGAGCGCGATGCCGCCCTTGAGCTGCGAGCCCCGGGAGACGATGACCGCGGCGGTCAGCCCCAGCACGGCCACCCAGAAGTACTCGTAGCTGGTGAAGCGCAGCGCGAACTCGCCCAGGACCGGGGAGACGAAGATGAGCACCACGGAGCCGACGAGGCCGCCGATCACCGAGGCCACGAGGGAGACCCCGAGGCCCAGCGCGCCCTTGCCACGGCGGGTGAGCGCGAAGGCGTCCTCGGTGTAGGCCGCACTCGAGGGGGTGCCGGGGATGCGCAGCAGGGCGCTGGGGATGTCCCCGGCGAAGATCGTCATCGCCGACATGGTGATGATCGCCGCGATCGCCGGCACCGGCTCGAGGAAGAAGGTGAAGGGCACCAGCAGAGCGGCGGCGAGGGTCGCCGTCATCCCCGGCAGCGAGCCGATGACCAGGCCGAACACCCCGGCCAGGAGCACCACGAGGATCGTGGTGGGATCGGCGACGAGCGTGAGGGCTCCCTGGAAGTTCTCGATCATGTCAGAACCCCCGCAGGATGCCGTCGGGAAGCTGGACCATCAGGACCTGCTCGAACATGGCCCACAGGGCGAGCGAGGTCGCCGCGCCGGTCAGGACGGCCACCCACCACCGCGCGCGCAGCGACCACACGATCGCGGTGACCAGGAGCGCCATGGTGAGCGGGAAGCCGAGGATCTCGGCGAACAGCACGAAGAAGACGATGCCGCCCATGAGGATCGCGCCGTTGACCCAGCGCCGAGGGCCGTCGGAGCCGACGTCGGTGTCGATCACCGAGGAGATCACCGCGGGCTCCGGGGCGGCGCCCTCGGCCGGGGCGGCCGCGTCGGCGGCCGGGACGGACTCCTCGCCGGCGTGGGCCGCGGCCAGCGCGTCACGATGCCGTCGCTCGCGACGGGCGGCGAGCACGCTGGTCAGGGCCAGCAGCGCACCGAACAGGACCAGCAGGCCGCCGATCATCATGGGGAACAGACCCGGCCCCGGGATGCCCTCGCGGATGAAGGGCATCGAGGCGCCGTAGGGGATCACGACCGCGCCGACCGCCACGGTGACGGCGCCGATCACGAGGTTCCCGCGCAGCGCTCCCGCCGCGCTCGAGGTGTCCTGGGCGGTCACTCCGCGAGCCCTGCTTCCTCCATGACCTCGCCCTTGGCCGCGTCGTCCTCGCGCATGAGGGTCTGGAAGTCCTCGGCGCCGGCGTACTTCACGCCCAGGCCGGAGTCGGTCATGAACTGGTTGTACTCCTCCGACTCCGCGATGAGGCCCAGGTGGCACTCGAGCTCCTCGACGACGGTCGGGTCCATCTCGAGCGGCCCGGCGATGCCGCGCCACACGGTCATCGAGTAGTCGGAGCCGGTCTGCTCCTGGAGTGTCTCGACGTCGGGGAAGGCGGGATCGCGCTCGGTGCCCATGACGGCCAGCGCCTTCGCCCGCTCGGAGTCGAGCATCGTCTTGGACTCGCCCAGGGCGTTGGTGGTCATGTCGACGCCGCCGGCCACGAGCTCCTGCAGGGCCGGTGCGGCGCCCTCGGAGGGCACGAAGTTCACGGCGTCCACGGGGATGTCGTTGTCGATGAGCATGCCCAGCAGGGCCAGGTGCCAGATGCCGCCCTGCCCGGTGCCGGAGGCGGTGACCTCGCCCGGGTTCTCCTCGATGTGGGTCAGCAGCTCCTCGGCGTTCTCCCACTCGGCGTCGGCGGCGACGGTGATGCCGGCGCCGTCCTCGTTCATCTGCGAGATGGCGGTGAGGTCCTCGCCGCTGATGTCGGTCAGGCCCTGGTGGTGCATCATCCCGATCTCGACCGTGACCAGGCCGACGGTCTGTCCGTCGGGGGCGGCGTCGACCATCGCCTGATGGCCGACCACCCCGGAGCCGCCGGTGCGGTTGACGACGTTGATGCTGGTGCCGATCTGGCCGGAGAGCTGGTCGCCGATGAGGCGGGCCACGCCGTCGGTGCCGCCGCCCGCGGCCCAGGGGACGATCAGCTCGATGGGACCGCTGGGGTACTCGGTGTTGATGTCGTTGCAGGCCTGGACGGCATCGTCGTCGACGGACTCCGCGGACCCTCCGCCACCGGAGCATCCGGCGGCGACCAGGGCGAGCGCGGCGGTGCCGGCGAGCCCCCGGAGGAGGGAACGGGTACGGGCGGGACGGGCGGTTCGCGTCATGGCTGACTCCACTTCATCGTGAGGGTCGGGAGGAGGTGCGCCTCGCTGCGCACGGGCCGCCCGCACGGCGATGTGCGGACCGGGGTGCCGAGGACCGGAGCGGTCGGCATCGAGGTGCTCAGCACGCTAGCAACGGCGCGGCGCGGCATCGAGGAGGGATCGATCCGGGATCCGGAAATCCTATATGCGATATTGGTAAGGTGGGTCACATCGGCGCATGACCTGCGCCGCCGCCGTCGACCGGACCCCCGTCGACACCGGATCGTGACCCCACCCGACCCGGCCCGCCGACCCCGAGGAGGACGCCCATGCCCCGCGTCGACCAGACGGACTGGCTGGAGACCTTCGTCGCGGTCGTCGACCACGGCAGCTTCTCCGGGGCCGCACGGGCCCTGCACCGCTCGCAGTCCCGGGTCAGCACGCACGTCGCCGCGCTCGAGCGGGCCCTGGGCGGGACGCTCGTGGACCGCAGCCATCGCCCGGTCCGGCCCACCGAGCTGGGCACCACCTTCCTCCCCCACGCCCGGGCCGTGCTCGAGGCGCTCGAGCGCGGCACCGAGGCGGTGGAGCTGCACTCCGGCACGCTCCGCGGTCGGGTGGTGATCGGCTGCCATCCCAGCGTCAGCGCCGGCTTCCTGCCCGCCGTGCTGGCGGCGGTGCACGCCGCCCACCCCGCGCTCCGCATCGAGCTGACCGAGCACACCACGCAGGACCTGGTCTCCGGCATCGTCTCGGGGCGCTACCACCTCGCGATCCACTCCTCGGCGGGCGATCCCCCGCCCGACGACCTCCAGAGCGTGCACCTCTGGACGGAGCGCTACGCGGCCCTCGCGCCGCCCGGGCATCCGGTGCTGGGCGAGGACGACGCGGCGCGCCGACGGGCCGCCGAGGAGGGCATCGACCCGCGGCGGATCGCCGAGCATCCGCTGATCGCGGTGGCCCAGCCCGGGGAGGCGGTCGATCCGGACACGGGCAGCGCCCTGCGGGCGTGGGGGCTCGAGATCCCCGTGGCCTGGCAGACGGAGCAGCCGCAGACGGTCGTGAACCTCGCTCGGGAAGGGCTGGGCGTCGGCGTCCTGAACGCCCTGGCCGCCGCGGTCGCCGACACCTCGGGGATGGCGGTGGTCCCGGTGGGCACCCTGGCGGAGGGCCGACGGGTCGCCGTCACCCGCGACCGCCGCGCCGCCCCCTCCCCGAGCGTCGACGTCGTCTTCCAGGCGATCCTCGAGGCGACGCCCCCTCCCGGCGTCCGCCCGGCACCGCCCGACCGACGAGACGCCGCCCGCCCCGCTTGACGCCGCTGACCAGGCCATAGATCCTATAGGCCCAGCGGAGCGGCGTCCCGGACCGGGCCCGTCCCGCCGGCACGCCGAGCCCGTCCTCCGACGAGGCGACAAGGAGCAGCCCGTGACCCGACAGCGTCCCCGCGTGACCCGCGCCCACCTGGTGTGGGCGGTCGCGGTCCTCGCCTACCTGTGCGCGGTCTCCGGACGAGCCTCCTTCGGAGTGGCGAGCGTCGAGGCCTCCGTGCGCTTCGGGGTGGACGGCGCGGCGCTGAGCCTGTTCGGCGTGGTCCAGCTGGGCACCTACGCGGCCGCCCAGATCCCCGCCGGGCTGCTGCTGGACCGGATCGGTCCGCGCCGGATGCTGGTGCTGGGAGCGGTGACCATGGCCGCCGGCCAGGTGCTGCTGGCCCTGGCCACGAACGTCCCCACCGCGCTCAGCGCCCGGATGCTCACCGGCGTCGGCGACGCCGCCACCCTGATCAGCGTGGTGCGGCTGATCGCGACCTGGTTCCCCACCGCGCAGGTGCCCGTCTTCACGCAGCTGGCGACGATGATCGGCCAGTTCGGCCAGGCGGTCGCCGCGGTCCCCTTCCTCGCCCTGCTGGTGGGGGTCGGCTGGACCGCCGCCTGGGCCTCGCTGGCGGGCCTGCTGCTGGTCAGCATGCTGCTGGTGATCGCGGTGGTGCAGGACGAGCCGCCGGGCGAGCCGGGGGCCGTCCCCCCGCCGCCGGCGCGCGCCGGCCAGGTGCTGCGGGACGCCTTCACCTCGCGCGGAGCGTGGTCCGGCTTCTTCCTCCACGCGCTGACGCTGCTGAGCGTGAACTCCTTCCTGTTCATGTGGGGCGTGCCCTACATGACCAACGGCCTGGGCCTCCGTCCCGCGGAGATCGGAGCACTGCTCACCGTCAATGTCGTGATCATGGTGGCGCTCGGGCCCCTGATCGGGGTGATCACGGGGCGCTTCCCGGCGCACCGCGCGCGGCTCGGGTGGATCGCCGGCGGCATCCTGTCCCTCGCCTGGGTGGGGACGCTGCTCGCGCCCGGCCAGCTCTCGGCCTGGCAGCTGATGCCGCTGATCGCGGCGCTCGCGGTGGGCTCGGCGACCTGCTCGGTGGGCTTCGACCTCGCCCGCACCTCCGTGCCGCGCCGCGCGATCGGCACCGCGACCGGCATGGTGAACATCGGCGGCTACTCCTCCTCGCTGCTGGCCGTGCTGCTGATCGGCGTGATCCTCGATCTCCGGGCGCCCGACGGGCAGGCGGACCTGGGCGACTACCGCCTGGCCCTGTCCAGCATGGGGATCCTCATGGGCGGCGCCGCGCTCGGACTGCTGCTGACCACGTGGCGGCGCCCGGGCCGGTCCGCGATGACCGACACGTCCCCGTCGCGGGGGTAGCCCCGGAGGGCCGGAGCCCTGCGCCCCGGTGACGCGATGCGGCGCAGGACTCCGGGACGCAGGACCTCCTCAGGCCCGGGCGCGGATCAGGCTCGAGCGTGAACGGGCTCGTCGGAGGCGACCTCCTCCAGGGTGCTTCCCGCTCCGGTCTCGGGGAGCACCCGACGGATGAAGACGAGCGCACAGACGCCGATCACGGCGAAGAGGCCGAAGCTCAGCGTCGCGCTGACGGCGAGGAGCGACGGGAAAGTCTGTCCCACGACGAAGTTGGCGACCCAGTTCAGGAGCAGGGCGAGGCCCGTGGCCGTTCCCCGGATGGCCGAGGGGAAGAGCTCCGAGACGACCACGCGCACCAGGATCCCCCACGACATGGCGAAGGAGGCGAGGAACAGCAGCATCCCGCCGAGCGTCAGGAAGCCCGTCACGGCGGACTGCTCCGGCCCCAGCTGGCTGACCGCTGCCAGGTAGATCATCGCCGTGGTCATCCCGCACATCCCGACCGTCAGCAGGGCGCGCCGCGGCAGGCGGTCCACCAGGAACAGGCCCAGCAGCGTGAACAGGACGTTGACGACACCGACGCTGACATTGGCCGTGACCGCGGCCCCCTCGGAGAACCCGGCATCGATCAGCGCGGCCGGGGCGTAGTAGATGATCGAGTTCGCCCCGGTGAACTGGACGAGAGCGGCGAGGATGCACGCGGCGATGCTGTTGCGTCGCAGACCGGGCGAGAACATCCGCCGCAGGACCTCGCCGAGGGAGACCTGGCGGTCGGGGCTGCGGTGATGCGCCGCCTCGAGCTCCGCGAGCTCGCCGTCCACGTCGGGATGGCTGAGCCGCTCGAGGGATCGTCGTGCGTCGCCCGGCCTCCCGTGGGAGACGAACCATCGGGGGCTCTCCGGCATGGAGACCAGGCCGACGGCCAGGATCGCTCCGGGGACCACCGACAGGCCGATCATCCACCGCCAGGCGTCGGACGGCTGCAGGGCGTACCCGACGATGTATGCCAGCAGGATGCCGAGGACGACCATCACCTGCCCCAGGGAGCCGATCTTCCCGCGATGCCTGGTCGGGGCGATCTCCACCAGGTAGATGGTCACGACGCTGGCGGAGCCTCCCACGCCCAGGCCCATGATGAACCGGCCGAGGATCAGCAGGGACACGTCGGGGGCGACGGCGGCGAGGATGCCGCCGACGATGAAGAACGCGCTGATCAGCATGAGGATGGGGCGGCGGCCGAAGCGGTCGGCGAGGCGACCGGCGACGGCGACGCCGATCGTCGCCCCGAGCAGGAGCGAGCTCACCACGAAGCCCGAGACCGCGGGGCTCATCTCCCACTGCTCCGAGATCGAGAGCAGGGCGATCCCGGCGATCCCGAGGTCGTATCCGAAGAGCAGCTCGGCGAGGGCACCGAAGAAGAGGGCACGTCCGAGGAGCCCGTTGCGCGGAGATGTCGACATCATGAGGTCAGATCCTTCGTCGTCCGGGCAGCGGTTCGGTCGAGGGCAGGCACCGGAGGGAGTCCGTCCCCGGCGCGGGTCCGTGCCGGCGCCGCAGCGACCGGGCCGTCGCCGACGGGGTCACCGGTCATCGCGATCCAGGCATCGAGCGCCGCGGAGAGTCGTCGGCGGTCCTCGCCGTACGCGGGATCATCGAGCACGGAGGTCAGCTCGTCCGGGTCCGTCGACCTGTCGTAGAGCTCCTCCGCGGGGCGGGGCGCGAGGTGGTCATCGCCCATGCCCCGACGGGTGATGCTCCCCTCGAGGTCGGCCGCGAGCTCGAGGAGCGGCCCCTCCGCGTAGTTGCGGATGTACACGAGGTCTCGGGTGCGTGCGGCGCGCTTGGGGTCGTAGGCGTCATGGTGGGTCTTGGAGGTCACGACGATCCGGCCGTCGTCGCCGCCCGGATCCTGCCCGCGCAGCAGAGGGAGCAGGCTCCGACCTTCCAGGCAGTCCGGGATGTCTCCCCCGGCCAGGTCGATCAGGGTCGGCGTGAGGTCGAGATGGCTGACGAGGCGGTCGACCCGGTGCGGCTCGACGTCCCACGACCCGGGCGGTCGCACCAGGAAGGCGACGCCGGTCCCCGCGTCGTAGAGGGTGCTCTTGGCGCGCGGGAAGGCGGCACCGTGATCGGTGGTGACGATGACCATCGTGCTCGCCGGGTCCATCGTCCGGTCGATCTTCTCCATGAGGCGTCCGAAGGCGGCATCGAACTGGGCGATGGAGCCGTAGAACGCCGCGATGTCCTCGCGCGTCTCTGCGGTGTCGGGGAGATAGGCGGGCACGTCGACGTCCGAGGGGTCGGCATGGACGTAGTCCTCGGCGGGCCAGGGACGGTGCACCTCCCAGGTTCCGATGGTCAGCAGCAGGGGGTCTCGCGACGGCAGCGGGTCGAGGGTGTCCAACCAGCCCGAGGCGGCGTCGACGACCTGTCCGGCCCGGGGAAGGAATCCCTGCCCCGGGACCTCGTCGAATCCGAGCACGGTGGGATCCACGTTCTCGTGCTGCAGGCCGATGAGGGCGGAGCGGTATCCGAGCGGCCTGATGCGCTCGGGCGCGGTGAGGACGTCCTCCCGGTACCGCCAGGCGTTGTGCGTCAGTCCCTGCACGCCGTGCCGATACGGGGTCATCCCGGTGAAGAGCGACGCCCGTGCCGGGGAGCAGAGGGGGGCGGTGGCGTGGGCGTTCTCGAAGACGATCGCCTCGTCCGCGAAGGCGGACAGGTGGGGTGCGGGGACGCGCGACATCCCGTAGGTGGGCAGCCAGCGACCGAGGTCATGGCAGTGGATGAGGACGACGTCTGGTCGTGGATCCTGGGACATACGGAGCCTTCCGTGGCGGGCCGTGCCGGCGGACGTGAGTGATGTATCGATACAGCACGGACACCTGTGCCACCCGATCGATCGACAGGGAGGGCGGCGGGCTTCCCCGGCGCGTGCGCCCGATGCTGCATCGATGCAGCAGCGATCTTCGCACCAGTGCTGAATCGATGCACCACCGTAGGTCGGGTATCTGGGACCGTCAAGTGCGGATCACCGACGAGGGCTGAGCGGACGGAGCGACGCAGGGCCGGAGGGGACGGAGACCGGCCTCAGCAGCCGCACGATCGGCGCACGATGAGCTCGGGCTCCACGAGCGTGCGCACCGGGACGTCCTCGCCGCGGAGCGAGGCGAGCACCCACTGCGCACATCGACGTCCGATCCCCGCGGGATCCGCGGACACCGAGGTCAGCGGAGGGTCGAAGACTCGCCCGAGGTCCAGCCCGTCGAATCCGACCACGGAGACGTCCTCGGGAACCCTCGCCCCCCTCTCCCGCAAACCCCGGCAGGCCGCGAAGGCCACCAGGTCGCTGTGACAGATGACGGCGTCCGCGTCATGCCCCGTCTCGAGATATCGACGCACGATGGCCTCGCCGGAGGCCACGCTCGTCACCCCCGGAACCTGGACGATCAGCTCAGCGCCGTCCGTCTCGTCGACGGCTCGGCGCACTCCTTCGAGGCGCAGCCCGCGGACCCCGGCACCCTCCGGGCCGCCGAGGTAGACGACGCGGCGCCGACCATGGACCTCGAGCAGATGCCTCGCGGCGACATAACCCCCCAGCCGGTCGTCGACACCGAGGAAGGGCACCTCGGTCCCGGGGTCCCGGGTCGCCGCGAGCGCCGGCGTCCGCTCCCCCGGGAACGGATCCTCCGGACCCCCGGTGACGGGGACGTACACGAGCGCCTCGACCGGATGCTCGAGCAGGGCGCGGCCGAGGCGCGTAAACCGCGCCGCGCTGTCGCGGGTGCTCGAGATGATCGTGACCATGTCCGCCTCGGAGAGCGTCGCCTCGAAGCCGAGCGCCATCTCGGCGAAGAACGGATTGCTCAGATCGGTGACCACCAGTCCCACCAGCGACGTCGACTGCGTCCGCAGGCTCGCAGCGCCGCGGTGATAGGTGTAGCCGAGCTCGTCCATCGACGCTTTGATCCGTCGGCGCGTGTCCTCGCTGAGACGGCCCGTCCCCCGCACCGCCAGAGACGCCGCGGTCCGGGAGACCCCGGCGTGCGCTGCGACGTCAGCGAGGGTGATCCTCTTCATGGGTCGACCATATCGCCCGGCGACCAGCCCCGACCGCCGACCACAGCACCCCGCCGACGCCGACGCCGGACCGGAGCACTGGCCCCCTCTTGTGTCGGAGCCCACGTTTCTATACGTTGTCCCCACTTCGTATGGAAAGGACCGTGACGATGACGTCACCCCGCCGTTCGCGCCGGCCTGCCACCCTGGTCGCCGCCGTGCTGTCCGTCCTCGCCCTGGCCGGGTGCGGGCTCTGGGAGCCGGTCGACACCAGTCAGATCGAGGCGCGGTCCGTCGATCCCGACGCCCGCGTCCTCCGCTTCGCCCATCAGTACGACCCCAGCCATCCGGTCGAGACCTGCGGCGCCGCGACGCTGCGCTCCGAGCTCGCGGACGACGGCTTCGCCGTGGAGACCTACCCCGCCGGCCAGATCGGCGGTGAGGGCGAGACCACGGAGCAGATCGCCACCGGCGGCCTCGAGCTGGGGGTCGTCGGCCCCTCCTTCCTCGGCATCTGGTACGAGGACGCCGCCGTGCTGGACGCCCCCTTCCTCTTCACCGACGTCGAGCAGTTCGACGAGGCCACCACCGGCGAGATCATGGAGGAGGTGTACGACGAGATGGCCGCCGAGACCGGCCTGCGGGTGACCAGCACCTGGTACTACGGCACCCGCCACATCACCTCGAACGTCGAGATCACCGAGCCGGAGGATCTCGTCGGCCTGAAGATCCGCACCCCCGACGCCCCGCTGTACATCACGAGCTTCGGGATCATGCAGGGCAGCGCCACCCCGATGGCGCTCTCCGAGGCCTACCTCGGGCTCCAGCAGGGGGCGATCGACGCCCAGGAGAACCCCATCCCCACCATCGACGTGCAGAAGTTCTACGAGGTCCAGGACTACCTGAACCTCACCGGGCACATGGTCCAGGCCGTCAACATCATCTCCTCCGAGCGCTTCATGGACTCCCTGAGCACCGCGGAGCGGGAGGGGGTCGAGGAGGCCATGGAGAAGGCGCGCGTGGCCACCCGCGACTGCATCGTCGAGGCCGAGCAGGAGACGCTGCAGCAGTGGCGGGACGAGGACGTCATCGAGGTCAACGACGAGGTCGACGTCGCCGCCTTCCAGGAGCTCATCGCCGAGGAGTTCCCGGACACGGTGCCGTGGGGCGACCTCTACCTCGAGATCCAGGAGTCGGTCCAGTGAGCATGTCCTCCCCCAAGCCCGTCCCCGGCACCCACGACGGCCAGTCCCCGCCGCTGGAGGCGTACATCGAGCGCGACCACTACGAGCAGAAGTGGTGGGCCTACGCCCGCTTGGTGGACCTCGAGCGCTACGTCTCCGGAGGCCTGCTGGTCGCCGTCTTCGGCGTCATCCTGTTCCAGATCTTCACCCGCTACGTGCTGAACATGCCGCTGCCGTGGAGCGAGGAGATCGCGCGCCTGCTGGTGGTGTGGCTGACCTTCGTGGGCGCCGGTTTCGTGGCCTCCCGCAATGCGCACATCGCCGTGGACATCCTCGCGGTCTATCTGCCCCGGCGCCTCGCGACGGCCTCGCAGATCATTGCGATGCTGCTGGTCGTGGCGGCCAGCGCCTACATGGTGTGGGCCGCGATCTCGCTCATGGTGCTCACCCGGGCGCTCACGATGACCGCGACCGGTCTGCCGATGCCGCTGCTGTACGGCGCGGTGCTCGTGGGGTACCTGATGATCCTCGGCCACACGGCGCTGAACATCGTCCTGTATCTCCGCCACCCCGCGGAGATCCCCGATGCGGTCGAGAAGACCGCCGCGATGGAAGGGCTGTGATCCCGTGGTCCTGCTGATCATGTTCGGCGCGCTGCTGATCCTGCTCGCGCTGCGCGTCCCGGTGTGGATCGCGCTGCTCATCCCCTCGATCGTCTACATCATCCTCGACGACACGGCGACGGCGGCACTGGCCGCTCAACAGACCGCCTCGGGCGTCTTCGACTTCGCGATCCTCGCGGTGCCGATGTTCATCCTGCTGGGCAACCTCGCCAACGTCTCGGGCGCCACCGACCGCCTGTTCAACGCCGCGACCAGCGCGATCGGACATGTCCGCGGCTCGCTGGGCTACGTCAACATCGCCACCAGCTTCGGCTTCTCCTGGATGAGCGGCGCGGCGATCTCCGATGCCGCGGCGATGGGCCGCATCCAGGTGCCGGCCATGAAGCAGCGCGGCTACCCCGAGGGCTTCGCGCTCGGCATCACCGGCGCCGCCTCGCTCATCGCCCCGATGATCCCCCCGTCGATCCCCGCGATCATCTACGCGGTCACCGCCGGGCTCTCGGTGAGCTCGCTGTTCATGGCGGGGATCGTCCCGGCTCTCGTGCTGGTGGCGGTGCTCTGCCTCATGGTGTGGGTCCAGACCCGGAAGCTCGACCACCTGCGGCTGGAGAAGCCGCCGATGCGCCGACGGATCACGGACGTGGCCAAGGCGCTCCCCGTCGCCGGCGCCGCGATCATCATCCTCGGCGGGATCCTCTCCGGCATCGTCACGCCCACCGAGGCCTCGGCCCTCGGCGTCGCCTACGTCGCGATTCTCGCGCTGTGCTACCGCACCCTCACCGGGAAGTCGCTGGGCCGGATCGCCGCCTCGACGGTGGAGACCACCGGCAGCGTGCTGATCATCGTCACCAGCGCCTCCCTGTTCGGATGGGTGCTCGCCCGGGAGCAGGCCCCGCAGGTGATGAGCGAGCTGATCCTGCAGATCACGGACCGCCCGCTGGTCTTCCTGCTGCTGGTGAACATCGTGCTGCTGGTCGTCGGCGCCGTGCTCGAGCCCACCGCCGCGATCCTCATCCTGGTGCCGGTCCTGGCGCCGATCGCCGACGTCCACGGGATCGACCCCACGCACTTCGCGGTGATGATGATCTTCAACCTGATGATCGGACTGCTCACCCCGCCCGTGGGGCTGGTGCTGTTCGTGCTCTCCTCGGTGACGAAGGTGCCGGTGACCCGCGTGATCCGGGGCGTGCTGCCCTTCTTCGGGCCGATGCTCGCAGTGCTGGCCCTGATCACCTTCGTGCCCGCCCTCAGCACCGCGCTGCCCCGACTGCTCGGCGGCTGACCGCCCCACCCCTCGAGGAAGGACCGCAGTGACCGCGTCGGATCCCCCGGAGAACGTCTACGAGGCCCTGCGCACCCGGATCGTCCAGCACGATCTCGAACCCGGGGCGCGGATCTCGATCCTCGAGGAGTCCTCGCGGCTCGGCGTCTCCCAGACCCCGGTGCGCGAGGCCCTGCACCGCCTCGAGGGCGACCGTCTGGTGGTCCGTGCGGCGCCCCGCGGGTACGAGGTCACCAGGCTCATCGATCACGACGCCCTGGTGGCACTGTTCGAGATGCGGCTGCTGCTGGAGCCCTGGGCCGCCCGCGAGGCCGCCACCGAGCGCCTCAGCAATCCCGCGCCCCGCCTGCGCGAGGAGCTCGAGGTCCTCGCCGCGCTCCACGGCAGCGAGCGGGCGGTGCAGGCGCGGCGGGCGCAGCACGACCGCCGCTTCCACCAGCACCTGATGGAGGCGGCGGGCAATCCCCTGCTGCCCACCACCTTCGAGCAGCTGCACGCACACGTGCACGTCTTCCGGCTCCACCAGGTCGATGCCGAGGGGCTCACCACACAGGAGGAGCACACCGCGATCCTCGAGGCCGTCGCGGCCTGCGACCCGGAGGCCGCCGAGGCGGCGATGCGCGCGCACCTGATGGGGTCCTTCTCCCGGCTCTCGAGCAGCTTCGCGGCCGACGACGCCGCGGCGTCGTCCGTCCCACGCGTCACGCGCGCCCGCCTGCGCTGAGCGGCCGCCGCGCGCTGCCGCGACGGGGCGGCGGGGCGCGGTCAGGCTGCGCCTGCTGGCTGACCTCCTACCGTTCGCAAGCTCACAGCACGTCGATCACCCGACGCGCAGGCCGCCGTTGAGGTTGTAGGTGGCGCCGGTGGTGAAACCGCCGTACGGGCCGACGAGGAAGGCGACCAGCTCGCCGAGCTCCTGGACCGTGCCGAGCCGCCCCACCGGGGTGCGGGCGACGAACTCCTCGCGCCGCTCCCCCTCGAGGCGCCCGCCCATGATGTCGGTGTCGATATTGGCCGGGGCGATCGCGGCGGTGGTGACGCCGGTGCCGGCGACCTCCTTGGCCAGGCCCCGGATCAGGCCCTCGACCCCGGCCTTGGACGCGGCGTAGGCGGAGGTCGAGAAGTTCCCGCCGCCGTCCTGCGCGGCGGTCGAGCTCATCGCCACGATCCGGCCCAGACCCTGCTCGAGCATCCCCGGCAGCACGCGCTGGGCGAGGTGGAAGGTGCCCAGGGTGTTGATCGAGAGCGTCCGCAGGAAGCTCTCCCCGGTCAGCTCCAGGAACGGGGTGGGATCGGCGATGCCCGCGCAGCACACCAGGGCGCCCACGGCGGGCAGCTGCGGGTCCTCCTCGAGCCCGCTGATCGCGGCATCGACCGAGGCGGCGTCGGCCACGTCGACCCTCGCGGTGAGGACCTGCGGGGCGCCGGCGGCGCGCGCCTGCTCGGCGGCCTCCTCGAGCCCCTCGGCGTCGAGGTCCAGCAGGGCGAGCGGGCGACCCTCGGCGGCCAGGCGCAGGGCCACCCCGCGCCCCAGGCCGCGGGGCGAGGCGGCGCCGGTGACGACGGCGGTGAGCGCGGCGATGCGGGCCTCGTCGGCCGCGGAGCGTTCGGTCATGACGTCTCCCCGGCCCCGCCCGGGGTGTTCACGATGTTGCGCGGTCGCTGCCCGCTCGCCATCGCGATCACCTCCCCGAGCACCTCGGCCCCGGTGGCGCGGGCGAAGTCCGCGGTCCAGCACAGGGAGTGCGGGGTCAGGATCACGTTCTCCAGCTCGATCAGGGGGCTGTGGGCGGGCAGCGGCTCCACCTCGAACACGTCCAGGCCGGCGCCGGCGAGCGTTCCCTCCTGGAGCGCTGTGACCAGGGCTGGCTCGTCGACCACGGCGCCGCGGGCGATGTTGATGAGGAAGGCGGTGTCCTTCATCATCGCGAGCTCACGGGCGCCGATGAGGTGGCGGGTGCCCTGGTTCGCGGCGACGGTGACGATGAGGTAGTCGCTGCGCGCGATCACCTCGTCGAAGGGGAGCTGCTCGATGCCCGCCTCGGCGCAGAACTCGGGCCGAGGCGAGCGGTTCCACGCGATGACCTCGAGGTCCAGAGCGCGCAGCTGGCGCACGGTCTCGCGGCCGATCCCGCCCAGCCCGATCATCCCGACGGTCGCGGAGTCCAGGCCGGGCCCGCGGTACTGCGCCTTGCGGCCCCAGTCCGCCTCCCGCACCAGGCGATCCTTCGGCAGCAGGGAGTGGGCCAGGGCGAAGAGGAAGGTCAGCGCGGTGTGCGCCATCGGGACCCGCAGCCCGGTGGGGGCGTTGGTGACGGTGATCCCGCGCTCATCGCAGGCGTCGAGGTCCACGGAGTCGAAGCCGGCGCCGAAGCGGGCCACGTGCCGCAGCGTCGTGACCCCCTCGAGCTGCTCACGGCCCAGGCGGGCTCCGCTGAGCAGCAGCACCGCGTCGAAGCCCTCGAGCTCGCCGGGGCGCAGCACCCCGTCCTCGGTGCCCACGCGGGACCAGGCGATGCCGTGCTCGGCGAGGGTGCGCAGGCCGATGTCGCCGTAGATGGTCGAGCCGTCGTCCTCGGAGTAGTCGGCGGTGACGGCGAGGGTCCAGGAGGCGCTCATCGGGCGGTCCCCTCGTGCATCGACAGGTGGGCGGGCTCGGGTTCGCGGTGCATGCCGGCGCCGTGCCAGGCCTCGGGGTACTGCACCACGCTGCGATCCAGGGCGTCGATGCTGGTGGCGCCCAGCTGTCCCATGGCCAGCTCGAGCTCGCCGTCGAGGATGTCCAGCACGTGCGTCACGCCCCGCTCCCCGTAGGCGGCGTTGCCGTAGCCCCAGGCCCGGCCGATCGAGACGAGGTCGGCGCCGACGGCGAGCGCCTTGGCGATGTCGTCACCGGTGCGGATGCCGGAGTCGAAGACGACCGTCATCTCCTCCCCCACCGCGTCGACGATCTCGGGCAGGGCGCTGATGGTGCTGGGCGAGGAGTCCAGCTGGCGGCCTCCGTGGTTGGAGACGTAGATGCCCTGCGCGCCGGCGGCGCGGGCACGCCGCGCGTCCTCCGGGGTGAGGATGCCCTTGATGTACACCGGACCGTCCCACTGCCGCCTCACCTCGCGGATGTCCTCCCAGGTGAGCGAGAGGTTCGCGAGGTACTTCGCGACGAACTCCTGATGCGAGACGGCGTTGTCGCCCTGGATCTGGTCCTTGAGATTGCGGAACCCGATCGCCGGGGGCCTCATGATCGCGCGGGTCCAGTCCAGGTGCCGGATGGCCTGGACCGCGTTGCGCGGGGTGATCTTCGGGGGGATGGACATGCCGTTGCGGTGATCGCGGTACCGCTTCCCGTTCAGGGGGACGTCCACGGTCACCACCAGCACCTCGGCGCCGATGGCCCGTGCCCGGGCGATGAGGTCCGCGACGATGGTCTGGCTCTTGTACATGTACAGCTGGTACCAGATCGGCCCGGTGGCCTGCTCGGCGAGCTCCTCCATCGCCCAGTTCGAGGCGGTGGAGATGGTGAAGGGGATGTTCGCCCGCCCCGCGGCGCGCACCGCGCCCATCTCCCCCTCGCCGCCGATCATGCGCTGCAGACCCAGCGGTCCCATGATGTAGGGGCGCTCGAGCTCCATGCCGTCCACGGTGGTGGAGGTGTCGATCCGGGAGATGTCCGTCATCCAGCGGGGCCGGAAGGTCACCTCGGCCAGGTCGCGGACGTTCGCGTCGGCGGTGAGCTCGTGGTTGGAGGCCCCGTCGATGATGTCGAAGGCCATGGTGGGCAGGCGCTTCCGCGCGAGCTGCCGCACGTCCTCGATGGAGGGGGCGGCGTCGAGGGGATCCAGGCGGAAGCCGCCGGCCGCGAGCATCCTCGCGAATTCGAGGGCGCCGGAGAGAGGGGAGTCGGGCACAGGTGCTCCTTCGTGATCGGATCGGGGCGCGGCGGCGGCAGGGCCCCGGGGCGGCGCCCCGGGGCCGGTCGGGCTCAGTGCATGTGCTTGCCGCCGTCGACGCTGATCGAGGTGCCGTTGACGTAGCTGGAGTCCTCGCTGACCAGGAAGTTGATCAGGCCGGCGACCTCCTCGGGCTGGCCCACGCGCTGCAGCGGGATGTTCGCGCTCATGCCCTCCTTGCGGTCGTCGGTGAGGGTGCCGCCCATGATGTCGGTGTCGATCGGGCCGGGCAGGATGACATTGGCGGTGATGCCGTGCGTCCCGAGCTCGCGGGCGGTGCCGCGGGTGAGCCCCTGCACCGCCGCCTTCGCCGCCGCGTAGCCGGTCTTGGAGAAGGTGCCGCCGCCGTCGAGAGCGGTGATCGACGAGGTGTTGACGATGCGCCCGCCGGCGCCGCCGTCGATCATCCGACGGGCCGCGGCCTGCGTCATCAGCAGGGTGCCCTTGCCGTTGACGTCCATGACCCGGTCCCAGATCTCGGAGGTGATCTCGAAGATCGAGTGGGGGCTGGGGATGCCGGCGAGGTTCACCAGGGCGATGACCGGGGGCATCTCGGCGTCGATCCGCGCGAAGGCGGCGTCGACGGCGGCCTGGTCGGAGATGTCGACGCCGACGCCGATCACCTTCTGGCCGCTGTCGGCGGGCAGCTCGGCGGTGACCTCGGCCGCGAAGGCCTCGGCGGCGGCGCCGTCGATGTCGGCCGCAGCCACGCTCCAGCCCTCGGCCAGGAGCTTGCGGGCGACGCGCCGGCCGATGCCGCGCTCGGCGCCGGCGCCGGTGACGACGGCGGTCCGCTGGGCGGGGAAGGGCTGGATGGTGCGGATCTCGAGGGACATGATGCTCTCCGTTCGATAGGGGTCAGCAGGGGTGCGGGGCCGCGGGTGCGGTCCGCTGCTCAGCCGCTCGCCCCGAGCACGAGGCTCAGGACAAACAGCATCGGGATGGATGCGGCCCACATGACGGTGGTCATCCCGGAGTGGGCCTTGAGGGCCGCCGTTCCCTCGAGACCGAGGAAGCGGGTGACCACCCAGAAGTAGGAGTCGTTGAAGTAGCTGCAGACCATCGCACCGGAAACGCAGGCCATCACGGCGACCAGCGGGTCCAGACCGATGGTCGCCATCACGGGCGCCGTGACCGAAGCGGCGGTGATCATCGAGACCGTGCCCGAGCCCTGGGCGATGCGCACGATCGAAGCGATGAGGAAGGGCAGCAGGAAGGACGGCAGGGGCAGGGCGCCGATGGTCTCGGCGAGGGCGTCGCCGATCCCGGTGTCGCGCAGCACCTGGCCCAGCCCACCGCCGGCGCCGGTGATCAGCAGGATCAGGCCGGCGTCCGCCGCCGCGTCGGCCAGCCAGCGATGGCTGGTCTTCCGCGGCGTCCAGCGCGGGAGCAGCAGATAGACCGCGAGCACCAGACCGATCAGCAGGGCGATCACCGGGTCGCCGAGGAACACGAACGGGCCCGCCCAGGTGGAGGGCACGTAGTCCGCGGGGAGGGCGGTGCCCTGGGCGTCCATGTCGAGCGCGGAGACGACCGTGTTCATCACGATCAGCACGATCGGGACCACCAGCGGCAGCAGGCCCAGCACGGGTCCCACCCGATGCGGCGCGGCTCCCTCCGGGCGCTCCCCCAGCTCGGGGCTCTCCTGCGTGAGGCTCTCCAGGTCGACGGAGTCGGAGCCGGCCTGGGCGTCGGCACCGGCGGAGCCGCCGGCGCCTGTGCGCCCTCCGCCGTCGGCGGCCACGGCCGCCGGGGAGCGGTCGGCCCGCACATCGCCGTAGACGGCCTCCTGGACCTCGGCGCCGATGAGCGGCTCCACCCGGGGACCGATCCACTTCGCGTAGAGCGTGACCACCGGGATCATGAGGACCGTGAAGACCAGCCCGACCATGATCACCGAGCCCACGCTCGCCCCGAGGATGCCGGCCACGCCGAGCGGTCCCGGTGTGGGCGGCACGAAGTGGTGCGTGATGACCATGCCGCCGGCGAGGGCGATGCCCAGGGTCGCGTAGCCGTACCGCTTCACGCGGGCGATGGCGCGGGCCAGCGGGTTCATGATCACGTAGCCCGAGTCGCAGAAGACCGGGACCGAGATCAGCGCGCCGATGCTGGTCATGGCCCAGGGCTCCCGCCCCTTGCCGAACAGGCGGAGGAAGGCCACGGCGATGGACCGGGCGGCACCGGAGACCTCGAGGATCTTGCCGATGGCCACGCCCAGTCCGATGACGATGCCGATCGAGGCCAGGGTGTTGCCGAAACCGGTCTTGATGGATCCGACGATGCCGGGCAGCGACTGCCCGGCGATCAGTCCGATCACCACCGAGGCGATGAGCAGGCCGGAGAACGCGTCCAGGCGCGTCCTCAGGACGATGACGATGATCAGCGCGATGCCGACCACGAGGGCGACGAGCAGTGTCGGATCCATCAGAACTCCTTCGTTCTTCGGGACGGGGCGGGGCGCGACCCCGCGCGCTCAGGCGAGCGCGGAGGTCAGCACCTGCCGGACGTACTGGACGTTCTCGGCGATGACGCCGAGGGAATCGGAGCCGTAGTGCTCGCAGCAGAAGGGTCCGCTGTAGCCCAGCTCCAGGGCGCGCTCGATCACCTGGCGGTAGTTGATGTACCCGGTCTTCAGGGGCATCGGGGCGGTGGCGTACGCGCCGGTGGCGGGATCATAGTCGCGCGTGTAGTTCTTGATGTGCCAGAAGTTCGCGTGCGGCAGGACCTTCTCGAACATCTCCGGCCACGGCTCGACCTCGCGGTGCAGACGCACGAGGTTGCCGAGGTCCGGGTTCAGGCCCACGGCCTGGTGGTCGACGTCCTGGACGAAGGACACGGCCTCATCCGCGGTGCCCACGTAGGTGTCCTCGTACATCTCGAGGCTGAGCTGGATGCCCTGCGCCGCCGCGGCGTCGCCGAGGAGGCGCACGCGCTCGATCGCGAGGTCGCGCAGCGCCGGGTCGTCGTGGTGGCCGTCCTCGAGCCAGAACCAGATGGCCTTGGCCTGCTTCTCGGTGATGGCCTGCATGAAGCCGGTGTTCACCACGCCCACGCCGAAGCTCGGGGCGAGCTCGATGAAGCGCAGCGCATCGGCGAGGTTCTCCTCGCCGTGCTCGACGTCGACCACCGAGTTGCGGGTCATGGAGATCGAGGAGAGCGACATGCCCTCGCCGTCCAGCACCCGGCGGAACTCCTCGACCCGCTCGTCGCTGAGCTTGGCGAGCGGCAGCCAGGCGTCGGTGGGATCGATCTGGTCGACGCCGAGGGCCTTGACCTTGCGCAGCTGCGACGCCCAGACGGAGGAGGAGGCCTCCAGCGTGGGGGTGCCGTCCGAGGTCCGATTGCCAAACGACAGCATGTTCGCCCCGATGGGCCAGTTCTCCGCCGTGAACATCTCTGTCCTTCCGTAGGGGTCCGTCCGTACCTCGATCCTATAGGATCAATCGGCCGTCTGGGAAGCCATCGCCGCGGGGCGTCCGATGGGGGCGGCGGCGGCGAAGGTGCACCGGCACCCCCGCCACCGCCGAGAGCGGTCACGACGGAGACGTCACGCCGGCGTCGCGGCCTTCTCCTGGCGGGAGCGCTCGCGTCGGCGGTTGATCACGCCCAGGAGCGGCGGACCGACGAAGGCCAGGATCGCGAGCACCATGAAGAACGCGGAGAGCGGCCGCTCGAAGACGATCAGCAGGTTCCCGTGTCCCATCGAGGAGGTCTGCACCAGGCTGCGCTCGAGCATCGGGCCGAGCACCAGGCCCAGCACCAGCGGAGCCGCCGGGAACCCGTAGCGCTTCATGAAATAGCCGAGGGCACCGGCGAAGAACACGACCCACACGGCGAACATGCTGTTGCCCACCGCGTAGGCACCGACCATGCTGAGGACGATGATGATCGGGTACAGGTAGCTGTACGGGATCCGCAGCACCTGGGCGAAGACAGGTGCCAGCGGAAGGTTCAGCACCAGCAGCAGCAGATTCCCGAAGAAGAAGGAGACCAGCAGACCCCACACCAGGTCCGGCTGCTGCTCGAAGAGCATCGGGCCGGGCTGCAGTCCGAAGATCACGAACGCCCCCAGGAGGATGGCCGTCGTGCCTGACCCGGGAATGCCGAGCGCAAGGGTGGGGATGAAGCTCGAGTTCGCGGCGGCGTTGTTGGACGCCTCCGGTGCCGCGACCCCTTCGACGGCCCCGCTGCCCAGTTCCTTGCGATGCTTGCTGACGCGCCCTTCGAGCCCGTAGGACATGAACGAGGCGAGCGTGGCACCGGCGCCCGGCAGGACGCCGAGGGCGGTGCCCAGGAAAGTCCCCCGCAGGGCAGGCGGGAGAATCCGCTTGGCTTCGTCCTTCGTCAGCATCAGGTCGCGCAGACGCGCCCGGATCGGCTTCTCGCCGCCGCGGTGGATCTGATGGACGACCTCGCCGATGGCGAAGATCCCGATCATCACGGCGACGAACTCCAGTCCGCTGAGCAGGTTCATGCTGCCGAACGTGAAGCGGGCCGTGGTGAATCCCGATGCCGTGCCGATCATCGCGAGCAGCAGCCCGGCGGCCGCCATGATGATCCCGCGCAGCATGTTCTCGCCCGCGAAGGTCACGATCGTCGCCATCCCCAGCAGGATGATCGCGAGCGTCTCGGGGGGCCCGAAGTTGAGGGCCCACGACGCCACCGGTGCAGCCAGAGCCAGCAGCACCATCAGCGAGATGATCGCCGCGATGAAGGAGGAGATGGCGGAGATCGCCAGAGCGGCGCCGGCGCGTCCGTTCCTCGCCATGCGATAACCGTCGAGCGTCAGCACCACCGACGACGAGTCGCCGGGTGTCGAGATCAGGATGGAGCTCGTCGAGGCTCCGTATTGGCTGCCGTAGTAGATCCCCGCCAGCATGATGAGGGCGGTCACCGGCTCCATGGTCAGGGTCACCGGCAGCAGGATGGCCACACCGGTCGCGGAGCCGAGGCCCGGCATCAGGCCGATCAGGGTCCCGAGGACCACGCCCACGGCGCACCAGAGGAGATTCTCCGGGCTGACCGCGGTCTCGATCCCGAGCATCAGATTGTCGATCATCGAGGACTCCTCACAGGATTCCGAGCAGGCCCTGGGGCAGGGGGACCCCGAGCATCTGGACGAAGATCAGATAGGCCGCCACCAGCACGGCAGCGGATGCCAGCACGGAGGGCAGGACGGGCTTCCTCTCGATGACGAGGAGGAGGGCGAGCATCATCGTCGCCAGGGCGAGCAGCATGCCGATCAGCTGCGTGAGCAGGAGGGCGGCAAGCAGGACGGCGAAGATCAGAGGGACCGTGCGGGCGCGCTGCTTGGCAGTGCGACCGAAGGTGTCGAGCTCCTCGCCCTTCTCCTCGGCGGGCGTCGACGCGGTGTCGTCAGCGGATTCGCCATGCGCGGACTTCTGGACGGCCGCCGCCTCGGCGGAGAGCTCGTCGGCCAGGCCGCCGAGCCCTGCCGAAGCGTGCCCGTCCCGCGCGAGATAGAGACGAGCGATCTCGGTGAGCGAGGCGATGACGATGAAGGCACCGGTCGTCACGGGCATGAACCCGGGCCCGATCTGCCCGTCCTCACCGAGGAACCCGTAGCCGAGCCCCATGATCACTGCCACGAGGCCCAGCACAGCCAGGATCCCCGTGCCAACGACATCGCTGGTCTTGGGCTTCGTGCGTCGAGGCGTCACCCCGATCGTGGACTCAGTCATTCCCACTCCCGTCTCGAGACGACGTCAGTTTCCGAGCGCGGACTCGACGTCGGCGGAGTACTGCTCGAGGTAGGAGACGAACTCGTCCCCGTACGCCGTCACGGGCTGGAGCATGTTGGACTCGATGAACTCGCTGAAGGCCTCGGTCTTCTCGTACTCCTTGGCCTTCTCGATCCAGTACTCCCGTGCGGCATCCTCGATGCCGCCGGGAGCGATGAAACCGCGCCACTGGGCGAAGGTCACGTTCACGCCTTCTTCGGCGCCCGTGGGGATATCGGCGAGCAGCTCGTACTCGTAGCGCTCGGGAGCGAGGGCGCACAGCGCCCGGATGTCGCCCGATTCGAGCTGACCGGTGAGCTCGCCGGGGTTGGAGGCCGCGACCTGGACGTGCCCGCCCATCAGGGCGGCCAGCACCTCGGAGCTCGACTCGAAGGTCACTCGCTCCAGGGTGATGTCCTGCTCCTGCTCGATGAGGCTCCACGCGATGTGGTCGGGGCCCGTGGATCCGGAGACCGCCGCGGTGAGCTGCTCGGACTTGGCGGCGTCGATGACATCGGAGATCGACTGGTAGGGCGAGTCCGCGGCGACGACGACGATGTTGAAGTCCTCGCCCGCCTTCATGATCGGGGTGAACGACTCGTACGTGAAGTCGACGTCCTGGACGATCGGCAGAGTGTTGAGCGCCGTCTCGGAGGCGAGCAGGACCGATCCGTCCCCCTCGGAGTTCCTCAGGTCGGAGTAGCCCACCGCGCCAGAGCCGCCCACGCGGTTCTCCACGGTGACCGTCGAGCCGGTGACCTCCTCGAGCCCGGCGGCGATGGCGCGCCCGGCGATATCGGACCCGCCGCCCGCGGAGAACGGCACGATCATGGTCACTCGATTGCCCGGATCGAACTCTCCGTCCTCGCCGGATCCGCCGCTCTCGCCGCAGGCGGCGAGCGTCATGCCGAGCGTGCCGAGTGCTCCGGCAGCAAGAAGGGAACGTCGTTTCATGGTCATCTCCTCGTTGAGACGGTCGACCGTCGATGGTCGACGCGTAGGTGGTGGCGGTGCCGTGCGCGGCGAGTCCTCACCGCGACATCGGCGCAGGTCTTCTTCGGTGGATGCGTTTCGGTGGTGCGATCCGGGCGGAGCTCTGGGGACGCGGTGCGTCCACGCTCCCCCGCACGTGCTCCGCGGCAGGTCCCGTCAGTCGAAGCCCGGCGCGGCGGAGCCGCGGGTCACGATGCTCGCGACTCGGCAGTCTGGGCTCCGAGACCGACGGAGATGTCGAACGCGCGCTGGCTCGGGCCGAGATGCGCGATGTTCTTGCCCACGATCTCGTAGGCCGTCCCGTGAGCCGGCGTGGCGATCGGCACCGGCAGGCCACCCTGGACCGTCACGCCCTGGTCGAAGCCCATGAGCTTCACGGCGATCTGACCCTGATCGTGGTACATGGTCACCACGCCGTCGAACTGGCCGTCGCGCGCCTTGATGAACAAGGTGTCGCTCGGGAACGGTCCCTTCACATCGATGCCATCGACCTCGCGGGCGAGTTCAACACCGGGGGCGATGTGGTCGATCTCCTCGCGGCCGAACTGGCCGTTCTCGCCGGCATGGGGATTCAGTGCCGCGACAGCGATCCGGGGGTGCTCGACCCCGGTGCCCAGCACGACCCGGTGGAGCAGGCGAACGGCCTGACGCACGCGGTCGGCGCTGATGTGCCGGGCGACCTCGGAGATCGGGACGTGCGAGGTGACGCGCGAGGTGGTCAGTCCCGGGACGAAGTTCAGCTCGCTGGTGAAGGCGTCGAAGCCGAGCTCCTTGGCGAACCAGCGCAGCTCATCCTCCTCATGCATTCCCGCACGGTGGAGCGATGTCTTGTTCAGCGGGAGGAACATGATCGAGTCGACCTGCCCGTCCTTGAACATCGCCAACGCCTTCTCGAGATCCTCCATGACGCGGGTTCCGGCGGCGACGGACACCTCGGCGACCGGCACATCGATGTCCTGGCGCGACGAGCCGACCAGATGCACCGCTCCGGTGGTGGGGACGTCCGCCGTCGGCACCGTCACTCCCGCCGCAGCGCAGGCACGATCGAACTCGCTCTGGGAGACCAGGGCCAGAACCTGTGCCTTGTCGAGATTTCCCGGCTCTGCGAGCAGGCGGACGGCGAGCTCGGGACCGATCCCCGAGAAGTCGCCGAAGGTCAGAGCAATACGGGGGGCGGTGGCGGGCATCGTTGTCCTCTTCCGTGGTCGGTCCCAACATTGGGAGGGGCTCAGGCCCCGAATGATCCACTCACTATCCAATAGGATCCTGGATTATCCTCCGGCACGCCTCGCAGGATGTCAAGCGCAGAAGGAGAGGACGGAATCAGAGGGGACCGAGCGGCCGTCGAGCCGCTCGAGGGTGCGGTCGGTCCGGCGAGCAGCGGACCACCGACCGGGACCATGTCGTCGCCTACTCGATCGAGACGTCGGGGACCGCCGTCGAGCGTTGGAGAACCTCGTCAAGGTGCCGAGCCAGAGCGTCCAGCGCACCGTCATGGTGGTGCTGGCGCACCTTGTCGAGGATGCGGCCGTGCTCCTCGTAGGCCTCGTGGATGTCGAGGGCCGGTGGGCCGCCCGCCCAGGTCTGTCGCATGCGATGGGTGTGGCCGCGGAGCGTCTCGACCATCCGGGTGAGATACCGATTGTCCGCCAGGTCGAAGATGACCTCGTGGAAACCCCAGTCAGCCCGGAAGTGCTCCTGCAGCAACTCGTACGTGACCTCCCCTGATTCTCGGATCTGCGCGATCACGTCCCCGTGCACGGCGTGCGCCGCCTCCAGGTTCTCCACCAGGGCGTCGACGTCCTCGAAGGCCCGCTCGAGCGCAGCGGCCTCGACCGCCCGGCGCGCGTCCAGCAGCTCGGCCATCTGGGCGGGTTCGAGCACCGGGGCGACCACGTATCCGCGCAGCGCCACGTACTCGACCAACCCCGAGCGCTCGAGGGCGACCATCGCTTCGCGGACCGGTGTCGGGGAGACCTCGAGGTCCCGGGCGACACCGTCGATGCTGATCCGGGAGCCCGGCTTCCATCTGCTCTCCAACAGACGCTGGAGGATCAGTTCCTCGACCTCGGCGCGGAGGACCTGTCGCCGCACAACCATCCTGACGCTCCATTTCTGGCGTCCGGCGCACAGCCTCTCGAGACGCCGATGCCTCGATCCTATTGCGCATCATCCTATAGGAAGGGACAGCGCGTTCCCGCGCGTCCGACATGCGGGCAACGGGACTCCGCTCGAGAACACCGCCCTCCGTGATTCTGCGCCCTCGGAAACGGCGGGCGCGGCGCACCGCAATGCTCCCCTCCCGGTCGATATCCGAAACAGGGCACAGATTCTGAGGAACGCGGTGATGCTCCGAGCGACTCCGCCCGGTCGCGACCCGTCAGTCGGTCGCGGAGCTCGCGCGGAGGATGCGCTCGGTGGCGGTGGTCATGTGCCGCTCCATCGCCTCGGCAGCCGCGGCGGCGTCCCCGTCACCGATGGCCCGGGCGATCTCGTCGTGCTCCGCGATCGCGCGGTCGATGTCCTCGCGGTTGTCCACGGCGCGGTCGAACCAGACCCGCAGCAGGGAGCGGGTCGTGGCGAGCAGCTCTCCCAGCAGGGAGTTGCCGGCCATCAGGGCGAGCTCGCGATGGAAGGCGACATCGGCGGCGACGTACCCCTCGGCGTCGTCGGCCGCCGCCCGCTGCTGGGCGACCAGGTCCATGAGCTTGGCACGCTGCTCCTCGGTCGCGCCCAGCGCCGCGCTCCGCGCGGCCGAGCGCTCGAGCGCGTTGCGCACCACGGTCAGCTCGGCGGTGCGCTCCTGATCCATGAGCAGGGACCAGGAGAGCGTGCTGGGCAGCAGCTCCGAGGTGTTCGAGCGCAGGTAGGTGCCGGATCCGGCACGAGTCTCGACCACGCCGAGCACCTCGAGCGCGGAGATCGCCTCGCGCACCGCGCTGCGCCCCACGCCGAGCTCCTCGGCGAGGGCGCGCTCCCCGGGCAGACGGTCGCCCGGACGCATCGACTCTCCCAGCAGGAGGTCGAGCAGGCGGTAGGTGACCGCGCTGCTCGGAGAGCGGCTCAGTCCCTCGGGCACGACGCGGCCCGGCCCGAAGCGCGGCGCGGAGCCGTCGTCGGCGACAGGACCGGCGGAGGGCGGGGGCGGGATGCTCACAGCGTCACACAGTACCGGGGGCGATCGCTCAGCCCGTCGTTCCGGAGGTCGATCGTGCCGCTCCGGCCGCCGATACCGGCACATCCGACCGTGGCGCCACGAGCCGGGGCCCCGTCGAGACGCCCTTCCGGTCGGATCGCCGGGCGGCGCACGCGCTCCTCGCGTCGCGCCTGTCATCGGGAGTGGTCAGGTCCTCACATCCCGCCGATCCACAGGCGCGACCAGCACGCGGAGCCCGACCTCCCGCATAACTGGCCAACCGGTTGACCAGTTGGAGGGATCGAGTCTACTCTCGGCCCCACGTCCGGAGCAGCGGCCGGTGCGGGGAACGTCCCCCGCCCGTCGGCCCCGTCGCCCCGGCCGTCGCAGCAACCGCGACCCGCACGACGGAGTGAACCGCGCATGGAGGACCGCATGAAGATCGGCATCGGCACCTACGCCCTGTTCTGGGAGTTCCAGGACCGCAACCCCCGGCCCCTGGGGATCGCCGGCATGATCGACCGCGCCGCGGAGCTGGGCTGCGAGGTGTTCCAGATCTGCGACGACCCCCGGATCGAGGCCGAGGACGCCGCGGGCCTGCGTACGCTGCGCACACGGGCCGAGCAGCAGGGGATCGCGCTCGAGCTCGGCACCCGGACCGTCGGCCGCGACCATCTCACCCGCTACCTCGGGATCGCCGAGGCCCTCGGCGCCGAGACCCTGCGCTCGATGATCCAGACCCAGGAGATCGCCGGCGGCACCCGGGCCGTGGTCGACACCCTGCGCACCCTCCTCCCCCGCCTCGAGGACGCCGGCATCACCCTGGCGCTGGAAACCTACGAGCAGGTGCCCACCGCGACGCTGCTCGGGGTCATCGAACAGGTGGACTCCCCCCGGGTGGGCGTGTGCCTGGACCCCGCCAACTGCGTCTCCGCCCTCGAGCACCCCGACCAGGTCATCGACGCCTGCGCCCCGCGGACCGCGAACCTGCACGTCAAGGACTTCGCCTTCGCCCGCCAGGAGGGCTGGGTGGGCTTCACCTACTCCGGCGCCCCGCTGGGCGAGGGCCTGCTGGACCTCGAGCACGAGCTCGAGGCCGTCTACGGGGACGGCACCCGCTCCCCCAGCGCGATCGTCGAGCACTGGCTGCCCTGGCAGGGGGACCTCGAGACCACCCTCGCCGCCGAGCGCGCCTGGACCGACCGCACCCTCGACGCCCTGCGCCGCTGGCGCGAGGCCCATCGCGCCTGAGAACCCACCGAAGCCGTCGGCCGCGTCCGGCCGACCCCCTCCCGGCCCCCGGGCCACGACACGAAGGAGTCACCCCATGAGCAACAAGGAGCTCAACCCCCTGTTCGGCAAGACCGTCGAGCTGGACCCGTCGATCAGCGTCGCCGTCGTCGGCGCCGCCGGGAAGATGGGCACCCGCGTCTCCAACAACCTCAACCTCACCGACGCCCCGATCTTCTACGTGGAGGCCTCGGAGGCCGGCCAGGAGCGGCTGAAGGAGCTGGGCCGCGAGGTCAGCACCCTCGAGGAGGCCGCCGCGAGCGCGGACGTCGTCATCCTCGCCGTGCCCGACGTCATCCTCGGGAAGATCTCCGCGCAGGCCGTGCCGCTGATGAAGGACGGCTCGGTGCTGCTGACCCTCGACCCCGCCGCCGCCTACGCCGGCCTGCTCACCGAGCGCGAGGGCGTCCACCAGGCCGTCGCGCACCCCGCGCACCCCTCGGTCTTCCTCGAGCGCACCACCAAGGAGGAGTGGGCGGACACCTTCGGCGGCATCGCCGCCCCCCAGGAGGTCGTCGCGGCCTACGAGGGCGAGGACGAGCAGATCCGCGAGCGCACCGCCGCGGTGATCCGCGCGATCTACGCCCCGGTCATCGACGTCCACTGGGTCACCGTCAAGCAGCTCGCGCAGCTCGAGCCCACGCTGGTCGAGACCACCGGCTGCATGATCGGCCAGTTCCTCAAGGACTCGATGGACCACGCCGTCAACGAGGTGGGCATCCCGGAGCCGGCCGTCAAGGCCCTGTTCTACGGCCACATCTTCATCTCTCTGACCAACGCCCTGCGCGGCTCCAACCCGTTCTCCGACGCGTGCCTGCGCGCCATGGACTACGGCCGCGAGTCGATCATCTCGCCGGACTGGACCAAGATCTGGGACGACGCGGAGCTCGACAAGGTCCTCGCCCAGATGCTCGACCTCGACAAGATCGAGCGCTGAGGCCCCACCCCTGACTCCCCGGGGCGGCCGACGGCGGCCGCCCCGGGCCTACGAAAGGCCCAACGATGGATCCTCTCGTCCTCACCCTGATCGCCGTCGGCGCGATCGTCGTCCTGCTGGTCACCGTCATCGTGCTGAAGTGGCCGGCGTTCCTCTCCCTGCTCTTCGTCTCGGTGCTCACCGCCCTCGCCGGCGGCATCGCGATCCAGGACATCATCCCGCTGGTCATCGAGGGGATGGGCGGGACCCTCGGGTCCGTCGCGCTGCTGGTGGGACTGGGCGCGATGCTGGGCGGCATCATCGAGAAGACCGGCGGAGCCGAGATCATCGCCCACCGCGCCGCGGAGGTGCTGGGCGAGAAGCGCCTGTCCCAGGCGCTGCTGATCGCCTCCGGGCTGATCGCGATCCCGATCTTCTTCGACGTCGCCTTCATCATCCTGGTGCCGATCATCTTCGCCTTCGCGAAGGCGGCCGGCCATCGCGGACCGGTCGCGATCGGCATGCCGGTGGCCGTGTTCATGGTGTTCATCCACAACACCGTGCCCCCGCATCCCGGCGTGGTCGGCTCCACCACCCTCCTGGGCGAGGACCTCATGGGCCTGGTGACCGTCCTGGGCATCGCCCTCGCGATCCCGATGGGCGTTCTGGTCTACGTCGCCGGCAAGCGGGTCACCTCCCGGCCCACCTTCCTCCTCTCCCCCGAGGTGCAGCAGAAGTACGCCCTCGCGGGCGCAGCGAGCTTCGGCGGCACGGACATCTCCGGCGGCGACACCGGCTCCCGGGCCGACACCGCGACCTCCGGCGACGGCCCGGCCTCCGGCAGCGGCGCGGCCGGCGGGACGGCGACCGCCGTCACGGACGCGCCGACTGCGACCCGCCCCTCCGCGGGCCTGGTCATCGCCGTGATCCTGCTGCCCATCCTGATGATCGCCAGCGGCACCATCGGCAGCGTCCTGTTCGAGGAGGGCTCCACCGCCGCGAACGTGGTCTCCTTCATCGGCGCGCCCGGCTTCGCGCTCCTGGTCGCGACGCTCGCGGCGATGTACCTGCTGGGGATCATGCACGGCTGGGGCCGGCAGCAGATGAGCGAGCTCATGGACGGCTCCCTGGGCCCGGCCGCTCTCGTCATCCTCGTCACCGGCGCGGGCGGCGTGTTCGCCAAGGTGCTCACCGAGACCGGCGTGGGCGATGCCGTCTCCGGCCTCCTGATCGGCGCCGGCGTCCCGATCCTGCTGCTCGCCTTCCTCATGGCCCTGGCCTTCAAGGTCGCGCAGGGCTCGGGGACGGTCGCGACGCTCTCGGCGGCCGGGATCGTCCAGAGCACGGTGCTGGCCGGGGACTACTCCTCGCTCCAGGTGGCGCTGATCATCCTGGCCATCGGCCTGGGCTCGGTCTCCCTGTCCCACATCAACGACTCGGGGTTCTGGATCGCCACCAAGTTCCTCGGGCTCTCGGTGGCCGACGGCCTGCGCACCTGGACCGTGCTGACCACGATCCTGGGGTTCACCTCGATGATCATCCTCAGCCTCGTGTGGTTGGTGATCTGAGCGGCGCGATCGACCGCCCCCTGTCCACAGCACCCACATTCCTATAGGATTATTCGAGCCGTGGGGCACTCGCCCCGTCAGGTTCGGCAACGACTGCGCGTCGTCGGCCCCCCGACCGAGCGCCTGGAGGAATCTCACCGATGACGTATCTCTTCAACGATCCGGCCGACTTCGCCGCGGAGGCGGTCACCGGACTCGCCCTCTCCCACCCCGGCCACGTCGCCACCGTGCACGGCGGCGTCGTGCGCGCCACCGAGACCCCGGAGGGCCAGCCCGCCCTCGTGATCGGCGGCGGTTCCGGCCACTACCCGGCCTTCGCCGGCTGGGTGGGCCCCGGCATGGCGCACGGCGCCCCCTGCGGCAATGTGTTCGCCTCCCCCTCGGCCTCGCAGGTCTACTCGGTGGCCCGCAACGCCGAGAACGGCGGCGGTGTGGTGCTCGGCTTCGGGAACTACGCGGGCGACGTGCTGCACTTCGGCGCGGCGGCCGAGAAGCTGCGTGCCGAGGGCATCGACGTGCGGATCATCAAGGTCAGCGACGACATCGTCTCGAACACCCCGGAGAACCACCGCGACCGCCGCGGCATCGCCGGTGACCTGCCGGTGTTCAAGATCGCCGGCGCCGCGATCGAGGCCGGCGCGGCTCTCGACGAGGCGGAGCGGATCGCGTGGAAGGCCAATGACGCCACCCGCTCCTTCGGCGTCGCCTTCGACGGCTGCACCCTGCCCGGCGCCTCCGAGGCGCTGTTCCATGTGCCCGAGGGCCAGATGGGCGTGGGCCTGGGCATCCACGGCGAGCCCGGCGTGCGCGACGAGCCCATCGGCACCGCCTCCGAGATCGCCCGCCTCCTCGTCGAGGGCATCCTCGCCGAGCAGCCCGCACGGACCGAGGGCGGCTACGCCGGCCGCGCCGCGGTCATCCTCAACGGCCTGGGCACGGTCAAGCACGAGGAGCTCTTCGTCGTCTACGCGAAGGTCGCCGAGCTGCTCGAGGCCGCGGGCATCACGCCGGTGCGCCCCGAGGTGGGCGAGTTCATCACCAGCCTCGACATGGCCGGGCTGTCGCTGACCCTGGTGTTCCTCGACGAGGAGCTCGAGCAGCACTGGCTCGCACCCGTGGACACCCCCGCCTACCACCGCGGGGCGATGCCGCAGGTCGAGCGCCCGCGCCGCGAGGACTTCTGGGTCGCCGGAGCGGACACCACCCCGGAGGCCACCGCGGAGTCCCGCGAGGTCGCCGCGCGGATCGGCACCGTGCTGGACCTGTTCGAGAGCGTCTGCGCGCGCGAGGAGGCCGAGCTGGGCCGCATCGACGCGATCGCGGGCGACGGCGACCACGGCCAGGGCATGGCCTACGGCTCCAAGGGCGCCGCGGCCGCCGGCCGGGCGGCGCTCGAGGACGGTGCGGGCGCCCGCACCGTGCTGCTCCGCGCGGGCGATGCCTGGGCCGAGTCCGCCGGCGGCACCTCCGGGGCGCTGTGGGGCGCTGCCCTCACCGCGGCCGGCGGCGTCTTCGCCGACGATGCCGGCTCCTCCCCCGCCACCGTCGTCGAGGCCCTCGACGCGGGGATCGACGCCGTGCTCCGCCTGGGCGGCGCCCAGCAGGGCGACAAGACCATGGTCGACGCCGCCATCCCCTTCCGCGCAGCCCTGGCCGAGTCCTTCACCGGCGACGACGCCGCGGCGGCGATCACCGCCGCGGCCCAGGTCGCCCGCGAGGCGGCCGACGCCACCGCCGAGATCACCGCCCGGATGGGACGCTCCCGCGTGCTGGGCGACAAGTCGCTGGGCACCCCCGACCCCGGGGCGATCTCCTTCTCGATCCTCATGAAGGAGCTCGGGCAGCACCTCGCCTGACGACGCACCCACCACCCCTCTCACCGCAAGGAGAAGCTCATGGCACTGAAGATCATCGTCGGCGGCGACAACGCCGGCTACGGCTACAAGGAAGAGTTCAAGGCGCTGCTCGAGGCGGATGACCGCGTCGAGTCGGTGGTCGACGTGGGCGTCGGCTCGGCCGATGACGGCACGTACTACCCGAACGTCGCGGTCGCGGCGGCGGAGAAGGTCGCCGCGGGCGAGGCCGATCGCGCGCTGCTGGTCTGCGGCACCGGTCTGGGTGTCGCGATCGCGGCGAACAAGGTCTCGGGCGTGCGCGCGGTGACGGCGCACGATCTGTACTCGGTGCAGCGCTCGGTGCTGTCGAACAACGCGCAGGTGCTGTGCATGGGCCAGCGCGTCATCGGCCTCGAGGCCGCGAAGGAGCTGCTCAAGGTGTGGCTGGACCTCGAGTTCGATCCGGCCTCCTCCTCCGCGGCGAAGGTCGATGCGATCTGCGCCTACGACGGGTCCCTCGAGCAGTCCTGATCCGGCCGGGCCGGCGCGAGCCGGCCGCGGCGGGCTCGCCGTGGCCGCGGCGGGCTCGCCGGCAGGCCCCTCCCTTTCCCCCTCGCCCAGGGTGGGTCGGGGAACGTCCCCTCTGCAGGGGGCCTCATCCGACCGAACCCGCCGGCGGCCCGCTCTGCCGCGGTGTGGTCGGGGAACGTCCCCTTCTCCGGGGGCTCCACCCGACCACACGTCTCGGTGGCTGCCGGTGGCGGCGCGGCCCCGTTCTCTCTCACGTCCCGGAAGGATCCCCGTATGAGCACCCTGTGGGTGGGCACCAGCTGGAAGATGACCAAGACCCTCGCCGAGGCCGAGGAGTGGGCCGGCGGCCTGCGCGACCACCTGGCCGGCTCCGCGCCCGCCGGTGTGCAGCCCTTCGTCATCCCGTCCTTCACCGCCACCACCACGGTGCGGGGCGTCCTCGGCGAGGACTCGCCCGTGCTGCTCGGGGTGCAGAACGCGCACTGGGAGGACGCGGGCGCGTGGACCGGCGAGGTCTCGGTCCCGCAGGCGAAGGACGCCGGCGCCCAGGTGGTCGAGATCGGCCACTCGGAGCGTCGGGAGCACTTCGGCGAGACCGTGGAGACCACGCGCCTCAAGGTCGCCGCGGCGCTGCGCCACGGGCTCACCCCGCTGCTGTGCATCGGGGAGAGCGCCGAGGTCAAGGAGTCCGGCGGTTCCTCGGCCTTCATCCTCGAGCAGGCCGCCGGGGCGCTCGCGGGGCTCGGCGAGGAGGAGCTGGCCCGCGTGGTCATCGCCTACGAGCCGATCTGGGCGATCGGCGAGAAGGGTCGGCCCGCCACCGTCGCCGAGCTCGTCGACCCCTTCGCGGCCCTGGGCGAGGAGTACTCCGGCCGGGTCGCGGGCCTGCTCTACGGCGGCTCGGTGAACCTCGACAACGCCGCGGACCTGCTCGGCATCGAGCACGTGACCGGGCTGTTCGTCGGCCGCACCGCCTGGAAGCTGGAGGGTTACCTCGAGCTGCTGCGGATCGCGGCCGCGCACGCCGCGGCCTGATCCCGGCGGGGGTCAGTCGGGCAGCTTGGCGCGGGCCTGGCGGCGCACCGGCGCCGGAAGGCTCTCTCCCTGCCGCGCGAGGAATGTCCGGACCTCCTCGGGCGCCACGCCGCCGGCGTGCTTGAGCGCGGTCCCGACGGGCTTCGAGACCAGCGGGTCCGGGTCCTGGGCGAGCAGCGCGGCGAGCCGCAGCAGGTCGGCGATCCCCGCGGGGTGCGCCGGCCGGGTGTACGCCAGCGGGGCGGTCATCGCCGTCCGGCGCCGCAGGGGATCGGGCGAGGCCGCGAGCTCGAACAGCGGATCCCGCGAGCGGTCGCGCAGGAAGCCGCCCACCACGCGCGGCGCCGCGCGGTCCACCATGTCCCAGGAGTCGATCGCATCATGCCGGTCGAGATAGAGGCGGAAGCGCTCCTCACGGGCCTCCTCGGACAGGCGCGGAGGACGGACCTGCCAGTCGAGCACGCAGAATCCGGACAGCCGCACTTCGTAGGCGGGCTCGTCCAGCAGCCGGCCCACCTCGCCCAGGGACATGTCGCGGTGACGCTTCGCGATCTCGAACAGCGTCCCCATCCGCACCCCGAGCACGTCCGCCCCGCCCCGGTAGTGCCGGTTCGGGAAGGCCGCCGGGTCCGCGGCGGCGCGCAGCTCGTCCCGGAGGGACCTCGCCGTCGACGTCATGCGACGAGCGTACTGCGCCGCCCGCGCCCCGGAACGGTCCGGGGCGGGGCGGGCGCCCGCTCGTCGTGACCCTCGACTCCGGGGGTTTTCCCCCAGCCCGATCCCGGGCGGGCGCGATAGCCTGGGAGCCGACGACGACGGGGACGCCGGCTCGGGGCGCTCCCCCGCCTCCGGCACCCCGCCGACGCCGACGACCTCCGCACCATCCGCCGAGACGTCTGCAGGGACCCGTGAACGCGCAGAGCCATCAGAATCGGCAGCAGCCGATGCGACGGGGCAGCACCCCGCCGCGGTTCGGCACGCCCCCGGGCGGCCCGCCGCCCTGGAGGGCCCCCTCCGCGCAGCGCCCCTCCTGGGGGCCCCGTCACGATCCGCTCGAGGGCACCGTCCACGCCCCGCGCTCCACCCAGGTCACCACGCCGCGGCGACGCGGCCGGTTCCTCACGGTCTGGGTGCCCTCGATCCTCGGCGGGGGCCTCGGCATCAGCGTCTTCATGGTGCTCGGGGTGAGCAGCCTGATCGGCGGCGCGGGTCTGCTCGCTCCCCTGCTGGCCGGGCTGGGCGTGGGTGTCGTCGCCGGCGGGGGCCTGGGCCTCCTGCTGCGCAACCGGGCCCCGCGCACGGTGCGGGTGCCCGCCGCCGGCGAGATGCCCAGCGGCACCCGCAGCACCCTGGAGACGATCGCCCGCACCTCCACCCAGCAGCGCAAGCGGCTGGCGCGGATGCGGCGCCACCGCCCGGATCCTGCCGTGGCGCCGGTGCTGGACCGGGCGGAGGCCCTGCTCCAGAAGATCGACGCCCTGGTCGCCTCCGGATCCCTGCAGTCCCGCCGTTCCTCCGATGCGGATCTGCAGATGCTCGACGGCATGGCCGAGCGCTACGTCCCGGACCTGGTGGGCGCGCTGGAGGACACCGTGGGCTTCCTCGGGCCCCATACCGGCGGGGCGCGGGACCAGGCCTATGCGAACCTGCGGAGCATCGACCAGCAGCTGGCGGTGCTCGGCGACCGCGTCGAGCGGCTCGAGAACGACCTCGTCGCCGGGGTCACGCGCACCCTCGACGTGCACTCCGAGTTCCTCCGCAGCCGCTTCCCGGAGGACGAGGACCACCCGCTCCTGGACCGCTGAGCCGCACGGGCCCCCGCGCGGAGCCCGCGCCGGTCAGTGCGCCTCGCCGAGCTCCGCGGCCGCGTCCCGGCCTGCCTGGAGGGAGCGCGAGAGGACCGCGTCGAGATGGTCGGACAGGGCGGTCATCGCCGCGTCGTGGTGGTGACGGCGCACCTTCTCGAGGATGAGGGCATGCTCCTGGAGCGCCTCGCGCGCGTCGAGGTGCACCGGGCCGCCCTCCCAGGTCTGACGCATGCGATGGGTGTGGGTGCTCAGGCTCTCGAACATCTGCGCCAGGTAGCGGTTGTCGGCGTGGCGGTAGAGGGTCTGGTGGAAGGCGGAATCGGCCTGGAAGTGCTCACGCAGCAGGGCGTAGTCCGGCTCGCCCATCGCCTCGATCCGCACCAGCACGTCCTCGTGGTGGGAATGGGCCGCCTCGAGGTCGGCGAGGAAGTCGTCGAAGTCCTCGAAGGCGCGATCCAGGACGGCCAGCTCGATCACCTTGCGGGCCTCGAGCAGCTCCGTGATCTGCGCGTCGTCGAGCATCGGCGCCACCACGTAGCCGCGCAGGGCCACGTACTCCACCAGGCCCGAGCGCTCGAGGGAGACCATCGCCTCGCGCACCGGCGTGGGCGAGACCTCCAGGTCACGGGCGAGCCCGTCGATGCTGAGGCGCGAGCCGGGCGCCCAGTGCGCCTCGAGGAGTCGCTGCAGGATGAGCTCTTCGACCTCGTCGCGCAGGACCTGTCGTCGGATGGCCATGAGGTGGTTCCCTTCGGTCGTCCCGTTCCGCCGTTCGGGAGACCCACGGCGACGTTGATCCGTTTTCCGATAGGATACCCGGCCGCTCCGGCACGGGGGCGGGTTCGCGCCGTGTCAGCCGGCGCAGGTACGGCCCCGGGCCCCCGCAGCCCGGTCGCCGCGCCGCGCGCCCTGCCGCGCGCTCAGAGCGCCCCGGTCAGACGCAGGGAGATCTCGGCGACCACGGCCGAGCCCACGTAGGTCCCCGCGAACACGAGGATCGCGATGAGCAGGATCTTCCATCCGGAGCGCTTGAGCACGCCGATCTCCAGCGAGCTGATGGCGAAGCCCGCATAGGCCAGCGGCGGCACCGCCAGGGCGAGGAAGTCGATCCCCTCGACGAGCGGGAAGATCACCCCGGCCCAGGGCAGCATCGGCAGGGTGAACAGCACGGCGACCAGCGAGATCCAGGCGACCGAGGGCAGGCGCAGGGGCACGTACCGGGTCAGCAGCAGCCCCAGCACGGCCATGCCGTAGAGGACGGCGAGCCCGATCACGATGTCCGGCACGGACAGCTCGGTCGCGATCGCCTGGATCGGCACCGAGATCAGGGAGATGATCGCGAGGTCCCGCAAGGTGGGGCCCAGCGCGATCCTCCGTTCATCGGGTCCCGAGGACTCGAGGCCGGCGAGGTCGTCGGCGGGCTCCTGGGAGGTGGCGTCGGCGGCGGTCATCGGGCGGCTCCTTCCCGGCGGGCGGTGCGGCCCCGGGCGCTGCCCGGGTCCTCGGGGCGGGCACGGCGGTACATCCACTCCACCAGCGGCAGTGCCACGAAGAGGCTCACGTACATGCCGGTGGCGTAGGTGAGCAGGTTCGAGGAGCCGGCGAGCGCCGTGATCGTCTCCGCGGCCCCGGGCTCCGCCGCGGCGAGCGCGCCGGAGCAGGCGGCCATCATCGACCCGGAGCCGACGCCGCACGCCATGGCCAGCGCCTCGACGCTGAACACCCCCGCGGTCGAGAGCAGCGAGGCGATGACCGCGAAGATGAAGGTCCCGAACAGGGTGCCCATGACGTAGACGCCGAGCACGCCGGTGCCCTCGGGGCTGCGCAGCCCGTAGCGGTCGGCGATGATCGCGATGTTGGGCTCGCGGGCGATCGAGTGGACGGCACCGATGGACTCACGGCCCATCCTCAGCACCCACACCGCGATCGGGAAGGCCAGCAGGATGGTGCCGAGGTTGCCGATCTCCTGCAGCAGCAGCGCCGGGCCGGAGCGGATGACCAGCTCGATCCCGGGGCCGATGTCCGCCCCGAACCGCGCGATGAAGGGCATGATCGCGACGACGATCAGGGGGCTCGCGGCGGCGGCGCGGCGGACCGGCATGATGGCGGTCGCGGCTCTGACGACGTTCGGGTTCAGCACCAGCGCCAGGGCGAAGGCGAACAGCATCGGCAGCAGCAGGATGGTGCCGATGCCGATCGGGATCGCGCGGACCCCGATGAGCTGGCAGACCACACCGATGATCAGGACGGCGAGGTGCAGCGGCCACAGCTGGGCCAGACCTCGTGCGGTCTCCATGGGACCTCCTCGGGGACGGGCCGACGCACCCGTCGCGCTCGACGGGAGGTGCGTCGGCGCGGAAAGCTCCCCGGAGGATAATCCCCCTGGTCCTGATCCCGGAAATCGCGCACCCGGGCGTGCGCGGCCGCCGTCAGATGCTGGAGAGCGCCACCGGCTGCCCCGTGCGCACGGACTCCTGGGCGGCGGCGACGACCCGCACGGTCCGCAGGCCCACGTCGCCCGTGGGCTCGACCGCCTGCCCGTCGCGCACAGCGGCGAGGAAGGCGTCCAGCAGCAGGGCGTCGGTGTCCACGCCGTAGGCGACCCACTGCCCGGGGCCTCCGACGTGCTGGGAGAAGGCGTCGACCTGCAGCTGGCCGCCGGTGCCGAGCGCCTGCAGGCGCAGCCCTCCCCAGGTGGGGGCATCCGCCGGCTGGGACCAGGAGCAGTCGATGGTGGCGACCAGCCCGGAGCCGTAGGTCAGGGTGACCAGTCCCCCGGTCTCGGCGCCCTCGCCGGCCCGGTCGGCGTAGAGGATCCGGTTCGTCACGGCATGGACGGTGAGCGGCTCGCCGAACATGGCATCGAGGATCTCGGCGAGGTGCACGGTGTGGTCCACGAGGGAGCCGCCGCCGGCCAGCTCGACGTCCGTGAACCAGTCGCGGGCCAGCGGCAGCATGCCGTTGTTGGTGCCGGTGAGGCCGACGATCTCGCCGAGCGTGCCGTCGGCGACCGCGGTGCGCATCGCCTCAACCGCCGGGGAGAAGTGCACCGGGAAGGCGGTCATGAGCACCACGCCGGCCTCACGGCAGGCGGCGACCATCGCCTCGGCGTCGGCGACGGTGGTGGCCAGCGGCTTCTCGCACAGCACGTGCACGCCGCGGCGGGCGGCCTCCAGCACGAGCTCCCGGTGGTGCGCGTTGGCGCTGGTGACCACGATGGCGTCGGGGCCCTCGGGCCACGCCTCCCAGGCCTCCGCGTAGGAGCCGACGATCCGCGCGGCCACCACGTCGCCGAAGGCGTCGGGATCGGCGACGACGAGGTCGACGTCGGGCCGGGCGTCGAGGGCGGTGGCATAGGAGGTCGCGTGGGTGTGCGCGCAGCTCATGAGCGCGACCCGGAGAGGTGCGGCGGGAGTGGTCTCAGTCAGCATGCGATGCTCCGTCCGGTGCGCAGGGATTCCTGGGCCGCGCGGGAGACCTCGACGGCGACCACGCCGTCGGCCGCGTCGACCCGGGCGGGGGCGCCGCCGGCGAGCGCGCCGGCGAACTCGACGATCTCCGCGGCGTAGGGGTCGGCCAAGGTGGCGACGTCGGGCAGGAAGCCGTCGCCGCGGCTCTGGCGGGCGGCGGCGACCTCGTCGAAGGTGATGCCGACGTCCCCGGCGGAGTCGTACTGGAGACGTCCGCCGTCCCCGGCGAGATCGAAGGTGTAGCGGAAGTCGGTGCCGACCGGTCCCCAGAATCCGCGGCAGTGGCTGATCGCCCCGGAGCGGTGGGTGAGGACGGCGTGAGCCGTGCGCACGGTGGCAGTGCCGGCGGCGATCGACTGCTGGGCGTAGACGCGCTCCACGGGGCCCGCGAGCCAGATCGCCTGGTCGATGTCGTGGATCATCTGGTCCATGACGATCCCGCCGGAGAGCTCCTCGTCGGCGAACCAGGAGCGGTCCGGCAGCGAGCCGGTGCGCTCGAAGCGCAGCACCGCGAGGGCACCGACGGCGCCGGTGTCGATCGCCCGCTTCGCCGCCGCGTACTGCGGGAAGAAGCGCACCACGTGCGCGGGGTACAGGGTCCGGCCGGCGCGCTCGGCGTGCTCGAGCATCGCGCGGGCGTCCTCGGGGGTCAGCGCCAGCGGCTTCTCGCAGATCACGTCCTTGCCGGCGTCCAGGGCGGCGTGGACGACCTCGGGGTGCGCGGGGGTGGGGGTGCAGACGTCGACGACGTCCACCGCCTCCAGCAGCTCCTCGAGCGTGGCGTGGACCCTCGCGCCGGTCTCGACGGCGAAGTCCTCCGCCCCGTCATGGCTGTAGCAGTGCGTCTCGGCGCCGATCTCGCTCCATCCGGGCACATGGGCCCGGGAGATGGAGCCGGTGCCGACGACGCCGACGCGCAGCGGCGGCGCGGTGTCCTCGAGGGGCATGGCGGGTCTCTCAGTCAGGGGAGGGAGCGGGGGCACTGTCGATCCTAGCCACCTCGGCGGGAATTTCGAAGGGTGGTTGCTGAATCAATCGGCCGGGGCGACCAGGCTCCCCGCTCCCGTCACGGATCGTCACAGCATCCCGCGCACCGTCTCGCCGATCGCCCGGACGCTCACGCCGTAGCGATCCTCGAGGGTGGGCAGGGCGCCGGCCTCGAGGAAGGCGTCGGGCAGGCCGATCGAGGTGACCCTCTCCCCCAGACCACGGGAGGCGACGGTCCGGGCGACCGTGTCGAACAGGCCGCCCACCACGGAGTGGTTCTCGGCGGTGAGGACCAGGCGGCCCTTGCCGAGCTGGGCCACGAGGGCCTCCTCGTCGAAGGGCTTGATGGTGGGGGCATGCAGCACGGCCACGCCGATGCCGTCCCGCTCGAGCTCCTTCGCCGCCTCGAGGACCCGCTCGGTCATCAGGCCGCTGGAGACGAACAGGACGTCCGCGCCGTCGCGCAGGAGCTTCGCCCGCCCGAGCTCGAAGGTGTAGCCGTATTCGTCGAGCACGGCGGGCACCTTTCCGCGCAGCAGGCGCAGATAGGTGGGCCCGTCGGAGGCGGCGAGCTGCGGCACGGCCTGCTGGATGTCGATCGCGTCGCACGGGTCGACGATGGTGAGGTTCGGGGCTCCGCGCAGGATCGCGAGGTCGTCCGTGGCCGCGTGCGACGGGCCGTAGCCGGTGGTCAGACCGGGCAGCGCGCACACCAGGTTCACGTTGAGGTTCGCCTCCGCGATGTCCAGCAGCAGGAAGTCGTAGGCGCGGCGGGTGGCGAACACCGAGTAGGTCGAGGCGAAGGGGACGTACCCATCCATGGCCAGGCCCGTGGCCGCGCCGAGCAGCGCCTGCTCGGCCATGCCGATCTGGTAGAAGCGCTCGGGCATGGCATCGCGGAAGATGTGCAGGTCGGTGTACTTCGCGAGGTCCGCGGAGAGGCCGACGATGCGCTCGTCCTGCCGCGCGGCGTCCACCAGGGCGTGGCCGAGCGGAGCCGGGACGGCGCGCTGACCGTCCTTGACGAGGTCCGCGCTCATCGCGCCGGACCGGAGGTTCTGGGGGATCGTGCTCTGGTTCATCGTCCGCTCTCCTGCATCAGCACCTGGTGGCTCTCGGCCAGCTTCTCGTGGGCCACGGACCATTCCTCCTGGTCGACCTTCATGAAGTGCAGCTTCTCGCGCGCCTCGAGGAAGTCGACGCCCTTGCCGAGCGTGGTGTCCACGATGAGCACCCGCGGGCGCGGGTCCTCCGTCTCCCGCAGCTCGATGAGGTGGCACAGCAGCGCCTCGACGTCGTGCCCGTCGCAGCGGCGCACGATCCAGCCGAAGGCCTCGAACTTGTCGGTGACCGGCTCCATCGAGAGCATCTGGGTGGACTTCCCGTCGGCCTGCTGATCGTTGAAGTCGACGATCGCGATGAGGTTGTCCAGCTCGTGGTGGGCGGCCACGGCCGCGGCCTCCCAGGTCGACCCCTCACCGAGCTCTCCGTCGGAGAGCAGGTTGTAGACGAAGCGGTCGGACCCTTTGCGCTTCAGGCCCATCGCCACGCCGTTCGCGATCCCGAGGCCGTGGCCGAGGGAGCCGCCGGAGATCTCGACGCCGGGGGTGTAGGTGCGCATCGAGGACATCGGGAGGCGGGAGTCGTCGCTCGCGTAGGTCTGCAGCTCCTCCACGGGGAGGAACTTCGCCTCGGTGAGCGCGGCGTAGAGCGCGAGCGCGTAGTGCCCGATGGAGAGCTGGAAGCGGTCGCGGTCCTCGCTGTCCGGCTCCAGCGGGTCCAGATGCAGCTGATCCGTGTACAGCACGGCGAGGACATCGGCGATGTCGAGGGCCTGGCCGATGTAGCCCTGGCCCTGCACCTCCGCCTGGATCAGGGCGTACTGGCGGATGCGATGGGCGGCCTCGCGGATGCGCAGGATCCGCTCGGGGTCGAGCGGCGTCGGGGATGACGTCACGGTCGTTCCTCTCCTCGGGTGGGGGTGGTCTCTGACTTCGGGGTGGTCGTGCGGGAGATCCGGCGCCATCGGTCGAAGTGCTCAGTCATCGCGGCGGCGACCGCCTCCCGACGGCGGGAGCGCAGGGCGCGGGTGATCTCGAAGTGCACGGCGTCGCTGGCGAACATCTCCGGCACCTGGCCGCCGTTGGCCGCGATCTCCTTGCTGATCACGACGCGACGACGCTCGAGCAGAAGGTCGTGCAGCGCATGGTTCATGCCGCCCGCGACGTAGCTCATGATCGGATTGCCGAGGATCTCGAACAGCGCGAGGTGGAAGGCGTGGTCGGCCGTGAGTCCGCCGGCGAAGTCCCGGTTCGCGGAGGCATCGACCATCGCGTAGACGAGGTCCTCGAGCTCGTGGATCTGCTTGTCCGTGACCCGCTCGACCACCCGCGGGGCGATCGCCACCTCGAGCATCTCGCGCGCCTCGGCGATCTGGGCGACGCTGACCATGCCGGCGCGCAGCATCAGCTCGAACACGTTGCCGCTGCCGCCGTCGAAGGAGGGGGCGACCAGGAGGTTCCCGCTGCCCTGCACCTTCTTCAGCATGCCCAGCATCTGCAGCCCGGACAGTCGTTCCCGGACCCGGGCCCGGGACATGCCGCTGACCTCGGCGAGCCGCCTCTCGGTGGGGATCAGGGTCCCGCCCTCGGCCTCGGTCCCCTCACGGACGAGGGTGTCGAGGAACTCCAGCGTCTCGGCGTCCACCTGACCTCCTTCGGTCGGCATCGGAACGGGCGGTGCATGGCCGAGGTGAGGGGCGGGTGCCGCACCCTCGCGGCGGTGCCGTCGGCGTGGGGACGATGCAAGCACGCGGCGAGGGGGCGGGCAATCGGGACGCCCCGCGTCCTCGGCGGACCGTTCAGGAACGGTGCAGGTCATCATCGGTTCCCACCGCCACAGAATTGGTCGACCATTATTGCGCATCACGCCGTGCAGGCTGCCGCCCACGACCGCCGCCGCAGTGGTCTGACCAATCATGGGCACCTTTCATGCCTCTGAACTGCACCGATGACCTGAGGGAGGGTAAGCGCTCGGGACGAACGGTTGTCCGACCACTCCTGCGCTCACTACCGTCAGCGCCGTTCGTTCCGGGGCTCTTGGCCCGACCACACCGACGTGAGGGGAGTGCCCCGATGCACACACCGCCCAGCCCGATCCGCACCGCCGTCGTCACGGGCGGAGCAGGTCCCCGCAGCATCGGTCGCGCCACCGCGACCCGCTTCGCCCGCGAGGGCTGGGCTGTGGCGATCCTCGATCTCGACGGGGAGGGCGCCCGCACCCTGGCCTCCGAGCTGACCGCCGAGCACGGCGTCGCCGCCGCGGGATTCGCGCTCGACGTCACCGACTCCGCGGCCGTGGACGCGGTCGCCGCGGAGATCGCCGCCTCCGAGCTCCCGCCCGTCGGCGCCCTCGCGAACATCGCCGGGATCCCCTCGCCCGTCCCGTTCCTCGAGGTCGACAACGCGCTGTGGGACAAGATCATCGCCGTCAACCTCACCGGCTCCTTCTACACCTGCCGCGCCTTCCTGCCGGCGATGCTCGAGGGCGGCTACGGACGGATCGTGAACATGTCCTCGGTCTCCGCGCAGCAGGGCGGCGGAGTCTTCTCCAAGACCCCGTACTCCGCCGCGAAGGCCGGCGTGCTGGGCCTGACCCGCTCGCTCGCCCGCGAGTTGGCGCCGGAGGGCATCACGGTCAACGCGATCTCGCCCGGCGCGGCCGACACCAACATCCGCGGCAACACCACCGCGGAGTCCGAGGCGGCGCTCTCGGCCTCGATCCCGATGGGACGCCAGGCCACGGCCGAGGAGATCGCCGCGCTCGTGCTCTGGCTCTCGAGCGAGGACGCCGGCTACATCACCGGCACCACCCAGGCCATCAACGGCGGCGCGTACATCTCATGACCGCCCTCTCCGACCGCGTCGGCATCTCGACGATCTCCTTCCGTCACCGCCCGCTGGCCGAGGCGCTGCGCCTGATCTCCGCGACCGGCGCGCGCGAGATCGATCTCGGCGCGATCCCGGCGGTCACCGACCACGTGCCCGTCCCCTTCGACGGCGACGTCGCGGAGTACCGGAGTGCGATCACCGCCGCCGGGCTGCGCACCGGGGCGGTGAACGCCGATCCCGGCGACCTCAACGACCCGGCGCTGTCCGCCGAGGCGCTGACCGCCGTGATCGCCCCGCTGGTGGAGCTGGCCGGGGCGCTCGATGCGGCGCTGATCGTGCCCGCAGGCCGCGCCGACCACGCCCCGATGGTCGACCACGACGCGGACCTCGACCGCATCGCCGAGAACCTCGGACTGATCTCCCGGCTCTGCGCCGATCGCGAGGTGCGCCTCCTGGTCGAGGTGCTGCACCACCGCCGCTACGTCCACACGGTCGACGCGGCCGACGCGCTGCTGGCGCGCTCGACGCCCGAGCAGTACGGCGTCCTCTTCGACGTCTCGCACGTCGTGGCCTCGGCGGAGGATCCGCTGGACTGGGCTCGACGGCTCGGGCGCCGGATCGAGCGGGTCCACCTGCGCGACGCCACCCCGGGGGACCTGAATCTCTCCCTCGGCGCCGGCGACGTCGACTTCCCCGCTCTCCTCTCGACCCTCGAGGACGAGGGCTTCACCGGCACCTATGTCCTCGAGCTGGAGACGCACGACATCGCCGAGGCGGAGCGCGAGGCCGACGTCGCCCGCAGCCACGCCGAGATCTCCGCACTGCTCACCGGGGCCGTCGGCTCCGCGACCCGCTGACCACGGGCACAGCACCCCCGCACGCTGCCTGACCCGTCTCTCCCCGGCTCCTGACCGCCGGGAGGACCACCGTCGTTCCCCGCCGCGCCGACGTCCGTCGGCCCGGCACGCCCCCGACCCAGGGATTGCACCGTCGCTCCCTGATCCTCAGGAGGACCCCATGACCCCTCCCCGCGCCCCGGGCCGTCGCGAACTTCTCCGCGGCGTCGCCCTGGCGGGCCTCGCCGGCGCCGGACTGAGCTCATGCGCCGGCGGTGACGGCCCCCGCCGCACCGACTCGGTGCGCATCATCCTCGGCCACGGCGCCGCGCCCGGGAACCCCCGCTCCGAAGGGGCCCTGGTGTTCCAGCGCCTGGTCGCCGAGAAGTCCGACGGCGAGGTGGAGATCCAGATCCTCGGCCAGGAGTCCGTGGGCAGCGACACCGAGATGATGGTCTCCGTCGCCGCCGGCACCCTGGACATGACGATCAACTCCCAGGGCCCGTTCTCCTCGTACGTCCCCGAGGCCTCGCTGATCGGCCTGCCGTTCCTGTTCGAGTCCTCGCAGCACGCCTACGAGGTGCTCGACGGCGAGATCCAGGACAGCATCGCCGCCCTCGCCCAGGACAAGGGCTTCCACGTGCTCGGCTTCTGGGACAACGGGATGCGCGACATCACCAACTCCGTGCATCCGATCGAGGTCCCGGACGACGTCGCCGGGCTGAAGATCCGCACGCCCGACGACCCGATGACGATCGACATCTTCGGCGAGCTGGGCGCCAACCCCACCCCGATGGCCTTCGGCGAGCTGTACCTGGGACTGCGCCAGGGCGCGGTCGACGGGCAGGAGAACCCGGTGGTCAACATCCACAGCTCCTCGCTCCACGAGGTCCAGGAGCACCTGGCCGTGACCGGGCACAAGTACGAGATGAACCCCTTCGTCATGTCCTCCACCCGCTGGGAGAGCCTCGATCCCGAGATCCGCACCGTGATCGAGGAGGCCGGCCTCGAGGCGCAGCAGGAGCAGCGTCGCCTGATGAACGCGCAGAGCGAGGAGATCTACGCCGAGTTCGAGGAGATCCTCGAGGTCACGCGTCCGGACCGCTCCCTGTTCCGCGAGGCCACCCTCCCGGTGTACGAGCGCTGGCAGCAGGAGCATCCGGAGTTCTTCGACCAGATCACCGCCGCCGCGGACGCGCTCCGCGCCGCGCACGAGGAGAGTGCAGCATGACCTCTGCGTCCCCCACCACCGGGCCGGGAGCCGAGCGCCACCCGGTCATCACCGAGGAGGACCTCGCCTCCCTCGACACCTCCGAGGGGCACGACGACGAGGCCCGTCCCGAGGAACCGATCAATGCGCTGTGCGCCCGCATCGGGGGCTGGATCGCCATCGCCGCGACCCTGGTCATCATCGCGCTGGTGACCGTGGCAGTGGTCATGCGCTACTTCTTCAACGCGTCCCTTCCGATCGCGGCGGAGGGCCCCACCTACCTGTTCCCCTGGCTGATCGCGGGAGGCGCCATCGTCGCCCAGGGCAGTCGAGGGCACATCGCGGTCGACGTCCTGGTCGGACGGCTCACGGGCACCGCCGCGCAGCGGGCACAGATCGCCATCTGGGGGTTCTCGACCCTGCTGCTGGCGTACCTCACCTACCTCGCGGTGTACCTGATCCCCCCGATGGCGGCCCAGTCCACCCCGATCATGGGCTGGCCCCAGCTGGGCAGCTTCGGCGCCTTCCTCGTGATGGTCGCGGTGATGGCCCTCCAGGCCGGGGCGCGCACCGTCCACCTCCTCCGCCACGGCGTGCCCGCCGAGGGCACCCCGACGCAGGTCTCCCCGAAGGAGGACCACGATGCTTGAGGCACTCATCGCCGTCGCCGTCTTCATCCTGCTGCTGCTGGTCGGCGTCCCGGTCGCCTTCGCGATCATCGCCGGGGCGATCGTGGGGCTGTTCGCCGTGGGCTCCCTGCCCATGGAGGCCCTCGCGCAGCAGTCCTTCAGCCCCGTCGGGGACTACTCCATCCTGGCTATCCCGTTCTTCATCCTCACCGCCGACCTGCTGTTCAGCGGGAAGCTCGGTGCCCAGGTGATCGGGCTGGCCACCCGGGTCGTCGGCCGACTGCGCGGCGGGGTGGGCATGACCAGCGTGCTGACCAACGCGGTGTTCGCCGGCATCTCCGGCTCCGCCGTCGCCGACGCCACCGGCATCGGCAAGGTCGTCATCCCCTGGACCAGGCGTCTGGGATACAGCGGCGGCTACGCCACCGCGGTCAACGCCTCCGCCTCCTCGCTCGGAGTGATCCTTCCGCCCTCGATCCCGATGATCCTGTTCGCCTCCGCCTCCGGAGCGTCCGTCGCCGCCGTGTTCACCGCGGGTCTGGGCCCGGGCCTGCTCGGCGCCGCGCTGCTGCTGATCGCCTGCTGGCTGGTGGCGTGGAAGGCAGGGTTCCCGCGGGTGAAGGCGAAGTTCACCGCGAAGCGCCTGCTCATCGACCTGCTGTTCGCGACCCCGGCGATCCTGATCCCGATCGTCCTGATCCGCGTGGTGCTTTTCACCGGCATCGCCACGGTCACCGAGGTGTCCGTGCTCGCCGTGCTGTACGCGCTCGGTGTGCGGGTGCTGCTCTACCGCGACCTGACCCTTGCGCAGTTCAGGAAGGCGCTGATCGGATCCGCCTCGGCGAGCGCCGTGGTGCTGCTGCTGATCATGTTCTCCTCGGCCCTGGCGTGGCTGCTGACCATCCAGGAGGCGCCGCAGCAGCTGGCGGAGACGTTGACCTCCACCCTCCAGGCGGAGTGGCTCGTGGTCCTCGCGATGGTCCTGATCCTGCTGGTGGTGGGCATGTTCCTGGACATCTCCCCCGCGATCCTGCTGCTCACTCCGGTGATGCTGCCGGTCGCGACCGCGATCGAGATGGACGTCGTCCACTTCGGCATCCTGATGGTGGTGTCCCTCGCGATGGGCCTGTACACCCCGCCGGTGGGGACCACCCTGTTCATCTCCGCCTCGATCGGCCGGGTGCCGATCCTGGAGACGGCGCGAGCGCTGCTGCCGTTCTACGGGCTGGGGCTGCTGGTGGTGTTCGCCGTCGCCTACCTGCCGGGGCTGCTGCTCATCGTGTGAGGCCCGGGCCGGCGGTGAGGGGCCGGTGCTTACGGCGCCGGCTCCTCCACCGCGGCCTCGACCTCCTTCTGCTCCCGGAACAGCGCCGCGAAGAACAGCGTGACCACCACGGCGAGGCCTGCCGGGATCAGCCAGATGATCTGCCATCGGTGCGTGCCGTCGGCCGCGAGGAAGGCGTCGACGATCGGCCCGGAGATCAGCGAGCCGATCAGCAGGCCCACGCCGTAGGTCGCCAGGGAGATCAGGCCCTGCGCGGCCGAGCGCACCTTCGCCGGGGCGAAGCGGTCGGTGTAGATCTGCCCGGCCACGAAGAAGAAGTCGTAGCAGACGCCGTGCAGGACCAGCCCGAGGACCACCAGCCAGATCAGGGATCCGGCATCGCCGAAGGCGAAGCAGACGTAGCGCACCGCCCAGGCGAGCATGCCGATCAGCAGCGTGCGCTTGACCCCGAGCTTCTTCAGCATGAAAGGCATGATCAGCAGGAACAGCACCTCGGAGACCTGTCCCAGGGACTGCACCGCCGCGGCTCCCGAGACGCCGATCTCGTTGAGGTAGAGGTTGGTGAAGTTGTAGTAGAACGCCAGCGGGATGCAGATCAGCACCGAGGCGATGAAGAAGACCAGGTAGGAGCGGCTCTTCAGCAGGGCCAGCGCGTCCAGACCCAGGACGTCGCGCACGGTGGCGGGCCCGTCCGACGGCGAGGGCGGGGTGTGCGGGAGGGTGAAGGCGTAGACGCCCAGCAGCGCAGAGCCGATCGCCGCCATGACGAAGGTGTTCGCGAGCGCTCCGCCGGTCTCCCAGCCCAGCCAGCCGATCAGCAGGCCGGCGATGATCCAGCCGATGGTGCCGAAGACGCGCACGGCCGGGAACTGCTTCTCAGGGCTGTGCATGCGCCGGAAGGAGATCGAGTTGGCCAGCGCCAGCGTGGGCATGAAGGAGATCATGGCCAGCAGCGCGAAGGCGAAGAACGCCCCGAAGTCGTCCTGACGCCCGGCGAGGAAGAGCATGACGGCGCTGAACAGATGGAGGACGCCGAGGATGCGCTGGGCCGCGAAGAAGCGGTCGGCGATGAGGCCGACGATGAACGGCGCCAGGATCGCGCCCAGGCTCTGGGTGAGGAAGGCCAGGGCTATCTGGCTGCCGGAGGCGCCGAGGTCCGCGGCGAGGTAGGTGCCCAGGGTGACGAACCAGGCTCCCCACACGAAGAACTCGAGGAACATCATCGCGGACAGGCGCACACGCGTCAGGGGATCGAGCATGACCGGCATGCTAGTACGTGACCCATGTCACCGCCCAGTGGTGCGACCTCGGACCGTCTCGCGACGGCCCGTCAGCTCGGCGCCCGCACCGCCGCGGCGAGGTCCGCCGCCAGGGCCTCCGCCTCCTGCTCGTCGAGGTCATGGACGGTCAGCCGCAGGTGCTGGGAGGGGCTGGCAGAGGGAGCGAGGCGGAACTCCTCCCCCGTGCGCGCCAGCCAGCCCCGGCGCATGAGGCGCTCGGCGACCTCCCGAGCCGGGACGGGCAGGGGCACCCAGAGGCTCAGGCCGTCCCCGGTCGGGACCTCGAGGCCATGGGCGGCCAGCCGCTGGGCGAAGGCCTCTCCCCGCTCGGCGTAGTGGGCGCCGGCCCGCTCGATGAGGGCGAGGGCCTCCGGATCGGTCATCACGGCATGGGTGAGCCGCTGCAGCAGGTGACTGACCCAGGTGGTCCCGGGGCTCAGACGCAGCGCGAGGCGCGAGGCGGTCTCGGGGTCGGAGGCGGTGACGGCCAGGCACATGTCGGGACCGGCGAACTTGGAGACGGAGCGGATCAGCGCCCAGCGGCGATGCTCCGGTCCGACGATCGCGTGGTACGGGCGGCGGGAGAGGAAGGAGAAGTAGTCGTCCTGGATGACCAGGACGTACGGGTGCTCGGCGAGGACCTCGCGAAGCTCCGCGGCCCGCCGCGGCGAGAGGGAGGCGCCGGTGGGGTTCTGCGCCCGCGGGGTGCTCACCACCGCACGCACCCCCTGGTCCAGGGCGTGACGCAGTCCGTCGACGGTCATCCCCTCGGCGTCCACGGGCACCGGCACGGTCCGGTACCCGCCCAGCCGCGAGAGCTGGATGCTGGCCAGGAAGCAGGGGTCCTCGAGGGCGACGGCGTCGTCCCGCTGGAGGGCCTGGGCCAGCAGCCGCTCGACCGCGTCGACGGCGCCGCTGGTCAGGGTGAGACCGATGTCCTCCGCCGCGGCGGCGACCTCGGGGGTCACCCAGTCCCGCGCCCACTGCTCGAGGGCCGGGTCGATGACCGGCTCGCCGTAGAGCACGGGGCGGCCGACCGCGGCCGCGAGCGCGGGGCGCAGGTCCGGGATCAGCGCCGGATCGGGATTGCCGGTGCCCACGTCCCGCAGCGGTCCGGCGGCGGAGAAGCCCTCCTGGGCGACCCGTGCCCGCTGTGCCACCTGGGTGCCGGCGCGTCCGCGGGCGACGACGACGCCGGAACGGGCGAGGGTCCGGTACGCGGCCACAGCCGTGTTGCGGTTGACGCCGAGCTGCTCGGCGAGCGCCCGCACCGAGGGCAGGACCTGCCCGGGCTGCAGCACGTCGCGCTCCACCAGGCCGCGCACGCTGTCGGCGATCTCGGCGGCGGTGCGCCCGCTGATCTGCTGCTCGGCCTCCGTGCTCACGGGCCGAGTCTAGATGCCGGCGCTCGATCTTTGGCATACGCCATGCTATTTTTTGGCCTAGGTCAATGTGGTGCAGGGAGGGTCGACGCGACGGACGTCGTCGGCCCGCGCCGCGCGAGCGACGGGACGGGAACCCCATGAACACCGACACCACGAACACCACCACCGGAACCGGAGCGGTCAAGCGCGGTCTCGCCGAGATGCTCAAGGGCGGCGTCATCATGGACGTCGTCACCGCGGAGCAGGCACGGATCGCCGAGGACGCCGGGGCCGTCGCGGTCATGGCCCTCGAGCGGGTGCCCGCGGACATCCGCGCCCAGGGCGGCGTGGCCCGCATGAGCGACCCGGACCTCATCGACGCCATCACCGCGGAGGTCTCGATCCCGGTCATGGCCAAGGCCCGGATCGGCCACTTCGTCGAGGCGCAGGTGCTGCAGCAGCTCGGCGTGGACTACGTCGACGAGTCCGAGGTCCTCTCCCCTGCGGACTACGTCCACCACATCGACAAGCACCGCTTCACCGTGCCCTTCGTCTGCGGGGCGACGAACCTCGGCGAGGCCCTGCGCCGCATCACCGAGGGGGCCGCGATGATCCGCTCCAAGGGCGAGGCCGGCACCGGCGACGTCTCCGAGGCGACCCGTCACATCCGCACCATCACCGCGGAGATCCGCGCCCTCTCCTCCCGGAGCGAGGACGAGCTCTACGTCGCCGCGAAGGAGCTGCAGGCCCCGTACGCCCTGGTGAAGGAGGTCGCGGAGACCGGGGCGCTGCCGGTGGTCATGTTCACCGCGGGCGGGGTCGCGACCCCCGCCGATGCCGCGATGATGATGCAGCTGGGCGCCGATGGGGTCTTCGTCGGCTCCGGCATCTTCCACTCCGGGGATCCGGTGGCACGGGCCGCGGCGATCGTGAAGGCCACCGCCTTCCACGACGACCCGGCCGTGGTCGCGGAGGCCTCGCGGGGCCTCGGCGAGGCGATGGTCGGCATCAACGTCTCCGACGTCCCCGCCCCGCACCGCCTGTCCGAGCGCGGCTGGTGAGCCCGATCCGTCCGCGGATCGGCGTCCTGGCGCTGCAGGGGGATGTCCGCGAGCACCTCCGGGTGCTCGAGGACCTCGGGGCCGAGGCGGTGCGGGTGCGCCGGCCCACGGAGCTCGAGGGCGTCCGGGGTCTGGTCCTGCCAGGCGGGGAGTCGAGCGTCATCGACCGGCTGACCAGGACCTTCGGTCTGCGGGAGCCGTTGCGCGCGGCGATCGCGGCGGGGATGCCGGTCTACGGCACCTGCGCGGGGATGATCCTGCTGGCGGACCGGCTCGAGGGGGCGGTCGCGGGGCAGCTGACCCTCGGCGGCCTCGACGTCACCGTGCGCCGCAACGCCTTCGGCCGCCAGAACGAGTCCTTCGAGACGGAGCTGGCGGTGCCGGAGCTCGGCACGGTGCCCGTCGCGGCGACCTTCATCCGCGCCCCGGAGGTCACGGCGGCTGGTCCGGCGGTGTCGGTGCTCGCGGAGCTGCCGGGCGGGCGCATCGTGGCGGTCGAGCAGGGCCCGCTGCTCGCCACGGCGTTCCATCCGGAGGTCAGCGGGGAGAACCGCTTCCATCGCCGCCTGCTGGAGCGGGTGCTCAGCTCCTGAGCAGCGGCGCGATCTCCCGCGCCCAGGCCTCCACGGCCGGCAGGTCACGGAAGTCGCCCACCGGGGTGCGCAGCGACGTCAGCAGCACCCGCTCGTGCACGGGGATCCGGTCCATGAGCACCCAGCCGGGCAGGTTCTTCACCGCGACCGGCTCCAGGGCGGTCTCCGCGAGGAAGGCGTCGGTCGCCTTCTGCCGGCCCTGCTTCGCCGGATCGGAGGCGGAGCCGGAGCAGGAGAAGAAGACGAAGGGCTTCGCGGCGAGCACCGCGTGGTGCGTCCGCGCCCACGCCCGGGCGGACTTCTCCACGGACTCCACGCGCACGCCGGAGCCGAGCACCACCGCGTCCGCGGCGGCCGGGTCCGGGGCCTCGGCGACGTCGACGAGCTCGACCTCGAGCCCCTCCCGGCGCAGCGTGTCCGCCAGGGTCTCGGCGAGGGTCGCCGTCGCGCCGGAGTGGGTGGCATAGGTCACGAGAACGGTCATGGGCGCCATCCTGCCAGGGGCGCACGCCGCGAGCGCGGGACCGAGGGCCCGGGGCGCCGACCGCGAGAGCACTCTGTGCCGGTCGAGCGCAGATCACGATTCAGCGGTCATGACCGTCGGGTATCTGGATCGGTCGCCGAGGGAGGCGGAGACTCGGGGTGACGGCCGTCGCCGATCCGGCCCGGCCGCGCTCGAAGGAGGCAGCCATGAAGCGGGTCCTCTCGATCCTCGCCAGTTGTGTGCTCTTTCTCGGTCTGGGCCTGATCGCCCCGGCCACTGCGGGTGCCGCGCCGTACTGCGGCATCACCTGGGGATCGCTCCCCACGTCGGAGGCCGGGATGTCCGCGGCCCCCATCACGGATCTGCGCGCGGGCCGTCACGCCTGCTACGACCGGCTCGTGGTCGACCTCGACGGGAAGGCCGACGGCTACCTGGTCCGGTACGGAGCCGTCGAACGTCCCGGCATCGGAGGGCGCGTGGCCCTGGTCGGCGGCGCGGACCTGGAGGTCATCGTCCTCGCCCCTGCGTACGACAGCCGGGGACGTGCCACCTACAGCCCCACTCGCCCGTCCACCGCGGTGAACGTCGCGGGCTACAGCACCTTCCGCCAGGTCGCCTTCGTCGGAAGCTTCGAGGGGCAGACCACGATCGGGCTGGGCGTGCGCTCCCGACTCCCGATGCGTGCCTTCGTCCTCGACGGGCCGGGGAACGGATCCCGGCTGGTCGTCGACGTCGCCCACCGCTGGTGACCTGCGAGGACACGTTTCTCACGTCACCGCTCACCGGTCAGCACCGGCATCCCGCACCGCGGGGCGCCGGTGCTCAGCGCGTCGCGGCCGGTTCCCGCTCCGCGGTGTCGTCGGCCGACGGCTCCCCGCCGCGCGCGAGCAGCGCCCCGGCGGCGAAGGTCGCCACCAGCAGGACGGCGCACACGATCGCCGCGACCGTCCCGCCCACCATGAGCGGGAAGTTCGCGAGCGAGATCCCGAGCACCAGCAGCAGGCCCAGTCCGCCCAGCGCCGTCGGCAGCAGCACGCCCCATCCCGCGCGCTCTCCGCTGCGCAGCGCGAAGACGAGCACGGCGATGCTGGTCAGCACCATCATCAGCAGCACCCCGATGGCGCCCAGCCCCGAGTACCAGGTGTAGATCTCGACCACCGGGTCGAGCTGGGCGAGGGCGGAGACCGCCACGATGCCCGCGGTCGCGGCGCTCACCGCGAGGGAGGCCCGCGAGGGGGCGCGGTGGACGGGGTGCGCCGCGCCGAGGGCGGCCGGCAGCACGCCGCGGCGACCCAGGGTGAACAGGTAGCGGGAGACGATGTTGTGGAACCCCAGCATGCAGGCGAACATGCTGGTCACCACCAGCACCTGGGTCACATCCGCCATGATCGGCGCGACCACCGCGCCCGCGAGGTCCACGACCGCGCCGTCGGGGTTCTCGGTGACGACGCCCAGCGCGTCCTCGGCGCCGAGCCCCGAGATCACCAGCCAGGAGGAGACGGTGTAGAGCACGCCGATGAACGCCACGGCGAGGTAGGTGGCGCGGGGGATCGTGCGCAGCGGGTCCCTGGCCTCGTGGCGGAAGACGGCGGTGGCCTCGAACCCGAAGAAGCCCAGGAAGGCGAACAGCAGCCCCAGGCCGGGGGCCCCGGAGAGCGCCTCGGCGGGGCTGAAGGCGCTCGCGGCCAGCTCCCGCCCGGAGAGCAGCACGCCGAGGTCGATCGCGACCACGGCGAGGATCTCGAGCACCAGGATCACGCCCAGCACCGAGGCGGAGAGGTCGATCGTGCGATAGCCGAGCAGCGCGACGATCAGGATCATCACCGCGGAGATCAACCACCAGGGCAGCTGGATCCCGCTCCACAGCTCCAGCAGATTGCCGGCCTGGACTCCCAGGTAGCAGGTCATCGACACCGTGAGCAGGACGTAGGCCAGCAGGGCGACGGCGGCGGTGCCGCGCCCGGCACGGCCGCCGAGGCCACGGTGCACGTACGCGAAGAAGGCGCCGGCATCGGGGATGTGCGGGGTCATCCAGGTGTAGCCCACGGAGAACAGCAGCAGGATCACCGTCGCGGCGAGGATCATCAGCGGGGCGCCGATGCTCCCGGACTCCAGGACGATCAGCGGGACGTTCGCGACCACCACCGTGATGGGAGCGGCCGCGGCGACGACCATGAGGACGATCCCCGCCACTCCCAGATTGCGCGTCAGATCGGTGCTCACGGTGCTTCCCCTCCTGCATCGGCGCCGCGGGGCGCCGGGATCCGATGCCCGCCGGGCGGCGGGCGCTCAGCGGATCAGGGTACGGTCCCGCCGCACTCGTGCGGGGCGCCGTCCACCCCGTCGGCGCAGGTCGCCGCGGTGCGTCAGCGGATCACGTATCGTCGCCGGCCGGGAGCGCGGCGGCGGCGATCGCGTCGGCCCCATCGCCCCACTGCTCGAGTGCGGCCTCCTGCTGCGCCGGATCGGTCCCGGCCACGGTGAGGATCATCCTCGCGCCGTGCCCGGTGCCGTCGGTGAGCTCGAGGCGCACCGCGTCGCCCGGCTCGTCGTCGGCCGTGTCGAAGCTCAGCAGCGTGGGCGGGCGGACCTCGGTGAGATACCCGAGCACCACCTCGGGAGCCCGCGGCGCGCGGAGCTCCTCCCCGACCACGAGCACCGGCGGCTCGCCGGCCGGGGCCTCGCCGCCGCCCAGGAAGAGCTCCCACGCGGTCTGCGCGGAGCAGACCAGCTGCCGCTCGATGCGGCCCGTCCATCCGTCCGCGGTCTCCTCGAGGACGGGCCGGCCCAGGCCGAAGAGCTCGGCGAGCTCCTCGTGGCGGGCGCGCCGGGAGCCGGGGTCGATCACCTCGGCTCCGGAGAGGACGGAGGCGAGACCCTCGAGGCAGGCCTCCCAGCCGGTCGCGAAGGAGGCCGCGCCCGCCGCGTCGTCGAAGGTGTGCGTGAGCACGAAGCGGGTGCCGTCGCCGTCCTCGGCGAGCTCGAAGAGCATCTCGTCGCTGTCCCAGGTGAAGCGCAGCCGCCGTGGGGCCTCGCACTCGAGGACGGCGCCGAACTCCGCGGGGTCGCCGGCGAAGTCCGGGAAGCGCACCGCGCCGCCGCGCCGCAGCTCGATCTCCGGCGCGCCGGGGAACCAGTGAGCCAGGTGCTCCGCGGCGGTGACGGCGCTCCAGACGCGCTCGATGGGGTGGGGGTAGTGCCGTTCGAGGACGACGGCATCGCGGCCCTCGCCCCGCCGGAGCACGGGATCGGTGGTGGTCATGGCGTCTCCTCGTCCTGCATCTGATCGAGCCGGGTCCCCAGCCGGTCCAGGCGGTCCTCCCAGAGCCAGCGATAGGGCTCGAGCCACTGGGCGATCTCCGCGAAGGGCTCCTCGCGCAGCCCGTACCAGCGACGCTGAGCATCGGCCGTGACCTGCACGAAGCCGGCTTCACGCAGCACGCGCAGCTGCTTGGAGACCATCGCCTGCGGGGTCTCCAGACGCTCGGCGAGATCGCCGACGGTGGAGGGCCCCGCCCGGAGATGGTCGAGGATCTCCCGCCGCAACGGCAGCGAGATCACGGCATAGGGGGTGTTCACGCCCCTTGTCTACCGCATTCGGTATATACCAGTCAAGGTACTCACCGAGGACGGGACGGCATCCTCGTCGACGTCACTCCGGCTCCTCCTGGAGGGCGCGCACCTCGATGCGCGACTGCAGCGCGGCGGAGGCCCGCTCTGCCCAGCCGAGCGCCGCCTCCTCGTCGTCCGCCTCGATGATCCAGAAGCCGCCGACATACGCCTCGGCCTCGACGAACGGCCCCGGTGTGCGACGGGGCGCCTCGCCGGTGGCGTCGACGGTGACCGCGGTCGACGGCGGCTGCAGGCCCCCGGCGCTCACCCAGGCGCCCGACTCGCGCAGCGCGCTGTTGAAGGCCTCGACGGCAGCGAGCATGGCCTCGAGCTCTGCGGGGTCCATCTCCTGCATGGACTCCATCGTCGGCTCCTCGGCGCTGTCGTGCGGCATGGTCAGGAAGTACTGGGTCATGGGACTGCTCTCCTCGAGGGTCGGATCGGCGGAGGTGGGGATCGTGACGGGTCTCGGAGGGTGGGCGGGCAGGGGCGGCGGGCCGACGGCGGGGCCGTCAGTCCTCCAGGTACTCCTGGATCATCACGGGCGAGGCGTGGATGCAGACGATCCGCAGGGTGCCGGTCCCGGTGTTGCCGAATCGGTGCCAGGTGCGCGCGGGAGCGACGGCGGTGTCTCCAGGGCGGGCGACGACGGTGCTCCCGCCCACCGCGATCGACGCCTCGCCCTCGAGGACGTGGAAGGTCTCGTCGTAGGGATGCCGGTGCGTTCGCGGGCCCTGGCCGGGATCGTTGGTGACCAGGAAGAACGAGACGGTCGATCCGCGGCCGTCCCCCTCGAACCGGAGGGTGCGGCTGCCGGGGACGCGGATCTCCTCGGCAGGGAGAGGCCAGGAGACTCCCTCGTCCGCGGGCGTCGCTGCCGTGGTGCTCATGATGCCGGGCCTTTCAGGCGTCGAGTCGGCTCCGAGGCCTCCAGCCTCCTCCTCGCATGCTGCGCTGTCCACCCCTCTGCCTCCGGACACACGGACGGCCGGCCCCCATCCAGGGGACCGGCCGTCCAGGAACCTGCGCCGCGGATCAGACCTGCGGAACCACCAGCGAGCTGCCGGTCGCGCGCGCGGTCTCGAACCGCGCCTGCACATCCGCCCAG
>NZ_PNFB01000025.1 GCF_003347015.1 Brachybacterium sp. YJGR34
CCTGCGGCCGGGTAGCTCAGGCTGCGCCATCGCCGGTTCGCAGGCGTGGCCACGGCCACGCCGTTCGAGTCCATCGGGCGGCTGCGCCGCCCGGACTGGCCGCGCTAAGTGGTCTGGTGCCGGGGCCCCTGGATTAGCTTCTGAAGTGCGTAGATGGGGCGCGGAAGCACCCTCAGGTAGGGGCGTTGCGTGGCCACTTCTGTAACCTCGTAGTCTCGTAATCTCGTTACTTCGTATGTTCGTAATCTCGTTGGTTCGGTAGCGTTTGGGGCGGGGTCTCGATAGAATGATTGGTAATTGTTATCCGGAAACTGAGGCGTGTCATGAAGGTCTACTCCGTGCAGGAGATCGCGGATCGGCTCGAGGTGAAGCCCGAGACGGTCCGGTGGTGGCGGAGCCAGGATCCGGCGTTCCCGCCCGTGACTCAGGTGGGCCGGAGCTGGGGACTGACGGAGGACCGTCTGGCCGCCTGGGAGACGGTGAGGGGAGCGGATACCGCCGGCCGCGCGAGTATCGGAGGCTCCCAGGGGAGCCGGCCCGTATGGACTCCGGCTCGAGTCGAGGTCCTGCTGCGCCTGGTGTCCCAGCGCAGAGGAACGCCTGCACGCACGAAGAAGGACCTGGCGGCGGCGCTCAAGGTGCACCCGTCGACGGTGAGGCGCTGGCTGACGCGGAGCGGGCCCTGGAAGGGGTCTCCGGCGGCGATCCCGGCCCGAAGGCTCGAGGAGCTGCTGCGGGAGATCTCGCCGGCCCCTGCGGATCGTGAGCGTGAGCAGTTCCAGGAGGACAACGCTCGCAAGGCCCTGGAGCGGTTGCGAGCGCGCAGGGCGCCGTTGGCGGCCTGGCGGGAGCAGGACTGGATGTCACCTCATCGCGTGTGGGTCGAGGACCAGGTCAATGGGACCTCTGTGGTCCGTCTGACGAGGGTGGGGACTCGCCGGGATCACGCTGAGGCTGGTTCCCAGAACGTGCGCTCGGTGGTCGTGAGCAACAGGTTCGAGGCCCAGCTGGTGAAGGCGGCCGTGTTGCGTGAGGTCTCTCCGTGGAGGGTGCGACTGGCCGGGATGTCTGGAGGCTCCGAGCGCTGGATCAGCGGAGCGAAGCTGCGTCCGCTCGAGGTCCTGCATGACGGGATCCGGCGGAAGGATCCCCGCGGACCGGGGAGGGAGTGAGGATCAGATCATGGCTACCACCGGACCGACCTTGTACGAGATCCTCGGGGTCTCCCCGGACGCCTCTGCGAGCGAGATCAAGGCCGCCTACCGCAAGCGAGCTCGGAAGACGCACCCAGACGTTGCGGGGGCCGAGATGAACGGGCTGTTCCTCCTGATCCAACACGCGCACGAGGTGCTGTCCGATCCCGCTCAACGGGCGAAGTACGACCGCACCATGAGCGGCGGGTACGCGGCGCCGGCTGCTGAACCCGCGCCTCCCCCGGCGGATCCTCCGCCTCGAGGGTGGGTACCCGGAGAACAGGTGCCTGAGGAGCTCTACAGCGGCCCTCTGCCGCGTGAAGGGCACGATCTGAACCGGATGCCCTGGATCGATCAGTTCGACGGCGTGGAGCGCTCGAGCGTGAGGATCACCGGGGCGGGGCTACGCCGATGGCACTGGGCTCTCATCGGCGCGGGCGCGGCTGCGGGCACGATCGTGCTCACGCAACTGGTGACGGTCACGCTGTTGCCGGTGCTGGTCGGTCTCCTGGGCGCGCTGCGAATCTGGATGACCCGCAGGTTCCCCCGGAGACTGACCGCCATTCTTGCGCTGACCACGGTGGTCCTCGCGGCTGTGAGCGTCTTCTACAGCTCGATCGGGCCCTCGAGCTGGCATGCCCCGGTGCTTGGCCTGGGAGGCATCCTCGTCCTCATCGGGGGCGTCTGGTGGGCGGTGTACGAGCTCGCGGTGCGAGAGCGCCTGCGGGTGCCGCAAAAGGACATCCCGGAGGGGTTCTACTGGGGGGAACCCGGGGAGACCCTCGCGCACGCGCAGGAGGTCTTCGGCCTGGACCGCACGATGGACGGGGTCGAGGGGGAACGGCTGACGGCCGCGGAGGTCGGCTACTTCCTGGGGTCCATCCCTGGGGTGAGGCTGGTGAACGGGCTCGCGTTCCCCGGCTCCGAGACCGCTGATATCGATCACGCGGTGCTCTGTGGCCGGCGCGTGGCCCTGATCGACTCGAAGGCGTGGAAGCCGGCCACCTACGCCATGGTCGCGGGACAGGATGCGATCCGCGTCGGGGGTGATGAGGGGTGGAGCTACTTCCCGGCGCACATGCCGACGGCGGTGGAGAGGTACCGGGCCAGGCTCGGCGGTCGCCGTCTCGGGGCTGAGGTCCGGGGGTACATCGTGGTGCATCCGAAGTCGATCACGGAGGACCTCGAGCTGCTCAACGACCGGACCGACGGCGCGGTGCGCCTCGTGACCGCCCAGGAGCTCATCGAGGAGCTCGGGGCGTGGTTCAGTGAGGACGAGGAACAGGCCACGATGGTCGATCGCCGGCTGCTGTCCCATCTGGTGTGCAGCATCCGGTGAGGGCGGGCGGCCTGGCACAGGAGGAGGACGGTATGGCGGATGCCAAGGGGTACATGAAGGCCCTCGACGTGAAGATCAAGATCTGGCGGTGGTTCGCTGATGTCGCGGTGTTCCTCGCGTGCTCGGCCTCGCTGGTGACGACGGTGCCGTTCGCGCTGTTCCCGGATGCGATGTTCAGCGAGGGGCAGATCAAGCCGGAGGACGGAGCCCGCACGATGGCGTGGATCATGCTCATCGTGACGGTCGTGTTGATCGTGGTCATCCTGAGGCAGCGGTTCCAGTTCACCAGGGAGTCGTTGCGATCCGAGCAGAAGGTCGAGCTCTGGGGCGGTGCCGCAGGGCTGTTCATCCTGTTCACGATGGGGAACCACGTGACGGACGATGCGAGGAATGGCCTCATGGGAGCTCTGGGCCTGATCCTCTTCCTCGCCGCCGCCGTGCTGCTCGAACCGTTGGCCCTCGAGCTCAACGAACGCGCGGAGTCTGAGAAGGACGATCGCGAGGAGGCGAAGCACCGGGAGCTACTCGCTGCACTCTCAGCGGGGAAGGAATCTCCCGCGCCGGCTCCCGCTCCGGGTGCAGCGAGGAGGGGCCGGCGGCTCTTCGGTACTCGTCTGGGCCGACGGAGCTAGTCGAGCTTGATGCGGCCGATGTTCTAGAGCGTCCAGTCGGGGACGTAGTTCGCGGAGTGGTGCTGCTCGAGCAAGTCGGTTGCGAATCTTTCGGCATCAATCTGAACGGGGAGAATTAAACTCATCGATGCGGTTCTTCATGCAACGTCATGAGGCCGAGTGGTGGGGCTAATAGGGTGCCAACCAGAGGCGTCGAGAAGGGTGCACGAATAAACGATACGCGATACCTGGTGTCTAGTTGCTTCTGGAAGTCAACGAGAGCCTCTATTGCGTCCCTCTGTGCGGGACAGCTGCGAGCGCCTTTACCAAAGGTTAAATCATTCTTCTTGGCCTCTCCTGCTTCCCATCTTGACGGGATGAATGTCTCTGCGTCGCGCCATACCGATTGATCCCTGTTGGCCGATCTCACGTTGATAATTAACTCATGTTCTGGCGGGAACGACAGGTCCCCAAGGGAGGCTCCTTGGGAGGTAGTGCGGGTTAGCCGGCAAGCGGGCGAGGCTAGTCGAAGTGTTTCACGGACTCGATTCTCAGCACGAGAGCGGCCCTCAACTTTGGCTTTTTTGCTGGCCTGGATGAGTATCCATTCGAGCGCCGCGCCCGTAAATCCGACGGTCGAAAGAGTCAAGCGCTGGAGCAGCTCCGCCGCCCCGATTCGCGAGGGGGCGACAGTGAGGGCTATGTCAAGCATGTCAGAAACCGGCTCACGAACGTCAGCCTCCTGGATCGCGGTTGCGATGTTCTGGCGAAGTTCAGGGAGAGTCGCATAGTGGCGAAAGGATCTCCGGCGAACATCGTCTGGTATAACGGAAAACCGTACATAATTCGAGACGGCGTCTTGTATGCACTTGGGGCGATCCCGGAGGATTGCTTGAGCAAAGTAAGTCAGAATCATTCTCTGACCTATTGATCGTGTAGAAAAAGTGCGGCCCGAGTATGTTGAAAGTATTTGCTGTGCGCGCCCCGCACGGTCGACAGAGGTCTGATGGAGTAGCCCCCGCAGTGCGGCGCTTCCTTGCCGAACGGCCTCCGCGGGAAGGTGGGACTGTCCCAGTCGGAAGAACCCAGATTCATGCTCAAGCTGGAACGCTTTTGAAGTAAGTAGCTCTGAGACGCTCTTGTGCCTGGCGACCACGCTGTGTCGTGCATCGACGCTCATGTCATCTGTCCAGCGGTAGAGCGCATACGGATTAAACGCGTGGGTGGCTATCCAGTTTGAAAAGAAGGACATGGTTCCCAACTCATAATACTGGGGCGCAGCCTCGTAGGCTGCGCCCCAGGGGTTTGCTCAGAAGGTCACTGAGGTCCGCCGTACTGGTTCTTGTAAGCGGCGGCGGCGAACGCGCGGGCGACCTGGCTCTTCAGAAGCTTCATGACTACCTCCATTGGTGATGGCAGGGACCTCCCCTGCTGCGAGCGAACCTAGCAGAGGAGGGTGCCCCATGTCACATCCGTGGACTGGGCCTCTACAGCGGGGTTCGCGATGGCGATGCGGGGTCGACCTCCGGGGATGTCTCGGAACGCTTGGAGGTCATGGCCAGGAACATTATCGCGGCCACGATTGTGAGCGTTGGCCACACGAGAAGCGGGACGGCCAGTCCTACAGTGTCTGCGAGAGCTCCAGCACCTAGAGCAGCCAAAGGGACGCTACCCATGGTGATCATGCGCCGTGCGGCGGCGGCGCGACCTAGAGACTCCTCTCTGACCGCCTGGGCCGCATAGGTAGTGCCGGCAATATTGGTGATAGTCAGCGTTATCGACCACAGGACGCTAAAGGCACCCATTGTGAAGTAGGCGACAGGCGGCACCATCAGGGAGACCAGAGGGAGTGTCGCCACACCGGACTGAACTATTGCGCCAATAACAAAAAGACGTCTTGTTGTGATCCGACTAGTCACTCTGGGGGCAATTACGGTCGCAAGAATCCCCGAGAATGCTGCCAGCGTTCCTAGGAGGCCAAAGTAGATCTTCCCCAGGTCTAGCTCGCGTAGTACCAGGATCGGCTCTAGAGAGTCTCCCATGGCAAGGCCTATGTTTCCTGCCGCGACTAGTAGTGTTGTTCCTAGTAGAAAGCGGTCATTCTTTAGGATTACAAATCCGTGATTAAGTTGAGTTCGCAGTGGGGGCTTCGCTATCCGTTTCTCGCCGGATTGTGAGTCTGTGGCTTCCGGCGCTTCAACTGCGCGGGGGATCGCGAGGAGCCGAACAGCAGCAATGGCGGAGATGCCCAGGAGGGCTACGGCGAGCCCGAGCGCGTACGCGCTGCCAGAGGCTGCTGCGAGTATGCCTGCCAGCGCGGGCGCAATGATCCCGGCGATGCGGTCTGCGGCAGCCATGCTAGACACGAAGGATGTGATTTCACGTTTTCCTGTGGCGATCCGAGGGACCAGTGCGGTTTGTGCATTCTCGGACGCGAGTGTCGTGATGCCGATGATGGTCACCAGCATGAATGTCGTGATTGTTTCTAGTAGGCCCGTGGCGTATAGAGCGAACGTAGCACCAGTGGCGGCGACCTTAACGAGCAGAGATACCACAATAATGCGGCTCGCCCCCCAAGAATCAACAATGATTCCTATGGGGACCGCAAGGAGTAGGAAGGGTAGTGATCCAAGCGCGTTAAGTAGGCCAACTTGAGTTGCGCTGAATCCGAGAGATGTTACGACGATGATTGCGATTATCGTGTCGTAGAGCTGGTATCCGGCAGCGTCGCTAGCGTTCGATACGAGTGCGCGACGGAGAAGGTGGGGATGCTTGATGCTTGTCAAGGTGCTTCCTATTGGCGGAAAGGGTAGAAGTGCGCATGCTTCGCAAGCGCCCGGCGAAGAGCTCCAGGCAACTGCGAGCGGCGACTTAGCGAAGCACCTTGATCGTGTAGAACATCCCTCCACGGTAGCGGAAGAGGTCGGAAGCCTCTACTCAAGCTTGATGTGGTCGATGTTCTCGAACGTCCAGCCGGGGACGTAGTTCGCGGAGTGGTGCTGCTGGAGCCAGTCGGTGACGGCGCTGTCGCCGCCTCGCTCGTAGGCGTCGAACATCGCGTCGACGTCGCCGCCGGAGAGCTCGATGCTGACGGTGCGGACGCGTGAGTAGCCCTTCCCGCCGCCCTCGGGTCCCTGGAGGCCGTGGGTGGTGAGCTTGGTGCTCTTGCGGCCCGCGAACCGCTGACGGGACTGGTCCAGGGAGGCCTTGCGGCCCTTCTTCGTGCTCACGGCCTGGCGGGCCTTGACGCGCAGGTTGGACAGGTGATCGCTGCGGGGGGCGTTGCGCTGCTTGCGGTCCTCCCCCGCGATCCAGCGCTGGACGCTGCGCTGGGAGACCCCGAGGGACTCGGCGGCGGCCCTGGTGTTCGGGCCGCCCCTCTTGGTGGTGCCGAACGCGCCGATGATCATGTCGCGGACGCTGCCGCCGGTGGGTGAGCCCGGGCGGCCGGTGAGGCCCTGGAAGATGGACAGGTTAGGCATGCTCGGTCACTCCTTCGTGGGGTCCCAGTCGGCGGGGTCGATCAGGCTCGCCTTGCCGCGCCAGTCGCGTCCGGTGAGGAACTCGAGATGGTCGGCGAGCTGCGCTGATCCCTCGTGCTTGTACTGGCCGAAGCCGCGGCCGAGCTTGGAGGGGTCGCCGGGCCAGGAGGCGATCGGGTCGGGGTTGGCCGAGAGGTAGCAGATCGTGTCGGTGCCGATCGCGATCGGCCAGATCCCGCTGTCGAGGCCGTTCTTCTCGACCGTGCGCAGGATGTTCGCCCTGGACTTGGCGATGATGTGGTGCCGGCGCTCGGGGGCGAAGCCCTGCTTGCCCTGCATCCACGACGCGGAGCCCATCATGCCGATCATGCGGGTGTAGACCGCCTTGAGGGCGTCGAGGGCGTGCTCGGTGGTGGTGAGATCGATGATGCCGGCCTCGTCGGTGGGGTGCGCGAGTCGGTCGAGCCTCTGGAGCAGGGCGGTGCGGCCGTTCTTGATCTGCTCGTAGAACGGCTGGAGGACGCGGCCGTGCTCGGGCCAGGTGTAGGCCTCGTGGATCTCGGGGCCGTAGCCCTGGGCCTGGGCGAGCTCGAGGGTGGGGGTGGTGACCCAGATCGGGTGATCGGGGGCCTTCGTACCGCCGGGTGCCAGGGGGTTGGGGAGCCTCCAGTCGCCGTTCTCGGGGACGTCGATCAGCCAGTACCCGGGCAGGCGCTTATCGAAGGGCCGGCCGTCGGGGTGGTGGACCGGCTCGCCGATGCTGAGCTCGAGGGACGCGGCGCCGGCCATGTAGGAGCCGCCGCGGTCGTAGGCGTGCAGGTAGGGCAGCTGGCGCTCCTGCTCGTCGGGGACGCGGGACCAGTCGAGGTCACGCTCGGTGTTCGAGGCCTCGGCGGGCGGGACCGGGGCGTAGGGGGCGAAGAGCTCCTTGACGCGGCGGTGCTCGCGCTGGCCGGTCGAGGTGGTCACGTCCATGCCCTTGCGACGCAGCTTGATCGCGAGGTCGATCCCGGTCTGGCCCGGGTGCATGTACAGCGGGATCCCGACAGCCGTGGCAGCGTCGCGGATCCGCTCGACGAGCTCCTGGGGGCTCGGGTCGTCGCCGATCATCGGGTAGTCCTCGGGCAGCGCGCTCATGATGACGAGCATCGCGATCGGGGCGTCCTGGTCGCTGCGGAAGATGCGGGTCCAGTTGCTCAGCGCGGTGCCCTTGCCGCCGACGCGGTAGCCGTGGCGCTCGGCGCGGGTGATCAGCTCGTGACCGGTGGTGAGCTGGGAGAGCTTGGAGCGGACCTCGGAGGGGTCGTCGCCGAGCTGGTCGACGGGCAGGCCGAGCTTGAGGGCCGCGGCGTGGGTGATCCACAGCTGACCGACCTCGCGCAGGTCGCCCTTGGAGTGGCCGATGCCGAGGGCGGGGAGGAGCTCGGCGAGCTGTCCGACGTGCGTGAGCTCGGGCCAGGCGTGGCGCTTCCCGTCGGGGGTGTAGATCGTGTCGACGTCGAGCACGGCAGCCGGCCCGATCAGGGTACTGGGGGCCTCCTGGGTGCGGACGACATGGAAAGGACGTTCCTGGGTCTGCGGCTGCTCAGCCGGGACCTGCGCAGGAGCCGGGGGCTGGGTGGCCGGCTGCGCGTCGCGCTGAGGGGCCAGCGCCACCGCGCCCTGTGCCTGCGCGGTGGCGGCCGGGGCGGTCGCTGCGGGCTGCTGCTGCGCGGGAGCCGGCGAGGGGCTGGCGGGGGTGGTGCTGCGGCGCGTCAGGGGCGTGGGGCCCGTGGGGGCGCGCTTGCCGAACAGGCGGGGGTCGCCGCCCTCGTCATCATCGGGGAACAGCTGCCCGAAGGGGATGACGAGCACGCGGGCCCTGGCTCCGATGCAGGGCAGGTTGCGGGTCTTGGTCATCTTCGGGGCCTTGCCGGGCTGCGCGGCATCGGTGACGAGGATCCCCTCGTCGTACAGGGCGCGCTTGGCGGTGGCTTCGTCGAGCTCGATCTGAACGTCCATGGCGGTGCGAGCCTGCGCGAGGACGTGCGGCAGGGCCCGGGGCTCGAGGTAGATCTCGGGGCCGTTCTCGCTGTCGGGGTTGATCCATCCCAGCGGGATCCCGCGGGCCTCGACACGCTCGGATGCAGCTCCGCCCTGGCGCTTCCAGCCCAGGCGAGCAGCCAGGGGGAAGGAGGGGGCGGCGCCGTCCTGGACGTGGCTGAGGTAGGCGATGCCGGAGTGCAGGGCGTACTGGAGCATCTCGCGGACGCGGCCGCCGGTGGAGGTGGGGATGTCGGGGTCGACGGTGGCCTGCCAGGCCTCGAAGAGGCTCTCGTTCAGGGAGGTCATCCAGTCCTGTGCGCTGTCGTCGTCGAGCACGCCGACGTCGCGGAGGAACTCCAGGAAGATCTTGAAGCCGACCCACATCTGCGTGATGGCGGCGCCGGGGCGTTCGTCGGCGACACCGCGGGTGAGGTAGTGCTGGCGCAGGCGGTGGAGCTCCTCGTCGGCGTCGAGGTTGGCCTGCTCGCGCACGAGCTGGGGGTCGTTCTTGGCGAGCCAGTGGATGAAGCTGCTCATCAGGAGCGTCCGCTGGAATCGCGGATCGGCCTTGGACTGCTGCTTCATGAGGTCCACGGAGATGTCGCCGGCGCGCAGCGGGAGGGGGAAGGTGCGCTGCTGGCCGCTGCCCGCCTCCGGGGCGAACTCGGAGGTGAACAGGCCCGAGGCGTTGGGGCGGGCGCCGGGGTTGACGTCGTTGCCGTCGCGGGTCGCGCGGGAGCGGCCGATGCGCTCGGCGATCATGCGCGCGTTCTCCTTCAAGGCGCGCTGCGCGTAGGCGATGCCGCGGTCGGGGGCGGCGTCATCTGCCCACCAGACGCAGTCCTTCGCGCGGGACATCCCGATGCGGGCGGCGTTGGAGGTGTCGCCGGTGCCGGCGAGGCTCATGCAGGGCTTGTTGCGCTCCCAGGTCTCGCCGAAGAAGCTCATCGCCCAGGATGCCAGCGAGCTCTTGAGGGTGCCGGGGACGCCGACGAGCACGGTGATCATCGGGTTGTGGCCGATGGCCGAGCGCATCATGAAGCCCAGCAGCGGCAGGATCACGCGTCGCGGGCAGGTCTCGAGCATCGGCTCGATGACCGTGGAGAACGCGGTGCGCAGCTCCTCGGTGTTGGTGCTCGGCGGCGGCAGCTGGATGCGGTTCAGCGGGGCGTCGAGGGCGACGGGGGCGTGCTCGTTGCCCTCGCGGGTGATGATCCCTCCGGCGTGGACGTAGCCCCAGTCGGCGGATCCGTCGGCGGCCTTGCGGCGGCGCCAGCCGACCCCGCGGTACATGGTGCGGGCCTTGTAGCCGACGCTGACCTGGGTGATGGCTCGGGCGACCTCGGCGCGGCCGTTGGTCGTGGCGGCGTAGTCCACGGCGAAGTCGAGCCGCTCGAGCCACTTGCTCGAGGTGAAGTCGTCGGCGTCGACCTTGGTGATGATCTGCTCGCCGGACAGGGGATGGGTGTAGGCGAGCAGGTACTGCTTGAGGTCACCGGTGCCCGTGCGGGTCTCCTGGATCCCGTCGGCGGCAGCCGCGGTGACGTCATTGACGCGGATCTGGTCGACGAAGTCCGCGTCATCGAGGACCTCGTTCGCGTCGCGGGCGATGATGCGTGCGTCGAGGTCCAGGATGCGCTTGAGGTTGCGGACGTACTCGCCCTCGCCGCCCCTGGCGGGCTTCCACTCCTCCTTGCAGATCTGCCCGTTGATCAGCACGTACTTCGGGGCGGAGATCTCCACGTCGAACTGTCGCGGGGCGCGGTCCGCACCGGCGTCCTGGGCCAGCTCCGGGGCCGGGCCAACCTCGGGCACCGGCGCGGGAGCAGGGGCCTCCGTGACCGGCTTGGGGGTCTCCGACGGGAGCTGGAGCGCCGGCGGGATGTCGCGACCGATGTGCTCGTGAAGGGTGCGGGCGAGGCGGACGCCCCGCTCACGGGCGGAGTGGGCCAGGCGCACGGCCTCCTCGGCCCAGTCCGTCTTGGCGACCGTGGCGTAGCGCTCGACGGTCGTGGTGGTCTCGGTGAGCTTCTCGAGGCGGACCTCGGACTCGATCGTCCAGCGCGTCGCGCGCTTGCGGTGGGTCTCGGCCGCCTTGGGGGCCGACTCGGCCCGTTCCTCGGCGGCGTCGAGATGGGCCCGGGCCTCGCGGTCAGCCTCCTCGATGCGGGAGAGAGCTCCCTCGAGCTGGGATGCGGCAGCCCAGGTGTGCAGCTCGGCCAGGGAGGCCTCGATCAGGTCTTCGAGGGTTCCGCCGTCGTCGACGTGGTCGGTCAGGTCGGTCTTCGCCTCGAGGGTGCGGGGCAGGAACACGCGCACGTCAGCGCGACCCTCGAGAGCCTCGAGCAGCTGCGCGCCGCGCTTGTAGCCGGCGCCGTCACGGTCGACGACGACGCGGACGGTGCCGCCCTCGAGCATGTCGAGCATGGCATCGGAGAGCGAGCCGGCACCGCCGGCGTTCGTGGCCGCGACGACGTCGAGGCGCTCCTCGGCGGTGTGGACGTCCTTCTCCCCCTCGAGGATCCAGACCGTCTCGTCATCGGCCAGAGCGTCGACCAGCTCAGGGCAGCGGTACCAGGTGGGCTCGAACCCCTGCGGCTTCTTCGAGACCTGACCCTTGGCGGTGAAGTACGTCTGCGTGAAGGTCTTGCGCCGCTCCCCCGCGGCGTTGGTGGCTTCCTTCCGGATGACCTGCTGGATCACCTCGCCGTCGGGACGGGCGTAGTCGTAGGTCGCGGTGACCTGCCAGTCGAGCTGTTCCTCCGGCTCGCGCTCGGGCGCGGCGATCGGTGCGGGCAGAGGGCCGATCTTCCCCCAACGCTTGCCCGTGCGGCGTCGGGTCGTCGACCGTCCGACACGCTCCTCGCGGGGCGGGAGCGGTCGATCGAACAGGTCGGTGACCTCGAGGCCGAGCGCGGCAGCGATGTCGCGCACCTCGCCCTGGCAGCCGAAGCACCGCAGCAGCACGCGCCCGTCGTCGCCGGGCACGTAGCTGACGTGCAGAGACGCCTCGTTGTCGTCGTGGATCGGGCAGCGAGCCTTGAAGTCGCTGGTGGTGCCCTTCATCGGGTCACCGCGCTGCGCCAGCGCGTCCCTCACACGGTGCAGCGATGCCTGGGGCTGCGGCGTGTCATCAGCCGCAGGTCCTTGCATGGGCAGGGTCATCGAGTATCCTCAAGAACGAGTTTTGGCACAGAATCTGTGCTGGAAGGTCATCGGTCCTCTCTCGCCGGCAAGCATCGGAGGACTCAAGCTTCGGAAGCCCCTCACTGCCAGGTGGGGGGCTTCCTGCATGTCAAGCGGACATTTGCGCCTCCGAATCGGGGAGACGCAGCTGAGCATCGCCCGGCTGCCCGTTCGGGATGTACGAAGGGACCGGGAATCCGTGTTCGATCGCCAGCAGACGGGTGAGGTAGTCACCACGGGAGAGCCCAGCGCGGTGCGCTCGGCGATCGACTTCGTCCCGGAGAGAGCTCGGGGTGAGGAAGTTGACCGGCTTGCGGTCGCCTCGGTGCGGTTGGGGCATGGCATCTCCTCGTCTGCTAGCAGTGCCTGTGCGGACCAAACTACAGCCGTGTAACTCCGAATCGGAACAAGATTGGGGTTGGGCGTGTCGTCGGTGCTGCGAGCGCGCTGGAGAACCTTCATGCCCGTCTACCGCGATCGGGGACCCCTGCTGTGACACATCCGAGCAGACTCGTAACCTCGTAACCTTGCGATCCCTCGCGCACGCGAGCGCGTAGCGCGCACGCATACGACCTCTTGGCCCTGAAAGGGTGCGAGCGGTGCGAGCCAGAAAGGACTGGCAGGTCAAGGCGGGAAAAGTGCTCGCACCTAGGGGTGCGAGCAGGGTGCGAGCAGGGGGTGCGAGCAGGGTGCGAGCACCGCAAAAGACACGCCCTCCCCCACTCCTCCCCCGGGGAAACTCAGGGGGAGGCACGCCCAGATTCGAGGGGTTACGGGCCCGGGTTCGGGAGACCCCGCAGTTGGTCGGGCTGAGTTGGGTGGACGAGCAGGAGGCGCTCTCTTGCCCCGCTCCCCCGTCGAGATTCTGCGCGCTCCGGCGTGTCGGGCCCTCGTGGGAAAGTGGTCGGGTGAGCGATCGAAGGCCGCCCGAACTGACGGTGACCAACCGGCTCCCCTCGGTGGGCACGCCGGGAGCACGCCCCATGGGCAACATCCCGGTCCTGGCGCGGCTCGTGCTCGACGACGGCACAGAGATGTGGCGGCCGGCGCGAGCGAACCGATGGACAGTCACTCAGGTCCTCGTCGTCTGGCAGAACGACTCGAGCAACCCGTGGTCCACGCAGATGTGCTGGCTCCCGACGAAGGACGTCGCTCAGACCTTCCGGGGCGACACCGCAGAGCTCGAGCCCCTGTGGCGGCAGATCCACGACTGAGCACACTCAAGGCTCACGGCACGAGCCTACGAGCCTACGAGATTACGAGATTACGAGATTACGAGGTTACGAGGTTACGAGGTTCGGAGACTACGAAGAGGCAGAGTTCCGAACCGACCGACCTGCGGCGTGCCGAACCTACGAGGTAACGAGACTACGAACCTACGAGAGTGGAAGATTGGATCGGTCGCTGACGCCGCGAGCTGTCCGCCTACGAGACTACGAGGTTCGGTGATCACGAATCGCTGGCGTGGCGTGATGGGCGCAAATGTGCAGGTCGGCATCATGGGGACATGACTTCTGGACCGTGGCCGCGCGAGCCCTCGCCGAGGTTCACACGATGGCGCGGCGAGCTCGACGAGTGGAGAGGTGAGCACGCGCCCTCGGGGCGTCGCTTCCAGGCAACCGCTGCCTACAGCTCCCAGCTCTACTACGAGCACGGCGGCGTCGATGAAGTCGGCACGGTTGCCGATCTGACTTGGCTCGCCCGCACCGGGGAACAGATCAAGGCGTCACAGCAGGTGGTGTGGGACGTCCATGCGCGCGAGGTGCTCGAAGCGGCGCGTGAGGGTGGTCTCGAGGCGACGGCCGAGGCGCTGCGCGATTCCACCGAGTGGATCCGCCGACTCGCGCGGGAGGGACAGCCGGTGCGAGAGGGAAGCGACGCTGCCCGACGGGCGAGCAAGGTCGTGGACGCGTGCCCGCCCAATCCGCTGGTTCGCGGCGAGGAGGTCTGGGGCCTGTGGGAGTCCCTCGCCGGTGCGCGGCACACGTGCGAGGGCCTGCGCGATCGGCTGCTCCTAGAGCTCGCGGACGAGGGATGTCCGCGCACGCGGATGGCGGACGGGCTGGGATGGTCCTACGGCCGGCTGCGCCGGCGCCTGGTGCGCCTCGAGGATGAGCGTGCTGCTCGCATCCAGAGGGCGCGACAGGGAGAGGTGCCGGGGATCATCGATCTGGAGTCGCGGCGAGCCAGCTCCCGGCGGCGGTGAGGGTAGAACCTCTCCTGCATGCCAGGAGGGCCGCTCCCCGCGCTGCTGCGCGGTGAGCGGCCCTCTGGGTCACCCTCGCCGATGCCGACCTGCGGCCGTGCGGTGCGTGCGTGCGCCGACCTCGCACTTCGCCCGGATGAGCGCCGTCACCAGGTTGATACCCGCGGTGACCAGCGCGATCACGGCCACGGTGATGCCCGCTGCCTCGCCCGTCGCCTGCTCCTTCCTGCCCCGGGTCCGCCTCCGGAGCGCATCGACGGTACCGGGACCGCCCGACGGCCGAGAAGGCTTGCGAGGCCACGGGGCGTGTCCTCGGCGAGTCGTCGGGCGTGCCTCCGGGGCGGGCTCGTGGGGCCTCAGGAGGTGGCGGGCCGGCCCGGGCGGGTGTTGCGGTTCTCGAGCCACCGTTCGACGGCTGCTCTGGCCATCAGGGGCCCCTGGGCGGTAACGATGACCGGGGCCGGGAAGCCGTCGATCTTCGTGAACGCCCGGGCGCGCTGCCGCGAGACGCCCGCGATCTCAGCGATCTCGGCGTAGCCGACAACGCCCGGGAACACGGGCTGCTCGAGCTCGCGGTCCAGGGCATCGCCATCACGCACGTCCACGCCGACGACGTCAGCTGTGGGCACGCTGCGCTGGAGCGCAGCCCGAACGATGGCGATCGCGTCGGCGATGGCATCCTCCAGCTGGGCCGACTCCAGGAAGAGCATGACCGACCCGTGGAGTCCGTCGCGGCTGACGGATCCGGCGGGGGAGTGGTTGGCGAGCTCGTCCAGGAGAGATTCGAGGGCGTCGGTCGTGGTGGTGGCGGTGCTCGCCCAGTCGAGGCGGGCATGCCAGGTGGTGGGCATGGTGTTCTCCTTCGTGTTGGTGGTGCGGTGGAGGAGGTGCTGGTGAGCGTCGGGATCCGCGGGTAGGGTGAGGGGGTCGGGTGGCCGCCCGACCCCCTCGTCGTCTAGACGTCGAAGCCGCTCCGTCGGAGCATCGCCCTGGCGTTCTTGATCGAGCGCCAGTCGGAGTTCGTCAGGTGGATCATCACTGGGTCCCGTTCCTTGTCGGGCGGGTAGATCATCCATCCGGACTTCTTCTCGTCGATCCGCGCTCCCTGTGCCAGCAGGGTCTTGCGGAGCTTCTTCAGATCCTTGTCGATCGGGATCACCTCCTCTCTATATTGCTGTCAACGGGAACAGCGTAGCATCAACTGTTCCCGTTGACAACAATTAGGGATGATCTTGTGAACGGGCTGGTCAGAGGACGTCTGCGCACGGTCCGCGAACCTCGTAGGTTCGTAACCTCGTAGGTTCGTAGGTCAGGCAGTGGCCACAGGAGCCACGAGGACGAGCAGGGTGCCCAGGATCAGGCCGGGACCGAAGGGGATGTGTCCGCGGATGCCTCGTCGCCGCCGAACGAGGATCCATCCCAGAGTGCCGATGCAGCCCAGCCAGATGCCAGCGAGCATCATCAGCGGGGAGACGAAGCCGCTGTAGAGGGCGAGGGCGGCGACGAGGATGACGTCGCCGAAGCCGAGGCCGCCGCGCGAGATGACGAACAGGACCAGCATCAAGACGGTGGCGATCGCGCAGGAGACGGCCGCACAGATCAGATGATCGAAGCCGACCCAGACCGCGGTGATCGGGAGTGCGACGGCGCCGGCGCCGAGCAGGCCGAGATTCAGCGGCAGCGGGAGCCGGGACTCGCGTGCATCGGTGACGACCATCGGCAGCGCGAGCAGGAGAAAGAGGGCGAAGGCCGGCCAGAGCTCGGGCGTGAGGAGGTACATCGGCGCTACCCCTCCTCGAGGCTGCTGGGGCTGGGCATCGTCGTGTCCTTCGTCGGGTGGATGGTCGCCCTGTTACCGCGGCGGGGGCGGGCTCGTGTGACCGCCGGGGACACTCTTCCTGGTTCTCGGGGTCGGGCGACTCCGATCAGCGCGTGAGGGACGGGCTCAGCTGGCGGCGGCGTAGGCCTCGCGGATCTCTGCGGAGACGCGGCCGCGGTCGGCGATCGCGTACCCGTTGGCCTGCGCCCACTCGCGGATCCGCTTCGTCTCGTCGCTGCGTCCGCGGGAGGTGCCTCGTCGGGCGCGGCCGCCGATGCGGCGTGCATGCTCCAGCCACGCCTCGAACTCGTCGCGAAGCTTCTGGGCGTTCTCGTCGTTGAGGTCGATCTCGTAGGTGACGCCGTCGAGGGCGAAGCCGATCGTCGAGGTGGCTGCGGAGCCGTCGAGGTCGTCGGTCAGGACGATGCGAGTCTTGCGGGCCATGCTGGGAGTCCTCCTGCGTAGACACGGCGGCCAGGGTAGAGGTCGGCGAATACGCTTACGGTACTCGACACCGCCAAGAGAGGATCCCTCATGAACAAGCAGCAGAGACTCAGAAATATTGCGGAAGGGCTGCTCGGTGGACTTGCGGCTGTTGGTTTCGAGGGTCCTTGGGTTTGGCCGCATCACCGGTGGGAAGGGGCCTTCTATAGGGCGTGGCGATCGTGGCCACCGTCGACGCGCTCCGACGTCTTCCGGGCGTTCAAGGTTGGTGGATCCGCGGACGGACGCACATCGCAGGGGCGAGACATCTTGTTTTCTGTCAAGAGGACCTCGCCGTTTGCAGAGTTCAAGACTATGCCGTTGACCCAGGAGCCTATGGGGCTGAGTCCGGAGGAATATCTCGAGATCTGGGTTGAGGGCGCGACTCCTCAGGAGTGGATGGATCTAGCCCGGATGTTCCTGCAAGAGATGGACGAACCACTCCCGGCGTGAGGCATCGCAGTCACGGGTTGTGCCAGGCATGTGGCGGTGCCGCTGGTCTACTCGGGTGGGCAGAGCCGGGCCCCGCGGTCAGGGGGAACCGCGGGGCCCGGACAATCGTGGGGCGGTCAGCCTCCGAAGGAGAGGACCGTGCCGATGAGGGCGACGGACAGCTCCTCGTCGGGGTACTCGGCGCGGACGTAGTCCACGGCATCGAGGTACTGCTGCTTCCGCTCAGGGGTGAGCTCATCCCAGGCGCGCCGATCGGAGTCGGTCACGAAGTCGGGGTAGGTGGTGCTCCGGTTAGTGCTCATGACGTGTGTCCTGTTCTGGTGTACTCGTCGGCTTCATCGTAGTCCTGGAACGATCTCGGTTCGGGGCGGCCGAGCTTCTCGTATTGGTCCTGCGTCACCATGAAGGTGATATCGGGTTCTCCGCGAGGTGGGGCGACCCTGCTCATGGCCGAATAGTCCCAGCCGTCGGGCGCGAAATCTCGGTTGAAGGGGATCGAGGCGACCTTGACGAAGCCGCTGCGGGCATAGATCTTCGGCAGGAACGTGTCGAAGCACTCGAGGTGTGTCCCGCCGCGCTCCACTGCGATGGGCAGCAGGGCACGCGTCGCGCCGCGGCTGCTGCCGTCGGAGTACACCGCTGAGATCTCGCCACTGTGGCGGACGGCTGCGCCGGCGCGACCGTCCGCGAGCACGAGCATCGTGTGGAAGTCGTGCTGGAGCTCGGTGGGGGTGGCCCTGGTGACCTGCTTCCCCGCGGCGTCCTGGGAGTACCGCTGCGCGAGGCCGCTGCTGTAGGACCGTGCGGATGTCGGCCCGGTGACCTCGAGAACGGTGTGCCCATGCGAGGTGTGCGCGCGCACGACGCGGAAGGAGCCTCCGGGAAGCGTGAGCGGCTTCCCGGTGGGGGAGTCGGCGACGTAGCGGTTGATGTTCGCGGTGAGCTGCTCGGCGTCGTAGGAGCCGCCGGCGGCGGTCCGCTCGGTGATGTGCTCCTGGAGCCCGGTGCGGGTCTGGATCAGATCGGCCCGGGCGGTCTCCAGGCGCGAGGTGATCTCCTCGTGCTCGGCGGTGTCGGGTGAGGTCTCGGCGAGCCGCTGCTCGAGCTTGTCGACGCGCTGTCGTTGATGCGCGTAGCAGCGTCGTCCCCCTTCGGCTTGGGACTGGCACATCGGATCTCCGTTCGGGTCACGGTGGACGTGGGTGCCTCGACGACACCCACATCCCTCTACCGCGGGTTCCCGGGGGCCGTGTGACCGCACAGCACCAACTTGTCGCGCGCGGCGGCCCGGGCTGTCACACCAGACGGATAAACGGGTGTAATAACGGTGGCATGACGGTAGCTATGCCGGGGAAATAAACGGTACGATGGGGTGACACCTTCGGAAGGGAGGCACCCATGGTTCCCACGACATCCTCCACCACCTCGGCAGATGCTCGAGCGACCCAGAACCCGGCCTACCGGCGTGCGATCGCCCTCGACGTCCGTGAGGTCACCCGGCGTCTGAACGCCTCGCTCGGAGGGACGCTGGTCTCGGCTCTCGCCGGCTCCTCGGACACGAAGTCCTCGCACAAGTGGGCGAAGTCCACCGGCCCCAACCCGCGCCCAGAGACCGTCAAGCGCCTCTACTTCGCCTATGAGCAGTGGCAGAAGGTCTCCGAGGCCGAAGGTGAGCACACCGCCCGGGTGTGGTTCATCGGAGCGAACCCCTGGCTGGGATACGACACTCCGGTGAACGCGATCCGAGAGGGACGCCTCCCGGAGGTCGCGACGGCGGCGCAGGCCCTGGTCGACGACTCGTTCAGCGGCTGACCCGCGGCGATGACCTCGCTCGATCAGCGGATCTGCTCGCGGACCGGGCTCGCCCTCGTGGCGGGCCCGGATTCCGCGTTGCGCATCGCGCGCGAGTCCTACGGCCCCCTCAACCCGGTCCCTCGCCCACCGGGGGAGAGCCCGCAGGCCTGGAGCCGGTACGACACCCCGGGCCGGACGATCTACGCGTGCGCCGACCGGGTCACGGCCTACATGGAGCTGCTGGCCCCGTACCGCACCGACGTCAACGCCGAGCGCCGTGCTCTCCAGCCGATCGCCGACGCCATGGGGCAGGACCTCGATGCGCTCTGGCGCGAGATCGTCGCCGAGTGGGACGAGGCCGGCACTATGAAGGCCAGCTGGCTGCCGCGCGCCTTCCGCGAGGGCAGGAAGCTCTACACGCTCACGTTCCCCGCCGGCTGGTGGATCGACATCACGGCCATCGAGACGATTACCGCCCTCGAGGATCTCCTGCCCCAGGCGTGGCCCACGGCCGAGGGGCTCCTGGAGGAGCCCCTGACGCTCGCGCACCTCACCGGCGACGACCGAGTCCTGACGACCGCGATCGCCACGGCGCTGCGCGACGAGGTAACGCTCGACGACGGCACCCTGCCGTTGGGGATCAGGTTCCTGTCCAAGCACGGGCACCCCGCCCAGGGCACCGGGGCCTGCTGGGCGTACTGGATGCGGTACGTCGATCGCGGTCTCGACGAACCGGCGACCAGGACGCACCAGGCGGAGATCCGCGAGGACGACGCTGATCTGATCGCCGTGCAGGCCTACTGCAAGATCAAGAGCCGCTGAGCTCGCCGCGGTGAGGGCCACGGGAGGGCTCGTCGCTCGGCTGTATGCGGCCGGGTCGGAGGCCGGCGCTCTGGGCCTCCGGTCGGCCGGCCGCGCGGGCGATCTCCTGCCCCATCGCCTTTGCCTCTTCGCCGGTCAGCACCCTGTGCAGACCGGAGAACCCTTCGGGTGTGGGCATGGTTTCTGCTCCGTTCGATCAGTTGTGCTCGAGGTCAGATCGGTGCGATCAGGGAGGGGTCGGAGCGGTCCAGGCTGCGGACGCTGTTGACCTGCCGATCTACGGGGCGGGTGACGAGCTGCCCCGCGATCGTGGACGAGACGTCCTCGAGCTGCGCGAGCAGCGGCGCCTTCTGGTCGGCCTCGAGCTTCCCGGGGGAGAGCCACTCTTCGATCGCGTCCTCGGTCAGGAAGGTCGGCATCCGGTCGTGGACTTCGCCGCCGGCATCCCGCGCCTCGCGCGTGATCACCGTGAAGGACACGTCCCACGCGTCGCCCTCGTCCTTCCTGGCGGCCGTGAGCCCGGCGGCGTGCAGCAGCTTCCCGTCGGGGTGGTGGATGAAGTACGGATCCTTCCCGCCGTCGGCAGCCTCGACCCACTCGAAGTAGCCGGTCATCGGGATCACGGCCCGGGCGCTCGAGAACGCGCCGCGGAACATCCCGTTGCTGCTCACGGTCTCCAGGCGCGCGTTGATCGGCCGAGGGCCCTTGTCCTTCGCCCAGGACGGGTGCAGGCCCCAACGGGCGAGCTCGAGGGTGCGGTGCGACGCTCCGTCCTCGTCGACGAACTCGCGCACCACGGGAGCCTTCGTGCGCGGCGCGATGCTGTAGGTCGGCTCCCACTGAACTGCCCGGTCATCGCTAGTGGCGACGTAGGAGCGCAGCAGCCCGTCTCCGTCGAATGCCAGCGTGAATCGTCCGCACATCGAGAACCTCCCTCAGGCTGCCCCCAGTATGGGGCGAGGAGAGGGGATCCGCGAGGTCACTCGATGCCGAAGCGCTCGAAGAACAGGCGCATGTTGTCGTCACGGTCCGCGCGGAGTGCCTTCTCACGAGCTCGCCACGACGGATCGACACGGTCGGCGTACTCGGCCGATTCCTCATCGTTGAGGAGGAGGCACGAGGTGTCCCCCTGGATCATCTCGGCGACGTCGTTGATCTTGTAGTTGTACCAGCTGATCACTGCCAGGTTGCCTTTCGACTTCCTCATCAGATGGTTCGAGACCTCCCCGTTCTCGTCGACGAGGATGTCCTGGCTGATGACCGGGGGCTCCTTGGTCCGGGCCAGCAGTGGGTGGGCGACGTAGCCGTTGTCCCGAGTGAACTCGTCCGACCAGCGGTTGCACAGGGCGTTCGTCGCGGGGTCCTTGAACAGCTCGGCGGACAGGCTCTCGGCGAAGTTCGTCATCGTGCTGCCCGTCGTCCAATCCCCGACCTTCAACGGGATCGACAGGTGCATGAACTGCTCAGTGGAGCGTCGGAAGATCCTCCCCGAGCGCACCGTGCGCGCGAAGGTCGCCACCAGGATCAGATCGCGGCCGTGCCCGATCGGGTACGTGACGATCTCCTCGCGAGCGAGCGCCCAGGTGGGCCCGTCCTTGATGTCGAGGTTCTCGGGCATCGTGCTCTCCTATCAGCGTGCCTGGACTGGATGTCTCTGGTCGGATGGATCAGCTCGCCGGCCGGGGCCGTGGATCCATGAAGTCCTCGAGGGTGAGGTCCTTGGTGGCCTCGTAGGTGAAGGGGAACCCCTGGCCCTGATCTGTGGCTCGATCGGTGAGCAGGAGGAGCCCCTCGAGTGGCCCGACGTGGGTGACCTCCTCGGTGAGCGACATGTCCTCGATCTGGCCGCTGGCATGGGTCAGGCGGACCGTGGTGACAGCCTCCCTGCGGTTGCCGGTCGGCTCGCCGAATCCGAGGTGTGCGCTGGTGATCGGGTCGGTGACGTTCATCGGTACTCCCAGGAGGTAAGGGTGGTCAGGACACGTCGGTGACGACGGTCTGGTACTGGCCGATGCGCAGCTGCTTGGACGTGGTCAGCTCGACGGGGATCGTGCCGGTCTCACCGGTGTTCGACTCCCACTCGACGCCCCAGTGCGCGGTGATGTTCACGGTGTACAGCCCATCGGGCTGTTCATCGCTCATCTGCTCGTAGACGTGGCCGCAGTCGGGGGAGGGGTCGATTCCGGTGCCGGGGTATTCGGTCCCGGGTCCGTCGCACTCGATCGTGGTGCCGTCGCCCATGTCGATCGACATGCCCGTGAATTTGGCCGTCGCGGTGACGGTCACCGCCCCGGCGGAGGCGCTGGTCGTGTTCGGACCCGTCGTGGTCTCCCCGGGGTTGGCCACCCACAGCCACACCGGCAGCCCCACGGCGCCGAGGGTCTCGGTGTCGTTCGGTGTCGAGGCGATCTCCGGAGCCTTCAGCCCCATCTGGGAGACCGCGGTCTGCGCGAGCTCGGCGGGGTCCTCCTGAGGCGCGGCCGGCTCACCGCCCTCCTGAGGCGCGGGATCCGGAGCGGGAGCCGCCGGCGCTGCCGGATCCGCAGGCTCGGGCTGGCCCTGGGTCATGCCGTCGAAGAAGGCGGTGGGTCCCCCGTTCTGCCCCTGCACGTACGCGCCTTCGGGCTGATACGTGGCTCGAGAGCCGTCGTCGAGGATCTCGACGTTGTCCGGGCGGCTCGAGGACACCGAGGACGGCGACCCGCTCGAGTAGTTCCCGACGCTGGTTCGGCCACCGTTGCTGACGGAGGTACTTCCACCTCCACCACCGCGCCCGGAGGACTTCCCACCGCCGCCAGAGGACTTGCTCCCCCCGTTGGAAGAGCCGCCACCACCCGACGACTTCCCCCCGCCGGACGAGCTGCCACTCCCACCAGAGGACTTCCCGCCGCCTCCACCACCGGAGGAGGCGCCAACCTCAACCGTTGCACTGCCTCCCCCTCCACCGTGGACAGAGACGCCACCTGCGTCATCTCCATCAGCCCACGCGGGGCTCGTGGCCAGGAGAATGCTGGTCGTCGCGCTGATGGCGATCAGCCCGCGAAGTGAGCGTCGCATGTCGTCCCCTCGTCGTAGTAGCCCTGCTCCTTGATCATCCAGGGCTCAGAATCAGATTCCTTCACCAGCGTGAACCGGCCGACGCTCTCCCCTCGTTGGTTGGTGATCTCCACAGGCTCACCGTCCTTGGTCGCCTCCAGCGCGCTGGTGTCGTCGCAGAACTCCACGACCGCTGTCGTATCCGTCTCCTCGATGGTGGTCCAGTCGGAGAGGACTCGGTCCCCCGTGATTACTGCGCCAGTCTCGGCTCGTTCTTCGTCATCGGCTCGCTGCTTCTCTGCCAGCTCGGGAACGAAGAAGTCGTCGATGTAGCTGGTGTCCTTCCAACCATCGGCCGCAGCTGCATCCGAGGCCTCGAACGAAGCCGTGATGCGCTCCTGGGGTGTGGCGTCGGCGGGGTCTGCCGTGGGCGGCGCCTCCTGGCTGGTAGTCGTCGTGGGGTCCTCCTCGCCGTTGCTGCTGGTGCAGGCGGCGAGGGGAAGGGCGAGGAGGGAGGCCATCGCGATCGTGGTGAGTGCTCGCTGTCGGATCATCGGGCGGTCTCCTCGGTGGCGGGGGGTGGGGGTGGTCATGGTGGCCTCAGATTGCGATGCGGTGGGCGGCGGGGGTGGTGTACATCAGCGCCTCGGTCTCGGGCATGAGGTCGTAGTCGTCGTCGACGGCGGCGATCTGGGCCTCGAGGTCGTGGGTGACGCGCTGGTGGAGGTCGGGGTCGTGGGCGGCTGCCTGGAGGCGGTAGCGCCAGAGTTGCTCGTGCAGGGACTCGACGAGCAGGCCCTGCTGGGTGGCCCACAGGGTGGTCTCGATGTCGCCGGCGTCGAGGGCGCGCTGGGCGAGCTCGTGCGCGACGTCGAGGACGGTGTCGGTCATCCGGTACTGGAGGGTGATGGACCAGCGGTAGCGGCTGCGGCCGCCGCCGGCGAACGGGGCGCCGCGCACGAGCTTGAGGGCCTCGGCGAGCTGCTCGCTGGTGGCGTCCTGGTGCAGCTCGGCGATCTGCTGGATGTAGGCCCAGTCGGAGGTGATGTGCTCGTCGAGCGTGTAGGACCCGTCGGCGCCGTTGGCGCGGGGGAGGTATCGAGTGCCGTCGTCGGTGGCGCCGAGCCACTTGCGGGCGCGGGAGATGCGCTGGTGGCGGGTGCTGTCGGCGACGCGCTTGCCGGGCCAGAGGTCGGCGCGGAAGTCGTTCTCGGCCTTGCCGGGCTGGAGGCAGATGTAGGTGACCGTCTCGGTGAGCTCGGCGAGGCGCTTGTCCTCGAGGGGTCCGGTCGCGCCGAGGACCTCGACGGGGCCGAGCACGCGGATGTACGGGTGCTCAGCGGGGAGCTCAGCCTCGGCGTCGCGCTGCGCCGCGGTGAGGATCGTGCTGGTGGAGGGCTGCACGATGGCGACGGGGCGCAGCGGCGCCGCGGGAGCTTCCTCTGTGGCCGGCTGCTCATCGGGGACCTCGGTGGTGGGCTCGAGGGTGGAGGCGGCGCCGAGGGCGCGCAGGACGGCGTCGTAGTCGGCGTCGGTGAGGTGCTGGGGGTGGAGCTCGAGGCCGAGGGGCTCGAGGCGCGCGGCCTCGAGGGACTCGATGTGCATCCTCCACTCGGACAGGTCGGTGTGCTGGTCGCTGGAGATCACGGCGACCGCGATCTGGGGGCGGGCATCGACGATGGCCTGGAGTCGGCGCTTCTCGGTGAGGGAGAGGTCGGTGCCGATGATGATGATCTCGGGGGCCCAGAGGTCGGTGGCGTCGCCTGCCTGGCGGGCGTGCTGCGCTGAGTCGTGGCCGAGCTCTTCGAGGACCTCCTGGTCGCGCTCGAGCTTGGCCTCGAGGTCGTCCAGGAGCTCGGTGACGGTCTCGCGGTAGGTGATCCGGCCGGAGCCGAGGGCGTCCTCGAGCTCGGGGCAGACGCCGACCGTGGTAATCGCGAGGTCGTCGGCCCACTGCGACGTGGCCAGGGAGACCGTGAGGGCCCGCATGACGGGCATGGAGGTCTGGGAGGCGGCGTGGATGCCGAGTGCGGCGAGGTGCTCGAGGTCGACGAGGATCTGGTACCCGTCGGAGTCGGTGCCGATCGTGACGAGCGCCGGGTAGGGCGCGACGATGTCCGCGATCGTCTCGTCGTCGGCCAGGGCGGCTGTGCGGGGCAGCAGCCACGTGGCGGGGTCTTCGGTGGCCTCGAACGGTGCGGGCAGCTCGTGGGGGGCCGAGGCGTACAGCTCGAGGTGGTCATCGGTCAGGCGCGCGAGGCGGACATCGGGGAGAGTCTGGCCGTCGCGCAGCTGGAGCGCGGAGAGGGTTCGCAGAGCGCGGTCGACGAACCCGAGCACGGTGGGGTCCTCGATGCGGGTGAGGCGGACCTGGTCGAGGTCGACCGTCGCGGCCTCGGGGATCCTCTGGTCAGCGCGGCGCTTGCGCTGGGTGTACAGGCGGCGAGCCAGGACCGCGCCGAGGATGCTGGCGGCGAAGATCGAGCCGACCCCGGTCCACGGCACGGTGGAGGTCTCCTCGGCCTCGGCGCTGGGAGCTGATGCAGGGGCAGGGGTCTCGGCGCCGGTGGGCGCGGCGTCGGCCGCGGTGTCCGCCTGCGGGGCCTGGTCGGTGGGAAGTGCGTCGCTGGCCGCGTCGACTGCCTGCTCGGCCGCTTCGGCGGCGCCGGCGGCGGCCTCCTCGCTGGAGGGCGCCTCGTCCTGCTGGGAGGGCTGCTCGTCGTCCTGGTGCGCGGGGACGGCGGGGGCATCGGTGGGCACGCGCAGCGTCCAGCCGATGTCGATCTGGTCGGGGTCCTCGAGGTGGTACCCGCCGGGCTGGGTGATGTGTGCGGAGGCTTCGGCGATCTCGGGCCACCGCTCGGCGTCGCCGACGTGCTCGTCGGCGATCGAGCTCAGGCTCTGCCCACGCTCGACGGTGACCGTCTCGTACTGCTGCTCAGCGTCCTGAGGAGCTGTGTCGGTGGCGGGGACGCCGGGGATGGTCAGCTTCCATCCGGGCTCGAGGAAGGGGTCCTCTCCGACGCGCAGCGCGCCGCCGTCCGGCTGGATCTTCCCGTCGTTGGCCTTCACGATCTCGCTCCACTGGCTGCCGGAGCCGAGGTGCTTCGCGGCGAGATCCCAGGCGGTGTCTCCGGGCTGCACGGTGATGACGAGGTCCTCGGTCGCGGGGGTGGAGGTGTCCTGGTGGTCGCTCTGGGTCTCGGTGGACGGCTGCTCGGTGGGCATGGCGGGGGCCTCTACGGTCTGCACGGCTGGTGCGATCTCGGCCGGGGTCTCGGCCATCGCGGCGGGCGCACCGAGCCCGGCGATCGCGGCGACGAGGACGGCCGCGGCGCCCTGCTGAGCGCTGAGCCCGCGCAGCTGCGGAGTCGGGATGTGGCGCATGCGGGCGATGACCTCGACCACCACGGACAGGGTGAAGGTGGCCCAGGCGATCCAGCCGATCCACACCACCACGAACAGCAGGAAGCCGATCGAGTCGTTGGTCGTGAACAGGTGCGCGACGTCTTCGGCGCCCGGGAGCTGCTGCGGGATCGGGTTCCCGTAGAAGGTGAGCAGGGCGAGCGGGATCCCGCCGATGAGGGCGGCGAGCACGACGAGGGCGCCGAGCGCCTTGAGCGGCTTGATCATGGGAGGACCTCCGTCTGTCCCTGGATGAGGTCGACGCGTGCGGTGCGGGTCGCGGAGACCGAGTGGATGCCGATGAGGCCGAGGAAGACGGTGTCCTCGGAGCTGGTGACCGTGACCTCGATCGTCGTGGGGTCGATGACGCGGGCTGAGCCGGTGGCCCCGGCCTGCGCGAGGTAGCTCTCGGCAGCGGTGGCGGCGCCGCTGGCGCTCAGCTGCGCGGGCTGCGTGTCCGAGGGGAGGGACTCCAGGGGCTGTGCGCCGACGCGTGCGGCGTCCTGCGCCGTCGCTGAGGCCTCCGCGGCCGCGTTCATCTTGGCGCCGCCGTCGACGACGAGGCCGATCACGAGGAACAGGGCGACGACGATGACGATGGCGAGCTCGGAGACCTCTCCGCGCTCGAGCTGCTTCCGGATCCGGGTCATGACCGCTCCCTGTAGGTGTCGAGGGGGCTGGTGGACTCGACCGTGATCGTTCGCGTGCCGGGGAGGCCGGGGACGGGGATCACCTCGGCGTAGGGCAGGGTGCAGGTGATGGTGCTGCGGACGGATGAGGTCTGCCCGGGGGAAGTGGTGAAGGCGGTGGCGTCGACGTCGACGGACACGTTGGTGCAGGAGATCCCTCGCTGCTGGAGTTCGCTGGTGAAGGCCCCCTCGACGCGCTGGACGGCATCGGTCTGGCTCGTGGCCAGGGATGCGGCGCGGGCGGAGGAGTGCGCTGCGGTGGTGACGGCTTGCTGGCCGGTGGCGAAGCTGGCGACGGCGAGGAGCACGCCGAGGATCAGGAAGAGGGCGGGGGCGATGATCGCGGCCTCGGTGCTGGAGGATCCGCGCTCGAGCTCGAGACGGGTCATCGACTCGCTCCTCTCTGTGCTGGGACACCTACAGTCTGCACGCTGGCATGTTTAGTGTCAACAGCTTTACGGAACGTAGTGTTCGGTGGGGATGGTGACGGTCTGCTCGATGGCGGGCAGCTCGTACAGGGGGATGAGGGACAGTGCGCGTCCGCGGACGGTGACGGTGATCGTCTGATCCGTCTGCGAGGAGGTCACGGTGTAGTCGCGCAGCACACCGTCGGCGTTCTCGGCGAGGGCGGCCGTGGTGGCCTCGGTCGAGGAGCGATTGGACTGGTAGGTCGCCGCCGCGGTTGCGCCCTCTCGGGCGGAGTGGACGGCGATGCTGCGTGCATGAGCCCAGATGCCGACCTGGATGATCAGGAAGACGATCACGAAGACGGTCGGGATCACGATGATCGACTCGGCGGATGAGCCGCGCTCGAGCTGTGCTCGTCGTCCGGGGTGTCGTCCTCGTCGATCGGGAGGACGGCAGCGCTGAGGGGCCGAGCGTTGGCTCGGCCCCTCAGCACGGACCCAGGTCACGAGGGCAGCTCGTCGATCTTGCTGTAGACGTAGGCGCCGATCGCGCCGACGACGGCCAGTGCGAGCGTGACCAGAGCGACGGTGACGATGATGGTCTCGGTGCTGATCGCACCGACAGTCGCCGACTGACGGGCGCGCTGCGCGTGGTCGCGAATGACGCTGGTCAGGTACGAGATGAGGATCTTGAGGGCTTCCATGGGTGTGGGTCCTTTCCGGGTCTACCCCTCTACCGCGGTTTCGGACCCGTTGTGTGACCGGATCCTCCCAACATCTTTACAGGTGCCGGGGTATGGCGGTAAGGGCGTGGCTCAGTACGACAGGAGATTGAGGATCGAGGGGGTGATGAGCAGGGCGATGAACGTGACCGCGAGGATTGCGAGGGGAGCGACCATGCCCTCGCTGCGGGCGTTGGCGACTCCCTGCTCGTCGCGGAGCTGGGCGTTGCGCATCGAGCGCGCGCGTGCGTGGAGGTTGTCCTTGATCGAGGCTCCTTCCTCTCCGGACAGGCGGATGATGTCGGCGATCTCGTTGAGGTCGTTGACGCCGATCTCTTCTCCGAGGTCGCGCAGGTCGTTCCAGGCATCTGTGCCTCGCAGCCGTGAGCGCTCGATGAGCTGGCGGATGCGGGCGAACAGCTCGTGGTCGCCGATCGAAGCGGCCTCCGTCATCGCCTGCGCGGGGCCGGCGCCGCCGTTGCGGGAGAGGGCGACGAAGTCGACGTAGCTGGCCAGGACCTTGGAGTAGTGCTGCCGTTCCTCGGCAGCGCGCTGGCGGACCTCGAGGTCGGGCAGCAGGAAGAACACCAGGGCCAGGACGAGCATCGCTCCCACGGACCCGACGAGGGGTAGGGGGATCTGAGCGATGTAGGCCAGTGCCGAGAGGATCGCCGGGAGGGACAGGCCGAACAGCGCAGCCTTGGCCTTCTTGCCGTAGAACGTGCGGCTGCTCCAGCCGATCAGGGCGAGGTCTCGGCGGGGCGTGACGATCAGGGGGAGCTGTGTGAGGGTGCGCTCGGCCCAGGCGCCGAGACGCTCCTCGAATCCCTCGGGTTCGGCATCGGGGCTCTGCGAGGCGTCAGGGGCCGCGGTGAGTCGCTCGACCGCTGAGGACAGGGCCGGCTGGGTCGGCATGGCGGCTCGGATGAGGACGAAGATGCCGGCGCCGATGGTGGCTCCGACGAGCAGGACGATGGGGGTCATCGTGCGCCTCCAGTGGTGCGAAGGATCCGTCGGCCCTTGGGGGTGCGTGAGGCCATGTTCATCCACCACAGCGAGGCGAGGAACGCTGCGGTGAGGACCGAGAGGATGAGTTGGCCCAGGAGGGTCTGGTACGGCTCGACGTAGGTCGGATTCGCCACGAACAGCAGCAGCAGGACGACCACGGCGATGATCGTGATGATCCGTGCGTTGGCGCGGGGCTTGGCCCTGTCGGCCTCGATCTCGCGCCGGGATGCGACGTCGTCGGAGATCATCTCCGCTGCCCCGTCGAGCACCTTGGCGAGGCCGGGTCCGCGCCGGAACGATCCCAGCAGGAGGGAGCCGGCGAGAACGTCCCCTGTGGGATCGTCCAGGTCGTCGGCGAAGCTCTCCAGCGCAGTGCTGATGGGGACACCGGCCTGGAGGCGTGCGACGAGCCGGCCGACCTCGCGCTTGATGGGATCGGCAACCGAGGCCCGGGAGGCGATGATCGCCTGCTCGAGGCTGGCCTGGGCGCCGAGCACGGCGCTGAGGGATCGCGTCCACTCCTCGAGGGCGTTGAGCCTCTCGATCGGGGCCTTCTCGCTGGAGCGGGGAACGATGTACGGCAGCAACAGGGCGAGGGCGGGAAGTGCGGGCAGAGCCACGAAGTACCCGGTGACCAGCCAGAGCAGGCCTCCGAGGACGGTGGCGGTGAGGATCATGCCGCCGTGCCGTCGCTGCGCGGGGGTGAGTCGTCGGGAGCGCTTGGTCTTCTCGGTGACGGGCTGGGGGATCAGTCCGGTCACCAGCAGCCAGATGCCCAGGATCAGGGCAATCGCGCTGAGGGAGGCGAGGAAGGGGATCATCATCGGCTCCTCGGGGTGAAGGTGTCGGTCTCGGTGAGCATGTCGGCCATCTCGTGGAGCTGCTCGGCCAGCAGTGCACGGTCGAGCTCGTCGAGTGCGAGTGGATCGGCATCGGGGGAGTGCCTCGCGGTGATCTCCACCGCGTACCAGCCCATGGCGTCAAAGGTGCTCATGAGGTCTCCGGGAAGGTGGTGGGGTCCTCGCGCAGGTGCGGCCTGAGGTCGTCGTAGAACGGGGGTGAGAGGCGCTGGTGGATCTGGCCGTCGCTGTACTCCCACAGCTGCGTGGAGGCCACGCGCCCGTCCTCGCCAGGGCTGTACGTGGTGACGTTGGTGATCCGCCGGCCGCGGGGGGCCTGTCCGGTCCAGGGGTCGCGCTCTGCGAGGGGGATGACTCCGACGTAGATCGCGAGGTCGATGTTCTCGGCGACCTGGCGGCGGGCGAAGTCTTCCGTCACGCGGCCGTCCTTGCGGGCGAGGGTGACGATGCGCTCGGGGACGGCGGCGGCGGACTTCGCGTGGATCGTGGACATGCTGCCGGCGCCGGTCTGCATCGCCTCGAACATCGCGATGACCTCCGGGCCGAGCAGCTCGCCGACGATGAGCCGGTCGAGGTTGTGGCGGAAGGATCGCTGCGCCCAGTAGTCCATTGGGATCTCGCCGATCGGGCGGCCGGCGGCGTCCTTCTCGCTGCTGCCGGGGATGGCCTCCCAGGGGATCAGTCGCGGGTGGCGTTCGTCGCCGAGTTGCTCGAGGTGGAGCTCGTAGACGGACTCGATGGTGCCGATCTTCTCGGCGGGCTCGATCTCGTTGATCAGCGCGCGGAGCAGGGTCGTCTTGCCGGCGCCGCGGTCACCCGCCACGATGATCGACTTCTTCGCCCGGACGGCCGCGCGGAGGAAGGACGCGAGCTCGGGGGGCATGAGGTCGAGGTCGACGAGGTCGGCGAGCGTGATGTCGATGAGGCGGTGAATGCGGATGGTCGCGATCGGCTTGGGCATCACCCAGCCTGTCGCCTCCAGTCGGGCGTTGTGGCCGAGGTTGAGCTCGAGGTTCGGGTGGGCGGGGTCGAAGTTCCGGCCTGCTTTGTGGGCGTAGTGGGCGAGCATGCTGAGCAGCTCTTCGTCGGAGTCGGCGATCGGGTCGACGTACTCGAAGGCGCCGTGGCCGGTGCGCTGGACGATGACCTTCTGGTGGCCGTACAGCTCGATGTTCTCGATGGTGTCGTCGTCCAGGAGGGGCTGGAGGCGTCCGAAGCCGAACACGGCCTCGAGGACGGCCTGGCTCAGCGCTCGGCGTTCCTCACCGGACCATCGCGCCTGCCCCTGGTTGATGCGCAGCCGCTCCTGATCGTCGATGAGGTGGGTGATCAGGGAGATGGCCTGTGCCTTCTGGTCCTCGAGGGGGAGGTCGAAGGCGTCTTCGCGGGAGAGGTGCTCGGAGACGTCGTTGCGTAGGCGGGTGACGATCTTCCAGTCGGTGAAGCGCTGCGCCGGCTTCGGCTGGTCCGGCTTCTCGTCCTCGCGCACGAGGTGCGGTCGCGGGGTGGGGACGGTCGGGACGATGTCCAGCGGGGCGTCGTTCTCCTCGTCCAGGCCGATCAGGGGCAGGCTGGCGAAGTCGGGCAGCTCGGCGGGGTTGGAGTTCATCAGGCGTCTCCTCGCAGGTTCTGGATGGCAGCACGTCGCTTCCTGGCAGCGGTGCTGATGGAGTCGGCCAGCGACCGCAGGGAGCGGATGTAGGAGCTCGAGTCGAACCCCCGGGGTCGGGGGCGGCCGTGAGCGAAGGCCGCGGCGTGCTTGGGGGCCCAGGGGAGGGACCCCAGCGACGGCTGCCCCAGTGCGCGCGACGCCTCGCTCTCCGAGTAGGTGTCGGGGGCGTCGATGGTGATGAGGTGCAGTGCGGGGGCCTCGATGTCGCCGGACTCGGCGAGCCGGCGATGGGTGATGGTGCTCTTGGCGGCCACGGTCGCGGTGACCGTCGGTTGGAGCACGAGCGCGGTCACGTCGGAGATCTTGAGGATCGGTGCAGCCATGAAGGGGGCGTGGAACCTGCCGATGTCCACGAGCACATCGATGCCGGCTCGCTCGAGGTCGTACAGCGCCATCGCCAGCGCGTCCCACCTCGAGGAGAGTGCGCGACCCTGGAGGGGGTTGCTGATCCCGGGCACGAGCCGGCGGAGAGGCTCGGTGTCGTCCGTGAGGGGGATCGACTGCTCGAGCAGCTTCTCCTCGAAGTCTTGGCCGGGGGTGAGGTCGATGACGGTGCTCTGGGGGCTGATGCTTCCGGCGAAGAATCCCGCCAGGGTCGAGCTCACGCCGAGGGTGTCGGCCTCAAGGAGGATCACGTCGCGGGGCCAGGCGAGGGCCAGGCCGAGAGCGGTTGTGGAGACACCGGGGGATCCCGAGGATGAGGTCAGGGAGATCAGCACGTCACTCCTCCTCGGGGACCAGGATCACGCCGATGCGGCCGGTGGCCGACAGGGCTGTGAGCGTTCCGGCCTGGTCGTCGGAAACCAGGACGTCGACAACGTAGGTGCCGTCGGTGGAGGGCTCTCCGAGAGCCTGGATCGTTCCGTTGACGGTGGGTGCGTCACCGCTGGGCGGGTCGTCGCCGGACTTCGGGGTGCCGACGATCTGGATGGGATCGCCGGGGTCGACGTTCTGGGTCGGGATCTGGCCGGGGGCGACCTTGATCCCGACGATCGCCGTGCCCTCTCCGGGCACGGAGGCGGCGCTGACCTGGCTGGGGGAGAGGAGCGCGCCCTGTTCCAGGGACGTGGTCGTGCGCTGTCCGACGAGGCTGTCGAGCTCGCTGCCGGGGATGACGGCGGATCCTGAGGGCACGTTGACATCGCTGGTGGTGAGGTCGTCGGCCGTGATGACCTGCCCCTCGGGGACGTCTGCTGCTGCGACGACGACCTGGCTGGTCGTGGACAGGCGGTCGGTGATCCACCAGGCGCCGAGCGCGCCGACGACGAGCAGGGCGATGCCGAGGGCGAGCATCCTCGGCCGGCGCCGCCGCTTGACGGGGGTGCCGGATGAGGCGGTGGGGACCGGATCGGGCGTCGGCTCGGTGGTCGACGTGTCGTCGTCCTTCTTCCGGGACAGCAGGGGGAGGGGCACGGTGGGTCCTTTCGGTCAGCCCTTGAGCCGGCGGAGGCTCTCGAGGATTCCCTCTTCGGTCCAGCCGTCGATGGCGTCGGCGTTCTCGAGGAGGTAGGTGATGGCGGCGCGGGTGATGACGTGGTCCTGGAGCGACGGGCTGCGCTGCTCGGCCGGCAGAGGCTTCTCGGCGGCGTTACGCGCGCTGTTCAGACGTCGGCGCAGGCGGGCGATCTCGTCGACCTGCTCGGACCGGAGGCGGGCCTCTTTGCGCACGAGCTCGTCGTAGGAGGGGGTGGGGGAGGGCGCCGGGGTAGCACTGGGGGAGGTCTTCTCCGTGGTGGCGGTGGACTGCGGTCCGTCGTTCTTGCGGATGGTCTTGCGCAGCGACACTTGCTTGGACATGGGTGGCTCCTGGTGTCGTCGGGTCAGAGGGTGGCGATGGAGGACAGCAGCTCGAGCGCCGCGGCGTGGTACTCGCTGGCGGCCTTCCGGGCGTTCGCGCGGCGGCTGGTTCCTGCGGAGACGAAGACCCCGTCCTGGTAGGCGTAGGGGAAGGCGCGGAACAGGTGGATCGCCGACTTGAACACCGGCTGGTTCGCTTCGGCGAAGAACTCGCGTGCCGCGGTCTCCTGCTCGGGGCTGCGGGAATCGACCTTGGTCAGCAGCACCGAGTAGGGCTTCTTCGCAGGCACCACCAGTTCGTTGATGTACCTGTCGGCCGGCTCGAGGGAGAGTCCGTCGACCTCGGAGGAGACGAGGATGAAGTCCGAGACCTCGAGGTAGGCGGCAACGAGCTTCTGCTCGTAGCGGCTGCCGGGGGTGTCGATGAAGACCAGGTCGTAGTCCGCGGCGATCTCGGGGACGCTCCCCAGCTCGGCAGGGTCCGAGAGGATCGCGATGTCGAACGGGGTGTCGTCCTCGCCGACCTGGTCGACCCAGCGGCGGAGCGATCCCTGCTCATCACCGTCGATGACGAGGACGCGCTTACCTGTTGCGGCGACGGTGGCGGCGAGCTCGGCCACTGTCGTGGTCTTGCCGACGCCACCTTTCTGGTTGCAGACGGTCACGATTCGGGTGGTCATGGGGTGGCTCCTTCGGGCTGGTGTAGTCAACACCTTACCGGAAATACGAGGTTACGAGAACCCGAACCTACGAACCAGTGTTCTCGGTGTGCCGGGATCCCTCGGTGGCATGGTCGTTCACGATCTCTTCGGCCAGCTCACGGCGCCGGGTCTGGTCTGCATCGATCTGTGCCTGGTGCCGTTCGATGAGGGCGCCGAGGACTTCGTCGATCACGTCGTAGTCCTCGGCGACCCGGAGCGCCGAGTGCTGGGCCTCCGTCAGCTCGAGAGCGATCGGCACCGGGCACCGGACCAGAATCTCGTCCTGCTGAGTGACCTCGGTGACCTGTCGGTCCAGTTCGCGGGGCAGCGGCTTGGGGAGGCGGGTGAGGGTGAAGAGTCCGCCGAGCAAGACGAGCGGGAACCACCAGAGCGAGGTTGCTCCGTTCAGGTACAGGTAGCCGGCGGCTGCGAGGGCGACGATGGTGAGGGGGATCAGGAGTCGGGCATCGGCCCGGGCGACCGGCTGGAGCCGGTCGTGTCGTGCGTGGTGGCGCTCGATGAGCGCGGCGGCGCTGCCGCGGGTGATCGCGGCCCAGGACGGGGGCATCGCCTTGTTCTCGGAGATCAGGATCGCGGTGTCTGTGGGGTTGGTGGAGAGGTGGACGCGCTGGGGGTTGGTGCTCATGCCGGGGTCTCCTCGGTCTTCTGCGCTGCGGTGCGCAGCTGCTCGTTCTCGTCGAGCAGTGCGAGGTACTCGCGGGCTGGGACGATCAGGTTCTTGTCGTACTTGGCGGCGTGCTCGGCGCGGGCGCGTTCGGTGGTCATGAGAGGTCTCCTTCCAGGAGCGTGAAGAGGTCCAGCTGGGTGGGACGGTCGTGGTGGTCGAGGTGGCACTGGCAGGGGGAGGGCTCGCTCTGGGCCTGTTGCGTGGTGGCCGCCGTGCAGCTGTCGTGGTGACCGCGTTGGCAGGCGGGGCAGGCAGGGATGAGCGTGGTGGTGCTCACGAGAGCTCCCGCGGGCCGAGTTCGAGCTGCCGGTCGGTGCTCTCCGTGACGGCGCGGGCGATGCGCTGGGAGAGCCGGGAGGCGCGCTTGCGGACGGCGGCGGGGGTGAGGTCACCCAGATCGAGGCTGTCGAGATCGATGCCGGTGTCGGGGGAGTAGATCGCCAGGAGGAACCGCGCCTCGTCGAGGGTGATGATCTCTCGGTCGCGCGCCCAGGCCAGGCTCTCCAGCAGATCGATCTGGCTCTCGTGGGCCGTCGCGGGGCGGGTGAGCCGGGCCTCGAGCTCGACGATCGAGGGGATCTCGTCGGTCTCCGTCTGCTGCTTGCGCCAGTCGGCCGGCTGCTGCGTCATCCAGTCGGCGTCCATGGCGTCCAGCTGCGTGCGGACCTGCCCGAGGAGCCGTGCGGCCACGCGCGTGGTCTTCCGGCGGATCCAGGGGTTCTCGAGGGCGTCGTAGAAGACGTCGATCACGGTGCAGAACGCGTCGGCGCGGTTGTTGTTGGTGAACCACGTGAACAGGTGGTGGTTCCAGGCGAGCGAGGAGAGGCCGGGCCGCATCGCGTACAGCAGGAGCTGGCGCGCCTGGGGGTCGGTGTCGGCCCGGGCGATGAGGGTGTGCAGCGCGTGGTCGGTGGCGTCGTAGTCACCGCGGTGCTCGAGAACGGCGAACAGTTCACGGACCGTGGTGGCTGAACCGACAGGGGCCGTGAGGGGCTGCTCGCGCATCGCGTCGAGGTCGGCGAGCAGGCCGGCGTTGATGGACTCGATGGTCGGCTGGGTGGTCTCCATGGTGGCTCCTCGTCAGGGGAGTGGACGGGTTGGTTCCACGCTGGAGAGAGGGCCTTGCCCTGGATCTTGCCCGCGGGGGCAAGAAGACGATCGGGTTTCTTGCCCCTCGCATTTCTGCTGGTCAGGGGCGGGGTCCGTCGCAGGTCGAGGGGTGGCGAAAAGTTCCTGCGGATGGGTGGTCACAACGGGGTGCGCTGGACGCGGTAACGGGGTGACACCGATCCGGAGGAGATCCCGATGACCACCACGCTCGACCTCGACGTCTCGTACGCGGCGCTGTGCGCTGCGGGGGCTGTGTGCCGTCGCGAGCGACGGCTGCGTGCCTCTCTGGCGACCTTGCTCGCCGACCCGCGAGACGTCGGCGCGTGGGCGGAAGTGCGCAGCTGCACGCGCCCTGAAGAGGAGCAGCTGCTGCGTTCGGATCTCGCTCTGCTGGAGACGGTGTCCCAGAGCGGGAGTGCGGGGACGGGCATGGGTGGCTCCCCCCGCACTCCCTTCCCCGAGGAGGAGTCGTGCTGACCCTGTGGCGTAAGAAGACCGCCCCCGAGACCGAGATCGACGCCCCGGATGAGGCGGCAGCGGCCGAGAGCGACACCGCTGCGGATGAGACTCGCGGGAGCATGGCCGAGCCGGATCTCGCCCATGGGTGGACCAACGGGGAGCGGCTCAAGTCGATCGCGGCGACCGGTGTCGTCGTGGGCCTGTGCCTCACTGGCCCTGCCGCTCTCGGCCTCCACTTTTTCGGGAGCGACCCCGCTCCCCAGACGGCCGCGGTCGAGGTCCAGGACCCGGCTGCCTCCCAGCGCGTCTCGGAGTTCGCCACGAGCTTCGTGACCCAGTACCTGACCGCGGCACGAGGCCAAGAGGATCAGGTGACCGCGATGCTCGCCCAGGGGGCCGGCCGGCGGCTGAGCCTGCCGGAGAAGCCCTCCCCGATCGGAGCCGCGACCCCCGGCGAAGCGGTGCAGACCTCCGACGGAAGCTGGGTCGTCACCGTCGCGGTCGACCAGCCCAGCGAGAGCGGCGCCGCCATCCGCCGCTACTGGCAGGTGCCGGTACTCACCGACGAGGCAGGAGGCATCGCCGCGGCCGGGCTGCCGTCCCTCGTTGCCGCGCCGACCGCCGGAGATCTCGAGGTCGACCAGGGCGACGCCATCAACGACTCCGCCGTGCAGGACACCGTTACGGCCTTCATGCAGGCATACCTCACCGGGCAGGGAGAAGTCGCCCCTCTGACGGCCCCCGAGTCGTCGCTGAGCGCCGTGCAGCCCACCCCGTTCCAGGAGCTGTCGATCTCCTCGCTCACCACAACCCAGGAGCTCCCCGAAGAGCCCGCCGAGGGAGACCTGCTGCGAGCACAGATCTCCGTCACTGCGACCGCAGCTGACGGTGGCAGCGCCCGACTCGACTACATGGTCGAGCTGCGCTACCGCGATCGCTGGGAAGTCGCCGCGATCAACCCCACCACCGCAGTTCCCACCACCACCACAGGAGAGCAGTCATGAACGACCTCATCATCCAGGCCGCCGGCGTCATCCAGACGGACGGGGCGCTCCAGGCCGCCGGATTCTTCGATCAGATCAACACCTTCGCGGGGCTCGCGGAGGAGACGGCCAAGGTCTTCTTCGGGGCGGGCTTCATCGTCGGCGCCGCCATCCAGTGGGTCAAGAACAAGTTCTCCGTGGCGAGCGGCATCGCCGGCATCTTCCTCGCCGTCATCGGCGGCGCGATCCTTGCGCAGATGGACATGTTCCAGCAGTCTGCTGAGGACACGATCCCCGACGCGGCGCCGGTCGTGAACGAGTCCACGCTCCTGGAGGCGCAGCCCCAGCTCGAGGACCCGATCGTGCTCACCGTCGACGACCTGGGCTACGCAGCCTGATCCGCCATGAACGAGCAGCCGCAGGCCGTCGTGAGGTTCTACACCCTGGCCAGGAAGATCCCCTTCCTGCTGGGGAAACTCGGCGACTGGGTGCTGCCCGGGGGCCCCTACACCCTGGCCCAGGGCGGCGCCTTCATCGGGGTCGCCTTCATCGGACAGAAGACCATGCCGCTCTGGGCCTCGAACATGGCCCCGATCTTCGCCTGGATCCCGGTGCTCGTCCTCGCCGCAGCCAGCGCGCTCGCTGCGGGGCACATCCCCCTCAAGGGCAGGAACCCGCTGATGATTCTCTGGGGCATCATCGGCTACGCCGACGCACCGGCGTGGGGACGACAGGCCGGCAACACCGTCGCCCTTAAGAGGACTCGCACGGTGAGGCACCGCAGTACCTCACCCACATGGCGACCGGCTCCGTCGGAAACCGCCGAGGAACCCCTCGACGAGGTCGGGGCCCCCGAGGATCTCGCCAGCGTCGTCCTCGAGCCTGCGATCGCGACAACGCCAGGGGCGGGCTCGGCCGTCGATTCACGGCCAGATGGCGGCCCCTCTCCTCACCAGCTCAACGAGGTGCAGCAGCTCCTTGCTGCATCGGCACAACGGAGGTAGCCATGCTCCACCCCGCTTCGATTCGCGCAGGGCATCTGATGTGGACCCGCCAGGGCACCTGCTGGGCCATCTGGCAGCTCGAGGGCATGTCCTACGGGATGCGCCCGGTCAAGGAGAAGGCAGCTGCGCGTGCGGCTCACCAGGCGATGTTCCGTGTCCTCACGGGGGAGTCGATGCTCCTGAGCGTCGTCGTCGCCCAGGACCCCGTGAGCATCGTGCAGCGCATGATCGAGGACGTCGACCTCGAGGAGCGCGAGGCGTGGGCCGAGGAGGCCGAAGCCCGCCTCGACCACCTCGAGGGAACTCAGGCCGGGGACCGTCTCTACTTCCTGTGTGTGCCGCTGCCCAACTCCGGGATCCGCAAGATCACCGTCCCCGCGAAGGCGGCGACCCAGAACGTGAAAGCGCATCTGGGGCTCCCCCACTACGGAGTCACCCAGCAGGAGATCACGTATCGCATGGGACAGGCCTCGCGCGTTGAGGCGATGATCCCCAAGACGTTCTCCCCTCGACGCTCGAGCGTCGCGCAGCAGGTGTGGCTGGACTACCACCTCCAGTACCGCGGCATCGACGCCACCGCGTTCACCCACGAGGACTTCGAGAGCCTGGTGCCAGCTCGCCACATCGGTGAGCCCGTCATCGACGAAGGCGGAAAGTCGGACGAGCAGACCAAGGCGTCCAAGCTCAACCCCTTCTCCCACCGGTATGTGAAGATCGGCGACGAGGAGATGTTCTCGCAGGACATGGCCTCCTACCAGTCCATGTTCGCGCTGACCGGGCTGCCCGCGGGAGGTCTCGCGTGGCCGGGCTCGGAGATCCTCGGCGACATCGACTCCTACGTCCCCGGGGCCGACTGGGTCCTGCGGATGCGGTCGCGCTCCTCCGACGCCGCCAAGCGGGCGAACCGCACCGCGATGGCCAGGATCAACGACCAGCTGGACCAGCGCGCGAACGAGGTCGGAACGGGTCAGCACGACCTGGACGCCGCCGTGGACGCGCTCACCGCCCTCGACGAGACCCTCGCCCACGACCCCAACGAGGTCGAGATTCAGCCCGTGATCCTGTTCGCGGTCTGCTCGGACAGTGCCGAGGACGTCACCCAGCGCTCCCGCGAAGCCGTCAAGATCCTCCAGGACCAGGATTTCTCCGTGCGTCACCCCGCCGGCTACCAGGAGGACCTCTGGTGGAGCTTCGTGCCCGGCGCCGCCCTGACGCCGAAGGTGAACGACTTCGCCCAGATCACCACCTCCCGCGACCTCGCCGGACTCGTGCCGATCACCGTCGCCAAGCTCGGCGACGACAATGGCGCCCTGCTCGCCGAGAACCAGACGTCGGGGCTGCTGTCGATGGTCCACCTCGATCTGCCCGGCATGCTCCGCCTGCGCGATAAGTCGGGCTGCATCGGCGTGACCGGAGACCTCGGCTCGGGGAAGTCCACCACCCTCAAGATCATCATCAAGGCGATCGTGGACTGCTGGGGCGGACAGATCATCGCCACTGACCGCTCCGAGACGGGCGAGTGGGTCTCCTACGTCAAGACGCTCACCAGGCCCACGGTCGTTGACCTCATCGAGCCGGATTTCTCCGTGGACCCCCTGCGCATGTTCGATCCCGACCGCGCAGCCACCGTCGCGAGCAACTTCCTGGTCACGCTCCTCAACGTCGACCCGACCGACGAGGAGGGCGTGCTGTTGGGCAACCTGCTGAGCCAGGACTACCTCGAGGACCACCAGCTCGAAGGCCTGGGCGCGCTGCTCCAGCACCTCACCGAGCTCGGCAAGGACGACGAGGTCGCCCGGAAGCTCGCGGGGCAGATGAACGTGTACGCCCGCAAGCCCTTCGCACGGGCGCTGTTCGACGACTCGCTCCCGCCGCTGCCCTGGCGGGAGTCCTCGGCGATCGTCATCCGCACCAACCGGGTCGAGATGCCGAAGACGAACGAGCTCGACAACCCGAATATCTACAAGACGATGCGCCTGGAGAAGCGGTTCGGCCGTGCGGCCTACACCCTGATCAGCACCCTCGCCCGCGTGATCTGTTTCGACGACCCCACACGGTTCGCCGCCTACATCGAGGACGAGGCGCACAACGCCACCGGCAACGACTTGCAGGTCGGTGAGATGACCACCTTCGTGCGCGACGGCCGAAAGCACTTCGCCGTGCTCGTCCTGGGCAGCCATGACCCCGAGGCTGACTTCGGCGACGAGACGATGCGAGGCCTGATCCCGATCCGGATCGTGCACCGCCAGGAGGACGAGACCCTCGCCAAGAAGTCCTTGCGCTGGCTGGGCATGGACGCTGAGGACGAGGACCTGGTCAACGAGCTCCGAACCGACACCTCCCCCCAGATCGGCAACCAGGTCCCGCGCGAGCGTCGAGGCGAGGCATACATGCGCGACGCCACCGGCACGATCGGCCGGATCCGCACACTGCTCCCTGCCGCCGCAGCCTCTCGAGAGGCCGCGAGCACCACCCCGAAGGCAGGCGTCACCCATGAGTGAAGCGCTCCCCAGGCTGCGCGAGTTGTTCATCCCGCACCACCTGCCCAACCTGATCCGAGCGATCCTCGCCCGGCCCCGACTGGTGATGTGGCTCCAGATCGCCCTGGTCGCCTACCTGATGATGTTCCTGGCGGCTCCGCCGGCGATGGCGGCGCCCCCGAACCCGCTCGAGGCCCTCGACCGCGCGGACTCCGCCGGCTACCAGATCAGCAACTACAACGTCGAGTACCTCATCGATCAGCTCTCCCTCGACGCCCCTGGTCAGAACATGACCGCATGGTTCGTGAAGTTCATCTGGGACGGCTACCGGTACGGGATCGGCGCTGCGGCACTCATCATCGATCTGGCCCTTGGCTTCGGCTGGCTCGACTACCTCACCTACCCCGTCGAGCAGACCGCGGAGGTCCTCGACAAGCTCCTCGACCAGATCCCTGCCGCCCGCGAGCTTCTGATCACCCTCGCCATCGGCTGGGGCATCACCCGCATGTGGCTCGGGCAGGCCGCACGCGGCCTCACCGACATGGTCGGAAGCATGGCCGCGTGGGGGATCAGCGCCGCCATCCTGGTCAACCCCGTCACCTGGCTCACCGGCCCCGAGGGCGTCCTGCCAAAGACCAAGGAGGCCGGCCAGCAGTTCAGCGCCCAGCTGGTCGACCCCGACGCCGCCGCGGGCGCCGCCGACCCCGCCGACGCTGCCGGATCCCTCGCGCAGCAGATCGCCACCATCTTCGTCAGGAAGCCCCACCAGTTCGTCGCCTACGGCGGACTCTCCGACGGCGGGGGCTGCGAGCAGACCTACAACGACAACCTCACCAGCAGCGGCAAGGACCTCGCCAACGCCATGCTCAAGTGCTGGCCGGACGCCGAGAGCACCATCAAGAACCCCTCCACCGTGACGCTGCTGACCGCGGTGATCATCGCCGTCGGAGCTCTCATCCTGATCGGGATCGCCGTGCTGTGCTCGGCGGTCATCCTGTACGAGGTCGTCAACATCCTCATCGCCGGCATCCAGCTCGTCTGGGAGCTGTTCCGCGCGGTCGGACCGGGCGGCTCCTACCTCGGCCTGTTCGGGCAGGGCTGGAACGTCGTCGAGTCCATCCTCGCCATGTTGTTCGTGATCATGATCAACGCCCTCTATCTCGGGGTGGTGACGTACACCTTCACCAACTGGGAGGAGGAGATGATCACGATGTTCCTCATCGTCGACGTCATCCTCCTGGTCATGATCGCGGTGATCATCCGCACCAGGGCGAAGCTGCGCAAGCACTTCGAGCGGATGAAGGAGCGCACCCGCGCGAAGGGGAAGAACGCCCCGGTGCCGCAGCGGTTGCAGTCGATGGGTCGCGGAGGCTTCGCCGCAGGAGTGTCCACGGCCGCGGGCAGCAAGGTCGCGCACGTCGCAGGGCGCGCCGGATCCCGAGTGGCCCGCGGTGCTGTCGGGGTCGGACGCCGGGCCGGCGGTCTGGCGCTGGCGCCGGCCCGCGCTGCGACGCGCACCGTCTCGCGGCCGGGCTTCATGGCAGCACGGCTGGGCAGCGGGATGCTCCACAAGGCCGGGATCCACGACAAGGCCAGCCACCGCAAGATCCAGGGCGTCGCGCACTCCATGGGCGAGCGGAAGTGGCGGAAGAAGGAAGCGAAGAGGGCCGAGAAACGAGAGCTGCGGCAGGAGCGCCGGGTGCGCGGCAAGCACTGGACGTGGGCCGGCGGCACCAGAGATGTCGAGCAGCGCGCCACGGGGCAGGAACAGCATCTGTCGGCGGCCCCCGGCAGCCGTGGGAAGCGCCCCCAGCGCCGCTCCTCGGCACAGCCCGGGCCCGAGCAGGAGCCCCGCACGTCGCGGCGCAGGAGCTCGGCCCCCAGCTCGCGCCAGCAGGGCTCTACCGACACCGCCTCGCACCACGCGAACCCCGGCCCGGACGCCGCCAAGCGCAACGGTCGATCGCAGACCCCCGCCTCCCGCTCGGGCGAGAGGGCTACCCCGCAGCCCGGCCGCGGCCAGGCAGGCACCAGTGGCGGTACCGGATCTGCGAAGGACCGCCTGAACGCCAAGATGCGCAGTCGCGCGCGATCGACGGGCCCGCGCCCGCAGACGACCCGTCGCGTCCGTCAGGCGCGAGACCGCGCTCGCTCGTCGGCCGCATGACCCGCTGAGGGAGGTAGAGCCCCATGAAGAAGATCCTCGCGTGGGCCGTCGTCGGCGCCCTCGTGGCCGGTGCCGGCATCGTCGTCGGTGTCACGGCCGTGTTCTTCCAGTTCACGTCGATCTCCTCGAGCAGCTCTGACAGCCCGAATGCCGCGTGCACGGGCACCTCGGCCCAGGCCCTCTCGGTGGACACGTCGGCCCTCCCCGACGTCGCCGGCTACACGCCGGAGCAGCTCTCGGTCGCGGCCCAGATCATGAAAGCCGGCGAGGACCTGGGCCTGCCCGAGCGCGCTCAGCTGATCGGTCTCATGACGGCGATGCAGGAGTCCACGCTCCAGAATCTCGCCGGCGGAGATCGTGACTCCGTCGGGGCGTTCCAGCAGCGGCCCTCGCAGGGGTGGGGCACCGTCGAGCAGCTACGCGACCCGGCCTACGCCGCGACCGCGTTCTTCCGCGGGGTCGACACCTCCAGGACCGGGCACATCCCCGGTCTCATGGACATCGACGGCTGGGAGTCGATGAGCCTCACGCAGGCCGCCTCGGCCGTCCAGCTCCCGGCGGAGCAGTACGAGGGCGAGTACGCCAAGCACGAGAGCGAAGCACGCAAGCTGATGTCTGAGCTCGCGGGCGTGCCTGTCGGCCAGGCCAGCGGCAGTCTCACCGACACCAACCTCGGATGCAGCGCCCCCGTGAACGTCGCGGTGGGAGATCTCCCCACGCAGGAGCAGCTCACCCAGGACTCGGCCAACGTGGCGTGCCCGGAGGGCAGCACCGACCTCGGCGCTGCGACAGGCGGATACCAGGGCAAGCGGATCCCCATCCGTCTGTGCTCGATCACCGGCACCGTGTGCACCGGCAGCGACTGCCGCGCCGGCGAGCTCGACGGGAAGGCTCGCGGAGAGGTCGTCGTCAACTCTCTGGTCGCCCCTCACTTCATGAAGTGGCTTGAGGCGGTCCGCGCCGACGGCTACAACCCACAGTTCAGCTCCTCGTTCCGCAGCTGGGAGACGCAGGCATCGTTCTCTGGTGGAAACGTCGCTCGTGTCGGCTACAGCAACCATCAGATGGGTGCAGCCATAGACATTTCAGGGCTCCCTGGCGGATACAACCGGCATAACTGCTCCGGGTTCGCGGCAGACGGTTCATGCAAGTCCAATGCCCCCGCGTGGAGTTCTTATCACAAACACGGCGTTGAGAACGGGGCGCTATTTCATGACGAAGAGTTCTGGCACCTGGAATGGGTGATCACCAGGGCACCAGAGCGCGACGTCCCCTTCATCCCGGCGGCATGAGCGACCCAGAAAGCGAGCCCCTGTGATGCGAGTCAGCCTGAAAGCAATTCTGGTCGTCGCGGCAGCTGTTCTGGGCATCCTCGCCCTGGTGGTGTTCAACCCCGAGAACCGGCAGCAGCAGGAGACCCCGCAGCCCGGGGCCGCAGCACCCTCGGTGACGACGGGATCACCCCACCACGAACCCGCGACCGAGCAGACCGACTCGCCGGGACCCGCGGAGGTCCCTGCGGAGGTTCAGGCGTTCATCGACAGCTACGCCGACCCCGACGCCTCCGACGACGAGTGGGGCCAGTCCCTGGCACCGAACGTGACGCCGGCGCTGCTCGCCTCGCTGCTCTCGAGCGACCGCGAGCTCGCACGAACAGCAGGGCACGAGATCCTCGACGTCAGCGATGGCCGGGTGTCGGTGGGGACGAAGACGGACGTCTCCTACACCCTCGAGTACGCCCAGCTCGAGGACGACCACGAGCACGACGAGCACGAAGCGGTGGCCCATCCGATCGTCACGGGGATCGACTTCACGGACGCACCCGACGGCGCCGCACTGCCGCTGGGGACCGACGACGTCGAACAGGTCCGCGCACCCGTCCAGGAGGCGCTCACGGCCGTCGTGGCGCAGCCGGGCGGGCAGAGCGATGAAGACCGCGAGAAGCTGATCCGCGACACCTTCACCAGCCCGGAGAAGGCCCTGAGCCTCCCCCGCAGCGTCGACGACGGCGCCGCCGTCCGGATCGGCAACGCCCACGAGCTGGTACTCGCGGCCGAGGACGATCAGCTCGTGGTGCATGCGACCGTGCCCTACGCGCGCGACGGCGAGAGCACTCCCACCTGGACCACCGTGACGATCGAACTCACCCGGGACGACACTGGCGCCTGGACCCCCCAGGACGCCCACCTCTGAGGCAGGACATTCCTCGGGGCAAGTTCGCGAAAGCGCAGGTCAAGCACCAGGGCAAGAAGGCTCTACGATCCGTGATCGCGGGTCGAGCCGTCAGCTGACAAGGGCTGCGGGCAGCGCCTGAGCCGGGATCAGGCCTCCTCGAGCGGACCGTGCAGCGTGTACCGGGTGATCGTCGCGGACCCGGAGTCGTCCTCATCGAGCCACCACGTTGTGCCTGCTGCACCGCTGCTCTCGCGCACGGATTGCGGCTCCCCACGCCGTTCCCGGTAGACCTCCAGGGCATCTTCGTAGGTCGGGCACACCTTGTAGAGGTCGACCGTCGCATCAGGGGTCCCGAGGTTGCGGACCTCGAGGAGGGCGTAGACGTTGTGATCCATGGCCGCATCGTACGGCTGGCGATATCAGGGTGCCGATCGCTCTGCTCGACGGGTTCTGGAGGGCCCGGAGAGAGGGGGAAAGAGCTGGGGGAGAGTCTCTGGAGTGCGGGAGCGATGCTAGTCCAGCGATCCAGAACCTCTACGAGAACCATGTATCGCTGAGCCTAGCATGCGCGACCAAACGAGGTCCCGAACCTACGAACCTCCGAGGGCCCGAAGCCACGGGTCTGGGAACCTCCGAGGTCCCGAACCCACGAGGGTCCGAAGCTCCAGGGAGACGAGGTGACGAGCTCACGAAGCCGCGAGTCTCCGACTCTCCGAGGTGACGAGTGCACACCGGCGCAGGCCGACGAGCCGACACGGAACTTCTCCGCGGCGGTCACAACGACCCCCACCCGACGCGGTAAGAGAGTGACCCTCGTTCCAGACCTGGAGGACCTCTCATGACGCAAGCACCGGCGATCGATCGGAGACGAGCCGGCCGCTCGAGCTCCCCTCTGCCCCTGGGCACTCTCGGGGCCGGCGCGACCCTCATCGCCGGCGGCACCCTGATGATGAACGACGTCCCCTTGGTCGGCGCCGCCGCGTGCGTCGCCCCGCCCCTCGCCGTCGTGGGGTTCACTCAATGGCGAGGCGCCAAGCGAAGGCAGCTCCGGAGCGATCTCGTCGAGGGCCTCGTCCCGCTCATGGGGATCGGGGTGGAGGTCCGCTGCTCGCGCTGGGCCAAGCGCGAGTACATCCATCCCCGCCCGGGACGGATCGAGGTCCGCTACGCCGCCGCCTCCCGCGACTGGGACCCGAAGTGGATGCAGCAGCTGACGGCAACTGTGGAGGCGCGCGTGGGCGTCGACTACAAGGTCGAGAAGCACCAGAGCGCCCGCAAACGCGTGTACCTGATCCCCGCGATCAGTGAGGAGGAGATCACCGATGACTCCCCGCGTGCCGCTCTCGCACACAAGGCCGATGTGGTGATCCGCGAGCTGCTCGGCAAGGAATCCAGCGCCACCTATTCGTGGGGAGAGGGCGACTCCCTGAGCAGCATCCAGGTCGAATTCCCCAACGAGATCGCCGTCAAGCTCGTCAGCCGCATGAAGCGCCAGAGCGTTGAACGCGTCGTCACCGGCACCCTTCCCGGCCGCTGGCGCTCCTCCTGGGACATCGAGAATTCCACAGCGACCTTCCGGCTCCGCACGGAATTCCCCGCCGCCGTTCCCCACCCCAAAATCAACGTCACCGACGAGAATAGGTATCTCATCCCCAGCGCCGTCACCGAGGACGGCGACACCGTGTTCTGGGACCTGCGCTCCACGGACCCGCACGGTCTGACCACCGGACGGACGGGAACCGGCAAGACCGTCGTGCTCCTCGGGACCTGCATGGAGTTCGCCGGCCGCAACTGGGCGGTCTGGGTCGCGGACCCGAAGCGCGTCGAGTTCCTCGGGATCCGGAAGTGGCCCAACGTCCAGGTCGTCGCCACCACCGTCGAGGACCAGATCGCGATGATCTGGGACGCCTTCGAGCTCATGGAACACCGCTACCGCCTGATCGAGACGGCCGGCGCCGACGAGGACGACTTCGAGCCCCTGCTCGTGCTGGCCGACGAGTACACCGAGTTCCGCAGCGCCGTGAACGCCTGGTGGTCCGAGAACAAGCACAAGGGCGCCCCCAGCAAGTGCCCCATCTTCAACGCCGTCGGCTCGCTCGCACGACTCGCCCGCAAGGCCCGCATCCACCTGCGATTCGGGATGCAGCGCCCGGACGCGGAGCTGCTCTCCGGCGAGGTCCGCGACAACCTCGGCGACCGCCACTCGCTGGGCCGCCTCTCCCCGCAGGGCGCACAGATGATGTGGGAGGCCGCCTACATCGGCACGAGCGTCCCTCGGAAGATCCCCGGCCGCGGCACCGCCACCGGCCCCGACGGACAGCCGGCCGAGGCGCAGGCGTACTGGACGCCGGACCCCCGCAAGGTCGCCCGGTCCCGCAAGGCCGGCGACATCGAGATCCTCGAGGGCCTGTACCCGACCTCGACCACCCACAAGCGGTTCACCTACGAGATCGAGGACGAGGACTCGCCGACCTGGCTCGACGACAACGACAATCCGACGCTGTACACCCCATGGGCAGCCATCACCCAGGCACGTCGCGTGCCGAGCCCGGACGCTGACCAGCACCTCACCCTCGATGAGCTCCTGGACGACCTGAGCAGCGCTCGCGAAGCGGCAGCCGGCGAGACCTCCGCCCCGGCCCCGGAGCCGCGCGAGGACCGCCATCTCCAGCTCGTGCGCGAGGACGAGGAGCCCGACGACTACGGCCTCGTGCAGACCGTCTGCGCCGACCGACTGCGGCCGGGAGACCTGATCGACGTCGACGGCGACTGGGTCGTGGTCGAGGAGGCCGTCGCCGACCCTGACGAGGAGGGCATGATCTCGATCTCCTGGCGCTCCGACGATGACGACGCCGGTGAGCTGGCGCTGACCGCTGACGACATGCTGGAGGTGCGACGGATGACCGAGGAGAGCGACTGACCTGACACAGCCCGCCGCCCGCCATCCCCTTGACCGACCCCCGGAGACACCATGAACTTCCCTCAGCACCTCGCTCTCGATCCCGGCCTGCCCCTCGTCTTCGTCGACACGGAGACGACCATGTTGGAGCCGACCCCGAAGCCCTGGGAGATCGCGCTCATCAAGCGCACCCCCGGGCAGCTCGAGGACCGGTTCCACATCATGCTGCGCGACCCCGACCTGTCCGACGCGTCGCCCGACTCCCTGCGCGTCAACCGCTTCTACGAGAGGCACCCCCGCTGGACCGGATCCGCTGCCCCGTCGGACATCGCCGCCCTGCACCCGAGCCACGACGCCGCGCAGGCGGTCGAGATCTTCACCGCCGGCACCGTTCTTGTCGGCTCCAACCCCGACTTCGACGCCCGGGCCCTCGAATGGCTGCTCCGCCAGCACGGGCTACGGCCGCGCTGGCACCACCACACCATCAACCTGGTCACGTGGACCTACGCGCACCTCCTCGCACGGGGGGAATCGGTGAAGATCCCGACCTCCTCCTACGACCTCTCCCGCCGCGCGCACGTCGATCCTCCGGCTGCTGAGGAGGCCCACACCGCCATGGGCGATGCCCTCTGGACCGTGCGCTGGTGGGAGAGCCTGACGGAGGTCCAGCGATGAGCCGGCGCGGCGTAGGCGCACTCGGCGGCCTCGTGGTCCTGGTCCTCGCAGCCGGCGCCTACATGGCGCCCTCGGGGCTGGACGAGATCCTCCCGGACATCGCGCCCTCGGGCGGCAGCTCCCCGGCCTCGGCAGCCCAGGACGAGGACGTGGACGCAGACGCTCTCGCAGGCGCCTCGAGCGACCTTGACGCGCTCGCGATCGCCGAGCTCGGCCACGAGGACGGCTACGACCGGGACCTGTTCGGGCAGCGCTGGGCAGACATCGACCGCAATGGCTGCGACCAGCGCAACGACGCTCTGCGCGCCGGCGCCGTCGAGGTCACGACCAAGCCGGGGACCCACGGCTGCGTGGTGCTCGAGGCGACGATCGAGGACCCCTACACGGGCACCACGATCGACTTCGTCAAGGGCGAGAACACCGTGGACATCGACCACGTCGTGCCGCTCTCGCGTGCATGGCAGCAGGGAGCCTCCAGCTGGCCCGAGGAGCGCCGTGAGGAGTTCGCCAACACCTCGGGCAACCTCCTGGCGGTGGACGCCTCCGCGAACCGATCCAAGGGCGATCGAGGCCCGGAGGAGTGGATGCCTGACGCTGGCCGCTGCGGCTACGTCATCCAGTGGATCGATGTGAAGACCGAGTTCGAGCTCAGCGTCTCCGCGGAGGAGAAGTCCGCCCTCGAGGACGAGCTCGATGAGTGCGAAGGGAGCCTGTGATGGACAAGGACTGGGAGTTCGTGATCCTCGTGTTCGGCGGCCTGGTGGCCGCGGTGTTCCTGCTGCCGGCGCTTCTGCCCGAGCTTGTCGCTGGCGCGATCGCCAAGCTGCTCAGCTGGCAGGTCGTGGTGCCCTCAGCCGAGGCGCTGGTGTCGATCCCCACGACCGGGGTCGGATTCGACCTTCCTCGCCTGCTGGTGGGGGCCGGGGTGCTGCTGCTGGCGGTGTGTGCGGGGCGTGTCGCTATGACGCGCCGTGCTCAGGCCTGACGCTGCGCGCTGGGCCGACTGTCCCTCCACGCACGCACCTGCTGGCGGTCCCAGAGACGGGAGCGGCCGATCTTCCGCACCGACTCGGGGAAGTCCTTCGAGAAGTCGGTGTCGCGTCGCTGGTAGCGCGTGACGGTGTCGAGCTTGACGCCGAGCTCGGCGGCGACGCCGGCGCGGGTCAGCAGTCCCTCGACCTCGAGGGTGTCTCCCGCGGCCGCCTCGGCCACGGTCGACCGCATCCGCTGGCGCTTGTCCTGCCACGAGCGGATCTGCTGGAGACTGAACAGAGGGCGCGGCCCGGTGTACTTGACCGGCTTGGGGAAGTCCGCGTGACGGCCGAGGTAGGTCCTCATCGACCCGTAGCTGAGCTCGAGCTCGTCGGCGGCCTCTTGGAGGGAGACGAGCCGGTCGGACGGGTCGACCGGTGCGCCCTCCTCGTACCGTCGGACGGCTTCGGCGTCGTACACGTAGGAGTTCGCGCACATGCCGCAGCGCGCGACCGGGCTCGGGAAGTCGGCGTGCTTCGAGTGCTTCCAGAGCGTCGTCGCGGTGACGTCGAGATCGTCGGCGAGCACTGAGAGCGGCTGCACGGTGCGCGTCGTTCCGTCGGCCGTCGCCGATCCGTCGCCGGTCTCTTCCCAGCGCTGCACGGCGCCCAGGTCGTAGAGGAGACCGCTGCCGCACTTGCCGCAGCGCACCGCGGGCGCGGGGAACCCGTCGCGCTCGGCGTGCTTGCGCAGCGTGCGCACGGTGATGCCGACACGCTCAGCGATGGTGGCTAGGGGCTGGGGCTGGTCCAAGGGGGGATCTCCTCGTGGGGCACGAGAAAGCCCACCCTCCAGGAGGATTCATCTGTCAGAACGAAACCACGGTGGAGGGTGGGCCTCTCAAGGGTACAGGTCAGTAGGTCAGGATGCCTTCGACAGCTGAGGGGCGAGAGGCCGGATCTTGTCGAGTCGGACGCCATGGAAGTGGTCATCACCGATCATCCCGACAGGAAGTTCCGAGTAGCCCAGGCTCTTGACGAGAGCCAGGGCGTCGGCGTCTTGGGTGACGTCGATGTAGCGGTACGGGATGCCCTTGCGGCGGCAATACTTCACGAGCTGGTCGCAGCGAATGCAGTCGGGCTTGCCGTAGATGGTGAGCGTGTCGGTCATGGGGTGCTGCCCTTCCTTGGGAGAGGTGGTCACCCTGTTACCGCGTCTGAGGGGTGCTGTTGTGACACTCCCATGGGTACGAGATCAGGCGGTGGTCGACTCGCCGCCGGCGGTGGAGGCTCCTTTCCTGAGGGGTCGTCGTCCACCTGCAAGATTACGCGCTAGTTCCCTCAGTGTCAACATGTGGGCGGGCTGCTGCGTGGGCGCGCTCGATGTACGCCTCGATCTCGCTGAGCTCGACGCGCCACTGGCGCCGGCCGCCGACTTGGATCGCGCGCAGCTCGCCGGACCGCACCAGCGCGTAGGCCTGCGAGGAGGAGATCGAGAACATCTCCGCCACCTCGCTCAGCGGGACGAACCGTCGACCGAGAACCGGGTGCGGTGGGGGAGAGGAGTCCATGTGCCCAGCGAAGCCGCTCGACGAGGCCGCAGCAAGTCAGGGTCGTGAGATGTGGAGAGCCGGCGACTACCGGGCCGGGGGCTTCGGACGGTGTCGGGGGTAGCGGATCCCGGCGGGGGCCGGCGGGTTGTTGAGGTACTCCGCGAAGGGGCAGCCGCTGAGGTGCGGGCAGGAGTCCACGGCAACGTTGCACGGCGTGCACAGCAGCCCGCGCACCATGCCCGTCACGTGATCGTGGTCGATGACCGTGGAGAGCTGCTTGTGGCAGGCCCCGCAGGAGAGCCCTTGCATGTTCCGCAGCTCGTCGACGATGCGCGCCATGCGCGGGGTCCGGTGGGTGTGGGCCACGGGGTCTGTGCCCCATCGTCGGTCCTCGGGCTCGCAGCGCAGGTTCTCGGGTACGGCCTCCGGCCGCAAGCTCAGGCGGTCCCGTCGTAGCCGCACTGGGGCTCGGTGGGTGCCTCCTCGGTCGCAGGTGCCCATGCGTCCGTCGCTGCGCAGGTGGTAGAGGCCGTCCTCGCCCTCCTTGGCGTGGTCGCGGGTCCTGCTCGGTGCGCCGGAGCGGCGCGGGACCCCGCAGGCGAGCAGCGAGAGCCGCGCGATCTGGTGCTCCCTGCTCAGGTCGGGGTCGAGGAGGTCCGGGTAGCGGCCGAGCCCGTAGCCGGCTGCCGGCAGCAGGGTCGCGATCCGGTGAGCGGGGAGATCTTCGAGGGACGTGATCGGGACATCGCCGCGCCGGGCGTGAACTCGAGCGTCGCCGAGCTCGAGGAGCTGTGCAACGGCCCGGGGTGGCAGCGCGTAGCAGGAGGCGAGGGCGTCCATCGTGAGGCCGCGATGCCGGTGCACCCAGGCGACTCCGGGAGCGAGCTTGTGGAGGCCCTGCCTCATGGCGCGTTCTCTCGGGCGCTGCGGCGCTGTCGGATCATCGGGCGTCCTCGATCATGAAGCCGAGGACGGTGATGTTCTCGGGGCTGGCTGCTGCGCCGAGCCGGGTGATCGTCGGGGGCTGGCGACGGCGCCTGGGGTGCGGGGTGATGTAGCCGAGCTCGTAGATCACGTTGGTGGTCAGCTTCTTGACGCCGATGACCTGACTTTCGGGGAGCGGGTCGAGGGTGCTGTGCGCCTGGACCCATGTTCCGATGGGCAGCTGAGGGAGCTGGGTGGCCGGAATCCTGGGCAGATCGAACCGCCGGGGGTCGGAGGTCTGGGTGCGCCGGCGCTTGGCCGGCTTCTTCTTCCACATGGCGGGAGCCTCTCGTGAGGGAACAGTCGGGGGGGGGGTGGGGGGCACACTCCCCCATGTCCTGCTACAGGACACTTTTGCTGTTGTTCGGGGCGACGTCGGTGTCGCTGGTGGGTGGTGGGCGGCTCCTCCTTCCTGGCATGCTCCTAGCTTACGGGCGGACATACTCACTGTCAACACTAAAGCGGAAACTTCTTCGGATGGTCTCCGGTCCGCCGGTGCATGGGGTCAGGTGTGCAGCAGGGCGAGGACCTCCTCGGCGAGGTCGCGCGGGCAGGGGTTGTCGCCGTCGCAGCGTTCGTCGTGGGGATGGCGCGCGTACGCGTCGAGGTGCTCGCGAACACGGGTGATGCTCGCGCGGAGCGCGGCGGCGTGCTCGACGAGATCCCGTGCGACGTCGTCCATGGTCGGCTGCCAGGTGCGGATCTGGTGGCGGCCGAACGTCGGATGGCAGGCGACGTGCGGGCCGTCATGGCCAGCGGCACGGGTGCAGTGGAACTCGCCGAGGTGGGCGAGGAAGCCGGGGCACTGCGGGGTGGTCGCCGCGGCGCAGTACGGGCAGGGAGTGGCCATTGTGGGCTCCTCTGGGAGGGAGGGCCCCGGGGAGGCTCCCCGGGGGTCCTCGGATCGGTCAGAGCTGGGCGAGGCGGGCGAGGACGCCGAAGCGCTCGGAGACCCGATCGGAAGCCCTGAGGATCTCGTCGCGCACCTCGGCGGCCTGGTCTGCGGTGAGGCCAACGGTGTCGCCGGTCTCGGTGTTGAAGCCGGAGATGACCGCGGTGCCGATGATCGGGGTGCCCGCGTAGGCGCTGGCGATGAAGTTCAGCCGTCCGTCGTTGGTGTTCGCCTCGTCGTCGGTCCAGACGGTGATGTGCTCGCTGCGAGTGTGGCCGGGAGCGTCGAGGAGGTCCACGGTGATGCCCTCGGTGCTGAGAGCCCGGAGCAGCTGCGGGCGGCTCGGGGCGGTCCCGTCGTAGCCGAGGGTCTCGATCTCGCCGGTGGTGGTGATCTGGATCAGGTGCGACATGGTGTCCTCCGTGGTGTGGTGCTTCGTTCTGACCCTTCTGAGTATTCCAGCGCGCCACCCCACTGTCAACAGCAAAGCGGAAATCTGTTGCTACGGGGATGCAGCGGCGGCGGCGACCGTAGGAGGGTCGCCGCCGCCGGGGTGGGGTGGTCAGTGGGTGTAGTGGGCGTCGCCCTCTTCGTCGTGCAGGGCGTGCGAGTCCGTCCAGGCCTGTGCCACGGTCTCCTCGCCGAGCGCGGCGAGGAGGTCCGTCAGCGCGTCCAGCTCGGAGCAGGTGAGCGTGCCGGACAGGTCGTCGATGAGCATGCCGTCCGCCCATCTCTGCGCGAACTCGTGCAGAGCGATCGCTAGGGTGCAGCCGTCGTCGGTGAGGGCCGGTCGCGTGGCGGTCATGCGCAGTCCAGCGCGGGGCGGTCGGGGTAGGAGATCCGCACGCATCCGGCGTCGGGCATGCCGAAGTCCTGGACCGGCTGCCACGAGGGTTCGAGGTGCTCGGTCAGCTCGGGGTCGTAGGTCAGGAACCCGCCGTAGTAGTAGATCCCGTCGTCGTCGTACATGCGGAAGCGCACGCGGTGCTGGCCCGGCTTCTGGACGGCCTCGCAGAGGCTCTCGTGGGCGTCGGCGGGGCCGAGGGTGCCGACGCGGCTGGGGACGACGCCGTCGGTGTTGATCTGGTCCTCGGTGATGGTCCAGGCGTACCCGGCGGCGTCGGGCTGGGTGGCGCGCTGCTCGGCGGTGAGGGTCATCTCGCCGCGGCGGTGGGTGCTCATGGTGGTCCTCTCGGTCAGGCGGGCGTGACGGGGATGTAGGCGCGGGGCGAGTAGTCGATGGGGACGGGGCCGGAGGCCTCGGTGTAGATCAGGACGCGGCGGCGGAAGTTGAAGTCGATCCCCTCCTCGACCTTCGTGATGATCGAGGGGGCCTCGCCGGGGAGGGTGTGGGAGTCGCCCGGCTTGGCGAGCGAGGCGAGCAGGAAGTCGTGGCGGGTGGCGGGAAGGTCGGCGTGGGTCATGGGGCTCCGTTCGGGAGGGGAGGGGCGATGTGTCGCCCCTCCCCTGGGGTGTCGGTCAGGGCTGGCGGAGGGCCCAGCGGTGCAGGCTGCGGAAGTTGCCCTCCAGGCGGGCTCCGAAACTGCGGACCACGTCGGCGAGGTCCCAGGTCTCGCCGCCGTCGGCGGCGGCCACGAGCGCGGCGACGGGGACCCGGTAGAACCCGTCGAGGTAGACGGTGCACACCTCGAAGGGGTCTGCGTCGGTGGGGGCGTGCCCCACTCCCTCGGTGCCGGTGATGGCGTAGCGCGGGCCGTCGCCCTCGCCGCGGTCGATCAGCCACGTCTGCTCGGGCTGGATCTTGTCGGCGTCGAGGCCGAGGTGGGCGCCGATCGCGGTGCGCAGCGCGTGATCAGGGATGAGGGTGGCCGTGATGCCGCGGGTACGGGTGCTGGTGTCCATGGTGTCCTCCGTGGTGGGGGGCTTCGTCCTGACCCCTCAGAGTCTGCCCGCTACGCGCGTCAGTGTCAACACCAAACCGGAAATCAATCTGTGGGTGGACGGTCCTCGGCTGGCTGGTGGTTCAGCGCGGGCCCTCGTCGTCGGTGGTGAGGGGGACGCCGAGGGCCTCGGCCAGGCCGTAGGCCACGGAGAAGCACGCATCGTTCTCCCAGCTCTCGGGCGGCTGTGCGCGCAGGGGGCCCAGCAGGTCCTCGATCTCGCCGAGCATCTCGGCGGGGTCCTTCGGGCCCGCAGGGGCGGCCTGGGGCGGGCCGTCGCTGGGGGGTTCCTCGTCCTGGTCGGGGACGTCCCAGGCGGGCTCGGGGAACCAGTTCGTGTCGATCTCGTCGAACTCCAGGTCGAAGCGTTCACAGATCTCGGCGGCCTGGTGCGGGGTGACCTCGGGGAGGTAGGCGGCGAGCATCTCCACGGCCCGCTCGGTGAAGGAGAAGTTGTCCTCCATCTCCCATTCAGGGGTCGCCCGGAGGCGCAGAACGGGGGTCATCAGTTCGTCGAGGATCCGGCGGAGCCCATGGGTGTCGGCGAGCAGCTCGGCGACGGCCCGACGGGTCAGGGCGTCGGGGCCGGTGGCCGTGTCGGCCTCGGTTGCCGCGGCCTCGGCGGCGCTCGCGAGGTCGAGTGCCCACGTGGTGCGCGCGTCGTCGTAGGCGCTCAGCAGGTGCGCAGGGATCTCTCCGTCGGGGTACTGGGCCCGGAACTCGGCGTAGGTGGTCATGGTCAACGCTCCGTGTGCAGGTCGAGGCGGATGGTGTCGGTGTGGGGGATGACGTGCACGGTGTGCCCGCCGTCGGGGTCCCGGGAGACGTGGACGGTGGCGACGGTGGTCCCCTCGTCGTCGTCGAAGTCGACGTTGCCGATGTCCTCGGCCTCGCCGTGGCGCATCACCTGGAGGACCTCGGCCCGGCTGCGCTGCCAGAGCGCGGGCTCGGCCCGCTCGCCGGTGTCGTAGGGCGTGAGGATCTCGGCCACGATCAGCCCTCCGTCCGGTCGTGGACGGGGGTCGCGCCGTAGATCGGCTCCAGGCCGATCTGGGCGTAGTAGTCGGCGATCCTGGAGTCCCCGGTGGCGAAGTTCCCGCCCGCCATGTACCAGCGCCCGCCGATCGGCTCGCCGTCGGCGGTGACGGGCACGAGGTGGGCAGTGGGGGTGCTCCTGTTCCGGCGGAGGGCGACGGCGGGGGCGGTGTCGGTCGCGGGGTGGAGGCGCGACCGCTCGGGGCTGGGGGCGAAGGTGCCGAACTCGTCGATCGTGCCGATGATCGTCAGCTCGGCGTGGTGGGAGGTGATGCCGTTGGCTGTGGCGTCCATGCCGTTGGCGCAGCGGTAGACGTTCATCGTGAGGCCGTAGTGGGTGCTCATGGTGTCCTCTCGGGGTCAGCGGGTCTCGTCGTCCTCGCCCCAGTAGGCGAGGTGCTCGTCGAAGTCCTGGGCGCGGTTCTCGAAGTGCTGGGGGTCGAGGTCGGGCTCGTCGTCGTACATGGCGGGGTCCTTCCGGAGGGGGCGGGGCCGGAGTCGGCCCCGCCCGGGGTGCGGTCAGCTCTGGTCGCGGAGGGCCTCGTCGAGGGCGTCCTCGATGTACTCCCGCAGCAGCGCCGTCTGGTGGAACGTGGGGCGGATGCCGAGGCGCAGCTCGTTGAGGATCTGCTGGGTGAGGTCGCGGGCGCGGCTTCCGCGGGGGAGCTCGTCCCGGCAGAGGATCAGGGCGTCGCGGGCGCTGTTGCGGTCCTGGAGGCGGAGGAAGAAGCGGGCGGTCTGGAGGTCGTCGATGGCCTGCTCGAGGCGGGTGGGCAGGTCGGCGGCGAGGGTGGCGGTGCCGGTGGTGTTCATGAGGTCCTCCGTGGTGCGGTGTTTCGTTCTGACCTCTCCGAGTCTGCCCGCTACGCACCTCACTGTCAACATCAAACCGGAAATTAGTTGGTTGGGAGGTCCGGCGGAGGCGGGGTCTGGTGGTCACCCGCCCCCGCCGGAGATCAGTCCGCGTCCGGTCCGGGGCGGAGCGCGGTCACCTGGTGGCGCTGGGCGCGGATGGAGCACCCGCCGGATTCGAGCGTGAGGGTCTTGGTGTTGGCGCGCTTGATGCGCCACCAGGTGCCGCCGCGGACCTGCACGAGGTCCCCGGCCTTCGCGGCGCTGGTGTCCAGGACCTTGCCGTCGGCGATCTGCTGGGCACGGACGCCCTCCCAGTAGGCGATCTGCTCGCGCAGCTGCTCCATGCGGGGCGTGTCCGCGAGGTCCTCGTGGGAGACCTCGGCGATGACGGCGGGGCCGCTGGCGACCGTGTACCCGGGCCGCTGCTGGCGCTCCAGCTTCCGCAGCTCGGCGCGGAGCTTGTCGAGGCGGTTCGCGGTGGTCGAGGGGTGCTCGGGACGGGTGTTGACCCGGGCGGCGTTGGCCTTCCGCTCCGCCTCGCGCGCGGCCTCCCCGGCGTCGATCGCCTTGCGCATGTTCGTGTGGATCTTCGCGGCGTCCCGCCGGGCCCGGCCCTCGGAGTGGTGGCCGACCAGGATCGGCTGGCCGAAGGGGATGCCCGAGCTGATCTGATCGGCCGCGGCGTGGTGGGCGTCCGCGGCGGACTGGTGCCGGGCGGCCTTGGCGTCGAGGGCCGCGGCCCGATCGGCCGCCCGAGCGGCCTTGTCCGCCTCGACCTCGGCCGTGGGCCGGGCGGTGTTGTCCACCTCGATCTCGACCTCGAACCCGGCTTCGCGCAGCTGGCTGGCGGTGGCCTCGATCTGCCAGCTGCGGGCGTCATGGTCCCGGGAGCTGGGGATGTACCAGCTGCCGAGGTTGCGGGACCAGCGCCACCGGTTGGCCTTGAGCGCGTCCGCGGACCCGTCCCCGCGGCTCGTGCCGTCGATGAGGGTTCCCTCGGTGTGGGTGTGGGTGATGGTCAGGGTGGTCATCGCTGAACCTCCGGGGTGGACGGGCGCGCGGCGAGCCGCCGCATGGCGAACTGGAACAGGGGGTTGCCGGTGGCGCGGATGAGGTTCACGCGTCCGGCTTCGTTGCAGCGCTCCAGGACGCCTCTGGGGGCGTGGGGGCACGTGAGGGCGGCCCAGAGCAGGTAGGTGATCCTGACGTCCTCCAGGGCCTCCCTGGGGGCCTCTGAGGGCGTGCTCTCGGAGAAGTCCGAGTAGATGGAGAGCCGGCGGCACACCCGGTAGACCTGCGAGCTGCGGTGAGTCTGCGGGGGAGCGGCGAGGTACTGCGCCATCTGCTCGGCGGAGTCCTCGGCGTCCGGGTCGATCCCGGCGGCCCAGTAGTGGAACGCGGGAAGCCCGTTGCGCGGGTCCTCGGTGAGGAATGAGTGCGTGATCCGGAGGTCAGCCTCAGCGGGGGGACGGGGCTCCAGCACCTGCTGGAGCACTCTGTGGATGGCCCGGGTGTCCGGGGAGGGGGCGGTGGACATGAGTCCTCCTGTGGTGGGTGTTTCGTTCTGACAGTTACCCACCGTAGGCCCGGCCACGCCTAGTGTCAACACCAAAGCGGAAACATGAGAGTACGAACCTACGAGATTACGAGACTACGAACCTACGAGAACACAGGGGAGGATCCGGCCGAACCCGAAAGACCAGGTCAACGCCTAATCCAGACTCCACCCGTCACCACCCACTTACCGGCACCCGGCACCGGCGCGCAGCGCCGGAGCACGGACGCCGACCGCCCCGCCCTGGCGGGGCGCAGGAAGAGCCAGGCGCAGCCTGGCTCCCCCGGCCGCCGG
>NZ_PNFB01000026.1 GCF_003347015.1 Brachybacterium sp. YJGR34
CGCGAGCGATCGCGTCGGCCGTTCCCGTGTGCGGGGTGCGCCCCTCAGCGCGGCTCCTGGCCGTGCTTGATCTGGGCGCGCGGCAGGCGGAAGCGGCGGATCTGGATCGCGCGCATGATGCCGTAGCCCACGAGCCCTCCGCCGACGCTGCCGAACCGCTCCGTGAGCACGCGGCGCAGCCGCCGGCGCAGCAGCAGCGCATCGACGACGCACAGCAGGATGCCGCCCCACAGCACGATGATCATGCCGGTGCTCATGAGCGTGTACAGGTCTGGGCGCACCAGCGGCATCACGAGGGCGACCAGCATGAAGACGAGGGCGACGGGGAAGAAGTACTCGGCGATGTTGTGCCGGGAGTCGACCACGTCGCGCACGAAGCGCCGCTCGGGACCGCGGTGCTGCAGGGGCATCTTCTTCTCGTCGCCGGTCATCAGCGCCTGCTGGGCCTCCGCGCGCTCCACCCGGGAGCGCTCGCGGTCGCGTCGACGCGCCTCCTTGCGGTCGTCGACCACGAGCGGACGTCGCCGGGCCGCCTCGGCCTCCTTGCGGGAGCGGGTGGGCCGCCCCTTGCTGCCGGGGCGCGCGGGCTCGGGCGCCGGTTCGGGGGTCTGGGGGGTCTCTGACTTGCGGAAGATCACCGGGGCATTCTAGGTGCACCGCCCTGTGATTCCCCGGTGCGCCGGGGTGAGATCCCTCCGCAGCAGGCGCGAAGGGGCGTCGCGGCGGTACCGTGACGCGCATGAGCTCTTCCCCCGTTCCCGAGCAGAACCCAGACCTGACCGGCGACGCCGCGGAGATCGAGGCGCTGCGTGCGCGGCTCGAGCCGCTGCTCCCGGAGGCCGTCGAGGACCTCAAGGATCTCGTCCGCATCCCCTCGATCGCCTTCCCCGGCCACGACCGCGATCCCGTGCACCGCAGCGCCGAGGCCGTGGCCGAGCTGCTGCGCGGCGCGGGCATGGACTCCGTCAGCATCGAGTCCGTCGGCGAGGGCGCCCCCGCGGTGATCGGGCGCAGCCCGGCCGCGGACGGTCGGCCCACGGTGCTGCTGTACGCGCATCACGACGTGCAGCCCACGGGCGACCCCGCGGACTGGACCACGCCGCCCTTCGAGCCCGTCGAGCGCGAGGGACGTCTGTACGGTCGCGGTGCCGCCGACGACAAGGCCGGCGTCATGGCGCACGTCACGGCGCTGCGGCTGGTGGGGGAGGAGCTCGCGCGCGACGGCGTCGGGGTCACGGTCTTCGTCGAGGGCGAGGAGGAGGCCGGCTCGCCGACGTTCCGCCCCTTCATCGAGGCGCATCGGGAGGCGCTGGCGGCCGATCTCATCGTCGTCGCCGACTCCGCGAACTGGGCCGTCGGGACCCCGGCCCTGACCACGAGCCTGCGGGGCGTCGTCGACGTCGTCGTCGAGGTGCGGGCGCTGGAGCACGCCGTGCACTCCGGGCTGTTCGGAGGGCCGGTGCTGGATGCGCTGACCCAGCTCTCCCGGCTGCTGGCCACCCTGCACGACGAGCACGGCGAGGTCGCCGTCGAGGGCCTCGTGCGCGCCCCCGATCCCGCCGTCGACATGGACGAGGCCGATTTCCGCCGGGACGCCGGCGTCCCCGACGGCCACGCGCTGTCCGGGAGCGGCCCGCTGACCGCGCGGCTGTGGGCCCGCCCGGCGCTGTCCGTGATCGGGATCGACGCGCCGAGCGTCCGTGACGCCTCGAACACGCTCGTGCCCGTCGCGCGGGCCAAGGTGTCCCTGAGGATCCCGCCGGGGGAGAGCCCCGATGCGGCGATGGAGGCCCTGGTCGGCCACCTCGAGCGGCACGCCCCGGCGACGGCCGCGGTCAGCGTCCGCCGCGGGGAGCGCGGCAAGCCCTACAGCGCCAGCCAGGGCTCGCCGGCCATGGACCTGGCCCGATCCGCCTTCGCCGCCTCGTGGCGCACCCCGGCGGTGGACACCGGTCTGGGCGGCTCGATCCCCTTCATCGCGGACCTGCTCGAGGTCTTCCCCGCGGCCGAGGTCCTGGTCACCGGTGTGGAGGATCCCGAGTCCCGAGCCCATGGCATCGACGAGTCCCTCCACCTGGGCGAGTTCGGCCGGGTCTGCCTCGCCGAGGCCCTGCTCCTGCGGGGCGCCGGCTCGCTGGGAGGGCGGCCGGCGTGAGCGCGCCGGAGCGCAGCGGCGGAGGCAGCCCGAGGGTCTCCGCGCTCATGATCCCGCTGCTGTTCCTCGGCGTCCTCATCGGATTCCTCGCCGGGTACTTCTTCCTGTGGTGGGGTCTGCTCGCGGTCCTCGCCGTCGTCATCGGGGCCGTCTCGGCGGTGCTGCGCGGAGCGAGCCGCGATGCCGCCACGGGCGCGATCCTCGGGGTGGTCCTCGGCTACGGCGGGGTGCTGCTGCTGGCCGTCTTCCGCGGCGTGCTGTGACCTCCGGCCGGGACGGCGAGCGGGATCGCGCGCCGGGCCCGTCCCCGTTCGCGGGGCACGGGGCGTATCCTGGGCGGAATCGAGCTTCGAGGAGGACCTCATGACCACGACCACCGAGCGCCCCACCGCGGCGCATGGCGTCACCCTCACGTCCGGCGCCGCGCAGAAGGTGACCACGCTGCTGGACCAGGAGGGCCGCGACGATCTGCGCCTGCGGATCGCGGTGCAGCCCGGCGGCTGCTCCGGCCTCATCTACCAGCTGTACTTCGACGAGCGCCTGATGGAGGACGATCTGGTCGCCGACTTCGACGGCGTCGAGGTGATCGTCGACAAGATGTCCAGCCCGTACCTCACCGGTGCGGTCATCGACTTCTCGGACACCATCGAGAAGCAGGGCTTCACCATCGACAACCCCAATGCGGGCAGCTCCTGCGCCTGCGGCGACTCCTTCTCCTGACACCGTCGGCCGCGGCGCGAGGCGCCCGGCCCACGAAGCTCTCGGGCCCGACCCGGTGACGATCACGTCACCCGGTCGGGCCCGATCTGCTGTGAGACCGGCAACGCCGGCATCACGGAGAGGTCACGGCGTGCGGGGCGGGCCGGGGTGCGGCGCGCCGAGGTGGTCGCAGGACGCCGCGAACCCCGTATGATGACAGGGTGCCGTCACGTGGCGGGCCCGCGGCCTGCCACGGCCTTCTCCTCAGTGAGGCGGCACGGCACGGTGGGCAGGTCCCGCCCACATCAGTACCAGCTCCGCACCGAGGAGTCGGCCCGAGGCGACGCGCCCTCGGGGAGACGACGAGGGCCGGAGACGACGAGCGGAAGGTCATTCCCTGTGATCCCCCAGGTCCCCCAGCGTGCGCGGCGCGGACGCCGCGCCGCCGCAGCAGGCCTCGCCTTGGCCACCCTGGTCCTCGCCGGCTGTACCCAGGCGCAGCAGCGTGGATTCTTGCCCGGCCCGGACGACGGCCAGGAGGTCACCAACCAGACCGAGCGGATCACGAACCTCTGGGTCGGGTCCTGGGCCGTGCTGGTCCTGGTCGGGCTCATCATCTGGGGCCTGACCATCTGGTGCGCGGTCGCCTACCGCCGCCGTCGCAACGATGCGGGATACCCCATCCAGCTGCGCTACCACGTGCCGCTCGAGCTGATGTTCACGCTCGTCCCCGTCGTCATGGTGCTGACCTTCTTCTACTTCACCCAGCGCGACGCGAACGAGATCGAGATGCACGTGGCGGAGCCGGACTACACGGTCAACGTGGTCGGCAAGCAGTGGAGCTGGGACTTCAACTACGTCGACGACGACGTGCACGAGCCGGCCGGTGTCCAGTCCTTCGCGACCGGAGAGCCGGGCGCGGCGGAGTCCCTGCCCACGCTCTGGCTCCCCGTCGACCAGACCGTCGAGTTCCAGCTCGACTCCCGCGACGTCATCCACTCGTTCTGGGTCGTGGACTTCCTGTACAAGAAGGACATGATGCCCGGGCACACCACGACCTTCCAGGTGACCCCGACGCGTGAGGGCACCTATCAGGGCAAGTGCGCGGAGCTGTGCGGGGAGTACCACTCCGACATGCTCTTCAACGTCCGCGTCGTCTCCCAGGAGGAGTTCGACGCCCACATGCAGGACCTGCGGGATCAGGGCTACGAGGGACAGCTCGGCGTGGACCTGAACCGGAACGAGGAGGAGTGGAGCATGCGAGAGCTGCATGACGAGGCCGGTCCTCGCTACACCGAGGGAGACGACGAGTGAGCACCGAGACCACCGCGGGACCGGGCACGGCGGTGCCGGCCCGCTTCGAGGAGTCCGCGCCCACGAGCAAGGGCAGGCAGTTCTTCAACCTGCTGACCACCACCGATCACAAGCTGATCGGCATGATGTACATGGGCATGGCCTTCGCGTTCTTCGCGTTCGGCGGCCTGCTCGCGCTCGGCATCCGCACCGAGCTCTGGGAGCCCGGCCTGCAGGTCGTGGTCTCCAAGGACCAGTACAACCAGCTGTTCACGATGCACGGCACGATCATGCTGCTGATGTTCGGCACGCCGCTGTTCAACGGCTTCGCGAACTACCTGGTGCCGCTGCAGATCGGCGCCGTGGACATGGCCTTCCCGCGCCTGAACATGTTCGCCTTCTGGCTGACCCTGTTCGGCTCGCTGATCGTGGTGGCCGGCTTCCTCACCCCGCAGGGTGCGGCGTCCTTCGGCTGGTTCGCCTACGCGCCGCTGTCGGACACCACCTTCTCCCCGGGGCTCGGTGGTGACCTGTGGGTCTTCGGCCTGGCCCTGCAGGGCTTCGGGACGATCCTCGGCTCGGTCAACTTCATCACCACCATCCTGTGCCTGCGCATGCCCGGCATGACCATGTTCCGGATGCCGATCTTCACCTGGAACACGCTGATCACGGCCGTGCTGGTGCTGATGGCGTTCCCGCCGCTGGCCTCCGCGCTGCTGGCGCTGGGCGCTGACCGCCGCTTCGAGGCGAACATCTTCGATCCCGCCAACGGCGGCCCGATCCTGTGGCAGCACCTCTTCTGGTTCTTCGGCCATCCCGAGGTGTACGTGCTGGCCCTGCCGTTCTTCGGCATCGCCTCCGAGATCTTCCCGGCCTTCTCGCGCAAGCCGATCTTCGGGTACAAGACCCTGGTCGGCGCGACGATCGCCATCGCCGCCCTCTCGGTGACCGTGTGGGCCCATCACATGTACACCACCGGCGCCGTCATGCTGGACTTCTTCGCCTTCATGACGATGCTGATCGCGGTCCCGACGGGCGTGAAGTTCTTCAACTGGATCGGCACGATGTGGCGGGGGTCGCTGACCTTCGAGACGCCGATGCTCTTCACCCTCGGCTTCCTGACCACCTTCGCCTTCGGCGGCCTGACCGGCGTCATCCTGTCCTCGCCGGTGCTCGACTTCCACCTCTCGGACACGTACTTCGTGGTCGCCCACTTCCACTACGTGATGGCCGGCACCGTGGTCTTCGAGATGTTCGCGGGCTTCTACTTCTGGTGGCCCAAGATGTTCGGCTACAAGCTCAGCGAGAAGATCGGCAAGATCCACTTCTGGCTGCTCATGATCGGCTTCCACATGACCTTCCTCATCCAGCACTGGCTGGGCGTGGCCGGCGCCCCGCGTCGGTACGTGAACTACCTCTACGAGGACGGGTTCGACTGGATGAACCAGATCTCCACCATCGGCGCGATCATCATGGGCGTCTCTACGCTGCCGTTCCTCCTCAACGTGGTGCTCACGCACATGAAGGGGAAGAAGGTCGAGGTCGACGATCCGTGGGGCTACGGAGCGTCGCTCGAGTGGGCCACCTCGTGCCCGCCGCCGCGCCACAACTTCCACTCCCTGCCCCGCGTCCGGTCCGAGCGTCCCGCGTTCGACCTCCACCACCCGGAGGTCGCGCTGCAGGACCACATGCTCGTCGAAGAACCCGCGAAGAACCCGAGGACCAACTGACATGAGAGCTGCTGCAAAGATCTTCTGGATCCTGGCGGTCTTCTTCCTGATCGTCACCGTCGCGTACGCCGTCATCACCGGCATGTACGAACCCCTCGGCATCGAGACCGTCGGCTTCCCGGCGTTCATCGCCGTGACGGGCCTGGCCCTGATGATCGCCATGGTGCTCAGCCTGGTGATCCGCAAGAACGAACTGGGTGCCTCGGAGGATCTGCACGCCGAGGTGGAGGACGACGCCGGCGTGCAGGGCAGCTTCGCTCCCTACAGCTGGGCGCCGCTCTGGGCGGCCATCGGCGCCGCCCTGTGCTTCCTGGGCGTGGCGGCCGGCTGGTGGATCCTCGCCTTCGGCGTCATCTTCGCCGTGTACGGCGTGCTCAGCTGGGTGCTGGAGTTCTCGACCGGCCAGCACGAGCACTGAGACCGCGCCGCCCCTCCGGGAGCGGCCTCGGACAGGGCCCCGCAGCGTGACAGCGCTGCGGGGCCCTTTCTGCATCCCCGGGGCGCGTGTCGCGGTGGAGCCGTCGCGTGCTCCCGGGCATGTCGGGGCGCCGCCGAGCACCCTGGGTGCGCGGGCAGGCCCTGGAGGCGGGGGTATCCGCGAGAACAGCGGAGTTCGGGTGTGCGGTGAGGCATCCCCGCACGGATGTCGCTCACCGGTCCCCGGAGGACGAGGACGCTCGCCGACGAGCCTCCTCGTCCTCCGGGGACCGGTGTCGGCGTCCCTGCGCCGGCGTGGGTGCCGAGCGGCAGAGCTCCCCGGTGCCGGCCCGGCGGGAGCCCGTCGGGTACCCGTGGGCGGGCATCGGCCGGAATCCCTGGTGCTACCGTGAGCGCAGCGGTGCGTCGGCACGCGGCGCGCCCGAGGCGGTGCTCCGGGCCCCGCGCAGCACCGTCCGCAGTCGAGGGGGGATCTGATGATCGGCGGCAGGTCACCGGCAACACGCGCCGAGGCGCGGATCCGCGCCGTGTTCGGAGACCGCGACGGGCTGGAGCGGGGACGGCTCTGGGCCGTGGAGACGCTGTCCCGGGAGGGCCTGGACCCCCGGAAGCGTCCGCTGCGCTCTGTGCGCGCCCTGTGCCGCGCGCAGAGCGGTCTCGGGCCGACGGCTGCCCGCTACCTCGTCGAGGCGGCCGCGGGACGCTTGTCCGCTCGCCCCTCCGGGCCCCCGAGTCCGCACCTCGACTGACCGCGGTCGCCCGCGTGCCGGCCCGATGGTCGCACGGCGATGACAGTGGGCCTGCGATGTGGCCCGAGCGCCGTGGCCCCCACCCGTCGTCCCCGGAAGCCGCAGCCGACAGCGACGGGCCCCGAGGAGATGCTCCTCGGGGCCCGTCGACGGGGTGCGGCGGCTCAGCGCCGTGCCGTCATCAGTGCACGGCCTTCTCCGCGGGGGTGCGGTAGTCGCCACCGGTGAGTTCGTCGAGCTCGTGCTTCTCGTGCTCGGCGTGGGCGATCGCCTCGCGCAGCTCGGCCGGGGTGATCGGCTCGATCCGATCCTTGAAGAAGAAGCTCGTCGCCTTCGCCCGAAGCGAGGAGACGCCCTTGCCCGCGGAGAGCGGACGGTAGTCGTCGTGCTGCACGAGCACCCAGCGCTCGTAATCGCTGAGCGGCGCGTGGACCTCGAGCATGTCACCGGTCTCGGTGCGGACCACGCGGGAGGTCTCCTTGCCGTGCAGGGCGAGGTTGCGCTTCTGCCGCTGGATCGACAGGCACAGCCGCTTCGTGATGTAGAACGACAGGACCGGGACCACGAAGATGCCGATGCGGAAGGCCCAGGTGAGGTCGTTGATCGACAGGTGCAGGGCGATCGCGATGAGGTCGTTCGTCGCGGCCAGGGCGAGGATCAGGTAGGTCATGATCCAGGAGACGCCGAAGGCGGTGCGGACCGGGGCGTTGTACGGCAGGTCCAGCACGTGGTGCTCGCGGTCGTCGCCGGTGACCCAGGCCTCGATGAACGGGTAGAGGGCGAGCACCGCCAGCAACGCGCCGTAGATCGCCATCGGGATCAGCATGTTCAGCGAGATCACGTACCCGAAGATCGTGAACTCCCAGCCGGGGATCAGACGGAGTCCGCCGTCGGTCCACAGCATGTACCAGTCGGGCTGGGATCCTGCGGACACGGGGGAGGGGTCGTAGGGGCCGTACACCCATACCGCGTTGATCGCCGTCGTCGCGGAGATCAGCGTGATGATGCCGAACACCAGGAAGAAGAAGCCGCCGGCCTTCGCGGCGTACACCGGCAGCACCGGGAAGCCCACGACGTTGCGCTCGGTGCGGCCCGGGCCGGGGTACTGGGTGTGCTTGTGCCACACGACCATCACCAGGTGGATGACGATCAGACCGAGAATCATCGCCGGCACCAGCAGGATGTGGATCGTGAACAGGCGCGGGATGATGGCCGTGCCCGGGAACTCGCCGCCGAACAGGAGCATCGACAGGTAGGTGCCGACGATCGGGATGGCCTTCATGAGGCCGTCGATGACGCGCAGACCGTTGCCGGAGAGGACGTCGTCCGGGAGGGAGTAGCCGGAGAACCCGGCCACCATGCCCAGGATCATCAGCGTGAAGCCCACCAGCCAGTTGAGCTCGCGGGGCTTGCGGAACGCGCCGGTGAAGAACACCCGGAACATGTGCACGAAGATCGCGACCATGAAGACCAGGCAGGCCCAGTGGTGCATCTGCCGGAACAGCAGTCCGCCCTTGACCTCGAAGGAGATCTCCAGCGTGGACTCGAAGGCCCGGGACATCGTGGCGCCCTGCAGCGCCTCGTAGGGCCCGCTGTAGACGACCTCCTCCATGGAGGGGTCGAAGAACATCGTCAGGAAGGTGCCCGAGATCAGCAGGATGACGAAGCTGTAGAGCGCCACCTCGCCGAACATGAACGACCAGTGGTCGGGGAAGATCTTGCGGGCGAACTCCTTGACGAGTCCGCCGCCGGAGACGCGCTGGTCGAGCCAGTCGCCGCCGATCGCACCGAGCTTGTACGCGCGCGAGGTGCCCTCGCCGTCGGAAGCCTGCTTCCGGGAGCTGGGAGTCGTGGTCGTCATGTGATCACTTGTCCTTGTGGATGTTCCAGAAGCTGGGCCCGATCGGTTCGGTGAAGTCGCCGGGAGCCACCAGGTAGCCCTCGTCGTCCACCTCGATCGGCAGCTGGGGGAGCGGACGGTGCGCCGGGCCGAAGATCACCTTGGCGCCGTCGGTGACGTCGAAGGTGGACTGATGGCAGGGGCACAGCATGTGGTGGGTCTGCTGCTCGTACAGCGCCACGGGGCAGCCCACGTGGGTGCAGATCTTCGAGAACGCGAGGACGCCGTCGACGCCCATGTTCATGCTGTCCTCGTTCTGGGCGAGCTTCGGGTCGATGCGGACGATGACCGCCGCGGCCTTGGCACGCTCCTCGAGGTGATGCGGGGTCTCGTGGGTGAGGCCCTCGGGCATGACGTGGAAGATCGAGTTCATCGCGACGTCCGACAGCTTGATCGGGGTGCCGTCGTGGTCCCGCGCGAGACGCTGGCCGGGGTTGTGGCCCCAGAAGGTGTGATGGAGCTTGTTGCCGGGCAGCGGACCCAGGGTCGACAGCGGCGCCAGCACGGCGATCGGGAGCGCGGCGAAGGCCGCGACCATGCCGGTGACAATCACGGGGCGGCGGGCGATGCCCGACTCGGCGAGGCCGTCGGTGATCATGGTGGCCGCGGTCTCGCGCGTCTCGTCGGAGCTGCGGATGTCGTGGCGCTCCTCGACCATCTCCTCATCGGGCATGAGGGTCTTGGCCCAGTGCACGGCGGCGGCGCCGATGAAGAACACGGCGGCGGCGAAGCCGAGCCCGGTGACGAGGTTCGACCACCACAGCGCGCGGGGCGTGCCCTCCTCCGCGAAGATGTTCGTCCCGGTGGGGGTGACGAGGAAGTACGCGCCGATGAAGACGACCGTGCCGAGGATGCTCAGCAGGAACATCGCGGCCACGAGGCGCTCGGCCCGCTTCTGCGCCGGCACGGAGTCGTCCGCCTGGCGGTGGGTGTGCGGGGGCAGACCCGGGTTGGGGAAGCCCCCGCCCTCCTTGGGGGCGATCGCGCTGACGCCGCGGGCGGGGGAGGTGCCGTCGAGGTTGGTGTTCATGCTCGCATTCACTTGGCCTTCGCCCCCAGCCACACAGCCGTGCCGAGGAGCAGGGACAGGATGATCGTCCACGCGTACAGGCCCTCGGTCACAGGACCGAGCGAGCCGAGCGAGACGCCGCCCGGGGAGCCGGTCTCCTCCAGGCTCTCCAGGTAGGTGATGACGTCGCGCTTGTCCTCGGGGGACAGGTTCGTCTCGTTGAAGACCGGCATGTTCTGCGGGCCGGTCTCCATGGCCTCGTAGACATGCTTGGGGTCCAGACCGGTGACCTCCGGGGCGTACTTGCCCCGGGTCAGGGCGCCGCCCGCGCCGGCCGCGTTATGGCACATCGCGCAGTTGATGCGGAAGATCTCTCCGCCCTGGGTGGCATCGCCCTGGCTGGTGTCCAGCCACTCCTCGTCCGGCACCGCGGGGCCGGGGCCCAGGGAGGCGACGTAGGCGGCGAGCTGACGGGTCTGCTCCTCCGTCATCTGCGGCGGCTTGCGATCCGCCTGGGCGCCCGCACGCTGCATGGGCATGCGGCCCGTGCCCACCTGGAAGTCGACCGCGGCGGCGCCGACACCGACCAGCGAGGGGCCCAGCGTCGAGCCGTCGGCCTCGGTGAGGCCCTCGGCGTTGCGGCCGTGGCAGGTCGCGCAGTTGGCGAGGAACAGGGCCTCGCCCGCCTCGACGTCGTCCTGCGTGTAGGCCTCGGCCTGAGCCGTCTGCGGCTGCAGGGCCGCGTACAGCCCGCCGGTCGCGACGAGCGCGAGCAGCAGGATCACGAGTAGCGCCATCGGGTGATGACGACGTGCGGCGAGAGCCTTCACGGTTCGGACCTCGATTCGTGGAGGGGACGGACGGGGGAGGGAAGGACAGCTGGGTGGTGGCCGGGCTCGGGGCGCGGCTCGGTCGCGGAGATCAGAAGATGCTCCACTCGAAGTCGACCGGGATGATGTGGTCGGGGCTGATCGAGGTCATCATCGGGTCGAGCAGGTAGACCACGAAGAAGAGCACGATCCAGACGATGTCCACGAAGTGCCAGTAGTACGAGATGCAGATCGCCGAGACCTGCTCATGGGTCGTGAACTTCTCCGCGACGTAGGCGCGCATGAGGACCATCAGGAAGCCGATCAGGCCGCCGATGACGTGCAGGCCGTGGAAGCCGGTGGCGAGGTAGAAGATCGAGCTGAACGGCGAGGACGACATCGTCACGCCGTGGTGGACGAGCTCGGTGTACTCGTACGCCTGGCCGGCCACGAAGATCGCGCCCAGGATGAAGGTGAGGGTGTACCACTCGATCATCCCCCAGCCGGCGACGTTCAGCAGCGAGCCCTCGCGGCGCTTGCGGGGCGGGAACGGCGTGCCGCCGGGGAAGCGGCCCTCGGCGAGGAAGACGCCGATCTGGCAGGTGACGGAGCTCAGCACCAGGATGGTGGTGTTGAGCAGGGCGAAGCCGTGGGTGAAGTTCGACTGTCCGTCCGCGAAGGTCTCCGGCGCCATCGAGCGCAGGGTGAAGTACATCGCGAACAGACCGCCGAAGAACATCAGCTCGCTGGCGAGCCAGACGATCGTGCCGATCTGCGTCGGGTTCGGGCGGCCCACCGCAGGTGCTGCAGCGGGGGCAGGGCGCTCAGGCAGGGTCGCAGTAGTCACGTCACCATTATGTCGCGTGGTCAGATTCGGTGTGCCGGTACACGACGGCCGGCCACATCGCGGGGCCTGCGCCCCGGGCGGACCGGGCCAGCATATCTCTGATGACGGCGTGTCACGAACCGGAACACGGGTCTGATCGGCCCGGGCGCTCGCCCCCGTGCGGCGGCGTGACCTTTCCGTGATCCGATCGGTGACCAGGGCGACGTCGGGCGGGCCGGAAGTGCGATGATCGGAGCATGAGCGAGAACACTCCCACCTGGTCCCGGATCACGGCGCGCCTCGTGCGCGGCGAGGAGCTCGACGCCGCGGAGACCACCTGGGCGATGGACGAGGTGATGTCCGGATCGGCGAGCGCGGTGCAGCTCGCGGGCTTCCTCGTGGCCCTCCAGGCCAAGGGTGTGACCAGCGGCGAGCTCGAGGCCCTGGCCGATGCGATGGTCGCCCACGCCCGGCCGGTGCGCGCCACCGATCACGCGGTCGACATCGTCGGGACCGGCGGGGACCTCGCCCACACCGTGAACATCTCGACGATGGCGTCGATGATCATCGCCTCCACCGGGCGCACCGTCGTCAAGCACGGCAACCGCTCCTCGAGCTCGAGGAGCGGATCGGCCGACGTGCTCGAGGTGCTCGGGATCCGGCTCGACCTGCCCGTGCCGGTGGTCGAGGAGCTCGTGGACCGGATCGGGATGACCTTCCTCTTCGCCCAGGTGTTCCATCCCTCGATGCGGTACTTCGCCGAGGCCCGCAAGGGCCTGGGGATCCCCACCGTGATGAACGTCCTGGGGCCGATCACGAACCCTGCACGACCGCGGGCCGGCGCCGTCGGGGTCGCCGACGCCGCCCTCGCCCCGATCGTGGCGAGGGTGTTCGCCGCGCGCGGCAGCAGCGCGCTGGTCTTCCGCGGTCAGGACGGGCTCGACGAGCTGACCGTGACCGCGCCCGCGGACCTCTGGGAGGTGCGTGGCGGGCAGGTGCGTCGGCACGTGCTGGATCCCGTCGCGCTCCTGGGCATCCCCCGCAGCGAGCACGACGCCCTGCGCGGCGGGAGCGCCGAGGAGAACGCGGAGGTGGTCCGCTCGCTGTTCGCCGGGGACAGGGAGGGACGCATGGGCCCCATCCGGGATGCCGTGCTGCTCAACGCCGCGGCCGGGGTGCTCGCCTTCGACGGCATCGACCAGGCGGCCTCCGACGGCTTCGAAGCGCGCTTCGCGCACTCGTTCGAGGAGGCGCGCGAGGCGCTCGACTCCGGCCGTCCCGCGGTCCTGCTCGAGCTCTGGGCGGAGGCCTCCCAGGAGGCCTCCGTCACCGGGGGCTGAGACACCGGGGCCCGGCCGCAGGGCGCGGCGCGCCCTGCGGCGGACGGCGCGGGATCAGCCGTCGATGCCGAGATCGAAGGCGGCGTCGAGGTCCCGCGAGGAGTAGGTCTTGAAGGCGATGTTCGTCGTCGTGTCCAGCACGCCGTCGACCTTGCTCAGCTGGGCGGCGATGACCGCGGCGAGGTCCTCGTGGGCGCGCACCCGGACGACGGCGATGAGATCGACGTCCCCGGTGACGGAGTAGACCTGCTCGACGCCCTCGATGTCGACGATCTCCTGGGCGACCTCGGGGATGCGGCTGGGCTCGACGACGATCGAGACGATGGCGGTGATCATGTCTGCTCCTTGTTCGGGGCGCCGAGGCGCCGGGACGATGCCCCGAGCCTATGCCCCGGACGTGACCGTGGTCCGTGCGAAGCGCTCTGCGAGATGCTCGACCTCGAAGCGGGCCCGGGCGGGCACCTGCCAGGCGCCCTCGGCGAGCACGGTCCGGACGCCCTCTCCCTCGAGCCAGGACAGCAGGATCTCCGCCTCCTGGTGGTAGCCGTGGCACAACGGGGCGGCGTGCTCCGCCTCGCCGATCCCGGTGATCGCGAGCGACCGGGCGAAGGGCACCGGATCCTTGCCCGAGGGGACCAAGGTGGTGCCGGAGAAGCGGCCGTGACGGACGGCGAGGAGCTCCCAGCCGCGCCCCCCGATCACGGCCTCCGTGCTGGGGCGGGCGGCGATCAGCAGGGGCACCTCGGCGATCGCCCGGAGTCGGGAGGCACGCCGCGCGGCGGCGAGATAGGTCTGGGCGAGACGGCGGAGCGTCTCCGCCTCCTCGTACCGACCGGCCTCGACCTGGGCCCGCAGACGGGCGGCCACGTGGTCGAGGACCTCGCGGGGGTCCTGCACCATGGCACGGCGGATCCGGTCGTGGTGACGGGGCTCGTGAGCGGCCTCCGCGCCCGCGCGCTCGAGCCCGGCCCCGCGCCCCAGCACGGCATCGGTGAGCAGACCACGCAGCGGGGTGATGTCGTGACGGGAGGTCAGCGGTCCGATCTGCGCGGAGCCGTCCGCCTCCGTGCGGGCGATCCGCGCACCGCGCAGTCCCTCCGTGCCGGCGCCGAGCCGCAGCCAGTTGGCGGTCTCGGGGGAGAGGCCGTGGCGGTTCGAGGGGGGCTTCTCGCGGGCGATGATGCGCAGCTCGCGGACCGCCGCCTCGGTGGCGGTGGCGCATTCGATGAGCCTCAGGGACTCCGCCCGCGGCAGCATGTCCAGCACCTTGCGCCGGGTCTCGGCGGCCGTGAAGTAGGTGCGCACCCGGGTGCGCAGGTTCCCCGAGGTGCCCACGTACAGCACGGCGCCGTTCGCGTCGAGGAACTGGTAGACGCCGGGCACCGGGGGGACGTCCGCGGCCAGGTGCTTCTTGCGCAGCTGGACCGGGGTGGCGCGGCGGTGCGCGGAGGTCAGGTCCTCGAGGGTGGCGGCGGAGGGACCGAGGCGCTCGATGATCGCGTGGAGGACGTCGACCGTGGCGCGGGCGTCGGAGAGCGCCCGGTGGTCCGGTGTGATGCTCGCGCCCACGTGCGCGGCGAGGGTGGAGAGCTTGTGATTGCGCACCTCGTCGCGGCGGAAGACGGTCCGCGCGAGGGCCAGGGTGTCCACAACGGTCGGGGAGGGCCAGGTGACCTCGCAGGCGGCGGCCTGCGCGCTGAGGAAGGAGATGTCGAAGCGCGCGTTGTGCGCGACCAGTGCGGCACCGGCCGCGAAGTCCAGGAACATCGGCAGCACCGTGCCGACGGCCGGCGCGCCCGCGACCGTGGCGTCCGTGATGCCGGTGAGGGCGGCGATGTAGGCCGGGATGGGGCGTTCGGGATCCACGAAGGTGCGGAACTCGCCGAGCACCTCCCCGCCGCGCACCTTCACCGCCCCGATCTCCGTGATCACGTCGGCGGTGGGGTCGGTGCCGGTGGTCTCGAGGTCGACGACCACGAGCGTGGCCTCCGCCAGCGGGGTGCCGAGATCGTCGAAGCTCAGCTGACGGCGTGCGGGCATGGAGGCAGACTACGGCGCCGCCCCGACAGTCCGGGACGGCGCCGATCGGCCTCGGCGGGACGGAGGCGCGGCGCCGTCAGCTCGCCGGCTTCGAGCCGGAGTAGATCCGCTCGATCACCGGCGCCATGTCCTGGACGACCACGTTGCGCTTGAGCTTGAGCGACGGGGTGAGATAGCCGTTCTCCTCCGTGAAGTCCGAGTCGATGATCTCGAAGGCGCGGATCGACTCGGCCCGGGAGACGGTCTCATTGGCCGTGTCGACGATCTTCTGCAGCTCGTCGTGGATCCGCTGGTCCTGGGCGGCCTCGGCCACCGTCATCTCCGGCAGGCCGTTGTTCGCCAGCCAGGTCGAGAGCATCTCCGCGTCCAGGGTCAGGATCGCGGCGACGAACGGCTTCTGGTCGCCGATCACCACGCACTGGCTGACCAGCGGGTGCGCACGCAGCTGGTCCTCGAGCTGGGCCGGGGAGACGTTCTTGCCACCGGCGGTGACGATGACCTCCTTGCGGCGCCCGCTGATCGTGATGTTGCCCGCATCGTCCAGGGATCCCAGGTCGCCGGTGCGGAACCAGCCGTCGCGCAGCACCTCCGCGGTGGCCTCGGCGTTGCGGTGATAGCCCTTGAACACCATGACCCCCTTGACGAGGATCTCGCCGTCGTCGTCGATCGCGACGGTGGCGCCGGGCAGGGGAGGCCCGACGGTGCCCGGGCGCACGTCCCACGGGAGGTTCACGCTGACGGGGGCGGTGGTCTCGGTGAGGCCGTAGCCCTCGAGGATCGTCACCCCGATGCCGCGGAAGAAGTGGGACAGCCGAGCCCCGAGCGGCGCCCCGCCCGAGACCGCCCACTGGACGCGCCCGCCCATCGCCCCGCGCAGCTTCCCGTAGACGAGCCTGTCGAACAGGGTGTGCTTGAGCCGCAGGCGGAGCGGGACTCGGCCGGCGGAGAGCGCCGTCGAGTAGGCGACGGCGGTGTCCGCCGCGGCGGTGAAGATCTTCCCGCGCCCGCCGGCGATCGCCTTGGCCTCGGCCCCGTTGTAGACCTTCTCGAAGACGCGGGGGACGGCCAGCAGGAAGGTGGGCCGGAAGGCGGCGAGGTCCGGCAACAGGTTCTTGGTGTCCGGGGTGAACGCGGTGGTCACGGGCCAGGCGGCGGCGAGCACGGTGAGCAGCCGCGCGAAGACGTGCGCCATCGGCAGGAACATCAGCATCCGGGAGCCCGGGGGGAGCACGTGCTGCCCCAGCAGGTTCACGGCGCTGCGCGTGGTGTCCACGAAGTTCGCGTGGGTGAGCTCGGCGCCCTTGGGGCGGCCCGTGGTGCCGGAGGTGAAGATGATGGTGGCCACGTCCTCGAGTCGGCGCGAGACGCGCCGGGACTCGAGCTCCTCGTCGCTGATGTCGGCGCCGCGGCGCCCGAGCTCCTCGAGGATGCCGTCGTCGAGCACGCCGATGTGCTCGAGCGCGGGGAGCTCCCCGCGCACGGACTCCACGTCCTCGCGATGCCGCGTCGACTCCACGAGGATGTACTTCGCGGAGGACTCCGAGGCGATCCACTGGATCTGGCTGGGGGAGGAGGTCTCGTAGATCGGCACGCTGACGGCCCCTACCCACCACACGGCCCAGTCCACCAGGGCCCATTCGTAGCGGGTGCGGGAGAGGATCCCGACCACGTCGCCGGACCCGACCCCGGAGGCGATCAGGCCCTTGGCGAGCCGCTTGACCTCGTCGACGAAGTCGGCGGTGCTCAGGGGGAGGTAGGAGCCGTCGGGCTGGACGCGCTCGAAGATCGGCACCGAGGGGCTCGCGCGCAGACGGCCGAGCAGGAGATCCGTCGTGTTCTCCTCCGGGCGGCTCTCGTGCTGCTGGGGCGTGGTGAACTGCTTCATCGAATCTCCTTCGATCCGGGCCGGTGCACCAGTCCGGCGAGCCGGACGCCTGCCCGGAAGCGCTGGTGGTGTCGTCCCGATCCTACGGCAGGGCCCTCTACGATGGGCTCCGACAGGCAGGCGGGCGGGGGAATCCCCCCGCCGCGCGGCCGCACCCCGTGAGGGGGACGCACCGCCGCGAGGCGACAGAACGAGCAGAAGGAGCGGCATGCTCTCCATCGGGGTGGACATCGGCGGGACGAAGATCGCGGCCGGAGTGGTCGACGACGAGGGCGAGATCATCGCGTCCACGACGCGGAGCACGCCCGCGACGGATCCCGCGCTGATCGAGGCCGCGGTCGCCGATGCCGTCGTCGAGCTGCGGGCCGATCACGAGGTGGTGGGCGTGGGCGTGGGCGCCGCCGGATTCGTGGGCGCCGATCGCCGCACCGTGAACTTCGCGGCCAACCTCGCCTGGCGCCAGCACCCGCTGGCCGATGAGCTCGAACGCCTCACGGGCCTGCCCGTGGTGGTGGAGAACGATGCGAACGCGGCGGGCTGGGCGGAGTACCGCTTCGGCGCGGCGACCGGGGCCGTGCACATGCTCATGGTCACCGTCGGCACCGGTCTGGGGGGAGCCATCGTCATGGATGGCCACCTGGTGCGCGGCGGCGCGGGCTTCGCCGGCGAGATCGCGCACATGACCGCCGTGCCCGACGGCCAGTGGTGCGGCTGCGGTCGCCGCGGCTGCCTCGAGCAGTACACCGCCGGCACGGCGCTCGTGCGCACCGCCGCCCACCGCGCCGCGGCGGGCGATCCCCTGCTGGATCCCCTGATGGCCGCTGCCGGCGGCGTGCGCGAGGAGATCGACGGGCCCCTCATCACCCGCCTCGCGCAGCAGGGCGATCCGGGCTCCGTCGAGCTGATCGGCGGGCTCGGCTCCTGGCTGGGACTGGGCATGGCCTCCATCTCCACGCTGCTGGACCCCGACGTCATCGTGGTCGGCGGCGGCGTCGCGGCGGCCGGTGACCTGCTGCTGGATCCGGCGCGCGAGGCCTACGCCGCGAACCTCACCGCGCGCCGGCATCGTCCGATCGCGCCGTTCGTCCTGGCGAGCATGGGCAACCGGGCCGGCATCGTCGGCGCCGCGGACCTCGCCCGCTGAGGGGGCCGCGCCGCGGAGTCGCGAGCCGCGTCCGGCACGGCGGTCGCGGGCGCTACACCTGAGCTCCGTGGTCGCCCTCGTCGCGCCGCTCCCGAGGAGCTCGCCACAGCAGCGAGACGATGCCGCCCAGGGCCGCCACGGCGCCCACCCAGCCGAGAGCGGTGGGCAGGGCGGTCGAGATCGCGACCACCAGGATCAGGACGAATCCCCCCAGCAGCGCGGTCCACGACCACAGCAGCGCGGAGGTGGGCTGCGGCAGATCGGGGTCCGGAGGCTCGAAGTCGCCGTAGATCACCTCGTCGTCGTCCAGCTCCCGCGGACCCACCGCACCGCGCAGCCCGGCCGTGGGGTCGTGGCCGCCTGCCGAGGGGTGCGCGGCGCGGGAGCGGGCGCGGGACTCGGCGCTCGGCGGCTCCGAGGGGGAGTCCGGGCCCTCGACGAACCCGTCCGGATCCTCGTCCGACGGGCGAGGGTGCTCCCCGGCGGCCGGTTCATGGGGTGCCTCGCCCGGATGCAGCTCGAGGCCCTCGAGCTCGAGCATCCGGGCGAACTCGGCGTCGACGTCCCGCGGGTCGTGGGCATGGGGACGGTCGGAGCTCATCGCGCACCTCCCACCGGTGAGGGGACGGGGACATGGTCCTCGAGGAACCGCGCCGAGGTCTCGAACAGCAGCGCGGCGTCATGGTCCAGCGGTGCCAGATGGTGGCTGCGGCGCAGCGCCAGGCGCTCGACCTCGCCGCTCACCCGGGCAGCCACCAGGTCGCTGTCCGAGGGCGGGACCGTGTGGTCGACGCTCGAGGTGGCCAGCAGCAGGGGAGCCCGGACGGCGCCGAGGTCCCTCCGGGTGGTGCCCAGCAGCCGGCGCAGCTCGACCACCGCCCGGACGGGCAGCGCGTCGTACGCCTCCTCGCGCACGCCCGGGCGCGCGATGTCCGAGCCGATGCCGGCGAGGGTGGGCACGAACGGGGCCAGGAGCCCGGCGAGGTGGGCCGCGCGGGGAACCGTGATCCCGGGATTCACCGCGACGAGCACCGCGATCCGGTCCTCGAGCACCGGATCCTCGGCGAGTGCGAGGGCGAGCGCACCGCCCATCGACAGCCCGCCGACGGCGATCGGACCGAGCTGGTCGGACAGCTCGAGCGCCGCGTCCCGCACGCAGCCGTACCACTCCTGCCAGCGGGCGGCCGCCAGCTCCCGCTCGCTGCGGGCGTGGCCGGGAAGGAGCGGCAGCTCCACCTCCCAGCCACGAGCGGCATGGTCCTCGGCCCAGGGGCGCAGGGACTGGGGCGAGCCGGTGAATCCATGGCACAGGAGCAGCCCGCCGCGCGGGTTAGAGTGACCCCGCGCGCGCCAGGGACGGGACTGTTCGCTGAACGCCATGTGTCCATGGTCGCATCTGCGCCCGCATGCTACGTCGCCCTCGAGCTCGCTCCGCGGAGCCCGACCCCAGGAGTCCCCGTGCTGTACGAGATCGCCAAGCCGTTCGTCATGGGGGTGGTGCGGGTGCTGTGGAACCCGAGCATCACCGGGGTCGAGAACATCCCGGTGACCGGCCCGGTGATCCTGGCCTCGAACCATCTGGCCTACTCCGACACGGTCTTCCTGCCCGGCCAGGTGCGCCGCTCCGTGCACTTCCTGGGGAAGTCGGACATCTTCGCGGGGACCTCGCCGGTCAGCCGTGTGATCGCCGCCGTCATGCGCGGGCTGCACGTGATGCCGGTGGATCGCAGCGGGGGCGGCGCCTCCCGCTCGGCGATCGAGGCCGGGCTCGAGGTGCTGTCCGCCGGCGAGGTGCTGGGCATCTTCCCCGAGGGGACCCGCAGCCCGGACGGACGGCTCTATCGGGGCAAGACGGGCGTGGCGCGCTTCGCGCTGGCCACCGACGCGCCGATCGTCCCGGTCGCGATGAACGGGGCCTTCGAGGCGCAGCGGGGGCGGCGCTGCTTCCCGCACCGTCGGCCGCGGATCCGCGCGGTCGTCGGCGAGCCCGTGGACGTGCCGGCGATCGTGGCGCGCCTCGAGGGCGCCGAGGAGGCGCGGATCCTGCGGGCCGTGACCGACGCGGTGATGACCAGCATCCAGGAGCTCTCCGGACAGGAGCGGGTGGACATGTACGCGGCCGAGCGGAAGCGCGAGCTGCGGGCGGCGGCCGAGCGCTCGGGAGGCGCGGACGGGTGAGCGGCCGTCCGCGGCGCCGGCGCTCCTGTGCAGTACCGCCCACTGGGACCTGCACGCCGCAGCCGGAGGGACTGGATACCCTGTCCGCGTGACTGCATACAGCCCTGACGCCCCCGCTCGCGCCCACGACTTCTACCTGTCCTCGGCCGACGACGGCCTGGCGGCCCTCGGCGCGTGGCGCGAGTATCCGCGGGTGCAGCAGCCGGTGTGGCCCGACGAGGCGGAGCGCGCCGCGGTCTTCGAGGACCTGCGGGCCGCCCCGCCGCTCGTGTTCGCCGGGGAGGTCGACGTCCTGCGGGACCGGATCGCGGCGGCGGCCCGCGGCGAGGCCTTCCTGCTCGCGGGCGGAGACTGCGCGGAGACCTTCGCCGACTCGACCGCCGATCGCATCCGCAACAAGATCCGCACGATCCTGCAGATGGCCGCGGTCCTCACCTACGGCGCCTCGGTGCCGGTGGTCAAGATGGGCCGCATGGCCGGTCAGTTCGCCAAGCCGCGCTCGGCCGACGAGGAGACCCGCGACGGCGTCACCTTGCCGACCTATCGCGGGGACGCCGTCAACGCCCACGCCTTCACCCCCGAGTCCCGGATCCCCGATCCTCATCGCCTGTGGACGACGTACACCACCAGCGCCTCGACCCTGAACCTCCTGCGCGCCTTCACCGGCGGCGGCTTCGCGGACCTGCGCGAGGTGCACTCCTGGAACCGCGGCTTCACCTCCGGTGCGGGGTACGACCGCTACGAGGAGCTGGCGGGCCAGATCGACAAGGCGATCCGGTTCATGGACGCCATCGGCGCCGATTTCGACGCCCTCAAGGTGGTCGAGTTCTACGCCTCGCACGAGGCGCTCCTGCTCGACTACGAGGAGGCCCTGTCCCGGATCGACTCCCGCACCGGGGAGATCTACGGCTGCTCCGGCCATCTGCTGTGGATCGGCGAGCGCACCCGGCAGCTCGACGGTGCGCACGTGGACTTCATGGCGCGGCTGCGCAATCCGATCGGCGTGAAGCTGGGGCCGACGGCGACCGTCGACGACGCGCTGCGCCTCATCGATCGCCTCGACCCCGAGCGGGAGCCCGGACGCCTGACGTTCATCACCCGCATGGGGGCCGCCACCATCCGCGACCGTCTCCCCGCCCTGGTCGAGGGAGTCCGTGACGCCGGAGCCCAGGTGGCGTGGATGACGGACCCGATGCACGGCAACACCATCACCTCCTCCAACGGATACAAGACCCGCCGCTTCGAGGACATCCTCGACGAGGTCGTCGGCTTCTTCGAGGTGCACCAGGCGCTCGGCACCGTCCCGGCCGGGCTGCACATGGAGCTCACCGGCGATGACGTCACCGAGGTCCTCGGCGGCAGCGGCGAGATCGACGAGGAGGGGCTGACGCGCCGCTACGAGACCCTCGTGGATCCGCGTCTGAACCACCAGCAGTCCCTCGAGCTGGCCTTCCTCGTCGCGGAGATGCTCTCCCGCCGCTGAGCCGCCCGGCGCGCCGTCGCGGTCCTGCGGCGGTGCGCTCGCGGGGCCGGGGTCAGAACACCTTGATCGTGACCGTCGAGCCCTTCTCGAGCTCGCCGCCGGCGGCCGCGGACTGCTCGTAGACGAGGCCGAAGACCGGCTCGCCCTTGTCGTGCACCACCTCGACCGTGAAGCCGGCCGCCTCCAGGGCGGCCTTCGCCTCCGCCTCCGGCTGCTGGAAGACGTCCGGGACGCTGACCATCTCAGGGCCCAGGGAGGTGACCAGGTGCACGGTGTCGCCGCGGTGCCCGGTGCCGGAGGCGGGGTCCTGCGAGATGACGGCGCCGCGCGGGACGGAACCGGAGTGCGCCTGCGAGGCGGTCACCGTGAAGCCCGCGCTCTCGAGCGTGGACCGGGCGCTCGAGCCGCTGGAGCCGCGCTGGTCGGGGATCGCGATCGGCTCACGCCCCTGTGAGACGACGACGTGGACCTCCCCGCCCTCCGGCAGCGCCTCGGCGTCCGCCGACTGCGAGAGGATCTCCCCGGCCGGCGCGCTCTCGGAGTACTCCGGATCGTCCTCCACCAGCTCGAGCCCGCGCTCCTCGACCTCGGCGCGGGCCGTGTCGAGATCGGTGCCCACCAGGTCCGGGACCGGGAACGTCTGCTCACCCCGGGAGACCACCACGTGGACGTCGGCGCCCTTCTTGACGGTGGCACCCGTCGACGGCGTCACGTCGATGACGTGCCCGGCCGGGACGGAGGCGTCGAAGCGCTCCTCGGTGCTGACGGCGAGGTCCTCGGCCGTGAGGGCGGCATCCGCGTCCGCCAGCGGCGTGCCGGTGACCAGCGGGACCGTGCGGTCCGCCCCGGGGCCCTCGTTGAGATACCAGTCGGCGCCGGACCAGGCGCCGCCGCCGAGGGCGGCGACGAGGCTCAGCGTGGCCAGCAGGGCGAGGGGGCGCGAGCGCCGGGGCGTGCCCGGGAGCAGGTGGCGTCCGCGGGGACCGCGCGGCGGGCGCATGATCACGATCCGCGGTGTCTCGTCCTCCTCCGCCTCGGGGCTCCGCGGCGCGGGGTCCGTCGCGGTGTCGGTGCCGATGCCCTCGTCGGTGTCGGTGTCGGCGGTGTCGGCCAGGACGTCCTCGTCCGTGTCGCGCGGGACGTCGGGGCCCTCGCCCTCGGCGGCGAGGAGGTCGGCGGGGAAGGCGCGCGGGCCGCGGTCGAGCTCGGTGAGGGCCTCGTCGAGGGGCGCGGTCACGAGCGGCAGGTCCGAGGTGTCGGGGTCCTCGTAGGGGGCGGGACGGACGTCGAGCGCGGTGTCCGGGAGGGTGGCGGACAGCTCCCGCACGGCGCGCAGCATGTCCGCGGCAGTGCCGGGGCGCTGCCCGACGGGACGGGCGGCGGACCAGGTCACCAGGGAGTCGAGCTCTCGAGGGATGCCGCTGACCAGGGTGGACGGGGCAGGGATGTCCTCGTGCACGTGCTGGAAGGCGATGTGGACCGGCTGATCGCCGAGGAAGGGCTGGCGCCCGGTGAGCATCTCGAACAGCACCACGCCCAGGGAGTAGAGATCGCTGCGCTCGTCGGCGTGCCCGCGCGTGACGTGCTCCGGGCTGATGTAGGCCACGGTGCCCAGCAGGGTGGCGCTCGCCGAGGAGCTGTTCGTCCCGATCGCCCGCGCGAGGCCGAAATCGGCGACCTTCACGATCTCCTCGCGGTCGATGAGGATGTTCTCCGGCTTGATGTCACGGTGGACGATCCCCGCCTCGTGCGCGGCGACCAGCGCCTCGAGCACCTGGGCGGTGATCTCGAGGCTCTCGCGGACCGTCAGGCGCTCCTGGGCGACGATGCGGGAGCGCAGCGTCTCGCCCTCGACGAGCTCCATCGCCAGATAGATCCGGTCCTCGTCCGCGCCCTGGTCGAACACCCCGACGACGTTGGGGTGGGCGAGCCGGGCCGCGGAGCGCGCCTCGCGGCCGAAGCGGCGGCGGAAGTCCTCGTCCATCGCCAGGTGGGGATGCATGATCTTCAGGGCGACGACGCGATCCAGGCGCTCGTCGTGCCCGCGGTGCACCGTGGCCATCCCGCCGCGAGCGATCGGCTCCTCGACCCGGTAGCGGTCGTCGAGGAGCAGGCTGATGCCGGGGGAAGTCGACGTCGCCGCGCTCACGGGCTCAATGTATGCGGCCCCGGCGCGGGGAGGCCGCAGCGACACACGGCGGGGGTGGGCGGAAGTGTGAGGTGCGGCCCGTCCCGCACGGGGCACGGCGTGCGCCGGCGCCCCGGGCGTGGCACGCTGGTCCCGTGACCGATCTCGACGCCCTCATCACCGACTGGCTCCCCCTCCCGGACGTCGCGGAGCGACTGGACCTGGAGGTCTCGCGCGTCCGCCGCCTCATCGAGGAGGGGCAGCTGATCGCCGTGCGCCGTGGCGACCCCGTCCTGCGCGTGGTGCCGGAGGCGATGATCACCGACGGCGAGGTGACGCCGCACCTGGCGGGGACGATCACCATCCTGCGCGACGGCGGCTTCGAGGATGAGGAGCTCCTCGCCTGGCTGTTCACCCCGGACGAGTCGCTGCCCGGGCGGCCGATCGATCACCTCCGCCGAGGTCAGCGCGGCGAGGTGCGGCGTCGCGCGCTGGCTCTCGCCCTCTGAGCGCACCGGGGCCTCGAGGCCGCGCCGCCCGGCACGGCCGGATCACCCGGGCAGCGAGTCCACGTCGGTGGCCTGAACGGCGAGAGCGGTGAGGCCCGCCCGGCCGAGGTCCCCGATCCCTGCGCCGCGCTCGAGGATGGCCTGGGCCCGCGCGGCCCGACTCCGCACCTCCTCGGCCACCGAGGCGACGGCGCCGGTGGAGCGCATGAGCGCATGCACGGAGGTGATCTGCTCCGGTGTCGCGTCGCTGCGGCCCACCACCGACTCGAGCAGGGCGCGGCCCGCGGCATCCGCCGCCGCCTCGGTCCTCGCCAGCAGCACGGTGCGCTTGCCCTCGACGATGTCGCCGCCGATCGGCTTGCCGGTCTCGTCCTGGTCGCCCACCACGCTGAGCAGGTCGTCCCGCAGCTGGAAGGCCGTGCCGACCTCGATCGCCCAGTCCCCGAGGGTCTCCAGGACCGGATCCGACGCGCCCATCAGCGCGGCGCCGAGCCGCACCGGGCGCTGCACCGTGTAGGGCACCGTCTTCCAGCGGATCACCGAGAGCGCCGCCTGCTCCCGGTCCGGGGCGGAGTCGAAGCCGCCGGCCTGATGGAGGATGTCGAGATACTGCCCCGCCATCACCTCGGTGCGCAGCGCATCGAACTCCTCCCGCGCGCGGGAGCTGCGCGAGCCTCCGTCGGTCACCGGCGCGGCCAGCTGCTCGGCCCAGCTGAGCGCCAGGTCGCCGAGCACGATCGCGACGCCGATCCCGTAGTCCTCGGGGGAGCCGCGCAGCGCGCCGCCGCGATGCCGTGCGGCGGCCTCGACGTGCAGGGCCGGACGGCCGCGGCGCACCGGGGAGTGGTCGATGACGTCGTCGTGCATCAGGGCTGCGGCCTGCACCAGCTCGATCGCCGCACCGCAGCGCGCCAGGGCGTCGAGCTGGTCCGCGGAGGGTTCCGCGTCCAGCGCCGCGACCGCTCCCCAGAAGCAGAAGCGGGGGCGCAGCAGCTTGCCGCCGTCGAGGTAGCCGCCCAGCGCATCGGCGAGCGTCGCGGCCTCGGGGGAGATGTCCTCCAGGTGCCGGCGCCGCCGTGCGATCTCCTCGTCGGTGACACCTGCGACCCGGGCGATCAGCTGCTCGTCCAGGGCGAGCAGGCGCGCGGGGGCGGGAGGGGACTCGGCAGGGGACATCGGGGGATCCTTTCTCACGGCACCGCGATCATCCCACGTCGGCCTGGGCGCGCTCCCTGCGCGCTGCACCGTTCCTCCCCAGGCGTCCGGCGTCCCCAGCGGCCGCCGACCGGCCCCGGCGAGTCCGCGGATCGGCGAGGGTCTTCGCTCATGACCCGTCACACCCCGCCCACCGATCCCGGACCGCGTCTGCCCTCGACCCATGACCCCTCCGAGCTGCTCGCGGAGACCCGCCTCAGCCTCTGCGAGCCGCCCTCCGACTGCCTGATCCTGGCAGGGGAGGGGCTTCCGGGAGTCCTGCCGCTCCTCACCCGCTCCCCGCTGCGCGACCTGCTGGCCACGGGCGGCGGCGACCGCCTGGAGGAGCATCTGGAGCTCCTGCGTCGGCGCGGCGTCGAGCAGGTCCGGGCACTGGTGGTGGTCGGTGACGGCTACCAGGCGGTCCTCGAGAGCGTGAGCGGGGACGTCCTGCGCCGCGCCGGGGCAGCGGTCCGGGCGGCCGCGGCGGCGGGGGAGTGCCAGCTGCTCACGGTGAGCGCCGCGGCGAACGGCGCGGCCTGGGAGCTCCTCCCCCTTCGGGGCTCCGGTCGGGAGGAGGCGGTGGAGGTCCTCCCGGTGGGGCCCCTGCGGGAGTTCTCGGACACCCGGGCCGCGGCCGCGGCCGTGCTGCGCGGGCGGCCGATCGGGCACGAAGGGCCGCCGGCCGCGATGCTGGAGGGCATCGGGCGATCCCTCCGCCTGCCGGTCCCGGACCTGGGGTCGAGAGCAGATCCCGGGGCACTGTTCAGCGCGGCGCGGGGAGCGCTGGAGCACCTCCGACGAGGCGACGACCCCGCCGCGGAGGCGGAGTGGATGACGGAATGTGAACCGATCGCGGCGCTGCTGTCCGCGCTCGCCGTGGATCGACTGCAATGGGAGCTCCTCGCGCAGTGCGTCGAGCACGGCGGAGCGGGGGCCATCGACCGCGAGTCCCTCCTCCAGGTGCTCGTCAGCGACCCCCGATGGACTCCGCATGCCGACGTCTGCGCAGGTGGGAGCTGGTACAGCGCGCTCGGTGAGCTCCGGCTCGTCGCGGCAGCGGCATCCGATCACACCCCGCGCGCCGAGCGGGCGACGGCGCGCTCGGCCTGGCGCGCCCTCACCTCCCTGCTGGTCCTGCTGGCGTGGTGGAACCACCGCTTCGCCACCGCCGGCGGTCTCATCGACGAGCTCCGGGATCGGGAACCGGACTCGACTCTGGCACCCTTGCTCTCGAGAATGACCGACACCCCGATCCGCCCTGCCTGGTGGCCCAGCCGCTGAGCCGGTGGGCGCGAGCGGCGTCGCGGAGGGAGCAGGAAGGAGCACCGCCGATGACGGTCCTCGGAGAACGGCGCGGCGTGGCTGCGGAGCTCGCGCCCACGGCCCCCGTGCCGGACGGAGGGGCCTGGCGCCCGGAGCACGGTGCCGGCGATCGCCGCTTCGCCCAGGTGGGGCCGCTGACCCTCGAGAGCGGCGCGGTGCTCGAGGAGGTCACCCTGGCGTACGAGACCTGGGGGACCCTCGATGCGGACCGCGGCAACGCCGTCCTGGTCCTGCACGCGCTGACCGGCGACTCCCACGTCCTCGGCCCCGCCGGCCCCGCCCACCCCAGCCCCGGCTGGTGGGAGGAGATGGTGGGTCCCGGCCGTCCGATCGACACCGACCGTCACTTCGTCATCGCCCCGAACGTGCTCGGCGGCTGCCAGGGCAGCACGGGCCCCAGCTCCCCGGCACCCGACGGCCGTCCGTGGGGCTCGCGCTTCCCCGCCGTCACCACCCGCGACCAGGTCGCTGCGGAGCGCCGTCTGCGCGAGGAGCTGAGGATCCCCGGATGGGCCCTGGTGATCGGCGGCTCGATGGGCGGGATGCGCGCCATCGAATGGGGCGTCACGCACCCCGACGAGGTCCGCCGCCTCGGCGTGATCGCGTCCTCCGCCCGCGCCACCGCGGACCAGATCGCCTGGAACAGCGCACAGATCGCCGCCATCGAGGTCGACCCCGGCTTCCACGGCGGGGACTACTACCACCTCCCCGCCGCGGAGGGACCCCATCTGGGCCTCGGCATCGCGCGCCGGATCGCGCACACCACCTACCGCACGGCCGAGGAGCTCGAGACCCGGTTCGGCAACCGGCCCCAGGGCCGGGAGGATCCCCTGGACGGACAGGGCAGGCACCAGATCACCAGCTACCTGGACCATCACGCCGCCAAGCTCGCCCGGCGCTTCGACGCGAACTCCTATCTCACCCTCGCGCGCTCCATGAGCACCCATGACGTGGGGCGGGGCCGCGGCGGCCTCGAGGCCGCCCTGGGGCGGGTGCGCGCCCGCACCCTGGTGGTCGCGATCGATTCGGACCGGCTCTTCCCGCCCGCGCTCGTCGACGAGATGGCCGAGCACATCGAACACGTCGACCGGCACCTGGCACGCTCACCGATCGGGCACGACGCCTTCCTCACCGCCCATCCGGGCCTCGCCGAGTGGATCAGTGAGCTCATGGATGGCTAAGCTGGGCGGACGCGGCGCTTCGGCGCCAACGATGCGCCGCCGTAGTCGCCGTGAAGAGGGAGAGGTCGCATGACCATCGTCGTGGGGTACTCCCCGTCAGGACAGGGGGCCGCCGCCCTGAAGGCGGCCGCACGCTACGCCCGCCGCACCGGCGAGGGACTGATCATCGCCTCGCACCAGTACCGTGACCGGGACAAGGGGTTGTCCGCCGCCTCCGAGGACGAGGTGCTCGCCGCGCTCGCCGAGACCGGCAGCGAGCTCCCCGAGGTGACGGTCCACAGCTGCCCGGACCGCGACATCGGCGAGTTCGTGCTCGCGGTCGCGGAGGAGGCCGCGGCGAGCCTGGTGGTGATCGGCCTGCGCCGCAAGCCGCCGATCGGCAAGCTCAACCTCGGCGCCGGGGCGCGCCGGGTGGTGCTCGGCGCGCAGTGCCCCGTGCTCGCCGTCAAGGATGATCCTCGTCTCCCGGCCTGAGATCGCGAGGATCCGCTCCGGGGTGCCGGGAATAACCCCGCCGCACGGGCGTTATACTCGACAGGCTTGACGGCATCGCGCCTTCGCGCGCCGTGAAACCGGTGGGAACCGGATCGCAGCGCGGGAGCGGAACCCTCGAGCCGCGCCGAGATGACTGATCGCCCGAACGTGGCGGACCGCCCCTGTTCGGGCCGCCGCCGGAAGAAGGAACTCTGTGACCTCCTCCAAGACCGAGACCGCCCCCGCGGCGACGACCTCGACCCGCGCCACCGGCGCGTCCGCGGACGCCGCGGAGAGCTCCGAGGCCGTCCAGGCCGCGACCCCCGTCGAGAAGGACAAGACCACCGCGAAGAAGGCTGCTGCGAAGAAGGCGCCCGCCCGCAAGGCGGCGCCCAAGAAGACCGCTGCGAAGAAGGCCGTCGCCTCCACGGATGCCGAGCCGGAGGAGGTCGAGGAGACCGAGGAGACCGAGACCAAGAAGCCGGCCAGCGCCGACGACGACAAGGTCGAGGCCTCCGGCGGCTTCGTCTTCAACGCCGCCGAGGACGACGCTCCCGCGCAGCAGGTCGTCACCGCCGGCGCGACCGCGGACCCGGTCAAGGACTACCTCAAGCAGATCGGCAAGGTCGCTCTGCTCAACGCCGCCCAGGAGGTCGAGCTCGCCGAGCGGATCGAGGCCGGCCTCTACGCGGAGCAGATCCTCAAGCGCGACGAGGAGAAGTACGTCGACACGGCCCGGGGCCGCCTGAACAAGGCCGGCCGCGAGCTGACGATGATCGCCGAGGACGGCCGCGCCGCCAAGGACCACCTGCTCGAGGCCAACCTGCGCCTGGTGGTCTCCCTCGCCAAGCGCTACACGGGCCGCGGCATGCTGTTCCTGGACCTGATCCAGGAGGGCAACCTCGGGCTGATCCGCGCGGTGGAGAAGTTCGACTACGCCAAGGGCTACAAGTTCTCCACCTACGCCACCTGGTGGATCCGCCAGGCCATCACCCGCGCCATGGCGGACCAGGCCCGCACCATCCGCATCCCCGTGCACATGGTCGAGGTCATCAACAAGCTGGCCCGCGTCCAGCGCCAGATGCTCCAGGACCTGGGCCGCGAGCCCACGCCGGAGGAGCTGGCCAAGGAGCTGGACATGACGCCCGAGAAGGTCGTCGAGGTCCAGAAGTACGGCCGCGAGCCGATCTCCCTGCACACCCCGCTGGGCGAGGACGGCGACAGCGAGTTCGGTGACCTCATCGAGGACTCGGAGGCCGTGGTCCCCGCGGATGCGGTGAGCTTCACCCTGCTGCAGGAGCAGCTGCACTCGGTGCTCGACACCCTCTCCGAGCGCGAGGCCGGTGTGGTCTCGATGCGCTTCGGCCTCGAGGACGGCCAGCCCAAGACCCTCGACGAGATCGGCAAGGTCTACGGCGTGACCCGCGAGCGGATCCGTCAGATCGAGTCCAAGACGATGTCGAAGCTGCGTCACCCCTCGCGCTCGCAGGTTCTGCGCGACTACCTGGACTGAGGCCGGAGGGCGGCATCGAGGTGACGACCCTGCACGACCGCGGCGCCGTACTCCCCACCCGGGAGGGCGGCGCCGCCGCGGTGGACGATGACCTGGCCGTGGTGCGCGTGGGACCCGAGGACTGGGAGCGGCACCGCGACCTGCGCCTGGCGATGCTGCGCGATGCCCCCGAGGCCTTCTGGGCGGACCCGGCGGAGGTCGCGCGGCGCAGCGAGGAGGAGTGGCGCGCGGAGCTCGCCGGGCCGCGCCTGCACCTCCAGGCCCGTCGAGCGCAGGAGGTGCTCGGCGGCATCGGGGTGCTCCCGGAGGGATACGTCCCGCAGGAGCCGATCCCCGAGGACCATGCGCACGTGGTCTCGATGTGGGTGACCCCCGCCGCCCGCGGCGGCGGGCTCTCGGCCCTCCTGATGCGGGCGGCCGCCGCGCTCGCCCTCGAGATCGGCCGGCCCCATCTCACCCTGGACGTGGATTCCGCGAACGCGCGGGCGCAGCGCAGCTACGTGCGCCTCGGGTTCGTCCCGACCGGACGCACCGACCCGCGCGAGGGCCACGTCACCTCGTGGGTGGAGTACCGCGCCGACGCCCGGGACCTGCTCGCCCGCTGAGCTGCACCGGGTGGTCGCCACTCGCGCACCGAGCCTCACCGGTTCGTCGCCATCAGGAGCGCGACGATCGAGAGATCCGCGCCCTCCGACCGCGACGGCCAGGACCGAGAAAAGAGGTGCGGCTCTGAACCGGATCCGGGGGCCGGATGGTTCAGAACCGCACCTTCTTCGCTGGTGAGGGGCCGCGGGGCCGGGGAGGGGTCAGTCCTCGACGGGCTCCGGCTTGGCGTGCAGACGCTCGGTCTCGTCGATGACCTCGGAGGCGACGGTGCTGAGCGCGTCCTGGTGAGCGCGGGCGTGGTGGGCGCAGAACATCAGCTCGCCGCCCGCTTCCAGGAGCACCTGGACGTACGCCTGGGCGCCGCAGCGGTCGCAGCGGTCGTGTGCCGTGAGCCGGGGTGCTTCAAGAGTCAGGTTCATGGAGTCTTTCTAGCATCCGAGCGGACCGCCCCGCAGTGACGAGCGCCCTGGTTCGCTGGGGGCGCAACGGAGATGTGAGCGGCGACCCAATGCCGGGCCGCGGGCCCGCGGACCCGTAGGATCGGCAGGGTGTCCACCACTCCCGCTGCGAAGAAGTCCGCCTACGACGCCCGCAACCTCCAGGTCCTCGAAGGGCTGGAGGCCGTGCGCAAGCGTCCCGGGATGTACATCGGTTCCACCGACTCCCGGGGCCTCATGCACTGCCTCTGGGAGATCCTCGACAATGCGGTCGACGAGGCCCTGGGCGGTCACGGCACGTCGATCTCCGTGATCCTGCACCCCGATCACTCCGTCGAGGTCCGCGACACCGGCCGCGGCGTCCCCGTGGACGTCGAGCCCCGCACCGGCCTCACCGGTGTCGAGGTGGTCTACACCAAGCTCCACGCCGGCGGGAAGTTCGGCGGCGGCTCGTACGCCGCCTCCGGAGGCCTCCACGGGGTCGGCGCGAGCGTCGTCAACGCCCTCTCCGGGCGGCTCGACGTGGAGGTCGACCGCGCCGGGAAGACCTACGCGATGAGCTTCCGCCGCGGCGCCCCCGGTGTCTTCGCGGACACCGACGGGCCGGATCCCGACTCGCCCTTCACCCCGGCCTCCGGCCCGGCGGAGCTGCGCGTGGTGGGCAAGGCCAAGCGCGGCGTGACCGGCACCCGGGTGCGCTACTGGGCGGATCCGCAGATCTTCGTCAGGGGCTCCCACTTCTCGCTGGACGACCTCACGCGGCGCTCCCGCCAGACCGCCTTCCTCGTCCCCGGCCTCGAGCTCTCGGTGACCGACCACCGCCCCGAGGCCTCGCCGGACCAGCCCGCCACCCGCACCTACAAGTACGACGGCGGCATCAGCGAGTTCGTCGAGTACCTGGCCCAGGACCAGCGGATCACAGACATCATCCGCCTTCAGGGCTCCGGCGAGTACACCGAGACCATCCCGGTGCTCGACGAGAAGGGCCACATGGTCTCGACCGATGTCGAGCGCACCTGCGAGGTCGACATCGCTCTGCGCTGGGGCGCGGACTTCGATTCCACGCTGCGCTCCTTCGTGAACATCGTCGCCACGCCCAAGGGCGGCACCCACATGTCCGGCTTCGAGCAGGCCCTGGTCAAGACCCTGCGCAAGCAGGTCGAGAACCAGGCGCGGCGCGTGAAGTTCAACGCCAAGAACGAGAAGGTCGAGAAGGACGACACGCTCGCCGGTCTCACCGCGGTGATCAGCGTCCGGATCGACGAGCCGCAGTTCGAGGGGCAGACCAAGGAGGTGCTGGGCACCCCCGCGATCCGCGCGATCGTCTCGCGCGTGGTCGAGGAGCGGCTCACGGCCTTCCTGACCTCCACGAAGAAGGGGGAGAAGGAGCAGGCCGCCCTGGTCATCGACAAGGTGGTCTCCGAGATGCGCGCTCGCATCGCCGCGCGCATGCACAAGGAGGTCTCCCGCCGGAAGAACGCCCTGGAGTCCTCGACGATGCCCACCAAGCTCGCCGACTGCCGCACCCAGGACGTGGAGCGCTCTGAGCTGTTCCTCGTCGAGGGCGACAGCGCGCTGGGCACGGCCAAGAACGCCCGCTCCTCGGAGTTCCAGGCGCTGCTGCCCCTGCGCGGCAAGATCCTCAACGTGCAGAAGGCCTCGGTCACGGACATGCTGCGCAATGCCGAGTGCGCCGCGATCATCCAGGTGATCGGGGCCGGCTCCGGCCGGACCTTCGATCTCGAGGCGGCGCGCTACGGCAAGATCATCATGATGACCGACGCCGACGTGGACGGCGCCCACATCCGCACGCTGATGCTGACGCTCTTCTACCGCTACATGCGCCCCCTGGTCGAGGCCGGGCGGGTCTATGCCGCCGTGCCCCCGCTGCACCGCGTCGAGATCATCCACGGCGGAGCGAAGAAGAACGAGTTCGTGTACACCTATTCCGAGGCGGAGCTGAACGCGCTGCTGAAGAAGCTCGAGCGGCGGGGCAAGCGGTACAAGGAGCCGATCCAGCGCTACAAGGGCCTGGGGGAGATGGACGCGGACCAGCTCGCGGACACCACCATGGATCCGGGCCACCGCACGCTGCGCCGTGTGCGCATCGAGGATGCGGAGGCCGCGAGCGCCGTGTTCGAGCTCCTGATGGGCTCCGAGGTCGCGCCCCGCAAGCAGTTCATCATCGAAGGAGCCGAGGAGCTCGACCTGGAGAGGATCGACGCATGAGTGTCGCCGTCCGTGTGATCCCGTGCCTGGACGTCGACGCCGGGCGCGTCGTCAAGGGCGTCAACTTCAAGGACCTCCGCGATGCGGGCGACCCCGTGGAGCTCGCGGAGCGCTACGGCCTCGAGGGCGCGGACGAGCTCACCTTCCTCGACGTCACCGCCTCCTCCGGGGGGCGCGAGACCATGGTCGACGTGGTCCGCGCCGCGGCGGAGCAGATCTTCATCCCGCTCACCGTCGGCGGCGGCGTCCGGAGTCCTCAGGATGTGGATCAGCTGCTGCGCGCCGGGGCGGACAAGTGCGGCGTGAACACCGCCGCGATCGCGCGGCCCGAGCTCATCTCCGAGATCGCCCGGCGCTTCGGCAACCAGGTGCTGGTGCTCTCGATCGACGCCCGCCGCGTCACCGGGGACACCCCCGAGGGCACCGCCCGCTCCGGCTCCGGCATCGAGGTCACCACGCACGGCGGCCGGCGCGGCACGGGGATCGACGCGATCGAGTGGATCCGCGAGGTGACCGATCGCGGCGCCGGCGAGATCCTGCTGAACTCGATGGACGCCGACGGCACCGAGCAGGGCTTCGACCTCGAGCTGATCCGTCGGGCGCGGGAGGCGACCACCCTCCCCCTGATCGCCTCCGGCGGCGCCGGTGCGCCCGAGCACTTCGCGCCCGCGGTGCACGCCGGGGCCGACGCGGTGCTCGCCGCGAGCGTCTTCCACTTCGGGCAGATGACGATCGACACGGTCAAGGCGGCGATGGCGGCCGACGGGATCACCGTGCGGTGACCGCGCCCCTGGCGGTCGCCCCGCGTTCTCCCGGCACGGGCGGTGCGGGGCACCGGCGGCTCGCGGTCCTCGCCCTCGCGGCGCTGCTGGTGCTCGCCCCGGCCACCGGATGGCTGCTGTGGGACAACCGTCGGCTGGACGTGACGACCTACGAGGTCACCGTCGCCGATCTGCCGCCGTCGGCCGACGGGCTGCGCATCGCGCAGCTCTCCGATCTGCACTCCGCCTCCTTCGGGACCTTCCCCGAGCGTCTGGTGGACGACGTGCGCAGCGCCCGCCCGGATCTCATCGCCCTCAGCGGTGATCTCATCGACCACCGCACCACCGATCTCGGCGGCGTGCTGGACATCGTGTCCGCCCTGCAGAAGATCGCTCCGTGCTACGTGGTGCTCGGCAACCACGAGGCCGCCTCCCCGCTGCAGGCGGAGCTGATCGACGCACTCGAGGACCGCGGGGCGGTGGTGCTGCGCGACGAGGCCCGCACCGTCCGCGCGGGCGGCACCGAGCTCACGATCGCGGGGCTGGACGATCCGCAGGTCGCCTCGTGGGGTGCCGAGCGCTCTCCTCGCAGCGTGCTGGGCGGGATGGACCTGCCTCCGGGCGTCCCCACGATCCTGCTCGCACATCGCCCGGAGCTGCTGGAGTCCTACAGCGGCAGGGGGATCGACCTGGTGCTGTCGGGCCATGCCCACGGCGGGCAGGTGCGGCTGCCGCTGCTGGGCGGGGTGTTCGCGCCGCACCAGGGGATTTTCCCGGAGCTCACCGAGGGCGTGCACGTGCGGGGGGACACCACGATGGTGATCAGCCGAGGCCTCGGGAACAGCGTGGCGGGGGTGCGGGTGAACAATCCCCGCGAGCTGGTCCTCGTGGACCTGCGCGCCGGTGTCTGAGCGTCGGGGAGCTCACAGCAGGGTCGACAGCCCCGCGCCCCACAGGACGCGCAGCTCGTGGGCACCCTGTTCACGGCGAACACGGGCGGCCTCCTGCTCGCGCCGGGCCTGACGCAGCGCCCGCCGGCGCCCTGGTCCGGGACGCCGCACAGGAGCCGAGGGGACCCGGCCGGCAGGGCGGGGGCTCTCGTCGTGGCGCGTGGAGAGGGTGAGGGGAGGTCGGGGGTCGGGGGCGGTCTCGAGCGACATGGTCGTCTCCTCGTGAGGGGTGTGGGATCAAGGATTCCCGCGAGGGCGGACTGGATCTGTCCGCGAAGAACGGCAGGGCAGCGGGACGCTTGCGCTCAGCGCGCAGCGTCATGGAGCAGGAGGAGCCGGGTGATGTCCCGGCGGGGGAGCGGTCGAGCGGGGGCGGGGCGTCAGCGGGCGGCGCCCGGCCCGGGTGGGGCTCAGCCGCCGATCGGTGGGACGTCCTCGCTGCCGACGGCCCGGGCCGGTGGGGCCGGGGCCTGGAGCGGGATCGTCGTCGTGGTCATGGCCCCAGTCCACCACCCCTGATGTGGAGCGTCCACCGAATAAACCCCGAGGTCGATGAGCCGCGGCCGAGGGACGGGCGGCGCGCTGCGGCGGGCGATCGGATCGCGGGCGCGGCGAACGGGGCCTCGCAGCCGCCCGCACCCGCGACGGGGGAGCGCCGCGTCAGCGACGAGGGAGCTCGGAGGCGCAACGGAGCGCAGAGGGGGAGGGGTGCGCCGTCCCGGGCCGGTCCGCGAGCCGGCCGGGAGCGCGGCCGGACCCGCTCAGCGCTCGACGCGGTAGGTGACCCCGAGAGAGTGCGACTGCCCGGGCTCGAGGGCGACGAAACCGTCCTTCGCGATCGCCGGCTCGATGCACACGAACTCGGGCCAGGCCGCGTCGGGGATGTCGTCCATCCCGGTGACCAGCGCGTCCCATGGGTTCCACACCACGGTCCGGGAGGTGCCGCGAGCCGTGCCGACGATCCGCCGGCCGGCCGGGGCATCGACCAGGGTGACCGGGCCGACGGCGTCGACGATGCGATCGGTGGAGCCGGTCAGGCGCAGCGGCTGCGCAGGGAGGACGTCGGCGGCGAGGTTCCGCGTGTTGTCGAGGAACGCGGCCCCCTCGAGCCCGCGGATCTCGATCTCCCGCACGTCCTCGACCGCGAGATAGCTGTGCAGCGCCGCCTCGAGCTCGAGGCGGCGCTCGCCCGCGGTGACGGTGAGGTCGACGGCGAGCTCGGTGCCGATGCGCACCGTCAGCGTCGCGGAGAGCGCTCTGGCCTCCTCGGGGGTGGTCAGGGCGAGCACGACCTCCTCGCCGACGCGTTCGACGGAGGCCAGGTCCCAGCGGACGTTGCGCAGCCAGCCGTGCTTGACGGGCTGGGCCAGCTCGCGCCCCGGGCCGAACCACGGTCCGACCACCGGGATGCCGCCGCGGGCCGGCTGCCCGTCGCCGAAGGCCGAGGTGGGGCTCATCCACAGCAGATCGGCTTCGCCCGCCGGCGCGTAGCTGATCACGTGGGCGCCGTCGAGCAGGACCACCGCGCTGGCGGCGGGGATGTCCACGTGCACCGCCGGGACGCCGTGGGCCGGGCCCAGGCGAACCCCCTCGGGAAGCGGGAGGGACGGGGAGGCGGCATCGGGGCGCGAGGAGCTCATGGAGCCCATCGTGCCATGACCCACGGCGCCGCCACGGGCTCCTCCGCGACCCGCCCGCGGCGCCGAACGGTCCCCGATCACGACGCCGGTGCGCTCTCCTCCAGCGTCCGGGCGCCCTCCGCCGCGGCGGAGACCTGCCGGATGAACAGCAGCAGCCACGCGTACACCGTCAGCGCCGCCCCGAACTCGAAGGCGGTCATGTTCAGATAGCCCACCGGTTCGAACAGCACGATGACCACCACCAGGACGGCGAAGGCGGCGGCGGTGACCGCGATCAGCGCTCCGGGCAGCCTGCGCAGGATGACCGGGAAGACGATCAGCGCCAGGCCGAACACCACCACCAGCAGCATCGAGACCCGGTTGTGCCACGGCACGCTGACGTTCCGGGAGATCAGGCCGATCAGCGCGAGGTTCAGGCCCAGGGCGACGAGCGTCCACCGCACCACCTGCACCTTCCAGCGCGGCTCTCCCGCGACGCCGGCCCAGCGCCCCAGATCGTGGGCGATGAGATCGCCGACGGTCAGGAACGCGATGCCGGTCAGCAGCAGCGTGAGGTTGAACAGGGCGCTCGATCGGTCGCCCGTCTCGCCCAGCTCCGAGAAGTAGCTCTCCCACCAGTACGGATCCGGGGACTGGATCGCCGAGGCGAGCACTCCGATCGAGAGGAACACGAGGATGAGAGAGGCCAGCGAGCGACTGTTGAGCGCGGCCACGGCGGCGGCGACCACATAGGCCCACACGCCGCTGGTGGCCGCCACCCAGAGCGTGCCGGTGACACGGTCCAGGGTCACGCCCCAGAACGCCTGCTGCAGCACCGTGTACAGCGCGCTGGTGAGCAGGTACGCGAGCGCCGCGCAGACCAGGACCGGGCCGATCATCGCCACCGCCCGTCGCCACCTCGGCATCTCGAGCATCCACGACTGGTGGCGCGGGGCGAGCAGGGCGAGACCGGCCGCGGCGGCCAGGACGGAGGTCGCGGCCGAGGACAGCGCGGCGATCTGCCCGATCGAGCCGGGCCCGGTCAGGCCCGCGGCGCTCGGCAGGGCGACCAGGCCCAGGACGAGTCCCACCAGGACCCCGCCCAGACCCAGGACGAGGGTGAGCGATTCGGTCCGGACGGCGAGGTACGGCCTCGGTGAGGGGACGACGCGGCCGGAGGGGGACTCCCCGGTGGTGCTCATCCGACCGCGGCGATCGGCACGGCCACCGGCGTGCCGGAGCCGTCCCGGCGCCCGGTGGGCTCGGGGAGGTCGATCGGCTGGCCGGCCTCCGAGCAGGCGCGCGCCGGATGCGGCACCACCCAGGCGCCGATCAGGGCGTCCTCGCCGCGGAGGAAGCGATGGCAGCGCATGCCGGCCGTGGCCCGCCCCTTGGCCGGGAAGTCGACGAGGGAGGAGACCTTCAGCGAGCCGTTCTGCAGCAGCGGCAGGGTGCCGGAGGTGCCGGCGACGGTCACGACGTCCGCCGGCGCGGTGACGTCGACGACGCCGAAGGAGAGCACGTGCGCGCCGCCCGCGAGCTTGACGCCCGCCACCCCTCCGGCACCCCGGCCCTGAGGGCGCACCCCCGAGGCGGGGAAGTGGAGCAGCTGGGCGTCGGAGGTGACGAAGACCAGATCCAGGTCCTCGTCCTCCTCGAGGTCGGCCACACCCACCACCGCGTCGCCGTCCTTCAGCGCGATGATCTCGAAGCCGTCGGAGCGCGGGAAGTCCAGCTGGACCCGCTTGACCACGCCCTGACGGGTGCCCAGGGCGATCGCGCCGCCGCGGGCGAGGTCCGCCTCGGCGAGACGGATCAGCCCCAGCGCCCGCTCGTCCTTCGCGAGGTCCACGAGGTCCGCGAGGAGTGTGCCGCCCGCCAGGGAGGGGGCTCCCGCGGTGGGAGCGAGGGAGGGGAGGTCCACCACCGAGAGCTGCAGCACGCGGCCGCGGTCGGTGACCACGCCGACCGTGGAGCGGGTCGAGGTGCGCAGGGAGGCGACCACCACGTCGTGGGCGGCGCGCGGACCCTCCCGCAGCACCGGTCCCTCGCCGGCGATGCGGGCCACCAGTCCGGTGCCCGTCAGCAGCACGCCGCAGGGCTCGTCGGCCACCTCGAGGGAACCGCCCGCCGCGGCCACCGGCGCCTGCGCGGACTCCAGCAGCACGGTGCGGCGCGGGTCGCCGTGCTCGGCGGCGACCTGCGCGAGCTCGTCCGAGACCAGCGTCCGCAGCACCGTCTCCGAGCCCAGGATCTCCTGCAGGCGCTCGATCTCGCGACGCAGCTCGTCCTGCTCCGCCTCGAGCTCGATCCGGGAGAACTTCGTCAGCCGGCGCAGCCGCAGCTCGAGGATGTACTCGGCCTGCACCTGGCTGAGATCGAAGATCTGCATCAGGCGGGTGCGGGCGGTCTCGGAGTCGTCGCTCGAACGGACGATCTGGATGACCTCGTCGATGTCGAGGATCGCCAGCAGCAGCCCCTCGACCAGGTGCAGCCGCGCCGTCCGCTTCGCCAGGCGGTGCTCCGTGCGCCGGCGCACGACCGACAGACGGTGGTCGACGAACACCTCGAGCAGCTGCTTGAGGCCCATGGTGCGGGGCTGCCCCTCGACCAGCGCGACGTTGTTCATCCCGAAGGACTCCTCGAGCGGCGTGTACCGGTACAGCTGCTCGAGCACCGCGTCGGGATCGAAGCCGGACTTCACGCTCAGCACCAGGCGCAGGCCGTGATGGCGGTCGGTGAGATCCTGGTAGTCGGTGATGCCCTGGACGCGCTTGGACTGCACGGCATCGCGCAGCTTCTCGGCGAAGCGCTCGGGACCCACCTGGTAGGGCAGCTCGGTGACGACGATGCCGCGGCGGCGCGAGGTGATGTTCTCCACCTTGGTCGTGGCACGGATCTTGAACGAGCCGCGACCGGTGCGATAGGCGTCGCGGATGCCGTCCAGGCCGATGATCCGCCCACCGGTGGGCAGATCGGGACCGGGCACGAAGCGCATCAGCTCCTCGAGCTCCGCGTCCGGGTTCTCGATGAGATGGCGCGCGGCGGCGACGGTCTCGACCAGGTTGTGCGGCGCCATGTTCGTGGCCATCCCGACCGCGATCCCGGACGCCCCGTTGACCAGCAGGTTCGGGTACTGGGCCGGGAGCACCTCGGGCTGGGTGAGCTGATTGTCGTAGTTCGGGACCGTGTCCACGACGTCCTCGTCGAGCGAGTCGGTCATCAGCAGCGCGGCCCGCGACGGCCGCGCCTCGGTGTACCGCGCCGCCGCCGGGCCGTTGTCCAGCGAGCCGAAGTTGCCGTGCCCGTCCACCAGCGGCAGGCGCATGTTGAAGGGCTGCGCCATGCGCACCAGGGCGTCGTAGATCGCGGTGTCGCCGTGCGGGTGCAGCTTGCCCATCACCTCGCCGACCACGCGCTGGCTCTTGACGTGCCCGCGGTCGGGGCGCAGCCCCATGTCGGCCATCATGTAGAGGATGCGGCGCTGGACCGGCTTGAGCCCGTCGCGCGCATCGGGCAGCGCCCGCGAGTAGATCACGGAGTACGCGTACTCGAGGAACGAGGCCTCCATCTCGCTGGTGACGTCGATGTCGACGATGGTCTCGTCGCTCGGCGCGTCGCCGGCGGGCGGGGCGGTGCTGCGTGATCGTGCCATGGGGACCATCATGGCGCATGACCGGGCACGATCTCGGGACCCGGGGCGCTCCGGCGGGAGTGAATCCCGTCTATCCCCGCCGCCCGGCGCTAGGATCTCGTCATGGTGGACAGACGCGACGGACCCGGCTCCCGGCGTCGCCGCGGGCCGGGCGCCGAGCCCCCGTCGGCCGCCTATCCGGCCCACTGGGAGGCGGACATCGCCCTGCGCGACGGCTCGGCCGCGCACCTGCGCCCGATCCTCCCGTCGGACGCCGAGGCGCTGCAGGCCTTCCACCAGCGCCAGTCCGAGCACTCGCGGTACCTGCGCTTCTTCGCACCGATGCCGCGACTGTCGCTGCGGGACCTCCAGCGCTTCACCCACGTCGACCACGACGACCGCGTCGCCCTCGTGGTGCTGGCGGGCGAGGACATCATCGCCGTGGGCCGCTATGACCGGATCGAGCCCCGGGTCGCCGAGGTCGCCTTCAACGTCTCCGACTCCCGGCAGGGCACCGGGGTGGCCTCGATGCTGCTCGAGCACCTGGTGGCGGCCGCCCGGGAGCGCGGCATCGACGAGTTCACCGCCGAGGTGCTGCCGCAGAACGCGAAGATGATCAACGTCTTCACCGAGACCGGCTTCGACGTGGACCGCGTGCTCGACGACGGCGTCATCCTGGTCTCCTTCCGCATCGACCCCACCGCGCGCTCCCTCGCCGTGATGGCCGAGCGCGAGCACCGCGCGGAGGCGCGGGCCATGGACCGGCTCCTGCACCCGCGCTCCGTGCTGCTGATCGGCGTCTCCTCCCGGGCGGACTCCCCCGGGGGCCGCGTCCTCGCCGCGCTCGAGGCCTCCGGCTACACGGGGGAGGTGCACGTCGTCGCCCGCGAGGTCCTCGAGCTGCGAGGGCACCGGACCCACGGGCGGATCTCCGACGTGCCCGGCACCGTCGACCTGGCCGTCATCGCCCTGCGTCCCGAGGACTGCCGGGACGCCATCGAGGAGTGCGCCCGGATCGGGGTGCGCAGCGTGCTGATCCCCACCGAGGGCTTCTGGGACAGCGACTCCGGCCGCGCGCAGCAGCGCGAGCTCGTGGCCCGTGCCCGGCTCCACGGCATGCGCCTGCTGGGACCCGGGTCGCTCGGGTTCCTGCGCACCGGCGAGGACCCGATCAGCCTCTCGCTCGCCCCGCGGATGCCGCGTCCGGGGCCCGTCGCGCTCGCCGGGCAGTCCAGCGCGCTCTCGGCCATGCTCCTGGCGGGCACCGATCGCCGCGGTCTCGGGCTGCACGAGTTCGTCGGCGTGGGCAATCGTGCCGACGTCTCCCTCAACGACACCCTCCAGCACTGGGAGGAGGACGAGCAGGTCGGCGTGATCGGCCTCGCGCTGGAGTCGATGGGCAACCCCCGCAAGTTCACCCGGATCGCGCGGCGCCTGACCCGCTCCACCCCGCTGATCGTGCTGCGACCCCCCGGGAGCGAGTCGCATCTCCCGCCGGGCCACGACGTGCGCACCTCCGCCCTGCCGCGGCGGGCCCTGGACCAGGTGCTCGACTCCGCCGGTGTGGTGCAGACCCGCGGCGTGGACCATCTGCTGGACGTCGTGGACGCGATCGGTCGCCAGGGGCTCCCGCTGGGGCATCGGGTGGGCCTGCTGTCGAACACAGGTGCGCTCGGCGCCTCGCTGCGCGGCGCCGCCGACGACGCCGGTCTCACCGTGGTCGCCGACAACCGCAGCGTCCCGCTCACGGCCGATCCGCGGCTGATCCAGCGCGCCTTCACCTCGATGGCCGCCCTGGGGGCCGTGGACCTGGTGGTCGCCGGGGTGGTGGACCCCCAGGTGGGCGACGGCGCCGAGATGCTGCGCCAGATGGCGACCGTGGCCCGCCGCGCGGAGGTGGTGCTGCTGGTGTGCCTGGTGACCACCGAGGAGCGCTTCGGCGCCGTGCAGCAGGCGGTGCGCGAGGACTCCTCCCTGCCCCCGGTCCACGCCACGCCCTACGTCGTCATGCGCGCGGGGGCCGGCATGCTCGCCGCCGCCCGGCGCTCCGACATCGACGACGAGGAGCCCGCCCAGCGCGAGGACCTCGAGCGCCACCGGGCCCGCGAGCTCGTGGACGCCCTGAGCGAGGACGCGGGCCCGGCCGAGCGCGAGCTGTCCGCGCAGGACGCCGCCGCCCTGCTGGCCGCCTACGGCATCGAGCTGCTGGCCTCCCGTCCGATCACCGACGTGGACGACGCGATCGAGCAGGCCGCGGCGATCGGCTACCCGGTGGCGCTCAAGAGCACCGACCCGGAGCTGCGCCACCGCGCCGATCTGGGCGGGGTGCGCCTCGGAGTCCCGGACGCGGTCCAGCTGCGGCACGCCGTCACGGCGATGCGCCGCGACCTCGCCTTCTCCTCCGCCCCGCTCGAGGTGCAGGCCATGGCGCCCACCGGGGTGCCGATGGTGGTGCGCAGCGTCGAGGATCCCTCGCTGGGGCCGGTGGTCTCGCTGTCCGTGGCCGGGGACGCCACCGACCTGCTCGACGACATCGCCTATGCGATCCCGCCCTTCAGCGAGAAGGGCGCGCGGGCCCTGGTCGACGCCCCGGCCACCGCGGTGAAGCTGCGCGGCACCCGCGGCCTGCCCCCGGCGGATCGCGAGGCGCTCGCCGACCTGGTGGTGCGCGTGGGCCTGCTCGCCGAGGACCTCCCCGAGGTCTGCCGGCTCGAGCTGTACCCGGTGCTCGTCGCGCAGCACGGGGTCACGGTCGTCGGTGCGACCGTGTGCCTGGCACCGGCGCCCAATCGCACCGACGGCGCCCGGCGTGTGCTCTCGGGCGCCCCGGGCTCCGCGCCGCGCCCCGCCCGGGGCGGCCGTGGGACAATGGCCCGATGACCACTGCTCTTCCCGCTGACCTCGTGAGGGACCTCGAGACCGCCGGGTACTTCCCGCAGACGGCCGTGCAGAGCCTCGAGCGCTCGCTGCGCGGCGCCCGCCCCCTGGCCCATCTGGTGCGGCCCGAGACGACGTTCGACGGGCCCGAGGTGCGCCGGCACCTGACCGTCATGGTGCTCACCGCCTCGCACCTGCTGATCACCCATCTGGACGATGATCCCGCCGATGCGCTGAACCCCAGTCAGGTGGTCTCCACGACCGAGCGGATCCGGCTGCGGCGGATCACGGTCACCGGCCTCTCCCAGGTCTTCGACACCGACGGGCAGGAGGCCCCCGGCCGGGAGGCGGAGGTCACCCTCGGCGTCAGCTGGGACGGGAGCCGCCGGGTGGATCTGGAACGGGCGGTCTGCGAGGACCCGAACTGCCAGGTCGACCACGGGTACACCGGCACCATCGCCCCCTCGGACCTCGCGCTGCGCGTCAGCTCCCTGGCCGACGGCGCGGGGGCCGTGGAGGCCGCCCTCGCCTTCCACGCCACGCTGGTGGACGCCGTCGACGCGCTCGACGCCTGAGCGGCGTGGCCCCGCACCCCGTGCCCCGTCCCGGAGCCTCCGTCCCGGAGTGGCCCGCGGATCTGCTGCCCGCCCCCTTCGCGGAGGGCGGGCGCCCGGCGCTGCTCGACGTCCTGCGGCCCCTGGTGGAGGCCCCGCAGGAGGGGCGGGACCTGGTCGTGCTGCTCGACGGGGTCGGGGCGGACCTGCTGGCCGAGCACCGCGCCCTGACCCCCACCCTGCGACGGCTGGCCGCGCAGACGGACCGGATCCGCACCGTCGCCCCGGCGACCACCGCGAGCGCGATGGTCTCCCTCCACACCGGTCTGCCGCCGCTGCAGCACGGCGTCCTCGGCTATCTCACCCACGATCCCGCGAGCGGCCGAGCGGTGAACCAGATCAGCGGTGACCGGGGAGTCGATCCCCGGCAGTGGATGCCCGAGCCGACGCTGGTCGAGTCCGGCGTGCGCCGGGCGGTGCAGGTCGCCCCCGCGAAGCACGCCGGCTCCCATCTGAGCGGCGTCGCCTACCGCGGCTGGGAGTTCCTCGGCCACGGCCGCGGGGACCGGATCGAGGCGGTCCGCACGGCGCTGCACCGCGCAGGGCCCGACGGCCTGGTCCACCTCCACGTCGACGACGTCGATCATGCGGGCCACCACCACGGGGTCGACTCCGAGGCATGGCGCACGGCGCTGGCCGACGTCGATGCGCTGGTGGGCAGCCTGCTGCGGCGGGTGCCGCGCGGCACCAGGGTGCACATCACCGCCGATCACGGCATGGTGGACACCGCGGCCGAGCTCACGGTCGACCTCGCCGATCATCCTGCGCTCCAGGTCCTCCTCGCGGACGTGACCGGCGAGGCCCGGGCGCTCAGTCTGCACGCGATCCCCGGTCAGGACGCAGCCGCGGAGCTCGCGGAGCGGATGCGCGCGCTGCTGGGGGAGCGGGCGCTGGTCCTGGACCGTCCTCAGCTGCTGGCCGCCGGCGTGTACGGCCCGGCGGGGAGCCCGGTGCCCCCGCGGGTCGAGGGGCGGCTCCCGGACGTGCTGGCCCTCGCGCGCGGGCGGTGGGGCGTGGACGACTTCTCGCGCCGCCCGGAGACCGCCTCGCGCCTGGTCGGCGTGCACGGCTCGCTGACGCCCGCCGAGTCCTGGGTCCCGCTGCTGCGCGTGACCACCTGAGACCCGCGCGGCGCGGGCCGGGATCAGTCCTGCTTCGAGCCGAAGACGATCTCGTCCCAGCTGGGCATGGAGGCCCGCCGGCTCTTGGTCCGCGAGCGCTTCCGCGCGGGCTTCTCGTCCTCCTCGGCGGTCTCCTCGGAGCCCGTCTCCGGCTCCGGCTCCAGCTCGGTCTCCGCCGACGGGCTGTCGGTGAGGCCCGGCAGCGGGGTGAGGTCGACGGTGTCCTGCACGGCGGCGGGGGAGTCCGCGGCCTCCGGCGACTCGTCGTCCTCCGCCTCGGAGGGCGCTGTGGGATCGCTCTGCTCGAGCTCGTCCGGCTCGGTCCCGTCCTCGCCCGGCGCCAGGTCCGGGACCTCGCTCGAGTGCTCGCGCAGCGCCTGCCGGTCGGCGTCCGCGGTCGCCGCGGGGTCCCCGGAGGCGCCCTGAGAGCCGGTGGCGGAGTCCTCGTCGCCGGCGCGGTCCGCGAGGTCCTCGTCGAGGCTGGACCAGACGGTCGCGGAGTCGTCGGGCCGTGGGACCGAGCGCAGGCCGCGGCGCGCGTTGAGGGCGTCGAGCTCGCCGTCGTCGATCGCCGAGGGGTGGTCCTCGGAGACGGGGGTCGGCCCCGGCCAGGGCCGGCTGCGGCGCGGAGCGGCGGTGTTCCCCTCGAGGGAGCCGTCGGCCTCGAGGTCGTAGACCGAGCTCTTCACGGCCTGGAGGCGTCCGCGGCTGCGCGAGACCTCCGGCGACGGGTCCTCGTCATGGATCCAGCGCGCCTCGTCGTCGACCGGGGAGACCGAGCGGTTGTCGAGATCGGCGACCCAGTGGGCTTCGCGGGGGCGTCCACCGGCGGAGAAGCGCAGCTGGAGCGTCCAGGTGCCGTCCTGGCGGCGCCACGCGTCCCAGGCGGTCTCCCCGCCGGCCTCGCGGGCCGCGAGGCGCTCCGTGACGACCGCGAGCAGGGCGGGGCCGCCGCGGCTGATGGGGAAGGTGCGCGCGCGCTGGGCGGTCCACTCGCGCTCGGCGAGCACGGGACCCTCGTAGCGGCGGACGTGCTCGAGCGGGATCTCCGAGGCCTCCGCGATCTCCTCCGCGGTGCGCCCGGCACGGAGCATCGCCTGCATCTCGCGCGGACGCAGCGGGGCGGCATCGGTCGCCTGGATCATGTTCAGCGCCGGACGGTCCGCGCGCACCGCGGCGCGCAGGGCACGGTCGATGCGCAGCGTGTACCGCGCGCCGTCGGAGTCGGCCAGGATCACATGCTCCCCGTCGTCATGGATCCCGTCGAGTTCGAGCTCGCGCATCGTCGTCCTCTCCGTCGGAGCCTGGTGGGTAGCGTGCAGACGTCTAGGCCGCGACCCTATCGTGCGAGCCTGCGCAGGGGCGGCTCCTGGGCGTCCGGGATCCGGCGTGTTGCCGGTTCCTGGGAACCACCTGTTGTGGGCCGCAGACCCCTCTGCAATAATGCCGCCGCATTCCGCGTTGGGACCCGGACCGACCAGACGTGGCTCGCGAGGTCTCGCTCAGGCTCACGCATCCCAGAACCCCCGGTCGGACGACCCTCGAGACAACCCAGGAACGGACCGTAGATGGCCACTGATTACGACGCCCCGCGCAAGAACGACGAAGAGACGAACGACGACTCCATCGAGGAGCTGAAGGGTCGCCGGAACGAGGCGGCGACGCCGACGGTCGACGAGGACGAGGCCGAGGCCGCGGACTCGTACGAGCTGCCCGGCGCCGACCTCTCCGGCGAGGAGCTCTCGGTGCGGGTGCTGCCCCGCCAGGCCGACGAGTTCACCTGCGCCAGCTGCTTCCTCGTCAAGCACCGCAGCCAGATCGATCACGTCGAGGGCACCCTCATCATCTGCAAGGAGTGCGCCGCCGCCTGATCGGCCGGACGGAGGGTCCGTCCGTTCGTCGGATGCCAGAGCGAAGGGCGCCGCACCCCGATCGGGGTGC
>NZ_PNFB01000027.1 GCF_003347015.1 Brachybacterium sp. YJGR34
GACAGGACGATCACCCGGTTCTTCGCCATCGCTCATTGTGCGAACGATGTCCCGAGACATGCTCCGGCAGTGCACGCGAACGATGTCCCGAGACAGGTGCGAACTATGTGCTGAGACCAGACACCCCTAGCTCCACCGTGTGTGAAGTCTCGGGACATCGTTCGCAGATGTCTCGGGACATGGTTCACGAAGCAGGGCCTCGGTTTTCACCGGGGCCCTTCTTCTTGGCTGGTAGCCGCGGGTGGTGTCGATGGTGAACTCGGCGAGGATGGTGCCGGTGTCGAGGTCGGTGACGAGGACGTCGTCGTGGTCGATGAGGAGTCTGACGGGCCGGCTCTTGTGGGCGCGGCCGATGCCGAGGTGGCGCATGCGACCGGCGTGACGCAAGGAGACTTTCCCGTCCGGGACTGCCGCACGATCAGGTGACAGTTTGACCTGATCTACGGCCTGGTTTCCAGTTGACGTCGCTAGTCGATGGCCTTCATGGAAGGCTCACCGCATGCCCCGCCCGTACCCTCCCGAGTTCCGTGCACGCGCCATCGCTCTCGTGCGTGAGGGCCGGCAAGCCAAGCAGACTGCCGCCGATCTTGGCATCTACGCAGTCACACTCCACAACTGGCTGCGGCAGGACGACATCGACCACGGCCAAAGACCAGGCCTCAGCACACGAGAATCGGCGGAGTTGCGCGCAGCTCGCGGACGCGTCCGGCAACTCGAAGAAGAAATCGCGATCCTCCGCCGGGCAGCGACGTGGCTCGACGAGGAGGGAGGAGTCGCCCCAGAAGGGCCCACCCGGTGATCGACCGACTCGTCGACGCCGGGGCACCCGTTCACACCTGCTGCCGCCTGCTGGGAGTCTGTGGAAGCCTCACCGTAGGGCAGGTCAAGATGGCACCTATGCGTGCAGCAGTCCCTCTCGTCCTGCGTCGCGGTTAAGTCGTGAGCTTGGGCAGGCGCTAGAGTCACCCCACCCCCGACGAGGAGCGAGCATGGACAGAGACAGCCTTATCAAGTACATCAACGCCACGATCGCCAGCGGAGATGCCCAGACCTCGGCAGAGGGCTACGACGTCGATGCGATCGCAGATGATCTCACCGAGCATGTCGGCGACAGTAGGGTGATCGAGATCGACGCGCCGGTGTTCTGGGCGACCGTGAGCAGGCACCAGAAGCACACCTGACCGGGCATCTGCCGACAGGCAGTGCTGATCGTTGCACCGGTAGATGCGACGCGTGCACAATGGCTCATACGGGATCTCAAGGTAGGGGCAGGGTTGTCGAAGCCAGGACGTGAGTTGAGGGAGTCTTCCGGGACGCGACGGAAGCTGTTGAAGGCGGCAGGATGGTCCGTTCCTGCGATCGCCGTAGCAACGGCAGCGCCAGCGATCGCCGCCTCGGCAGCGCCAACGTTCACTTTCACCCAGACGAGCCTCGTCTGGGAGATGCCCAAGGCAGTCTCGAACTACTTCCTCGCCCGCTACACGCTCGTCAACGACGGACAAGGGCCGGGGAAACCCACCGTGACCTTCTACGTCGCCACCGAGCGGCTCAGCCTCAACATCGCTCAGATCGATCCTAACTGGGCGGTCTCCGCGGGCCCCGTCGCCTACGCTAAGACCCTCACCTGGGCCGGCCCAGACTGCCCTGTCGGCGGTGAGGTCATTCTGGGAGGCACGAGCCCTGACATTCCCGGCTACTTCCGAGGAGCTGTCGCGAACAACCCGCCCAACCTCGGCACCCCGACCGAGGCCAGCAACTTCAACACGGCCGCCGCCGTCGTTCCCGCCGGAGCGAACGACACCGTCTTCTATGACGGCGACAACTACCCCTGACCTTTCGCGAAGCACCAAGGGCGAAGAGCCTCGCTGCGGGCCGCACCGGAGATCGCTCGCATGGCAAAGCGCCCCCATCCCAGCCGTGAGGCCTGGATGGGGGCGCTTTCGTTGTCACCGTCGTCGGGCGTCGCGGTCCGCTTGTTCGCACTCGGCGCGGCACTGCTCGGCTGCCCGCTGGGAGTTGAACGGGGAGCCGCACAGGTGGCAGGTCCAGTCGAGGCCCGGCCAGTCAGGCGTCGTCGCCATCAGCTGCTCCGGTGCCGAGTCCGATCGCGCCGAGGAGGCGCTGCGCGGACGGGAGTGCCATGATGCGGGTCAGGGCGACTTCGAACGCGGTGAGGAACGCTGCGGCCGCGTACCAGGCGCGCAACGCGTCGGGCAGGTGGGCGCCGCGCTCCTCGTCGATGATCGGCTGTGCGACCACGAACAGGATTAGCGCGGGGACGAGGATCTGGACGGCGGTGCGGGCGCCGGCTCGCCAGGGGTGCAGTTCCTGGGTGGACGTGCGGTGGGTGGAATGGGGACAGTTCGCGAGCGCACCGCCGCGGCACGCTACGACGGGACCAGGACCGATCCGGGGTTGCATATGCCGCTCAAGCTCGCAGGGCTCGGTGCCGCCGTCCTGGCCTTGATGGTCTCCACGCTCTTCGTGATCGTCATCGTTCAGCCCCGCGCCGTGGCATTCGGTGAGCTCGTCGATCTAGTCGGTCACGGCTTCGACGTTAAGGCGCCCAGGGAGATGGTCGAGACGCTCGACGGCACCGTGCAGAAGGACATCTCTCCGGTAGACCAGTCCGTCGCCGTGCGACGGGGCACGGCACCGTCGCCGCGGACGCCTCGATCCAGTGGCAGCTCGCGACCGCCAAGGAGACTGACCTCGGGTTCATCACGGGATGCTCCCGGAACGTCTCGGCCAGGCGCTCCATGGGCGGCGCAACCGACACGATCCACCACGAAGGGCCGGGACCCAGAGGCCCGGGCCCGTCGCTGGCAACGCTCACGAGCAGCGTTCAAGAATTCTGCTCACGAGGTCGAGACCTCAGGACCCCTCGTTGTCCCGGCGGTTGAGCGGGTCCAGCTCCGGATGACGCTCGTCGTGGTCCCGACGCTGCTGCTCGGCGTCCTGATCCTCCGATGGCGGCCGGCCCGTCTCCTGAGACGGCGCGGGACCAGCCGCGCGATGGCTCCCCGCCGTCCCGGTGCGGACCGGGGCGTCGCCGCGATGGAGTTCGGACGATCCGCCGACGGAGCTCGGCTGCTGCCGGCCCTGATCGCTCGGGACGGACGGGCCGTGACCGACGGACTGGTCTCCGAGGACGGAGGAGTTCTTCGCGTCGTCCGCGGCGTCGCCCAGTGATGCGGAATCCCTGTCGCGGGACTCGGGGACACCGTCCGTGGACGGTGTCCGACCTGCCCCGTCGACCCTGTCCGTGGTGGATCCGTGCTGGTCGAAGCCCGAGGTCGAGGATTCGCGGGAGGGGACGGTGGCGTCGGTGCGCGACGCGGAGGAGTCCCGGCCGGCGGGTGCGTGGTCCTCGTCGGCAGAGATCGGTGCCCGATGCGACGGTCCGTTCCCCAGCGAGGACGCCTCCGCATCGAGCGGAGACTCAGAGCCGAGGGACTCGCGCTGCGAGAAGTTCTCCTGGCGGACGTCAGAGCGTCGAGTCGGGGAGTTCGCAGCGGCGTGCTCCTCCGCGGATCCCGGCGCCCGCTTCAACTCCTCGTTCGTCAGCGGCTCGGGATTCGAGCTCGTGTCGCTGTGCCTGCCGGGCTCGCCGTGCTCGGCATTCCTGCCGTCGGCAGCCCGGTCGTTTCCGGCACGCAGTCCCTGCCCGGGGGTCTCGCCGGCAGCGTCGCGGAGATGATCATCCTGAGGGGCGGGACGAGCCACGGCCGGGTCGCTCGCCGTTGTCGGCCCGGGCTCGCCACCACCGGTCCGGTGACCGTTGGCGCCCGATCCCTCTGCGTGCCTGTTCTCCGTGCCCGAACCTGCGGCGGCACCGCCCGTGACGGAAGCTCCGCCCAGAGCCGCGTCCGTGCCCATGCCGTTCTCGCCCCGGCGCTCCTGTTGGGCAGGGGCGGCGGCATCGTCGTGACGATCGGCGCGAGCGCCCTTCCGTGCTCTGACATCGCTGTCCGGATCGACCTCATCGGCACGGCGAAGGTCCTCGTCGTACTGTGTGCGGGCCTGCTCGGCCCGTGCCTGCTCCTGATCGGCGGCCTGCTGCTTCTTCTCCGCATCGCGCTGGGCGCGGTCCGCGTCCAGCTTCGCCTGCTCAGCCTGCAGCGAGCGCTCCCGAGCCTTCAGCTCGCGGTCCTTGACCTGCTCGCGCTCCGATTCCGCTCGAGCACGCATCTCGGCGGCACGACGCCGGTCCTCCTCGTGCTGTCGCTCCCGCTTCTTCTTCCCCACGACCACGCCGACGATGATCAGCACGATGATCACGACGAGCGCGATGACGATCAGGGGGATGACCCAACTGGGAAGTTCATTCATGGCCCACTCCTCGTTCAGGTCGCCCCGACCACCGAGGCGCGGGCACGGCTCACGGGCCCGGGGCGACACGTCTGTTACATGATTGGAACACCGTTTATGCCCCGCGTCACGTTCGGGCATGAACCGGCTGGTAGGTCGGGTGCCCCTGTGTCCCGTGCCAAGCAGTGGGGAGGATCCTGGGCGTGGAGGGGTTGGGGTGTCCCCTGCGTTCCGAGTCACGTCGCGGGCGCCGTCACCTCGACACGGAGGACACGGTCGTCGCCGGGGCGGGCATCGGTGCCGCCCCAGGTCGCGCGGTCGGTGTTGGAGGTGAGGAGCCAGAGGGCGCCGTCCGGAGCGACCTCGACGGTGCGGATCCGGCCGTACTCGCCCACCAGGTGGTCGATCGGCTCGCCCGTGGCGGTGCCGCCCTCGACCGGGAGCTGCCAGAGCCGCTGTCCACCCAGCGCCCCGATCCACAGCGATCCCGCGGCATACGCCACGCCGGAGGGGCTGGCGTCGTCCGGGTGGATCGTGGCGATCGGCTCCACCCCGGTGTCTCCGTCGATGCCCTCGGTCTCGGGCCAGCCGTAGTCCTCGCCGAGGCGCAGGACGTTGACCTCGTCCCAGGTGCGGTGGCCGAGCTCCGAGGCGTAGGAGGTGCCGTCCGGCCCGAAGGCGATGCCCTGGACGTTGCGGTGCCCGCTGGAGTAGATGGGGGAGTCCTCCGGATTGTCCGCGGGAAGGGAGCCGTCGGTGGCGATCCGCAGGATCTTGCCGTTGAGGGAGGCGTCGTCGGCGGCGTTCTCGGGCTCGAAAGCGTCGCCGGTCCCGATCCACAGGTGCCCGTCCGGGCCGATGGCGAGGCGCCCGCCGTGGTGGCGGTCGGCGGTCAGGATGCCGTCGAGCAGCGTCCGCTCGACGGCGAGGGACTCGAAGTCCTCGGCGATCGTGAGGGCGAGGATCCGGTTCTCGTCGGCGCCGGAGACGGAGGCGTAGACCGTGCGATCCTCGTCGAAGTCGGGGGAGGCGACGATGCCGAGCAGCCCGCCCTCGGAGGAGACCTCCACGCCGGGCAGGACGCCGACCACCACGGGATCTCCGCCATCGGTCCCGAGCCGCAGGATCCGGCCGCTGATCCGTTCCGAGACGAGCGCCGTCCCATCGGGGAGGAAGGTCAGTCCCCAGGGAGCCTCCAGGCCGGTGGTCAGCTCCTCCACCCCGCCGAGCGTGGCGGCGGCGCTCTGCGCGGGTGTCGGATCGGCGGGTGCCTCGGGGGAGATCCGGGGGGCCGGTCGCTCGGACGGATCAGCGGTCGGGCCTCCGCAGCCTGCCACGGCGAGGCCGAGGGACAGGGTGCTGAGCACCACCGCGGTGGCACGGGAGACGTCTCGCCACGGTGAGGACAGGGGCAGTTCTGGGGGTCGCATCGCAACGCCTGGCAGGGAGGGGCGGCGACTACGCCGCGCCGCCGTTGACGAAGAGGGTCTGCCCGTTGATCCATCGCGCGGGACCGGCCAGGAACGCCACGGTCTCGGCGATGTCCTCCGGCGTGCCGAGCCGCTGGAACGGGTTGCCGCCGGCGATCTGCTCGACCAGCTCCGGGCTCTTGCCGTCCAGGAACAGCGGCGTCGCCGTGGGGCCCGGGGCGACCGCGTTGACCGTGATGTCGCGACCGCGCAGCTCGCGCGCCAGGATCAGCGAGAGAGCCTCGACCGCGGCTTTGGAGGCGGCGTAGGCGCCGTAGGTCGGGGTCTGCAGGCGCGTGATCGAGCTCGAGAAGTTGATGATGGCGCCGCCCGGGCGGATCCGCTGTGCGGCGAGCTGGTCGACGACGACGGTGCCGCGCACGTTGACGCGCTGGACCCGGTCGAACTCCTCCAGATCGAGCTGCGCGACGGGGGACAGCGGCATGATCCCCGCCGTGTGCACGAGCACGTCCACGCCGCCGAACTCCCGCTGGGCCGTGTCGAACAGCGCCGCGGCCGTCTCCTCCTCCGCGATGTCGCCGCCGACGGTCAGCGCGCGGCCCCCGAGCTCCGTGATGGACGCGGCCGTCCTCTCGGCCTGCTCCGCGTTGCCGTGGTAATGCACGACGACCGCGATCCCGTCGGCGGCGAGGCGCAGAGCGCACGCCCGGCCGATGCCGCCGGACCCTCCGGTCACGATCGCGATGCGTTCGGTGGTGCTGCTCATGGCAGATCCCTTCGTCATGATATGAACAACTCGTACATTAAACTGGTGGGCGTGGAAGCACAAGAGGTGCCGCGCCGCACCGTCAGGAGAGGGAGCAGCGATGAGCGACGAGCAGCAGGCCGTGCGGCGCGGACGGGGTAGGAGGCCCGCGGCGGAGGTCCGCGCGGAGGTCCTCGCGGCGACCGGCCGCCTGTTCCTCGAGGAGGGACTGCGGGCCGTGACCTTCGACCGCGTCGCCAAGGAGGCGGGATCGAGCAAGGTCACGCTGTACAAGTGGTGGCCCTCGCCCGGGGCGATGGCCGCGGAGGCGTACTTCGCCCGGAGCGCCCCGGTCCTGGCCTTCGCCGACACCGGCGACCTGCGGGCGGACCTCGTCTCCCAGCTGACGTCCTTCGTGCGATGGCTGACCCGCGACGGCGCTGCCACACCGGTCGCCGAGCTGATCGGCGCCGCACAGGTCGACCCCGGTGTCGCCCGGGCGTGGGCCGAGGAGTACGCGCGACCGCGGCGCGAGCTCGCCCGTGAGCGGCTCCGCGCCGCCTGTCGGCAGGGGCAGCTGCGGGAGGATGCCGATCTGGACGTGATCGTCGACCAGCTCTGGGGCGCGTGCTACCACCGGCTGCTCGTCCTCCAGGTGCCCTTCGACGAGACGCTGGTTCCTCGGCTGGTCGATCACGCGCTCCACGGCGCGGCCGGCCGGGCCTGAGGCCCTGCTCGATCGCCGCCGTCCGCCCCCGTCCGCCCTGGTCCGGATACGATCCGGGCATGCGTGCAGCGGACCGGATCGACTGGATGGACGAGCTGCGCGGGCTCGCCGTCGTGCTCGTCCTGCTCCACCATGCGCTCACCATCCCCGGCGTGCTCGGCGGCACGGTCCCGTCCTGGCAGCCGGTCATGGAGGCGCTGGCCCCGTACCGGATGCCGGTGATGCTCGCCCTGTCCGGACTCCTCCTGCCCCGGTCGCTGGCGAAGCCGCTGCCGATCTATGGCGCCGGGAAGGTGAGCCGCATCCTCTGGCCGTTCCTGCTGTGGACGGTGATCACGAATCTCGTGCTGCTGACGCCCGGCACGCTCACGGATCCGTGGGCCTGGATCGGGGGGTCGTGGCACCTGTGGTTCCTGGCCGTGCTCCTGGCCTGCTACCTGGTCGCGCCGCTGACCCGCTGGGTCCCGGCGTGGCTGTGGCCGCTGCCGATGGTGCTGCTCGCGCCGATCCCGGGGACGAACGCCTATGAGCAGATCCTGTGGTACGGGGCGTTCTTCCTCGCCGGGGCGGCGCTCGCGCGGCGGCTCGAGCTCTGGCAGCAGGTCCGTGCTCCGGTGCCGATCGCGCTGACGGTCGTCGCCGCGGCAGCGGGGGTCTGCGCAGCGGCCGGTCGCGAGATCGGTGCCGGGATGCTCCTGGGCTTCGCGGTGTCCGTGGCCGGGATCCTCGCTGCGGTGTGGATCGCGCCGCGCGTCCCGAGGTCCCGGACCCTGCGGGCGGTGGGCCGACAGTCGCTCGTCGTCTACCTCGTGCACTTCCCCGCGATCGGCGCGGCGTACCTGCTGATCGGGGACATCTCCTGGTGGGTGCTCGCTCCCGTGCTGGTGGCGGTGGGCGGCGGCGCCTCCTGGGCGGCGACCCGGATCTCCGGGAGCCTCCTGTTCCGGCTGCCCGCCCGGAGCGAGCGAGCCCGTGCCGCCGTGAGGATCGAGCAGGTCGTCCCCGGTCGGTGAGCATCGGCGCTCGCGCGATGCGGGCCGGCGCGATCTCCCGCATCGCGCGCCGCGCGCGGGATCAGGGGGCGGGGTGCAGATGGGTGGTGAGCCCGGAGATGTTCCAGGTCGTGATGGTGCCGATCGCGATCAGGAGGTCTGCCCGCCCCTCCTCGCCCAGGAGGCGGCCGGCCTCGTCCCACAGCTTGTCGGAGATCGGGTCGATGCCCTTCGTGAGCGCGTCGGTGACGGTGAGGGCGAGGCGCTGGGTCTCGTCGAAGAACGGGCTCTCGCGCCATCCGGCGACGCCGTAGATCGTGCGCGGGGGCAGCCCGTCCTGCTCCAGGTGGGTGGCGTGCATGTCGACGCAGTAGCCGCAGCCGTTGATCTGGGAGGCGCGGAGCTTGACCAGGCCGTAGAGGACGGAGCCCAGTGATCGGCGCAGGCGCCCGTCCAGGGCGAGCAGCGCCTTGAAGGTCTCCGGGGAGGCGTCGCGGGTGGGGGTGCGTGACATGGTGCTCTCCTTAAAGGGATATTGAATATCCGGGTTTGGGTGGGGTGGTCGGTCGGTTCGGCCGAGTGGTCTCAGAGGTGTGTGAAGTGGCGGCGCGCCGCCGCGGCGGCGCGAGAGGGCGTGCGCTCCGCGAGGTCGCTGATCGTGGTCGAGGCCAGTTCGCGGCGCCAGGCCAGCTCGGCGGACTTCATCGCCATCGCGATGCCGCAGGGGCTGGTGAACTCACGCGCGGGGCGCTCGGCGTTGATCCCTCGCCGACGGATCTCGGTGCAGCGGAAGGCCTCCTCCGTGCCCTCGATCGCGGCGACCACATCCATCAGGGTGATCTCGGCGGCAGGACGGGCGAGCAGCAGGCCGCCGTGACGGCCGGGCACGGACCGGGTGAGCCCCGCCCGCGTGAGCGCCTGCAGCTGCTTGCCGACGTACGCCGGTGGGAGGTCGTAGACCTCCGCGAGTCGGGCGCCGGGGATGGGGCGCGGATCGTCCTCCTCCAGCCAGTGCAGCAGCAGGCAGAAGTGCGCCGCCCACTCGACCCCCTCGTTCATCTGCATGCCAATCAGGATAGCGAGTGTCCGGGAATTTGGGAATCGCCGGGAGCGACGTCGGTCGCTGCGTGTCCGGTGAGGGCGGGGTCGGTGCTGCCGTCGCACCCTGCGGTGCAGCGCTCGAGGGACCACATATCAGCGGAATGCGTGGATGATGTCCGGAACAGCTGAAATACGCACAGGGCTCTCCTGTGGGGTCCGATGGCCTCAGGGATCACGCGATCGGCGTCGGCAGGCGGCGCGGCAGCCTCAGGGGAGGTCCTCGGCGCCGATCTCCCCGAGGTGCCGGCTCGAGCGCGTCGCCAGCAGGGCGCCGTGGGGGCGCGAACCGGGATCCGTGCGCGACTCGGCGTGGGTGACGGTGAAGCCGGCCGCGGCCACCTCGGCGCCGAGGAGCTCGACCGGCCAGTGGTGCGCGCTGGTGACCGCGTGATCGAACGGCGCGAGCCTCGGCCCGGTGAAGAAGCCGAGAGCCAGTGCACCGCCCGGGCGGAGGGCCCGGGCGAACTCGGCGAGCACCGCGGGAAGCTGGTCGGGTGCGGTGTGGATCAGCGAGTACCAGGCGAGCACGCCGCCCAGCGCCCCCTCGTCCACGCCGAGGTCCTCGGCCCGACCCTCGCGATAGCGCACGCCGGGGTAGGTCGCCCGGGCGCTCTCGACGAACGCGGGCACGGGGTCGATCCCCACGGCATCGAGACCGAGGGTGGTGAGGTGGTGCGTCCACTGGCCGGGGCCGCAGCCGACGTCGAGCACCGGGCCCTCGACGCTCCGCGCCCAGCGCTCGACCAGAGCGATGTCGGGGCCGGCGGCGTGGTCGATGCTCCCGAGAGCGGCGATGTACTCCGCTGCTCGAGCGCCGTAGGACTTTCGGACCGAGGGGAGGGGGTCGCTCATCGGATCACACTCCCACGAGGAGAGGACGGAGGGACGTCTGTCTGCTGCGCGGGTCCTCGGCCACGGTGCCGTGGCTTTGCAGGGCGGTCCGAGAGGCCTCGGGAGGAGTGACCCGGTCTGCGTCGATGCGCCGTGAACGTCGAGGTCAGACCGTATCGAGCGCTGCGACGTACTCATCCAGGTCGCTCGCCAGCGCACGGAGGCGAGAACATGCCTGCGATGCCTCGTGCGCGCCGAGTTCGGAATCCGCCCGCTGCTCGACGTTGAAGGCGAGCCAGTCGCTCAGCGCCTCCACCCAGCCGCCGAGGACCCACGGTTCGCCGGGGAGCGATGCGCCGGAGGCGGCGGTGTAGGCCGTGAGCGCCCGACGGAAGTCCTCGAGGCTCGCGGACCAGTCGAGAGCCAGGGTGACGGCCTCCCGGGTGATCGGGCGGGGGCCGGCGGCGTCCCAGTCGACCGCCAGCAGACCGCCTCGGGAGAGGAGGGTGTTCTTGGGGTCGAGATCACCATGGGAGTCGGCATGGGCGGCGTCCAGCGGACCTCTCGCCGCGGTGGCGGCGCCGAGGTGCGCGAGCTCTGGAGCGGCGGCGAGCAGCTGCTCGGACAGCTCGCCCGGCACCCCCGGGCGTCCGGCGAGGGCGGCCCATGTCTCGGCGTCCCGCGGGTGGTCGACGATCCGTCGGACGCTGGGTGCGCCAACCCGGTGGATTCTGGCCAACAGCTCCCCGGCGTCTTCCAGATGATCGGCGGGGCGGGGACTGCTGCCGTCGACCCAGCGGTGGGCTCGCGCCCAGAGCCCGTCCACCCGGAGCAGGGCGTTGCCCTCGGGAGTCGGCACGGGCTCGGGGCAGGGGACGCCCGCCCGGAAGGCGTTCTGCTCGATCGCGAACGACGTCTCGATCCGGTCGCGGAAACCCGTCGACCCGGCATGGGCCCGCATCACCTTGACAGCGACATCGCCGCTCGACGTGGTCACGTGCCACAGGTCGTTCGAGAACCCGCCCGCGACGGGGACCATCTCCTCGACCTGGCCGAGCCGGAACCCCTCGGCGACGGTGCTCATCATCGATTCCATCAGCCCGAGTCTCGTCGGGCCGGGTGCCGCCCACAAGCGAGATTCCGGAGCGCTCGGGGCCGGTCGATCGAGGAGGAGGCGCCACCGGCGAGCGGCGAGGGGGACGCGCTGTGATCGTCAGGCCACCTCGGACGCCACCCGCTCCGTCGTCGGCCCTGAAGGCGGTGCCGCCGGACGCCGGAGGAAGAGCGCGACGAGGACCGCTGCGGGGAGACGGCGACGGCGGAGCAGGCGGGCCGTCCTGCGCGGCCACGGTCGTCGAGGGTGACCGCGGTCACCCGTCCGGCCCGCGGCAGGGGTAGGGTCGGAGCGGAACTCGTGCTCGCGACGGAAGGGACACATCATGGGGTTGATGGACAGGCGGGCAGCCGCCGGAGCGCCGCGCCGCCGCCCGCTGGCCGGGGCGGTCGCCGCCGGGGCGGTCGCCGGGGTCGCCGCCGGCCGCTCCCGAGCTGCGCAGCAGGCCGTGGCGGGCGGATCGCGCTACCAGATGCGTCAGCGGATGTTCTCGATCGGCGACGACTTCGTCATCCAGAACGCGCAGGGACAGCCGGCGTTCCGTGTGGACGGGAAGGCGCTGCGGATCCGCTCCACCCTCTTCTTCGAGACCATGCAGGGCCAGCAGCTGTACAAGATCCAGGAGCGCATGGTCCGGGTCCGTGACTCGATGAGCATCCTGCGGCCCGACGGATCGCCGGCGGCCAAGGTGCACAACGCCTTGATCACGCCGCTGCGGGATCGCTGGCAGATCGACATCCCCGGCGGAGCCGGCCTGTCGACCAAGGGCAACATCGTCAACCACGAGTACCGGATCGAGCAGGGCGGCAGGCCCGTGGCGACGGTGTCCAAGCAGTGGTTCCGGATCCGGGATTCCTACGGCGTCGACATCGCGCCGGGGCAGGACGATGCGCTGATCCTCGCGATCTGCACCGTGATCGACATGATGGCCCACGAGGGACGCTGAGGAGAAGAGATGACGTTCGACGAAGTAGGCCCCCTGCAGGTCCTGGCGGTCGGTTTCGGCCCCGTGGCGGACTTCACCGGAGAGATCGTCGCCGAGCTCGAGGCGCTGGTCGCCGGCGGCACCATTCGCGTGATCGACATGCGGTTCCTGAGCCGGGTGGACGAGGAGACGGTCGTCGACCTCGATCTCTACGATATGGACGAGGAGGACGCCGTCGAGATCGGCTCGGTGATCGACGCGCTGCGTGCGGCGGCCGGTGCGACGGAGACGGCGAGCGGCGGCGAGCTCGGCATCGGCGCGCGGGAGATCGAGCAGATCGCGCAGGAGATCCCGGTGGGCGAGTCCGTCGGCATCCTGCTGTTCGAGCATTCCTGGGCCACCCGCCTGAAGGCGGCCGTGCGGGGCGTCGGCGGCGAGATGATCGCCCAGGGCCTGCTCACCCCCGAGGCGGCGCTGATCGTGGGCGAGGAGGTCGCGGCGATCGCCGAGGCCGAGGCGTCCATCGAGATCGCCGAGGCCGTGACCGGTGCCGCGCTGCTCGATGCGACGGCCGCGGTGGCCGAGGCCGAGGACATCAAGGCGGCAGCCGCGATCGACACCCTGCGTACGCTGATCGCCGCCGAGATCGTCTCCGACACCGCCGTGGTCGACGCCCTGGGCTCGATCGTCGATGCCGAGCTGATCAGCGCGGCCGCGATCGAGGCGGCCGCCGGCGAGGTCGCCGACCGGGCACGGGAGACCGACGAGGCGCTGGACGCCCTGGCGGAGGCCGACGGGCCGGAGAGCACCTCCTGAGAGGCGCTCACCCGGCGCCGCCGCTCCTGATCGGGACGGGTGATGCGTACGGTCAGAGGGTGGCGGCACGCCGGGCCCGCCGCGGCGCGCCCACCCGTGCCAGCAGCCGGTCGATCCCCAGAGAAGCGAAGGCGACGGCCTCCAGGGCCACGGTCAGTCCCAGGGTCCACAGCACCACACCGCCCACGCCCCACCGGCCCACGTCCATGAACAGATACGGATACGTGGCGCCATTGCCGAACGCGCCACCCAGGGCGCCGTAGAGGAAGGCGAACGCGAGGTAGACGTAGGGGATCGCCGGCCACAGCAGCGGGTCGAACCAGCGCAGGTGTCCCCGCGGGACGAACACCAGCCAGTCGACGATGACCAGGAGCGGCGTCACGATGTGCACCAGGTTGTCGGTGAGGGTGAACGGCTCGTAGGTGCCCGGCTGGGAGAAGGCGGCGGGGGCGAGCACGACCAGGTAGATCAGCATCGTCACCGTGATCGCCATCATCACGGCTGCGGCCCACCGTGCCGAGGGCGTCGCCCGCTGCGCCGCGCTCGTGCCGCGCAGGCTCCGCGCCAGGCTGAGCAGCATCCATCCCAGGCACAGCAGATTCGAGAGCACCGTGTAGTAGAGCAGAGCCGACGGCGTCCAGTGGGCCGTGCCCGCTCCGGTCACCCGCAGCACGCCCCATCCGATGAGGAGCACCGCGAGGGTGCGGTAGACGATGCGCACCGGGGCCGCCCCGGAGGCGAGCCCCGTCGCGGCAGCGGTCGTCGGATCCGAGGAGGACATCAGCTGCTCCCGAGGTATGAGAGGGGTCGCGGGCGAGGAGCTCCCGCGTGCTCGATCGAGGCAGGCGCGGCGACCGTCGGCCGGCGCGCTCGCCCCGTCGCCGAGCGTATCTTCGCGTGCCGCCGCGTTTTCACCCGGAAGGGGCGAGGAGCGTGATCCGCCGCCGCGGGAGGATAGTCTGTGGAAAGAACCCCGAGAAGAAGGAGCCACCATGGCAACGTTCACCGTCTGGAAGTTCGACGATGCGAACTCGGCCGACAAGTCCGTCGACCTGCTCAAGACCCTCCAGAAGGAGGAGCTCATCCGCGTCGTCGACGCCGCGACCGTCAAGTGGGAGAACGGCAAGAAGAAGCCCAAGACGACGCAGCTCAACAACCTGACCGGCGCCGGTGCCACCGGTGGCGCGTTCTGGGGCTTCCTGTTCGGCCTGATCTTCTTCGTCCCGCTGCTCGGCGCCGCCATCGGTGCTGCCTCCGGCGGCGTCGCCGGCTCGCTGGCCGATATCGGCATCGACGACGACTTCATCAAGGAGGTCCGCAACGAGGTCACCGAGGGCACCTCGGCCGTCTTCCTGCTGACCTCGGACGCGGTCCAGGACAAGGTGAAGGATGCCTTCGGCCAGTCCGGCCTGCACCCGCACCTGGTGCACACCAACCTCTCCAACGAGCAGGAGCAGGCTCTCCGCCTCGCGTTCGTGGACTGATCTCCGCGCCTGATCGTGAGATGGCGTCGTCCCCTCGGGGGCGGCGCCATCTCGCTGTCCGGGACACGATGCCTCGGCAATGGGGCTGCCTCGGGCCAGGCAGCACCGCTCCACGCACGGCGAGGGGGCATCCACCACTCGGTGGATGCCCCCTCGCCTCGCGGTGGCGCCGGTGGAGCGGCCCGTCAGATGATCTTCGGGTAGGAGATCAGCAGGACCACCCCGATGACGAGGAAGACCGCGGCCAGTGCCAGGACGCCGTAGGACAGCCGCGCGGAGCGCAGCTTCTGCGAGATCGCGCTGAAGAACAGCACCAGCGCGAACAGCACGGTCAGCAGCGTGTAGTTGTCGCCGCGCTGGTTGTAGTCCAGTGCATCCTGATAACGCTGGTCGGCGCGGGCGTCGGCCTCCGCCGCCTCCGCCGTCCCGGGCGGCACGTACTCCTCCATGACGAAGGGCGATCGGGGCGCCTCGGGATTCTCCAGCGGCTCCGTGGCGATCCAGGCCTCGAAGGCGACGGCGAAGTGGTCGGTGAACCGCGTCTGCACGAACTCCTCGCGCTCCGCATCGCCGGTCGAGACCGCCTCGATGTAGGAGCCGAAGATCTGCAGGTCGAAGTTCCGCGCCGATTCGGCCCGGGTCTCGTGGCGCGAGGCCTCGACCCGTGCCGACGAGGCATTGGAGAAGGCGATGGACATCTCCCCGCCCCACTTGCTCGACTCGAAGCCGCTCCATGCGGTGAGCACGGCGGTCACGGCCAGCAGGACCACGGAGATGTAGTCCTTGAGGTCGGGGGTGTCCTCGCCGATCGTCCGATCGACATCGGTGTTCATGGGCGTGTCGTCCTCGCTCGGCTCAGGAGCCGAGGATCTTGGCCTTCTGCGTCTCGAACTCCCGCAGCGTCAGCTCGCCGTCCTCGCGGAGCTTGATGAGCTTCTCGAGCTCGGCCGAGGCGCTGGGCCACGGGGCCGGCGGCTGCTCCGGGGTGCTCTGCGCCGTGGGGATCCCCGTGGTGCGCGCGAGGCCGCGGGCGCTGAGCCGACCGCCGAAGGCGACCAGGTAGATCAGGCTGCCCAGGAACGGCAGGACGATGAGGAAGAAGGTCCACAGGGCCTTGGCCCATCCCGAGAAGTCGTCGCGCTGCAGCACGTCGACGACCAGGGAGATGAGCAGCCAGATCCATGCCAGCAGCATGAAGAACCACAGCATCAGGATCAGAAGGTTGACGAGGGGGAAGCCCTCCATGATGTTCTCCTCTATAGGCAGTGGGCGTGCACGAGGGTGCCGTGCGAGTCTCCGCCCCTGATGATGGTCGTCGGGCGGAGTCCGGCGGGGCTCACCTTTTTGGGGTGAAGCGTGCAGAACGTGCGCCGGACGCGCTCGCCGCCCCGATCGAGGGCAGGGAGCGCCGCCGGTGCGTCGGCGCGCCGGCGATGCCGCAGAGTACCAGGCGCCGGGGCGCTTCGACCCGCCCCGCCCGGCCGCGCGGCGGGGAGACCGACGGCGCGGGTCAGGCCCCGTCCGGTGCGGACGGCGAGCTCCGCGCGAGCCGTCGTCCCTCGGCGATCCGATAGGCCTCTCCCACGGTCGCGAGCACGGCCCCGGAATCGTCGACGATCGCTCCCTTGAGGTGCTCGGACAGTCCGCTGCGGTCCAGGTGCTCGTGCAGCTCGGCGGGCACCCCGCAGAGCACCACCTCGATGCCGGCCTCGTGCCATCGGGTCAGGAGCGTGTCGAGCGATTCGAGGAAGGTCGTCGAGGGGATGCCGGCGGAACCCCGCAGCGAGATCACGAGCCCGGCGTCGTGCGTGTCGGCGGTCCGCGGCCACTCCTCCTGCAGGCGGTTCACCTCGGCGAAGAAGCCGGTTCCGGCGTAGTGCAGGACGGTGGTCCGGCCGCTGGGCAGCTCGGCGGGGGCGGGTTCGGTCCGGAAGTCGCCGTCTCCGGTGCGCACCAGCTCCACGATCCGACCGCGCTCGGCGACCTGCACCGCGAACAGCACGATCGACAGGGCCGCGCCGAGGAAGATCGCCTGCTGCAGCGGCAGCTCGGTGGTCGCCGCGAAGGTCACGATCATGGCCGTGGCCGACAGCCGCGAGGTGCGCGTGACGAGCCGGATGTCGTGCCACCGTCCCCGGATCAGCTCGCCGCCGATGACCAGCAGCAGGCCTCCGATGACGGGCATCGGGATGAGGCCGGCGACCGGCCCGACGGTGACGACGATGAGGATCAGCCAGATGCCGCTGAAGACGCCCGCCCAGCGCGTCTGCGCGCCGCTGCTGGTGGCGACGCCCGTGCGCGAGAGCGAGCCGCCCACCGGCAGCGCCCCGAAGAAGCCGCCGGCGACGTTCGCGGCGCCCTGGGCGACGAAGTCCTTCGAGACGTCGGTGCGCGAGCCATCGGGGTTGGGCACCGCCGAGCCGATCCCGGACGCCTGGGCGAGCGCGACCAGGGCGATCGCGAAGGACCCGGCCGCCAGTGCCGGCAGGGATGCCAGGTCCGGCAGCGTGAACGGCGGCAGCGAGCGCGGGATCGCGGCGATGTCGGAGACCTTCTCGACGCCGATCCCCGCGACCCCCACGACCACCGTGACCAGGACGAGGCTGAGGAGCGTGGCGGCCTTGCGGAGCCGCTTGATGCGCACCATGACGGCCCAGGCCGCGACGGTGGAGAGGGACACGAGCAGCGTGGGCACGTCCCACTCGCCGACGTGCAGGAGCGACTCGACGAACTTGCCGATCGTGTTGTGCGCCTGAGGGGCGTATCCCGTGGCGTCGTGCAGCACGCCGGCGACGATCTGCAGCGCGATCCCCGCGGTGAAGCCCGTCATCACGGCGGTCGAGACGAACGACATCACGGCCCCCAGGCGCAGGAGGCCCAGGAGCGCCATCCAGAGTCCGGTCATGACGGTCATGGCGGCGATCGCACCGACGTCGCCGGGATCCAGGCCCGCGTCGGACAGCACGCTGTGGGCCGTCAGCACGATGGCGCTGGTCAGCGTCGTCACCATCAGCACGGTGCGGGAGAAGAAGGCGCCGATGACCGTCGGCACGGCACCCGACCAGAGTCCGAGCGGCGCGGCGAAGCCGCCGACGGTGGCGTAGGCCATGCCCTCCGGGATCGAGAACAGTCCGGTGACGAGACCCGCGGCGACATCGCGCGAGGTCGGCCGGCCGAACCTCGGCGCGTCCCGGCGGCGCGAGGTCTCGTCGGCCCCTCCGCGCGCCCTCACGCCCGCTCCCGCCCCGACGGCTGCGGCCCGGGACGCCGGCGCTCCTCAGGATCCGGTGCGTGCACGTGCGCGAGGGGAGAGGGGGTCATGCGCCACATGGTGGCATGTCCACGAGACCCGCGCACCGGGTGCCGGGCGGGGTGGGGGAGCAGGGGCCGTCGCGGGCCCCGGGCCGTCGCCGCGAGCGGGCCGCGGATCATGACGACGCCGTGGGCCGGTGCCGGGCGAGGGCCCGGAACTCGGGACCTCCGGCGGCCGGCGCCGGGACGAGCATCTCCGGGAGCAGTCGGGCGACGAGCCACAGCGGGGCGAGCGTCAGGCACAGCAGCGGCAGCAGCTGCACGTCGCCGACCACCACGGCCGCCATGAACAGGGCGATCCAGCCGTCGCGGTCGACGGCGATCACGGCGCCCATGACTCCGGCCGCGACGGCGACGGCCGGATGCACGGCCGGCAGCAGCTCGGTCGCCGCGAGTCCCAGGGCGACGCCGACGAACACCGCGGGGAAGACGCGACCGCCGCGGAAGCCCGCCGCGGTGGCGACGACGAGGGCCGCGACCTTGACCACCGCGAGGGCCAGGATCTGGTGCCAGGCGCGCTCGTCCGCCGTCTCGGCGAGCTGCTGCATCTCGTCGAGCCCCTTGAACAGGGTCAGCGGTCCGCCCAGCACGCCGAGGACGCCCAGGACGAGCCCGCCGAGCCCGAGGGCGAGCACGGGGCTGCCGATCGTGTGGACCACGCGGTGCACGATCGGCAGGGCGGAGGCGCCGAGGGCGACCAGCAGCGCCGCGACGATCGCGAGCGCCGGTGCCGTCAGCAGGTCCCACCCCGACGGGGCGAGATAGGCGGCGACATCGACCGAGAAGCTCGGGGCACCGACCGCGTACGCCGTTACCGAACCGGCCCCGGCGGTGACCAGCGGCAGGAAGAGCCGGTCGAACACCCGGCGTCCGTCGGACCCGCGCTCGGCGAACGCCTCGGTGATCAGGAGCGCGGCGGCCACGGGTGTCGCGAACAGCGCGCCGATGGTGCCGGAGGTCGCGAGCACGGTCGGACGGGCCGGGTCGACGGCGGTGCGCGCACGGCGGGAGACCAGCCAGACGGCGAGCGCCACGTTCAGCGCGATGATCGGGTTCTCGGGGCCCAGGCTGACGCCGCCGGCGAGACCGAGGACGAGGGCGAGGGCGAGCCCGGGCAGCGCGTGCACGGGCAGAGGAGGGGCGACCATGCCGGTCGTGGCCGGGTCGTTGCCGGCGTGACCCGGAGTCCACCGGACCGTCGCGCCGACGAGCAGTCCCGTCACGGTGAGCACGCCGACGGTCCACCACCAGGGCAGTCCGTCCGCTCCCGCGAGACCCCACGCGCCGGGCAGCTCCTCCCAGATCGCCACCTGCAGGCGCTCGGCCAGCCAGGACAGCGCCACCAGCGTGACGGCGCACATCACGCCGATCAGCAGCGCCAGGGGCACGGTGCGCAGCAGCTCCGCGCTGGTGGGCGTGCGGACCGGCACGGGCCCTCCCGGGCGGCCGGTCATCGGTCCCCGCCGTCCCTCGGCTCCGGGGGTGGTCCGCTCTCCGCATCGGGGGCGGGGGGATCGGCGTCGTGGGTGACGAGCCAGGTGCGGGCCTCGGCGAGCGCCCGGTTCGTCGACTCCCCGATCAGCCCGGTCGCGGTGAGCGCCTGCACCGGTCCGGTCAGGTCCATGCCGCCGGCGCGCTCGGCCTGCTCCAGCAGCTGTGGGTCCAGGCCGGAGAGATAGAGCCGTCCGCCGTGGGCGGCGAGCTGGCGGGCGTAGTCCGCCATCATCCGGTAGAAGGTCGCCCCGAGGGCGGTGCGCCCGTGGAGTCGGATGATCACGGCCGCGCCCTCGGCGCCTGTGGGATCGGGAAGACGTGCCTGCATGGTCTTCGACCCGGCGTAGAGCAGGCTGCCGTAGACGTCCAGCACCGTGGGCTGGTGGCTGGTGAGCGTTCGCGGCGCCGGCCTCTCCCGGAACCGACCGTCCGGCAGCGGCTCGAGCTCGACGACCTTCAGATCGTTGGTCTCCTGGTTCAGCTGCATCACCAGCGACAGCGCCACGCCGATGCCGACGGCGGCCGCGACCGGGAGGAACAGCGTGGCGAGGAACGTGGTGCCCATGGCGACCTTCGAGGTCAGCGCGGTGCGCCAGATGACCTTGAGCGTGGCGGGTTTGATCGCGCCGATCGCGGCGAAGATCAGCACACCCGCCAGTACGGGCTCGGGCACGAGGCCGACGAGCCCGGAGAACAGCACCACGATCGGCAGCAGCAGCAGGCCGGAGAGGATCGCTGCCCAGCGGGTGCGGGCGCCCACCGCGACGTTCAGCGCGGTGCCGCTGACGGAGCCGCCGACGGGCTGACCGCGGAACAGACCCACCGCGACGTTCGCGATCCCCTGCGCGATGAAGTCGCGGTTCGTGCTCGAGGGCTCGCCGCCCTCGTTGGGGGAGGACTCGCTGACCCCCGCCCCCTGGACGAGGACGATGACCGCGACGGCGGCGGCGCCGGCGACCAGGTCGACGGAGAGCAGGCCGAGGTCCGGCAGGGCCGGTCGGGGGATGCCGGCGGGGATCTCGCCGCCGTCCTGCACCTGGGCGACGCTCTCGAGCCCGGCCAGCACCACCAGGAGGGTGGGCAGGATCAGGGCCGCCAGGGCGCTGACGGAGAAGAAGCGCGTCCGCTGCAGCCCGTACAGGATCCCGAGCGTGAGCAGCCCGACGACGAAGGTCCACGGATCGATCCGACCCAGGTGCCTCACGAGGTCGAAGGCCTTGGCGAGGTTGGTGCTGCCGGAGACCTCGGCTCCCGTGAGACCGGAGAGCTGACCGAAGATGATGCTGGCGGCGACACCGGTGAGGAAGCCCGTCATCACGGAGTGGGAGACGAAGCGGGCGTACCGGCCCAGGCGCGCGACGCCCGCGACGATCATCAGCGCTCCGCTGATGATCGTCAGCAGGAACAGCGCGGAGGTGCGGTGCTCCTCGTCGACGGTCGCGAGCGCGGAGCCCGCCGCGAGCGCCGCCGCGGTGGTGGTCCTGACGATCATCATCCTCGTGCTCGAGGTCAGCCCTCCGACGGCCGGACCGATGATGCTCGAGTACAGCCCGATGACGGGGCTGACCCCGATCAGCGCCGCCGAGGCCATGCCGTCGGGGACGCTGGAGACGGCGCTGGGCATTGCCGCGATGGTGTCCTGGCGCAGGTGGCGGCGCTCGGGGCGGATGCTGCGCAGCCAGGTGCCGGTGGCGGTGAGCGCACCGGTGACGAGTCTCGGTCGCTGCTGCATGCCTCCACCTTCGGCCACGACGGAGTCGGGGACGTCACCCGATCGGGGTGACTGCGTCGCACCGCCTGGAGCATAGACGGCCCACCGTCCCGGACGGGCGGGCGAGGAGAGCGGCGGCGAGGGGCGGCCGCGGCGACCGAGCGCGGCAGGGCATGGACGACCTGGCGCGAGGGACGGTGGATCCACGAGACTGCCGAGGGCGCCGTCGGGAGATTCCGGCGCGGGGCCGTCGCGGGGCGGACCGGTCCATGCAGCACCCCCGGTGCCCCACCCCCGCAGACCACACACCCTGAGCCGCGGCGCCGAGAGCCGCGGACGAGACGTCGGAGGACACGATGGAGATCCACGAGGCCCGCGAGGAGCACCTCCCGGCGATCACCGAGATCCACAACCACGCCGTCGAGCACACCACGGCGATCTGGAACGACACCCGGGTGGACCTCGCGGACCGCGCACGCTGGCGCGAGGAGCGGCGCCGCGCGGGATTCCCCGTCCTGGTCGCGCTCGCCGACGGCGAGGTGCTCGGCTTCGCGAGCTACGGCCCCTTCCGCCCGCATGACGGCTTCCGCCGGACCGTCGAGCACTCGGTGTACGTGCGCCCGGCGAGCACCGGGCAGGGCGTGGGACGCCGACTCATGGAGGCCCTGCTGGACCGGGCCCGGGCCCACGGCGTCCACGTCATGGTCGCCGGCATCGATGCGAGCAACACCGCCTCGATCCGATTGCACGAGGCGCTCGGCTTCCGCAGCGTCGGCATGCTGCCGCAGGTGGGATTCAAGTTCGGGCGCTGGCTGGACCTCGTCTTCCTGCTGCGGCAGCTCGACGACGGCCCGGCGCCCGCGGTCCCCGGGACGTCCTCGGGACCGGAGGACGGCGAGGATCCCCGGGACTGACGGTGCGGCCGGCTCCCGGGCATGGCCGGACCTGCCGGGACGTCCCGACGGGCGGTACGCTCCGGGACGGAGACCGGTGACGCGGCGCAGGGGAGGGGGATCGGTGACACGCAGCATCGTGCTGATCCATGCCGTGCGCTCCTCGCGGACCATGTGGAAGGGCCAGAAGCGTCGGCTGCGGGACAAGGGCTACGAGGTGATCGCCCCGGATCTTCCCGGGCACGGGCGCCGCCGCGGCGAGCCCTTCACGCTCCGGGGAGCGCTCGCGACGATCGACGAGGCCGTCGAGGCCTGCGCGGAGCCGCCGCTGCTGGTGGGGCTCTCCCTGGGCGGCTATCTCACCCTGCACTGGGCCGGCACCCGGCCCGACCGTCTCGCCGGGGTGGTCGCCGCCGACTGCACGATCGTGCCCGGCCCCGCGATGGCCCGGCTCTACGGCCTGTGGATGGCGATGAAGGACTGGATGCCGGGGGACTCCGACGCGCGGATCGCGCGCTCCTTCGCCCGGCGCCACACCCGGAAGGCCGCCCGGCGCTACTACGGCGGGGGCCGCGCCCACGGAGTGATCCGGACCGTCGTGCGCACCATCGGCGCGCTCGATCTGCTGGCCGACGTCGCCGCGATCGACGTCCCGCTGACCTTCGTCAACGGCGAGCACGACCCCTTCCGCCGCCATGAGGCCCTCTTCCTCGAGGTCGCCCGCGACGCGGAGCTGGTGATCCTCGAGGACGCCGGGCACGTCGCGAACCTCTCGCGGCCCAAGCGCTTCACCCGGATCCTCCGCCGCTGCGCGGCCCAGGGCGTGCCGGCATGAACGGCGGCGGTGCGCCCGAGGCGCCGTGGCCGGTGGTGATGGTCCACGGCACCCGCACCTCCCACAGCCAATGGGACCGGCAGGTGCCGGCCCTCCGCGCCGCCGGACACGCGGTGAGCACACCGGACCTGCCCGGCCACGGTGAACGCCGCGACGAGCCCTTCACCCTCGAGGCGGCGCGGGAGGCCCTCGAGCAGGAGGTGCGCGGCGCCGCGCACCGCACGGGGCTGCCCGTGCACCTGGTGGGCAGCTCGCTGGGCGGGATGCTCGCGATCCACGTCGCGGCCCGGAACGCCCGGGCCGAGCCCTCGTTCCCGCTGGGCTCGCTCGTCGCCTGCGGCGCCGCCGTCCAGCCCACCGCCACCACGGCCCGTCTCTACGGGCGGATGATCGCGTGGTCCGATCTGGTGCCGGGCATGCGCCCGGGAGCGGGCGGGCGTGTGTTCCGCATCGTCCTCGGCGCCGAGGGTGCGCGGGCCTACCTGCGCGGCGGCCGTGCCGAGGCGACCGTGGTCGCCCCGGCGATGGACGCCGTGGCGAGCCTCGACCTCCGCGCGGATCTGCGGAGGGTCGAGGTGCCGGTGGCCTTCCTGCACGGCCGCCTCGACCAGCTGCGCCTCGACGAACGCTCCTTCGTCGAGGCCGCGCCGCGGGGCCGGCTCGAGCTGCTCGGCCGCGGCTCCCACCTCGAGAACCTCTCCCGCCCGGATCGCTTCACCCCGGCGCTGCTGCGGGTGCTGGCGCGCTCCGAGCGGGACGTCCGCGGCGCCGGGGTCTGAGACACCGCCGCGCGCCGTAGGCTGGACCCATGGATCACCCCACCCTGCGCGTCGGCTTCGTGCCCGGCGTCGAGCCCGATCGCTTCCTGCGTCGCTGGAAGTCCGGCCGTCGCGACGCCTGGCTCGAGCTCGTCCCGGTGGCCCTCTCGCGCCAGCACGCCGCGCTCGCGGAGGGGGAGGTCGACATGTGCTTCGTCCGGCTCCCGCTGGAGTCCGAGGACCTCCACGCCGTCCCGCTGTGGGAGGAGCGGGCCTCGATCGTGGTCGGCTCGGACAACGTGCTGAGCCTGCTCGACGAGATCGGCGAGGACGACCTGGTGGGCGAGACCGAGATCCCCTCCGAGCACCCCGACGATGCGCGCGGGAGGGTGGAGGTGGTCGCGACCGGCGTCGGCTTCACCCGCATGCCGCTGTCCCTGGCCCGGCTGCACCACCGCAAGGACGCCGTCCACCGCCCGCTCCGCGACGGCGAGCCGACCCGGATCGCGCTGGTCTGGCCCCGCGCGGCCGACGACCCGCTGCGCCAGGAGTTCGTCGGCGTGGTGCGCGGGCGCACCGCCCGCTCCAGCCGCTGATCCCGCCCCCGACCCCCGAGCATCCCCGAGGAGAAGAACCCATGACCGAGCCCGCTCCCCGCATGAACGTCGAGAGCTTCAACCTCGACCACCGCACCGTCGCCGCGCCCTACCTCCGCATCGCGGACCGCAAGGAGCTCCCCGGCGGCGACGTGCTCACCAAGTTCGATGTGCGCTTCACCCAGCCCAATCTCTCCCATCTCGACTCCGAGACGGTCCATTCCCTCGAGCACCTGATGGCCGAGCTGCTGCGCGATCACACCGCGGACGTGCTGGACGTCTCGCCGATGGGCTGCCGCACCGGCTTCTACGTGCTGCTGTTCGGGGACCACACGGCCGAGGGCTTCGCCCCCGTTCTCGAGGCCGGCCTGCGCGATCTCCTGGAGGCCGCGGAGGTGCCGGCCGCCAACGAGGTCCAGTGCGGCTGGGGCGCGCACCACTCGCTCGAGGGCGCCCAGCGGGCTGCGCGCGAGTTCCTCGCGCAGCGCGACCAGTGGGAGCAGGTCACCGCCGGGTGAGCTCCTCGCGCACCGCCGCCAGCAGGCGCGCGGTGCGCTCGTGGTCGGCCAGGTCGTCGACCGTCACCGGGGACAGCGCCGCGTCCGCGAGCGGGATCCGCCAGTTCGGGTGCTCCTCGTCGGTGCCCGGCTGGTTCTGGATCCGCCGCTCGCCCACGCAGTCCACGAGCGAGACGCCCAGCAGCAGCGACGGGGTGCGCGCCAGGTGGCGGTGCAGGGCGATCACCTGCTCCTCGATGCTCGTCGTCCCGTCCGCCAGGAGGCTCTCCGCCCGCAGCATCGCGAGGACCTGCTCCCGGGCCGCGGCGGCGGCGTCGAGCTCCTCGTCGAGCCCGCGCTCCAGCAGGCCCAGCGTGTGGCGGAGCGCGACGTGGTCGCCCTGCAGATAGCCCGCGGCGGGCGGGAGGTCGTGGGTGGACACCGAGGCCATGCACAGGGTGCGGTAGTCCTCCGCGGGCAGCGGCTCGCTCTCGTCGTCGGCCTCGAACCACAGGATCGAGGTGCCCAGGATCCCGCGCTCGACCAGGTGGTCCCGGACCCAGGGCTCGAAGGTGCCGAGGTCCTCGCCCACCACGATCGTGCCCGCGCGGTGCGCCTCGAGCGCGAGGATCCCGAGCATCGCCTCGTGATCGTAGGCGACGTACGCGCCGTCGGAGGCCTCGTGCCCCTCGGGGATCCACCACAGCCGGAACAGCCCCAGCACGTGATCGATCCGCAGCGCGCCGGCATGGCGCATGAGGGTGCGCAGCATGTCGCGCCAGGGCCGGTAGGAGGCCTCGCGCAACCGCTCGGGGTGCCAGGGCGGCTGGTGCCAGTTCTGCCCCTGCTGGTTGTACTGGTCCGCCGGTGCGCCCACGCCGATGCCCTCGGCCAGCACCTCTCGCAGCCGCCAGGCGTCCGCGCCGTGCTGCTCGACCCCCACGGCGAGATCGTGCATGATACCGATCCGCATCCCGGCCTCGCGGGCCGCGGCCTGCGCCGCGCCCAGCTGCTCGTCCAGCAGCCACTGCGTCCACACATGGAAATCGATGCGGCCCGCCAGCTTCCGCCGCGCCTGCTCGACGGTGCTCTCGTCGAGGCGGTGCAGCAGGTCCTCGTCGGCGGTGCCGTGGACGCGCTCGGCGAGCGCGCACCACAGGGCGAAGTCCTCCAGTCCCTGGCCCTCGCGAGCCCGGTAGGCGTCCAGCAGGGCCTGCCGGGCGGCGGTCAGGGGCACGGCGTGCAGCTCCTCGAGCGCCGCGAGCTTCGCGGCGAGCACCCCGTCGCGCTCGAGGCGATCTGTGCGCCGGTTCCCGGCGGCCACCTCCCGCCGCAGCAGCTCGATGCGCTGCCGGGCATGCGCGGGCAGGTCTCTGAGCTCGGGGACGTCCTCGATCCGCAGGTAGAGCGCGCTCGTGAAGCGGCGGGTGACCGGGAGGTACGGGGAGGGCTCCGTCGGCGGGGTCGGGTACGAGGCGTGCAGGGGATTGACGAGCAGGAAGTCCGCGCCGTGGCGGGCACCCGTGATCGCGGCGAGGTCCCGCAGATCGGCGAGGTCTCCGATGCCCCAGGAGCGCTCCGAGCGCACCGAGTACAGCTGGGCCTGGAGCCCGACGGCGCGCCGGGAGGCGAGGTGCTCGTGCGCGGTGAGGCGCGCCGGGGCGACGACCAGATCGGCCTCCTCGGCGCCGTCGGAGGTCTCGGCGACGAGGCGATGCCAGCCCAGGGGGAGTCCTGAGGGCAGGTGGAAGCGGGCACGTCCGCGCAGGGTGCCGTCGAGGTCGTACGGGGGCGTGTGGTCCTCGCCCTGTTCGAGCCGGCGCAGCCCGCCGTCCTCGAGGCGCAGCTGCACGCTGACTGCGGTGCCGTGGTCCACGTGGACGGGGACGGTGCTGGCGAGGTCCTCGCGCAGCACGGTGACCGGCGGCAGGGTCCGGGTCCAGGGGCGGCGCTCGTGCTCGGCGCGCACCGCCGCGATGCCCTCCGCGGAGTCGGCGTCCGCGCCGAGAGCGCGGAGGACGGCGCGCAGTGTGCTGTCCGGGACGTCCTGGACGGTGCCGTCCCATTCCTGGTGCCGGGTGCTCACGCCGAGGTCGCGGGCGAGGTCGCGGAGCGCTGAGGCCATGCGGTCATCGTAGCGGCCCGCGGAGTGATCCCCGCCACGTCCGGACCCGGGACTGAGGGACCGGGGTCTATGTCCAGCTGGGCAGCCACATGCGATAGCGCCACTGCTCCAGGTCCAGCACCTGCCCCGTCCACACCGGCCAGAAGAAGGCGGAGACCAGCACGATGAGGACCAGCAGGGAGCCCACGAACAGCCCGCCGGCCAGGCGCCGCTCCCCGTCCGCTCCCCGGGGGCCGATCACCAGGGCCATCACGTAGGCCAGGCACAGCAGGAACCAGGGCTCGAAGGCGATGACGTAGAAGGTGAAGATGGTGCGCTCGCTGTACAGCAGCCAGGGCAGGTACCCGGCGGCGAGACCGGCCAGCGCCGCCCAGGCCCGTCCGTCGCGGCGCCAGATCGCGAGCACCACGGTGACCGCCAGGGCGAGCGTCCCCAGCCACCAGATCAGCGGGTTGCCGACGGAGAGGATGTGCGCGCCGCACTCGGCGACCTCGCAGCCGTTCTCCCCGTAGTCGAAGGAGCGGTAGTAGAAGTTGGTGGGCCGCAGCTGCAGCAGCCAGCCCGCCGGATGGGCCTGGTAGGGATGCTCGGAGTCCAGGCCCACATGGAACGCGTACGCCTGGCGGTGGTAGAGCCACAGCGAGAGCAGCGAGTCCAGCACGCCGTTGCCGGTGTCCACTCCGCGCTCGGCGGCGAGCTCGCGATGGTAGCCGACGGAGGAGGCGAACCAGCCCGCCCAGGAGGCCAGATAGGTGACCGCGGCGGTGCCCACCATGGCGACGAAGGCGGGGACCGCATCGCGCACCAGTCCGCCCACCAGCCAGTCCCGCTGGCCGATGGTGCGTCGCGCCCACCAGTCCCACAGCACGGTCATGATCCCGAAGACCGCCAGGAAGTACAGCCCGGACCACTTCACGGAGCACGCCATCCCCAGCAGCACCCCGGCCAGCAGGCGCCAGGGCCGCGGGCCGCCGGAGATCCCGAGCGCAGGGGGGTCCTGTCCGAGCTCCTGCAGGTCGACGGCGGCCAGGGCCAGGCGTTCACGGAAGCGGTCGCGGTCGATGAGCAGCGCGCCGAAGGCCGCGAGGGCGAAGAACATCACGAAGGGGTCCAGCAGGCTGGTGCGCGAGTGCACCAGGGCGACGCCGTCGATCGCGAGCAGCAGCGCGGCGATGAGGCCGACGGTCGTGGAGCGGAACAGCCGCCGTCCGATCCGGGCGAGCATCAGCACCGAGACGGCGCCGAGCAGTGCGGAGGAGAGGCGCCACCCCCAGGGGGAGTCGGCCCCCACCAGCGTCATCCCGGCGCCGATCAGCCACTTGCCCAGCGGGGGATGGACCACGTAGGAGCCGGTCTCCTCGTAGGTGTCCACGTCCCCGGCCTCGAAGACGGCGTCGTGCTCGTCCGGCCAGGACATCTCCACGCCCTCTTGCGTGAGGGCGTAGGCGTCCTTGACGTAGTAGGTCTCGTCGAAGATCAGCTCCCCGATCGAGCCCAGCCCCCACAGCCGCAGCACCAGTGCGAGCCCGAAGACGGCCATCGCCCCGGCCCAGGCCATCCTCGAGAGCGGCAGGTCGAAGGTGTGCAGGCGTCGGCGGAAGGAGGCGAGCGCGGTGTCCGGGTCCGCGGGGGGTGCGGCGTGCGCCGGGCCCGCGGCGGAGCCGTCCGACGGCGCGTCCGCGGAGAGCACGGTGTCCTCGGGGCGGGACCCCTCCTCCTCCGTGTGCACTCGCACATGCTAGGACATCGCCGGCGGGGACTCGGGGCGGCCGGTGCTGACTAGCATGGGCGGATGCTCGAATCCGGAGTCCTCACCCTCGCCGCGACCCCGATCGGCAACCCGCTGGACGCCTCGGTGCGCCTGATGCGGGCCCTCGGCGAGGCCGATCTGATCGCGGCCGAGGACACCCGCCGGCTCGCCCGCCTGGTGAGGGAGCTGGAGGTGACCACCACCGGGCGGATCCTCTCCTACCACGAGCACAACGAGGCCGAGCGCACCGATGCGCTGCTCGAGGCGCTGGCGACAGGCAGGCGCGTCCTCGTCGTCACCGACGCCGGGATGCCGGTCGTCTCCGACCCCGGCTTCGCGGCGGTGCGCGCGGCGGCCGCGGCCGGGTACCGGGTCACGGTGATCCCCGGCCCCTCGGCCGTCCTCACGGCGCTCGCCGCCTCCGGCATCGCCCCGGACCGCTTCACCTTCGAGGGATTCCCGCCGCGCCGTGACGGCCGGCGCCGCACCGCGCTCGAGCCGCTCGCCGCCGAGCAGCGCACCATGGTGTTCTTCGAGTCACCGCGCCGCACCGCCGCGACGCTTGCGGCGATGGCCGAGGCCTTCGGGGCCGAGCGCCGGGCAGCGGTCGCCCGCGAGCTGACCAAGACCCACGAGGAGATCGTGCGCGGCACCCTCGCCGAGCTCACGGCCTGGGCCGAGGAGGGGGAGGTGCTGGGCGAGGTGGTCCTCGTCGTCGAGGGCGCCGAGCCCGCCGCCGCCTCGCCCGAGGATCTCGTGGAGCAGGTGCTGGCGCGGGCCGCGGCGGGGGAGCGGCTCAAGGACGCGGCGAAGGACGTGGCCGCACGGCACCCCGGCGTCGGCGCGAGCGCGCTCTACGACCTGGCCCTCGCACGGCGGCGCTGACGCCGGCGGGCCGCCGCCCGCCCGGACGCGAGAACGCCCCCGGCACCAGGTGCCGGGGGCGTTCCCCGAGGATTCCACGCCGGGCCGGAGCCCGCGACGCGATCAGTCGTCGATCTGCAGGAGACCGCGCTGGTACGCCTTCGCCAGGCGGCGCGGCACCGCGGCGGTGCGCCCGCGGACCGTCACCTGCACGAGGTCGGCGTTGTTCGCCTTCCACTGCGAGCGACGGGAGTGCGTGCGCGAACGGGACATCTTGAACTTGGGCACTGCCATGGGACGCTCCTTGACGGTCCGGAGGATGAACGGGTGCTGGCATCCGTCCCGAGCAGCGACCCGAACCCGGTCCAGCGGAATCGGGGCGCTCGGGTGCACGAAAGGACGCGCAACAACGAACTATCCTGCCACATCTCGCGGCACTTCGCCCCCTGCGGGGGCGTGAGCTATCGCACCGCGGCCGCCGTGCCGGAGGGCGGAGCGCTGCGGCTGCCGCCCGGTCGTGGACGGCGGCGCGCCCGGAGCCTCCTACCATGGTCGCATGCCGTCACCGCACGAGACCGAACCCGCTCCCGCCTCCGCCCCTGCGTCTGCCCACGCCCTGGCCCCGGTGCGCGATCGCGAGGCTCTCGATCCGCGCGGAGCGAAGCGCGACCGCTCCTGGCCGCCGGCGCCGGAGCCGCTCCCGTACCCGGTGATCGACAATCACTGCCACCTCGACTTCTCCGACGGCGACGAGGAGCTGGGCGTGCGGGACCATGTCGAGCGTGCCGCGGCCGCCGGGGTGGACGCGCAGATCACCATCGGCTCGGATCTCGAGGCCGTGCGCTGGACCGCCGCCCTGCTCGCGGCGCCGGACCGCCCGGAGAGCCTGCGCGGCGGCGTCGCCGTGCACCCCAACGAGGCGGCGCTGCACGCTCGCGGCACCGATCACGACGGCAACGCCCTGATCGGTCTGGACGAGGCGATCGCGGAGGTGTCCACTCTCCTGCGGGGCCCGGGCATGATCGTGGTGGGGGAGACCGGGCTGGACTGGTTCCGCACCTCCCGCGGGGACGAGCGGGCCCGTGCCGCGCAGATCGAGTCCTTCCGGGCGCACATCGCGCTGGCCAAGGAGCTGGACCTGCCGCTGCAGATCCACGACCGCGACGCCCACCGCGACGTGCTCGAGGTGCTCGACGCGGACGGCGCGCCCGAGCGCACGGTCTTCCACTGCTTCTCCGGCGACGCCGAGTTCGCGCGGGAGTGCGTGGACCGCGGCCACTACCTCTCCTTCGCCGGCACCGTCACCTTCAAGAACGCCGACGGTCTGCGCGGCGCGCTCGCGGAGGTGGATCTGGGGCGCGTGATGGTGGAGACCGACGCCCCCTTCCTCACCCCCGTCCCGTACCGGGGGCGGCCGAACTCCTCGTACCTGATCCCGCTGACCATGGCGACCATCGCGGAGGTCACCGGCACCGAGCTCGAGCACGCCTGCCGCGCGGTGCGCGCGACCACCGAAGAGGTCTACGCCTGGCCGGAAGCGCTCGCGGCATGAGCGGCGCCGAGGGGGCCGGGGCGGGGATGCTGCTGACCGGACGCGACATCCGCGAACTCGCCGAGGCCGCCGGCATCCGGCCCTCGAAGCAGCGCGGTCAGAACTTCGTCATGGATCCCAACACCGTGCGGACCATCGTGGACCGCGCCGGGGTGGAGCCCGGGCAGTCCGTGCTCGAGGTGGGGCCGGGACTGGGGTCGCTGACCCTCGGTCTGCTCGAGGCGGAGGCGGACGTGGTCGCGATCGAGCTGGATCGCGGTCTCGCCGAGCTGCTGCCGATGACCCTGCGCGCCCGCGGGGTGGCAGAGGACCGTTTCCGCCTGGTCCACGCCGATGCCCTCCAGGTCGCCGAGCTGCCGGCGCTGCCGCACGCCGGGGCGCCGACGGCGCTGGTCGCGAACCTGCCCTACAACGTCGCCACCCCGATTCTGCTGACGATCCTCGAACGCTTCGAGAGCATCCGGACTGCCCTGGTCATGGTGCAGTCCGAGGTGGTGGACCGCCTGACCGCCGGGCCGGGCTCCCGCACCTACGGCGGTCCCAGCGTGAAGGCCGCCTGGTACGGCCGCGCCGTGCAGGCCGGGCGCATCTCCCGGCAGATCTTCTGGCCGGTCCCGAACGTCGACTCGGCGCTCGTGGAGCTCGTGCGCCACGAGCAGCCGCTGGGCACCGCCCAGGAGCGCGAGGCGGTGTTCGCCGTCGTCGACGCCGCCTTCGCCCAGCGGCGGAAGACCCTGCGTGCGGCGCTGGCCGTCTGGGCCGGCTCCGCGGCACGCTCCGAGGCGATCCTGCGCGGCGCCGGCATCGACCCCGGTGCGCGCGGCGAGACCCTCGAGATCGAGCAGTTCCGCGCGATCGCCCGCTCCGCGGCGGAGACCGCGCGATGACGCGCGCGCAGCGGCGGGTGGTGGTCCGGGCCCCCGGCAAGATCAACCTGTCCCTGGCCGTCGGCGCCGTCGACGACCACGGCTACCACGCCCTGGCCACCCTGTTCCATGCCGTGGACCTCTTCGAGACCGTCACCGCGACCCGTGCCGACGCGCTGACCCTCGAGGTCGACTCCGAGGTGCCGGGCCGGATCCCGCTGGACGGCAGCAATCTCGCCCTGCGCGCGGCCGAGCTGCTGCGCTCCGAGCACGGCATCGACGAGGGTGCGGCCCTCCACATCCACAAGCAGGTGCCGGTCGCGGGCGGGATGGGCGGCGGGTCGGCCGATGCCGCGGCCGCGCTGGTGGCTCTCGACCAGCTCTGGGGCGTGGGCCTGAGCGGCGAGGAGCTGCGTCGGCTGGGCTCCCGCCTCGGGGCCGACGTCCCCTTCGCGATGCTCGGGCGCACCGCCCTGGGGCGCGGCACCGGCGCGGACCTCACCTCCGTCCTCACCCGTGGTCGATGGCACTGGCTGCTGGCCGTCCCGGGCGGGCACCTGTCCACCCCGGAGGTCTACCGGCGCCACGACGAGATCATCCGCTCCCTGGGACGTGAGCCGGCCGTGGTCCCGGAGGTCGATCCTCAGCAGCTCCAGGCGCTCGGCGCCGGTGACCCGCAGCTGCTGGGCGCCACCCTGCGCAACGATCTCCAGGCCGCGGCCTTCGCGCTGCACCCGGGTCTCGAGCCGGTGGTCGAGTCGGCGGAGCGGCGCGGAGCGCTCGGGGCCCTGGTCTCCGGCTCGGGGCCGACGGTCGCCGCGCTGGTCGAGGACGAGGAGCACGGTCGCGAGATCGCGGCCGGGCTCGCGGCCGACGGGCTTGTCGACTCCTGCCTGCTGGCGCAGGGATCAGCGCCGGGTGCGACCGTGCTCGAGGCGCGCTGAGGCCGGGTCGGCGGGGATACTGGGGGCCCGCACCCCGACCAGAAGGAGCATCATGCCCTCGGCCGTGACCCTCATCCGCTCGTCCTCGCTGTCCGATGTCGCCGAGTACGCCTATGCGGCGACGGCGCCGGCGGAGGCCCGGCTGATCTTCCTGGCCGGATCCTGCCCGCTCGACGCCGACGGGGCGACTGTCGGCATCGGCGACTACGCGGCCCAGGCCGCGGCCTGCGTCGAGACCCTGACCACGGCGCTCGGGGACGCCGGCGCCTCGCTCGAGGACGTCCTGACCACCCGCGTGCTCGTCGCCTCCTCGCGGCAGGTCGATCTCGTCACGGCCTGGGAGGTGGTGCGCGACGCCTTCGGCGACCACGACGTGCCCAGCACGCTCCTCGGGGTCGCGGCACTCGGATACGACCATCAGCTGGTCGAGATCGAGGCCACGGCGGCCGTCGTCGACTGACGGGGCCTCCGGCGGCCCCGGCTGCCCCGGTGCTTCCGGTGCCTCCGGCGATGCCCCGGTGGCCGGCGATCGTCCGCCGAGGCGTCCCTGCCCGATCGCGGGGCGCGATGTGTGCGCCGCGCCAGGGACCGGGCCTCGCGGCATCGGACGACCGCGCCGAGGGGAGGGGGAGCCGGCGGATCCTGGGGCGCAGAATGCCGCGCTTGAGTTCCTGTTCATCATGACACGATGAAAGGGCGCGGCGGGATTTCCGCCACCCTTTCCGGAGTGTATATCCGAGGTCCGACACCTCTGGCGAGAGGGACGTCCGAGGCAGCTGGGAGGCCGGTCTCGTCCACCCCTCGGGCGACGGGCGACGGGTGATGGGCGACGGGGCGCGGGCGGCACGTGTGTCGCCGTCGGCCTCCGTTTCCTGCGCCGACCTCATGCCCTGTGCGTGCCCCGGCCCCGTTTCGCCTGCCGGCACCCGGTGGGCCCGGGCGGACCGACGGCGCGCGTGTCGCGGCCGCCGCGCCGTGGGCATCGCCTGCTCGACGGTGTCCGACCCATCGCCGATCGCGACTCTTCCTCCCCACAGGGTGGTTATCCACAAATTCGCACCACTGGCGAGTAATGAATGTCGAGCCCTTCCCGTCGCGCGGCGTTCATGGGAAGATGTCGGCATGGGAATCGATCAGACGTGCGGGCCGGGTGGTGTCGCGGGAGCCGGGGACGGCGACCGCGAGGCGGCGTGCGCCCCCGCGAGGTCGATCGGCTCGGCCTCCGTGGCCGGACCGGCGGGAACCAGCGGGGCGAGGAGAGCCCTGGAGCGCCCCGCGATCGCGAAGAGCGAGCTGGAGATCGTCGCGCGCGAGGAGGAGCTCCGCCTCGGGACGGTCGACCTCCTGGCCGCCCGTGCCGCGATCTCCGAGATCGGCGCACAGGGGGCGAGCGCCCTGGACAGCCTCTCGGCGGAGGAGGCGATCGCGCTGCTCTCCGGGCTCGAGGGCCTGTCCATGGCGATGTCCGCGCTCCAGGCGCGTGCGCTCGTGCAGCTCGAGTCCGCGGTGATGCAGGACTGCCTCGAGCGCGAGGAGACGCCCCGCACAGCGCGGAAGGTGGCCCGGGCCGAGGCGTCGCGCGCTCTCCGCCGCTCCCGCTCCTCGGCGGGCCGGACGATGGCCACCTGCCGTCGCCTGGTCCAGTCGATGCCCGGCATGCTCACCGCGCTCGCGGAGGGGCGCGTGACGGCGGAGTCCTCCCACCGGGTCGGTCGCGTCATGGGACCGGCGAGCCCCGAGCTGCGCGGACAGGTGGACGAGATCCTCGCTGCGCACGTGCCCTACCTCGAGGACTGCGGGCCCCGGGAATGGGGCGCGGAGGCGGAGAAGGTGCTGCACGGCCTCGATCCCGACGGCGCCGCCGCGCGGCACCATCAGGCCCGCAGGGAGCGGAGCGTCACGGTGCGCCGCACCGAGCACGGGATGGGTGTGCTGACCGCGCGTCTGCCCGGGCTCGACGCCGCCCGGATCCGCAAGGGCCTCTCGCACGCGGCGGAGAAGGCGCGCGCCGAGGGCGACCGGCGCGGACACCAGCAGATCATGGCGGATCTCCTCGCCGATGCGCTGATCGGGCGCGGCGACGGCGTGGACCCCACGGCCCTCGACATCGGCGTCATCATCACCGACCGCTCCCTCCTGGCACCGCGGCATGCGGATGCGGCCACGATCGAGGGTTTCGGGCCCGTTCCCCACGAGCACATCCGTGACGAGATGCGCCGAGCACTGGTGACGGAGGAGGACTCCGACCTCGCGCTCACCCTGCGACGCCTCTACACCGACCCCGAGGACGGGCAGCTGGTCGCCGTCGAGTCCCGGTCCCGGGCGTTCCCGCCGGCGCTCTCGCGCCTCCTCCTGTGGAGCCATGAGTCCTGTCGGGCGCCCTTCTGCGACGCGGACATCCGCCACAACGACCACATCGTCCCCTGGTCCCAGGGTGGTCCGACCTCCCGGGACAACGGCAACGGGCTGTGTGCGGGCGACAACCAGAAGGAGGAGTCGGGGGAGAGCGTCCGAGTCGTCACCGATGAGGACGGGACACGGCGGACCGTCGAGTGGACCACGCGGTACGGGCAGAAGGCCCGGCGCCGCGGCGTCAACCATGATCCCGTCGGCACCGCGCGACGCCGGGCGGAGCGGGGCCGGGCCCGTTCCGCGGCCGGGACCGCCCCCTCGGAGCACAGGAGCGAGCTGGAGGACGGGACCCAGGCCCCGCTGCACCGGGCTCTCACCGAGCTGGAGGTGCCCCTCACCGCGCTTCCCGACGAGCACGCGATCCTGGGCGGTGGCGGTCGAACCCGGCACTGGCTGCGGCAGCAGCGCAGGGACTACATCGTCCGCGGCGGAGTCGTGATGGTCGAGGGAGCGCCGCCGGGCCCCGCGCCGCCGCCCGGGTCCTGATCCGGGCGACGGTGGCGCGACCGTGCCATGTCCGGCCGCGCCACGAGGTCACTCCACCAGCTCGGACAGCTCCAGCCAGCGCTCCTCGAGCTCCTCCACCTCGCGCTCGACCGCGCGCAGCTCCTCGGTGATCGACTGCAGTCCCTGGTAGTCGGACTGGTCGTGCGCGGCGAGCGTGGCATGCAGCGACTCGGTCCGCGTGCCCAGCTTCGCCATCCTCCGCTCCACGGCTCCGAGCTCCTTGCGGGCGGCATGCACCTCGGCGCCGGAGAGCGCGGGGGCGGAGTGGGTCCGGTCGGCGTCGGATCCGGCTGCGGCGGAGCTCGGACCGGCGGTGGAGCGGGTCGCGGGCTCGGCCGGTGCCGTGGTCCCCGCCCCCTCCGCGCGCAGCGCCAGGTACTGCTCGACACCGCCGGGCACGTGCCGCACGGTGCCGTCCAGCACCGCGTACTGGGTGTCGGTGACGCGCTCGAGCAGGTACCTGTCGTGCGAGACCACGATCAGCGGACCGGGCCAGGTGTCCAGCAGATCCTCCATCGCCGCCAGCATGTCGGTGTCCATGTCGTTGGTCGGCTCGTCGAGCACCAGCACATTGGGCTCCTCGAGCAGGGTCAGCAGAAGGTCCAGGCGGCGCTGCTGTCCGCCGGAGAGGGCGCCCACCAGCACCTTCTGGTGCGCGGTGGTGAAACCGAGGCGCTCCAGCAGCTGACCCGGCGTGACCTCGTCCTTGCCGGCGCGGAAGCTGCTGCGGTACCGGCCCACCACGTCGCTGACCCGTGAGCGCAGATGGTCCTGCAGCCCCTCGAGCCGCTGGGAGACCTGCCGGACCGTGACCGTCGTGCCCCGCTTGACCCGCCCCGCCTGCGGCTCGAGATCCCCGGTGATCAGGGCCAGCAGCGTCGACTTCCCGGCGCCGTTGGGTCCGAGCACGCCGATGCGGTCGGCGGGACCGATGTGGAGGGTGACGTCGCGCAGGACGGTGGTGTCCTCGTACCCGGCGTCGACGTCGAGCACGTCGATGACGTCCCGGCCCAGCCGGGAGGTGGCCAGCTGCGTGAGCTCGACCGTGTCGCGCACCGGCGGCTCGCCGGCGATCAGCTCGTTGGCGGCGTCGATCCGGAACTTCGGCTTGGAGGTCCGCGCCGGCGCACCGCGGCGCAGCCAGGCCAGCTCCTTGCGCATCAGGTTCTGGCGCTTGGACTCGATCGCCGCGGCCTGTCGATCGCGCTCGACCCGCTGCAGGACGTACGCGGCGTAGCCGCCCTCGAAGGGATCGACCACGCCGTCGTGGACCTCCCACATCCGGGTGCAGACCGCATCGAGGAACCAGCGATCGTGCGTGATCACCACCAGCCCGCCGTCCTTCGCGCCCCAGCGGCGGCGCAGGTGCTCGGCCAGCCAGGAGATGCCCTCGACGTCCAGGTGGTTCGTGGGCTCGTCGAGGAGCAGCACATCCCAGTCGCCGACCAGCAGCTCGGCCAGGTGCACGCGGCGCAGCTGCCCGCCCGAGAGGTCAGCAAGCGGGGTCTCGAGGTCGATCTCCATCAGCAGCCCGGCGAGCACGTCGCGGATCCTCGGGTCCGAGGCCCACTCGTACTCGGGGCGGTCGCCCACCACCCGTTCGCGCACCGTGGTGCCGGCCGTGGCCTCGTCCTGCTGGGTGAGCACGCCGATGCGCACCCCGCCGCGCACGGTGACCCGTCCCTCGTCGGGTTCCTGGGTGCGTGCCAGCAGGCGCAGCAGGGTCGACTTGCCGTCGCCGTTGCGTCCCACCACGCCGATCCGGTCGCCCTCGTCGATGCCGACGGTGATGTCGTCGAGCAGCACGCGGTCGGGGAGCGCGACGTGCAGGGACTGGGTGCCGAGCAGATGAGCCATGCGGGAGTGAGTCCTCGGTTCGTTCGATGCGGGGGGCGGCGCGTGGTCACCGCGGAAGGGGGTCGTCCACCTCGAAGGTGAGAAGGAGCGAGCGGAGGGTGGCGGCCAGATCCGTCGCGCCGGCGCCGCTCAGCGGTTCGAGCAGCTCCCGCTCGGCCGCCAGCAGGCGCTCCATCGCCTGGTCCACCCGGGCCACGCCCTCGGACCGCAGCCGCACCTCGACCGCGCGGCCGTCGTGCGGGCTGCGGTTCTTGCTGACCAGGCCGCGGGCCGCCAGCTTGTCGATCCGAGTGGTCATGGTGCCGCTGGTCACGAGGGTCTCGTGCATGAGAGCGCCGGGGGAGAGGGCGTCGTCGCCGCTGCGGCGCAGGGCGGAGAGCATGTCGAACTCCCACCCGTCCAGGCCGGCGTCGGCGAAGGCCGCGCGCCGGGCGACCTCCAGGTAGCGCGCCAGGCGGGAGATGCGGGAGAACACGGCCAGCGGCGCGATGTCCAGGTCCTCGCGCGCCCGCTCCCATCCCTCGAGGATGCGGTCGACCTCGTCGCGTCGGGGCGCGGCGGAGTCCTCGGGCGTGGTGGGCATGGGGCGAGTCTAGGGGCGGGGCGCGGCGCACGGCATGCGGCCGCCGATGCGGGTGGTGCGCGCCACCCGCGGCGTGGTCGCCGACCGGCCGGGAGCCTCCGCCCGCTCAGCGGCGCGCGGCACCGCGCAGCGCGGGCTTCTTCTCCAGGGCGCTCAGGCCGTGCCAGGAGAGGTTCACCATCCGCGCGGCGACGATCTCCTTCGCGGGCGTGCGCGACTCCAGCCACCACTGGCCGGTGTAGGCGACCATGCCCACCAGCATCTGCGCGTAGAGGGCGGCATCCCGCGCCGGATAGGCGTGCAGGGACAGCTGGGCGGCGAGGATCTCCTCCACCCGCCGCGCGACGTCCGTGAGCAGGGAGGAGAAGGTGCCACCGGCGTGGCTGACGGGGGAGTCGCGGACCAGGATCCGGAAGCCGTCCTCGTTCTCGTCGATGTAGGACAGGAACGCCAGGGCCGCCCGCTCCATGAGGACCCGGGGATGGGCCCGCGGATCCGAGAGCGAGTCCTCGAGGTCGGAGAGCAGGGTGGAGACCTCCCGGTCCACCACCACGGCGTAGAGCCCCTCCTTGCCGCCGAAGTGCTCGTAGACGATGGGCTTGGACACCTTCGCGCGGGCGGCGATCTCCTCGACCGTGGTCATGTCGAAGCCCTTCTCGGCGAACAGCCGGCGCCCCACGGCGACCAGCTGCTCGCGCCGCTCCCGGCCCGTCATGCGGGTCGACGCCCTGCGAGAGGTCGTTCTGTCCACCATGGGCGTGAGTCTCCCACACGGCCCTCGACCCCGCCGGGCCGCTCCCGCGGGGGCGGCCCGTGCCGCTCCTCCGGCCCGGCCCGTGCCACTCGGCGCGGGCGATAGGATCGGCCCGCGCCCGCGGCGCCGCCCGCTCCTGCCGGCGCCCAGAGGGCCCGGTGCGACGGCCGACGACGACGGACCGTTCCGCCATGGTGTAATCGGCAACACCTCAGATTTTGGTTCTGAAGTTTCAGGTTCGAGTCCTGATGGCGGAACGCTCACCGCCTCGCCGGCGGTGCCGCCGCACACCACCCGTCGACCCCGAGGAGCCGCAGACGTGGACACCGTCGAGACCATCGCCCCCGCCGCCGTGATCGTGCTGGCCGCGGGCGCCGGGACCCGCATGAGGTCCCGCACCCCGAAGGTCCTGCACGAGATCGGAGGGCGCTCGCTGCTGGTCCATGCGCTCACCGCCGCGGAGGGCACGAGCCCCGCCGAGCTGGTGGTCGTCCTGCGCCACGAGCGCGACCGCGTCGCCGCGCACCTCGCCGAGCACGCCTCCGAGGCCACCGTCGCGGACCAGGACGAGATCCCCGGCACCGGGCGCGCCGTCCAGTGCGGCCTCGAGCAGGTCGCCGCCGCCGACGGCACCGTCCTGGTGACCTACGGCGACGTGCCGCTGCTGGACCCGGCGACCCTGCGGGAGCTGGTCGGCGCGCACGAGAGCGCCGGTGCCGCCGTCACCGTGCTCACCGCGCGGGTCGAGGACCCGACGGGCTACGGCCGGATCCTGCGCAGCGAGGACGGCTCGGAGGTGCTCGGCATCGTCGAGCACAAGGACGCGAGCGATTCCCAGCGCTCGATCGACGAGATCAACTCCGGCATCTACGCCTTCGACCTCGCCGTCCTCCGCGACGCGCTGGGCCGCATCGGCACCGACAACGCGCAGGGCGAGATGTACCTCACCGACGTGCTCTCCGTCGCCCGGGCCGACGGCCGCTCGGTGCGCGCCGTCGTCACCGAGGACGTGATGATGGTCGAGGGCGTCAACGACCGCGTCCAGCTCGCCCAGCTCGGCGCCGAGATGAACCGGCGCACCCTCGAGCGGCACATGCGCGCCGGCGTCACGGTCGTCGACCCCGCGACCACCTGGATCGACGCCGACGTCACCATCGCGCAGGACGCCGTCATCCTCCCGGGCGTGCAGCTCCACGGCGCCACCGAGATCGGCGAGGAGGCCGTGATCGGGCCCGACACCACGCTGCGCGACACCGAGGTGGGCGCCGCGGCGGAGGTCGTCCGCTCCCACGCCCTGCTCGCCGTGATCGGCGAGGGGGCCTCCGTCGGCCCCTTCTCCTACCTGCGGGCCGGCACCGACCTGGGCGCGACGGGCAAGATCGGCGGCTTCGTGGAGACCAAGAACGTCTCGATCGGCGAGGGGGCGAAGGTTCCGCACCTCAGCTACGTCGGCGATGCCGAGATCGGCGAGGGCACCAACATCGGGGCGGCGACGATCTTCGCCAACTACGACGGAGTGGACAAGCACCGCACCACCGTGGGCCGGCACGTGCGTGTGGGCTCCGACAACGTCCTGGTCGCCCCCGTCACCATCGGCGACGGCGCGGCGACCGGCGCCGGGACCACTGTGCGCAAGGACATCCCGCCCGGTGCCCTGGGCGTGAACGCGGTGTCGCAGCGGAACGTGGAAGGATGGACCCTGCGACGCCGTGCGGGGACCGCGGCCGAGGTCGCGGCCCGTGCCGCGCTCGAGGCCGAGGACCGGTCCGCTGCCCAGACGCCCGCAGCCACAGCCGCCGAGGAGCACAAGGAGCACGAGCAGCGATGAGCGGAATCGTCACCACGGGGGAGAAGCGACTGGTGCTCGCCTCCGGCAGAGCCCATCCGGTCCTCGCGCAGGAGGTCGCCGAGGAGCTCGGGGTCGAGGTCCTGCCGATGGACGCCTGGGACTTCGCCAACGGGGAGATCTATGTGCGCTACGGCGAGTCCGTGCGCGGCACCGATGTCTTCGTGCTGCAGTCCCATCCGGCGCCCATCAACACCTGGGTGATGGAGCACCTGATCATGATCGACGCGCTCAAGCGCGCATCGGCCAAGCGGATCACCGCGATCGCTCCGAGCTTCCCCTACGCCCGCCAGGACAAGAAGCACCGCGGCCGCGAGCCGATCTCGGCGCGGCTGATGGCGGACATGTACGAGACCGCGGGCGCGGACCGGATGATCTCGGTGGACCTGCACGCCCCGCAGGTGCAGGGCTACTTCAACGGCCCGGTCGACCACCTCATGGCGCTGCCGATCCTCGCCGAGTACATCCAGGCGCAGTACGGCCACGAGGACATCGCGGTCGCCTCGCCCGATGCCGGCCGCATCCGCGTGGCCGAGCAGTGGGCGAAGAAGCTCGGCGGCGTGAACCTCGCCTTCATCCACAAGTCCCGCGACCCCAAGCGGCCCAACCAGGCCGTGGCCAAGCGCGTGATCGGTGATGTCACCGGCAAGACCTGCATCCTGGTCGACGACATGATCGACACCGCCGGCACCATCGTCCAGGCGGCGGATGCGCTGGTCGCCAACGGTGCCTCCTCCGTCGTCATCGCGACCACCCACGCGATCCTCTCCGATCCCGCCACCGAGCGCCTCGAGGCGAGCTCCGTGCGCGAGGTGGTCTGCACCAACACCCTGCCGATCCCCGCGGAGAAGCAGTTCGACCGCCTCACGCAGCTCTCGATCGCCCCGCTGCTGGCGCGTGCGATCCGCGCGGTCTTCGACGACGGGTCGGTGACCAGCCTCTTCGACGGCGAGGTCTGAGCGGCAGTCGCAGCAGCACCGACGTCGGGGGG
>NZ_PNFB01000028.1 GCF_003347015.1 Brachybacterium sp. YJGR34
GTACTGCACTCGGGAGGGTGTGGGAGAGTAGGTCGCCGCCGGACATCTTTCACGGGAGTGGAGGAGTGCTTGAACCCCCAGGTTGTCTGGGAGTGTTCGCCTCCTCCACTCCCTTTTTTCATGCCCGGACACGCCGCGGCGCATGGACTGGAGTTGTGGACGCGGGCTGCGCCCCGATGGTGGGTGAGCTGGCCCGGGCCGGGCCCCGGCGATACTGGGGCGTGAGCATTGAATGGTCGCTTCAGGTGCCACCTGGCTGGAACCTTCTGCCGCTCTTCGGAGCGGCTGTCGGCGACGGTCAGCTTGTCCTTCTCCGCGATCACGACCGAGGGTCCGAGATGTCTCCAGCGGTCCTCCGGACGGCGGGACCTTCGCGGGCACAGTCCTCCCGCCGGGTGGGTAGACTGGGACGCTGTACAGGGCCCCGTCATCGCGCCTCGGCGCCGGCGATCGTCGGCGCGCCGGGAGCGCACCGCGGGCCCGCCCCGCACACCGTCCGCGGGGGAGCACCATCGCATCCCCGCTCAGTTCCAGGAGAGCCATGCCGTCCACGCTGCCGGGCGTTCCCGACATCGATGAGCAGCTCGCGACGAGCATCGTCGAGCGCCTCGGGACCATCGAGGACCGTCTGCGCGGCTCGGTGGCAACCTCCGATGACATCGCACGATGGACCGCTCGGCATCTGATGGACGCCGGGGGCAAGCGCGTGCGACCGATGCTGGTTCTGCTCGCGGCCTCCCTGGGCGATGCGGACGCCGATGGCGTGCTGGACGCCGCCGTCCTCGTCGAGCTGACCCATCTGGCCAGCCTGTACCACGACGACGTCATGGACTCCGCCCCCACCCGGCGGGGCACCGACAGCGCCCATGCGCTGTGGGGGAACAACGTCGCGATCCTTACCGGTGACTTCCTGTTCGCGCGGGCCAGCGCCCTGAGCGCGCGCATCGGGGTCGAGGCGGTGCGTCTGCACTCGGTCACCTTCGAGCGCCTGTGCCTCGGCCAGCTGCACGAGACCGTCGGCCCGCAGCCGGAGGACGATCCCTTCGCGCACTACATCTCGGTGCTCTCGGACAAGACCGCTTCACTGCTGGCGCTCGCGGGTCAGCTCGGGGCGACGCTGTCCGGTGCTTCGGAGGAGGTCTCGGAGATCATGCGTCGCTACGGCGAGAAGGTCGGTGTCGCGTTCCAGCTCGCCGATGATGTCCTGGACCTGGGCAGCGACGCGAAGACCAGTGGCAAGACCCCCGGCATCGATCTGCGCGAGGGCGTCCCCACCATGCCGACCCTGCTGGTGCGCCGGCGCGCCGCCTCGGAGGGCGATGCCGCGAGCCTCGCCATCGTGGAGCGTCTGGACGGCGACCTGGAATCCGATGAGGCGCTGGCGGAGCTGGTCACGATGCTGCGCGCGGACTCGGCGCTCGAGGAGACTCGGGAGCTCGCCCAGCGCACCGCCGACGAGGCGGTGGAGATCCTGGAGGAGCTCCCGGCGGGCACCGTCCGCGAGGCGCTGACGACCTTCACACGCACACTGGTCGAGCGCCGTCGCTGAGGATCTGTTCGCGAAGCCCACGCGGGGGCTTCCGCCTGGACGCAGGGTGACCGGTTCCTCGTAGCACCCTGGAGCCGGTCCGAGTAGCCTGTGAAGGCCGAGGGACCCGAGATCTCGACGCCGTAGGGATGGCCCTGGGCGAGGATGCGACGGAGGCCGTTCCGACGGCGCTGCGCCTGTTCTGACCTCTCGGGAGTATCCACCATGGCAGTCACCCCTCCGGCGAGACGACGCCGTGGTCGGCGCGTGGTGGCGATCTCGAGCGCTCTGCTCGCCGTGGGGGCTCTCGTCCTCACAGGGTTCGCGCTCCGTTACCCGGGGCTCTCCTCCACGGAGGTGGAGGTCTCCGACGGTGGTGTGTGGGTGACCAATGCGAGCGACGGCCTGATGGGCCGGCTCAACGTCGATGCCGCGGAGCTCGACGGCCGTCTGGCGATGACCGGCGAGGAGCTCGACATCGTCCAGGACGGATACACGGTGATCGAGACCGGTCCGCGCGGCATGACCCCGATCAACACCGCCTCCGTCACCCGCGGTGGACTCGTCGAGCTCCCCGTGGACACGCAGGTGCTGCTGGGCGGCGACCGGGTCGCCATCGCCGCTCCGGACGGCCGCGTCTGGATCCTCACCCCGGAGGAGGCCGCCGCGTTCAGCGTCTCGGCGGTGGAGCCCACCTACGAGGCGAAGCAGGAGTCCCCGGCCGTCGCCGTCACTGACGGCGGGACCATCTTCGTCCTGGACGGGGACCAGCTGCTGGAGTTCCCGCGCGCCGAGGACACCCGTGACACCGAGCCGGAGAAGGCCGTCGTCGTCAGCAACGTCGCCACCAGGCCCGAGATGGTGCAGCTGACCACCGTCGGCGAGGAGCCCGTGGTCCTCGACCGCGAGAACCGGATGCTCCGCCTGGGACGGGAGGCGAAGGACTACCGCCTCGAGGACTACGGCATCACCACCCTCGACCTCGCCCAGCTCCAACAGCCCGGCGCCGCCTCCGACGACGTGGTCCTCGCGACCGAGCGGTCCCTGCTGGTGATTCCCCTGGACAGCGGTGAGGCGCAGGTCCACGACTCGGGAGGGACCGGGACCGAGGTGGTCCGGCCGGCGCAGGTGAAGGGCTGCGCCTACGGGGCGTGGAACGGCTCTCTGAAATACGTGCGCGCCTGCGAGGGCCAGGAGCCGGTGGCGGAGGCGGTGCCCAAGGCCGACTCCGCGATGGATCTGACGCTCCGGGTCAATCGCGACCAGGTGGTCCTCAACGATCAGGAGTTCGGCCTGTCCTGGGAGATCATGGACAGCATGCAGCTCCTCGTGGAGGACTGGACCATCTCCCAGGAGATCCAGCAGGACGACTCCAAAGAGGAGGAGAAGGAGTCCCTGACCACCACGATCACCAACGTCGCGGCCGAGCGCGAGGAGGAGAACCGTCCACCCACGGCCGAGGACGATGCGTACGGCGTGCGACCGGGCGCGAGCGTCGTGCTCCCGGTGACGAGGAACGATCTCGACCCCGACGGTGACATCCTCACGGCGAGCGTCGACGGCGAACAGCCCGGGATCGGCTCCGTGACGCCCATCCGCGGCGGCACGCAGTTCCAGATCGAGGTGGCGGAGGACGCGTCGGGATCGGCGAGCTTCACCTACACGGCCGACGATGGCCGAGGCGGCCGGGACTCGGCGACGGTGTCGCTGGACGTGAAGGACGCCTCCGACAATGAGGGTCCCCGGCCGGTCGAGGACGCCGTGACGAAGGTGCAGGTGCGCTCCGGCGAAGAGATCAGCTTCAACATCACCCCCTACTACGAAGACCCCGAGGGAGACGCCTTCTACCTCGCGAACGCCCAGGTCGCGCCCGAGGATGTGGTGACCTTCAGTCCGGACGGGCTGGTGACCTTCAACGATGCGGGCCTGTCGCCCGGCACCAAGGAGGTCGAGCTGACCTTCCGCGACGAGTTCGGCGCCGAAGGGACGGGCACCGTCGAGATCGAGTCGGTCACCGACAACGACCTGCCTCCCATCACCACCGCCGATCACGCCACCGTGGTCGCCGGCCAGGACACCACCGTCAAACCGCTGGTCAACGACCTCAACCCCAATGGGGGCGACCTGGAGCTGCTCAGCGTCGGCGAGTCGGAGGGCCTCGAGGTCGACCCGGCTCTCGAAGCGGGGACGATCGATGTCTCCGGCACCGCCGCCGGCGTGCACTACCTCTCCTACAACGTGGCCGCCCGCGGCTCCAGCACCGCCTCGCGCGGCCTGATCCGTGTGGATGTCGTCGAACCCGCCGAGGACGACCTCGCCCCGGTGGCGGTCGACGATCTGGGCACGGTCACCACCGGGTCCGACACCCTCATCGATCCGCTGGAGAACGATGTCGATCCCACCGGCGGAGTGCTGGTGGTCAACGCGCTCGACGTCCCCGAGGACAGCGGCCTGAAGGCCACGATCGTCGAGCATCATCTGCTGCGTGTCGAGGCGGAGCCGGGGGCTCCCGCCACCGCGGAGCCGGTCCCGGTGACCTACGAGGTCTCGAACTCCCGGGGGACCGCCACCGGCACCGTCCGGGTGATGGTCGCGTCCACCGACACCCAGTTCGCCAACCCCGAGGCGGTGCCCGACCGCGCCGTGGTGCGTGCCGGGGACATGGTCAGCCTCGACGTGACGGCGAACGACGTCTCGCCGACGGACTCCGAACTCCACCTGGCCGGCCTGACCGACACCAGCCGCGCGGACGAGCTGGGCCATGCAGAGCGCCATCAGGACGTCCTGCGCTTCCGCGCCGATGACGACGCGACCGGCGAGGCCGTGGTCACCTACGAAGTGGTCGACGAGACCGGCCGCTCCGGCTCCGCACAGGCGCACATCACGATCGTCCCCCACGACGCGGACAACGACGCGCCGAAGCCGGAGAACCTCACCGCCCGCGCCGTGGCCGGCACCACGGTGAGGATCCCCGTCCCGACCACCGGCATCGACCCCGATGGCGACTCGGTCATGCTCAGCGGCATCGCGAGTCCGACACCGCAGCTGGGCGAGGTCGTCACCGCGAACGGCCAGTGGATCGAGTACCGCCCGTACGAGGACTCCCAGGGCACCGATCGCTTCCGCTACCAGGTGATGGACCGCCACGGGGCGATCGGCACCGCCGAGGTGCAGGTCGGCATCGCCGCGCCGACGGGCCAGAACCACGCCCCCTACGCGGTGGACGACACGGTCGAGGTGCGTCCGGACCGCGAGGTGCAGATCCCGGTGCTGGAGAACGACACCGATCCTGAGGGCGATGCGCTCCATGTGGTCCGTGATGATGTCGAGGCGCTCTCGGAGATCGAGGTCGCACCGGCCCAGGAGGGCGCTGAGGACGACGGCATGGTCACCGTCACCACCCCGGACCAGGAGGGCACGCACTCGGTGATGTACGCCGCCTCCGACGAGCAGCTCAAGAGCACGGCGACGGCGACGGTCGTGGTCTCCGAGGACGCGCCGCTGCGCGCTCCGGTGGCGATGGATGACTTCGTGGCGGTCGAGGACGTGCTGGACCCCGAGACGACCGCCGTCGAGATCGATGTGCTCGCCAACGACCACGATCCCGACGGCAGTACCCAGGACCTGCAGGTGCGCCTGGAGGAGGCTGTCGAGGGCGTGGAGCTGAGCGAGGACGGCATCGCGCGGATCGTGCCGGGCGAGGAGCAGCAGCTGCTGCGCTACGTCATCGAGGACCTCGACGGCCTGGAGTCCGCGGGCTACATCTGGGTCCCCGGGACGGCGAAGCAGGCACCGGTGTGGGTGGGCGAGCCGCTCAGCGTGCAGGCCGGTTCCGAGGTCTCGGTGGACCTCGCCGATCCCGACAACGTGCGGGTGCGGCCCGGCGCGGAGGCCGCGCAGATCACCGACCCGTCGCTCGTGAGCGCGAACCACAGCGACGGCGGGGAGCTCGTCCAGGACGAGACCACGCTGGTGTACCGACCAGCGGAGGACTTCTCCGGGAACGACACGCTGACCGTGGAGGTGACCGACGGGGAGGTCGGCGATCCCACGGCGGCCACGGCGACCCTCGCGATCCCTGTCGAGGTGGCGGCGAAGGACTCCAATCTCCCGCCGACCCTGCAGGGCGCCCAGCTCGAGGTCGAGCAGGGCGACGCCCAGGCGGGCGTCGACCTCGCCCCCGGAGCCGACGACCCCGACGGCGACGAACTCACCTACGCCCTCGGCGACGTCCCCGAGACGGACGAGGTCAGCATCGGCCTGGACGACTCCCGGCTCACGGCGAGCGCGGGCACGAAGGCCCCGAAGAACACCGTGGTCGAGGTCCCGGTGACGGTCAGTGACGGCACCAACGATCCGGTCTCCGCGACGGTGCAGGTCACCGTCGTCGGCTCCCAGCGGCCGATGATCTCCACCCTGCTCGACGAGGCCACCGTGGACGCCGGCTCCTCGCAGACCATCGACGTCCTGGACAACGATTCCAACCCCTTCCCCGAGGGGGAGCGCACTCTCACCAGTGCCACCACTGTCAGCGGCGACGGCGAGGTCACGATCGACGGGGACGGCGTGACCGTCACGCCCGATGCCGATTTCCACGGCATCCTCACCGCCCAGTACACGGTCATGGACGACACCGAGGACCCCGACCGCGAGGTGAGCGGGGAGATCCGGGTGACGGTGCTGGGGGTGCCGGAGGCACCGTCCGCTCCGCGGATCGGCGAGGTCGGGGACGGCTTCGTGGAGCTGCGCTTCGAGGCGGGCGACGACAACGGCGCCCCGATCACGGGGTACACCGTCTCCTCGACGAGCGGTCCCGCGGTGGAGCAGGAGTGCTCCTCGACCTCGTGCCGGATCACCGGGCTGAGCAACGACACGGAGTACACCTTCGCGGTGACCTCGACAAACCGGGTGGGCACCTCGGACCCGTCGGTGGCCTCGGCGACGGCGCGACCCGACGTGCGCCCGGAGAAGCCGGCCGCGCCGTCGGCCGAACGCGGGGACACGCAGCTGAGCGTGGCCTGGACCGCCCCGCAGAACAAGGGTTCGGCGATCCAGAGCTACACGCTGCAGATGCAGAACACCGCGACCGACGAGATCTCCACCGTGGAGATCGAGGGCGGCTCCACGTCGCACGTGTGGACGGGCCTGACCAACGGGGTCGACTACCGCTTCCGCGTGCAGGCCCGCAACCTCGCCGAGAACCCCTCGGACTGGTCGGGCTGGTCGCAGCCCGAGCACCCAGCCGGCGCACCGACCGCACCGAAGGGGACACCGAGCGCCCAGCGGGTCAACGACCCCCGCGGCGGCGGTATCGAGGTCACCTGGCCGGCGATGACGAAGGCCGAGGCCAACGGCGAGCCCATCACCCACTACGTCGTGACAGCATCGACCGGAACGTCCCAGACCGTGCCGGCCTCGGCGACCTCAGCAACCTTCCTCGACCTGGATCAGGACACCGCCCACTCCTTCACGTACTCGGGGGTGAACTCCGTCGGCGACGGGGCGGGCAGGTCGGCGCCCTCCAACGAGGTGACGCCCTGGGCGAAGCCCTCGGCACCCACCGGTGTCACGGCCGCGATGCCCGATGAGGGGACCGGCAAGGGGCCGAACGGTCGCGCCACGGTCACCTGGGACGCCGCGGACGGGAACGGCACCTCGATCACGAAGTACGTGATCTACGGCGGCCCCTCGCCGGTCACCGTCGATGCCTCGGCCCGGAGCCACAGCTTCACCCAGCTCACCAACGGCACCAGCTACCGGTTCACCGTGGAGGCGCGCAACGGCTTCGATGACGACGGCGGCGTGAGCCCTCGCTCGGCGGCGTCGAACTCCATCCGGCCCTACACGGTGCCGTCGGCCCCGACGAAGGTGGCGATCTCCCGCAGCGCGTGCACCGGGGAGAACAGCTGCCCGCTCACCTTCACAGCGTCCGCGGACGGCGGTGACGGCGGAGCCGGCGGCAAGACGCTCCAGGTCAACGTCGACGGGGCCGGGTGGAAGTCCGTGGCGTCGCCGTACTCGTCCACCATCCAGGCGAAGTCCGGGTCCCGGCACACCCTCGACGCCCGGGTGGTCACGAAGCCGACGAACGCCGATGGCTCCACCGCCACCATGACCTCGCAGGTCAAGAAGAGTTCGATCACCGCCCGCGAGTACGTTCCGCCGCCGGAGCCCCGAATCGTCGATGCCCGCGGCTATGGCGACGCCACTGGAGAGTCGGGCTGCACCCAGGGCTGGTGCTATTACATCGACTTCACCGTCACGCAGCTCGCGCCGAACACGACCTATGAGTACTGCATCAAGGGAGACGGTCCTCCCGGTGGTGACTGCTGGTACCCGACCACCGACGGGAGCACGCCGACCACCGGGACGTTCACCACGGACGCGAACGGGGAGTGGGATCTGGCCGACAGCGGGCGCACGCCGTACTGGGGCCGCCCGTTCGAGGACGTGTGGATCTGGGTGGAGCACGACGGGAAGTCCGGAGAGTCGAACCGGGTCAAGATCCCGTCGAGCTGAGAAGAGGGGCCCGCCTCGCGGTGCGTGCGGGATTCGGTGCCGGACACTCGGACGGGCCGAGCCCGCTCCTGGGCGCGGGGTGACCGGTTCCTCGTAGCACCCTGAGGTTCGTCCTAGTAGCCTGGGCGGGTCGCGGGGACGGCATGCTCGATGCCTGGGGGATGTGCCCCGGGCGGGGGACGGGGTCGATCCTGACGCGGTCACCGATCTCTGCAGTCGTCTCGGGAGTTTCCAGCATGTCGCCCACGCCACCGGTCGCACGTCGCCGTGGTCGGCGCATGGTGGCGATCTCGAGTGCGCTGATCGCCGTGGGGGCGCTGGTGCTGACGGGGTTCGCGCTGCGCTATCCGGGACTGTCCTCCACGGAGGTGGAGGTCTCCGACGGTGGGGTGTGGGTGACCAATGCGGGCGCAGGGCTGATGGGCCGGCTCAACGTCGATGCCGCGGAGCTGGATGGTCGTCTGGCGATGACGGGCGAGGAGCTCGACATCGTGCAGGACGGATACACGGTGATCGAGACCGGTCCGCGCGGCATGACCCCGATCAACACGGCGTCCGTCACCCGCGGTGGTCTGGTCGAGCTGCCCCCGGGCACCGAGGTGCTGCTGGGCGGCGACCGGGTGGCGATCGCCGCCGCCGACGGCCGGGTCTGGGTGCTCACTCCGGAGGAGGCCGCCGCGTTCAGCGTCTCGGCGGTGGAGCCCACCTACGAGGCGAAGCAGGAGTCGCCCGCCGTGGCGGTGACCGACGGCGGCGCGGTCTTCGTCCTGGACGGGGAGCAGCTGCTGGAGTTCCCGCGCGCCGAGGACACCCGTGACACGAGCGCGGAGAAGCCGATCACGGTCGGCGGGGTGTCGTCCTCGCCGGAGATGGTGCAGCTGACCACCGTCGGTGCGGAGCCTGTGATCCTGGACCGTGAGAACCGGATGCTGCGTCTGGGGAAGGACGTGAAGGACTACGGTCTCGAGGACTACGGCGTCTCGAACCTCGAGCTCGCCCAGCTCCAGCAGTCCGGCGCCGCCTCTGACGACGTCGTCCTGGCGACGGAACGTTCCTTGCTGGTGGTCCCGCTGGACGGCGGGGAGGCGCAGGTCCACGAGTCGGGAGGGACCGGGACCGAGGTGGTGCGGCCGGCGCAGGTGAAGGGCTGCGCCTACGGGGCGTGGAACGGTTCCCTGACGTACGTCCGCGCGTGTGAGGGCCAGGAGCCGGTGGCGGAGGTGGTGCCGGAGGCCGAGTCTGCGATGGATCTGACGCTCCGTGTGAACCGCGATCAGGTGGTCCTCAACGATCAGGAGTTCGGTCTGTCCTGGGAGATCATGGACGACATGCAGGTCGTCGATGACTGGGTCATCGCTCAGGAGATCCAGCAGGACGATTCGAAGGAGGAGGAGAAGGAGACTCTGACCACCACGATCACCAATGTCGCGGCGGAGCGCGAGGAGGAGAACCGTCCTCCGACGGCCGAGGACGATGCGTACGGGGTGCGGCCGGGGGCGAGCGTGGTGCTGCCGGTGACGAGGAACGATCTCGACCCCGACGGTGACATCCTGACGGTGAGCGTCGAGGGGGAGCAGCCGGGGATCGGGGCGGTGACGCCGATCCGTGGCGGGACGCAGTTCCAGATCGAGGTGGCGGAGGACGCGTCGGGATCGGCGAGCTTCACCTACACGGCCGACGACGGCCGAGGTGGTCGTGATGCGGCGACGGTGTCGCTGGACGTGAAGGACGCCTCCGACAATGAGGGCCCGCGGCCGGTCGAGGACGCCGTGACGAAGGTGCAGGTGCGCTCCGGCGAGGAGATCAGCTTCAACATCTCGCCCTATTACGAGGATCCCGAGGGTGACGCCTTCTACCTCGCGAATGCCCAGGTCGCGCCCGAGGATGTGGTGACCTTCAGTCCGGACGGGCTGGTGACCTTCAACGATGCGGGCCTGTCGCCCGGCACGAAGAAGGTCGAGCTGACCTTCCGCGACGAGTTCGGCGCCGAGGGGACGGGCACGGTCGAGATCGAGTCGGTCTCGGAGAATGATCTGCCGCCGATCACCACGGCGGATCACGCCACGGTGGTCGCCGGCCAGGACACCACCGTCAAACCGCTGGTCAACGACCTCAATCCCAATGGGGGTGGCCTGGAGCTGCTCAGCGTCGGCGAGTCGGAGGGCCTCGAGGTCGATGCGGCGCTGGAGGCGGGGACGATCGATGTCTCCGGGTCCGCGGAGGGTGTGCACTACCTCTCCTACAACGTGGCCGCCCGCGGGTCCAGCACGTCCTCGCGGGGGCTGATCCGTGTGGACGTGGTCGAACCCGCTCAGGAGGACCTCGCTCCGGTGGCGGTCGACGATCTGGGCACCGTGACCACGGGCACCGATACGCTCATCGATCCGCTGGAGAACGATGTCGATCCCACCGGCGGGGTGCTGGTCGTCAACTCACTCTCCGTGCCCGAGGGCAGCGGGTTGAAGGCCACGATCGTCAATCATCATCTGCTGCGCGTCGAAGCGGAGCCGGGGGCGGCGGTGTCGGCGGAGCCGGTCCCGGTGACCTATGAGGTCTCCAATGCGGAGGGGACCTCGACGGGCACCGTCCGGGTGATGGTCGCGTCCACCGACACCCAGTTCGCCAATCCTGAGGCGGTGCCGGACCGTGCCGTGGTGCGTGCCGGGGACATGGTCAGCCTCGATGTGATCGCGAACGACGTCTCGCCGACGGACTCCGATCTCCATCTGGCCGGTCTGACCGACACCAGCCGCGCGGACGAGCTGGGCCATGCGGAGCGTCATGAGGACGTCCTGCGCTTCCGCGCGGATGATGACGCGAGCGGCGAGGCGGTGGTCACCTACGAGGTGGTCGACGAGACCGGCCGCTCGGGCTCCGCGCAGGCGCACATCACGATCGTCCCCCGTGACGCGGGCAACGATGCGCCGAAGCCGGAGAATCTCACGGCTCGCGCGGTGGCGGGGAAGACCATCAAGATCCCGGTCAGGACCACGGGTATCGATCCGGACGGTGACTCGGTGATGCTCAGCGGCATCGCGAGTCCGACACCGCAGCTGGGCGAGGTGGTGACAGCCACCGGGCAGTGGATCGAGTATCGGCCCTTCGAGGGGGCGCAGGGCACGGACACCTTCCGTTATCAGGTGATGGACCGTCATGGGGCGGTCGGGACCGCCACGGTGCAGGTCGGCATCGCCGCGCCGACGGGTCAGAACCACGCCCCCTACGCGGTGGACGACACGGTGGAGGTGCGTCCGGACCGTGAGGTGCAGATCCCGGTGCTGGAGAACGACACCGATCCTGAGGGCGATGCGCTCCATGTGGTCCGTGATGATGTCGAGGCGCTCTCGGAGATCGAGGTCGCCCCGGCGCAGGAGGGCGCTGAGGACGACGGCATGGTCACCGTCACCACCCCGGACCAGGAGGGCACGCACTCGGTGATGTACGCCGCCTCCGACGAGCAGCTCAAGAGCACGGCGACGGCGACGGTCGTGGTGTCGGAGGATGCTCCGCTGCGTGCTCCGGTGGCGATGGATGACTTCGTGGCGGTCGAGGATGTTCTGGATCCGGAGACGACGGCGGTCGAGATCGATGTGCTCGTCAATGACCATGATCCCGACGGCAGCACCCAGGACCTGCAGGTGCGCCTGGACGAGGCTGTCGAGGGCGTGGAGCTGAGCGAGGACGGCATCGCGCGGATCGTGCCGGGTGAGGAGCAGCAGCTGCTGCGCTATGTCATCGAGGACGTCGACGGGCTGGAGTCCGCGGGCTACATCTGGGTGCCGGGGACGGCGAAGCAGGCGCCGGTGTGGGTGGGGGAGCCGCTGAGCGTGCAGGCGGGTTCCGAGGTGCAGGTGGACCTGGCCGATCCTGGCAATGTGCGTGTGCGGCCGGGCGCGGAGGCCGCGCAGATCACAGACCCGTCGCTGGTGAGCGCGAACCACAGTGACGGCGGGGAGCTCGTCCAGGACGAGACGACGCTGGTGTATCGCCCGGCGGAGGACTTCTCCGGGAACGACACGCTGACCGTCGAGGTGACCGACGGGGAGGTCGGTGATTCCACGGCGGCCACGGCGACCCTCGCGATTCCTGTCGAGGTGGCGGCGAAGGACTCCAATTTGCCGCCGACCCTGCAGGGCGCCCAGCTCGAGGTCGAGCAGGGCGACGCCCAGGCGGGCGTCGACCTCGCCCCCGGAGCCGACGACCCCGACGGCGACGAGCTGACCTTCGCCCTCGGCGAGTTCACCCCTCCTGAGGAGGTGGACCTGTCGTTGGAGGGCTCGCGGCTGTCCGCCCGGGCCTCGACGAAGGCTCTGAAGAACACGGTGGTCGAGGTCCCGGTGACGGTCAGCGACGGCACGAATCCACCGGTGTCGGCGACCGTGGAGGTGACGGTGGTCGGCTCCCAGCGGCCGATGATCTCGACCGGCCTGGATGAGGCCACGATCGATGCGGGCAGTGCGAAGACGCTCCCTGTCCTGGAGAACGACTCGAATCCGTTCCCGGAGGGCGAGCGCACCCTCACGAGTGCGTCGATCGTGAATGGTCAGGGGGAGGTCACGATCGACGGGGACGGCGTGACCGTCACGCCCGATGCCGATTTCCATGGCATCCTCACCGCCCAGTACACGGTCATGGACGACACCGAGGATCCCGACCGTGAGGTGAGCGGTCAGATCCAGGTGACGGTGCTGGGGGTGCCGGAGGCACCGTCCGCCCCGCGGATCGGCGAGGTCGGGGACGGCTTCGTGGAGCTGCGTTTCGAGGCGGGGGATGACAACGGCGCCCCGATCACGGGGTACACCGTCTCCTCGACGAGCGGTCCCGCGGTGGAGCAGGAGTGCTCCTCGACCTCGTGCCGGATCACCGGGCTGAGCAACGACACGGAGTACACCTTCGCGGTGACCTCGACAAACCGGGTGGGCACCTCGGACCCGTCGGTGGCCTCGGCGACGGCGCGACCCGACGTGCGCCCGGAGAAGCCGGCCGCGCCGTCGGCCGAACGCGGGGACACGCAGCTGAGCGTGGCCTGGACAGCACCGGAGAACAAGGGCTCGGCGATCCAGAGCTACACGCTGCAGATGCAGAACACGGCGACCGATCAGATCTCCACCGTGGAGATCGAAGGAGGCTCCACCTCGCATGTGTGGACAGGCCTGAGCAACGGGGTCGACTACCGCTTCCGCGTCCAGGCCCGCAACCTCGCCGAGAACCCCTCGGACTGGTCGAGCTGGTCCCAGCCCGAACACCCCGCCGGCGCACCGACGGTCCCGGGCGGGACACCCACCGCGGAGCGGGTCAACGACCCTCTGGGCGGCGACGTCAGGGTGACCTGGCCGGCGATGACGAAGGCCGAGGCCAACGGTGAGCCCATCACCCAGTACATCGTCTCTGCCTCCTCGGGCGACTCGCAGACGGTCGACGCGTCCACGACCTCCGCCACCTTCCGCGATCTCGACGAGAACAGCAAGCACACCTTCACCTATACCGGAGTGAACTCCGTGGGCCGCGGCGACGGGTCCTCCGGAGCTTCGAACGCCGTCGTCCCGTGGGCGAAGCCCTCGGCACCGACCGGGGTGAAGGCGTCGCTGCCCGGCAAGGACACCGCGGACGGCCCGAACGGCCGGGCCCGGGTCTCCTGGAACGCAGCCGACGGCAACGGCACCTCCGTCAAGGAGTACGTCGTCCACTACGACGGGGGCAGCAAGACCGTGCCGGCCTCGGAGACCAGCACCACCATCAGCGGCCTGTCCAACGGGTCCTCGTACTCCTTCACCGTCGAGGCGAGGAACCGCTTCGAGGCCGACGGCGGGGTGAGCGACCGCTCGGCGGCCTCGAACGCGGTGACTCCGTACACGAAGCCCCAGAATCCCAAGGTCACGGCGTCGGCCGGCGCCTGCAAGAACAGCAAGGAATGCCCCGTCACGCTCAAGGCGTCCGCCCCGGGCGGAGATGGCGGTGGGGGCGGCAAGACGCTGCAGGTGAGGATCGACGGCGGAGAGTGGAAGAACTCCGGCACCTCCTACTCCAAGACCTTCCAGACGACGTCCGGCGGCACCCGCACCATCGAGGCCCGCGTGGTCAACGGCGAGGGCCTGCGCTCGGGGACGGTGACGAAGAAGCAGAAGGCACGGACGTACACCCCGCCGGAGCCGAAGGTCGCCGGCGGCGGCCCGAACTGGCAGGCTGCGGGGAGCGCGAACGGCGAGCCCGGCTGCACCTCCGACACATGGGGCGGGAAGTGCACCTACTTCACCATCGATTTCAAGGATCTCGAACCGGGGAAGTCGTACACCGTGCACTACGCCAACGACAATGACGACAACTGGGCGCAGTACACCATCACCGGTGACGGCAGCGGACGAGACACCTCCCCTCGCTACTTCTACGGCTACATGAAGGGGACGGAGAATCCCATTCGCGTCTATGTCGACGGCAAGAAGGTCGGCACCTACTACGCCCCCTCCTGAATCCTGCGACCTGCTACCACCCCATTCATTTCGACGGAAAGCTGAAGATCCACCGTGAGCATGACTCCTGAACAGGCCCGCTGGTTCGCCGAGACCTTCGACAAGCTCGTCCAGAGCGTCGGCCAGGCCGTCCTCGGCAAGAACGAGGTGGTGCGCCTGGTGATGACCTCGATGCTCGCCCCCGGCCACGTGCTCCTCGAGGACGCACCCGGCACCGGCAAGACCTCGCTGGCCCGCTCCATCGCGGCGACCGTGCAGGGCACCAGCACCCGCATCCAGTTCACGCCGGACCTGCTGCCCTCGGACGTCACCGGCGTGACGATCTACGACCAGAACACCAAGTCCTTCGAGTTCCACAAGGGCCCGGTCTTCGCAAACGTCGTGCTGGCCGACGAGATCAACCGCGCCTCCCCGAAGACCCAGTCGGCGATGCTCGAGGTCATGGAGGAGGGGCGCGTGACCGTCGACGGCGTCACCCACGAGGTCGGCAACCCCTTCATGGTGATCGCGACCCAGAACCCCATCGAGCAGGCCGGCACCTACCGTCTGCCCGAGGCGCAGCTGGACCGCTTCCTCATGAAGACCTCGATCGGCTACCCCGATCACGCCTCGAGCGTCCAGATCCTGCAGGGATCGGCCCTGATGGACCGCAGCAAGCAGCTCACCCCCCGGATCTCGCTGCAGGCCGTCAACGACATGACACAGCTCGCGGCGACCGTGCACGTGGACCCCGCGGTCCTCGAATACGTCTCCCGGCTCATGGAGGAGACGCGCCTGGCGCCGGAGGTGCGGGTCGGCGTCTCGATCCGCGGCGCCCTCGCGCTCATGCGCGCGGTGAAGGTGTGGGCCGCGGTCAACGGCCGCCACTACGTCATCCCGGACGACGTCAAGCACCTCGTGGAGCCCGTCTGGCTGCACCGCTTCGTGCTGGACCCCGAGGCCGAGTTCGCGGGCACCACCGCAAAGAGCATCATGACCAAGATCCTCAGCGAGGTGGCGCCGCCCCAGGCGCGGCAGCAGTCGGCATGAGCACCCAGGCGCCCCTCCCCACCGACACCGCCGATGCCCGGGCTGCGAAGGCCCAGGCGAAGAAGCGGCGCAGCGCCGCCCGAGCCGAGGCCCGGGCGGAGTCCCGTCGACGCCGCACGGCCGGCGGCGGAGCCCCCTCGGCGGGCGCGGCGCCGCAGGGCGGTGCGCAGACGCCCGGCGAGGAGCCCGCGAGCACCGGGCTGCGTGGGCTCCGCGACCGGATCGCGGAGCTGTGGATCCGGCGCCTCCACCCGGTGCTGGACGTCATCTCGCCGATCGGGTGGGCGGTGCTCGCCGTCGCCGGGTTCTGCTGGATCGGCGGCTCGATGCTGCACCTGGAGGAGCTCACCGTGATCGCCGCGGTGCTCACCGTGCCCCTGGTGGTGGCCGCGCTCTTCGTGCTCGGCAAGGCCGACTACGCCGTCACCCTGGACCTGCAGACCCACCGGGTGGTCGTGGGATCCCGGGCCGTGGGCCGTGTCGAGGTCGCCAACCCGTCCTCGCGGGTCATCCTGCCCTCCCGCATCGAGCTGCGCGTCGGCGCCGCCACCGCGCAGTTCCTGGTGCCGAAGCTCGACTCCGGCGCCGAGCACGAGGAGCTGTTCGCCGTGCCCACCAAGCGTCGCGCGGTGCTCGTGGTCGGGCCGGTGCGCTCGGTGCGCGACGACCCGCTGTCGTTGATGCGGCGCCAGGTCACCTGGGCGCGGGAGCAGGAGCTGTTCGTCCATCCGCGGACGGTGCGGCTCGACGAGGCGGCCAGCGGCTTCCTCCGCGATCTCGAGGGCACCCCTTCCTCGGATCTCTCCAGCTCCGACATCGCCTTCCACGCCCTGCGCGACTACACGCCCGGCGACGACCGTCGGCACGTGCACTGGCGCACCACGGCCCGCACCGGGAAGCTCATGGTGCGGCAGTTCGAGGAGACCCGCCGCTCCCACGTGGTGGTGGCGCTGGACAACCTCGCCGAGGACTACGCGAGCGACGACGAGTTCGAGCTCGCGGTCTCCGCCGCCGCCTCGATCTCCGCGCAGACCGCACGGGAGGAGAAGGAGCTGACCCCCTTCACCTTCGACGAGCGGCAGAGCACCGGCACCCTGCGGCGGATGATGGACGACTACACCGTCATCGAACCGCTCTCTGAGCGTCTTCCCTTCCACGAGCTGGGGCAGAAGGCCGCGGATCTGGCACCGAGCGCCTCGGCGGTGATGATGGTCGTCGGCTCCCACACCACCGCCCGTGAGCTGAACTCCGCCGCGAACCAGCTCCCGATCGGGGTGATGGCGGTGGCGATCCGCTGCGTCGACGGCGCCGAGGTGCAACGTTCCGCGATCGGCGGTCTGGACGTGATCACCCTCGGGTCCCTCGACACGCTGGCCCGTGCCCTGCGGGGGGTGGGACGATGACCGCGACCGGTGCGACCCCCACCCGTCCTCCGAGCTACTTCCAGGGCGTTCCCGCGGCCCGGCGGACGCTGGACCTGCTGGCGCTCGGCACCCTGTTCGTCCTCGGCATCCTCGGCTTCCACACCGTCTACGGCGGCGTGCAGTACCTGCTGACCGGGGTCATGGCCCTGGCCTTCGGCACCCTCATCGCCCTGATCGGCGCCCGCTGGCGCTGGGGCCCGCTGCGCCTCACCCCGCTCACGATCGGGGTGTACCTCCTGTTCGGCGCCATGTTCGCCGCGCCCACCCACGCCTTCTTCGGCATCCTTCCCAGCCTCGGCTCGCTCGGCGAGATGCTCCGCGCCCCGGTGACCAGCTGGAAGTCGGTGCTCACGGTGGCGCCGCCGGTCGGCGCCGCGCAGGGTGTGCTGGCCGTCGTCTGGATCAGCGTGCTGCTGCTGTCCCTGCTGGGGATGACCGTGGTGCTGCGCACGCGACGCTACGTCGCGGCCTGGCTGTTCCCCCTGGCGCTGATGGTCGTCTCGATCGTCTTCGGCACCGACCAGGCGTTCTGGCCGGTGCTGCGCGGCGTCCTCTACGCGATCATCTCGGTGGCCTGGCTGACCTGGCGCTTCGAGGGGGCGCGGCTGGCCGGTGCGCAGTCGACGATCATCTCCGACACCGTGCGCCCGGGCTCCTGGAAGAATCCCGTGCTGCGCCGGCGCGTGGTCGGCGGTGCGGTGATCATGGCGATCGCCCTCGGCGCCGGAGTCGCCGCGCACGCCCTCCTGGCGCCGCCGGCGGGCTCCCTCCGCTTCGCGGCGCGTCACCACGTCGTGGTGCCCTTCGACCCGCGCGAGTACGTCTCCCCGCTCACGGAGTTCCGCGGCTATCTCAAGGACCAGCGCGAGGAGGAGATCTTCTCGATCTCCGGCGTCGAGGGTGGCGACCTGGTGCGCCTGGCGACGATGGACTACTACGACCTGCACGTCTACAACGTGGCGAGCAGCACGAAGAAGGACTCCGCCTCCGGGGCGTTCCTCCCCACCGCCTCCGGCGTCACCCTCCACGAGCCCGGTGAGGGAGCGCAGGTCTCGACGGTCACGGTCGGCGCCTACTCCGGCGTGTGGATGCCGACCCTCGGCGAGCGCACCAACCGCCTGGACGTCGACGGCATGGCCGCCGATCGCGCCGGTGTCACCTCGGAGAACCTGTTCCTCAACCAGCAGTCGCAGACCGCGGTCACCGCCAGTGGCCTGCGGCCGGGGGACACCTACGAGCTGACCTACGAGCCGTACACGGAGCCCTCGGGGGAGCAGCTGCGCAGTGCCGAGTTCGCGGACATCACCCTGCCCGAGAACCTGCCCATCGACGAGCTCGCACCGCTCGCGGAGGAATGGGCGGGCAGCTCCGACTCCGACGTCGAGAGGTTCCAGAACCTCATGCGGGCCATCAAGGACGACGCCTTCTACTCCCACGGCCTCGAGGACGACTCGGCCTCGCTGTCCGGTCACGGCGCCAGCCGGCTGCTGGCGATGATCGAACCGGTGAGCTTCGACGAGGAGACGCCGGACGCCCAGCCGCTGGGCCGCATCGGCGACGAGGAGCAGTACGCCGCGATGACCGCGGTGATGGCGCGCTCGATCGACATCCCGGCCCGGGTGGTGATGGGCTTCGAGGTCCCCGAGGGCCAGGAGGGGACCGCCTCGATCACCGGCGAGGACGTCACCGCCTGGGTCGAGGTCGCCTTCGACGACGTCGGCTGGGTCCGCTTCGACCCCGCACCGGACGAGGACGAGGACCCGACCGAGCCGACGCCGAAGGAGGAGGACAAGCCGCTTCCGCAGGTCGCGCAGCCGCCGCCTCCGCCGGTCGAGCCGCCGGCCCCGCCGCCCGGCGCGATGAGCGACGACACCGAGAAGGAGCAGGACGATCTCGAGGAGACGACCTCGTGGGCGGTGTACGCGGCCGTCGGCCTGATCCCGCTGGGCCTGATCGGCCTCGCCCTGCTGACCGTCGTGATCGCCAAGGCGGTGCGGCGGGGACGCCGCCGCACCCGCGGCCCCCTGCCCGCGCGCATCGACGGCGGCTGGCAGGAGATCCTCGATCTGATGGCGGACATGGGGCGCGCCCCCGATCCGCTGCTGACCCGTGCGGAGCAGGCGGCCCTGCTCGAGGCGGAGGTCCCCGCTCTGGGGGCGACAGCGCTCGCCGGGGGCGCGGACCGCGCGGTCTTCGGCCCCGACGACCTGCCGGAGGCCGCGGTCGAGGAGTACTGGGCGCAGATCGGGCAGGCGCGTCGCGGCGTGGCCGCGGCCGTGCCCTGGCACCGGAGGCTCCGCGCCCGCTTCTCCCTGCGGTCCTTCCGCTGGCGAGCGGCGGAGCGCCGTCAGGACAGGAAGCGGGCGCGGGCCAACCGCCGCGCTCGGGACAGGGCGCAGCAGCACGCCGACGCGCTGCGCCGCCGACGCTCCGGGACGCGGGGCGGGCGATCAGGATCGTCCACACGGAGGAAGGGCCGCTGAGATGAACCAGACCCGATACTGCAGCACCTGCGGGAGCCTGCTGTCCGAGGCGGCCGCGATCTGCGGGGAGTGCGGTGCCCGGTACCAGCCCTCGCCGTACGAGCGCCGCGCGACCGACGCCCCGGGCGCCTGGTCCCAGGCCCCCGGAGCTCGGAGCCGCGACCTCGGCGCTCCGCCGGAGACGGCCGAGCAGGAGGACGGGATCGAACTGATCACCAGGGAATCCCTCGATCCCGATCTGCCCGGCGCCACGGCATTGAGGACCCCGGAACAGTACGATCAGATGATGGTCACCCAGCCACCGATGAACCAGCCCGGAACCGGCTCCGCACCGAGCATGGGGAGCGGACCCGCGTCACCGCCTCCCGCACCCTCCTCCGCCGCCCCCGGCCAGCCCGGGGCCGGTCCCGTCGCCCCCGGAACGATGGCGGCGCCCCTGGACGGGTGCCTCCCGGCCCCGCTGCTCAAGCGCGTTCTGGCCGCCGTGGTCGACTCCGTCCTCTCCTCCCTGGTCATGCTGCCGATGATGATCGGGTTCATCCTGATCCTCACCTCCGAGGAGATCGGGCTGCTCCCGCAGATCCTCGTGGGCGTCGGTGCGGCGCTCCCGGCCGCGTACCACCTGGTGATCATCTGGCTGACCGGCGCCAAGGGCTTCACCCTCGGCTCCCTGATCCTCGGCCTCCGCATCACCCGCGAGAGCAGCGGCGGCCCGATCGGATTCCTCCGGGCGCTGGGGCGGTACGTCCTGTACGGCCTGATTCCTCTGATCATGGCCCTGTCGGTGTTCGTGGACCCCAAGAAGATCCTGCGCGGTCTGCACGACCGCGCCGTCGACGCCGTGGTGGTGGACGCCAGGGACGGCCGCAACCCGATGACGCCGCGCCCGGACGACTTCGAGCGCGCGGGCGCGGAGCACTACCTCGGGGCCCCCTCCGTCGCCGTCTCCACCCACGAGAACCTGCTCGCCCAGCCCGGTGCGGCGTGGTCCGGGGGGCAGAGCGCCGACACCTCCGGCGGTCCCACCGGAGCCCCGCCGGCGCAGAGCGCCGAGCAGACCGGGTGGGGAGGGGCTCCGCAGGGTGCGCCCAGCTCGTACGCCCCGCCCACCCCGCAGCCCTCCCAGGACACGGGACTGGGCGGCGCCTGGTCCGCCGCGCCGGCACAGGAGGCGTCGGTGCCCGAGGCCGCCCCGGCCCCGCCGGACCACGCCCCGCAGCAGGACGCGGGCGGCTGGGCCCCGCCGTCCACCGACCCGGTTCCCTCGGCCCCGCCGCAGCAGTCCTGGGACCCGTCGGCCGCCCAGCCGGGCTGGGCCCCCTCGGCCCCGCCCCCGGCCGCGCCGCCGGTCGACCAGCCGGCCCCGCCGTCGCCGGCCCCCCAGCAGTCGTGGGGCCCGTCCGCCCCGGATCAGCCGGCGCCGCCGCAGCAGCAGTCCTGGGCGCCGTCGCCCGAGGCCCCGGCCCCGACCTCGGAGACCGCCGGATGGTCGGGCCCCGCCGCCCCGGCCGCGGAAACCCCCACGGCCGATGCGCCGGGCTCCTCCTGGGCGCCTCCGGCGCCGGCGCCGGACGCCGAGCGGGCTCCCGGCGAGATCACGGGTGACGCCTGGGGCGCGGACGACGGCCACGACGTGGACGAGCAGACGCGTCTGACGGCTGTGGACGAGCCGATGGAGGACCTCGAGCAGACCCGTCTGTCCGCCGTGCGCCGTCCCGCGGTCCGGGCCGCGCGCCTGATCACCGACGACGGCGTCGAGCGCCGGGTGGAGAGGCCGGTCGTCATCGGCCGCAACCCCTCGGCCGCCGGCCCGGAGGAGCTGATCGTGCTCAAGGACAGCACCCGCTCGGTCTCCAAGACGCATCTGCGCCTGGACGCGACCGGCGACGAGGTCGTCGTCACCGATCTGGGGTCGACCAACGGCTCCTCGATCCTCCACGAGGACGGATCCCGGGAGGACCTGGAGCCTGACGCCCCGACCGTCCTGCCCGCCGGGGCGCAGGTGACTCTGGGAGATCGGATCCTGTCCGTGGAGAGGGAGAAGTGATCGACCCGTCCCTGTCCGACCCGGACCAGCCGGGCACCATCCGGGTCGTCTCCGCCGCCACCACGCACGTCGGCCACGTGCGTGCCACGAACGAGGACAGCATCCTCGACGCCGCGCCGATCTATCTGGTCGCCGACGGGATGGGCGGGCACAACGCCGGCGAGGTCGCCAGCGCCATCGCGGTCGAGGAGTTCGAGAAGCTCACGATCCAGGAGAACGTGACGGTCGAGCAGCTCGGCGACGCGCTGAGCTCCGCGGCCACCCGGATCGGCGAGCTCGGGGGAGAATCGACCCTCGGCGCCGGCACCACGGTGTCCCTCGTGGCCACCATGGTGCTCGACGAGGTGGGCTACTGGGTGGTGCTCAACCTCGGGGACTCGCGCGTGTACCGGCTGTCGGCCGACATCTTCGAGCAGGTCACGGTGGACCACTCCGTGGTCCAGGAGCTGATGGATCGCGGCGAGCTCACCCCCGAGCAGGCGCGGATGCACCCCTATCGCCACATGGTCACCCGGGCGCTGGGCGCCGGCCCGGAGTCGGATCCCGACTACTGGCTGATCCCCGCCGAGACGGGGGACCGCATGCTCATCTGCTCCGACGGCCTGACCGGCGAGGTCGACGACGCCACCATCGAGAGGGTGCTGCGCAGCCCCTCGGACGTGCGCACGATCGGCGAGGACCTGGTCCGTCTGGCCCTGGACGGCGGGGGCCACGACAACATCAGCGTGGTCCTGGTCGAAGCGGTCGAGGTGGAGGGTCAGCAGCTCGAGGCCGAGACCACCGCGGGCACCGGGAGCAGGACGGAGGAGGCGTTCGACGTCGACGAGGACACGCTGCCGCGGGCGCTGCCCGGCGACGGGGACGACGCGCGATGAGCGCGGAGGAGGACGGCGGGACGCCGGAGCTGCTCGGACCGGGCACCTGGACGAAGCAGGGCCCGGCCACGCTCGTGATGCGCGAGGGCGCGTGGATCGTGCTGGTCCCCGGCCTGCGCAAGCAGGTCGTCGAGGCGGCCTGGGAGCTGCTGGGGCGGAAGGTCGCCCCCGAGCAGCTCACGGACGAGCTGCTGGGGGCCGGTGGGATCGAGAGCCTCGAGAAGCTGCCCGCCCTGCTGTTCGGCGTCCACGACGGGACCACCGCCACCTTCGGCGTGAAGGGCACCACGCCGATCGCGGTGCACACGGCCGACGGGGTGCAGCAGATCGTCGGCACCGAGGAGGAGCCCTTCGTGCTCACGACCCTCGAGGGGGTGCGCCGCACCGCCTTCGGCGAGCTGCCGGGGGAGGAGTCGCTCGGCGGGCACCGGATCGAGGCGGGCGTCCTGCCGGTGCGCGGCTTCGTGCACGTCAGCGTCGATCCCGCCACGCTGGAGGAGGCCGAGCGCGCGGCGCTGGCCGAGCAGGTGGAGCAGGAGGGGCGCTCGATCGAGACCCCCGAGGCGAGGAAGCGGCGGGCCGAGCGGCCCGCATCGGCACCGAAGGCGACGACCCCGGCTCCCCGCTCCACCCCGTTGCGCAGACCGGCGCTGGCCACGCGGAAGCCGGGTGAGATGCCGTCGTCGATCTCCCGCGGGGGGTCCACCGCCGCCCGCTCCTCGGAGCCCGAGCAGGAGCCGAGCGGCCCGAACCTGTTCTCCGGCCTGTTCGACGACAACGCTCCCGCCGCGTCCGCGCCGGCGACCCCGGCCCCTGCGCCGACGGCTCCGGCCGCCCCGACGGCGACGCCGCGGACCGCCGCCGCGCCGGCGACCCCGGCCGCCGACGAGGGCTCTGCGCCCGCGAGCGCCGCGTCACCCGTGGCGCCGACGAACTCCGCGGACCCCGCCCCGGCCGCGGGTCCGAGCGCGTCTCCGTCGACGCCGCACGGCTCCGCCGAGGCCGCCCGACCTGAAGCGTCGGCGAGCACGTCGGCTCCTACCGCGGCCGCGACCCCACCGAGTGCATCGGCAGGAGCCGCTGCGACGGACGAGCCGGCGAGCCCGGCCACCGAGGTGCCGTCGTCCGCCGCGCCGAGGCGTCGACTGGTCAGCACGTCCCTCTTCGATCGCCCGCGCCGTCCCGCCACGCCGGCCGCGGAGAGCTCCTCCCCGTCCCCGACCGGGAGCACGGCCTCCTCCCCGGCGGAGGACGCCGTCTCCTCCCCGTCCGGCAGCACCGAGACCGAGCAGGCCTCCGCGGGGCCCGGGCCGCAGAGGCCCGACTCGGCGAAGGAGCCGGCCGCTGCACCCGCCGCTGCGCACGCCGCCGCGCCGTCGATCCCCACGCCCGTCCCCGAGGAGGACGAGGAGGAGTCGCCGGTCACGAAGATCGCGCCGATCGACGACGAGGACGCGCTGGAATCGCCGGTCACGCGGGTCGAGCCGATCGAGGACGAGACCGCCGACGACTCCGCCGAGGTCCTGCCCGGCCCGGTGGCACCTGCCGTCGCTCCCCGCCGCCGTCCCGCCTCTCCGCCCGCCGCGATGCCGGATCTCGAGAACTCCGGCGCCTATGACGACCTGTTCGGCAAGACCGTCTTCCGGCGGGTGGAGGACGCCGCCGTGCGCCGCGCCGCGGAGGAAGAGGAGGGCCACGGCGAGGAGCCCGCGCCGACCTCCGGCGCGACACCCCCGGAGCAGACGATCACGGCGGAGCAGGAGGAACCGCAGTCGCCGACCCAGCCGCCCCCGCCGGCCGAGGAGCCCGCTGCACCGGCCGCGGAGTTCATCGACTGGGTCCCCGGCGTCGGCCGGGCGGCCCCCGAGATCGCCCGCACCGCGGCCCGCCGGGCGACCGCGCCCCCGCCCCCTCAGCCCGCCTATCCGCAGGTCCAGATGGCGGAGCGGCCGCCGGCTCCGCACACCGGCCCGCGGCCCGGCGCGCACCCGAACCACGGTCCGTCCGCGCAGCCGCCCGCTCACCCCGCGCCGCAGCCCGCCCCCGCCGGGCAGGCGCCCGGCCCCGCCGCGTCCCCCGGGGCGCCGCGGTCCGTGCCGAACACCGGGCCGGGGGACAGCAGCGTCGTCACGATCCCCGGCGTGGTCTGCTGGAACGGGCACGCGAACTCCCCCGAGCGTCAGCTCTGCGGAGTCTGCGGCGTGCCGCTGCAGGGACCCACGCGTCCCGTGGCACGCCCGCCGCTGGGCGTCATCGAGCTCTCGACGGGTGAGCGGTTCCTGCTGGACCGCACCGCGATCATCGGGCGGCGGCCCCGGGCCTCCCGGGTGAGCGCCGAGGCCGTCCCGCGGCTGATCACGGTTCCCAGCCCGCAGCAGGACATCTCGCGCTCGCACCTCGAGCTGCGATGCGAGGGCTGGCACGTGGTCGCGCTCGATCTGGGCACCACCAACGGCACCACCCTGCACCGTGCCGGCTACGACGCCGCGCGGCTGCGCCCCCGGGAGGGCGTGGTGCTGCGCGACGGCGACCACCTGGACCTGGGCGATGACGTGCACCTGAGGTTCGGTGAGCGGGGATGAGCACCAGACCTCCCTCGCCCCCGCCCCGGCTGCCCGGGTACGAGTTCGAGCAGCTGCTGGGCTCCGGCGGCTTCGCCGACGTGTTCCTCTACCGCCAGTTCCGCCCGCAGCGGCGGGTGGCGATCAAGGTGCTGCTGTCCAACGTCCTGGACGACTCGGTCCGGCGGCAGTTCGACTCCGAGGCCAACGTCATGGCCCAGATGTCGACCCATCCGTCGATCGTGACGATCCACCAGGCCGAGGTCTCCGACGACCATCGGCCGTACATCGTCATGGAGTACTGCCCGCGGCCGAACTACGGCGTGCGCTTCCGTGCGGAGCGGATCACGGTCGCGGAGGCGCTGCGGGTCGGCGTCCAGATCGCCGGCGCCGTCGAGACCGCGCACCGCGCCGGTATCCTGCACCGGGACATCAAGCCGGCGAACATCCTGGTCACCGACTACAACCGTCCCGCGCTGACGGACTTCGGCATCTCCATCGCGACGGGACAGGGTGAGGACGTCGAGGATTCCCAGGGCATGTCGATCCCGTGGTCGCCGCCGGAGTTCTTCGCGGACCCGCCGCGCGCTGACCTGCGCAGCGACGTCTTCTCGCTCGCGGCGACCGTGTACTCCCTGCTCGCGGGGCAGACTCCCTTCGAGCTGCGCGGCCGGCGCAACACCGCCTCGGACCTCATCCACCGCATCTCCGCAGAGCCGCTGCGGCCGCTCGAGCGGCCGGATGTGCCGGAGGAGCTGAACCGGGTGCTGTCGATCGCGATGGCCAAGGATCCGGCCGCTCGCTACGACACCGCGCTCGCCCTGGGGCGCGGGCTGCAGCAGGTCGAGCTCGCCCTCTCGCTGCCCGTCACCCAGATGGACGTGCTCGACGAGCGCGGCGCGGCGGGAGCTCACGAGGCCGAGGACGACGAGCTGGACATGCACACGCGGATCCGCCGGGTCTCGACCGTGGATCCCGAGAGCAGCTCCGGGCCCGGGGAGCGCTCGCGGCGCTCGCTGGACCGCTTCGCCGGTGTCGCCCCCGCCCTCGCGCCCGGGTCCGCCGCCTCCCCGGCGGCGGTCTCCGCGCCCTCCGCCTCGGACGAGACGCTGCTGCGACCGGCCGGCGCGCCGCTGGGCCACGGCGCGCGGTCCGGGCCGGCACCGGTCGGGCCGGAATCTGAGGAGGACCCACCGACCTCCTCCACCCCCGCCTGGCCCTTCGTGACGCTCGCCGCGGTGCTGATCATCGTGCTCGGCATCGGCTCGGCCCTCGCGGTGCAGTACTTCCTGGTGCCGGAGCCGGAGCCGATCGCCACTTCGGAGATCGACGTCGCCACCGCCCAGGGCCCGCCGCCCGGCAAGCCCACGGCCGTGGAGATCGAGATCATCGCTCCCCAGGAGGGCGCGGGGAGCCCCGCCCGCGCCAAGGTCACCTGGGAGCAGCCGGAGAACTTCACCGAGGACGACTTCTTCCAGGTCCAGTGGGTCGACCTCCCCGAGAACTACGACCGCTACGCACAGCCGATCGACGTCCACGGACGGAACTCCACCGTGATGGAGGTTCCGCCGCAGCTGCCGGAGCGCTGCGCCACGGTCCGGACCGTGACGGCCAACGGCAGGTCCAGCGAACCGGTCGAGGTGTGTCTGGATGAGAGCTGAGAGGTACCGTGCCTCCATGATGTGGGGCCGAGGCGACAGAGGGGACAGCTGACGATGGCGTCGACGATTTCGGTCGAGTTCTGCGGGGAGTGGTATCGCGTCGAGGACGGTGAGGAGCTCACCATCGGGCGCGAGGCGGACCTCGCCGTCGACGAGGACAATCCCTTCCTCCATCGGCGCTTCCTGACGATCGTGCAGGTGGAGTCGATGTGGTGGCTGGTGAACATCGGCTCGCGCCTGTCGGCCACGATCACCGACGGGAGCGGGTCGATGCAGGCCTGGCTCGCGCCCGGCGCTCGGATCCCGCTGGTGTTCGACGTGACCAAGGTGGTGTTCACCGCCGGTCCCACCACCTACGATCTCGCCGTGCACGCCGACTCCCCGGAGTTCGCGCGGATCGCCGGTCCGGAGGACCCGGCGGGGGAGACCACGATGGGGTCGGTGCAGCTGACGCCCAGCCAGAAGCTGCTGATCCTCGCGCTCGCCGAGCCGATGCTGAGCCGTGAGGGGTCCGGCATGAGCGCGGTGCCCACCTCCGCGCAGGCTTCGACGCGCCTGGGCTGGCCGATGACGAAGTTCAACCGCAAGCTCGACAACGTGTGCGACAAGCTGGATCGGCTGGGCGTGCGCGGCCTGCGCGGCGGACCCGGGAAGCTCGCGAGCAACCGCCGTGCCCGCCTGGTGGAGCACGCGGTGTTCTCGCGCCTGGTCACCACGGAGGACCTGCCGCTGCTCGACCAGGCCCAGGACACCGACGAGGACTGACCCGGTCACCGGGCCGGAGAGGCGCGTCGTGCGCCCGGGGAGGAAGTACCGATGCGCATCAAGCTCACGCTGCGCCGTCCGGAGGATCGGCTGACCGATCTCGAGGTGACGGCCGATGCGACCGCCACGGTGGCCGATGTCGCCGGAGCGCTCTATCTCGCCGATCCGCTGCGCGGGGACGTCGAGGCGCCGGAGGGACTGACCCTCCAGGTGCAGGATCCCGGCGCGGGCCCGGGCGCCCATGGCGTGCGCTCCCTGGACCGGGAGATCGACCTGATCCAGGCCGGTCTGCGATCCGGCAGCGTGGTCTCCATCGCCCGCTCCTCGAGCGAGTACGCCACGCGCTCGGAATCCCGGGGCGCGGCCGTCGCGCTGCTGCGCGTCCTCTCGGGCCCGGAGGCCGGGCGTGAGTTCCCGCTGCCCTCCGGCTCGAGCGTGATCGGCCGCGAGGGGGATCTCGACATCCGCATCGCCGATCCGATGCTCTCCAAGCGCCACGCCCGAATCAACGTGGGCGACGCCGTCGAGATCGTCGACCTGCGCTCCTCCAACGGGGTGGTGATCGGCGGCGAGCAGGTCCAGCGTGCGGTCATCGGCCCGGCGGACACCGTCCTGATCGGCGAGACCACCTTCTCGGTGATCACCCTGCAGCGCTCCGGCGGCACCGCGCCGAGCTCGCCGGTGGTGGAGTTCAACCGCTCCCCGCGCGTGGTGCCGCGCTTCCCGTACCGGCCGCTCAAGGCACCGACGCCGCCGAAGGAGCCCAGTCCTCAGTTCTTCCCGATCTTCATGATGTTCGCGCCGATCCTCATGGGCGCCTTCATGTTCTCGATGACCCGCAGCCCCTTCTCGCTCATGTTCGTGTTCATGATGCCGATGATGGCGACGGCCGGGTACCTGAACCGCAAGTTCCAGCAGAAGAAGGTCCTCGAGCGCCAGATCGAGAACTTCGAGGAGGGGCTCGCCTCCCTCAAGCGTCGGGTCACCGCGGCGCAGGACCTCGAGCGCGCGGTGCGGCTGGTCGAGACCCCCTCCGCCGCGGACACCGTCGACGCCGCCTTCCGCCTGGGACGGCTGCTGTGGACGCACCGTCCCGAGCACGACGCCTTCGGGACCGTCCGCCTGGGCCTGGGCATCGCCGAGTCCCGGGTGGGCATCGAGATGCCGGGGGAGAACGACGCGATCCCGCTGTACTACGACATGCTCGACGACATGCACGAGGAGTACCGGATGATCGCCGGCGTGCCGGTGGTCGCCGAGCTCCGACATGCCGGGAACCTGGGCGTCGCCGGCGGCGGCGAGGGGGCCGACGGGGTGGCGCGCGGCCTCGTCACCCAGATCTTCTCCCTGCACTCCCCGGCCGAGGTCGCGATCGCGGCGATCACCTCCCGCTCCAGCCGGGAGTCGTGGCAGTGGCTGAAGTGGCTGCCGCACACCTCGAGCCCGCACTCGCCGCTGCCCGGCGACCACCTCGCCGACACCCCCGGCCGCGGCACCTCGCTGCTCTCCCGCATCGAGGAGCTGATCGCCCAGCGGGCGGGCGACGCCGCGCCCCAGCTGCGCACCCGGATGACCGCGGACGTGACGAGCGAGCCGCCGCTGCCGCCGGAGCCGGTCACCCCGCATCTCGTCGTGGTGATCGAGGACGACGCGCCCGTGGACCGGGCCCGCCTGGTCCGCATCGCCGAGCGCGGCCCCGACGTCGGCGTGCACGTGATCTGGTGCGCCTCCAACGTGGCGGCGCTGCCCGCGGCCTGCCGCACCTACGTCTCCGTCGAGGAGTCCGTGGAGGGGGCGAGCGCCGGGCACGTGCGACTGGGGGAGCGGTTCTACCCGGTGACGGTCGAGACCGTCTCCGTCGAGGTCGCCGCGGGCGTGGCCCGTCATCTCGCCCCCGTGGTCGATGCCGGAGTCCCGATCGACGACGACTCCGACCTCCCGCGCGCGATCTCCTACCTCAAGCTGGGCGGCCTACAGATGGCGGAGGACCCCCACCACATCATCGAGCGCTGGAAGGAGAACAACTCCCTCACCCCGCGCGACGGCTCCGAGCCCCAGCGCCGCAAGCACGATGCGAACCTGCGCGGACTGATCGGCCACAACGGCCAGGACGCCTTCCACCTGGATCTGCGCACCAACGGCCCGCACGCCTTGGTGGGCGGCACCACCGGTGCCGGCAAGTCCGAGTTCCTGCAGGCCTGGGTGATGGGCATGGCCACGGCGCACAGCCCCGACCGCGTCACCTTCCTGTTCGTGGACTACAAGGGCGGGGCGGCCTTCGCCGATGCGATCGAGCTCCCGCACGCCGTGGGCCTGGTCACCGACCTCTCGCAGCATCTGGTGCGCCGAGCGCTGACGTCCCTGCGGGCCGAGCTCCACCACCGCGAGCATCTGCTGAACCGGAAGAAGGCCAAGGACCTGGTCTCGCTCGAGCGCACCGGGGACCCGGAGACCCCGCCCAGCCTGATCATCATCGTCGACGAGTTCGCGGCGCTCGCGAAGGAGATCCCCGAGTTCGTCGACGGCGTCGTGGACGTCGCCGCGCGCGGGCGCTCCCTGGGACTGCACCTGATCCTGGCGACGCAGCGGCCCGCGGGCGTCATCAAGGACAACCTCCGGGCCAACACCAACCTGCGCATCGCGCTGCGGATGGCCGACGAGGCCGACTCCAAGGACATCCTGGGAGATGCGATGGCCGCGCACTTCGATCCGGGGATCCCCGGCCGCGCCGCCGCGAAGACCGGTCCCGGCCGGATCGCGACCTTCCAGACCGGGTACGCGGGAGGGTGGACCACCCACGAGCCGGAGCGGGCTCGCATCGACATCGTCGAGAAGGACTTCGGGACCGGCGAGCAGTGGGACATCCCCTCGCCGCCCACCAAGGAGGTCGCGGATCCCGGCCCCAACGACATCTCCCGCGTGGTCTCGACCGTCCGGGCCGCGGCGGAGCGGGCGGGCGTGCCCGCCCCCCGCAAGCCGTGGCTCTCGGAGCTGGCCGACGCCTACGACCTCTCGCGCCTGCCCACCCGGCGCACCGACGAGGAGCTGCTGCTCGGGGTCATGGACGTTCCCGAGGACCAGGCCCAGCCGACGATCTCGTACTACCCGGACCGCGACGGGAACATGGCCATCTACGGCACCGGCGGCTCGGGCAAGTCGACCACCCTGCGCACGATCGCGATCTCGGCGGCCTCGACCGTCCGCGGTGGGCCCGTGCACGTGTACGGCCTCGACTTCGGCGCCTCGGGCCTGACGATGCTCGAGGACCTCCCGCACGTCGGCGCGATCATCCCCGGGGACGACGAGGAGCGCGTCATCCGCCTCCTGCGCACCCTGCGCGAGCTCATCGACGAGCGGTCCAAGCAGTTCGCGAAGATGCGCGCCGGCTCGGTCGCGGAGTACCGGGAGCTGGCCGGGACGCCGGACACCCCGCGCATCCTGCTGCTGGTCGACGGCATGGCGGCCTTCCGCGAAGCGTACGACTACTCGAACCTCTCGAAGTGGTTCACGACCTTCGTGCAGATCGCGACCGACGGCCGTCAGGTGGGTGTGCACGTGATCGTCACCGGCGACCGTCCCAACGCCATCCCCACCTCGCTGGGCTCCTCGATCCAGCGGCGCCTGATCCACCGGATGGCCAGCCCCGACGACTACGCCGGCTTCGGGGAGCCCAAGGACGTGCTGGACGGCAGCTCGCCTCCCGGACGGGCGATCCTCAGCGGCCACGAGGTGCAGGTCGCGGTGCACGGCGGCGACTCCAACGTCGCGATCCAGTCCCGTGAGGTCGCCAAGCTCGCCACGGCGATGCGGCGCGCCGGGGTGCCGCCCGCCCCCGCGATCGAGCGGCTGCCCGAACGCGTGGAGTTCTCGACCCTGCGCCCCATCGTCGGCGGGAGGCCGGTGCTGGGTCTGGCCGACGAGACCCTCGCGGAGCTCACCTACGAGCCGCGCGGCGCCTTCATGGTCACCGGACCGATGGGGGCGGGCCGCACGACCGCGATGCTGACCATCGCCACCGGGCTGAAGGCGATGGAGACCCCGATGCGCCTGGTGCGCTTCTCCTCGCGGCGGACCCCGCTGACGGGCCTGCCGATCTGGGACGTGGAGGGCTCGGATCCGGAGACCGTCAAGGACCTCGCCGATCAGCTGCGCCGCACCATCGAGTCCGGTGCCGTGGGGGAGGGCCGGCTGGCGCTGTTCATCGACGGGGTCGCCGATTTCACCGGCAGCGGGGTGGAGAACGACCTCGACAAGCTGATCCGCGCGAGCACCCGCGAGGGGCAGTTCGTGGTGGGCGAGAACGAGTCCTCGACCTGGTCGCAGGCCTACGTGCTGGCGCAGCCGTTCAAGGCCGGGCGTCGCGGGCTGCTCCTGCAGCCCGGTGACATGGACGGCGACGCGCTGCTGGGCACCGGCCTGGGGAGGATCCGTCGTGCCGATTTCCCGCCCGGGCGCGGCTTCCTCGTCCACAGCGGGCGCGCGATGAAGCTGCAGGTCGCGCAGATCACGACCGGGTGAGCGGTGCCCGCGGTCGTGCCGTCCGGCCGCGGGCGCACCGGGCCCGAGAGCCCGCTCCGGTCCGCTCGTCCACATGGGGACTCCTCCCCATGGTGGGGGTGCGGTGATCGCTCTACAGTGAGGCTGTCGAGCAGGACAGCAGGCCCGTGCGCCGGGGAGGTCGCGGGCGCAGCAGATCAGGAAGGGGAACCCGGATCGTGAACGCCACGAAGGGCATGAATGTCGAGGAAGTCCGGCGGATGTCGAATCAGCTGCGCGAGGCGGCGGAGGAGATCACCCGGATCGAGCAGGAGCTCACCTCCGGTCTCGAGGGAGTCGACTGGACCGGCCCGGATGCCGATCGCTTCCGCGGGCAGTGGTCCGGGGAGATGGTCCCGGCGCTGCAGCAGATCATGAACGCGGTCAACGAGCTCGGGGACTCCGCGGACGCGAACGCCGCGGAGCAGGAGGCGACCTCGTCCTCCTGACGGGACGACGGGCGCCGGGGGAGCGCCGGTGCCCGGATGGCGGATTCCGCCCGGGCCTGCGTCGTCCTGGTAGGTTTGTCGCCGTCGACGGTGGGAAGAACGGAGCGTGTCCATGGCCAGGAGCATCGAGTATCCGAGTCCGGATTTCCCGGGCCCGCCCCGCATCTCGGTCACCGTGCCGGACGAGTGGGAGCCGCTCACCGTGCCCGGGGTGCAGCTCGCGGTGGCACAGCCCCGGGTGGAGGGGCAGTTCCGCGCCAATGTCGTGGTGACGGTCCAGCGCTTCGGTCCGGAGTTCACGCTCGAATCGGCGCGCGCCGGCCTGGACCAGCGCAAGGCGTCGCTGCCGGAGCTCGAGGAGCTCGGCACGGGGGAGCTCGAGATCGGGGGGCGCACCTGGATCGCGAGCGAGTACGGCTACACCCAGCCCGGTCGCTCCACGGTGGTGCAGGCAGCGCGCTATGCGGTCGTCGACCGTGGCGGCGTCGCCACGGACGTGCTGGAGATCGTGGGCAGCTGCGGCGCCGAGAGCGCCGATGACGAGATCGAGACCGTCCGCGCGATCCAGGATTCCGTGATCCTCGACCTCAGCTGACCGCCCGCCCAGGGCGGAGTGCGCACCTGGACCCCGGACCTGCCCGAGCAGGTCCGGGGTCCTGCTGTGTCCGTCGTCCCGAGCGCCGGCGCCGGCGCGGCATGCTCTCGGGGAGTGCTGCCTGGGGAGTTGTCCCCATCGCCAGGGGTGTGGTGGTGGTTCTAGGGTTGGTGCATCACCTGGGGGACAGGGATCGTGGATGCGGAGTTGGTCCGTGGAGGTCTGGTCCGGTGGGTGGGGCCGGTTTTT
>NZ_PNFB01000029.1 GCF_003347015.1 Brachybacterium sp. YJGR34
TCGCGATCGCGAGCTCGCGGATCGGGTCGGGCTCGATGCAGTCGGGGTCCGTGCTGCCCGGGTCGGTGCAGTTGGACTCCTCCGGCCCGACGACCACGTTCAGCATGTCGCCGTCACCGGTGGTCGGGTCGTTGACCGTCACCGAGTAGGTGATGGTCGCCGTGGCCCCCGGCTCGAGCGCGCCCGTCCAGCTGAGGACCGGCTCCTCGTAGGAGACGCTGCCTGAATCCGCAGCGGCGTCCCCGTTGTAGGCGGCGTCATCGAGAACCTGCGAGAGGTCGTCGGTGATGCTCGCCGGCGCCTCCTCGGTGTAGGCCACCTGACCCGTGTTGGTCACGGTCACCGCGTAGGTGACCACGTCACCTGGCTCGGCGCCCTGTGCGCCGTCCGAGGACTTCTCGATGTCCAGAGCCTTGACCGGGTCCGGGACGTGGCAGTCCTCCTCGGTGCCGTCGAGGCAGTTCGACTCCTCCGGGCCGACCACCGCGTTGTCCAGCACCCCGTCGCCCTCGGAGTCGCTCGGGTCCAGGGCCGTCACCGAGTAGGTCACGGTCGCGGACTCGCCCGGCTCGAGAGCTCCAGCCCAGGAGAGGGTCGGCTCGGAGTAGGTGGCCTCGCCGCTGCTCGCCGCCGCGTCCTCGTTGTAGGTCGCGTCGTCCAGCACGTTGCCGAGGTCGTCGGTGAAGGTCGCCGGCGCCTCATCGGTGTAGGGCACCTGGCCGGTGTTCGTCACCGTCACCTCGTAGGTGACCGTGTCGCCCGGCAGCACCTCGCCCTCGGCATCCGAGGTCTTCGCCAGCTGCAGCTCCTGGATCGGGTCGACGATGGTGCAGTCCTCTTCCGTCCCCTCGTCGCAGTTGGACTCGTTCGGGCCGACGACCGCGTTGGTCAGCGTGCCGTCACCGCTCAGCGGGTCGTTCACCGTCACCGAGTAGGTGATGGTCGCGACCTCGCCCGGCGCGAGCGCCCCGGTCCAGGAAAGCTCCGGCTCCGTGTAGGAGGCCTCGCCGCTCGTGGCCGCCGCGTCCTCGTTGTAGGTCGCATCGTCCAGCACCTCGGTCATGTCATCGGTGAAGGTGGCGGGGGCCTCGTCGGTGTACGCGACCTGTCCCGTGTTCTCCACCGTGACGGTGTAGCTGACCGTGTCGCCGGCGGTGACCTCGCCCTCGTGCTCGGAGGTCTTCGCGATCGCGAGCTCGCGGATCGGGTCCGGTTCGATGCAGTCGGGGTCCGTGCTGCCCGGGTCGGTGCAGTTGGACTCCTCGGGGCCGACGACCACGTTCAGCATGTCGCCGTCACCGGTGGTCGGATCGTTGACCGTCGCCGAGTAGGTGATGGTCGCGCTCGCACCCGGTTCCAGCGCTCCGGTCCAGGACAGGTTCGGCTCCGCGTAGGAGACCGAGCCCGCATCGGCTGAGGCGTCGTCGTTGTAGGCGGCGTCGTCGAGGACCTCGGTGAGGTCGTCGGTGAACGTGGCCGGGGCCTCGTCCGTGTAGGCGACCTGGCCGGTGTTGGTGACGGTCACGGAGTAGGTGACCACGTCGCCCGGCTCAGCGGCCTGCGCGTGGTCCGAGCTCTTGACGATCTCCAGCGCCTTGACCGGATCGACGGTGTGGCAGTCCTCCTCCGTGCCGTCGTCGCAGTTGGCCTCCTCCGGGCCCACGACCGCGTTGGTCAGGGTGCCGTCGCCCGAGGGCGGATCGTTGACCGTCACCGAGTAGGTGATGGTCGCCGAGGCGCCCGGTTCGAGCGCACCGGACCAGGAGATGCTCGGCGCCTCGTAGGACACGCTGCCCGTCTCGGTGGTGGCGTCGTCGTTGTAGGTCGCGTCATCGAGGACCTCGGTGAGGTCGTCGGTGAAGGTCGCCGGGTCCTCGTCCGTGTAGGCGACCTGGCCGGTGTTCGTCACCGTCACCTCGTAGGTGACGGTCTCGCCCGGCAGCACCTCGCCCTCGGCATCGGAGGTCTTGGCGATCTGCAGCGCCTTGACCACATCGGGGACGTGGCAGTCCTCCTCGGTGCCGTCATCGCAGTTGGACTCCTCGGGCCCGACGACCGCATTGGTCATCTGGCCGTCACCGGTCAGCGGCTCGTTGACCGTCACCGAGTAGGTGATCGTCGCGGTCTCGCCCGGCGCCAGCGCACCGGACCAGGAGAGGGTCGGCTCCGTGTAGGAGACCTCGCCGATGTCCGCGGTCCCGTCCTCGGCATAGGTCGCGTCGTCCAGCACCGCACTCATGTCGTCGGTGAAGCTCGCGGGATCGTCCGCCGTGTAGTCCACCTGACCGCTGTTGGTCACGGTGACGGTGTACTCCACGGTGTCACCCGGCTGCACCTCGCCCTCGGAGTCCGAGGTCTTCGCGATCTGCAGCGCCTTGACCGGATCGACGGTGCCGCAGTCCTCCTCGGTCCCGTCGTCGCAGTTGGACTCCTCGGGACCGACGACCGCATTGTCCAGCGTGCCGTCACCGGAGACCGGGTCGTTGACCGTCACCGAGTAGGTGATGGTCGCGACCTCGCCCGGCTCCAGCGCGCCGGACCAGGACAGCTCCGGCTCCGCGTAGGTGACGCCGCCGAGGTCGGCCGTGCCGTCCTCGTTGTAGGTGGCGTCATCGAGGACTCCGGTGAGGTCGTCGGTGAAGGTCGCCGGGGCGTCCTCCGTGTAGGCGACGTTGCCCGTGTTCTCGACGGTGATCGTGTAGTCCACCGTGTCACCCGGGTTCACCTCGCCGTCGTCCGCCGAGGTCTTCGCGATCGCGAGCTCACGGACCGGATCGGGCTCGATGCAGTCGGGATCAATGCTGCCCGGGTCGGTGCAGTTGGACTCCTCGGGCCCGACGACCACGTTCAGCATGTCGCCGTCACCGGTGGTCGGATCGTTGACCGTCGCCGAGTAGGTGATGGTCGCCGAGGCGCCGGGCTCGAGGGCACCGGTCCAGGACAGGTTCGGCTCCTCGTAGGAGACCGCACCCGAATCCGCCGCGGCGTCCTCGTTGTAGGTCGCGTCGTCGAGAACCTCGGTGAGGTCGTCGGTGACGGTGGCGGGGTTCTCCTCGGTGTAGGGCACCTGGCCGGTGTTGGTCACCGTGACCGTGTAGTTCACGGTCTGGCCGGGGGTGACCTCGTCCTGGTCGGAGACCTTCTCGATGTGCAGGCCCTTGACCGGCACGATGATCTCGCAGCCCTCCTCGGTGCCGTCGAGGCAGTTGGACTCCTCGGGGCCGGTGACCACGTTCGTCAGGGTGTTGTCGCCCTCGTCGGGGTCGTCGATCGTCACCGTGTAGGTGATGGTCGCCGTCGCCCCCGGCTCGAGGGCGCCGGACCAGGAGAGCACCGGCTCCTCGTAGGTGGCCGCGCCGGCATCGGCCGCGGCATCGTCGTTGTAGGTCGCATCGTCGAGGACCTCGGTGAGGTCATCGGTGATGGTGGCCGGGTCCTCGTCGGTGTAGGCGGCCTGGCCGGAGTTGGTCACGGTGACCGAGTAGGTGACGGTGTCCCCGGGAGCGGCCTCGGCGACGTCCGAGGTCTTCTCGATATCCAGCGCCTTCAGCGGCACGGGGACGTTGCAGCCCTCCTCGGTGCCGTCGTCGCAGTTGGACTCCTCGGGACCGACGACCGTGTTGAGCAGCTCTCCGTCTCCGGAGGCCGGATCGTTGACGGTCACCGTGTAGGTGATGGTCGCCGAGGCGCCGGGCTCGAGGGCACCGGACCAGGACAGCACCGGCTCCGCGTAGGAGACCGAGCCGGCATCGGCCGCGGCATCGTCGTTGTAGGTCGCGTCGTCGAGGACCTCGGTGAGGTCATCGTCGAGCGTCGCCGGGGCATCGTCCGTGTAGGCGACCTGACCGGTGTTGGTCACGGTCACCGAGTAGGTGACCGTGTCGCCCGGCGCCGCCGACTCGACGTCCGCGGTCTTGGCGATCTCGAGCGCCCGGATCGGATCGGGGACGTGGCAGTCCTCCTCGGTGCCGTCGTCGCAGTTCGACTCCTCGGGGCCGACCACCGCGTTGTCGAGCAGGCCGTCACCGGAGACTGGGTCGTTGACCGTCACCGAGTAGGTGATGGTCGCGACCTCACCCGGCTCCAGCGCGCCGGACCAGGACAGCTCCGGCTCCGCGTAGGAGACCTCGCCGCTGTCCGCGGTCCCGTCCTCGTTGTAGATCGCGTCGTCCAGCACGCCGGTCATGTCATCGGTGAAGGTCGCCGGATCCTCCGGCGTGTAGGCGACGGCGCCCGTGTTCTCGACGGAGACGGTGTAGGTGACGGTGTCGCCCGGCAGCACCTCGCCCTCGGCGTCCGAGGTCTTGGTGATCTGCAGTTCCTGGATGGGGTCGGGCTCGACGCAGTCGGGGTCCGTGCTGCCCGGATCGGTGCAGTTGGACTCCTCGGGGCCGACCACGACGTTCAGCATGTCGCCGTCACCGGAGGGCGGGTCGTTGATGTTCACCGAATAGGTGATCGTCGCGGTCTCGCCCGGCTCCAGCGCGCCGGACCAGGAGAGGTTCGGCTCGGCGTAGTCGACGTTGCCGATGTCGGCGGCGCCGTCGTCGTTGTAGGCGGCGTCGTCGAGGACCTCGGTGAGGTCGTCGGTGAAGGTCGCCGGGTTGTCGGCGGTGTAGGGCACAGCACCGGTGTTGGTCACGGTCACCGAGTAGGTGACCGTGTCCCCCGGGACCGCTCCCTGGGCGCCGTCGGAGGTCTTCTCGATCTGCAGCGCACGGACGGGGAGGGGCACATGGCAGTCCTCCTCGGTCCCGTCGAGGCAGTTCGACTCCGGCGGGCCGACCACGGCGTTGTCGAGCGTTCCGTCGCCGCCGGAGGTGGCCGGGTCCGCGACCGAGACGGTGTAGGTGACCGTCGCCGTCTGACCGGGCTCGAGCGCGCCGGACCAGGACAGGGTGGGCTCGGTGTAGGAGACCTCGCCGGTGTCCGCGGCGGCGTCGTCGTTGTAGGCCGCGTCGTCGAGGACGCCGCTGAGGTCATCGGTGAAGGTCGCCGGGTCCTCCGCGGTGTACGCGGCCTGGCCGGTGTTCGTCACCTGGACGGTGTAGCTGACCGTGTCGCCCGGGAGGGTGGTGTCCGAGGGGTCGGCGGTCTTCTCGATCTGCAGCTGCCGGATCGGCACGACGGCCTGACAGCTCGGATCCTCGGTGCCCTCCGGGCAGTTCGACTCCTCGGGTCCGGTGACCACGTTGAGCATGTCGAAGTCGCCCTCGACGGGATCGTCGACGGTGACCGAGTAGGTGATTTCGGTGCTCTCCCCCACGGCCAGCGGCCCGCTCCAGCTGAGCACGGGCTCGGCATAGGAGACCTCACCCGCGCCGGCGGCCGCGTCGTCGTTGTAGACGGCGTCGTCCAGCACGCCGCTCAGGTCGTCGGTGAGGGTCGCGGGATCCTCGGCGGTGTAGTCCACCTCGCCGGTGTTCTCGACCGTGACGGTGTAGTCGACCGTGTCGCCCGGGGCGGCGGACTCGACGTCCGCGGACTTGGTGATGGTCAGGCCCGGGTTCGGGACGTCGACCTCGACGCGGTGATCCTCGACCTCGCCGTTGGCGGAGATCCCGACGGGCGTGCTCGCCTCGGCCTCGGAGCCGGCGATGCGCAGGCGCATGTAGGTCGCCTCGTCCTCGAGGCTGTCCACCGCGTCCTCGGGCACGGTCCAGGTCAGCTCGACCGATCCTCCGGTGCAGTCGGCGACGTTCGAGCCCTCGCCCTCGTCGAAGGTGCCGTTGGCGTTCCAGTCGATCCAACCGGACACGTATCCGGGGCCGGTGCATTCCACGGTCTGCGTGACCGTCTCCCCCCAGGTGGTGTCGATGACGCCCGGCGGAGGGATGCCGTCCTCGTCGGACTCGGGGTTGCCGGAGGTGTCGTCACCCAGCGCATCATCGCTGGCCAGGTAGTCGGAATCGGAGTCGACGGTGGCGCCGAGGCGCGGGCTGGGCACGGTGGGGGTGCCGAGGGTGAACGCGTCCTCGGAGACGTTGGTGTCGCCCTCCGGGATCTCGCCGCCCTGCCAGGCCGGCTCGATGAGGGCACCGGCCTCGCCGAAGCTGGTCGGGGCGTCGCCGAAGTCGGACTCCAGCACGACGCCGACGGCGACGGCGCTGGAGCCGCCGCCCTTGAGCTCCACGCGGGCGCTGGTCCCGCCCTCCATGAAGCCGACGGCCATCGGCCCCGTGGTGCCGTTGACCTGGCTGCACTGCTCGCCGTCGGGGTGCAGGCGCATGGTGTCGCCGGTGCGGCTGGCGATCACCGAGGTGTCGCAGGACCGGAAGCGATCGATGACGCGCCAGGTGACGTCCTCGGTGGTGGTGGCCTGCACGTACTCGCCCTGGCTCGCGTTCGAGCTCTCCGCGTCGGCGAACACCAGGCCGCCGACGTCGATGGGCTCGCCGTCGAGGGTCACGCTGCAGGTGAAGTCGAAGCTGACCGTGGCGCCGTTGTCCGCGGTGTAGATGCCCGAGATCAGCTCATTGGCACCGTCGGCGCCCCCGATGTTGTAGAGGTTGTCGAGCCCGTCACCCGAGTAGTTGCCCGAGCGGTACGTCGCGATGTTCCCCTCGATGTTCGCGATGGAGCAGGTCGTGGCGATGGTGTGGTCGCCGATCTCGCGGGTGTTCGTCCGCTCCGCGCCCTCTGCCGGGATCGGCTGCCCGTCCGTCTCGAAGTCGAACCAGTCGATCGCTCCCTGATAGAGACCCTCACCACTGGTGGCGTAGGTGGCCTGTGCCGGCGGGTTCAAGCCCACCATCGGCATCATCAGCACGGCGAGGATGGCGACCATCCCGGTTGCACGACGCAACCAGCCCTGCACTCGGGACGTCTCGGTCTCCAGCATGGGAACCCTCCGGGTCGTCTATCAGCGTGTTCTCAGCTCGAGTGGATCCTAACGGGAGCTCTGTGAAGAATGCCACCTCGCGACTCGAAGGGATGGTCGACCGCGGCCCCGCAAGGGGTCCGCGAGGCCGTGGTCCGACCGATGACCAGCAGCGACGCCCACGGGCCGCGAGGGTCGCCGGTCGCCGAGCTTTCCGGGCCCGACCACCTCGATGTGGTCGGGTCCGGTGCCGCACTGGGTGAAATCTGTCATATCGGACAGAGGGGTTGTGCAGTCGGCGCGCAGGAGGGCGGGGATTGCTGGGAGATCGCTCCATGGCGATCGGTGCGCTGCGCGCGAGGCGGCCGCGGGGCGCCGATCGGCGCGCCCGCGGGGCAGTCGGGGTGACAGGATTTGAACCTGCGGCTTCCCGCTCCCAAAGCGGGTGCTCTACCAAGCTGAGCTACACCCCGGAGGGCGACCGAGGCGACAGTACCCGGTCTCCCCGCAGGAGCCGCGGCGGGCTCCATCGGGCTGTGAGGAGATGCATGTCGCGTCGGCCGCGGCGCGATGTGCGACCCCGGGGGCCCATCTGGTTCAATGGGCCGAGCACGCGGGCGTAGCTCAATGGTAGAGCCTCAGTCTTCCAAACTGATTACGCGGGTTCGATTCCCGTCGCCCGCTCCACCGTCCTGAGCCGCGGCGTCCTCGATCGAGGATGCCGCGGCTCAGTCTTTTCCCGGCGTCCCCGTCCAGTACGTCCCCGCGCTCACTCCAGCACCCCTTCCCGCAGCGCACGGAGGACGGCGTTGGTGCGGTCCCGGGCCCCCATCTTCTGCAGGATCACCGAGAGATGGTTCTTCACCGTCCCCTCGGCGAGATGGAGCACCTCGGCGATCTCCCGATTCGTGCAGCCCTCGGCGACCAGGCGCAGCACGTCCAGCTCCCGGTCGGTGAGCGCAGCGATCACCGGCTCCCCCCGCTCCCCCGGCGCGCCCGGCCCCGAGCGGATCGCTCGCAGCAGGCCGTCGGTGATGGACGGGGAGATCAGGGTGCCCCCGCCGGCCAGGGTGTGCACCGCCCGGGCCAGCCGCTCGACGGTGACGTCCTTGAGGAGGTAGCCGCGCGCCCCTGCCTGCAGGGCCTCCAGCACCAGCTGATCGTCGTCGAAGGTGGTCAGCACCAGGGCTGGGACCGTGCTCTCCGCGGCCCGCAGCTGCTCGAGCGCCCAGAGTCCGTCATAGCGCGGCATCCGCAGATCCATCAGCACCACGTCGGGTCGATGCGCCTCGACGGCCGCGAGCGCCGCCCGACCGTCCTCGGCCTCGGCGACCACGTCGATCCCGGCCAGCTGCAGCAGGGTGCGGATGCCCTCGCGGACCAGCGCCTGATCGTCCACGACGATCACCCGGGTCATCGGAGCACCAGCCGTCCGGTGACGGCGAAGCCCTCGCGGCCGTCCACCGCCAGCTCGCCGCCGAGCCCCTCGAACCGCTCGCGCAGCCCGCGCAGTCCGTTGCCGAGCTCCGGGTCCCGCGCCCCCACGCCGTCGTCCCGCGCGATCAGCGTGACCCGGGCACCGTCACGGGAGACGTCGATGCGCAGCCGGGAGGCATCCGCGTGGCGGATGGCGTTGGTGACCGTCTCCTGGGCGAAGCGGATGACGGCGGCCCGCTGCTCCTCGCCGAGGTCGAGATCGGGGTCGACCGCGACGTCGACGACGAGTCCGGGGATGCCCGCCACCATGTCCTCCAGGGCGCCCTGGAGATCCGTGGGCTGCGCCCGGAGCGCGCCGACGGTCTCGCGGACGTCGCGCAGCAGGGAGCGCGCCACCTCGTCCGCCCGGTCGACGTGGGACCGGGCCTGCGCAGGCTCCAGGTGGCGGACGGCCTCGAGGGAGAGCGTGAGGACCGTCAGCTGATGGCCGATCAGGTCGTGCAGCTCGCGGGAGATGCGCAGCCGCTCGGCGGTGCGCGCGGAGTCCTCCAGCAGGGCGCCGGCAGCACGGAGATCCACATGGGCGCGCGCGAGCTCGCTGCGCATCCTCTTCTCGCGCAGCAGCGTCGTGGTGCTGAACACCGTGGCGAGCTGAATCAGCAGATAGAAGCCGGTCATCATCAGCGCCTCGGTCCAGTCCGAGGTGCGCAGCACGCCCGCGAGCATCACCACCGCGGAGTTCAGCACGGCCAGCACGATGCTCATCGGGAGTGCGATCACGTAGGTGCTGACGGCCGCGGTCAGCACCACCAGGACGTGCAGCAGCCCCATGCCGGGGACGCTGAGCACCAGGACCCAGGAGACCAGCACGGCGAGGGCGAGAGCCGCCGGTGGGATCCCCCGGTGCCCGGTGGTGCCCGCGGCGAGGACGGCGAGCACGAAGACCACCAGCAGCAGCGCCCACAGTGCTCGGGGGATGAGCGGATCGACCATCCCCAGCAGCGCCGGCAGGGCGACCGCCACCGCGATGATCAGCATCGCCACTCCGGCCCAGCCCTCGGTGCCCAGTGCTCGCATGCCCCCACACTAGAGCCGGCGGGGCCGCCGTACCCGTGCCGATGGTCATGGTCGGCCTCCGCGGGACCGATGACCCTCGGCACCCGCGCCGGGCACCCCGCTCTCCGTACGGTCGAGCCATGAACACTCCGACCCCCCGGAACACCATGATCGAGCTCGAGGATCTCACCAAGAGGTATCGGACCACGCTCGCCGTCGACGGCCTCTCCCTGACGGTCCACGAGGGCGAGGCCCTCGGCATCCTGGGGGCCAACGGGGCCGGCAAGACCACCACCGTCGAGATGATCGCCGGGCTGCGCCGGCCCGATGCCGGGCGGATCTCGGTCGGCGGCCTGGACCCCCACCGGGACCGTGCCGCGCTGCGGCAGGTCCTCGGCGTCCAGCTGCAGGAGGGGGAGCTCCACGGCGCGCTGACCGTCAACGAGCTCATCACGCTCTACCGGAGCTTCTACCCCGATCCACGGGGACGCCAGGAGCTGTTGCAGCTCGTCGACCTCGAGGACAAGGCCGACACCCGCTTCGAGAAGCTCTCCGGCGGTCAGCAGCAGCGCGTCTCGGTGGCGCTGGCGATGGTCGGCAGGCCCCGCGTGCTGATCCTCGACGAGCTCACCACCGGGCTGGACCCCGCCGCGCGCCGGCGCATGTGGCGCACCATCGAGCAGCTGCGTCACGACGGCGTGACGATCCTGCTGGTCAGCCACGGGATGGACGAGGTGGAGCGGCTGTGCGACCGGATCGTCCTGCTGGGCGCCGGGCGCATCCTCGCCGAGGGCACCGTCGCCGAGATCGTCGAGCTCGCCGGCACCGACACCCTGGAGGACGCCTTCGTCGCCCTCACCGGACAGGAGCTCTTCGAGGAGGAGATCGCATGAACACCGTTCCTACCCCGTCCCCTGCCGCCGGTGCCGTGCCGGCGCGCGCGCACCGACCCGGCCTGCGGACCCTTCTGGCGATGGTCCGCGCCGAGGCGAAGATGGTCTCGCGGGACCTCGCCGGCCTGATCGTCCCCTTCGGTCTGCCGCTGCTGATCCTGCTCACGAGCGCCTCGGCCGCGGGCCAGGAGGAGATCGTCGCCGGCCGCACCGCCCTGGACCTCTTCGTGCTCCCTCTGGTGATCGTGATGGTGGTGACGATGATGGGCGTGCTGAACATGCCCAGCTTCCTCGCCTACTACCGGCGCGCCGGCATCCTGCGCCGCCTGGCGGTCACACCGGCCTCCCCGATGATGGTGCTCCTCGCCCAGGCGATCGTCAGCCTGCTGCAGTCGGCCGTCGGCATCGCCCTCGCGGCGGCCGTGGCGGCGCTCGCCTACGGGGCGAACCCGCCGATCGACCTCGGCGCCGCGCTGGTGGCGCTGGCGCTGACCACCGCCGCCATGTACGCGGTGGGGATGATCGTCGCCGCGATCTCGCCGACCCCCAACTCCTCGGTCGCGATCGGGCTGGTGGCCTTCCTCGTCCTGGGGGCCAGCGGCGGCATGTTCGGCGGCCGGGACGCGCTGCCGGGCCCCGTGGCGGAGATCGGCTCGCACCTGCCCTTCGGTGCCGGCGTGGACGCCCTCTCCGCGGCCTGGGCGGGGCAGCCCCTGCCCGCGGGCTCGCTGTTCTCCCTCGCCGCGGCGACCCTCGTCGGCGCGGTGGTGGCCGCGCTGTTCTTCCGCTGGGAGTGAGACCCCCGCGCGGGGGCCTCAGCCCAGCGCGCGGTACACCAGGGCCGCGATGCGGTCGGCGACCTCGTCGTCCACCTCGGTGACCGCGAAGGACGTGGCCCACATGTGCCCGTCGTCGAGCTGCGCCGGCGCATTGAAGCCGAAGCTCGAGTAGCGCTCCTCGAACTTCGAGGCGTGGGTGAAGAAGCACAGCACCTCGCCGTCGAGCGCCCAGGCGGGCATGCCGTACCAGGTGCGGGGGTCCAGCTGCGGGGCGACGGTGCCGATGATCTCGTGGATCCTGGCGGCTGCGGCGCGGTCCGGTGCGGGCATGGAGGCGATCAGCTCCTCGAGCTTCTTGCGGTCCGCCGCGCGCTTCTTCGCCCCCTTGCCCTGTTCCTTCTCGGCTCGGATCTCCTCGGCGCGGGCGCGCATGGCCTCCCGCTCGGCGTCGGTGAATCCGCTGTGGGTGTCCTTCTCGGTCATGGTGCTCCTTCGGGTGGTGGTCGGGCGCCGGCACGGCCGGTGCGCGGGGGATCTCAGGCGGTCTGCTGGATGCGGATCAGGTTGCCCGCGGGGTCGCGGACGGCGCAGTCGCGCAGCCCGTAGTCCTGGTCCATGGGCTCCTGGACGATCTCGACGTCGGCGGCCTCGAGCGCGGCGAAGGTGGCGTCGAGGTCGTCGCTGGCGAGGTTCACCCCGAAGTAGGCGCCCTTGGCGATGACGGACTGCAGCGCGTCGTGCTCCTGCTCGGTGAGGCCGTTGCCCTCGAGCAGGGGATGCAGCACGATCGCGGTGTCCTGCCCGGCCGGTCCCACGGTGATCCAGCGCATGGGGCCGCCGCCGACGTCGAGGCGGACCTCGTAGCCGAGCACGTCGCGATAGAAGGCCAGCGAGGCCTCGGGGTCGGTGTGGGGCAGGAAGCTCGAGTGGATGCGGGGCGGGTCATGCTGTGCGGTGGTCATGCCACGAACCTAGGGGGTGCGGGGACCGGGGGCTTCTCGATTCCTGACCGGTCGGGTCACGCGGCGGGCGATGCACGGCGGCATCGAGTCCAGCACGTCGGCGCCCTGCTCGCGGTAGACCGAGGGCGGGACCCCGACGAGCTCCTTGAAGCGGGTGCTGAAGGTGCCCAGCGAGGAGAACCCCACCGTCATGCAGATGTCGGTCACCGAGCGGTCCGAGCTGCGCAGGAGGGTCATCGCCCGCTCGATGCGCCGCGTCATGAGATAGGCGTACGGCGTCTCCCCGTACTCCTCCCGGAAGCGCCGGCTGAGATGCCCGGCCGAGAGATGCACGGAGCGCGCGAGGCCCTCGACGTCCAAGGGCTGCGCGAACTCCCGGTCCATGCGGTCGCGCACCCGCCGCAGCAGCGGCAGGTCCTGCAGGTCCCGGGGCCGTGCGGGCGACGCCGAGAGGTCCCGCACCGGGTCGCCGACCCGTCGGGCGCTCCGGCCGCTCACGTCGTTCGTCACCGCCCCTTTGTCCCTCCTCGCCGGAGCCACCGGCTCCGGCGGCGGCCGCGGCACGGTCGCGCGCCCGGGGGTCGCAGCGGCGGCGTCCTGACCGATTCCCGCTGGTGCCGCAGGCCCGCACGCGGTTCACTGGTGCCATGACCGCGATGACCGATGACGAGCGCTACGCCGCGATCCGGGCGAGGGACTCCCGCTTCGACGGGATGTTCTTCACCGGCGTGCGCTCGACGGGCATCTTCTGCCGCCCCTCCTGCCCGGCGCGCACCCCGCAGCGCTCCGGCGTGGTGTTCCTGCCCTCGGCCGCCGCGGCCGCCGCCGCCGGCTTCCGAGCCTGCAAGCGCTGCGGGCCGACGGCCCCGCCCGGCAGCCCCGACGACGACCCGCGGGGCTCGCTCGCCGGGCGCGCGCTGCGCCTGATCGATGCCGGGGCGCTGGACGGCGAGGGCACGGTGCCGGCCCTCGCGGAGCGGCTCGCCGTCTCCGAGCGCACCCTGCATCGCGCGCTCGTGACGTCCACCGGCGCCGGAGCGCTGGCGCATGCGCGGATCCGACGGGCGCGCCGTGCGCACGAGCTGGTCCTCGGCACCTCCCTGCCGCTGGCGACCGTGGCGTACGCGGCGGGATTCGGCAGCGAGCGCCAGTTCCACGACACCTTCACGCACCTGTTCGGACATGCGCCCTCCGTGGTGCGCGAGCGGAGGGCTGCCGGTGCGCCGGAGGTCGAGGAGGGCGGCGCCGTGGTCACGGCGCAGCTCGCGGTGCGCCGGCCCGTCGACGGCGCGGGGCTCGCGGCCTGGTTCGCCCACCGGGCGGTCCCCGGGGTCGAGGAGGTGGACGGTCTGACCTGGCGGCGCGCCGTGCGTCTGCCGCACGGCCCAGGTGTGCTGGAGGTGGATCTCGGTGCCCCCGCACCGCGGCCGCTGCCCCTGACGGCCCGCCTCGCGGACCTGCGCGACCACGCCGCGGCCGTCTCGCTGACCCGCCGCCTGCTGGACCTCGACGCGGACCCGGTCGGCATCGACGAGGGCCTCGCCGGCGCCGTGCCGGCACTGGCACCGCTGATCACCGGGCGCCCCGGCGTCCGCCTGCCCGGCAGCGCCTCCCTCGCCGAGGCCCTGCTCTGGGCGATCACGGGACAGCAGATCACCACCGCGCAGGCCAGGGAGCAGATCACGCGGGCGACCGACCTGCTCGGTGACCCGCTGCCGGAGGGTCTGCACCGCGGCGGCGTCCACCGCCTGCCCGTGGACCCCGGAGTGGCCGCCGAGCACGTCGAGGACTGGTTCCGAGGTCCCGCCGCCCGCCGGGAGACGCTGCGCGGGGCGGTGGCCGAGGTTCTCGCCGAGGGCCTGGACGCCTCGCTCCCCGTGGACGAGCTCCGCGGCCGGCTGCTCGCTCTGCGCGGGGTGGGCCCGTGGACGGCGGACTACGTGCTGCTGCGGGGTGTTCGCGCGATCGACGTGGCCCCGGCCCGCGATGCCGCCCTGCTCGGGGCGGCGCGGGATCTGGGCCTCGCCGAGGACCACGCGGGACTGCTGTCGGCCCTCGACGCGGCCTCCCCGTGGCGCTCGTACGCCGCGCTGCACCTGTGGCATCACCAGGCCGCCCGCCGCGGCGGGCGGCGCCCGCCGTCCCCCGCTCCCGTCGTCGCCCCGGCCCCCGCCGAGGCGCCCCGCCCCCTGGAAGGACACCGCTCATGACTCCGCAGCACCCCACCACCACCGCCCTCCCCCGCCACCGACGCGTCGACACCCCGATCGGCCCGTACCTGATCGCCGCCGAGGGCGAGGCCCTGACCGGGGTGTGGCGACAGGACCAGGCGCACTTCCCGCGCCCGGAACGTCTGGGCGAGGAGGCACCGGCGCAGGATCCGCTGCTCGCCGCGGCGGAGCGGCAGCTGCTCGCCTATCTCGCCGGCGAGCGCGAGGCCTTCGACCTCCCCCTGTCGCCGCGCGGCACCCCGTTCCAGCAGCAGGTGTGGAAGATGCTGCGCGAGATCCCGCGCGGTGGCACCACCACCTACGGCGGCCTCGCGCGGGGCCTGGACCGTCCCCGGGCCGCACAGGCCGTGGGGGCCGCCGTCGGCGCCAATCCCCTCTCGATCGTGGTGCCGTGCCACCGGGTGCTCGCCGCGGACGGCTCCATGACCGGCTATGCGGGCGGGATCGAGACGAAACAGGCACTGCTGCGCCTCGAGGGCGTGCTGCTCGCGTGACACCATGAGCTGATGACCGTGTCCCCCGCGCCCGAGACCGCGCAGCCGTTCCGCTTCCCCGTCGCCGCCCGCTATGCCGGGATGGAGTCCTCCCCGCTGAAGGACATCTTCTCCCTCGCCGCGCGCGAGGACGTGACCTCCTTCGCCGGCGGCATCCCGGACCCCGCGCTCTTCGCTCTCGAGGACGTCCGGGCCTGCTACGACTGGGTGCTCACCCACCGGGGCCACCGTGCCCTCCAGTACGGGGTCAGCGAGGGCGAGCCGGAGCTGCGCGAGCAGGCCGCGCGCCGCCTCTCGCGGGAGGTGGCGACCGACGCCTCCCAGATCCGGGTCACCTCCGGGTCCCAGGAGGGGCTGTTCGTCGTGGCCCAGGCGCTGCTGGAGCCGGGGGACGTGGTGCTCGTGGAGTCCCCGACGTATCTCGCCGCCGTGCAGGCCTTCTCCGTGCACGGTGCCCGGATGGTGGGCGTGGAGACCGATGACGACGGTGTGGTCCCCGGCGCCCTCGAGGAGGCGATCCGCACCCACCATCCGCGGATGGTGTACCTGATCCCCACCTTCCAGAACCCCACCGGGAGGACCATGCCGGTGGCCCGCCGCGAGGCCGTCGCCGAGGTGCTCCGGCGCACCGGGGTGCCGCTCGTGGAGGACGATCCCTACGGCGCGCTGAGCTTCACCGGCAGCACCTGGGCGCCCATCGCGGCCCTGCCCGGCATGGGCGAGCGCACCATCCTGCTGAACTCGATGAGCAAGCTCATGAGCCCCGGAGTGCGGATCGGCTGGATGCGCGCCGAGGGGCCGGTGCTCGACACCCTCGCCGTCGCCAAGGCCGCGATCTCGATGCAGTCCTCCGTGGTGGACCAGCTGACCGTGGCGCGCTATCTCGAGACGGCCGATCTCGAGGGGCACATCGCGCGCGTCAGCGCCGTCTACCGCGAGCGCCGGGACGCGATGGCCCGGGCGATCGCCCCGGTGCTGCCCGCGGGCGCGCACGTGACGCACCCCGACGGCGGGATGTTCCTGTGGGCGGCGCTCGGCGAGGGCTACGACGCGCAGGACATGCTCGCCGAGGCGGTCGAGGCCGGTGTGGCCTACCTCCCGGGCTGGTCGTTCTTCGCCGAGCGTCCGGATCGCTCGACCATGCGCCTGAGCTTCGTGACCCATTCCCCCGCCGTCATCGAGGAGGCGATCGGCCGCCTCGGCGCGGTCATCGCCCGGCACGGCTGACCGGCTGCGGGCGGCGGTCCCTCAGCGCCCGGCGTGCCCGCCGCCGGGGGCGCCGGGGTCCTCGGGCTTCTGCCAGCGCAGGGTGGCCCGGAAGCCCTCGCGGCGCCGGATCACCGCGCCGGGGAGCAGCAGATCCGCGCGCTCCCGCAGCGTGGCCAGCGACCAGGACGCCTCCTGCACAGGCATCGGCGCGCCCGTGGCGGGGGCGGGATCCCGCACCGGCCGCGGGTGCTTGATCATCCCGATCAGCGGGTTGGTCAGGACATTGGCGATGTCCCAGATCTGGTCGACGGCGCCCTCGGGCCGCGCGAGGGTCACCACCAGCAGCCGTCCCCCGGGACGCAGCAGGTCGCGCGCCTCGGCGAACGCCCGGTCGAGCTCCATGTGGTGGAGGGAGGCGATCATGGTGACGGCGTCGTAGGCGCCCGCCCGCTCCTCCCGCTCCGCGAGCTCACCGAGGCTGCAGCGCCGGATGCGCACCCGTCGCCGGTCCCGGAAGCGGGTGGCGGAGGCGTAGGCCATGCCCTGGTCGGGATCGATCCCGTCCACCCGCGCGGCCCGCGCGGCGAGCGCCTCCACGAGGGCTCCGCGGCCGCAGCCGACGTCGAGCACGCGGGCGGCCTGCTCCGGCAGGGAGCGCAGGATCCAGCCGTGGAAGTGGGCGTTGTGGTCCCAGGGGTGGCGGGCGTTGAGCCGTCCCAGCAGGCGGCCGGCCCGGCGGATCAGGGGGTTCGGGGTGGTGCGGACGTTCCAGGCGTCGGTCATCCTCGGGTCAGCTCCTCAGTGCGCGCAGGCGGCCCAGCGCCCACAGTGTCATCATCCCGGTCAGGACGGCGGATCCGCCCGCGATCCAGGCCGGTCCCAGCAGGGCGAGACCGGCGAGCACGGCGCCGGCCAGGATCGCGAGCAGCAGCGCATCGGCCTGCCAGGCCAGCATCGGCAGCACCGACAGGTCCCCCTGCGGGGTGGGCATCGGTGTGGACAGGGCCAGCGGCATCGGGCCCTTCGCGGCGTCCCGCATCCGCCCGGCCACGAGCACCGGAGCGAGGGCGAGGGGGAGCAGCAGGGCGTCGAGCGCCGCGCGATCCCCCGCACCGGCCGTCCACCACAGGACACCCCCGCCGAGGGCGGCGAGAGCGCTCAGCAGCAGCATCGGCGCCACGGCATGCAGCGCCACCTGCACCGCGGCGGACTGCCCGAACAGACCGGGGGCGCCGAGCGTGTGCACACCGTGGCGCAGGCCGTCGACGAGCGCCCCGCTGGCTCCCCACAGCGCCGCCGCCCCGAGCAGCACCGCTCCCCCGCGCAGCGGCCCCTCCAGCAGGATCGATCCGCCCAGCACCGCGGCGGCCAGCAGCGCGCCGAGGACGGCGACGACGAACCGCTCGGGGCTGCGGAGCCAGGTCACGGCGTCGCGCCGCGCGTACAGCAGCACCAGGGGACCGCCGCCGATCGCGGGCAGCGCGCGGCCGGTGGTCGGCGGCGGGCGGAACGTCCCGACGGCGGCCGCCAGGTCCCCGGAGGTCGCGACGATGGTCGCGGACTCCCAGCGCGCCGCCTGCTCGGCCAGCACCCGGCCCCGCAGCCGGTCCAGCAGCGCCGCACCGACGAGCACCGCGAGGATCCCGCCCCCCAGCAGCACGAGGGCCCAGGCGAGGGGACCGACCGCTCCGTCAGGGCCGACGGGATACACCCCGGCCGGGCCGCCGGCCCCGGGGAGCACGGCGACCAGGAGCGCCGCCGAGGCCAGGGCGAGGGCCAGCAGGCGCCGCGGCCCGGCCGTCAGCAGCTCACCGGCCAGCCACGCGGCGCCCAGCAGGAGGCCGGCCCCCACGGCGGCGACCACGAACGTCGTCGCCGCGGCGGCATCCGTCCCTCCGGCGCTGAGCAGCGTCGCCCCGAGCAGGGCGGCGAGGACGGCGGAGGCGAGCGCGAGCACCGCCAGGGAGCGGGCGAAGGGGCGGCGCAGCACGACGCGCCGCCGGATCCCGCTCGCGGCGAGGGTCGCGGTGAGGAACGGGGACAGCAGGGCGGGCCCCCGGATCGCGCCGAGCAGGACGGCCGCGGCGGCGAGAGCCAGGGCGAGGACGGATGCGACCCGCGGCGCGCCCTCGGCCAGCAGCATCGGCAGCACATCGGGCCGAGCCAGGGCCTCCCCGGCCGCGAGCAGGGCGGGCACCCCGATGATCAGGGCCGTGAGCACCGCGAGGTAGACGAGGTACAGCACGTCGCCGCGGGTCCGAGCCCGCGTGCGCTGGGCCCAGACCTCCCGGACGGCGGCGAGCTCGGCGCTCATGCGGCCCCCTCGAGGTGGAGCCGGTGATCGGCCAGCTCCTCGAGCAGCCGCGGGCTGTGGGTCGCCATCACCAGGGCGGTGCCCGCCGCGGCCCGGGCACGCAGCGCGGCGATGACCAGGCCCTGCCGATGAGTGTCGAGGCGCTGCTCGGGCTCGTCCAGCAGCAGCACGCGGGCGGGGCGCGCGAGCGTCAGGGCGAGGGAGACCAGCTGCGTCTGACCGCTCGAGAGCTCGTGCGGGAAGCGTCGGCCGAGGGCCCGGATCTCGAGCTCCTCGAGCAGCGCCTCGCCCCGGTCGCGCGCGGTGGCGGCGCCCGCTCCCCAGGTGGCACCGATGAACTGGAGGTGCTCGAGGACGGTGAGATCGCGGGCGGTCTGCGGCGGCCCGATCAGCGCGGCCAGGGCGCTGCGGAAGCGGCGATCACGCTCATCGGGGCGACGGCCGAGGACGCGGACCGTGCCCGCCGTGGGTTCCAGGAGCCCGGCCAGCACCCGCAGCAGGGTCGTCTTGCCGGCACCGTTGGCTCCGGTCAGCGCGAGGACCTCGCCGCCCGCGACGCTCTCCGTGGCCTCGAGCAGCAGGACGTTCCCGTCGAGGACCACTCCGACGCCCTCGACCTGCACCAGCGCGCCGCCGGCGACCTCCGCGTCGTCCCGGCCGCCCCGTCCGCTGCCCATCCTCCGCATGCTTCCTCCGCCCCCCCCGCTCCTCGTCCCCGACGCACGGTGTGCGCGACACCCCTCCATCTGACCTCATCGCACCCCTCCCGGGCCCCCGACTTCCGTCTCTCTCCACCCCTCGGACCGTCCAGGACGACCTCGATGTCCACCGGTCCCGCGCACGGTGGCACCGGGCGGTCCCTGTGACGCATGCGGAGACGTCACCCCCTGGAGAACCTGTCAGAACCGTGAGAGGATGGGGGTGCGCCGACGTCGGTGCCGCGGCCTGCTCCGACTGGCCCAGCGGCACTCGAGCCGCCCGAGATTCCGCATCCGTGCCCCGACCGGGCCCCGGCGATGCGGGCTGCGGCCGCCACGACCTCACCCGAGCCGCGGCACCGTCGGCGCGCAGGTCCACCCAGGAGGTTCCCCGTGTCCGTCGCCGCAACTCCCGCCGCCCCGACTCCCGGAGACGTGCTCACCCACCCGGTCCACGGTCCCGTGCGCATCGTCTCCACCTGCACCCGTAGCGTCCGCGGCGAGGACCGGCAGTACGTCGACCTGGAGATGATCGGCGGAGAGATGCGGATCTCCGTGCCCGCCGACGGCAAGGACGTGATCGGCCTGCGCCCGCTGCTCGCCGAGGACGAGATCGCGGGGCTGATCGACCAGCTCGGCGCGCCGATCGAGCCGCTGGAGAAGAAGGCCTCCTGGGCGCACCGGATCAAGTCGCTGCAGATGCAGCTGCAGACCGGGCGGCTCACCGATCGGGTGGAGGTCATCCGCTCGATCGTCCGCGACTCCGGAGGCGTCCCCTCCAGCCTCGCGGAGCGCACGCTGCTGCAGTCCGCGATCGATCCGCTGGCCGCCGAGATCGCGATCGCCCGCTCGGTCCCCCGCGACGAGGCCGTGCAGCTCCTGCAGAGCACCGCCCGGGCCGCCGCCGAGCACGCCGCCGCCTAGAGGCACTAGCCTCACCGGCCGGACCGCCCGCGGGTCCCGCCGGAGGGCGTGACCCGGGGCAGCACCCGGGCCAGCCACAGCCCGCCCGCCACGCAGAGCCCACCGGTCGCGGCGCCGGCGATCGCCACCGGGGCCACCAGGGTGATCGCGGTGACCACGAGCGGGGCGGCGAGCCTGCCCGCCCCGAGCATCGTGTTCCACCACGCCAGGTATCCCGTCCTGCCGTGCACCGGGGAGACGTCCACCCCCAGGGTCATGACGATCCCCGAGCCCATGCCGTTGCCGAGGCCGATCAGCAGCGTGGGCACCACCAGGGCGACCAGGGCGGCGCCGGTCCCCTGCCCGGCGAGCAGGGTGCCCAGCACGGCCAGCAGGAGGAATCCCGCCCCCATCAGCAGAGCGCAGGGGACGGCGACGGCGGCGCGGCCGAAGCGGTCCATGAGCGACCCGGCGGGCAGCACCAGCAGGATCTCGAGGGCGGCGCTGACGCCGAAGACGATGGAGATCCACACCGGGTCCAGCCCCAGGGCGTCGCCGAGCAGCGGCACGATCACCGGACGGTTCACCCGCGCCATCATCACCGGGGCGATGCCCAGGCCCACGGCTGCCATCCGCCCCAGCACCGCCCGGTCCAGCCGCCGACGCGCCGCGCTGCGGGCGACGCGGTCGCGACGCCGCGGCCGGGGCACACCGCGCGCCTCGCCCGGAGGCAGGAAGACGGCGATCATGAGCGTGCCCGCGGCGGCGGTGACCGCGAACAGGAGGAAGACCCCGGCCATCGAGCCCAGGGTCATCACGAGTGCGCCGAGCAGCGGGCCGATCACCTCGCCGAGCCGGATGACGCCGCCGAACAGGGTCATCCCCCGGGCCCGCATCATCGGTGGCAGGGCCGTGCCCAGGTAGGCCTGGCGGCCCAGCTGCCAGACCTGCGTGCTGATCGCCATCACCAGCAGCAGGCCGATCAGCGTCAGCCGATGGGCGAGGTCCCCGCCGTCGCCGCCCAGCGCGGGGCCGATCAGCAGGAAGGCGGCCAGGTTGGAGGCCACCAGCAGCCCGCCGGTGATCACGAGCGCGAGGCGCGCGCCCAGGCGGGAGATGACCCGGCCGGCGGGGATCGGGCCCAGGAACGAGGTGAGCCCGAAGATGGTGGACAGGGCCGCGGCCTGCGGGACGCTGAAGCCGAGGTCGCGGGCGAGCAGCGGGATGACCGGCATCAGAGCGGCCAGGCCCACGAACTCGAGCAGGCTGGGCCCGTACACCGAGGGGACCAGCGACCGCAGCACCTGCGCGGGAGTGCGCGGACCCCGCGGCGAGGAGCGCGGCGAGGGGGTGGTCACGGGCGCAGTGTCTCACCAGGTCGTGAGCCTGGGCAAAGATCTCCAGGACGCGGACGCGGACGGTGCCGCCGTGCGGGCGCCCGGCGGCTCAGACCCCCAGCTGGCGCCGCGCGGCCTCGACCTCGCCGCGGCGCGCGGCGGCCTCGTCCACCCCGGCGGCGACCGACTGCGCCGCCCATCGCACCGACCACGCCCGCACCACCGCGGCGCCCTCCGTGCTGCGCAGCCAGTCCCGGGTCGGGGCCGGTGCGTCGAGGAGGCAGCCGGCGCGCCAGCCGCCGGTGTGCGCGGCGAGAGCGAGCAGCGCGATCTCCCAGGGCATCGCGAGGGCTCCCGGACCCGCCCGGTCGAACTCCGCGCGATCGACGAGGGCGGTGCGGACCAGGCGCAGTCGCGTGGTGCCGTCGTCCTCCGGATCGAGGCGCAGCTGGAACGGCTCGACGAGGTCGTGACGGATCCAGTGCAGCGCGATCCGGTGGGGCTCCTCGACCTCGAGGATCTCGCCCTCGGCGCCGTCCGGCGCGCGGAAGCGCCCGCCCTCGCGAAGGTCTCCGGTGACCGGACCGTACCAGCGCCCGAGCTGCTCGGCCCGCGTGAGCAGGGGCCACAGCTGCGCCGGGGCGAGGGTGAGGTTCGTGGCCAGGGTCAGCGAGACCCGCAGCAGAGGGCGTCCTTCCCGGACCTGCTCCTCGATCTCGAGCTCGCGGCGCACCGCGTCGACCACGGGCAGCGACTCCGTGACAGTCATCTTCTCCTCGGAAGGGTCTCAGCCGCTCCGCGCCGGCGCAGCGCGCGGGCGCGGACCCTGGAAGGGTAGCCCACGGATCCCTCGGGCGTCACGGCCCCGATCCCGCGCCCATCCCGTGGAGCGCAGGTGCCGGCGAGCGCGGTGGCCGTACGATGGCCGCGTGGCTGACGCATCACGCTTCCGACCGGCCGACTTCACGGCGCATCTGTTCGATCTGGACGGGGTCATCACCCCCACCGCCGAGGTGCACATGCGCGCCTGGGCCCGCATGTTCGACGGCTTCCTCTCCTCCTGGGAGGATCAGGCGCCCTACACGGACGCGGACTACTTCGCCCACGTCGACGGGCGTCCGCGCTACGACGGGGTGCGGGCCTTCCTCGCCTCGCGCGGGATCACCCTCGCCGAGGGCACGGACTCCGACCCCGGCGACCAGCCGGTCGGCGAGGAGACCGTGCGCGGGCTCGGCAACCGCAAGAACGATCTGGTCCTGGCCCTGATCCGGGCCGAGGGCGTGACGCCCTACCCGGGGACGGTCGCCTATCTCGAAGCGCTGCCCGCGGGGGCACGCCCGGCGATCGTCTCCTCCTCGCGCAACGCCGAGGAGGTGCTTCGCGGCGCCGGGCTGCTGGAGCGGTTCGAGCACATCGTCGACGGCAACGTCGCCGCCCGCGAGGGGCTTCCCGGCAAGCCCTCCCCCGACACCTTCCTGCACGCCGCCGCCCTCCTCGGGGTCCCCGCGGAGCGCGCCGTGGTCTACGAGGACGCCGTCTCCGGGGTCAGGGCCGGGGCCGCCGGCGGCTTCGGAGCCGTCGTCGGCGTCGACCGCGGTGCCGGGGAGGCGGAGCTGGCCGCCGCCGGCGCCACTCTCGTCGTGTCCGACCTGGAGGAGATCGCATGACCCGCCTGCGCTCCGTGCCCGCCGACCCCGTCGACCGCACCCGCCTGCCCATCGACGAGTGGCGCCTGGTGGAATCGCGCCCCAGCGAGGACCTGGGCCTGATGGAGACCCTGTTCGCCACCGCCAACGGCTATCTGGGCATGCGCGGCACCCCCTCGGAGGGCCGTGACGCGGCCAAGCACGGCACCTTCCTCAACGGCTTCCACGAGACCTGGCCCATCCACCATGCCGAGTCCGCCTTCGGCTTCGCCCGGGTGGGGCAGACCATGATCTCGGTCCCCGACTCCTCGGTGATCAAGCTCTACGTCGACGACGAGCCGCTGCTGCTCTCCATCGCCGATCTCGAGGAGTACGAGCGCTGGATCGACTTCCGCGAGGGGGTGCTGCATCGGGAGCTGATCTGGCGCACGCCCGCCGGCAAGCGGGTCCAGGTCAGCACCTCCCGCCTGGTCTCCTTCACGCAGCGCCACCTCGCCCTGATGACCATGGAGGTCACGATGCTCGAGGGGGACGCGCCGATCGCGATCTCCTCGCAGATCATCAATCGCCAGGACTTCCAGGACGACTTCGGCAAGGGCGTGGACGGCGGCCCGATCATGGACAAGGCCGATCCGCGCCGGACCACCGACTTCGCCCAGCGTGTGCTGCTGCCGCAGCAGGACTGGCACAGCGACCGCCGCATGCTGCTGGGCTACCGGGTCGCGGATTCGGGGATGACGCTCGCCGTCGGCGCCGATCACGAGGTCAGCTCGGACGCCGAGGTCGAGCAGCTCGTGGACACCTCGCCGGATCTGGGCCGCCAGGTGATCCGCGCGCATCTCCACCAGGGCTCCCATCTCACGGTGCGCAAGTCCGTCACCTACCACTCCTCGCGCTCGGTCCCCCACCGCGAGCTGTTCGACCGGGGCCGGCGCACCCTGGATCGTGTGCGTGCCGAGGGCTTCGAGGCGCAGCTCGAGGATCAGCGTCGCTATCTCGCGGACTTCTGGGAGCGCTCGGACGTGCAGCTGCCGGGGCAGCCCGCCGAGCAGCAGGCCACCCGCTGGTGCCTGTTCCAGCTCGCCCAGGCCGCCGCCCGCTCCGACCAGTGGGGGATCCCGGCCAAGGGTGTCTCCGGCTCCGGCTACGAGGGGCACTACTTCTGGGACACCGAGGTGTACGTGGTCCCCTTCCTCACCTTCACCAACCCCGCCTGGGCCCGCAACGCCCTCCGCTTCCGCACGAACCTGCTGCCCAAGGCCCGCGAGCGCGCCCGGGAGCTGAACCAGCGCGGGGCGCTGTACCCCTGGCGCACCATCAACGGCGACGAGGCCTCGGCGTACTACGCCGCGGGCACCGCCCAGTACCACATCAACGCCGACGTCGCCTATGCCTTCAGCCAGTACGTGGACGTCACCGGTGACCTCGACTTCCAGCGCCGCGAGGGCGTCGAGGTGCTGGTGGAGACCGCCCGGATGTGGGCGGACCTCGGCTTCTGGCGCCTGACGCCCGATGGCCGCTCGAGCTTCCACATCCACGGCGTCACCGGCCCGGACGAGTACACCACCGTGGTCAACAACAACATGTTCACCAACGTCATGGCGCGCCACAACCTGCGCCGGGCGGCGCGGGCGGTGCGGGAGCTGCGCGAGGCCGATGCGGAGGGGTACGCGACCCTGCGGACCCTGCTCGACCTCGACGAGATGGAGCTCGAGCAGTGGGACGCCTGCGCGGACGGCATGTCCATCTCCAAGGATGAGGCGCTGGGCATCCACCTCCAGGAGGACCGCTTCCTCGAGCGGGAGATCTGGGACCTCTCGAGCACGCCGGAGGAGGCCTTTCCGCTGCTGCTGCACTTCCACCCGCTGGTGATCTATCGCTTCCAGGTGCTCAAGCAGGCCGACGTGGTGCTCGCCCTCTTCCTGCGCGGCAGCGAGTTCACGGCGGAGGAGAAGAAGGCCGACTTCGAGTACTACGACCCGATCACCACCGGGGACTCCTCGCTCTCCGCCGTCGTGCAGTCGATCATGGCCGCGGAGGTGGGGCATCAGAAGGCGGCGCTGGACTACTTCCGGGCGGGGCTCTTCGTGGACCTCGGCAACCTCCACCACAACACGGACGACGGGGTGCACGTCGCCTCCGCCGGCGGAGTGTGGAATGCCCTGATCCACGGCTTCGGGGGTATGCGGCACGACGAGGGCGAGCTGTCCTTCGATCCCCGCCTGCCGACCGACTGGCCGGAGCTGTCCTTCCCGATCACGCTGCGGGGCTCGAGGTTCCGCGTGCGCCTGGTGCGCGAGGAGATCTCCTTCACGCTCGAGTCCGGCGCCGAGGTCGGGGTCTCGGTGCGGGGGCAGGACGTCACGGTGACCTCCGAGGGCGTCGCGGTGCCGCTCGCCGACCAGGGGCCGGTGCTCGACGACGCCGTGCTGGCCAGGCCCGTCGGCCTGGGGGACACCCGTGCGGACGGATCGATCATGACCTCTCACGTGCCCGGCGATCCCGACGACCCGTGGGAGTTCCCGGTCGCCGATGATCCCGACGACATCGTCGAGGGGAGCTGAGCGCCGCTCCGTCGGTCCGCGCCCGGGCCGACGGGGTGGGCTAGGCTCCCCAGCGCCCGTCCCGGGCATCCGTCCCCTCCAGAGACCGGAGCTGCAGCACGGTGACCGCTGACCGCACACGCCGGACCGGGCCGGTGGTCGAGTACGCCCGGCCCCGGCTCACGGTCCTGCACGTCCTGAACCGGGTGCGGATGCGGCTGCTGGACATCCAGGTGTGGGACGTCGCCGGGACGATGACCTTCTACCTGCTGCTGTCGATCTTCCCGGGAGCGGTCGCGGTGGTCTCGACCATGTCCCTGATCGGCTTCGAGACCGAGCCGCTCGGCGCGTTGGCCGGGATGATCACCGAGATCTTCCCGACCCTGGACCCGGAGCCCTTCCTCGCCGCGATCCAGGCGGTCTCCTCCACCAGCGGCGGCGTGCTGGGGCTGCTGCTGGGCACCTTCGGCTCCCTGGTCTCCGCCTCCAACGGGGTGGCCGCCTTCCACCGTGCGATGCATCGCGTCTATGACACGCGGGAGGGCCGTCCCTTCCTCTGGTTCCGCACCATCGTGTTCGGCGAGACGGTGCTGATCACCTCCGTGGTCCTGCTGGCGATCGGCATGATCATCGTCGGCGGCGACGCCTCCCAGCGGATCGGCGAGTTCATCGGCATCCCGCGCATCGCCTTCGCCGCCTGGAACCTCGTGAAGTGGCCGATCCTGCTGGCCATCCTGATCATCGGGGTCTCCCTCGCCTACTACCTGTTCCCCAACGTGCGCCTCCCCCGCTACCGCCTCATGACGCTCGGCTCCACGCTCAGCGTGCTGGTGCTGTTCGGATCCGCCCTGGCCGCGGGGCGCCTGATGGTCTACGCCACCCGCTTCGCCGAGGTGCTCACCGTGCTCAACGGTCTCATCGCGATCCTGCTGCTGATGTGGCTGGCGAACATCGTGGTGGTCTCGGGAGCGGCGTTGGACGCGGAGTTCCTGCGGGCGCGGCAGATCGCCAGCGGGATCGACGCCTGGCACCACATCGAGCTGGCACCGCACGCCACCCACACCCTCGACTTCCTCGCCGCCGATGCCGGGGAGGCGGAGGAGATCGGGCGCGCGGTCGCGGCGGCCACGAGGTCCGGGCAGCCGCTGCGCCGGACGCGGAGCCCGTGGATCGTCGACGCCCGCAACCCGCTGGCCGTGAACCCGCCGACGCGCTACCGCATCACAAGTCTCCCCGCCGAGGAGACCACGCCCCCGCGCACCGCTGACCCCAGCGATCGCCCGCACCGAGGAGAGCCCCCCGCATGACCGTCCGCCCGATCACCATCGTCGGCCACCGCGCCCTCTCCCAGCGCACCCGCCGGGTCCGGGAGATCACCGACGAGCTCCGCGTGCTGGTCGCGGACATGTTCGAGACCAACGACGCCGCCGACGGCGCCGGCCTCGCCGCACCGCAGGTCGGCTCCCGGGCACGGCTGTTCGTCTACTCCTGCCCCGACGCGGACGGCGAGCTGCGCCGCGGCGTGGTCATCAACCCCCGGCTCGAACGGTTCGGCGGGATCGCTCTCGACGAGGAGACCCTCGAGGGCTGCCTGTCGGTGCCGGGCGAGAGCTACCCCACCGCCCGTCATCGAGGTGCCCGCGTGCGCGGCACCGACCTGGAGGGCGCGGAGGTGGTCGTCGAGGACGAGGGCGGCGTCCTGGCCCGTGCGCTGCAGCACGAGATGGATCACCTGGACGGCACGCTGTACCTGGACCGGCTCGTCCCGGCCCGCCGCCGCGAGGCGCTGGACGCCGTGACCGCCCGCGGCTGGCGCGCCGGAGGGATCCTCACCTGGGACCCCCGCGAGCTGGAGGCTCACAACGTCTGATCGACGTACTGCCGAGGGACGAGGCGGGAGGAGATCAGACCACGGAGCGCCGCTGATCGACGTACTGCCGAGGGACGAGGCGGGAGGAGATCAGACCACGGAGCGCCGCTGATCGACGTACTGCCGAGTGACGAGGCGGGAGGAGAACAGACCGACAAGCGCCTCCGAGGGGCGGTGCGTCCCCAGGGACGCTGGCTATCCTGGCGGGATGGAACGACCGTGCCTCTCCCGCCGCCTCGCCCTCCTGCTCCCCGCCTCCGCGGCCGGGCTGGGAGGACTCGCCGCCTGCGCCCCCGAGGACGAGGGCTTCGGCACCGCGGAGCCGCTGCGTGCGGACGACGGCGCCGTTCCGCTGGAGGACGTCCCGGAGAACGCCAGCACCCTCGTGAACTTCGGCGGTGATCAGCCGTTCGTGCTGCTGGTCCGCGGCACCGGCGAGGACATCGCCGGGTACTCCGGGTACTGCACCCACAACGGCTGCGCTCTGAGCCAGGCCGGGACCGAGCTGGACTGCCCGTGCCACGGCTCGCGCTTCGACGCCACCACCGGCGAGGTGCTGGTCGGCCCCGCCACCCGGCACCTGCCCGAGGTGCCCGTGGTGGTCGAGGGCGACCTCGTGCGCCGGGACGTCTGAGCGGCGATGAGCTCCGAGATCTCCCCGCCCTCCGGTGACGACGCCGGCACCCCTTCGCCCGCGGACGCGGCGGGAGAGGGGACGACGCATCGTGACGTGGTCTCCTTCGTCCGTCGCGGGGAGCGCCTCACGCCGGTGCGCCAGAGCGCCTGGGACCGCCTGTCCCCCGCCTATGTCCTCGATCCCCCGCGCGGAGAGCGCGACACCCTGCCCGCGCCCGGCGCGCGCCTGGACCTCGAGGAGGTCTTCGGTCGCCGCGCCGAGCTCGTGGTGGAGGTGGGCAGCGGGCTGGGCGAGAACCTCGTCGCCGCCGCCCTCGCGCACCCGGAGCGCGACCACCTGGGCGTCGAGGTCTACCGGCCGGGACTGGCCCAGACCCTGAACCGCATCGACCGTGCGGGACGGCCCGGGAACATCCGTCTGCTGCCGCTGGACGCGCAGCGGGCGCTGCCCGCCCTGCTGCCCCCCGCCTCGATCGCCGAGCTGTGGGTGTTCTTCGCCGATCCCTGGCCGAAGTCGCGGCACCACAAGCGGCGTCTGATCAACCCCCCGTTCCTCGAGGCCGTGCTCCCGCTGCTCGCGGACGGGTCCCGGTTCCGGCTGGCCACCGACTGGGCGCAGTACGCGCACCACATGCGGCGCCTGCTGGATCCCAGCGAGGACCTGGTGCTGCTGCATCCGGACGGCCCGCGCCCCGAGGGAACCTCCAGCGATCGGCTCCCGGAGGGGCTCGCGACGACGGGGTGGGCACCACGATTCGAGGGTCGTGTGAAGACCTCGTTCGAGGCGAAGGGGATCCGTGCCGGACGCCTAATATGGGATCTGGCGTACGCCCGTGCGCGCAGGCCGGCGACGGCACCCACCGAAAGGCCTCCTGAATGAACGCTCACGACGACCTCGACCTGCCCTCGGAGTGGGAGGAGGAGGGCGAGGACCGCGGCACCGAGAAGCGCCGCGGTCGCCGCGCCGCATTCATCGCCCTCGGCCTGGTCGCCGTCCTGGTGGTGGGTGTGGGCCTGGTCATCGGCAACTACCTCGGCGGGATCCGCGGCGAATACGAGAAGCGCACGGTCGTCCAGATCACGCGCGGCGCCTCCGACGGCGAGCGTCCCGAGGACCTCGACGGCACCGGGGAGAACTACCTGCTGATGGGATCGGACAAGCGCTCCGCGGAGGACGCCTCCTCGGAGGGGGTCAGCGGTCAGCGCTCGGACGTCATGATGCTCGTGCACGTCTCGGACGACAAGGAGAACGTCTACGTCACCTCCTTCCCGCGCGACCTCTACGTCCCCGTCCCGGGGTACGGCATGGACCGGATCAACTCCGCGCTCGCCTACGGCGGCGTGGGCCTCGCCGTCACCACCGTCGAGAACTACGTCGGCGTGCCGATCGATCACGTCGCCCTCATCGACTTCGACGGCATCGAGGGGCTCGTGGACAGCCTGGGCGGGGTCGACGTCGAGGTCCCGGAGTCCTTCGAGGCCGACGGCGTCGAGTTCACCGAGGGCACGCAGCACATGAGCGGCGAGGAGGCCCTCGCCTTCGTGCGCGCGCGCAAGCAGTTCTCCGACGGCGACTTCCAGCGCAACCGCAATCAGCAGGCGGTGCTCCAGGGCATCGCCAACTCGCTCATCAGCGCCGACACCCTCAGCGATCCGGGCAGGCTCACCGACACCGTCGGCGCGATCTCGCCCTACCTCACCACGGACGACGGCCTGAGCGCCTCCTCGATGGTGGAGCTGGGACTGTCCCTGCGCTCGGTCCGCAGCGGCGACATCCACTACCTCTCGGTCCCCCACGGCGGGCCGACCACCACCAGCGGCGGCGCGAGCGTGGTCGCCACCGACGACGACGCGATGGAGCCGTATCGCGAGGCGCTGCGCACGGACGACATGGGAACCTATTACGCTCAGTACGCCGGGGTGTACTGAGCTCCGGCGAGCAGATCCGCATCCGACGCCTGGAGGACCCCGTGCCCAATCCACTCGTGAGCATCGCCGTTCCGGTCGCAGGGATCGCCGCCGGCGTCGTCGGCAAGAAGGCCGCCGCCGCGGGCTGGGGAGCGGTCTTCGGGGAGGACGCCCCCACCGTGAAGGCGCAGAAGACCGCGCAGAAGGAGGCCGCCCAGCGTCGCAAGCAGGCCAAGAAGGACGGCGCCTCGCCGGCCGAGATCTCCGCCATCAAGGATCCCTCGGACGAGCAGCCCGTCTGGAAGCTGATGCTGTGGGCCACCGTCTCCGGCGTCCTCCTGCAGGGGCTGCGCGTCGCGGCCAAGCGCGGTGCGAAGGCCGGCACGGAGCGGCTGACCGCCCGCCGCCCCCACTCCAACCGCGGCTGACCCACTCCCCCTCCGCGTCCGAGAAGAGCGCCCCGCAGAGTCTGCGGGGCGCTCTTCTCGTGCGGTGCGGGGAGTCAGAACTCCTGGTTCTCCGCCTCGAGGGTGTGCGTGTCCAGGGAATCTCCCGTGACCAGGAAGCCGATGCGGCGCACCAGCGAGACGGCGTGGTCGCCGAGGCGCTCGTAGAACCGGATCAGCAGCGTCACGTCGATGATCTGCGCGTTGGTGTAGACGTCCTCGTCGCTGCGCGAGATCTCCGAGGAGATCTCCAGCAGCAGCGCATCGAGCTCGTCGTCGTCCTTCTGGACCTGCGCGGCCAGGGCCAGGTCGCGGTTCTGGATCACGGTCCCGGCCCCCTGCAGGGCCTTGATGCCGATCTCCGACATCCGCGCGATCTGCGCCCGGTGCTGCTCGGGGACCGCGATCTCGGGATGGGCTCGACGCGCCACCAGGGCGATGTGCACGGCCAGATCGCCCATCCGCTCGAGGGAGGAGCTCATGCGCAGCGCGGCCACCAGCAGCCGCAGATCCGTGGCGACCGGCGATTGGCGGGCCAGGAGCTCGACGATCTTGCCGTCGAGGTCCTCCTGGCGCTCGTCGAGATGGGGGTCGGCGGCGACCACGCGCTCGGCCAGAGCGAGGTCGCCCTCGAGCAGGGCGCTCGTCGCGCCCTCGAGAGCCTTTCCCACGAATTCGGCCATGTCGAGCAGGTCGTCGACGATATGCCGCAGGTCGCTCTGGTAGGCCTCGCGCATGGTTCGTGCTCCTCAGTCGGTAGGGGTCGTCCCCGTCATCCTCGCAATGTGGGATGAACGGAGATCGTCTCCGGGTGAACTCGAAGCGTAGCTCCCGTGAACTCCTGCGACACAACGGCCTCGCCGAGGGGCGGAGGGCGGGTTGGCCGTCGCCGGGGGCCTAGGCTGTACCGGTGCCCCTGTCTGCTCTCCTCGTGCTCGCCGGCGCGATCGGTCTGGTGATCGGCGTCGCCGCGACGCTGGCGCTCGTCCGCTCCGAGCGCAACGTGCGGGCAACCCCCATGGTGGCCGAGCAGGTGGTCCCCGATGCCGCGGCCGAGGTCCTCGCCATCCTCTCCTCCGCCTACGTCGTGCTCGATGCCAGCGGCGACGTGCTGCGCGCCTCGCCGCTGGCCTACTCCTACGGGATCGTGCGCGCGGAGGAGGGCGACTACCCCACGCTGTCCAGCCATGAGCTGCTCGAGCTCGCGACCGACGTCGGCCGCAACGGCGGCTTCCGCGACGAACGGCTCACCCTGCGCCGATCGAACCAGGCGGAGTCCGATGCCGTGATCGACGTGCGCATCGGTGCGCTCGGCGAGCACGGCGCCCTGCTGCTGGCCGACGATCTCACCCGCGCGGTGCGGGTCGAGGAGACCCGTCGCGATTTCGTGGCGAACGTGTCCCACGAGCTGAAGACCCCGGTCGGCGCGATCACCCTGCTCGCCGAGACGATGGAGGACGCCGCCGAGGACCCGGACGCCGTGCGCCGCTTCGCCGAGCGGATGCAGACGGAGACCCGCCGCCTCTCCCACCTGGTCCAGGAGATCATCGAGCTCTCGCGCGTGCAGGGCGGCTCGGCACTGCCCGACGCGGAGCCGGTGGAGATCGACGACGTCGTCGCCGACGCCGTCGGCCTGAACCGGAACTTCGCGCTGGGCTCACGCATCGAGGTGGCCGTGGGCGGCGCCGCCGGCCTGCGGGTGTTCGGCTCCGCGCCGATGCTCACCACCGCCCTGTCGAACCTGATCTCGAATGCGATCACCTATTCCGACGCGCACACCAAGGTGGGCATCTCGGTGCGGCGCGACGACGGGATGGTCGAGATCGCCGTGAAGGATCAGGGCATCGGGATCTCCAAGGAGAACCTGGAGCGGGTCTTCGAGCGCTTCTTCCGGGTGGACCGGGCGCGCTCGCGCACGACCGGGGGCTCGGGGCTCGGGCTCGCCATCGTCAAGCACATCGCCAACGACCACGGCGGTGAGGTCACCGCCTGGTCGATGCGCGGCCAGGGGTCGACCTTCACGCTGCGCCTGCCGGAGATGGGACGCACCGAGACCATCCGGGTCGGCGCCCGCTCCGTCGAGGTCTCCGCCCGCCCGCCGGGCGCGGAGACGAGCGCCGCACCGGCCGACGAGGCGTCGGCCACCAGCACCCCTGGGGCCCCCGGGCCCCAGGACGACGCACGATCCGTGGACGAGCGCCACGCGACCGGAAAGGGAAGTTGACATGACGCGAATCCTGATCGTGGAGGACGAGGAGTCCTTCTCCGACCCTCTGTCGTACTCGCTGCGCAAGGAGGGGTACGAGGTCGCCGTCGCCGACAACGGCACCGACGGGCTGCGGATCTTCTCCGCGCACGGCGCGGACCTCGTGCTGCTGGACCTCATGCTCCCCGGGATGAGCGGCACCGAGGTGTGCCGGGAGATCCGCCGCACCTCCAGCGTCCCGGTGATCATGCTGACCGCCAAGGACGACGAGTTCGACAAGGTGCTGGGGCTCGAGCTGGGGGCCGACGACTACGTCACCAAGCCGTACTCCTCGCGCGAGCTGCTGGCGCGGATCAAGGCCGTGCTGCGCCGCGGGCAGGACTCCGCGGAGGCCGAGGAGGACACCGCGCTCAGCGCCGGGAGCATCATGATGGACGTCGAGCGCCACGTGGTGCAGGTGCGCGGCGAGGACGTCTCGCTGCCCCTGAAGGAGTTCGAGCTGCTCGAGATGCTGCTGCGCAACGTGGACCGCGTGCTCACCCGCGGCCAGCTCATCGATCGGGTGTGGGGCGCGAACTACGTGGGGGACACCAAGACCCTCGACGTCCACGTCAAGCGGCTGCGGGCCAAGATCGAGGACGATCCCAAGAACCCGGTGCACCTGGTGACGGTGCGCGGGCTGGGGTACAAGTTCGAGTCCGGCACCTGAGGCCCCTCGCTCCCCCGCTCCGCGCCGGCCTCCCCGGCCCGGACGCACGGCGCCCCCGCAGCCGAGGCTGCGGGG
>NZ_PNFB01000002.1 GCF_003347015.1 Brachybacterium sp. YJGR34
CGGCGGCGAGCCCGGGGGCCCGCCGCCGTCCGGCGACCGGGGAAGGTGCTGCGCCCCGCGGCGGGGGCGGTGGTCAGCTGTGGATGAAGACCCGGCGCTGCCTGACCATCCATCCGCGCGACCACAGCATGTTGGTCGCGGCGGTGGAGATCCGGCAGCAGCCGTGCGAGGCCGGGTAGGTGGGGATCGAGTTGGACCCGTGGATGGCCCAGCCGCGGTCGTAGTACGCGGGGCGGTAGAGGTTGCCGAGCGGGCCGGACTGCCAGCCACTGCTGTAGAAGCTGTACATCCGGAAGTCGCCCTTCGGGGTGGTCGCCGTCTTCCAGCGGCCTCCCGAGTAGTAGCGCTCACCGCTGCCGGTCGAGGTGTTCAGGATGTACTTCAGCGTCCCGTTCCAGGTCGCCGTCATCACCTGAAGGCTCAGATCGACCTCGAAGCCCCAGCCGGAGGTCTTCTGCCGTGGGGGCTGGACCCCGTTGGACAGGGCGCGGTAGGTGTTGGGGCCCACCACGCCGTCGCGGCCGAGTCCCGCCGACTTCTGCAGCGCCCACACCGCCTGCTGGGTGAGGTGGCCGAAGCTGCCGTCGACGCTGCCGCACCAGTACTTCAACCGGTTCAGCCTGCTCTGGAGCGAGCTCACGGCGGAGCCCCGATCGCCGCGGCGCAGGGTCGGCGCCGCCTGGGCGGCGGTGGTGCCGATGGTCATGCCGAGACCGAGCGTGCCCACCCCGAGCAGCAGGGTGCGGCGCGACGGGAGCGCGACGGGCAGGAGCCCGCGGTCCGGTCTGTCGATGATCCTCAGGTTCATTCTCTATCCCCCTCGTGAGTTCCGGCGGCCCGTGCGGGGCCGATCCGGGACGCCACGTCGGTGTGGCGACACATCCATCATGCCGGAGTCAAGACCGGGTCAACAAGAGGGAAAATGCGCAGGTGTCGGCGCTGTGCGGCCGAGTCGGACGACGGCACTGGTCGGGGCGCATATCGGGCGTCTCGGACACGTGGTCACGAATCGGTCTCGACCGCGGAGGCTCGGCGCGTCGGACGCGTGTGCCATATTTGAGCGCGTGGAGCCCGAGACCGCGCCGACGACGCCCGCCGACCCCGCCGTCCCCGTGGACGTCGACTTCCCGCACGTCCTGGGGGTGACCGACGCGCAGCGCACCCTGCACCTGCAGGGCGACGGCACCCGGGTCCTGGACCTCGCGAGCGTCTCCAAGCCCCTGAGCGCGCTCGGCGTCCTGGTCGCCGTGGATCGCGGCCTCGTCGACCTCGACGAGCCGGCGGGCCGCGAGGGAGCCACGGTGCGCCACCTGCTCGCCCACACCGCCGGCTATCCCTTCGACGGCGAGGCGGCGGTCGGCGCCGTCGGCGCGAAGCGCATCTACTCCAACACCGGCTTCGAGGTGCTCGCCGCGCACGTCGAGGAGGCCACCGGCTACGGCTTCGACGAATGGATGGAGCAGACCGTGGTGGCGGGGCTGGACCTCGTGGACCTCGAGCCGACGGGCTCGCCGGCCGCCGGCTACCGGGGCTCGCTGCGCGATCTGCTCGCCGTGGGCCGCGAGCTGCTCGAGCCCTCGCTGATCTCCGAGGAGCTCTGGCGCGAGGCGACCAGCGTGCAGTTCCCGGGGCTCGCCGGCATCCTGCCCGGCTACGGCCGGCAGACGCCCAACGACTGGGGTCTGGGCCTCGAGATCCGGGGCGGGAAGTCGCCGCACTGGACCGGATCCCGCTCGAGTCCCCGGACCGTCGGCCACTTCGGACAGTCCGGCTCCTTCCTGTGGGCGGACCCGGATCAGGGTCTGGCCGCCGCCTTCCTCGGCGAGAGCCGCTTCGGCGCGGAGCACGTGCGCGTGTGGCCCGGCCTCACCGACGCGATCCTGGAGCGCTACGGGACGGCGGTGTGAGCTCCCTCGACCTGCTCGACGACTTCGGCGTCGAGGCGGCCGCGATCGTGCTGGGCCCCGAGGGGGTGCGCGAGACGCGCGGCGATCTGCGGCGGGCGCGGCCCTGGCGCTCGGTGAGCAAGGTGCTCACCGGGTTCGGCGTCGTGCTCGCCGCACAGGAGGGGCGAGTGGGTCTCGACGATCCCGCCGGTCCGCCCGGCGCGACCCTGCGCCACCTGCTCTCCCACGCCTCCGGCTGCTTCTACGAGTCCGCCTCCACCCTGCAGGCCCCGGGGCAGCGGCGCCACTACTCGAACTACGGGATCGACGAGGCGGCCCGCCACCTCGAACGGAGCCTGGGGCGGGACCTCGAGGACTGGATCCAGGAGCGCGTGGCCTCTCCGCTGGGCATGGAGCACCTCCGGTGGGGCCCGTCCGCAGCGGTCGACGCCGTCGGTCCGCTCGAGGACCTCGCGCTGCTGGCCGCCGAGCTCCTGCGGCCCACGCTGCTCGAGCCGGCCTGGTACGCCGAGCTGACGCGCCCGCAGTTCCCGGACCTGGTGGGCATCATGCCCGGCTTCGGCAAGCAGAGCCCCAACCCCTTCGGCCTGGGCGTCGAGATCCGCGGCACGAAGTCCCCGCACTGGACGGGCACCCGCAACAGCGAGGGCACCGTCGGCCACTTCGGGATGCGGGGCACCGCGTTCTGGGTGGATCCCGTCGCCGACCTCGCCCTCGTGGTCGGCACCTCCCTCGACTTCTGCGACACCCACCGCGAGGTGATGCCGCGCCTGGCGGACGCCGTGCTCGCCGAGCACGCCCCCTCCGCCTGAGCCGGGCCGCCGCCCGCCCGGCGCCGGCCGGGTCCTCCGCAGAATGGTGCGGATCCGTGCCGGATCAGGCCTCCGGGTGGTTCGACTCCGCACCTTTCCCGGGCGCGGCACAGACCGGGCCGCGGCGGCGAGATCCCGCTCACGGGGCGGGTCCGCGGTCCGCGGATACCCAGGCGCGGCCTCTAGCCTGGGCGCCACCCGGTCCCCGCGCCCCTGGAGCAGATCTCGCCATGACCACCCCGCCTGCCGACGCCCCGACCGCCGCCGCTGCCGCCGAGGCCGCCGCGCCGTCGGCCCCTAGCCTCCTGGGCCGCATCTTCGCCGTCGTCGCCTTCGTCGAGGCCTTCACCTGGGCGGGCCTGCTGGTCGGGATGTTCCTCAAGTACGTCACCGGGACCACCGAGGCCGGGGTGTGGCTGTTCGGCCGCCTCCACGGCGGGGCGTTCATGGTCTACGTGGCGGTCACGATCGTCGCCGCGATCTCGCTGCGCTGGAGGTGGTGGGTGGCGCTGACGGCGCTGGCCTGCGCGATCCCGCCGCTGGTGACGGTGCCGCTGGAGATGTGGCTGCGTCGCACCGGGCGCCTGTCCCGCCCCGCCCGCTGAGGCGGAGCGGGCCCGCCGGGCTCACACGTTGTGCACGAGCGGGCCGGCGGGATCCCGCCACCCGGCCAGCACCTCGAGCATGCGCACCATCCGCACGGTCGCGGCCACGTCGTGGACCCGCAGCACGCGCGCGCCCTGGCGCATCACCCAGGCCGCCGCGGCCAGCGACCCCTCCAGGCGCTCCTCCTTGGGCAGTCCCAGGGACTCGCCGATCACGTCCTTGCGCGAGAGCGCCGCGAGCACCGGCAGCCCCAGCGAGGTGTACTCCGACCAGTCCCGCAGCACCTCGAGGGTCTGCACGGTGGACTTGTTGAGGTCCGGGCCCGGGTCCAGGACGATCCGCTCGCGCGGCACCCCGGCCTCGAGCGCGCGCTCGAGGCGCGCCGCGAGGAAGTCCCGCACCTCCTCGACCACGTCCTGGTAGTGCGGGTGGGGGAAGGGGCGGCGCGGCGAGGCCACCGAATGGGTGATCACCAGCGAGGCGCCGAGCTCGGCGACCGTCGGCGCCATCCGCGGGTCCGAGAGCCCCGTGGTGTCGTTGACGAGATCCGCCCCCACCTCGATCGTCGCCCGGGCGACCGCGGCGTGGTAGGTGTCCACGCTCAGCAGCACGTGGGGCGGCAGCTCACGGCGCAGGGCCTCGATGACGGGGACCACCCGCTCGCACTCCTGCTCCACGGGCAGCGGATCGCCGGGGGCGAACTTCACCCCGCCCACGTCGATGAGGTCCGCGCCGGCCGCGGCGGCCTCGAGCCCGGCGCGGACCGCGGCCTCGAGGGCGAAGGTGCGGCCCTGGTCGTAGAAGGAGTCCTCGGTGCGGTTCACGATCCCCATCACCAGCACCCGGCGCGTGGTGTCCGGCAGCGGCCGAGGGGCGAGCGCCTCCGGGGGAGCTGGGACCGGTTCTCCAGAGAGCCGGGATACAGTGGAATCCACCATGGGCGAACGCCCCGTCGAGCTGTCGTCGTACGCGTTGTTCATGGCCTGTTCCTCAGCAGTTCGGGCGGGAGTCCCTCGTCTTTGAGCGGCACCCGTCCTGCACTACGTTATGAGCGAACACGTCGATGCACAATCCGGCTGCGGTCTCCACCCTATGCCGGGACCTGGACCTTTGGAGGACTCACGAGATGAAGATCGTCGTCGCCGGCGGAGATGGCTTCTGCGGATGGCCCACTGCCCTGTACCTGTCGCAGAAGGGGCACGACGTCACGATCGTGGACAACCTGGTGCGGCGCGAGATCGACGTGGAGCTGGGGTCGAACTCCATGACCCCGATCCTCCCGCTGGAGGAGCGCGTGGCGGCGTGGAAGGAGGTCTCCGGGAAGGACATCGCGGTTCGGATCGCGGACCTCACCGACTACGACGCGGTGGTCTCCGTGTTCGAGGACATCCGGCCCGAGGCGTTCGTGCATTTCGCCGAGCACCGCAGCGCGCCGTATTCCATGATCGACCGCGAGCACGCGATCGAGAACCACCGCAACAACGTCGAGGGCACCCTCAACGTGCTGTGGGCGATCAAGGACATCGCCCCCGACTGCCATCTCGTCAAGCTCGGCACGATGGGCGAGTACGGCCAGCCGAACATCGACATCGAGGAGGGCTGGATCGAGATCGAGCACAAGGGCCGCAAGGACCGCCTGCCGTTCCCGAAGGCCCCGGGCTCCTTCTACCACCTCACCAAGGTGCACGACAGCGACAACATCATGTTCGCCTGCCGCATCTGGGGCATCCGCGCCACCGATCTCAACCAGGGCGTGGTCTACGGCCTCGAGACCGACGAGACCCGCCTCGATCCGCGGCTCGCGAACCGCTTCGACTACGACGCGGTCTTCGGCACGGCCCTGAACCGGTTCATCATCCAGGCCGCCATCGGCCACGACCTCACGGTCTACGGCAACGGCAGCCAGACCCGCGGCTACCTGGACATCCAGGACACGGTGCGCTGCATCGAGATCGCCTGCGAGAACCCGGCCGACCGCGGCGAGTTCCGCGTCTACAACCAGTTCACCGAGCAGTTCTCCGTCAAGGAGCTCGCCGAGAAGGTGCAGAAGGTCGGGCGCGGCCTGGGTCTCGACGTCGAGCTCGCGACGACCGAGAACCCGCGCGTGGAGAAGTACGACCACTACTACAACGCGGTCAACACCAACCTCCTGGACCTGGGGCTGGAGCCCCACCTGCTCACCGACGAGCACCTCGTCGAGGTCCTCCAGGTGGCGCTGAAGAACACCGATCGCGTCCGGCGCGAGCTGGTCATGCCCACCGTCACCTGGAAGTGAGCACCCGTCCGTGAAGATCGCGATCGTCACGGAGACCTTCCTGCCCTCGGTCGACGGCGTGGTGACCCGGCTCCGCCACGCCGTCGAGCGCTTCGTGGACCTCGGTCACGAGGTCATGGTGGTCGCCCCGGAGCTGGGCGTCACCGAGCACCACGGCGCGAGGGTGGTGGGCATCCGTCCGGTGACGCTGCCGTTCTACAAGCATCGGCGCTTCACCCTCCCCACCCCCACGGTGGACGGCATCATCCGCGGCTTCCACCCGGACGTGGTCCACGCCGCCCAGCCGATCCTGCTGGCCTCCTCCGGCGCCTACGCCGCCCGCCGGCAGCGGATCCCGCTGGTCGCGAGCTACCACACGCACATCCCGCGCTACCTGGACCTGTACCGGGCCTATCGCTGGGGCAAGCCCGCGGTGTGGTGGCAGATCAAGCGCAACCACGCACTGGCCGACATCAACCTCGCGACCTCGCAGACCATGCGCCAGGAGCTGGCCGAGAAGGGCATCGAGGACCTGCACGTGGTCCGACGCGGGGTCGACACCCGGCAGTTCCATCCCCGCTTCGCCTCCGCGGCCATGCGCGAGCGCCTCACGCAGGGGCATCCGGAGAAGAAGCTCCTGGTGTTCGTGGGGCGCCTGGCCGCGGAGAAGGAGATCCACACGCTGCGCCCGATGATGGACCGCCGCGACGACGTCGCGCTCGCGATCGTCGGCGACGGCCCCTTCCGCGGTGAGCTGGAGCGGCACTTCGCGGGCACGGCGACGCTGTTCCCCGGCTTCATGGAGGGCGAGGAGCTCGCGAGCGCCTTCGCCAGCTCCGACGCCTTCGTCTTCCCCTCGGTCACCGAGACCCTGGGCCTGGTCATCCTCGAGGGCATGGCCTCCGGTCTGCCGGTGGTCGCCGCCCGCTCGGGGCCGACGATGGAGCAGGTCACCGACGGGGAGAACGGCCTGCTGTTCGACTCCGGGGACGAGGGCAGCCTGGACGCGGCGCTGACCCGGCTGGGCGACGGCGATCTGCGCGGTCGCATCCGTGCCGCGGCGCGTGCGGAGGCGGAGAGGTTCTCCTGGGACAACGCCTCCGACGATCTGCTGCGGTACTACGAGATGGCGATCGAGAAGCACGGCTGAACGGCGCCGGGGCCCGTACACTCCCCGGCATGGACAGCCGCACCCGTGCCGGTGAGCAGGTGCTGCTCGCCGCCCTGCGTGCGGGCGATCAGGATGCCTACCGCGAGCTGGTCGACCGCTATGACGCGGGGCTGCGCCGCGTGGCCCGGGGCCATCTGCCGCCGGCCGCCGCGGAGGAGGCGGTGGGGGAGACGTGGGCGTCCGTGGTCCGCTCCATCGATCGCTTCGAGGGTCGCTCCTCGGTGAAGACCTGGATCTATCGGATCCTCCTGAACACGCTGCGCACGGCGGCAGGGCGGGAGGGGCGCGTGGTCCCGTTCTCCGCCCTGGGGTCCGCCCACGACGCCGAGACCGCCTCGGGCGCGCCGGTTGAGGACACCTATCGTGGCCCCGGCTGGCTCGGCGCCACGCCCTCGCGCTGGGACGACATGCCCCATGAGGAGCTCGAGCGGGAGGAGCTGCTGGACATGATCCTCGAGGCCGTCGACATGCTGCCGCCCGCCCAGCGGGAGGTGGTGGAGCTGCGCGACCTGCAGGGCTTCAGCGCTGCCGAGGCCGCCGAGGTCCTCGGCATCACCGCCGTCAACCAGCGGGTCCTGCTGCATCGCGGCCGCGTCGCCGTCCGCCGGCTGCTCGAGGAGTACCTGAGCCATGACTGATCCGCTGCCCCTGCACTGCGCGGAGGTCCTCGACCTGCTCACCGAGCTGCTCGAGGACGCGCTCAGCGCGACGGACCGCCTGCTCGTGGAGGCCCATCTCGCGGGCTGCGAGGACTGCCGGATCCGGCGGGAGCAGCTGCGCGTGACCATCGAGCTGATCGGGAGGGCCGGGCGCAGGGTGCTCTGAACGGCCGTTCCCGCCGCGGGTGTAACACCAGGCCCCTTCGCTGGTCTGCACTCCTGTCCGCGCGCCGTCCCGATCGGGGCGGCCGGAACGACAGGAGCCGACATGACCCGTACGACCAGCTTCATCACCTCCCTCCTCGGCGAGCAGCCCGGCACCTCCGGCCCCGAGCTCGTCCCCTCCGCGCCGCACCTCGTCACCGGGAACTCGTTGACCGGGCCGTGGCCTTCCGGCCATCAGAGCCTGGTGGTGGGCATGGGCTGCTTCTGGGGCGCGGAGCGCCTGTTCTGGGAGCTGCCCGGGGTCCACGTCACCGCCGCCGGCTACGCCGGGGGCTCCGTGGAGAATCCCTCCTACCGGCAGGTGGCCACGGGCCGCACCGGTCACGCCGAGGTGGTCCGGGTCGTCTTCGACCCGGAGGTCATCACGCTGGAGGAGCTGCTGGCGGTGTTCTGGGAGAACCACGACCCCACCCAGCACCTGCGCCAGGGCAATGACGTGGGCAGCGAGTACCGCTCGGTGATCCTCACGGCCGACGAGGAGCAGCACCGGGCCGCCCTGGCCAGCCGGGAGCGCTACCAGCAGAAGCTGACCGCCGCCGGTCACGGGTGGATCACCACCCAGATCGAGCCGCTGGAGCGCTTCCATCTCGCCGAGGAGGGGCACCAGCAGTACCTGGCCCGGCATCCGGAGGGCTACTGCCATCACGGGTTCTGCCAGGTCAGGTACTGACCGTGGGCGGCACACGCACCGCCGAGACCACCACGCATCCTGAGGAGAGCACCATGACCCGTTTCACCGACCACGAGATCCGTCAGCGCCTCACCGACCTGCAGTACCGAGTTACCCAGGAGGGCGGCACCGAGCGCGCCTTCACCGGCGAGTACTGGGACACCAGGGCCGACGGCAGCTACCGCTGCCGCGTCTGCGACGCCGAGCTGTTCAGCAGCCGGGCGAAGTTCGACTCCGGCTCCGGCTGGCCCTCCTTCGTCGAGGAGGCCTCCGAGGGGGCCGTGCGCCGCCTCGAGGACCGGAGCCTGGGGATGCGCCGCATCGAGGCCCGCTGCGCCGGATGCGACGCCCACCTGGGTCACGTCTTTCCCGACGGCCCGCACCCCACCGGGGAGCGCTACTGCATGAACTCCGCGTCCCTGCGGCTGGAGACGGAGGGACCGTCGGCCGGCGAGTGAGGCCGGCATCGCGCGAGCGGGGAGGGGTTCGGCCGGACCCCTCCCCGCCGCGTCCCGTGCCTGCCGTGAAGCGGCTCACGCCGCGGCGGCCCGGAAAAGGCCCATAGGCCTGCTTTCGGGCCCGAATGTTTCAGCATATGACGCTGATGTGGTCTCCGTATGACACGGCCTGCAGGATGCCTCCATGACCACAACGGTGACCGCCACGTCCTCGAGCACTCCGCGCGCCGCCGCGGAGCGCTCCCCGGGCTCCCGCGGCCCCTCCGCGACCCCGCACGGGGTGCAGCTGGAGGGGATCGCCCGCGCCTTCGAGGGTCCCCAGGGCACCCGGGCGGTGCTCCGGGATCTCGACCTGGAGCTGGCCGGCGGGGAGATCGTCGCCGTCGTCGGCCCCTCGGGCTGCGGGAAGTCCACGCTGCTGCGCCTCATCGCGGGGCTGGACCGCCCCAGCGCCGGTGCCATCCGTCTGGGCGGCGGCGTGCTCGAGGGCACCGACCCCCGCACCGCCGTCGCCTTCCAGGAGCCGCGCCTGCTGCCCTGGCGCACCCTGGCCGACAACGTCGCCCTGGGCCTGCCGCGCGGCACCGCCCGGCGCGCGGGCCGGGAGCGGGTGGAGCACCTGCTGCGGCTCGTCGGCCTCGAGCATGCCGCGGACCTGCGGCCGCGCGAGGTCTCCGGCGGCATGGCGCAGCGCGCCTCCCTGGCGCGGGCGCTCGCCCGCAACCCCGAGGTGCTGCTGCTGGACGAGCCCTTCGGCGCCCTCGACGCCCTCACCCGTCTGCGCATGCAGGACCTGCTGCTCGACATCCACGCCGCCGAGCCCACCACGGTGCTCGTGGTCACCCACGACGTCGAGGAGGCCCTCTACCTCGCCGACCGGGTGCTGCTGCTGCGCACCCTGCTGGGCGCGGCCCCGGAGGCACCCTCCCTCGCCCGCACCATCGCCGTGCCGGGGACCCGGCCGCGCGACCGCGCCGACCACGACCTGGCGGCGCTGCGCTCGGAGCTCCTCGAGGGCCTCGGCGTGGACACCCATCATTCCCCTCAGCCCACCACCTCGGAGTACCCCTCATGAACCGCACCCTCACCCGCCGCACCGCCACCGCCCTCGGCCTCGGGGCCGTCGCCGCGCTCGGGGCCGCCTCCTGCGTGCCCGGCGAGGGATCCCAGGACCAGGCGGGCGGGTCCGGCGCATGGAGCCTCAGCGCCCTGACCGTCGACTGGGCGACCTACAACCCGCTGAGCCTCGTGGTGCGCGAGCAGCGCCTGATCGAGGACGCGCTCGGCGAGGAGGTCACCGTCGAGTGGGTGCAGTCGGCCGGCTCGAACAAGGCCAACGAGTTCCTGCGCTCCGGCTCCGCGCACGTCGCCTCCACCGCCGGCTCCGCCGCGCTGCTCGCCCGCGCCAACAAGTCCCCGATCAAGGTCATCGACATCTACTCCCAGCCCGAGTGGTCGGCGCTCGTGGTCGAGGAGGGCAGCGACATCACCGGCCCCGGCGACCTCGCGGGCCGGGCGGTCGCGGCGACCCCGGCCACGGACCCCTACTTCTTCCTCGTCCAGGCCCTCGGCGAGGCCGGGCTGAGCATCGACGACGTCGAGCTGCAGCCGCTGCAGCACGCCGACGGCCGCACCGCCCTCGAGGGCGGCAGCGTCGAGGCCTGGTCCGGGCTGGACCCGATCATGGCCGCCGCCGAGGTGGAGTCCGGCGCGCAGCTCGTCTACCGCAACGTCGACTTCAACACCTACGGCTTCCTCAACGCCACCGAGGACTTCATCGACAACCACGCGGACGTCGCCCAGGTCGTCGTCGACGCCTACGAACAGGCCCGCAGCTGGGCGCTCGAGAACCTCGAGGCCACCGCGGAGCTGCTCGCCGAGGCCGCGGGCATCGACGTCGAGGTCGCCACCACCGTCATCACCGAGCGCTCGAACCTCGACGTCAGCGGCGTGCCGGGGGAGGACCAGCTGGCCGTGCTCGAGGCGATCACCCCGATGCTCGCGGACTCCGGCGACGTCCAGGGCGGCGCCGAGGCGCTCGAGGAGGCCCGTGCCTCGATCGTCCACGACGCCTTCGCGCGCGCCGCCACGGAGGCGCAGTGAGCACCGCCGCCCCGACCGTCGAAGCCCCCGCGAGCACGGCGCCGGCCGCCCGTCCCGGCCTCTGGGACCGCACCGCCGTGCGCCTCGCGGCCGGGGCGGTGCTGCCGCTGGTGATCCTCGGCGCCTGGCAGGCCGTGACCGTCACCGGCGTGGTCCCCGCCTACCGCCTGCCCCCGCCGCTGACCGTGGTGCAGGCGGGCGTGCAGCTCGCCGAGGACGGGGCGCTCTGGCTGCACGTCGCCATCTCCGTCCAGCGCGTGCTGCTGGGCTTCGCGATCGGCTCGCTGGCGGGGCTCGCGGTCGCCGGCGTGGTGGGTCTGTCCCGCGCCGGCGACGCCCTGCTCAGCCCCACCCTCGCGGCCCTGCGCGCGGTGCCCTCGCTGGCCTGGGTGCCGCTGCTGATCCTGTGGCTGCAGATCGGGGAGGAATCCAAGGTCACGCTCATCGCCATCGGCGCCTTCTTCCCCGTGTTCACCACCGTCGCCGCCGCCCTGCGGCACGTGGACCCGCACCTGGTCGAGGCCGGGCGCTGCTTCGGCCTCTCCGGCTGGTCGATGTTCCGCACCATCCACCTGCCCGCCGTAGTGCCCTCCGTGGTCTCCGGCCTGCGCCTCGCCCTCGCCCAGGCCTGGCTGTTCCTCGTCGCGGCGGAGCTGATCGCGTCCTCGATGGGCCTGGGCTTCCTGCTCAACGACTCCCAGCAGACCGGCCGGGTGGACCGGATCCTCCTGGCCATCGTGCTGCTGGCCCTGCTGGGCAGTCTCACCAACGCCGCCCTCGGCCTGGCGGAGAAGAAGCTGCTGAGGAGGTGGGCATGAGCGTCGCCGAGTCCCGTCTGATCGAGCAGCGCACCTTCGCCCCGGATCCTGCGCTCGCGGGGACCTGGAACGCGGACCGGGCTCTGGTCGAGCGCGCCGCGGCGGACCCGATCGCCTTCTGGGAGGAGGCCGCCCGGCGCCTGGACTGGGCCGAGCCCTGGCACACCGCCCACCAGTGGGATGCGCCCGTCGTCGACTCCGCGACCGGGGAGCTCTCCGTCCCCGCGGCCCGCTGGTTCCTGGGCGGGCGCCTCAACGTGGCCGAGAACTGCGTGGACCGCCACGTGCGCGCCGGCCGCGGGGCGAAGGTCGCCCTGTTCTTCGAGGGCGAGGGCGGCGATCGCGAGGCCGTCACCTACCAGGACCTCCAGCGCCGCGTGAGCCGAGCCGCGAACGCGCTGACCGAGCTCGGCATCGGGCCCGGCGACCGGGTGATCGTCTACCTGCCGGTGCTCGTGGAGACCGTGGTGATCGCGCTGGCCTGCGCGCGCATCGGCGCCGTGCACTCCCTGGTCTTCGGGGGCTTCAGCGCGGAGGCGGTGCGCTACCGCCTCCAGGACACCGGGGCGAAGCTGCTGGTCACCTCCGACGGCCAGTTCCGGCGCGGCGCGGCCGTGGAGGTCAAGTCCGCGGCCGACGAGGCCGTGCGCGACCTGCCCGCCCTCGAGCACGTGCTGGTCGTGCGGCGCACCGGTCAGGAGATCGCCTGGACGCCCGGGCGGGACGTGTGGTGGCACGAGAGCGTCGAGGTCGCCAGCGCGGTCCACGAGCCCGCGTCCTTCGACGCCGAGCATCCGCTGTTCATCATCTACACCTCCGGCACCACCGGCCGGCCCAAGGGCCTGGTGCACACCGCGGGCGGCTACCTCACCCACGCCTCCTTCGCGCACTGGGCGCACTTCGACGCCAAGGACTCCGACGTCCACTGGTGCACCGCGGACCTCGCCTGGGTCACCGCCCACACCTACGAGATCTACGGCCCGCTGAGCAACGGCCTCACCCAGGTCCTCTACGAGGGCACCCCCGCGGTGCCGCACCGCGAGCGTCACCTGGAGATCATCGAGCGCTACGGCGTCACCGTCTACTACACCGCCCCCACCCTCCTGCGCACCTTCATGAGCTGGTTCGGACCGGAGCTGCCCGGCGGGCACGACCTGTCCTCGCTGCGCCTGCTGGGGACCGTCGGCGAGGCGATCAACCCCGAGGCCTGGATCTGGTTCCGCCGCACCTTCGGCCGTGACGAGCTGCCCATCGTCGACACCTGGTGGCAGTCCGAGACCGGGGCCGCGATGCTGGTCCCGCTGCCCGGTCTCACCACGCTCAAACCCGGCTCCGCGACCGGGCCGCTGCCCGGCATCGACATGGCCGTGGTCGACGCCGAGGGGCGGGAGGCGCCCGCGGGGACGGCGGGCACGCTCGTGGCCCGTCGGCCCTGGCCCGGCATGGCCCGCACCGTCTGGGGCGATCCGGAGCGCTACCGCGACTCCTACTGGCGCGAGTACGCCGGCTGCGGGGAGCACGGCGGCTACTACGTCGCCGGGGACTCCGCGACGGTCGACGCCGACGGCTGCTTCTGGATCCTGGGCCGCCTCGACGACGTCGTGAACGTCTCCGGCCATCGCCTCTCCACCATCGAGATCGAGTCCGCCCTGGTCGCGGACCCCTCCGTGGCTGAGGCCGGCGCGGCGGGCGTCGACGACGCCCTCACCGGGCAGGCCGTCGCCGTGTTCGTGATCCCCGCGGAGGCGACGGCCGGCGAGGGAGCGGACGGCCTCGACGCCGCGGCGCTGCGTGCCCGCGCGGCCCGCGAGATCGGCCCGATCGCCAAGCCCCAGCACCTGCTGACGGTGCCGGACCTGCCCCGCACCCGCTCCGGGAAGATCATGCGGCGCCTGCTCACCCAGCTGGTCCACGCCGAGCGATCCCGCCGCGCCGGGCTCGAGCCGCCCGAACTCGGCGACATCACCTCGCTGCAGAACCCCGAGGCCGTGGCGCTGGTCGCCGACGTCCTCGCCGCGCTCCCCGCGGACGATCCGATCCTCGCCCCGCAGAGCTGACAGACTCACGCCCCACCGCCGATCCTGGAGGACCCCCATGCCCCCGATCTCCCCCGCCCCGAGTGAGGAGCGCCGCTTCGGCTTCCGCACCCGTGCCCTGCACGCCGGCGGCACCCCCGACGCCGCCCACGGCTCCCGGGCGGTGCCGATCTACCAGTCCACCTCGTTCGTCTTCGACGACGCGGCCGACGCCGCGAACCTCTTCGCCCTGCAGAAGTACGGGAACATCTACTCCCGCATCGGCAACCCCACCGTCGCCGCCTTCGAGGAGCGGATCGCCTCCCTCGAGGGCGGCATCGGCGCGGTCGCGACCGCCTCCGGGATGAGCGCCGAGTTCATCACCTTCGCGGCCCTCGTCGGCGCCGGCGACCACGTGGTCTCTTCCGCGCAGCTCTACGGCGGCACCGTCACTCAGCTCGACGTCACCCTGCGCCGCTTCGGCGTCGAGACCACCTTCGTCGCCTCCTCGGACCCCGAGGACTACCGCGAGGCGTTCCGGCCGGAGACGAAGGTGCTCTACGTGGAGATGATCGGCAATCCCTCCGGGGAGATCGCCGATCTCGAGGGTCTGTCCGCGCTCGCCCACGAGCACGGTGTGCCGCTCGTGGTCGACGCGACCCTCGCGACCCCCTACCTGGTGCGTCCCCTCGAGCACGGCGCCGACATCGTCATCCACTCCGCCACGAAGTTCCTCGGCGGGCACGGCACCACGCTCGGCGGCGTGGTCGTCGAGTCCGGCCGCTTCGACTGGGGCAACGGGAAGTTCCCCGGCATGACCGAGCCCGTCGACTCCTACGGCGGCATCCGCTGGTGGGCGAACTTCGGGGAGTACGGCTTCCTCACCAAGCTCCGCTCCGAGCAGCTGCGGGACATCGGTCCCGCACTCTCGGCGCAGTCCGCCTTCCAGCTCCTGCAGGGTGTCGAGACGCTCCCGCAGCGGATGGACGCCCACCTCGCCGGGGCGCGGGCGGTCGCGCAGTGGCTCGAGGCGGATCCGCGGGTCTCCTACGTGACGTGGGCGGGCCTGGACTCCCACCCGCACCGGGCGCGCGCGGAGACGTACCTGCCGCTGGGCCCCGGCTCGGTGTTCGCCTTCGGCGTCGCCCCGACCGGCGAGTTCACGGACGAGGAGGAGCGGGCCGTCGCCGCCCGCGCCACCGGCGAACGGGTCATCGAGAACCTGCAGCTGGCCTCCCACCTGGCGAACATCGGCGACGCCCGCACGCTCGTCATCCATCCCGCCTCGACCACGCACCAGCAGCTCACCGCGCAGCAGCTGCTCGAGGGCGGGGTGCGCCCGGACCTGATCCGGCTGTCCGTCGGCCTCGAGGACGTGGAGGACATCCTGTGGGATCTCGACCAGGCGATCACAGCCGCGACCGGCCTCGAGCGGACGGAGGGCCAGCGATGAGCACCGAGGACCAGCGCACCTGGCAGGGCCCCTCGGCGCCCGAGCGCCTGGCGATCCTGCGCCGCACCCGCAGCGTCGCGATCGTCGGCGCCTCCGCGAACCCCGCCCGGGCCAGCTACTTCGTGGCGACCTACCTGCTCTCGAGCTCGCCCTACGAGGTCTACGTCGTCAATCCGCGGGCCGAGGAGATCCTGGGCCTGCCCGCCTACGACTCCCTCGCCGACCTGCCCGTGGTGCCGGACCTGGTGGACGTCTTCCGCAAGGACGCCGACCTCCCGGGCGTGGCCCAGGAGGCGGCGGACGTGGGCGCGTCGGCGCTGTGGCTGCAGCTGGGATCGTGGAACGAGGAGGCCGCCGCGATCGCCGAGGGCGCGGGCCTCGACGTCGTCATGGACCGCTGCCTGAAGATCGAGCACGCCCGCTTCCACGGCGGGCTGCACCTGGCCGGCTTCAACACCGGGGAGATCAGCTCGAGGAAGCAGCGGGTGAGCGGGCGCGGCTGAGCGCCTCTCAGGCCTCGCCGCCGCCCAGCGGGTGCGAGAAGTCGATCGTGACGCCGGGGACGGCGGCGAGGCGCACCACGGCGGAGCGCTCGCCGAAGTCCATGTCCGCCGGCTCTCGCACCGCCTCCGCGCCGCGCTCGAGGGCGCGCGAGAAATCTGCGTCGACATCCTCGCTGGTGACGTGGAGGACCACGCCCCGGGCGGTCTCCCCGCCGGGGTCCGGGGCGTTGAGCCACAGCGGGATGCCGCTCGGGGCGGTGAGCGCGGCGAAGCTGCCGAAGTCCGCCTCGATGCTCCATCCGAGGGCGTCGCGGAGCGCGGCGGCGGCCCGTGAGGGCTCCTCGAGGATCAGGGTCAGGGCGCGGATGCTGGTCATCGGGGAGACTCCTTCGTGGTGAGCAGGGCCTGGGGCGACACTACCGGGCAGGGCGCGGCTCAGTCCTCGATCCGCACCCCGAGGTGGGTCGCGAGGGCCGGGGCGAGGGCGGTGACCTGCTGGGCGTCCAGGGTCGCACCGGCCATGCCCTCGAGATTGCCGATCGAGCCCATCTCGAGTCCGCGGAGGTCCACGTCCTGCAGCTGGGCATGGGCGAGGGCGAGGCTGCCGGTGCGGCAGTCGATGAAGGCGACCCGCTTCGCGTGGACGCCGCTGAGGTCCAGCTCCCCGATCGTGCAGTCCTCGAACAGGACGTCCTCGAGGTGGGAGGAGCGCAGATTGATCCAGTCCAGCTTGCAGCCGCTGATGCGGGTGGAGGTCACGGAGGCGTCGTAGATGTCCAGTGCCCCGATCCGGGAGCCGGTGAGCTCCACGTCGCGCCAGGTGGAGCGGGTGGCGTCCAGGACCGGAGCGTTCAGACGATCGATCCGGGTCTCGACGAGGCGGGCGGAGGTCAGCGCCGTGGTGTGCGCGGTGACGCCGAGAAGCTCGCACTCGGTGAGGGTGAGACCGGTGAGATCGGCGCCCGAGAGGTCCGCGTCCTCCAGACGCAGGCCCTCGACGTGCTCGTGCGGCCCGAGGTCGCCGTGCACGCCCCGGTCGAGATCGGGGAGCACGAGAGGGCTCAGCACGGGCTTCCGGGTGGTCGAACGGGTGCGCACGGTGCTCCTCGAGGAGATCGGATCCCGCGGCGGCGGGCGGTGTCCTCGAGGGTACGGGGGAGGGCCGACGGACGAGGCGCCGGCCCGGCGCTCACCCCGCCGGGCTGCTCCAGCCGTCCAGGCGGGCGAGCTGATCCTCGGACAGCTGGACGGCGGTGGCGCCGACGTTCTCGGCCAGGTGCTCCGCGGAGGTGGTGCCCGGGATCGGCAGGACGTGCTCCCCGCGGCGGACCAGCCAGGCCAGCTGCACCTGCGTGGGGGAGGCCCCGGTCTCCGCGGCGACCTGCTCGAGCGGAGAGCCGTGGACAGCCTCGCCCGGCGAGACCGGGAAGAAGGGGACGAAGGCGATGCCCAGCTCCGCGGTGCGCTCGAGGACCGGGTCATGTGCGCGGGCGCCGTAGTTGTAGAGGTTCTGCACGGCGGCGATGGGAACGACGTTCCGCGCCCGCTCGAGGGTCGCGACATCGACCTCGGACAGGCCGATGCGCCGAACCCGTCCCGCCTCCTGTGCCTGCTGCAGCGCCCCGACCTGCTCCTCGAGGGGGATTCCCGGATCGACCCGGTGGAGGTAGACCAGGTCCAGGGTCTCCCTCCGGAGGCGGCGGAGGCTCTCCTCGATCTGCTGGTGCAGGAGCGCGGGATGCCCGAGCGGCACCCACTGCTCGGGGCTCGGCCGGATCATGCCGACCTTGGTCGCCACCATCGCGTCCACGCCGTGCAGGGCCTCGGCGAGCAGCCGCTCACCCTCGCCCAGGGCGTAGGCGGAGGCGGTGTCGAAGTGGCTGACTCCGAGGTCCACGGCGCGCCGCACCAGGGCGATCAGCGCGTCTCGGTCGCTCGGCGTCGCCCAGATCGGAGCGGCCGCGCCGCGACGGGAGCCGGGCTCGTCGGCCAGTCGCATGGTGCCCAGGCCGATGCGGGAGGCGGGGAGGGGAATACTGACGGTGCGTGAGGTGTCCATGACAGTGACGCTAGGAACTGACACCGATGTGAGGAGCAAGCCGGTATGACGCAGCACACAGCGATGCGCATCGGGGAGATCGCCGCGGCCACCGGCGTGAGCGTGCGCCTGCTGCGGTACTACGAGGAACAGGGTCTGCTGTCGCCGGACCGCACGCCGACCGGTCAGCGGCTCTACCGCACCGAGGACGTCGCGACCGTGGGCCGGATCCGCCGGCTCCTCGCCGCCGGCCTGGGGACGCGCACGATCCGCACCATCCTCGGGTGCGCCTGCGGCGGGACGGGCGATGTCGAGCCCTGCCTGGACCCTCTGCTCCTGGAGGAGGTCTCCCGCCTCGATGATGAGCTGGCGCGGCTCGCTGAGCACCGCAGTGCCCTCACCGGTCTGCTCGAGGACAAGGTGCACAGGAGATGATCGGGACGCTCCGGCAGGATTCGAACCTGCGACCGGCTCCTTATGGGGGAGCGGCTCTGCCGGGCTGAGCTACGGAGCGAGGAACCGAGGAGGTGACCGGCTCCAGCCTGCTGGACGCGTCGGGCGCTGTCGAGCCTGCCGTCATCGACCGACTCGGACCGTCGTGCACCGTCTCTGCCGACAGGTCCGAGAATGCGTCAGGGCGTAGCGCCTCTTGTCGATCTGCCCGCGAGATCTCTTCGGTGCCTCAGGCAGGGATGCCCGCGAAATCTCACGCGCTCGGGCGGAGGTGGATCACTGTGGTGGTGTCGGAGAGGGGCTTTGCGAGCGAGGCCTCGAGGTCGAGTGTGCGGTCGCGGGCATGGTCGGTGAGGCGGTCCTGGATGGCTCGGTCTCGACGGTCTCGACCTCGTCGCCGACCTTGCGGACCGTGATCGAGGTGCGCAGCAGCGGCGACGGCCTCGTCGCCGAGAGCCCGAGCAGGGAGTCCGTCTCCCGGGCCGGGCGGAGGTAGCGGCCCATCGTCCGCGCTCTCGTGTCGACACCGACCGCAGCGTCGGGAGAGGGCCGCAGCGTCGGGAGAGGGCCGCGAACGTTCACGTATTTGCGGATACGCAACTTCGCGAACGCCACGACAGCGGGGCCTTCAGGGCGTCGAAGGAGTACTTCCGTGAGCGGCTCCGCCGAGATCCCGCTCGCCGGCCTGGCGGCGCCCTGCAGGCGCCTCCTGGCGTTGTCCCGGGACCACCCCGTGACCGCAGTGACCTCGTCCACCATCACCCCCCGTCCTTCCTCGAAGCCTGCCGGTAGGCCCTGGCGCACTTCGCCGTGATCTCCGCTCCCGCACCCATCGTCAGCTCACATCCCATGCCCCAGCGTCACACCGGTTCGCGGGCACCTCTGCGTGAAGCACTGAGGGCGCTTCACGGGCATTCTCCGTGAGTCTCGTCGCAGGGTTGATGTGGCGACCGCGGCCCCGTAACCTCTTGGACATGACCCGTGAGAAACCGGTTTCTCGCCGCAGGGACGCGACGAGGAATGGCAGCGCCGAGGTCGTGTCGTCTCCGGATGTTGTCATGCCGGGAAAGGGGCATAGCCGATGGGCGGTGCATTCTGCGGTCAGCCGTCCGTGCGGCGATGCCAACGCCACGACAATGAGGAGCATCATGATTCGACGTCGATTCCTTGCCCGCACCCTCTCCGCCGCCGCGCTGGGCGCCACGCTGTCGGTGAGCGCAGCATCAGTCGCGCGGGCGGAGCCCGAGGATCCCCGTCGGGAGGCCCTGCGTGCGGGGGACGGATGGGGCTCCGCCGGGACCGGGACGACGGGAGGTGCCGACGCCGCGGAGGGCATGGTGTTCCTCGTGACGACCAAGGCGGAGTTCGTCGCCGCTCTCCAGCGTGCCGCCGGTGCGCCGGCCATCATCACGGTCCGCGGTGATATCGATATGAACACCGGTGAGCAGGGCGAGCCCCTGACGTGGGAAGACTATGCCGATCCCGCCTGGGACCTGGAGGCTTACCTCGAGGAATACGATCCGGCGCACTACGAGGGTGATCCGGAGGGGCCGCTCGAGGACGCTCGCGCTCGCTCTCATCAGGCTCAGCTGGACAGCGTCCAGGTCGTGGTGCCCAGCAATGTCACCCTCATCGGCGAGAACGGCGCCCGCCTGATCGGCGCGAGCCTCATCCTCCGCGGCGAGAACATCATCGTGAGGAACCTCGAGCTCACGGGCATGGAGAACTGGTTCCCCCAGCGCAACCGCCACGGCTGGGTCTCCGAGGGATTCGACGTCGTCGGGCTCATCGGGGCGACCAACGTGTGGCTCGACCATCTGACGATCGACGGTCCGTTCCCGGCAGGAGAGTCGAAGGAGAGGATCTTCGGTGATGTCGTGCACCGCGTCGACGGACTTCTCGACATCACCAACGGGGCGGATATGGTGACGGCCAGCTGGTGCGTCATTCGGAATGGCAGCACCTCGGTGCTCATCGGGAACAGCGACGACAGCCCCGAGGACGAGGGAAAGCTGCGCGTCACCTTCCATCACAACCGCTTCGAGAACCTCGCCGAACGTGCTCCGCGCGTTCGCTACGGCGCCGTCCACGTCTACAACAACCTGATTGTCGTCCCCGATGCGGAGCACTACGTCTACTCGTGGGGCGTGGGTGCGCACTCCAAGCTCTGGATCGAGGACAACGCCGTCAGCGCCGTGGACGGCGTGACCCCCGCCGAGCTCGTGCACGCCTGGGGCGGAACCGAGGTGCACCTCGGCGTCACCCGCTTCAACGGGTCCGAGGTCGATGCCCTTGCCGCGTACAACGACGTGGCCGAGACCCCGCTCGAGGACTACCCCGGACCAGCCCCCACCCTGTACGGGAAGCGGCACCCGCTGCCTGCGGTGGAACCGGTCGTGCGATCTGAGGCGGGTGCGCGAGGCCTGTAGTGGCCCATAGCGCCGTCATGCCGGCCCGTCGGCCGTGATCCCGTCGAAGCGGAGCAGCGCCGGCACCCGCACCATGAGCGCGATGAGCACGGCGACCATCACCAGACCCGCCCCGACGGTGGTCCACCCCACCCCGACGTGCTCGGCGACCTGGCCCAGCACGAGGGCCGCCAGCGGCATGATGCCGATCGCGAGCTCCTGCACGCCGAGGGCGCGGCCGTGGACCTCCGGCTCCGTGGTCATCAGCAGCAAGGTCGTCTGCAGCACGCCGAAGGCGGCGCTGAACAGGCCGATCAGTCCCATCAGGAGGAAGGCCGCGGTCACGGTTCCGGCGAGGGCGAAGGCCACCCAGGACATCGCCCAGGCGAGGGTGCCCAGCACGAACACGGCTCCCTTGGCGCGGAAGTCGCCGAGGCCCGCGATGAGCAGCGAGCCCAGCAGACCGCCGGCCCCCGCGCAGGTCAGCAGGGCGCCGAGGCCCGCCGCGTCGAGGCCCAGCTCGGCCCCCGCGAAGACGGGCATGAAGCTCTGGAAGATCGGCCACAGGAGGGTGTTCGCGGCCAGGGTCACGAGCAGCACCGCGAGGGCGAGGCGGTTGGCGGCGATGCTGGTGATGCCGCTGGTGACCATGCGCAGCACGGAGACGCCCCGGTGCGGCGAGGGCTGCGGGGCGCGGAGGCGGCGCAGGGGCAGCAGCAGCGCGAAGGAGGCGAGATACCACAGGGTCGAGATCCACAGCGCCGCGGGGGCGCCCAGGAGGGCGATCATGCCGCCGCCCAGCGCAGGCCCGATCACCTGGGTCATGTTCATCGCGATGGAGTTCAGCGCATTGGCGTTGGAGAGGTTCGAGCGCCCCACCAGCTCCAGGACCAGCGCGGCCCGCGCGGGCTGGGAGGGGGACTGCGCGAGGCCGATCGCGAGCCCGCCGGCCACGAGCACCCCGTAGGAGAGACGGCCGGTGCTCGCGAGCATCGCGACGATCGCGACCGCGAGGCTCGCCCAGCCGCAGGCGAGCAGGAGCAGGCGGAGGCGGTCGATCGCATCGGCCAGCACGCCGGCGAAGGGCCCCAGCAGCAGCGGGGCCAGGCGCGCGGCGGTGTAGACGGCGACGAGGAACTCCGAGTGCGTCAGCTCGTAGGCCAACCAGCCCAGCACCAGGGTCTGGGTCCAGACCCCGCCGAAGAAGAACAGGTTCGAGACCCACAGCAGCTGGAAGGCGCGGTTGCCGCGCAGGGAGGACAGCGCCGTCCCGAGCCCGGGTCGCGAGGGACCGTCCGCCCCGGGCTCGCGCGGCGCGGGGCGGACGGTCCTCTGGGTCATGCCAAGACGGTATACCAGATGGGGAGAGGGGGTGCGCGGAGGAGCCGCTCCTCAGCCCTGCGCCGCGGCACGTGCCGCTCCCGGCAGCGCCGCCGCGATCCGGTCGAGCACCTCCGGGGTGTGCGCGGTGGAGACGAACCACGCCTCGAAGGCCGAGGGCGGCAGGTACACCCCGCCCTCGGCCATCGCGTGGAAGAAGCGGGTGAACGCTGCGGTGTCCTGGGCCTTCGCGTCCTGGTAGGTGCGCACCGGCTCGCTCCGGAAGAACACCGAGAACAGCGTCCCGGCCGTCTGGATCACGTGCGGCACCCCCGCGGTGGTGAGCGCTTCGGCCACCATCTGCTGCAGCGCCGTGGAGGCGCTGCCCAGCGTCGCGTAGGCCGCCTCGTCGAGCCCCGCGAAGGTCGCCAGGCCCGCGGCCGTGGCCAGAGGGTTCCCCGACAGCGTGCCCGCCTGGTACACCGGCCCGGCCGGGGCCAGCAGGCCCATCAGGTCCGCCCGCCCGCCGAAGGCCCCGACGGGCAGCCCGCCGCCGATCACCTTGCCGAAGGTCATGAGATCCGGTGCCCAGCCCGCGCCGTCGATGCCGTAGTGGCCCGCGCGGCTGGCCCGGAAGCCGGTGAGCACCTCGTCGCTGATCAGCAGCGCGCCGGCGGCGTGCGCGGACTCGGCCAGGAAGCGGTTGAAGCCGATCCCGTCCTCCTCCGGCGGCGTGATCACGCCCATGTTCGCCGGCGCCGCCTCGGTGATGATCGCGGCGATCTCCCCGCCGCGCTCGGCCAGCAGCGCCGTGACCGCCTCGCGGTCCCCGTAGGGCAGCACCACGGTGTCGCGCGCGGTCGCCGCGGTGACGCCGGCGGAGCCCGGCATCGCGAAGGTCGCCACCCCGCTGCCGGCCTCGGCGAGCAGCGCGTCCACGTGCCCGTGGTAGCAGCCGGCGAACTTCACGACCACGTCCCGGCCGGTCGCGGCGCGTGCCACCCGCAGGGCGCTCATCGTCGCCTCGGTGCCGGAGTTGACCAGGCGCAGCTGCTCGACGGGGCCGATCCGGTCCACCACCTCCTCGGCGAGGGAGACCTCGCCGGGCTGCGGGGCGCCGAAGGACAGCCCGTGCCCAGCCGCCTCCCGGACCGCCTCGACCACCGGGGGGTGCGCGTGTCCCAGGATCATCGGGCCCCATGAGCCCACCAGATCCACGTACTCGATGCCGTCGGCGTCGTGCAGCAGCGCCCCCGAGGCCCCGGTGAGGAACGGCGGGGTGCCGCCCACGGAGCCGAAGGCGCGCACCGGCGAGTTCACGCCCGAGGGGGTGACCTGGCGGGCGCGGGCGAAGAGGGCGTCGGATCGGGTGTGGGACGGGGTCATCACGGGACTCCTGGAGGTCGAGGGGGTCAGGGGATCAGAGGAACTCGCGCAGGTGCGCGGGCAGGCCGTCGCGGTACCACCCGGCGACCTCGCTGGCGTAGTACGTCAGCACGGTCCGGGCCCCCGCACGGCGGAAGGCCAGCAGGGACTCCAGCACGGTGCGGTCGCGGTCGATCCAGCCGTTCGCGGCGGCCGCCTCGATCATCGCGTACTCGCCGGAGACCTGGTAGGCGCCGACGGGGACCGGAGAGGCCGCGGCGACCTCGGCGAGCACGTCGAGATAGGGCAGTCCGGGCTTGACCATCACCAGGTCCGCGCCCTCGGCGACGTCGAGGGCGAGCTCGCGCAGCGCCTCGCGACCGTTCGCCGGGTCCTGCTGGTAGGTGCGGCGGTCGCCCTGCAGCGTGGAGTCCACCGCCTCGCGGAAGGGGCCGTAGAAGGCGGAGGCGTACTTCGCGGTGTAGGCGAACAGCGCGGTCTCCTCGTGCCCGGCGCCGTCCAGCGCGTCACGGATCGCCGCGATCTGCCCGTCCATCATCCCCGAGGGGCCCAGCAGATGGGCGCCGGCCTCGGCCTGGGCGAGGGCCATCTCGCGGTAGCGCACGAGGGTGGCGTCGTTGTCGACCCTCCCCGCGGCGTCGAGCACGCCGCAGTGGCCATGGTCGGTGAACTCGTCCAGGCACAGGTCCGCCATGATCACCGTGGCATCGCCCAGCTCGGCGCGCAGCCGCGCCAGGGCGGCGTTGAGGATCCCGTCGTCCGCGGTGGCCCCGGAGCCGATCGCGTTCTTCGTCTCGGGCACGCCGAACAGCATGATGCCGCCCACGCCGCGCTCGGTCGCCTCGGTCGCGGCCCGCACCAGGGAGTCCATGGTGTGCTGCTCGACGCCCGGCATCGAGCTGACGGGCCGGTTCTCCTGCGCCCCCTCGCGCACGAACATCGGCAGCACGAGGTCCGCGGGACGCAGCGTGTGCTCCCGCACCAGCGAGCGCAGGGCTCCACCGGCGCGCAGGCGCCGGGGACGGTCGATCGGGCCGGGGAACGGGGGGAGGGTCATGGGAGCTCCTTCAGCGAGGCGAGGGGGACGGGGACGCGGTGCCGGTCAGCACCTGCTGCACGGCGCGGGCGAGGGCGGCGTCCGTGGGAGCCTCCGCCTGCCCCGCGGGACGCAGGCCGGCCTCGCGGGCGGCGCGGCTGGTGGGATCGCCGATGGTGACGACCGCCGTGGACGGGTGCACCCCGTGCGCGGCGGCCCGCTGGGCGATCAGCGGCGAGGTCAGCACGATCGCGCCGTAGCCGCCGCGGGCCAGGGCCACCGCCGCGGCGGCGGGGAGGTCGACGGGCCGCGAGCGGTAGGCGATCACCTCGTGGACCGTGTAGCCCTTGGCTCGCAGCCCCTCGGGGACGGTGCGGGCCGCGGAGGCCGAGGCCGGGAACAGCACGTTCGCGCCCTCGGCCGCCTCCGGCATCGCGTCCACGAGCGCCTGCCCGGAGCCTCCGGCGACCAGATCGGCGCGCACCCCGGCCGCCGCGAGCGCCGCCGCGGTGCCGGGGCCGACGGCGACCACCCGGGTGCCGCGCGGGACCTGCAGCGCGCCGTCGGTCGCGAGGGCCGCGACGGCGGTGCGGGAGGTGATGACGAGCTCGGTGAAGCCGCCGCCGACGAGCCGGTCCCGCGCGGCGTCCAGGTCCGCCCCGTCGGCCGGCACCAGGCGGACCAGGGGGTGGCTCTCCGCCTCCAGGCCCAGCTCCAGCAGCCGGTCGACCAGCTCGTCCTCGCGCCCCGCCGGTCGGGTGACCAGGACGGGCCGCGGGGCGACGGGGTGCGGGGCGGTCATCGGGACCCGGCCTCCGCGAGGATCTCACCGGCGCCGCGGGAGAGCAGGTCCTCCGCGAGCTCCGCGCCCAGCTCGGAGGGCAGCGAGGTGGCACCGCTGAGGGTGTCCTCGGCGAGGTCGATGGCGACCCGGGCGGAGCCCTCGACGGCGCGGGCGCCGTCGGGGCGGATCGCGAGCGCGCGCAGATGCAGCACCGTCCCGGCATCGCCGTCGGCCGACGCATCCTCTGCGTCCTCCGGCACGATCTCGGCGAAGGCCGCGACCGGGGAGGAGCAGCCGGCCTCGAGGCTGCGCAGCAGCGAGCGCTCGGCGGTCACCGCGGCGCGGGTCGCCGGATGGTCGACCGCCGCCAGTCGCGGCGCGAACCAGCTGCCCAGCGCGAGCGCGTCCGCGGTCGTCTCGACGGCCAGGGCGCCCTGCGCGGGGGCGGGGAGCATCACCTCGAGAGGCAGCAGCTCGCTGATCGCCCCCTCGCGTCCCACCCGGCGCAGGCCGGAGGCGGCGAGCACCACCGCGTCGAGGTCCGCGTGCTCGCCGAGCGCCCGGCCCAGCCGGGTCTCGACGTTGCCGCGGATGCCGACCACGTCCAGGTCGGGCCGGGCGCGCAGCAGCTGCGCGGCCCGGCGCGGGGAGCCGGTGCCCACCCGGGCGCCGGCGGGGAGCGCGGCGAGGGTCAGGCCGTCCCGGGCGCACAGCGCGTCCCTCGGGTCCTCGCGCGGCGGGAAGCAGGCCAGGGCGATGTCCGGCAGCGGCGCGGTGGGCAGGTCCTTGCAGGAGTGGACGATCAGGTCCACGTCGTCGTCCAGCAGCGCCTGGCGCACCGCGGCGACGAACACGCCGGTGCCGCCGATCTGCGCGAGCGGGCTGATGCGGTCGCGGTCGCCGTGGGTGCTCACGTGCACCAGCTCGACCTCGTGGCCGGTGCCCGCCACCAGCGCCTCGCCCACCTGCCCGGACTGGGTCAGGGCGAGGTCCGAGGCGCGGGTGCCGATCCGCAGCGCGGCGCCGCCGGCGGGCGTCATGATCCCGCCCCCGCCGCGGCCGCCCGTGCCCGCTCCACGTCCTGCGCCGAGTCCACGGCACTCGTGGTGGGACGGCACAGGCGCCCCACGCAGCAGTTCGCCCCGCACACGTCGGGCGTGCCGCCGAAGTCGGTGACCACCCGCCGGGGGAAGGCCGGATCGAGGCGCTCCTGCACCAGGTCGGCCAGGGCCGCGATGAAGCGGGGGTCCTCGCCGGCGGTCGCCACGCGGCGGAAGCCGAGGCCGTGCTCGGCGGCGGAGTCCTTCGCCTCGGTGTCCAGGTCCCAGACGACCTCGACGTGATCGGTGACGAAGCCGATCGGCACCACCACGACGGCGTCCGCGCTGTCCTCCGCCGCGATCTGCGCGATGACGTCGTTCACGTCGGGCTCGAGCCAGGGGATGTGCGGCGCCCCGGAGCGGGACTGGTAGACCAGCTGCCACTCGGGGATCTCCGGGGCGACGTCGTGCAGCTGCTCCATCACCCAGCGGCACGCGGCGAGGTGCTGCTCGACGTACCAGCCGCCGGAGCCCTCGACCCGCGTCTCCTCGGGACCGGAGGTCTCGGCCATCGCGGTCGGCACCGAGTGCGTGGAGAACAGCACCGCGACGCGGTCCGCGTCGTGGCCCTCGACGGCCAGATCCCTGAGCGCGCTGTTCAGGCCGTCCACCACGGGCTCCAGGAAGCCGGGGTGGTTGAAGTAGACGCGGACCTTGTCGATGCTGACCTGATCGCTCAGGCCGGTCTCCTCGAGCACCATGCCGAAGTCCTCGCGGTACTGCCGGCACGAGGAGTAGGAGGAGTAGGCGCTGGTCACCAGGCCCAGGGCGTGGCGCCGACCGTCGGCGTGCAGGGCGCGCACGGCGTCCGCGTTGTACGGGGCCCAGTTGCGATTGCCGAAGTAGATCGGCAGGTCGACCCCGCGGCGCGCGAGCTCCTGCTCGAGGGCGTCGATCATCGCGCGGTTCTGCGCGGTGATCGGGCTGCGACCGCCCAGGGCGCGGTAGTGGCCGGCGACCTCCTCGAGGCGCTCGTCGGGGATGCCCCGTCCGCGCGTGACGTTGCGGAGGAAGGGGATCACGTCGTCCTGGCCGTCCGGCCCGCCGAACGACGAGAAGAGGATCGCGTCGAAGGGCTTCGTCTCCCCGCGTCGCGTGTGGGTGGCGGAGGACGGTGCGGCGACGGCGGGGGCGCCCGCCGAAAGTCGGGTATCAGTCATGAGAGGTCCTAGGGAGCGTCGTTCGGGGTCAGGCGAGGAGAGCGGCGACGTCGTCGAGCTCGATGCGCCGGCCGGTGTGGAAGGGCAGCTCGTCGCGCACGTGCCGGCGAGCATCGGAGTAGCGCAGGTGGCGCATCATGTCCACGAGGTCGTGGAGGTCGTCCGCCTCGAAGGACAGCAGCCACTCGTAGTCGCCGAGGGCGAAGGCCGCGACGGTGTTGGCGTTGACCTGCGGATAGTCACGACCCATGAGGCCGTGCTCGCGCAGCATCGCATTGCGCTCGTCCTCGGGCAGCAGGTACCACTCGTAGCTGCGCACGAAGGGGTAGACGGTGATCCACTGCCGGCGCTCGAAGGACGGGACCATGAAGGAGGGCACGTGCCCGCGGGCGAACTCGGCCAGGCGGTGCACGCCCACGGCGGCCCATTCGCGGTGCAGCCAGGTCCCCGGCACCGAGCGCTCGAACTCGCGCAGCGCGCCCTGCAGCGCCTCGGGGTCGTCGGCGGCGAGCCACAGCATGAGGTCGTCCTCGGCGCGGAAACCGGAGACGTCGTAGAAGCCGAGGATCTCCAGGCCGCCGCCGGAGGTGGACTCCATGAGGGCGGTGACCTCGCGCAGCGCCTGCGCGATCTGCGCCGTGGTCAGCTCCCCGTCCTCGGTGAGCCCCGAGAGCCGACGGAAGACGGTGTAGCTGGTGTAGCGGGTCTGCTGGGCGATCTGCTCGGCGTCGTGCTGCTGGGTCATGAGGGGGAACCTTCCAGGAGAGTCGTCTCGGCGCGGACGATCGCGTCGATACCGGTGCCGGCCCGCCAGGAGCCGACGAGTTCGAGGGGCCGCTCCGGCGGCTGCGCGGCCAGCAGGGCCGTGAGCGCGTCGAGTGCGGCGCGGTGGCCGGGCAGGGCCTGGCGCATGGCGCGATCCCAGTCGATCACGGCGCTGCCCAGCACCTGGTCGCGGTGCAGGGCGGTGCCGAGGATCCGGGAGGCGTCGGCGAGGGCGAGGTCCGTGAGGCCCTCCGTCGCGGGCAGCTCCTCGCCGGGGCGGCCGTAGCTCAGGCGCACCAGGTGCGGGCCGCGGGCCGACGGGTGGGCCGCGCGCAGCGCCTGCTGCACGTGCTCCCACTTGGCGCTGACGTGCGTGAGCGCCTTGGCGCGGATCCCGGTGGTGCCCGGGGCGACGAGGGCCCCGGTCCCCGAGGGGAAGGCGTCCAGCGCGGGGGCGTCGAGCGCGAGGGCCACCAGGCGCACCGCGGCCGACGGCGCCTGCGGGATGCCGGCGGCCAGCTGGGGCTCCGCGCCGCGCAGCAGGTCCCGTGCGGTGTCGGGCGAGCACGCGAGGACCAGGTGATCGGCCGCGAGCTCCTCGTCGCCGGCCGCGAGCAGCCAGCCGGTGCCGCCCTCCCCGCGGGAGAGTCCCGTGGCCTCCGCCGCGGTGCGCAGGATCGCGCCGCCGGCGAGGAGCTCCTGCGCGAGGGCGTCGGGGAGGGCCGCCATGGTGGGGGCCACGGCGTGCACGCGGGTGCCCGCGCTCGCCGTGGACCCGCGACGCAGGCGGCGGACGGTCCGCACCAGGGAGCCGTGCTCGGCCAGGCCCCGGGCCAGGGGCGCCGAGGCGGCCGCGAACTCGAGGGTCGCCGGATCCGCGGAGTGCACCCCGCCCACGATCGGGGCGACCAGGCGCTCCAGGACGCGCGGGCCCAGGCGGCGGCCCACGACCTCCGCGACGGTCGCGCCGGGCCGCGTCCCGACCCGGCGCGGCAGCAGCGGCTCCAGGGCGGCCCGCAGCGCACCGACGATGCCCAGCACCGCGCGGACGTCGGCGGCGAGGGGGCGGCCGGGGATCCCCAGCAGCGCGCCGGCGGGGGCGCGGTGCACCCCGGCGTCGGAGACCACGCGGCTGCCCAGGCCCTCGCGCGGGGCGACGATGCGCTCCGCCAGGCCCAGCTCGGCGACCAGGGCGTCGACCGCGCCGGCGCCGATCGAGTACGCCTCCGCGCCGGAGCTGACGGAGATCCCGGCCAGGGGGATCTCGGCGATCGCCCCGCCCAGGTGGTCCGCGGACTCCAGCAGCACCACCCGGCGGCCGGCGCGCTGGTGGCGGCGGGCGGCGAGCAGCCCGGCCAGGCCGCCGCCCACGACGAGGGTGCGCTCGGTCATGCCCGGGGTGCGCCCTGCTCGTGCAGGAAGCTCACCAGGTCCGTGAGCACCTGCGGATCCGTCTCCGGCGGGACCCCGTGGCCGAGGTTGACCACGTGGCCGCTCGCGCCGGCGCCCGCGGCGAGCACCGCGCGCGCCTCCTCGAAGCGCGCCCGCTCGGAGGTGAACAACACCGCGGGGTCGATGTTGCCCTGCACGGGCGTGCCCGGCGGCAGCAGCGTCAGCGCGTGGTCCAGCCGCTGGCGGTGGTCCACGCCCATCACGGTCGCCCCGGCGGCGAACATCTCCGGCATCAGGTGCGAGGCGCCCACGCCGAAGTGGATGCGCGGCACCGGGAGGTCCGCCACGTGCGCGAGGGCGGCGGAGGAGTGGGACTGGACGTGGGCGAGGTACTGCTCCGCCCCGAGCGCCCCCACCCAGGAGTCGAACAGCTGCACTGCCGAGGCGCCCGCGAGCACCTGCGCGCGCAGGAAGCGTCCGGACAGCTCCGCGACCCAGGAGGCCAGGCGCGCCCACACCTCCGGCTGGGAGCGCATGAGGGCGCGGGTGCGCAGATGGTCGCGGCTGGGGCCGCCCTCGACCATGTAGCTGGCCACCGTGAACGGGGCGCCGGCGAAGCCGATCAGGGGCGTGGTGCCGAGCTCCGCGACCGTCAGGCGCACGGCCTCCCGGATCGGATCCAGAGCGGCCTCGTAGTCGTCGCCGAGCGCCGGCAGCGCGTCGACGTCGGCCGCGGTGCGGATCGGACGCTCGAAGACGGGGCCGACGCCGGGGCGGATCTCGACGGCCACGCCCGCCTGGCGGGCGGGGACCACGATGTCGGAGAAGAAGATCCCGGCATCGACCCGGTGGCGGCGCACCGGCTGCACGGTGATCTCCGCGGCCATCGCCGGGTCCACGCAGGACTCGAGCATCGAGGTGCCCTCACGCAGCGATCGGTACTCGGGCAGCGAGCGCCCGGCCTGTCGCATGAACCACACGCTGGGTGTGTCGCCCCTGACACCGCGCAGCTCCTGCAGCAGTGAGGCATCGGCCACGCCGCCGTGCTCCGCCGAGCGGCGCGCGGGGTGCTCCGAGGGGAGCAGCGAGGGGTCCTGGACGAGGGCGGCGGCAGTGGTGGCGAGCCCCGGGCCTGCGGCGTTCCCGGATTCTGACGTGCGTCGCGATGTTTCTGACGCACTGTCGGCATAAATGGGCTCTGACATGGGGTTCTGTGTCATGACGCCCCTATTGTGCACATCCGTCCCGGGGGTTCGCCGGGACTCTCGGCCCCGACGGGTCCCGGGCCTAGACTGAGGATCATGCTCGTCGGACTCCGCGCTTCCCATGAGCACCTCGACCTCGAGGTGCTGGACACCCTGACCCGCGGGGCGGACCGGCTGCCCGCGGTCATCGACGAGCTCCAGCGCGAGCGGCTCGCCGCCGGCGGGGCGACCCCGGTGATCGCCGGCGAGGTCGTGGTGAGCACCTGCAACCGGCTCGAGGTCTACCTCGACACCGAGCTCTTCCACGAGGGCGTGGACCTCGTCATCGACGCGGTCTCCCGCACCAGCGGCCTCGAGCGCGAGGTGGTCTCCCTCTGCGTCGACGCCGCGATGGACGCTCCCGTCCCGCAGCACCTGTACGAGGTGGTCTCCGGTCTGCGCTCGCTCGTGGTCGGCGAGGCCGAGATCGCCGGCCAGGTCCGCCAGGCCTACGAGGCCGCGCGCCGCCGGGGCCGCACCACCTCGATGCTCCACGACCTCTTCCAGCACGGATTCCGCTGCGCGAAGTCGGTGGCCACCCGGGCGCCCGTCGGCGCCGCCGGGCGCTCCGGCGCCGCGGTCGCGGTGGATCGGGCGGACATCGCCCTCGGCGGCCTCGCCGAGCGCTCCGTGCTCATCGTCGGCACCGGCGCCTATGCGCGGCTGGGCCTCGCCGAGCTCGCGCGGCGCGGCGTGCGCGACGTGCAGGTGTTCTCGCCCTCCGGTCGCGCCTCCGGCTTCGCGGCGCGCCACGGAGCGCAGGTGGTGGACCCCGCGGGCCTCGAACGCGCCCTGCACGGCGCGGACCTGGTGCTGGCCTGCTCCGGCCGCGGCACCTCCCTGTTCCCCGAGCAGTTCCTGGGCGCCGGGAGCACCGTGGTGCTCGACCTCGCGCTGCACTCCGACCTCCACCCGCTGGTGCGCCACCTCAAGGGCGTCACCGTGCTGGGCCTGGCGGATCTCCGGCTCGACGCCGATGCGGAGACGGACCCCGCCCTGATCACGGCACGAGAGATCGTCGCCGAGAACGTCGAGGCCTTCCGGGTGCAGCAGGAGGTGCGCCGGATCGACCCGGCGATGGCCGCGATGCGCCAGAAGGTCTTCGACGCGGCCGACGGCGAGATCGACCGCCTGCGCCGGGACGTCTCCGGCGAGACGGCCGACCTGCTCGAGCGCTCCATCCGCCGGATCCTGGCCAAAGTCATGCACAAGCCCGCCGAGCGGGCGAGGCACCTCGCCGAGACCGGCTTCGCCGACGCCTATGTCGAGGCCTTCCACACCATCTTCGGGATCGACATCTCCGCCGGCCAGGACCTCTCCGGGGAGGCCGGCGCGGCCGCGGACGAGCTCCCCGAGGCGCGGCCGGCCGGCTGGATGCGCGTGGATCGCACGGTGCCGCCGCGGACGGACGGGACCGGCGTCGACGCCCTGGGGGCCGATGGTGCGGAGGCTCACGAACAGGACGTCCCCGCCGAGCTCTCCGCGGCGGCGATCGCTCGCGTCGCCCTGCGGGACGGCGCCTGCCCGGCCGGCCACGGTGCCGCAGCGCTCCGCTCCGGCCACGCCGCGGGCTGAGGAGAGCCGGGCGGCGCGCTGGGGCGGCGGCCGGTCCGCCGTCCGCGCACCGGGCCTGCCCGCGCCGCCACCCGACTCGGCCTGCCCTCCCGTCGGGGTGTCGGAGAGCCAGGGACGTGACGATCACTGTCGGAATACGGCCAGGCAGCTCCTCTAGCGGCGAGGCCGGCCGTATTCCGACAGTGATCGCACAGGTGCGGGGTGCCGGGGTGCCGGGGGTGGTCCGTCCGCTCAGCGGCGGCGGAACAGGTCGCGCAGGCCGCGGCGCGGGCGCGGGGCGGGCTGCTCGGTCTCGGGCGTCCCCTCGATGCCGTCGACGTCCTCGGGGTCGATGCGCAGGCCGTCCTCGTCCACCCACACGTCGGTCCAGCCGACGTCCGACTCGTCGCGCGGACGGTACTCCCGGCGCGGGCCCAGCTCCGGGCGGACCTCCTCGAGCTCGATCTCCTGCGGCGCCCGGACCTCCTCGCCGCGGTGGGGGACCGGGCAGGTCCAGAAGTAGGGGCAGCCGGGGCACCCGGCGGTCTCCTCGTCGGGAGTCGCCTCGCGCTGCATCTGGACCCCGTCGATCTGCTGCAGCATGCGCAGACGCGACTCGTAGGGATTGATCTCCATGGTCCGCTCAGCGTACTGCGCCGGGGCCGCCGTCCCGGCGGGCGCCGCGTAGGATCACCAGGTCATCACCCGCACCAGGAGGAGCTTCGATGCCCACCCCGCAGCAGCGTGTCCACGACGCCACCCGCCGCCTGCTCGATCTGCTCGAGTCCGGCGAGTCCCTCACCCCGGAGGCGATCGCGCTGCGCTCCGAGCTGGCCGAGGCGACGGCCGAGGCGGGGCACCTCGACGACGCGTACTACCAGGTCGAGGAGCTCCACAAGGACGCCGTGCGGCACTACGGCCCGGACCACGAGGCCGTTCGGCGCGCCCGCGCCGCCCTCGAGGCGGTCAAGGCCGTGGGGCAGCGGGCCGGCGCGGCCCAGGAGGGCGAGGACGGCGGCGAGCTGCTCGGGAGCTGACATCCCGACCCCTCACCACGCGAAGCCGTCCTCCCGCAGCAGGCGCTCCGTCTCCTGGCCCGCGGACTCCATGTAGGTCGCCGTGAGGTGGTCCTCGTCGAACATGACGTGGACGTTGCCGATGATCGGCGGGCAGGCGTCCTGGGGGCAGATCAGCGGCTGCAGGTCCAGCGGGTGCAGCGTGCCCCCGCCGCGGCCGGAGAGCTCCTCGAGCACCGCCGCATCCGCGCGCACCGCGGGCATCGCCTCCCGGTCCAGCGCCTGCGTGCACTCCTCGACCGTGCCGCCGGCCTCGAGGCAGGCCACCGGATCCTCGGCCACGCGCGGGGCATCGCGCAGGGCGATCACGTCGATGTCCTCGGCGAGCAGCTGCGGCACGGTCCCCTCCGTCACCCGGCTGACCCGCTCGGCGCCCTCGTGGGGGAGCAGGGTGGTCGACAGCGCGACCGCCTCCGGGTCCAGGTCGCGGAGGTAGGACAGGGAGACGTCGTTGTGCGCATCGCACTCCGGCCCCTTGTAGGACGCGATCCCCGGGGTGAACACGCAGCTGGGGCCCCGCAGGATGATCAGCCGCCAGCCGTTCTCCCGTGCCGGGCCCGCGAGCGCCATGGCCACCTGGGCCACGCGCGAGTTGCCGACGGCGACCAGCACCGGGGCGTCCTCCGGGGCCTCGGTCATGCGGCAGGACCCCTCGATCATCCCCTCGACCGGTGCGAACTCGCCCTCGCAGGGGAGCTCGAGATGCGCCCAGTCCTGCTGGAGGGTCGCGCCCGAGGGGAGGGGCGGCGCCTCGGGGTTCACGTCCCGGTGCGCGATGAAGGCGGGGTCCAGCGCGCGGGCGCCGGGGTTGTCCACGGTGGCCCGCCGCGCGGCCTCCTCGGCGAGATGCTCGAGCTGGGCGCGGGCGCCGAGGCTGGGAGCCAGCCCGATCGCCAGCACCGCCACCGCCACCGCGCCGGCGCGCCACGGCCGGGCGTTCGCCCAGCGCCAGCGCCGGAACGGGGAGTCCACGAGACGGGTCAGCAGCCAGGCCAGCACCAGGCTCACCGCGATGATCGCCGTGCCCAGCAGCGGGCCGGCGGCCTCCCGCTCGGTGACCAGGACGGTGATCGTGAGGATCGGCCAGTGGACGAGGTAGAGCCCGTAGCTGATGTCCCCGAGCAGCGCGAACGGCCGGGAGCTCAGCAGGCGGTCCGCCGAGAACCGCGACCCGGTGGTGCCGGCCAGGAACACGCCCGTGGCGCCCAGCAGCGGGATCGCCGCGATCCAGCCGGGGAACATCGAGCGGCCGTCGATGAGGGCGCCGGTGGAGATCAGCACCGCCAGGCCCGCCCAGCCGAGCGCGACCCGCAGCCGCCGCCCGCCCGCGCGGCGGGGCGCGCCCGGGGATGCCAGGGGCCACAGCGCGAGCAGGGAGCCCGCGGCGAACTCCCAGACGCGGGTCGAGGTGTCGAAGTAGGCAACCTCCTGAGCGGCCGCCGTGGAGACCACGGACCAGGCGAAGGAGGCCAGGGCGAGGGCGGCGAAGAGCACCAGCACCACGCGGCGGGGCGGGATCCGCAGCCGGCGCGCGAGGAGGGCGGAGAGCGCGAGCAGCAGCGGCCAGGCCAGGAACACCTGGCCCTGGATCGACAACGACCAGAAATGCTGCAGCGGCGAGGTGGCGATGCTGGCCGCGGCCTCGTAGTCCGTGCCGCGGTGGATCAGCAGCCAGTTCTCGCCCTGCAGCAGCGAGGCGATCGCATCGTTGAGCGCCGGCATCCAGGTGCTCTCCGGGAGCAGCAGGTACACCGCGGCGAGGGTCGCGAGGATCACCGCCGCGGCGGGCGGCAGCAGACGCTTGAAGGTGCGCGCCCAGTACGCCAGCGGCGCCATCGGGCGGCCGTCCTCCATCCGGCGCAGGAAGCTGCCGGTGAGGAAGAAGGCGGAGAGGAACAGGAAGACGTCCACCCCGCCGGAGACCCGGTCGAAGAACACGTGGTAGAGCACGACCAGGGCGATCGCGAGGCCGCGCAGGCCGTGCAGCTCCGGGCGATGGTCCGCGCGGGAGCGGGCGGTGGGGGCGGGGGCCGACAGAGCGGCAGGGGCGGTGCTCACCAGGTGAATCCTGCCTCGTCGAGCCGCGCGCCGACGGCGTCCTGCATGGTGGCGGCGTAGGTGCCGGTGAGGTGGTCGTCGTCGAGGGAGACCACGACGTTGCCGATGACGGGCGTGCAGGTCCCCTCGGGGCACACCAGATCGGTGACCTCCAGCGGCACGACCGCCTCGCCCTGGGCGGCGAGCAGAGAGGCGTCGGGCCGCTCCTGCGCGAGCGCCGGGGCGAGGGCCGGGGCGCACTCCGGATCCTCCGCGCCCCGGGCCGCCACGCAGCCCGGCGGATCCAGGGGCATCCGCGGCAGGTCGCGCAGCGCGATGACCTGCCCTCCGGTGGCGGTCAGCGCCGGCAGGGCCCGGTCCATGCCGGGCATGATCGTCTCGGCGCCCTCCCGGTCCAGGAAGGTGGTGTGCAGCGCCACCGCCGCGGGGTCGACGCGCTCGAGATACGCGGCGGCGGCCGCGGAGAACTCGGCGCAGCCCGGGGATGCGGCGTCCTCCGCGCTCGCGCCGGTGTAGGGGCAGCCGCCCTCCCAGAGGGTCACCAGCGTCCATCCCTCCGCCCGAGCGAGCTCGATGAGCGCGGCGCTGAACTGCTCGAGCCGGGAGTTGCCCACGCTGACGAGCACCGGCGCGCCCTCCTCGCCGGGCACCACCCGGCACATCTCCGCCAGCGCCTCGCGCTCCGCGCCCCGGGGCGCGAGCTCCCCGGTGCAGTCCTCCTCCCCGGAGACCCAGTCACGGGTGATCAGCGCCGCCGTCGGCAGCGGCTCCGCGTCCGGGTCCGCGTCGGGATGCACGGTGAAGTCCGGGTCCAGCACCCGCGCCCCGGGGTTGTCCGCCACCGCGCGCGCCGCGGCGTCCTGCTGCTCGGCGAGCAGATGGCTCTGGGCACCGAGCATGGGGGCGAGTCCCAGCACCAGGCTGGTCACGGCCACCAGCCCCGAGCGCCAGGCCCTCGCGCCCGCCCAGGGCCAGCGGCGGATCGGGGTGTCCACGAGGCGGGTCAGCAGCCAGGCCAGCAGCACGGCGGCGAGGATCAGCACCGCGCCCTCGACAGGGTCCGCGCGCTCCGTCCCGGCGTGGGCCAGATACAGCGTCAGCAGCGGCCAGTGCACGAGGTACAGGCCGTAGGAGATGTCGCCCAGCGCCCGTGCGGGGCGGGCGGAGAGCAGCCGGTCCACGCCGAGGCGGTGGCCCGAGGTCCCGGCGATCAGCACCATCGCCGCGGCCGCGAGCGGCCAGGCCGCGATCCAGCTGGGGAAGGCGCCCTGCACGTCGACCAGCAGGCCGCAGGAGACCAGGCCGATCAGGCCGATCCAGCCCATCGCGACCCGGGCGACGGCGCCGCGCCCGGTGGCGGCGCGATGGCGGCGGGACTCCCGGCGCTCGCGCCGCGCCTCCCACCGCGGCAGCGCCAGGCCCAGCAGCGAGCCGGCGGCGAACTCCCACAGCCGCGTGCGGGTGTCGAAGTAGGCGATCTCCTGCTGGGTCGCGGTCGAGTGCACGGACCAGGCGAAGGACGCCAGCAGCACCACGGCGAGCACCGCTGCGAGCACGCCGCGCGCAGGGAGCCCGGCGCGGCGCGCCAGCAGCACCGCGGCGGCGATCAGCAGCGGCCACAGCAGGAACACCTGGCCCTGGATGGACAGCGACCAGAAGTGCTGGAACGCCGAGGGCCCGTCGGCACCGGTGGCCGCCGCCGCGTAGTAGTCCACCCCGCGCCGGATCAGCACCCAGTTCTCCACGTGCAGCAGGGAGCCGATCGCATCGGTGATCGCGGTCATCCAGCGCTCGGCCGGCAGCAGGAGCAGCACCCCGGCGAGGGTCGCCAGCGCCACCACGGCCGTGGGCGGCAGGAGCCGCTTGAAGGTGCGGGCCCAGTAGGCCGCCGGCCGCATCGCCTCCCCGCGGTCGATCCTGCGCGTGAAGGTGCCGACCAGCAGGAACGCGGAGAGGAAGAGGAAGACGTCGACCCCGCCGGAGACCCGGTCGGCGAACACGTGGTACAGCACGACCAGGCCGATGGCCACGCCGCGCAGGCCGTGCAGCTCGGGGCGGAAGCGGCCGGCGCGGGTGCTGTCCACGCCGCCGGCGACCGAGGGCCGGGCGGGGGAGGAGGTGTCGGGGACCGGGGAGGGCATGGGGACGTGCGCGGCGCCTCAGCCGCGCAGGAAGGCGGTGCAGGCCTGCTGCAGCAGCAGCGGATCGGCGGTCGCGCACATCTCCCGCGCGGAGTGCATGGACAGCAGCGTGAGGCCGACGTCGATCGTGGTCATGCCCAGCCGGGTCGCGGTCAGGGGGCCGATGGTGGAGCCGCAGGGCATGGCGTTGTGGGAGACGAAGCGCTGGTGCGGCACCCCGGCCCGCTCGCAGGCCGCGGCGAAGGCGGCGATGCCCACGGCATCGGTCGCATAGCGCTGCTGCGCGTTGATCTTCAGCATCGGTCCCTCGCCCAGGCGGGGCCGGGTGACGGGATCGTGGCGCTCGGGGTAGTTCGGGTGCGCGGCGTGGCCGGCGTCGGCGGAGAGCACCATCGAGGAGGAGAGCACCTGCCGCCGCGAGGCCTCGTCGCCGCCGAGGGCGGCATGGAGGCGCACCAGCACGTCCTCGAGGAAGGGGCCGGCCGCGCCGGATCGGGTCGCGGAGCCCACCTCCTCGTGGTCGTTGGCGACCATCATCGCGATCGGGGCGGGGCCCGCGGTGCCGGAGGGCTCGGCGCCGGAGGCCACGTCGATCAGCGCCAGCAGCTCCGCGTGCACGGAGCTGAGGTTGTCCAGCCTCCCCGAGGCCAGGAACTCCTCGTCGGCGCCGAAGAGCGCGGGGGCCTGGGCATCGGCCGTGACGACGTCGAGGCCGACGATCTCGCGGCGGTCCACGCCGGCGTGGCCGGCGAGCACCTCGAGGACGTCCACCGGGGCCAGGCCGATGATCGGCTGCATGTGCCGCTGCGGGTCCAGCTGCAGGCCGTCCTTGTTCACCGCGCGGTCCAGATGCACCGCGAGCTGGGGGACGCGCAGCAGCCCCGGGGTGTCGACGAGGACCACGGAGCCGTCGGCGAGGGCGAGGCGGCCGGCGAGCCGCAGCTCGCGGTCCAGCCAGGAGTTCAGCAGCGGGCCGCCGTAGATCTCGATGCCCACCTGGGCGAGGCCCTCGGCGCTGAGCTGCGGGTCCGGCTTGAGCTTCAGGGCGGGGGAGTCGGTGTGCGAGCCGACGATGCGGAAGCTGCTCGCGGCGTCCGCGCCCTCGGGGGCGGACCAGGCGATGAGGGAGCCGTCGCGCACCACGTAGCGGTCTCCGGCGACGTCCTCCGCGGACCAGGGGGCGCTCTCGGACAGCGCGGCGAAGCCGGCCTGCTCGAGGCGGCGGACCGCCTCGGCCACGGCATGGAAGCTCGAGGGGGAGGCGGTGACGAAGTCGCCCAGGTCGAGCGCGGTGGTGCGGGCGCGAGGGGACGGAGCGGCGGCGGAGAACGGAGTCACACGGTCATTGAACCATCGCGCACCCCTCGCCGCCGCGCGGGACCGCTCAGCAGGCGGTGACCTCGTACAGCCGCACCTCGCCCACCTCGTGGACGAGGTCGAAGCCCGCGGTGTCGTCGGTGATGTCCTGGAACCCGAGGTATCCGGACTCCGCGGCGTCGTCGCCGCCCAGGCGGTGGTCGTCGAGGTCGAGGTAGTACAGCGGACGGTCCTCGGGCAGGGACTCGCACACCGTCGGATCGGTGGCGATCTCGTCGAGGGCGTCGTCGAGGTGGCGCTCATCCGGGGTGCGCCGGACGGTCATGTACAGCCGGTTCACCTCGCGGTCCCCGAGGGCGTAGGCGAGACCGCCGCCCTCCCAGGGATCCACGATCAGGTACCCGTCCTCGGGGACGTACTCCGGCAGCTCCTCGAACATCTCGAACTCGTCGGTGCTCACCAGATCCGCGATCTCCCACGTCCGGTACGCCTCGGAGACGGCGTCGAAGCGCTCCTCGAGCAGCGGGTCGCTCGAGACGTGCCAGGCCAGCAGCGTGGCGAGGAGGGCGCCGACCACGCCGCCGGCGACGGCGCGGAGCGGTCCGTGCGCGGCCGGGACGGCGAGGGGGGACCCCGCGGCTCCGTCCAAGCCGTCGGCCCCGGCCGCTCCCCGGGCGCTGCGGCGTCCGCGCTCGGCGTCCCCGGCGCGCCGCAGGGCGCCGGCGAGCGTCTGCAGTCCCATCGTCGCCAGCGGCACGGCGACCACGGTCAGGGCCGCGGCGGCCCGGAAGCTGTCGCGGTAGAGGAATCCGGCCAGCGCGTCGCGCCAGAACCCGTCGGGCGCCGCGGAGGAGGCCCAGTAGACGAGGCCGGGCCCCAGCATCGCCAGCAGCACCACGCGGTGACGGCGCGCCCCGAGGGCGGCGCCGGCGATCCCGAGCCCGCTGAGGAGGACCACGACGCCGAAGGCGGGGCGGCCCATGGAGCCGCCGAAGGCGATCTCCCCGAGGGCCTGCGGCGTGCTCTGGAAGGCGGTCCACGGTGCGGTGGCGGTCGAGGGCGACATGACCGCCCAGAGCACCACGATCGCGAGCACCATCGCGGCCAGCACGGCCGCGCGGACCACGTCGCGCCGCGGGGTGTCGCGCAGCGCGCGCAGCGGCGTGGTGTGCCGCGCCCCGCTGCGCGCCACCTCCCGCACCGGAGCCACCATCGTGCGCTGCAGATGCCGGACCAGGCTCGCGGCGGCGATCGGGAGGACGATGATCAGACCCACGAGCGCGGAGCCCGGGTGCGCGATCCCGGCGCCCACCCCGATGGCGGCGATGATCAGCCCCAGCCGCACCGGGGCGTCCAGCAGCGCCTCCCCGCGCGCGGCATGCACCAGGACCGCGGCCAGCACCGGCACCACGGCCAGGCCCAGGATCGTGGGATAGACCAGCCCCCAGTCCAGCAGCACCAGCGGGAAGCCGGGCAGGGCCAGCAGCAGCGGGCCCACCAGCATCCGCACCACCAGGGCCGGGCGCACCAGCTGCTCGACGAGCAGCCACATGGCCATCGGCCACACCCCGAGGACCGTGGTGAGCATGAGCGCATGGACGGCCTGCGGGAGGTCGAGGCCGCTGAGCTCGCGCACCAGGGCACCCGCGGTGTGCCAGCCGTTGGGGTACAGCAGGCCGCGCAGCAGCGCGCCGGTGTCGAAGGGCGTGGCCTCGCCCGTGCGCAGGATCGCCTCGATGGCGTTGAGGTGGAAGGCGTTGTCGTACCGCTGCGCGATCGTGGTGGGGTCGACGAAGGCCCGCAGGTACAGCGGGACCATGAAGAGCAGGGCGATCACCTGGCCGGCCAGGTACTGGAGCGCGGCCGGCCCGGAGATCAGCGCGAGGCGCGGTCCTCGCCGGCCCCAGGGGGTGCCCCAGGTCCAGGCCGCGGCCACGAGTGCGCACACCGCCGTGGTGCCCGCGACCCACCGCACGTCCCAGGCGGCGTCCAGCAGCGCGGTGGCGAGGGTCGAGAGCAGGATCAGGCCCAGGGAGACGGGCGGGGCGGCCAGCAGCGCCGTGGGCACGCCCACGCGGCAGCACAGCAGGATCGAGGCGCCCGGGACGATGAACATCACCGCGGCGACGATCACCCCGGGTATCACGTCGGTCCACATAGGCCGTCATGCTCTCACGCGGAGGGCGCGGGAACGTGCTCCTGGAGCAGTCGTGTCATCTCGGGGGCGAGGACGACCTCGACGAAGGTGCGGGAGAGATGGTCGTCGTCCATGTAGACGTAGGTCTCGCCGAGGATCGGGGAGCAGCGGCCGGCCGGGCAGATGCTGTCGCTGAGATCGAGCAGCACCGTCTCGGCCCCCGCGCCCTCGCCCTCGAGCGCCGCGAGCTCGGCGGCCGGGTTCTCGGCGGCGAGCTTCTGCGCGCGCTCGGCGCCGCAGGCGGCGTCGGCGTCCGCGGGGGTCCCGCCCTCCTCGACGACGGCCTCCGCGCACTGGTACTGGTCCTCGGGCCAGCGCGGGGTGTCCCGCACGCCGAGCACCGTGATGCCCCGGTCCAGGAGCTCCTGCACGGCGGCGGCGGTGCCGGAGGGCACGGCCTCGCCGGCGTCCACGGCGGCGGTGCGGGTGACGGTGGTCAGGACCAGCTCGGGGGAGACGAGGTCCATGTAGTCCAGGACGTACTGCGCGTAGCCGCGGCAGTAGGGGCTCTCCTCGATGCCGCTGCGGAATCCGCACGCGTCCATCGAGAGGTTCACGATCTGCAGATCGTGCTCCTGGGCGTAGGGGATCAGGGCGGGGATGAACTGGCGGGCATGGGAGCTGCCCACCACCACCACGGTCCCCGCGGCCTCGGAGCCCGCGGGCAGCAGCTGCTGGCAGTTGACGTTGTGGAAGTCGGACGCGGGTGCCCAGGCGCCGCCGCAGCGCTGGGGCAGATCGGGCCACTGGGAGCCCAGCTGGTAGCCATGGGGGAGGATCTCCGCCGGAGCCTCGGTGGCGACCTCGTCGGTGGGGACCCCGGTGGCGGCGGGCGGCGCCGGGCTCGTCTCGCCCCCGGTGTCGAGGGAGAGCCACCAGGCGCCGGAGGCCCCGGCCACGAGCGCGACGCTCGCGGCGACCGCGGTCAGGGCGCGCCAGGGGCGGGCCTCGAGCCAGCGCGATCGCCGCACGGGGGCGTCGACCGCGCGGGTCACCAGGGTGGCCAGCAGCACCGAGCCCGCGAGCACCGCGAGCCCGTCGACCAGCCCGGCCCGCTGCTGGTCGCTGTGGTGCAGCCAGAGCACGAGGATCGGCCAGTGCACGAGGTACAGGGCGTAGGAGATGTCGCCGACGAAGGCCGCCGGCCGGGTGGACAGCAGTGCGTCCACACCCCAGCGGCGACCGGAGTGCCCCGCCAGCACCACCGCGGCCGCGGCGGCGAGCGGCCAGATCGCGATCCAGCCCGGGAACAGCGTCGAGACGTCCACGACGATGCCGCAGGCCAGCAGCGCGGCGATGCCCGCCCAGCCGGTCAGCGCCCGCAGGAGACCGTGCCGCGGAGCCTCGCCGTCCTCCGGGCGACGCGCGCCGGTCAACCGGTCCAGCCGGGGCAGCGCGAGAGCCAGCAGGGACCCGGCGGCGAACTCCCACAGCCGCGCCGCGGTGTCGAAGTAGGCGATCTGCTGCTGGGACTGGGTCGAGAGGATCGACCAGGTCAGCGACGCCGCGCCGATCAGCGCGATGATCGCCAGGAGCGGGCGGCGCACCGCCTTGCCCGCCCGCGCCCGCCGGACCACCAGCAGGAACAGCAGCGGCCACACCACGAAGGCCTGCCCCTGCACGCTGAGGGACCAGAAGTGCTGCAGCGGGGACGCCGCGCCCGCATCGCGCGCGTGGTAGTCGACCTGCTGGAAGACCAGCAGCATGTTCTGCAGGTACACGGCGGAGGCGACCGCCTGTTCCATCACCAGCTGCCACATCGAGGACGGCAGCATCACGGCCGTCGCGCCGAGGACCAGCAGGATCACCACCGCCGCAGGGGGCAGCAGGCGCTTGAAGGTGTGCAGCCAGTAGCGCGGGACGCCGAGCGGACGGCCGCTCTCGAGGCGCCGGACGAAGGTGCCGGTGAGGAAGAAGGCGGAGAGGAACAGGAAGACGTCCACGCCGCCGGAGACCCGCCCCAGCCAGATGTGGTAGATCGCGACCAGGCCCAGGGCCACGGCCCGCAGCCCGTGCAGCTCGCGGCGGAAGGCGGGGCGGGGGCGTCCGGCCTCGGGGACGTCGGGGTCGGCGGGTGCGTCGGAGCGGCGCCGGCGTCGCCAGGTGCCCGTGACCGCCTCGGAGGTCGACCAGGCGTCCTCCGCGTTCTGCTCCGCCCGGCGCTCCCGAGGGCCCTGGACCCAGTCCTCGAGGGAGGAGGTCCGTGCCGGACCGGGGGCCGCCGTCCAGTCCGCGAGGGCGGAGCGGGCCGGGGCCGGCTCCTGGATCCAGTCCTCGAGCCGGTCCGCGGGCGCGGGCGTCGGCGCGGGCTGCTCCCAGTCCGCGGCGCGCCGCGCCAGGGCGGGATCCTCCGTGCGGCGCGAGCGGGAGCGCCGTCCGCCCCGGCGAGAGCGCGGGGGATCGCTGGGCGAGCTGATCGTGATCCCCTTCCGCGCTGCCGACGTCACCGCTGCCGTGCAGGGCCTGCTCCCGCGTCGCGGCGCTGCGGAGGATCCTAATGGATCGGGGTGGGGACGGTCGGTGCCGGGACGGTTCCCGCGCTCCGCCGTCGACGGGTCATCGGGGGTGCTGCTCGTCGCCTCCAGCCGGAGAGGGAGCCGCCGCGGATCGGGCACGAGCCAGACCGAGCAGCATCACCACGAGGGCGACCAGGATGCCGAGCAGCTCGAGTCCGCCCCGGGCGGCCTCCGCGATGATCCAGGACTCGGGGAGCACCGCGTGGAGGGCATGGACGGTCATCAGCTGACCGAGGACCGTCGGCAGCACGAGAGCGAGCGCCATGGCGAGCAGAGCGCCCCAGGCCGCGACGCGGAGCGGACGGTCACCGGTCGCGACGAGCAGCCCGCCGAGCAGGAGGGTGAGGGCCAGCAGCAGGGAGAACCCGGCGGCAGGGAGCCCGGCGAGCGCCGACGCCCGCAGGACCAGGCGCGCGACCCCGAGCAGCGCCGCATGACCGAGCAGCCCGGCCGCGAGCACCACCACCAGCACGAGAGCCAGCGGTCGCGGGGGCACACGCAGCGGGATCGCGGGGCCGCGGCGGCCGGGCTGCAGCACCAGCAGCAGGGCGAGGACGATGATCACCAGGGCGGCCGCCCCGTTGAGCACACCCCATGCCGTCTCGAGCGGGTCCAGCACCGAGCTCAGCGCCGTCGTCCCGTCGAGCGCGAGCAGGAGCCCCGTGTGGAGGGTGCCCGCTGCGGCGGCGATCCCGAACGCGAGCACGGCCAGGGCGAGCAGCAGGGCCGTCCGCAGACCCGGTCCGTCCGGGCGGGCGTGACGTCGCAGCAGCACCACGCTCGCGCCGGAGATCGCCGTCCAGGCCAGCGAGAGACCGATGAGCACGAGGGACAGCACCCCATCGAGCGGGACGCGACCCTCCCCCGGGAGGTGCAGCAGGATCAGCAGGAGCGCCTCCCCGCCGATCGTCGCCCCGGCGCCGAGCAGCGCGATCACGGCCGGTCCTCGGATGCCCGGCGGCGGGTCGGCACCGCCGTCCGACGTCGCGGGCGGAGTCCACGGACCTGGTGGCGGTGCCGGGGGGACGTGCTGGGGATCGTTGCTCATGATGTGGTGCTGCTCCCTGGAGGGACGCTCTGGGCAGACGACGAGCCGAGGGGAGGAGGACGGCGGGCGCCGTGCAGGAATGTTCTCATGCCCTGGTCCGCGGCGCGCCGTCCGGGCCGGAGACGCCATGGGATCATGGGCCCGTGACCGCTCAGAGTGCCGACCCCTCCGCCCCGCCCTCCCCGGCCGATGCCGGCTTCGAGATCCTCGCCCGCCAGGGGGCGAAGGCCCGGGCCGGGGTGATCACCACCCCGCACGGCGAGATCCGCACTCCGGCGTTCGTGCCCGTGGGCACCAAGGCCACCGTCAAGGCGGTGCTGCCGGAGTCGATGGGCGAGCTCGGCGCGCAGGCGCTGCTGGCCAACGCCTACCACCTCTATCTCCAGCCCGGCCACGACCTGATCGACGAGGCCGGCGGGCTGGGTGCCTTCATGAACTGGTCCGGTCCCACCTACACCGATTCCGGCGGCTTCCAGGTGATGAGCCTCGGGGCGGGCTTCAAGAAGGTGCTCTCCAGCGAGTTCTCCGGCGGGGAGACGGCGCGCACCGCCTCCGGGGAGGACGACGACGTCGCCGCGGGCAAGGAGCGCCTCGCCCATGTCGACGACGACGGCGTCACCTTCCGCTCCTTCATCAACGGCGACGAGCACCGCTTCACCCCCGAGATCTCGATGCAGATCCAGCACGGCCTGGGCGCGGACATCATGTTCGCCTTCGACGAGCTCACCACGCTCATGAACTCGCGCGGCTACCAGGAGCAGGCGCTCGAGCGCACCCGGCGGTGGGCGCTGCGCTGCCTCGCCGAGCACGCCGCCCTCACCGCCCAGCGCACCCACCGCCCCTACCAGCAGCTGTGGGGCGTCATCCAGGGGGCCCAGTACGAGGACCTGCGCCGCCGGGCCGCCCACGACCTCGGGACGATGGAGGTGGACGGCTGGTCCTTCGACGGCTTCGGCATCGGCGGGGCGCTCGAGAAGGAGAACCTGGGCACCATCGTGGGCTGGGTGACCGACGAGCTGCCCGAGGACCGGCCCCGCCACCTGCTGGGCATCAGCGAGGTCGACGACCTGTTCGTCGCGATCGCCGCGGGCGCCGACACCTTCGACTGCGTCTCCCCGTCCCGGGTGGCGCGCAACAGCGCCGTCTACACCGCGACCGGCCGCGTGAACCTCACCGGCTCGCGGTACCGCCGCCAGTTCGCGCCGATCGACGAGACCTGCGACTGCTACACCTGCACCCACTACACCGCGGCGTACGTCCACCACCTGTTCCGTGCCAAGGAGATGCTCTCCTCGACGCTGTGCACGATCCACAACGAGCGCTTCGTGGTGCGTCTGGTGGACCGGATCCGCGCCGCGCTCCTCAGCGGCGACTTCGACGCGCTGCGGGAGGAGACCACCGGCACCTACTACGGCGCGCCGCGGTGAGATCGTGAGCACCGAGGCACCCGACGCCCACGACGCGCCCGATCTCCCGACGGCCTTCGGCGCGGCCGTGGCGCTGGGAGCCCTCGCCGGGCTTTGCGCCCTGCTGGCCGAGCACCTCCTGCTCGGTGCGCTGCGCCTGGCCGCCGGGGTGCTCGCGGGCGCCGCCCTCGGCGTCCTCCTCCTCGTGCTCCTGTCCGTGCGCCTCGCACCGCGGCCGCGCCGCCTGGCGGCGGCGGGCCTCGCCGTCGTCCTGGCCCTGGCGCTCACGGTGCCCGCGGTCCTCGCCACCCGCCCGGGCCCCCTCGAGGACCGTGCGACGCTCACCCTCGAGGCCCTCGGCGAGGGCGATGTCGTCCACTCCCTGCCCTCCCGCGGCTCCCCGGTGCTGGTCCGGCGGGCGGACGGCAGTGCCGAGATCCTCCTGGAGGAGGAGGTGCGCACCCTCGACGCCGACCCCGGCGACGTCCTGGCCCTCTCCGCGGACGGGGACCGCCTGCTGCAGGCCGCGGGATCCAGCACGACGGTGCATTCCCTGGACGCGACCGCGACCGCGCCTCCCGAGGCGCCGTTCCCGGAGCTCGAGGTGGAGGGCTCGCCGGTGGCCCTCGACGGGGACCTGCTGGTGGTGCAGCGCTGCGAGGGGGAGCTCTGCCGTCTCAGCGGCATCGACCTCTCCGCCCCGGACGAGGTCCTGTGGACGCTCTCCGGGTCCTCCGGGGACCGGGGTCCCGATCCCGCCGGGCTCGCGGTCCCCGCCCGTGCCGAGCGGCCGCCGGGACTGCTCGACGCCGCGCGGGCCACGGGCGTGCTGCCCGCGGTGCCGCTGCGCTTCGACCCCGCGCAGGGCTGGTTCCAGATCGATCCCGCCACCGGATTCCCCCTCGGCCGGCTCCTCGCCGGGCCCGAGGAGGAGTGCCGCCTCGCGGTCACCGCCTCGCCGCCCGCTCTCGAGGATCCGCTGGTCCAGGAGCCGATGGTGCTCACGGCCTGCTCCGCCGAGGACGGCGCGCTGCGGGCGGCCGCGCACCGGGACGGGGAGCGGGTGTGGGAGTCCGAGGTCTCGCCGGCGGGCACCTGGACCGTGCGCCTGGACCAGGGACGGGTGATCGCCGCCGGCACCGAGGAGGGGACCTCCGCGAGCGGGGAGATGGTCGCCTCCGAGCGGAGCGGGGAGTGGACCCCTCCCGGTGCCGACGGCCTCGCGCCGGCGAGCGCCGCCACCGCGCGGCTCGGGATCGACGGGGCGCGGATGATCCTCGCCACCGAGGACTCGCAGCTGGTCGCCTACGACACGGCCGACGGCACCGCTCTGTGGACGCTGCCGCTCCCCGGCTCCGGCGCGGGGATGCGGGGTGAGCTGCGGGTGGGCACCGCCGTGGTGCTCGATCCCGTGGAGCGGCGGCGGCCGCTGGACCCGCGCGGCGCGCAGCGGCTGCGGGTGGTCGATGCGGCCACCGGCGAGGTCGCCGTCACCGCGGCGACCGCCGAGGAGGTGCGCGAGGTCCGCGCCCTCGGCGGCGGCCGCGCCCTGGTCACCGTCGGCGACCGGAGCCTCCTGCTGGGCCCCTAGCGGGGCGGCTCAGGCGCCGAGCTTCCTGCGCGCGGTGGAGTACACCAGGAAGGAGGCGTAGAGCATGACCGCGCCCATCACCAGCACGCGCAGCATGTCGATGCCCGAGGACACGCGGTAGGTGGTCGCGGAGAGCCCCGTCGCGGCCGGGTCCTGGAAGGCCATCGCCCCGGCGATGAAGCCGACGACGAAGCTGAGGATCCAGTACAGGACCACCGAGACCGGGATCGAGGCGGCCACGACGATCCCGCCCACGCGCGCCCTGCCGCGGCCGATGACCGCGGCGGCGATGCCGACGCCGATCACCACCAGGCTCAGCACGATGTTCGCGATGAACAGCAGGATCGTCACGAGGCTGGCGCCGATCGCGACGCCGCCGGGCTCCAGCGACTCGTCGGCGAGGTTCTCCGCCATGACCAGCGAGGCGAGGTCCACGCCGAGGCGGACCAGCAGCAGCAGGGCCGAGCCGACGAGCAGGGTGATGCCCAGGAGCTTCACCCGGCCCCAGTTCACCTGCTCGGCCGGGGCGAACTGCGGGGCGCCGGCCGGTCCCGGCGCACCCGGGTAGCCGGGGCCCGGTGCCCCGGGGTACCCGGGCCCCTGGGCGCCGGGGCCGGGCGCTCCGGGGTAGCCGGGTGCCGGCGAGGGCTGTCCCCACTGCGGGGCGGGGGAGGGCGGCGGATTCTGGCCGCCCTGGTCCCACTGGGGCTGCTGTCCGTATCCCTGGGTCATGGGTCTCCGTTCACGGGGTGGTCGAGGGCACTGCGGGCTGCGGTGCTCCGGGGTCCGGGCCGTCCCGGGGGACGGCGCCGCGCGGGCGGGCGGCGCTGCCGCGGCACCCAGTGCGTACCCCTGGCTCCTGCGATCCCCCCGAGAGGCCCCCGGCGGCGCCATGGCGACGCCGGACCCAGCGTATCGGTCGGGTCGGCGTCGCCGCGCGGTCGCGTCTGCGGAGGGTGAGCGCTCAGCGCCCGGGGGAAGCCAGGTGCAGGCGGAGGGTCTCCTCGTGCGCGTCCAGCACGTACTCCGGCAGCGGCAGCGGGCCGCAGGCCGCCGAGCCCACGCCGTGCAGCGCGGCCGAGGCCGTCACCCAGGTGCGGCCGTCGGGGCGGAGCGCGCCGTCGTGCGCGCGGGCGTCCAGCTCCGCGGTGGACCACGGGCGGACCGCGAGCCCGAACGGCTCCGGGGCCCGCAGCTCGAGCGTGCCTCCCACGCCGCTCAGCACGGCGCGGACCACCCCGGCTCGATTCCCGTTCTCCTGCGGGAACACGTAGGGGACCTGCAGGTCCGCGACGGAGGAGCGCCAGGTGGCGAAGGTGGTGCCGCCGCCGGTGTCGGGGTAGGACTCGTGCGGACCGAAGCCGTCGTACTCCACCTGGTCCGGCGCCGCGGGCAGGGCGAAGGTCCAGCCGATCCGCGGCAGCGGGAGGTCCCGCGGCCAGAAGGCGGCCGGGGTGACGGTGAGCTCGAGGTCCACGCCGTCCACGTCGCCGCGCCAGCGCTCGACGACGTCGGCCCCCAGCGCCGAGCCGTCCAGCCCCAGCCGGGTGCGGATCACGAGCTCCTCGCCGTCGGCCTCGATCCCGACCAGCCGGCGGCGGGCCACGTCCAGCCCGATCCGCTTCCAGCGCGCCTCGAGCGGGTTCCGGGTCCGAGCCCCCTCGTTGTCCACGGGGGCGCGGTACAGGTCCGCCCCGGCGTGCTCGATCCCGAGGTCGCCCAGGCCCACCAGGCGCCCCAGATCGTCGAAGCGGGCCGGGCCCAGACGCCAGGCCCCGTCGGCCTCCTGCTGCGGGGCGAGGGCGGGCGCCGCCGGGACCGCCGTCGCGGCGGCCAGTCGCTGCGCGTCCACGTGCGAGGCGGCGACCACCTCGTGCCCGGCCGGCACCGGGCCCTCGGCCTCCCGCGTCAGCAGGCGCACCGTGACCGCGGCGTGCTCGCCCGTCGGCAGCGGCACCTCACCGCTCTGCCCCGGGGTGAGCGCCGGCAGCGCCAGCTCCTGCCAGGTGGCCTGCTGGTCGAGGGAGACCTCGGCCCGCAGCCGCGACAGGTCGCTGAAGGCGTAGCGGTTGGTCAGACGCGCCGTGGTCGCGGAGACCTCGAGGCCGACGGGGGAGTAGTGGTGCTTGGCGTCCAGCAGCGCCGGGGAGGGGGTCCGGTCCGGCAGCACCAGCCCGTCGGCCACGAAGTTGCCGTCGTGCAGGCGCTCCCCGAAGTCGCCGCCGTAGCCGAAGATCTCGTTCCCCTCGGCGTCGTGGGTGAGCAGGCCGTGGTCGATCCACTCCCAGATGAAGCCGCCGTGGAGGGCCGGGTACTGCTCGGTGAGCGCCATGTACTCCTTCAGGGACCCGGCGCCGTTGCCCATCGCATGGGCATACTCGATCCACAGGAACGGCTTGCTCAGCGCCGGCGGGTCCGCGAAGTGGCCGTCCGGCACGTCCAGGGCGAAGCTGCGCAGCATCCGCGTGAGCTTGTCCTGGTACTCCGCGGAGAGCTCCCGCCGGCCGATCTGCTCCGACTCCTCGACCGAGGAGTACATGAGGGAGAAGACGTCGACGTAGGAGGCGGAGTAGTCCTGCTCGTAGATGACGGGGCGGGTGGGGTCGGTGGCGCGGACCCGCTCGACCATCGCCTCGGTGACCGGGCCGCTGGCCGCCTCGTTGCCGATCGACCACATGACGATCGAGGCATGGTTGCGGTCGCGGCGCACGAAGCGGTCGCTGCGCTCGACCAGCGACTGCTCGAACTGCGGGTCGAGCGCAGGGCCCTCCGCGGCGCCGGTGGCGTCCTCGCCCCAGGTGGAATCGGCGTGGAAGCCATGGGTCTCGAAGTCGCCCTCGCAGATCACGTACAGCCCGGCCTCGTCGCACACGTCGAGGAAGCGCTGGTGGGGCGGGTAGTGAGAGGTGCGCACGGCGTTGAGGTTGTGCTGCTTCATGAGTGCGACGTCGAGGTCCTGGTTCTCCAGGTGCTGGGTGCGGCCGACGACGGGATCCGCCTCGTGCCGGTTCACGCCGCGGAAGACGATCCGCTCGCCGTTGACGCGGAAGATCTCCCCGTCCACCTCGACGCGGCGGAAGCCCAGGCGGAGACTCACCGTCTCCGTCTCCGTGCGGACCGTCGCCGCGTACAGGTGCGGGTCCTCGGCGGACCAGGGGCGGACCTGCTCGATGACGGTCTCGGTGCCGTCGGCCGGAGCGGTGAGGCCCAGGCCCGGCACCTCGACGGTGGCCGGGACGCTCTCGCCGTCGGGGCCGACGGCGGTGGCGCGGAGCAGGCCGCGCCCGGTGGCGGGGTCGAAGTCCGCGAGCGTGACCAGGTCGTGGATGCCGCCGGCGGGGCGCAGCAGCAGGTCCACGCTGCGGAAGATGCCGGAGGCCCACCACATGTCCTGGTCCTCGACGTAGGTGTTCACCGACCACTGCACCACGCGCACGTCGAGCCGGTGCTCGCCGGGGGCGGCCAGCGCGCCGGTGACGTCGAACTCCTGGGTCAGGCGGGAGCCGGCGGTCACGCCGATCTCCTCCCCGTCGATCCACACCTTCGCCGCGGAGTCCACGCCCTGGAAGCGCAGCAGCACGCGGCCGCCGCGGCCCAGCTCCTCGGCCCAGTCCTGCGGGACGGTGAGGGAGCGGGAGTAGTGCCCGGTGGGGTTCTCGTCCGGCACGTGCGGGACGTCGCGCGGGATGGGGTAGATGACGTTGGTGTACTGCGGGGCGCCGTAGCCCTGGAACTGCCACAGGCCCGGCACCTCGATGGGTGCGGCCTCGCCGAGGTCGGAGCCGTCGGCCCGGGTGCCGTAGCGGAAGTCCCAGGTCCCGTCGAGGCTGAGCGCGGGGGCGTCGGTGGCCAGGTGGGCGCGGCCGCGCAGGCGGCCCCGTCCGGCCGGGAGCTCCTCCCACCAGCGGTCGGTGCGGTCGGTCGCGGGCACGGTGGTGGTCATCCGGCTGGCTCCTCGTCGAGTGTCGTCCCGGTCGGGGACGTGTCGTGAACGTTCACGGACGAGCCTACCCGGCAGTGCCGGGGGCGGGGAGGGGCGACGGCGCACCCGACTCCTCGCGACGCGCCTGGCGCAGGCAGGTTCACCGTGGAATTCGGGGTCGATACCACGGTGAACCTGCCTGCGGCGGAGGCGCGCTGCCGTGGGGCCGGCGCCGCCACACCGTGACGCTCACGGTCGCCGCCAGACCTGCGGCGCCCGCCAGGAACAGGAGCACGATGCCGGGCCCGCCCAGGGACTTCAGGACCAGGAGATGTCCGGTCACCGCGACCAGGAGCAGCAGGCCCGCGCTGATCAGGGTGCCGGCCAGCGCGATCCACCGCCGTGCGACAGGGCTCGTCCCGCGGCCGGCGGCCGCCAAGGTGATGAGCCGGAGGGCTGCGACCATCGCCGCCGCCCCACAGGCCGCGGCGAGCCCCGCGGCCACGGCGTAGGCCGCGGCGGCATCGGCCACCTCGTGGTATTGCCGACCCATCGCGAGCGCGGTGAGGGGCAGGAGGTCCGTGAGCAGGAGGAATCCCAGCCCCAGGGTCACGGCTGCGAACTGGGCGAGGCGCCGTGCGAACGCTGTCATGCCACCGACCGTAGGACGCCCTGCGCGAGGCGGCGCGGGCGGGCGCAGATCTTCACCCGCTCTCCATGGCCCGCCGCGGCGGCAGCGGACCCGACGCCGCGCAACGCGCCTGATGCAGGCAGGTTCACCGTGGAATTCGGGGTCGATACCACGGTGAACCTGCCTGCGGCGGAGGCGCGCTGCCGTGGGGCCGGCGCCGTCGGGCGGTCATCGCGCCCCGGCTCGCCCCCGGACCGAGCCGCACGCACCGCGCCGGTACACTCGCCCGGGTGACCACGACCGAGCCGAACCGGTGGACCGACCGCCGCAGCGACGCCGTGTCCGCGCGCAAGGAGTCCTACGAGCAGCTGCGCCGGGCCAGCACCTGGCGACTGCTCGCGGCGACCAAGGCCCCCGCCGTCCTCGCGATCCTGCAGTCCACCTTCCCCGCCGGGGACCGTCGGCTGCCGCGCAGCGAGCTCGTCGCCCGGGTGGGCGCGCACCTCGCGCTGCTGCACGACGACGAGCCCGCGACGGGCCCCGGCGCCGCGGCGCCCACCGGCGCGGACGTGGAGGACGAGGAGGCCGGCCGCGGGGGCCGCAGCGCCGCCGAGTACGTCGACGCCTGGGTGCGCGAGGGCTATCTGACCCGCCGTGACGATCCGCACCACACCGAGACCACCTTCGAGCCCTCCCCGGCGACGATCGACGCGATCCAGTTCATCGCCTCGCTCGAGGAGCACCGGCCCACCACCACCGAGTCGCGCCTGACCCTCGTGGTCCAGCAGTTCGAGCGCCTCGCCGAGGAGACCGAGACCGACCGCGACGTGCGCCTGGCCGACCTCCAGCGCCGCCGCGAGCGCATCGAGGCCGAGATCCGCGAGCTCGCCGAGGGCGAGCTGATGCTGCCCAGCTCCGAGGCCTCGACCGACCGCCTCCGCGACATCCTGCAGATCGCCGCCGAGCTCTCCGGCGACTTCCTCCAGTACCGCGAGGACCTGCGCGCCGTCGACCTTCGCCTGCGCGAGCAGATCCTCTCCCCGGAGGGGTCGCGCGGGGAGATCCTCGAGCAGCTTCTGGCCGGCGACGACCTGCTGGGGCAGTCCACCGTGGGCCGCACCTTCACGGCCTTCTTCCGCATGCTCAACGACCCCGCCCAGACCCGTGCCACGCAGGAGCTGGTGGACCGCCTGCTGGAGCGGGACTTCTCCCACGCGCTGGGCCGCGACGAGCGGGAGCGACTCGCGAACGTCTTCAGCGACCTCTACGAGCCGGCGCAGGAGGTCCTCGACGTCAAGACCGAGCTGTACCGCTCGCTCGCCCGCTTCGTCCGCTCCCAGGACTTCCGTCAGCACCGGGTGCTGCTCGAGGCGCTCCAGGAGGCCCAGGGCCTGGCACTGGCCCAGAAGGACGAGGTCCCCACCCGCACGCCCTTCCCGCTCGCGCCGGACCTGTCCCGGGTGCAGCTGTCCTCGGTGTCCCAGCACCGGCTGAAGGACCCCACCGATCCGGGAGCCCCGGCCGAGGCCGAGGTGCACGATGCGACCGCCCTCAGCGTCGAGGTGCTGCAGGACCTGGTGCGCACGAACGACATCGACGTGGTGGGCCTGACCGTGAACGTCAACGAGGTGCGCGGGCGCAGCGGCCAGGCCTCGATCGGCGACATCCTGCGCGAGAAGCCCGCGGACCAGGGGCTCGCGAGCGTGATCGGCCTGATGTTCCTGGCCACGAACCACGCTCAGGCGCGCGAGGGCTCCACCGAGATCGTCACCTGGCGCGAGCTGGACGGCAGCGACTACGCGGCCAAGGTCCCCACCTTCTACTTCCTCGAGGACGTGCCCGTCGACTGACCCGCGGGGGGTCCGCTCAGGGCTCCTGGGTCTCCTCGAGCTCCGCGAGGGTGGCGCGGGAGCGCTCGCGCAGCTGCTCCAGGTCCGTCCCGAACTGCGCCATTCGGCAGCCGCGACCGTTGGGCTTGACGACGATGCCCTCGGCCTCCCAGCGGGGCAACGCCCGGGCCAGCAGTGGATGGTCGCCGTCGCTGTTGGTGACGCGCCACCAGGGCACGCCACCGCCCCAGATGCGCAGGATCCGCCCCACCAGGCGCGGCCCGACGCCCACGATCGACCCCACCTCGCCGTAGGCGGCGACCTGCCCGGGCGGGATCGCCTCGACCACGCGCAGCACGCGCTCGACGGTCAGGTCGTCCATCCGGGTCCGCGGTGCATCGGAGGTCATAGGGGCCAGTGTCCCAGGGTCCGTGTCACACTCTGCGACATGGCTTCCGCTTATGGGTCCCATAACCTACGGTGGGTCGAATGATTCTCACCGGCCTCCTCGTCGGCGCCGCGCTCGGCTACGTGCTGCAGCGTTCCCGCTTCTGCGTGACCGGCGCCTTCCGCGACCTGTACCTCACCCGCTCAACCCGCTACTTCACGCCGTTCATGCTGGCGATCGCCATCCAGGCCGTCGGCGTCGCCGCGCTCACCAGCGCCGGCGTGCTCGCCCCCGAGGCCGCGTCCTTCGCGCCGGTGGCGGTGATCGTCGGCGGTCTGCTGTTCGGGATCGGCATCATCTTCGCCGGAGGCTGCGCGACCGGCACCTACTATCGGGCGGGGGAGGGGCTCATCGGCTCCTGGGCCGCGCTGATCTTCTACGCCCTGTTCGCCGCGATCATGAAGTTCGGCCCGCTGGGCGCCTTCACCGAGGCGGCCCGCTCCCGCACCGTCGGCGAGGCGACGATCCAGGACACCCTCGGCGTGAGCCACTGGGTGCCCACCGTGATCTTCGCCGGGCTGGTCACCGCACTGGTGGTGTGGCAGGTGCGGCGCAACGCCGGCCGCCCCCGCGCCGCGCTCCCCGCCCGCCGCACGGGCCTCGGCCACTACCTCGCGGACATCCCCTGGTCCCCCTGGGTGGGCGGCGTGCTGCTGGGTCTCCTGGCGATCATCGCCTGGGTGACCTCCACCGCCTCCGGCCGCAACGGCGGCCTCGGCATCACCACGCCGTCGGCGAAGATCGTCACCTACCTCACCACCGGGGACATCACCCTGGTGGACTGGTCGGTCATGCTCGTGCTCGGCATCCTGGTGGGTTCCTTCATCGCGGCGAAGCTCTCCGGGGAGTTCCGCTGGCGCGTCCCCGATGCGCGCACCATCCTGCGCAGCGTGGGCGGCGGTGCCCTGATGGGCGTGGGCGCCGCGCTCGCCGGCGGCTGCACCATCGGCAACTCCCTCGTGGAGACCAGCCTGTTCAGCTACCAGGGCTGGGTCTCGCTGGTCGCCATCGTCCTGGGCACCTGGGGCGCCGCCTGGCTCCTCATGGTGCGTCCGCAGAAGGCCGCGGCCGCCTCGCGCCCGGCCCCCACCCTCACCCCCGCCGCCTGAGCGGCATTCCCGACACCGACTCCCAGGAGGACGTCCCATGGCCGCCTACACCCTCGAGACCAACGGCGCCGTCTGCCCCTTCCCGCTGATCGACGCGAAGCAGGCGATGGAGCAGCTGAGCACCGGCGACGACCTGATCATCGGCTTCGACTGCACCCAGGCCACCGACTCGCTCCCGCAGTGGGCGGCGGAATCCGGCCACGAGGTCGTCGCCTTCGACCGCACCGGGGACGCCGGCTGGACGATCACGGTGCGCAAGGGCGTCTGAGCCCGCGGCGTCGCGACGGCCCGGGACCTTCCGCGCGAGGGTCCCGGGCCGTTCGTCCGCGCGGCGTGCTCAGGCGGCCGCACCCTCCGGCCGGGGTGCGGCGAGGGACCGCGCCAGCACGGCGAAGACCAGCGCGCACAGCGCGTGCACGCAGAACACGACCATCAGCGAGCGGTCCAACCGCGCGGCCTCTCCCTCGGATCCCGCGAGGGACCAGAACACGCCGCCCAGCAGGGCCACCCCGAGGGCCAGGCCCAGCTGCTGGCAGGTGGTGAACAGACCGCTGGCGACACCGGCCGCCCCGTGCGGCGCCCGGGAGATCACCGTCTGCAGGACCGGGCCGTACATGCACGCCTGCGCGACGCCCAACGGGACCAGCGCCCACTGCAGGGAGAGCAGGTCGTCGTGCCCGGTGCCGGCCAATGCCGCGATCAGCAGCAGGATCGCCGCCTGGGCGAGGGCCGCCCGCGTCATGGTGCGCGGGCCCGCGCCGGGCAGCAGGCGCGGCAGGGCCACCGAGGTCGCCACGAAGGTGATGCCGAAGCCGAGCACCAGCAGGGCGGGTCCCAGAGCGCCCATCCCGTAGCGGGCCTGGGCCAGGGACGAGAGCTCGTACAGGAACGCGCCGTAGGTGGTGAAGAACAGCAGCGCCATGAGCAGCCCGCGCCGCACCACCGTGATCCGCAGCAGCGACGGGGGCACCACGGGGGTGATGCCGGCGCGCTCCGCACGCCGCTGCAGGGTCCAGAAGACCACCAGCAGCGCGCCCCCGGCGGCGAGGCCGAGGACGGACCACGGCGGCCAGCCCGCCGAGCGTCCCAGGGTCAGCGGCACCACGAGCAGCAGGAGGCTCGCGCCCAGCACGGAGGCGCCGAGGGCGTCCATCGCCGGAGGGGTCGAGGAGCGCGAGCGCGGCACCGCCGGCAGCCCCAGCACCCCCACGAGGGCGATGGCGCCGATCAGCACCTGCACCGCGCGCCATCCCAGGTGCTCGGGCAACGCGGTCGCCACCACCCCGGCGAGCACCTGGCCCAGCACGGTGCTCACCCCGGCCATCGCGGCGAACACCATCAGCCCCTGCGTGCGCCGGGACCCGGTCGCGGTGGACTGGATCGTCGCGAGCACCTGCGGGGTCAGCAGGCCTGCCGCGATGCCGAGCGCCGCTCGCAGCACCACGGTGGAGGCCAGATCGGGGGCGAGCGCCGCGGCGACGCTCAGCACCACCGTCGCCAGGGCGCCGATCGCGAGCAGGCGCCGCCGGCCCCAGCGGTCCCCGAGGCGGCCGGCGATGACGAGCGTGGCCGCGAAGGTGGTGGTGTACGCCGCCAGCACGAGCTGCTGACCGGCGTCGTCGGTCCCGAGGTCGGCCCCGAGGGCGTCGGCGAGCACGTTCAGGGAGCCGAAGGTGACGTTGACCGGCATGTAGGCGATCAGCAGCACGGCCAGGCCGCGTGTGCTCAGCGGCGCAGGAGGTGCCGGGGAGAGGGGAGCGGTGGGTGGGGAGAGGGTCATGACGACACCCTCGCGAGCAGCGGATCCTGTGACCAGGAGTCCGTTCATCCCGGTACCAGCACCACCTGGCTGCGCCGCCGGGCGGGGTGCACACTGGTGCGCATGGAGCAGTCCGAGGCACGACGCAAGGAGCTCGGCGCCTTCCTGCGCGCCCGGCGGGAGGCGGTCACGCCGCAGCAGGCGGGGCTTCCGGACCTGGGACGGCGGCGCACGCCCGGGCTGCGTCGCGAGGAGGTGGCCCAGCTCGCCGGCATCGGCGCCACCTGGTACACCTGGCTCGAGCAGGGCCGTGCGGCCGGTGTCTCCGACCAGGTGCTGGAGGCCGTGGCCCGGGTGCTGCGCCTGAGCGAGGCCGAGCGCCGCCACATGCTGGTCCTCGCCGACCGCTCCCCGGCGCTCCCGGAGCCCCCGCTCACCCTGGGCCCCGAGCACCTCGCCGTGCTCGAGCAGCTGCTGCCGTTCCCGGCCGCCATCCAGGACGACGCCTACGAGATCGTCGCCACCAACCGCGCCTACCGCTTCCTGTTCAGCGATCTGGACGCGTATCCGGTCCAGGAGCGCAACTGCGCCTGGCTGATGTTCACCGACCCCGTCTGGCGCGGGAGCCTGGTCGAGGAGGAGCGGGTCCTGCCCGAGATCGTCGGACGGCTGCGGGCGCATCGGGCCGAGCACCACGGGGGCCCGCGCTGGAGCGAGCTCGTCGAGCGCCTGAGCGCGCGGTCGGAGGACTTCCGACAGCTGTGGGGGCAGCGCGAGGTCGCCGACGAGGGGTCCCGCCTGCGCGCCTACCGCTCGCCGCGCGCGGGGCTGCTGAGCGTCCACTTCCAGAGCCTGTGGATCGATCCGCGCCGCGGCACGCGCCTGGTGGTCATGTCCCCGGCCGACACGGCCACGCGGGAGCGCCTCGAGCGCCATGCCGCTCTGCTGGAGGCGGCGCCGGCGTGGACGGCCCGGGAGGGCGTCGCCGCCTCGCTCGCGAGCTGAGGACCGACCCGCGTCGCGGGGCCCCGGTAGGGTGGGTCCCCGTGATGACCTCCGCACCCCGCCGCGACGCCGACGCCCTCGAGCCGCTCGAGGACGGTGCCCCCTCCGCGACCGGCTCCGCGCTGGTCGACGACTCCCGCCGGGTCCTCGTCCACCTGCTCCAGGGGCCGTTCATGGACGGCCGCCGGGACAGCGCCCGCTACGCCCAGCTGCTGCGGGACCGGGCCGCGATCGAGGCGCGCCTGGCGGACCTCTTCCTCGAGCTCGTCGTGGACGACGACGCGCAGGTCGCCTTCGTGCGCCAGAGCGAGGAGGACCCGGACGCCCCCAAGCTGCTGCGGCGCCTGACCGGCCTGAACCGCCTGGACTCGGTGCTGCTGCTGGTGCTGCGGCAGATGCTGCTGACCCAGTCCGCGCGCGGACAGCGCACCGTGGTCTCCGAGGCCGAGCTCCAGCAGGCGCTCGCCGCCTACCGCCGGACCACCTCGACGGACGAGGCCGGCTTCGCCAAGGAGGTCCGCGCCGCGATCGCGAAGGTCCAGCGGGCCGGCCTGCTCGACGAGCAGGGCGACGACTACGAGGTCTCCCCGGTGCTGCGCCTGATGATCGGCCCCGACACCGCCCGGGAGTTCATCGCCCTGTACCGCGAGGCCGGGGTGGGCGGCCTCGAGGACCCGGGCGACGAGTCCGACGACGGCGACGCCGTCGCGGTCGCCGAGCGCGCCGCCCCCGGCGCGGACTGAGCGGCGCGCCCCGGGCGCCGTGTGATCAGCGGCACGCCGGAGCGTCACGGCAATTGTGCACCGCCGGTCTTGCGCAATAAGGTGAGCCCCGCCTTACCCACTCCCGGGTGCTCCCTGTCGAGAAGGACCTCCTCATGACGCTCAGCCGCCGCTCGTTCGCCCTGGCCGCACTCGCCGTCCCGGCTCTCGCGTCCTGCTCCGGCGGTGAGGACCCCGCCGCGAGCTCCGGAGGCGCGGCAGCCGGCGGGGGAGCGGCCGAGGGGTCCTTCCCCGCGACCGTCACCCATCTCTACGGCGAGACCGTCGTCGAGGCCGAGCCCACTCGCATCGTCACCGTCTCCTGGGTCAACGGCGACTCCGTGCTCGCCCTGGGCGTGGTCCCGGTGGGCCTGCCGGTGGTCACCTGGGGCGGCAACGACAACGGCTCGACCGACTGGATCGACGCGAAGCTCGAGGAGCTCGGGGCCGGGTGGGACAGCGAGAACGCGCCCACCCAGTACGACGAGACCGACGGTCTGAACCTCGACGAGATGGCCGCGCTCACCCCGGACCTCATCGTCGCCGCCTACTCCGGCATCACCGAGGAGGAGTACGAGCAGCTGAGCAAGATCGCGCCCACCATCGGCCCGATCGCCGCGAACTACACCACCTCCTGGCAGGAGGCCGTCACCGCGATCGGCACCGCCACCGGCCGCGGCGAGGACGCCGAGGCGCTGATCAGCGGGATCGAGGGGGACCTGGCCGCCGTCGGCGAGGAGAACCCCGCCATCGCCGAGAGCACCTTCATCGCCGGGAACCTGGGCCTGGCGGACAACTCGATCGCATTCTACGTGGGCGAGGACACCCGGCCCCGGTTCTTCACCGCGATCGGCATGACCCAGGCCGAGGTGGTCGCCGAGAACAGCTCGGCGGCGGAGAACTTCTACGTGGAGTGGTCCGCCGAGAGGGCGGACGAGCTGGACTCGGACATCTTCTACACCTGGGCCGAGGCCGGCACCACCGTCGAGGACTACCAGGCCAACGGCCTGTTCGCGCAGATCCCCGCCGTCGCCGCGGGCGGCGTGGTGCTCACCGACGACGACCACCTCACGCTCTCCATCTCCGCCGCGAGCGCTCTCAGCCTCCCCTGGGCGATCGAGAACTTCGTGCCCTCGGTTATCGAGGTCGCGGACAGCGTCGCGGGCTGACCGGCGCACAGTGCGACGGTCCACGGCGCTCGCGATCACGCTGGGCCTGCTGGCCCTCGCGCTCGCGAGCCTCCTCTCCCTCATGGTCGGCGCCCGCACGGTCACGCCGTCGGCCGTGTGGACGGCGCTGACCGACTACGACGCCGGTCTCGCCGACCACGTCGTGATCCACGCGCGCCTGGAGCGGACCGTCGCCGGGATCGCCGTCGGCGCGGCGCTGGCCGTGGCCGGCGCCGCCATGCAGGGGATGACCCGCAACCCGCTCGCCGATCCCGGAATCCTCGGGATCAACGCCGGTGCCACCACCGCCGTCGTGATCGGGGTGTTCGTCGCCGACATCTCCCGGGTCCCGCAGTACATGGTGCTCGCCCTGATCGGCGCCGCCATCGGCACCGCCGCGGTCTACGCCGTCGCCTCGATGGGCACGGAGGGGGCGACGCCGGTCAAGCTGGCGCTGGCCGGTGCGGCGCTCACCGCGGGCCTGGGCTCCCTCGTCAACGCCCTGGTGATGCTCGACGACTCGACGATGGACCGGCTGCGGTTCTGGCAGGTCGGCACGCTCGGGGCGCGCACCCTGTCCGACATCGGCACGGTGGCCGCGCTGATGGGGGTCGGCGTGGTCATCATCGTGCTGGCGACCGGGCTGCTCAACGCCCTCGCCCTCGGCGACGACGCCGCGGTGGGCCTCGGGGTGGACGTGGGCCGGGCCCGCGTGCTGCTCGGGCTCGCGATCATCCTGCTGTGCGGCGCCGCCGTCGCGCTCGCCGGACCGATCGGCTTCCTGGGCCTGGTGGTCCCGCACGCCGCCCGGCTTGTCGTCGGCGGCGACTACCGCCGGATCGTGCCGCTGTGCCTGCTGGGCGGACCGGTGCTGATCCTGGTGGCGGACACCGTGGGCCGGGTGATCTCCCCGCCCGCGGAGGTGCAGGTGGGCGTGATGACCGCGCTGATCGGCGTGCCCGTCTTCATCGTCCTGATCCGGACCCGACGGCAGGTGGGACTGTGAGCGCCCCCCTCCGCGACCCCCGCGCCCGGCGCACCCTGCTCGCCCTGGGGCTGCTGGGCCTGCTCGTGCTGGGCCTGGTCCTCGTGCGGGTGCTGGTGGGCACCCCGATGGTCTACCTCGACCAGGCGCTGCGCGTGATCGGCGGCGAGGAGATCCCCGGGATCTCCTTCATCGTCATGGACAACCGCCTGCCCACCGCCGTGGTCGCGGTGCTCGCGGGGATCGCCTTCGGACTCTCCGGCACCGTCTTCCAGACCCTGCTGCGCAACCCCCTGGCCAGCCCCGATGTGATCGGCGTGACGCTCGGCGCCTCCGCCGGCGCGGTGATCGCGATGGCGTACTTCCAGGCCGACGGCAGGGCGCTGTTCTGGTGCGCCCTGCTGGGCGGTCTGCTCACGGCGCTGCTGCTCCTGGCCGTGGCCGGCGCCGGGCGCACCGGGGGAGCGGTCGACAACCGCTTCGTGCTGGTGGGCATCGGCCTCGCCGCCGGGCTCAGCGCCGTCATCTCCTACCTCCTGACCCGGCTGGACATGCAGACCGCCGGCGATGCCATGCACTGGCTGGTGGGCTCGCTCTCGGGGGCCACCTGGGAGCGGGCGGCGGTCCTCGCCATCGCGCTGCTCGTCCTGGCGCCGGCCCTGGCCCTGCTGGTGACGCGGCTGCGGATCCTCCAGCTCGGCGACGAGGCCGCCACCAGCCTCGGACTGGCCGTGCCCCGCACCCGGATCTCCCTGATCATGGTGGCGGTGACGCTGTGCGCCCTGACGGTCGCCGTCACCGGTCCGCTGTCCTTCGTGGCCTTCCTGTCCGGGCCGATCGCGCGCGGCATCGTGGGCCGCCCCAGCTTCCCCGTGGCGGCCGCGGTCGGCGCCGCGATCGTGCTGGCCGCCGACGTCGTGGGCCAGAACCTGCTGCCTGCCGCGGCGCTGCCGGCCGGCGTCGTCTCCGGAGCCCTCGGCGCCCCGATCCTGCTGTGGATCCTCACCCGTCCCTCGACCTCCACCACCGGAAGGTGACCGCGCCCCATGGCCGTGATCGATGCGAAGCACCTGACCCTGGCGTACGACCGCCGGGAGATCGTCCACGACCTCAGCCTCACCCTGCCCGAGGGGCGGATCACGATCATCGTGGGCGCCAACGGCAGCGGGAAGTCCACGCTGCTGCGCGGGCTCTCCCGGCTGCTGCCGCCGCGGGGCGGGTCGGTGCTCCTGGACGGGCGGGACCTCCATGCGCTGCGCGGCAAGGAGCTCGCCCGCCGCCTGGGCCTGCTTCCCCAGACGCCGGTCGCGCCCGACGGCGTCAGCGTCCGCGAGCTGGTCTCCCGCGGTCGCTTCCCCCACCAGGGCCTCATCCCCCAGTGGAGCGAGGACGACGAGCGTGCGGTGGCCCGGGCCCTGGCCGCCACCCGCACCGACGCGCTCCAGGACCGCCTGCTCGAGGAGCTCTCCGGCGGGCAGCGCCAGCGGGTCTGGATCGCCATGGCGCTCGCCCAGGAGACCGACGTGCTGCTGCTGGACGAGCCCACCACCTATCTCGACGTCACCCACCAGCTCGAGGTGCTCGACGTGGTCCGCGACCTCAACCGCGAGCGCGGCACCACCGTCGGCATCGTCCTGCACGACCTCAACCTCGCCGCCCGCTATGCCGATCACCTGGTCGCCGTCCGGGACGGCGAGATCCACTCCGAGGGCACCCCGGCGCAGGTCATCACCGAGCAGATGGCCCACGAGGTCTTCGCCCTGCGCGCCCTCGTCGCCCCCGACCCCGTCACCGGCACCCCGATGGTGCTGCCGCTGGGTCGCGACCGCACCGCACCGACCCACCACCACGAGGAGGACCCCATGTCCACCACGGCCCAGAGCGCCGCCGTGCTCGTCCCGGCGCTCGAGCACAGCGCCATGCTCGCCTTCGACCTCGCCGTCGTCGCCCGTGAGGCGCTGGGCCCGTCCCTGGTGCGCCTCACCCTCGCCGGCGAGGAGCTCGCGCACTTCGGCACCGGCTCGCATCCGCTGGACCTGCGGATCAAGCTGATCATCCCCGGTCCCCGGAACACCGCTGACCACTTCGCGGCCGTCCGCCCCGGGGCCCTCCTCGACCCGGAGAGCCACGGCGAGTGGTACCGCAGCTGGCTGCAGATCGATCCCGCGGACCGCGGCTGGATGCGCACCTACACCGTGCGCGCCCAGCGCGCCGCGGGTCATCCCGGCAATGTCTCGGAGCATCCCGAGATCGACGTGGACTTCGTGCTGCACCTCGAGGAGGACCAGGTGCCCGGGCACGGCGTCGCCGCACGTTGGGCGCACGGGGCGCAGGTCGGCGACCGGATCACCATGCTGGGCCCGAACCGGGCGCTGGTGGGCCCCGAGTACGGCGGCATCGAGTTCCGCCCCGGCACCGCGCGGACGGTGCTGCTGGTGGGCGACGAGACGGCGGTGCCCGCCCTCGGCTCGATCCTCGAGGCCCTGCCGCCGACGATCAGCGGCCACGCCCTGCTCGAGGTCCCCGAGGCCGGCGACGCGCAGGACCTGCTGACCCGCTCCGGGGTGCAGGTGACCTGGCTGGCGCGTGAGGGCCGCCCCCACGGCGAGCTGCTGGACGCGGCCGTGCGGCGCCTGATGAGCGAGAACGCCCAGGCGTTCCGGTCGACCGCGGCGGAGTCCGGCGCCGCGGAGGGCGAGCTCGAGGACGTCGACATCGACGAGACCATCCTGTGGGAGACCACCACCGGTCACGGCACCTTCTACGCGTGGCTGGCGGGCGAGGCGGGGGTCATCAAGGCTCTGCGCCGCCACCTGGTCAGCGAGCTGGGCCTGGACCGCCAGCAAGTCTCCTTCATGGGGTACTGGCGCGCCGGGCGGCCCGAGAACTGAGGACCCGCTGCCGGGCCGGAGGCCGTGGGAGGATCCCGCGGCCGGCTCCCCGCCCGTGGCAGGATTGCTCGATGCCCCGGCGCCGGACGGCGGGGCACGACCCTCGACCCCGAGAGAATGAGGTGCCCGCGCGTGAAGGCGATCAGCGTCAAGAAGGCGGCGACGATGCTGTCGCTGTGGCCGGCGGCCGTGAACCTGCTGTCCGTGGTGGCGGTGCTGGTCGTGGCCGCGTCCGCGGGATCCCCGGCGGCGATCCTCGCGCCGCTGGTCCCGCTGGCGATCATCCTCTGGCGCCAGCGCCGCACCCTGCGCCGCCGGCCCAAGGGCGTGGGCGGCCTGGGCCGCTACGCGACCAGCCGCTTCCTGCTCATCGCCGCCGCCGGCGCCCAGCTGCTCCTCTCCGGGAGCGCCGGAGCGCTCGGGATCATCGCCTGCGCGGCCGCGCTGGTGGTGCTCGTCGCGGAGCCGATCCTCCGCGCCACCAACGGTGTGGCCGTCCCCTACGCGGCGGGCTTCCCCGGTCACGAGGCCCGACGCCGCGCCCGCTTCCGCTACGGCTGGATCTTCCCGCTCGACGTGCTCGCGCTGACCGCGCTGCTGCTGGCGGTCCTCGCCCCGGTCCCGCTGCTGGTGGCGAGCCTGCTGCTCTCCCTGCTCGCGGCCGCTCTGGCGGTGGGCGCGGGGCTCGACATCATCGGGCGGATCCGCGCCCGACGCGCCTTCCAGGCCCGCCTCGAGGAGCACCTGACCGCGCTCGGGCCCGTGTTCTACGTGTACTGGGACGCCCCGGCGCGCTCGGCCTTCCAGGTCTCCATGTGGCTGCCCTACCTCGAACGCCTCGGGGTGCCGTTCGTGCTGGTGGTGCGCTCGGTGGCCACCTTCCGCCAGCTCGCGGCCGTGACCGAGCAGCCACTGGTGCTGCGCCGGTCGCTCAGCGACCTGGACGCGCTCATGGTGCCCTCGGTCCGCGGCGTGTTCTACGTCAACAACTCGATGCGCAACAACCACATGGTGCGCTACTCGGCGCTGACCCACATCCAGCTGCTGCACGGCGAGTCGGACAAGGCCTCGAGCGCCACCCCGATCATCAAGATGTACGACCGCGACTTCGTCGCCGGCCAGGCCGCCATCGACCGCTTCGAGACCTTCGACGTGCCGATGCCCGCGGACATCTTCCGCATCGTCGGCCGCCCCCAGGTGGAGGACGTCGAGGGGGAGCGCGGCGCGATCGGCGCGCTCGAGGAGCCGAGCGTCCTGTACGCGCCCACCTGGCTGGGCTACCAGGAGGAGACCAACTACTCCTCGCTGCCGGCCGGGCCGTCGATCGTGCGGGCGCTGCTGGACCGCGGCTGCCGGGTGGTTTTCCGGCCCCACCCCTACAGCTCCCGGTCCCCGGAGCTGCGGGCGGCCTGCCGGGAGATCCGCGAGATGCTCGCGGACGATGCCGCCGCCACCGGTCGCGAGCACCTCTTCGGCGCGGTGGCTGAGAAGGAGATGAGCGTCGTGGACTGCTTCAACGCGGCCGACGCCATGATCTCCGACGTCTCCGCCGTGGTGGGGGACTTCCTGCACTCGGGCAAGCCGCTGGCGATGGTCTCCCCGCGCACCGGCGCCGAGGAGTTCGTCGCGACGTTCCCCATGGCCCGCGCCGCCTACGTGCTCGTCGCCGAGGACGGGGCGGTGACGAATCTCCAGGAGGGGCTGACTGCCCTGCTCGCCTCCGACCCGCGCCGCGAGGAGCGGCTGCGGTGGGCCACCTACTACCTCGGCGACATCCCGCGCGACGGGTACGCGGAGCGCTTCGTGCAGGTCGCGCGGCAGGAGCTGGGTCTGGATCCGGTCCCGACGAGGGACCCCGCGGAGACCGGCCGGGAGGCCTCGCCGGAGGTCGCCCCGGAGCGCACGCCCTGATCCCGAGCCGCCCAGCGCCCCTCCCGGGAGCGCGGGGCGGCGATGCTACGCTTCGCGTCATTGTCCGCTACGGCCGTCGTACTGCACCGGGGCGGAGCGGCCCCGCGGGGGTCGATGGGACCCCGCAGCGATGGCCGAGAATGTCGAGGTCCCCGAGGAATGACACCCCAGGTCACCGTGATCGTTCCGGTCTACAACTCCGTGAACTACGTGCGTGAGTCGATCAACTCCGCCCGGGAGCAGACCATCGCGCCGGAGGAGGTCGAGATCCTCGCGGTCGACGACGGCTCCACCGACGGCAGCGACGCCGTGCTCGCCGAGCTCGCGGCGCAGGACCCGCGGATCACGGTCCTGACCCAGGAGAACTCCGGCACCCCGGGCGGAGCCCGCAACCCGGCCATCGACCGGGCCACGGGGGAGTTCCTCTTCTTCCTCGACTCCGACGACGTGCTCACCCCCGATGCGCTGCGCAGCATGGTCACCACCGCCCAGCAGGAGGGATCGGACGTGGTGCTGGGCAAGCTCGCCAGCATGGACGGCCGCAAGGCGCCCTCGAGCATGTTCACCAGGACGGTGCTGGACGCCGACGTCGTGCGGGACAAGATCTTCAACACCCTGGGGCCCACCAAGCTGATCCGTCGGGAGCTCGTCGAGCGCCTCGGCGTGCGCTTCCCCACCGATCAGAAGGTGGGGGAGGACCAGCCGTTCATAGCCGCGGTCTATCTCAGCGCCCGGAAGATCTCGGTGCTCGCGGACAAGGACTACTACCTCATCCGCCACCGCGCCGAGGGCGACAACATGACCCTCTCCCCCCGCTCCGCGGCGGACTACGTCCGGACCGCCTCCCGCTGCGCGCTGGCCATCGAGACGTACACCGAGCCGGGGGAGAAGCGCGAGCTGCTCCTGCGCCGGCCCTTCGGCTGGTCCATGAAGTCCGCGCTCTCGCCGCGCTGGCGGAAGCTCGACCGCCCCGCGCAGGAGCGGGCCGCGCAGGAGTTCCGCGAGACGATCGGCCACCTGTACACGCCCACGCTCCGCGCTCTCCTCGCCGAGCAGACCCGGCTCCAGCTGGACCTGCTGAGGGCCGGGGACCTCGACGGCCTGGACGCCTACATCGCCTACGCCGCGCAGAACCCTGACCGGCGGATCGTCTGGAGCGGGGGAGCGTTCCGCCTGGGCCTGCCCCCGGAGCTCGCCGCCGGGATCCCCGAGGAGCTCCGCGAGGTCTCCGCGCCGCGGATGACCACGCGCCTGGAGGACCTCCGGATCGAGGGCGGGCAGCTGCAGGTCGGCGCGAGCGTCCGCATCCCGGAGCTCGACGGGACGCCGGAGGGGCTCGGCATCCGCGCCCGCCTGCGCAGCTCCGAGCTCGTGCAGGACCTCGAGGTGACCGCCGAGGACCTCACCGCCCCCGCCACCCTCACGGCGCGCACGGGAGACCTGCGCAAGGGCGTGTGGGACCTGTTCACGGTGGTGCGCTTCGGGGAGGTCGAGACGGAGCTGCGCCTGGGCGCCGACCGTGTGGGCACCCTCGCCCCGGACGGGGTCTCGAATCTCGCCGAGGACCCCGCCGCCGGCGACCGGCTCATCGCCTACTTCACGCAGGGTCCCGGGAACCTCTCGGTGGACCGCGGTGGGATGCTCAAGCGGCACCTCGTGGGGGCCGCCTGCCTGGGCCTGACCCTCGACGAGAACGGGCGCGCGCTGATGCTGGTGCAGACCACTCGGCCACCGGCGGCCGGGGACGAGTACTTCTGCCGGCTCACCGGTGCCGTGGAGCACGGCGGCCGGCAGCTGCTGCCGAGCCTGCGGCTCGGTGACCGCCTGCTGGGCCTCCGCCTGCCCGTGACCGCACAGATGATCGGCGCCACCGTGGAGGTGAGCTCGGTGCTGGGCGGCGTGCGCGCCCCGCTGCCCGCCGCGGGGTCCGAGCACTGGCCCGCCCGCGCCGCCGGCTTCGGCCTGGTGGCCGACGACGCCGGGGTGCTCACCGTGACCGCCCCCTCGGCACGCCCCGCGGAGCGCGAGGTCGACTGGTTCACGCCCACGCGGTCGCTGCGCACCCGGGTGGTGGGCAGCCGCACCGTGGCGGCGGTGCGCTCGGCCCCGCTGCTCGGCCCCGTGCTCGAGCGCGCCGTGCGCCGCCTGCGGAGGGACCGCTCGTGAGGCCGCCGATCCCGACGTTCTGGTGGCGATGGAAGTACCCCCACCGGCTCAACTTCGGCGACGAGATCACCCCGGAGCTCGTCGAGCGACTCACCGGACGGCGCGTGACCTGGGCGAGCCCTGCGCGCTGCGACCTGGTGGGCGCCGGCTCCGTGATGCAGATGGTGCTGCGGAAGCGGGAGCGGAACCGTCCCCGCATCTGGGGCAGCGGCTTCATCAGCGCCGGGACCGTCGCGGGGGAGCCGGTGGACCTGGACGTGCTCGCTGTGCGGGGCCGATCGACGCTCGAGAGGGTGGTGCCGCCGCGAACCGGCGAGATCGCTCTCGGCGACCCCGGTCTGCTTGCGCCGATCCTCCTGGACGGCGCGGTCCGCAAGCGCTACTCGCTCGGTGTGATCCCGCACTACCGCGACGCCGCCTCACCGGTGGTGGAGCGGATGCGGCGCCTGGGCACCGAGGTGCGCGTGATCGACGTCGCCTGGACCCCGCAGGAGGTGGCCCGCGAGATCGCCGCCTGCGACGCCGTGATCTCCTCGAGCCTGCACGGGCTGATCTTCTCCGACGCCCTGGGCGTCCCCAACGCCCACATCCGCCTGGGCGACCAGCTCAAGGGCGGTCTGTACAAGTTCCACGACTACTACTCGGCGTTCTCGGTCGCGGACCGCTACCGCCAGTACGAGGAGCCGGCCGGGGGAGCCTCCAGCGCCGGGGAGGTCGTCGAGGCCGTCTGCGGCGCCTATGTCGAGCCCACGGGCCTGCGCGCCCTGCAGGAGGGGCTGGCGACGGCGGTGAGCGACCTCTGACGGGCCGACGTGGCGAGGATCGCGCCTGCTGTCCCGACCGGAGGCGCGGTCGTACCATGGAACGTCCCGCGCCGCGGGGCGCGTCCGCGCGGGGTGACCGCGGCGGCGCCGCGCCCCCGCGGGCACGGATGACGCCGAGATGTCCCCGCGGGGAGACGGGAGTGGAAGCGTGACGGACCTTCGCAGCGGACCCACCGGGTCGCCGCTCGTGCCGCCTCCGATGGAGCGCACCCTCGACCCGGCCGCGGTGAACCGCGCCGCCGAGGCCAGCGGTCTCGAGCAGATCGGCGTGCGCCCGGGCCTCCTGCGCTATCTCAAGGACCTGTGGACCCGACGCTCCTTCATCCAGGTGCTCGCCGTCTCGAAGGCCCAGGCGGAGAACCAGAACACCTATCTCGGGCAGGTGTGGGCGCTGCTCTCCCCGCTGCTGAACGCCCTGGTCTACGTCGTCATCTTCGGCTTCATCCTGCAGGTGGGCCGGGCCGGCATCGAGAACACGATCGCGTTCATCGTGGTCGGTGTGTTCATGTTCCGCTTCTTCGAGCGCTCGGTGATGGCCGGGGCGCACTCGATCAACCACAACCTCGCCCTGGTGCGCTCGGTGAAGTTCCCGCGCGCCGTGCTGCCGATCGCCGGGGTCCTCGCCGAGCTCGCGTCCCTCGGGCCGGCGCTGGTGGTGATGGTCCTGATCTCCTATCTCTCCGGCTTCCTGCCGATCGCCGGACGGGTCACGATCGACGTGTACTGGCTGCTGCTGCCCGCGGCGGTGGCCCTGCTGTGGATCTTCTCCACCGGCTGCGCCTTCCTCGTGGCCCGCTGGGTCGCGCTGACCCCGGACCTCGACAACCTCCTGCCCCACATCATGCGCGTGCTCATGTACGCCTCCGGCGTGATCTTCTCCGTGGACCGCTACCTGGGCGACTTCAGCTGGGGCTGGATCGTGGAGTACCAGCCGGTCGCGGTGTACCTCTACCTGGTGCGCTCCTCGATCCTCGACGAGCCCGCCTATCCGCCGGACCTGTCGATGTGGCTGCTGGGCATCGGCTGGGCGGCGCTGTTCGTGATCGCCGGGTTCCTGGTGTTCTGGCGCGGAGAGGAGCGCTACGGTCGTGACTGATATCGAGGAGGTCGACTTCGAGGTCGACCAGGAGGACCTGGACGCCGCGCCCGTGCCGGCCGGCTCCGGCACCGGGGGGCTGAGCCTGCTGGTCAACGACCTGCACGTCACCTATCGGGTGTTCGGCGCGAAGAAGGTGGGGCACGGCCCCGGGCGCAAGCAGGGCACCATCGGGCGCCTGCTGAGCCGCGGGGCCCGCCAGCCCGCGGTCCGCGAGGTCAAGGCGATCCGGGGCATCAGCTTCGCCGCCGACCACGGCGAGTCCATCGGCATCATCGGGGTCAACGGCTCCGGGAAGTCGACCCTCCTGCGGGCGATCGCGGGGCTCATCCCCCCGGCGTCCGGCACCGTGCACGTGGCGAGCAGCCCGGCCCTGCTGGGCGTCAACGCGGTGCTCATGAAGGACCTCACCGGCGAGCGCAACATCATGATCGGCTCCCTCGCGATGGGGCTGACGAAGGCGGAGGTCAAGCAGCGCTACCAGGAGATCGTCGACTTCGCCGAGATCGGCGACTTCGTGAACCTGCCGATGAAGGCGTACTCCTCCGGCATGGGCGCGAGGCTGCGGTTCGCGATCTCCGCCTCCACGGTGCCGGACATCCTCATGATCGACGAGGCGCTCGCCACGGGCGACGCGGGATTCCGCGCCAAGAGCAAGGCGAAGATGGCCGAGATCCGCGAGTCCGCGGGCACGGTGTTCCTGGTCAGCCACTCGTTGGCGACGATCAAGTCCATGTGCACGCGGGTGCTGTGGGTGCACGAGGGCAAGCTGGTCATGGACGGCCCCCCGGACGTGGTGTGCGCGCGGTACAAGCGGTTCGTGGAGCAGAGCAGGAAGCGAGCGACGGCATGACCGCCCGCGGTGCCCCGCGCCGCCGCGTCGAGATCGTCGACTGCTACCGGCTGCTCGCGGCCCTCGCCGTGGTGGCCTTCCACTACCTGTACAACGGGATCAAGAACGGCAAGATCGACAGCATCGACCACTCGTCGCTGGCGGAGGTCGCCCGCTGGGGATATCTCGGCGTGGATCTGTTCTTCGTGATCAGCGGGTACGTGATCGTGGCCTCGGTCGTCGGCAAGGACGCGCGGCGCTTCGCCACCGGCCGTGCCCTGCGGCTGTACCCCGCCTTCTGGGCGGGGATGCTGATCACCACGGCCTTCGCGATGATCCTGGGCGGCGAGCGGATGGACGTGACCGGTCCGCAGTTCCTGGCGAACCTCACCATGGTCCCCAAGCTGCTGGACCAGCCGCTGATCGACGGCGTGTACTGGACGCTGCTCTACGAGCTGAGGTTCTACCTGCTGATCCTCGCGCTGGTCCTGCTGCGGCAGGGCCACCGCCTGCCGGCCCTCATGCCGGCCTGGGCGATCGGCATGTTCGTCCTCGACGTCATCGACCCGAGCATCTCCTCGGTGCTGCCCTACCTCGGCGGGTACTACCTGTGGTTCGCGGGCGGCGCCGTCATCGCGATCATCGCCCGCGACGGGTGGAGCCTCTACCGTGCCGCGGGCCTGCTGGCCGCCTACCTCCCCGCCACCGACTTCGAGCTCTCGACGAAGTCGATCCTGGCCACGGTCCTCTACCTGCTGATGCTGGCCACCCTGATCCCCGCGGTCCGGGACCTGCGGATCCCCGGCTCGGCGACGGCCGGCGCGCTCACCTACCCGCTGTACCTGCTCCATGCGCACATCGGCTACATGCTCCTGGCGACCTACGCGACCGAGCAGACGAAGTGGTTCGCCTACGGAGCGGTGACCGCCGTGGTGCTCGCGATGGCGTACGGGCTGCACCTGCTCGTCGAGCGCAATCCCGCGATGCGCCGGTTCTGGGCGTGGCTCTTCGACGCCACGCTGGGGCGCGGCGTGGACCTGCTGCAGGGAGCCGTCGACCGGGCGCTGGAGTCGGGGAGCACCCCCGGCACAGCGGGTCCGGTCATGCCGGCGCTCGCCGGGCTCCCGGCGTCCTCGGCCGCGGCGTCGGAAGCCATCGGGATGGAGCCGTCGCTCGCTCCTGCACCCCGGACCGAGAAGGAGCCCGCCGGCCGCCGCTGAGGAGCGGGGCCGACGGGCTCGGTGGGGCAGGCGGGATCACTGCCGCACGACGATGTTCTCCGAGTCGATGAATCGGCCGACGGGCGAGGACAGCGTGTAGATGACCTGCGCGACGTGCTCGGGCTGCATGATCGTGGAGGGGTCCTCCTCGGGTGCCAGCGTGCGGCGCAGCGCGGTCGCCGTCCGGCCGGGGGAGAGGCAGACCACGCGCGTGCCGTAGATCGCGAGCTCCTCGCGCATCACCTGGCTCATGTTGATCACGGCCGCCTTCGAGGCGGAGTAGGTGAGCCAGCCCGAGCGTCCGTTGATGCCCGCGGTGGAGGCGATGTTCACGATCAGCTCGAAGCGGTTGCCGCGGTTCAGCAGCGTCTTGACGATGGTGAACGGCGCGTAGAGGTTCACGCTCATCGTCTTCTCGAAGTCGGCCATCTTCACCTGCTGGAGCGGCACGGGGTTGGTGTACCCGGCATTGTTGACCAGGATGTCGATGGACCCGACCTCGTCGTGAGCGCTCTTGACGGCCTTCTTCAGCGCCTCGCGGTCGCCGACGTCGACCCGCACCGGGACCACCTTGCGGCCGATCGGGAGCTGGGCCTCCAGCTCCGCGACCGCCGCGTCGAAGTCCTCGGACTCGCGGGCGAACATCACCACGGTCGTGATCTCGTCGTGCTGGAGGATGAAGCGGCGCACGGTCTCGAGTCCGATCCCGCGGGAGGCGCCGGTCACCAGGGCAGTCTTACTCATCGTCGTCCTCCTCGGGCCGCAGGAGGAACCCTGCCATCTTCAGATCCGTGCTGGTGGTCACCTTGAAGTTCTCGTCGGAGCCGTCGACGAAGTGGACGGGGAACCCGCTGTCGGCGACCAGGGTCGCGTCCTCGGTGTACTCGATCCCCTCGGCGCGCGCCCGGTCGTGGGACTGCTGGAGGGCGGGCTTCGAGAACTTCTGCGGGAGCTGGACGTTGCGCAGCCGGTCCCGCTCCAGGGAGCCGGTGACGGCCGCGGTCTCCGGGTCCACCGGAGCCACGGTGAAGGAGATCTTCGACATCAGCGAGACGTTCTCGTGCTCGGAGTCGATCAGGCGCTGGAAGTCCGTGGTGCGCACCAGCGGGCGTGCCGACTCGTGGATGATCACGTCCTCGTTCGTGCAGTGCGGGATCATCGCCGCGACCGAGGAGTGGCGGGAGTGGCCCGCCTCGACGAGGGTGACGGGGGTCGAGATCGCGTAGGCCTCGAGGACCTCCTCGATCTGCGTCCTCCAGTGGGGAGGGTAGTTCACGACGATCTGCGAGATCTGCTCGACCCGGTCCGCGGTGACGAGCGCGTAGACGAGGATCGGGATGCCGCGGAGCTTGAGGAGCTGCTTGGGCTGATCCGCCCCGGTGCGACTGCCTATCCCACCGTTGAGGAGGATGAGTGAGTACATGGAGGACTTCCTTCGTGCGGGGCGCGGCGCCGCGGTCCCAGGGCCGAGCCCTGGTCCGGGGCGCCGCTTCCGTCGAGTTCACCGGGACGTCATCTGCGTGTCCCGCGCCGTTCACTCTACAAGTCGACTCCGGGAAACCTGGACGCCACGCGGGACGGCTCTCGCCGCCGGGTGCGCCCGCGGGCCGGCTCAGCGGGTCGGGTCCGCGGGAGCTCCTCCGGCCCCGTGCCCGGCGCCGTCGCCCGACTCGTGGGCGCGGATGCGCGCCCACAGCTCGTCGCGGCGGGCCGAGAGGTGGCGGCAGGCGTCCAGGAAGCGCTGCATCGAGGCGCCGGGGGTGGTGTCTCCGAGGTAGTACTCGGTCAGCTCCCGCCGCTCCTCGAAGCGCGTGTCGTGGGCGATCAGGTCCCCGGCGAGGTGCCCCACCTGCCCCGCCTCGGACTCCGCGAGCCGCGGCACCGCGCCGAGCAGCTCGGTGGCGGCGTCGTGGGCCTCGGGGTCGGAGGAGCGCGTGATGATCAGCGGGCGCGTGGTCAGCAGCCAGTCGTTGGCCACGGCGGAGACGTCGCACAGCAGCAGGTCCGCCTCGGCGAAGTCCTCCTGCAGCGTGCGGCCCTCGCTCACGCGGCCGCCGCCGGCGGCGAGCTCGGAGCGCACCGCGGCATCCGCCTCGCCGAAGGCGGGGACGCGCACACCGGTCAGCGGGTGCGGGCGGTACAGCACGTCCAGTCCCTCCGCGAGCAGCGCGCGGACCGCCGTCACCCCGTGAGTGTGCAGCGAGCTGTATCCCACCGAGGCCTGGCCGCCCTCCCAGGTGGGGGCGTAGAGCACGACGGGACGCCCGTTCGGCCGCGGGGAGCGGGGGACCCGCTCCAGGTCCAGCGCGGGGCGGCCCACGGGGATCGCCCGCGCGGGGGCGTCGAACAGGGAGGTGTAGCGCTCCAGCCGGTCGATCGCCGCCTGTCCGGCGACCAGCGAGTAGTCGTAGGCCTTGACCTGGTTGGAGACCGAGACCGACTTGTCCGAGTCCCCGTGCAGGATCGACACGTGGATCGCGGAGCGCGAGCGCAGGGCGGCGGTGTTGAGGGGATTGAAGTTGACGTAGAGGACGAGCTTGGTGTCGCTGCGCAGGATGATCGCATCGAGCGTCGCGTCCAGGGCGATCGTGACCACCGGCAGGCCCGACTCCTCGCGGAGCGCGGCGGCGGTCCGGGAGTCCATGCAGACGATGGTCACGCCCTGGGCGGCGTGCAGCTCCCGCAGCGGTCCGTACCAGCCGCGCAGCTGGTAGAGGCTGTCCGCGGTGTCGGGGAAGTACACGATGACGTCGCCCTCGAGGGAGGCGTCGCGCAGCGCCTCGTCGTCCCCGAGCCCGTCCGGCATGCCGCCCGGCAACAGGCGGTACCGGCGCAGGAGCCGTCCGCCCAGGCTGCGGACCCGGCGCCGCAGGGAGTTCCCGCGCGCCGCCATGCTCAGGCACCTCCCGTCGGCCGGGCGCCCGGGGAGCTCGCGAACACCTTCTGCCAGGACTCGGTCGTGGTGTGGCGCGGCAGCGCCCGGCGGTAGCTGCGACGCAGGCTCGACCAGCGCACGGCCATCGACAGGTGCGAGCGCAGGGTGCGCGCGAGGGCGTGCCGCGCGACGGATCCGCGCACCTCGACGGCGGAGAGAGTCTCCCCGTCCGCTCCCGTGAGCAGATAGGCGTCGGCCCCCAGCGTGGTGCGCCAGTGCAGGGAGTCGGCGGGCAGCGCCACCACGATCCGCGGCGCGGTGTCGGGGCGGAGCAGTCGGGCCGCGGCGCGGGCGAGGGCGCGCGGCAGGGGCAGCGGGCGCCGCCGGGTGGCCGTCAGCTCGACGGTGGGCGCGGTCGCCGCCCGACCCGCGGCGACCGCCCGGGCCCCGTCGCTGCGAGCCCGCGCGAGATCCCTCCCCAGCCAGTCCTCGGGGCCGGCGCGGAAGGCATCGATCCCCTCCTCCCACAGCTCGGCCGTCAGCAGGTGCCCGGCGAGGACGTGCTTGAGCTGATGGGCCAGCGAGGAGACCAGCACCCCGCGGCCCGCCCCGTACGCCGCGGCGATCGCCAGGCGGTTGCGGTGCAGCACGCGCGCGGTCCACGTGGTCTGGGTGCGGAACGGGGTCCAGGGCGGGTGGTGGACCGAGGTGCCGGGCAGCACCGCATGGTCGTAGCCGCGACGGGTCGCGCGCAGCCCGTACTCGGCGTCGTCCCATTTCAGGAACAGCGGCGCGGGCAGGCCCAGATCGGTGAACGCGTGCGGGGGGAAGAGGCTGGCCCACCAGCCGGTGTAGTTCGCGTCGCGTCGCGGCATGAGGTCGTCCCAGTCCGCCGGAGTGGTCCCGGCCAGGTCGATCCCGTCCTGCACGCGGGTGGCGGAGCGCCACTGGAAGGAGCCGGGCCGCACGGCCTCGGCGAGGGCGACCAGGCGGGTGGGCTCCGCCGAGGAGAACAGCGGGGAGCCGACGATGGTGGGCCGCGCGGCGAGCGCCTGATAGGTGAGCATCCGGCGCAGCGACTCCTCGCCGAGGATCGCGTCGTCGTCGGAGAAGAGCACGGCGGCGCGCGGATCCTCGGCCGCCTCCAGCATCCCGCGGGCGTAGCCCCCGGAGCCGCCCAGGTTCTCCTGGGTCACCAGGCGGATGCCCTCGTGCTCGGCGCGCAGCCGGGTGAAGGCCGCGTTCCCGGCCAGGGTGCCGCCCTGGTCGACCACGACGACGCCGCGCACCGGCCGCATCCGGGCGAAGCGCCGCGCCTGCGCCGTCGCATCGGCCTCCCGCCGGTAGGTGGGCATCACGACGGTCACGGGCGGCAGGGGGGCGTCCCGCTCGGTGCTCCAGCGCACGGCGTGCGCCGCGCCGGTCAGCCACAGCCAGTCCTGCGCCAGGGCGTCCCCCTCCAGCGCATGGCGTCCGGCGGGGAGCTCGGCCAGGCGCACGGTGCGGCCCGCGCGAGCGCCCCACAGCACACCCCGCCCGCCCTCGAGGACCAGATGCACGGGGGAGTCCCGGAGCACGGGGCGCCACGTGGCCAGGGGGAGGACCTGGTCCCAGACGGGGACGGCGGGGCCCAGGCGGGAGGACTGGAGGAGGAGCTCCGTCCGGTGCGCTCCGGGAGCCTGCCCGTCCTCGGCACGGGGTGCGCTCGGTGCTGCGGTGCCGGTCCGCACTGCCTGCATCGGACCTCCTCGACGATCCCAGACCGGTCCTGCAGCGGTGGCCGCGGGCGGTCGGGAGGCGCGCTGCGGGACTCGATGACGACATCGCCCGGGCGCCCGAGCGACCTTCGGACTATACCAACGTGAATTCTGGATGAACGGAGAGTGGCGCGATGCAGCGCTCCGCGGCGCGGCACGGAGCGGTCGGCGATGCCGCGCGCCGTGAGGACCTGCCGGTACTCTGCTGGGGTGACTTCCGCACCTGAGGCCCTCGATCTCCCGGGCGTGCCCGAGACCGGCGCGCCGGCCGCTCCCGCCGCCGACCCCGATCACCCGCATCCGGGACAGTGGCGCCTGGTCCACGCCCAGGTCTCCAACTGGGGGACCTTCCACGGCACCCATGACCTGGCCGTCTCCCCCAAGGGGTTCTTCCTCACGGGAGGACCCGGCACCGGCAAGTCCACCCTGCTGGATGCGATCAGCGCCCTGCTGACCCCGCCGCGCACCCTGCAGTTCAACGCCGCCGCCTCCGACGCCGGCCCGGCGCGCTCGAAGTACCGCCGCACGGTCGCGAGCTACGTCCGCGGCGCCTGGGCGATGCATTATGACCAGGCCACCGGCGAGTTCAGTCAGGAGGTGCTGCGCGAGAAGACGACGCTGTCGGTGCTCACGCTGCGCTACGCCGACGGCCTCGGCGGCACCGTCCAGCTCTCGCGCCTGCTGCTGCTCCACGCCGGTCACAGCGCGGACTCCGACGTCCGGAGCCTGTACGTCATCGCCCGGAAGCCCCTGGACGTGACGGATCTGCGCCAGTTCGTCTCCACCCAGATCGAGGGCAAGGCGCTCGAGGCCGCCCATCCGGGCACCGAGACCTTCCGCCAGTTCCGCGAGTACCGCGCCGCGTTCAGCCAGCTGCTGGGCATCCCGGACGAGAAGGCGCTGGGGCTGCTGCACAAGATCCAGTCCGCCAAGGAGCTCGGCGACGTCAACGCCCTCCTGCGCGACTACATGCTCGACGCCCCGCGCACCTTCGACCTCGCCGATCAGGCGCTCGCGAACTTCCACAACCTCTCCGAGGTCTACGAGGCGCTGGTGACCGCGCGCGAGCAGCGGGAGCTGCTGCGCGGCCTGCGCGAGAACCACGAGGGCTGGGCCTCGATGCGTGAGCGCGGCGGCGAGCTGGTGGACCGCCGCGCGGACATCGACGTCTTCGCCGCCCAGCACCTGGTGCGCCTGCTCGGCGACGAGACCGACCGCCTGCAGCTGGAGCGGGACCGGCTCGAGGCCCAGCAGCGCCGCCTCACCCAGGACGTCACCGAGGCGCGCGCGGACCTCTCCCAGCTCAAGGAGCAGCGTCGGCGCGCCGGCGGCGGCGAGATCGACGACTGGAAGCAGCAGATCGCCGGGCTCGAGGTGGAGCGGGAGCGCCGTCGCGAGCGCGCCACCGAGTTCGCCTCCCAGCTGGCCACGCTCGAGCTGCGCACCCCCGCCGGGGAGGACATGTTCCTCGCCCTACAGCGCGAGGTGAGCGCGCTGCGCGAGTCCCTCGAGGCCGAGGAGGCGGGGTCCGACGGCGCCCGCTGGGAGGCGGAGGCGCAGGTGCGCGAGCTGGGGGAGATCCTCTCCCGGACCCGCGGCGAGCTCGCCTCGCTGACCTCCCGCGCCTCGAACCTGCACTCCGAGGACGTGGCGCTGCGCGACCACATCGCCGCCGAGGTGGGCATCGCCCCCACGGAGCTGCCCTTCGCCGCCGAGCTGCTGCAGGTGCGCGCCGGCGAGGAGGAGTGGACCGCCGCGGCGGAGCAGGCCCTGCGCGGTCTGGCCCGCTCGATCCTGGTCCCGGATCGGGTCTATCGCGAGGTCGCCGCCGTCATCGACCGCACCAAGCTGCGTCGCCGCATCTCCTACAACCGGGTCAACACCGATCTGCGCCGGCCCGACCGGGCGCTGGACGAGCGCTCCCTCGCCGCGAAGCTCGAGGTCAAGGACGGCGAGTTCCACGTCTGGCTGAGCCACGAGATCGCCTCCCGGATGGACTACACCTGCGCGGACACCCTCGAGGAGTTCACGCGGCTGCACCGCGCCGTGCTGCGCTCGGGGCAGATCAAGCACTCGGCGACCCGGCACGAGAAGAACGCCGACCGCCAGATCAACGACCGCTCCCAGTGGGTGCTGGGCTTCGACAACCGGGCCAAGCGCGCCGTGTTCGAGGCCGAGCGCACCCGCGCCGAGCAGGCCCTGTTCGAGGCCCAGGCCCGCCGCAAGGACGTCGAGGCCGAGCGGGAGCGGCGGCGCGAGAGGCTCTTCGCGCTCCAGGCGATCAGCACAGTGACCTGGGACGACATCGATGCCGCCTCGGTGGCGCGGCGGGTGGCGAACCTGCGCGAGATGGTGCGCGCCGCGGAGGACGGCTCCGCCGCGCTGAGTGAGCTGGCCCGGCAGATCGAGGAGGTCGAGCAGTCCATCGCGGACTCCGACGAGGAGCTGCTGGAGGTGGTGCGCCGCGCCGGCAAGCTGGGCGAGCAGACCGAGCGGGCGGCGGAGCGCCTGGAGGAGGCGCGCGAGCGCGTGGCCGAGTCCACGCTGGCCCCGGAGGTCGAGGCGGAGCTGTCCGAGCGCTTCCGCGCGATCTCCGAGACCCTCGTGCTGTCCACCATCGACCAGGTCACCAAGGACGCCTCGGCCACCCTCGACGCCGAGCTGATGGACCTCACCCGCCGCACCTCCCGCGCCGAGGAGGACATGCGCACCGCGATGCGGGAGTTCTCCCGGCGCTGGCCCGCGCAGGCCGGGGACACGGCCCCCACCCTGGAGGGCGTCGACGACTACCTCGGCATCCTGCAGCGGATCGAGGAGGAGAAGCTCCCCGAGGTCGAGGACCGCTTCTTCGAGTTCTTCACGGGCAACACCCTGGGCGATGTGCAGGCGCTGGCCACGGCCATCGCCCGCGAGCCCGCTGAGATCCGCAAGCGCCTCCAGCGCATCAACGCCCTGCTCGCCCAGGTCGAGTTCCACTCCGGCCGGTACCTGCAGCTGTCGATGCGGCCCGTCCACCTCGCCGCCCTCGACGACTTCAAGCGCGCCCTGGAGGAGGCCGTCGCGCACACCGCGCTGAACGACATCTCCCGCGATCGCGATCTCGCCGAGGAGCGCTTCCTGTCCCTGCGCCACCTGATGGATCTCATCGGGTCCGCGCGCACCCGGGAGGACCAGGTCTCGCGGGTCATCCTCGACGTCCGCCGGCACGTGCACTTCCACGCCGAGGAGGTCGACGCCGAGGGCACCGTGGTCCACGCCCACGAGTCCGGCGGTCCGCTCTCGGGCGGCCAGAACGAGCGCCTGGCCACCTTCTGCCTCGCCGCGGCGCTGCGCTACCAGCTGGCCGGCACCGGGCAGCAAGTCCCGCGCTACGCGCCGATCATCATCGACGAGGCCTTCTCCAAGGGCGCCGGCAAGTTCATCACGGCCGCGATGGAGTCCTTCCGCCACTTCGGCTTCCAGGTGATCCTCGCCAATCCGGGCAAGAACCCGCAGGCCCTCGCCCCGTTCATCGGCGGCGTCGGCGTGGTGTCCATCGCCCAGGACCGCTACTCCTCGGTCTCGCCGGTGCAGTTCGTGCCGGTGGAAGACTGATCGGCGTGCCGCGGAGGGACGAGCCGGCAGGAGCTCGGGCGATGCGGCCGTGCTGAGCGCCCGGCGCCCGGGGCACCGGGTGCCGGTTCCGCGCGATGGGGAGTTCTCCCCATCGGCAGGATCGGCGGGCGCCGGTACCCTGGATGCCCTCCGTTCCGATCCGGCGGAGCAGTGGGACGCCGCACGAGTCGGCGAGGAGATCGGAGAGAGGAGGCCAGCGATGTCGGCGAGCCCTCCTCCCCTCGAGGTGCATCCGGGCGAGAGCGCCACCCACCACCGCATCCGGGACCTGCTGGGCCGGGTCACCGCCGCGCTGCTCGCGGAGCAGCCGGCGCTGGGCGTCTTCGCGGAGCACCGGCCTGCGCGCGACCGCTCCTCGGGGAGCACCTGGCGGGGCGCGCAGACCCTCTGCCACGTCAGCCCGCTGCTGGCGAGCACGAGGGCGCCCGAGGCCGGCGAGGACGGGGCCGGGCGGCTGCTCGCCGCCGCCGAGGCCGTCGCGGCGCGCGGCGGCCTGCATCGTCGCTCGGAGCAGGTGCTCCAGGGCGTCTCGAGCGTCTCCTGGACCGATGCTGGTGGGGACCTGCTGGAGGTGGTGGTCGGCGTGCGCGTCGCGGTGCGCGCGATCAGCGCTCCCTTCGCGCCCGAGGGCCCCGCGGCGCCGAGGACCGTCCGTCCGGCCGGGCTGACCGCCCGCTGACCGCCCGCTGACCGCACCCTCCGTGACGGCCGCCGGGTCGCGCGCGGACCGGTCCGAGCCGCTCCGGGGTCAGGGTCCGCGGCGCCCCGATTGCTAGTCTGGGCCGGTGCTCGAGCCGTCGCCGCGTCCTCGCCCGCGCCCCGGCCCCTCCCGGCCGGTCGCGCGGCTCGCCGCGCTGGCCGCCTCCGGGGCGCTGGCGCTGTCGCTCTCGCTGCCGGCCTCGGCCCTCGGTGAGGACGGACCCTTCGAGTTCCCCGTCGAGTCGGACGCGCTGGCGATGATCCCGGGATCGGCCACCCGCCTCCCGCTGGACGGTCTGATCCAGGACGATCTCGAGGCGGAGGTCGTTCCGGACTCCGCCCGCCTGGCCATCCCGGAGGACGTCGCCGAGAGCGCCCGCGCCCCCATGGAGCTCGAGGACGACGGCCGGTCGATCGTGGTCTCCGGGGAGGGGACCTGGTCGCTGCTGGGCACGGACCTCGTGTTCACCCCGCTGGTCGGGGTGGAGGGTCCGAGCTCCCCGATCGCGCTGACCATCGAGTCCGTCCAGGGGGTGAGGTCCCTGCCCGTCACGCTCACGCCCGATCTGCTCGAGCTCGAGGAGATCTCCGCGCACGGCTCCGCCGACGAGCCCACCTCCATCGCCCTCGAGGGCGGCGTCCCGTCCGGGGGCACCGTGCACCTGGAGCTCGCGGGGCTGCCGGCCGGCTCGACGGTCACCGCCGACGGCAGCCGGGCGATCGTCCCGGACCAGGGGCTGTGGCAGCTCTCGGCCGACGGCGGCACGCTCCGCCACACGCCGGCCGCCCCGGGCCTGGGCCGCCAGGTCGATCCGGTCCGGCTCGCCGTCACGGACGAGGAGGGGACGGTGGTGAGCGCGGCGGAGGTCTCCCTCACGGTGCCGATCATCTCCGACCTCGACTGGTCCGCCCCCTTCGGCGAGGACATCCTGTTCGTCGTCGGCGAGGGACAGCAGTACGTCGACCCCTCCACCCTGCGCCTGCAGCCTCTCGGCGGCGTCACCGAGGCGGAGTCCGCGACCGACGGCACCCGAGTGGTGATCCACGGCGAGGGCACCTGGGCGCTGGACCGCGAGAGCGCCACCGTGCGCTTCACCCCGGAGAGCGATCAGGTGCGCGAGACCGCCCCGATGGGGATCGTGGGCGGCGACGGTGAGGGCGCGTCGGCCTCCACCGCGCTGCTGAGCACCGCCTACCCGATCCTGCGGGACCGCTCCCTGGCCGGGATCCCCGGGCGGGAGCTCAGCTTCGACCTCAGCACCGGGATCCGGGACGTGCGCTCGGACTCGCTCCGCTTCGATCCGGAGGCGGTCCCCGAGGGCGGCACGCTCTCCGAGGACCGCACCGAGCTGGTGGTCGAGGGGGAGGGGACCTGGACGATCGATCTCGCCAGCCGCTCGCTGGTGATGACTCCCGAGGAGTCGTTCACCGGGACCGCCGCATCGGTGGGGATCACCGCCCGCGGGGTCTACGCGGACAATCCCGTGGAGGCGACCTTCGAGGCCACCTTCTCGCCGGTCATCGCGACCCTGCGCGACGACGAGGGACGCACCGCGCCCCGGGCCCCGATCACCGTCGACGTGCTCGGCAACGACACCGCCGGCAGCGGCTCCCAGCCGCTCGAGCCCGAGTCGGTGGAGCTGAGCTCGCTGGCGGCCACCAACATCACCGAGCTCGACGAGGGCCGCGGGACGCGCCTGGTGATCCCGGGGGAGGGGGAGTACACCGTGGGGGCGAACGGGGCGATCACCTTCACCCCGGAGCAGGGGTTCACGGGGCGCACCACGCCGATCGCCTATCACGTGCGGGACTCCGCCGGCATCCCGGCCACGGCGAACCTCGTGGTCGACGTCGACCCCGAGTTCGCCGCGAGCACCGAGCAGGGCGCCGACGTCGCCGGCATCAACAGCCTGCTGGTGGGGTTGACCCCCGCCTCGCCGGGCACCGCGATCGTCTTCGGCACCATCGTGCTGCTGCTGCTCTACAGCGGCGGCGTGTCCCTGTGGATCGGGCTGCGCATGGAGGCCGACCGTCGGGCGTGGGAGGACTGAGAGGTCGACAGGGCCCCCGGGCCCGTCAGCAGCCCTCGGGGGACTCGACCGGCTGGGCGAGGGCCTCGGTGGCCGCGGCCTCGTCGATCAGGCCCGTGAACCCGGTGCCCAGCAGCAGGTCCACCTCGGAGCCCTCCCGGCTCTCGTCGAGGCGCAGCTGCGCCGGGGCGTCCTCGCCGGTGACCTGCGCGGCCACGGACCGGGCCGCGAGATAGGCCGAGGGTCCGAAGACGACGGTCGCCGGACCGCTGGACTGCCGGGTGTTGCCGGGATCGCCCACCGCGTAGCCGCGCCCGGCGAGATCCTCGGTGACGGATCCGGCCAGGCCGGTGCGGGTGGTGCCGTTGAGGACGGTCACGCTGACCTCGCCGGGCGGGAGGGGCACGGCGCCGTCCTCGGGGCAGGTGATCCCCGAGGGGGCGGACTCGAAGGTCTTCTGGGAGATCACGCCGGGCTCGTCGACGGGCTCCTGGAGGTCCTTCACGGCGTAGGCCCCGATGCCGATCAGCACGATCGAGAGGATGGAGAAGAAGGCCAGCTGCGTCGCCCGCAGACGGCGCGTCCGGCGCAGCCGCTGATCGCGGCGGCGGACGTCGTCGGCGGAGCGGCCGTAGGGGTGGGCATCGCGATGGGAGGAGGGCATCGTGGCGAGTCGTTCAGTCGAGGGGACGATAGCGGATGCCGAAGGCGTCGAGCCGGGGCAGGTGGGCGCGCAGACGCTCCTCGAACTGCTCCCAGGTCTGCTCCGGGGAGCCCCAGGCGCGTTCGGCGAGGGCGCACAGCCGGGGGAAGGCCATGTACTGGAAGCTCTCGGCGTCGGGCAGGTACTCGGACCACAGCTGGGCCTGGACGCCCAGGATCAGCCGCCGCTGCTCCTCGGTGAGCGACGGCGGCTCGAGCGGCGCGGTGTAGACGTCCTCGACCGAGAGCACGGGGCCGGGGATCGCCGGCGGCTCGTGGGCGGGGGAGGCCTGGTAGTAGTTGAGATACGTCTGGTCATGGGTGGAGATGATGGTGCGGAAGCCGCGCCGCACGGAGCGCTTCACGCCGGCGGCCTCCCGCCAGTTCATGACGATGGTGTCGTCGGGCAGGCGGGTCTCGAGCACCTCGTCCCAGCCGACGATCCGCTTGCCGTGCTCGGCCAGGACCTCGGCGGCGAAGCGGGTGAAGCGGCCCTGGATCTCCGAGAAGCGGGTCAGGCCCCACTCGTTGAGGCGGCTGCGGGCGGCGGAGGAGCGCTCCCACTCCCCGCGCGGGCACTCGTCGCCGCCGATGTGGACGTACGGGCCGGGGAAGATCGCCGCCACCTGGGTCAGGACGTCCCGCACGAAGTCGAAGACGACATCGGACACCCCGAGGACGTGATCGGAGATCCCCCAGACCTCGCGCACGCCGATCTGCTGCTCCGGGACGTTGCCGAGCTCGGGATAGCTGGCGATCGCGGCCTGCATGTGGCCGGGCAGGTCGATCTCCGGCACGATCTGCACGCCGCGGCGGCGGGCGTACTCCACGAGCCCCTCGAGCTCCTGCGCGGTGTAGTAGCCCCCGTGGCGGGTGCCGTCGAACCGCCAGGTCTCGGCCCCGCCGTCCATGCTCCCCACGAGGGTCTGCTCCCGCCAGGCCCCGATCTCGGTGAGCCGCGGATAGCCCTTGATCTCGATCCGCCAGCCCTGGTCGTCGGTCAGGTGCAGGTGCAGGACGTTCAGCCGGTGCAGCGCCATCGCGTCGATGAAGGTCTCGATCTCCGCGATCGGGAGGAAGTGGCGGGCCACGTCCAGGTGGAGGCCGCGCCACGCGTAGCGGGGCCGGTCCGCGATGGTCACGCAGGGGATGGAGCCGTTCGTGCCGGTGACGATCTGGGCGAAGGTGTTGCGGCCGTCCGCCAGCGCGGCCTCGCTGCCCGCGGCGAGGTTCGCTCCGCGGGGGGAGATCGACAGGGTGTACTCCGCGGCGTCCAGCTCGTCGTTGACCCCCACGGAGAGCTCCTCCCAGGGGTCCTGCGTCTCCCACGCCCCCTCCGACCAGATGACCGACTGCGGCAGCGGGACGAGGGCGAGCGGGTCTGTCATCAGTTCCTCCTGGGCGGCGACGCCGAACGAGATCCTGATCAGTCTGCCACGGAGAGATGGGTCACGGCGTCCCGGCACGCGCCCTCGAGACGAGCTCGTCCCGGACGCACGGGAGCCCGGTCGGCGGTGCCGACCGGGCTCCCTCACGGGTCCTGCCCCTTCCCGTGGACGCCGAGGCGTCGAGCAGGTCACCGTGGTCCTGGATCCGTCTCCTGCGCGGAGGCTCGTGCCTCAGCGATAGGTGACGAAGACGTGCGGTGCGCTCCAGATCGAGCGCTCGACCACCTGCTGGCGCGAGCCGGAGGCGTCGATGATCCGGCCGTTGCCGAGGTAGATCCCCATGTGGCCGTAGTCGTTGCCGGTGAAGGCCACCAGGTCGCCGGGCTGCGCCTCGGACTGCGCGATGATGCGCCCGCCGAAGGTGTACCCCTTGGCGGTCTTCCGCGGCAGGTCGATGCCCGCCTGGTTGTACGCGTGGTACACCAGGCCCGAGCAGTCGAAGCCGCCCGCCGGGGAGGAGCCGCCCCAGACGTAGCCCACGCCGAGCTGTGCGCGGGCGGCGCTGATGACCGCGGCGCCGTTCACGCTGCCGGTGCTCGCGGAGCCCTGGTCGTCGCGGCCCGTGGCGCCTGCGGAGAGGCGGACGTCGCCGGCCAGGGCGCTCCAGGTCCGGGTGCCCACCACGGTGTCCACGCGGAGGCCGGCGGCGGTCTGCAGCGCCCGTACCGCGGAGGCGGTGCGGGGACCGAAGACACCGTCGACCGCGAGCGAGGCGCCCGAGGCGTTGAGCTCCTTCTGCAGGGTGCTCACCGCCCCGCCGCGATCGCCCTGGCGCAGGGTCTGCCCGGAGGCGGAGGTCTCCGAGGACGAGCTCGAGGAGGTCAGCGAGCCCCACGTGAGCGGGCCCACCACGCCGTCCACGCCGATGCCGGCGGAGCGCTGCTGGGACTTCACGGCCTGCAGGGTCCGGGCGCCGAGGACGCCGTCGGTCGCGAGCGAGGCCCCGTGTGCGTTCAGCCGCTGCTGCAGGTAGGTCACCGCCGAGCCGCGGGAGCCGAGGCGGAGCGTCTGCGCGGTGTGCGAGGACTGGGTGGCGGGAGCCGGTGCGGCGGACACCGGAGCGGCCGGGGCCGGCGTGGCCGGGGCCGGAGCGGCGCCGCGGACGGCCCCGTGGGCGGAGGTCGGGGCGGAGGACTGGGCGGTGGCGGCGGCGGACCCGGCCAGCGCCGCGGTGGCGGAGACGGCGCCGAGGGCGGCGACTCCTCCGACTCCCCGGCCCACCGGGGCGGCGAGCCCTCGGTAGTCGATGACGGCACGGCCGGCGGCCCGGTGCGTGCCTCGTGGTGCGGTGCGGAACATCGGGGTATCGCTTTCTCCGTCGCCGCACAGGTGCGTCCGCGGCGCGAGGCGCCTCGCGCGCACGAGCACTGCGCCCGTCACACAGGGAAGAGGAGGAAGACCCGAGCCGGTGACGGGGAGGCGGCAGCACGGGGCGTGCCCCGGGAACAGGCGGCACTGCCGTCGACTGTATGTCCCCTGAACCCGGCCTCCCCAGAGGGATTTGCCCGCCCAACACGGCGTCTTTACGAAGAATTTGCACTATTTCGCGAAATGGCGCCGTGTCGGGCTTGAGAATCGAGAAACAGCGAGGTAGTTACGCCGTTGTTATTCGCTGGGTGTCCGGGGACGACGAAAGAGCCGCGGGAGAGTCTCTCGACTCTCCCGCGGCTCTCGACTCCGGTCGGGGTGACAGGATTTGAACCTGCGACCTCCTCGTCCCGAACGAGGCGCGCTACCAAGCTGCGCCACACCCCGGAGGGTTCCCGCCGAAGCGGCTCACCGAGGAGCAACTTTACCAGGCGTTCGGGGGCTCAGGGGTGCGCGAGGGGCCTCGGGGCGCGCAACGTGAGCAAGGTCGCCTCCGGCGGGGTGAGCAGGCGGTAGTCCGAGTACGGGCTCGCCCCCATCCCGGCGCTGACGTTCAGCGGGACACCCTTCCACGTGGACGCCCCCCGGGCCTGGCGGCGCGGCAGGTCGCAGTTGGTCACCAGCGCGCCGATCCCGGGCAGCCGCAGCTGGCCCCCGTGCGTGTGGCCGGCCAGCATGAGATCCGCGCCGTCGGCCGCGAAGGCGTCGAGCACCCGCCGGTAGGGGGCGTGCGCGACGGCCACGCGCAGCACGTTGCCGTGCTCGGGCGCGGGCGGCTCGGGGTCCGGGCGCGGCGGCATCTCGTCCCGCTCCAGATGTGGGTCGTCGACGCCCACCAGGCGCACCTCCAGCCCGCCCAGCTCGATGCTCGCGCGGGTGTTGGTGAGGTCCTTCCAGCCGAACTCCGTGAGCCGGCGTACCAGCTCCCCGGTGGGGAGCGTGGGGTCGCGCGGCTCGGTGATCCCCGCGGGGCGGGGATCGGGCAGAAGGTAGCGGGCAGGATTCTTCGGATGCGGGGCGAAGAGGTCGTTGGAGCCGAGGACGAAGGCGCCGGGGCGCGCCAGCAGGGGAGCGAGGGCCTCGGCGAGGATCGGCACCGAGGCGGCCGAGGCGATGTTGTCCCCGGTGTCGATCACCAGGTGCGGGTTCAGGGTCGCCAGGTGCTCGAGGAAGGCCAGCTTGTGCGGCTGCCGGGGCATCAGATGGATGTCGCTGATGTGCAGCACGCGCCGGGTGCGGGCGCCGGGCGGCAGGATCCGCAGCTCCACCTCGCGCAGGGTGTACCGGTGGATCTCGACGTGACGGGCCCAGATGTGCGCGGCCGCGGCGGCGCCTGCGCCGAGGGCCCCGGCGGTGGCCGCCGCGGCGGTGAGCGGTCGCACCTCAGCCCCGGCCGCTGGACTGGCGGATGACGACGCTCTGCCCCTCGGGCAGTGCGGTCCCCGGTCCCGGCTGCGTGCCGATGACGTACCACTGGCCGACGTCCTCCGAGCTCTCCTGCTCGACCGAGGTCGTGTAGCCGGCCGCCTCGAGGGCGGCCTGGGCCTCGCTGAGCACCATGCCGGAGACGTCGGGCACGGTGCCCTTCTGGACGGCGTCCTGGCCCTCGGCGGGCTCGGCGCCGGCGGGCGCGGCCGGGAAGGGCTCGCTGGGCAGCCCCTCGTGGACACGGGTCATGTACTCCTGCCAGGTGGGCAGGGAGACGGTGTTGCCCCAGACCTTCCCGCTGGTCAGCTCCTCGCCGTCGACCGGGAACCCGCCGGGGCGGATGTTGGCCTGCGGGTGGCCGAACCACACCGCGGTGGACATCTGGCGGGTGAAGCCCACGTACCAGGTGTGGAACTGCGAGCCGGAGGTGCCGGTCTTGCCGCCGGCGGTGTGGCCCGGGATGACCTTCCCCTTGCCGGTGGCCTTGGGGTCCTCGAGGTCCTGCTGGAGGGTCCACGCCATCGTGTCGGCGACCTCCTTCTCGACCGCCTGGTGGCACGCGGCGCCGGAGATCTCCATCGCCTCGCCGTTGCGGTCGGTCACCTCGGTGATCGCCTGCGGCGTGCAGTAGGTGCCGCCCGCGGCGTAGGTGGCGTAGGCGCTGGCCATGTCGAGGGCCGAGATCCGCAGCTCGCCGAGCACCACCACGGAGGGAGCCAGCTCGGTGCCGTAGAGCTCCTCGATCGGCGCCGAGTAGGTCGCGGGGTCGAAGGGGTTGTGGGTCGCGGGGACCACGCCGATGTCGCGGGCGCCCTCGGCGACATTGCACAGGTCGAGCTGGCGGGCCATGTTCGCGTAGGAGGTGTTGATCGAGAACTTCGTGGAGTTCAGGACCGACTCCATGGGGGCGATCTGCACGGAGACCGCGTTGTCCGGGTTGTAGCCCGGGTTCTCGAACCAGCGGCCGCGGTGCAGGCACTGCGCGGGGAAGGTCTTCATCTCCTCGCGCGAGGTGCTGACCTTGTCGTCGATGGTGTGCCCGGTCTCCAGCCATTCCTGGAGCACGAAGGGCTTGAAGGTCGAGCCGACGGGGAAGCCGCTGCTGCCGCCGAGGGACTGGGGCACGTTGTAGTTGATCGCCGTCTCGCCCGGACCCGCCTCGGAGTACGGATTGAAGGTGCGGTTCTCCGCCATCGTGAGGATCTTGCCGGTGCCCGGCTCGACGGTCACGATCGAGTGGCCGAAGCCGCTCTCGGAGTCGCCGGGCACGCGGCGCTGCAGGATCTCGGTGGCCGCGTCCTGCGTCGCCGGGTCCAGCGTGGTGCGGATGGTCAGGCCGCCGCCGTAGAGCAGCTCGCGCCGCTCGTCGTAGGTCTCGGCGAAGGCCGGGTCGTTGAGCAGGGTCCGCGTGACGTAGTCGCAGAAGAAGCCGTCATCGCCCGCCTCGGCGCAGCCGGCCCGGACGTTCTTGATCTTGAGCATGTCCTCGACGGGCTGGGCGGTGTACTCGTCGTACTCCTCCTGGGTGATGAAGTCCTCGCGCAGCATGTCCCCCAGGACCTCGTTGCGACGCTTCTCGCCCGCCTCGGGATGGGCGACCGGGTCGTACTGGTTCGGACCGTTGGTGATCCCCGCCAGGAGCGCCGCCTCGCCGGGGGTCAGCTCCTTCGCACTCTTGGAGAAGTAGTGCTGTGCCCCGGTCTCCACGCCGTACTGCGAGGGGCCGAACTGCGCGACGTTGAGGTACCCGTTGAGGATCTCGTCCTTGGTCCACTTCTTCTCGAGCGAGATCGCGAGCTTCGCCTCGCGCAGCTTGCGCCCGTAGGTCGTCTCGGTCGCCTCTGCGATGTCCTCCTGGTCGCCGCGCTGGACGGCATCCATCAGCAGGGCGTTCTTCACGTACTGCTGGGTGAGGGTCGATCCGCCCTGGGTGGCGCCGCCGGTGGCGTTCGAGACGAAGGCGCGCACCGTGCCCTTGGGGTCCATGCCGCCGTGCTCGTAGAAGCGGCGGTCCTCGACCGCGATCACCGCGTTCTGCATGTTCGGGGAGATCTCCTCGAGCGGCACCATGATGCGGTTCTCGGTGTAGAACGTGGCCAGCAGCGAGCCGTCGGCGGCCTCGATGCGGCTGGCCTCGTTCAGCGGCTCGACCTCGAGCTCGCTGGGGTAGGAGTCGAACAGCTCGACGCCGTCACGGGCGACGGCGGAGCTCGCGGACACCAGCGGCAGGAAGAAGGCGGCGAGCAGCACACCGGCCAGCGCCGAGACGGCGAGCAGTCCCAGCAGCAGGTAGATGGTCTGCGCCAGCGCGACGGGGAGCGAGCGTCCGGACGCGGGAGCGGGCGTGGTACGGGCCATGTTCACACAGTACGGCGAGGCGCCGCCGGAGGCCATCGGACATGGCGCACGCGACGAATCGTGACCGCTCCGAGGCATGGCCCGCCGCGTGGGGGCGGCTCGCGGCGTCGGGCGGAGCGGCGCGTCGACCCCATAGCACACCGCGGGAGCGCCCGACCCGGGGGTCGGGCGTTTTGCGCTGTGGTGGTCGTCTCTCTACAGTGGGTGCGAAGAACGGGTCAACGTCGATTCGGGATACGGGAAGGGGACGAGCATGACCATCGGGGGTGCTCAGATCACGAGCGATTCGAGCTGGGCGACGCGCGGAGCGTGCACGACGATGGATCCGGACGGATTCTTCGTGCAGGGGAAGGAGCAGCACGCGCTGAAATCGGCGTGCGGCGCCTGCCCGGTGCGCACCGAATGCCTCGCCGACGCGCTCGACAACCGGGTCGACTTCGGCGTCTGGGGCGGGATGACCGAGCGCGAGCGGCGCCGCCTGCTGCGCCGCAACCCCGAGGTGAGCGACTGGACCGCCGTGCTGCGGCGCGCCGAGCAGGAGTCCGCCGGTGACCCGCCCACCGGTAGGCTCGCCCCATGAGCACTGTCACCCGCTGGGAGTACCTGACCGTTCCGCTGCTGATCCACGCGACCAAGCAGATCCTCGACAACTACGGCGAGGAGGGCTGGGAGCTGGTCCAGGTGGTGCCGGGGCCCAATCCGGAGAACCTCGTCGCCTACCTCAAGCGCCCCCGCGCGGAGGGCTGAGCGATGCCCGCCGCGGCTGCCGAGGGCGCCCGCAGCGCCCGGATCCGTGCCCGGCTCGAGGAGCTGGGCCTGTCCCTGCCCGCCGTCGCCGCACCGGTCGCCGCCTATGTCCCGGCCGTCGCGAGCGGGCGTCACGTCCACACCTCGGGCCAGCTGCCCTTCGTCGACGGCGCGCTGCCGACCACCGGCAAGGTCGGCGCGGAGGTCACCCCGGAGCGGGCCGCCGAGCTCGCCGCGGTCTGCTGCCTCAACGCCCTCGCGGCGGTCGAGGCGCTGGTGGGGGACCTGGATCGTGTCACCGGCGTGGTGAAGGTGACCGGGTACGTCGCCTCCGCGGCGCACTTCACCGCCCAGCCCGCGGTGATCAACGGGGCCAGCGAGCTGCTGGGTGCCGTGTTCGGCGCCGCCGGCACCCACGCCCGGGCCGCCGTCGGTGTGGCCGTGCTCCCGCTGGACGCCCCGGTCGAGCTGGATCTGCTCGTGGAGCTCGACGAGGCGATCGAGCGCGACGGCGTCGCCGCGCCGTCGGCCTGAGCGCGAGCGCATGGAAGGCAGGGAGCAGGACCCGCCGACGGACCCCGAGGAGCCGCGGGTCGAGCTGATCGCCGTCCGCGCGGACAATCCCGGCCCGATGACCCTGGACGGGACCGTCAGCTATGTGCTGCGGGACGGGGAGCAGGCCTGGGTGGTCGACCCCGGACCCAAGGATCCCGAGCATCTCGCCGAGCTGCTGCTGCGCAGCGGTGATGGCGCACGCCCCGCCGGCGTGCTCGTCACGCACCGGCACGCCGACCACTCCGCGGGGGCGGCCACGCTCTCGCGCCAGCTGGCCGCCCGCAGCGGTCGCGAGGTGCCGCTGTGGGCCGCCGACCAGTCCGCCGTCCCCGGCTCCCGGCCGCTGCCGGCCGCCCTGATGGGTGGCGGCGGGGTGGTGGCGCACGTCGTCCATCTTCCCGGCCACACGGCGGACTCGGTGGGGCTGCTGGTCGCGGGTGGGCGCCTGCTCAGCGGGGACACGCTGCTGGGCGGGTCCTCGACCGTGATCGTGCCCGAGGACGGCGGATCGCTCACCGACTACCTGCAGTCCCTCGCCATCCTGCGGGCGATGGCGATCGACGGTCGGATCGGATCGATCCATCCGGGGCACGGCCCCGCCCTGGAGTCGCCGTTGGACGCCCTCGCGGCGATCGAGCAGGCCATCGCGCATCGCCATGAACGGATCGAGCAGGTGCGCCGGGCACGCACCGCCGGGGTGCTCACCCTGGACCGTCTGCTGCGCTCCGTCTACGGCCCGGACCTGCCCGAGCCGCTGCGGGAGCCCGCCCGCTGGAACCTGCGCGCCACCCTCGACCATCTCGCCGAGGGGCACTGAGCCATCGGCGCCGGGCTCGTCGGGCCCGGAACGCACCGATCCCCGGCGCCTTTCCGTCGAGGGAGGCGCCGGGGATCCGGTGGGGTGCGCTCAGCGGGCGCGGCGGCGCAGGCGCTCCACGTCGACGATGAGCACGGCGCGGGCCTCCAGACGAATCCACCCGCGCGAGGCGAAGTCCGCCAGGGCCTTGTTCACCGTCTCGCGGGAGGCGCCGACCAGCTGGGCGAGCTCCTCCTGCGTGAGACCGTGGGCGACCATCACGCCGTCGTCGGTCTGCCGGCCGAAGCGCTGGGCGAGATCGAGGACGTTCTTGGCCACGCGGCCGGGGACGTCCGCGAAGACCAGGTCGGCCAGGGACTCGTTGGTCTTGCGCAGGCGCCGGGCCAGCGAGGCGAGCAGATGGCGGCCCACCTCCGGGCGCTGGGCGAGGACCCGGTAGAGGTCCTGCTGCGAGAGGGAGTAGAGGGTCGACTCCGCGACCACGGTCGCGGTCGCGTTGCGCGGTGCCGGGTCGAAGAGCGACAGCTCGCCGAGGGTCTCCCCGGGGCCGAGCACCGCCAGCAGGTTCTCGCGACCGTCTCCCGAGGCATGGCCGACCTTGACCTTGCCCGAGCCGATGATGAAGAGCCGGTCACCCGGATCCCCCTCACGGAAGATGATCGCGCTGCGGTGGTAGTCCTCCTGCTTCATCGATCCCAGCACGGCCTGCTTGCCGTCCTCGTCGAGCGCGGCGAACAGCGGCGATGACCGTACGATGTTCTCGTCCACGGAACCTCCTGATGGTGGGGTCCCGACGACCGGGACCGAGCTGTGCAGTCGATGTGACCGTCGCCACGAGCAGCGGTGGTGGCGGTCACATGATGGGCAAACACTATCGTGATCATGGGCCGGAGGCCCATCACGCGCCGGAGGAGGAGCTGTGCAGATGTCGAGGCAGGCCCCGTCGAGCCCCGCCCGAGACCTGCCGGGGCCCCCGGCCGACGCCGCCGCCGTCGCCCTCCGCCTCGCCGAGGAGCACCCCGGCGCACGCACCGAGCTCGACCATCGCAGCGCCGGGGAACTGCTGGTCGCGACGGTGCTCTCGGCCCAGACGACCGACGTGCGCGTCAATCAGGTCACCCCTGGTCTCTTCGCGCGCTGGCCCGATGCCGCCGCACTCGCCGCCGCCGATGAGGAAGATCTCACCGCGGTGGTGCGACCGCTCGGGATGGGCGCCACCCGGGCGCGTCGCCTCATCGCCCTGGGCCGGGCCCTGGTCGAGCGGCACGGGGGAGAGGTCCCCGACGATCAGGACGCGCTCGAGGCGCTGCCGGGCGTCGGCCGCAAGACCGCCCACGTGGTGCGCGGTGTGTGGTTCGGCCGCTCCCTGCTCGCCGTGGACACCCACGTGGGCCGGCTGGCCCGCCGACTGGGCTGGACCGCGCGGACCGCGCCGGAGAAGGTCGAGCAGGACGTGGTCGGGCGCCTGGCGGCCGACGGCACGGGCGCACCCGCGGAGGACCTCACGCTGCTGGGGCTCCGGCTCATCCTCCACGGCCGACGGGTCTGCACCGCGCGGGCGCCCCGCTGCTCGGAGTGCGTCCTGGCCGATCTCTGCCCGAGCGCGGGCGTCGCATGAGCCCGGATCCGCTGAGCCCCGTCCCGCGCTTTCTGGCCCCGCTCGCCGAGCGCGCGCGCCGCGGCGAGGTGCTGCTCTCCCGCGACGCCGACCCGCGGGACCCGCCGCCGACGCCCGATCCGATGCGCCGCAGCGCCGTGCTCGTCCACATCGCCGGCACCGCGCTCGAGGACGCGCAGCTGGTGCTCGAGGAGCGGGGGCACGCCCTGCGCTCCCAGCCCGGCCAGTTCTCCCTGCCCGGTGGCGGGCAGGACCCCGACGACCGGGACGCCGTGCACACCGCGCTGCGGGAGGCGCACGAGGAGACCGGGCTGGATCCCGCCGGGGTGCGGGTGCTCGGGGCCTTCGCGCCGATCCCGATGCCCTGGCGCGGGCATCGGGTGACCCCGGTGCTCAGCTGGTCGCCCGCCGTGCCGGAGCTGGGCGTGCAGGATCCGATCGAGGTGGAGCGCGTGGTCTGGGCCGCGCTGACCGGTCCCGGCTCGCTCACCGATCCGGCGCACCGGGCGCGGGGGCTGCTGGACGGCGTGGGGGTCGGCCCTGTCTTCGCCCTGCCCCGGGACGCCTTCGTCTGGGGCTTCACCGCGATGCTCCTGGACACGGTGCTGGCCGGCCTGGGGCTGGAGCCCGTCCCCGGCACCGCGCCGGCGCGGGAGATCCCCGCCGAGCGGCGTCGCTGAACCGGCTCCGGTGGCTCGGGTCACCCGGCTCGAGCGAGGTCCCCCACGGCGGTCCGCGCACGATAGACTGGATCGTTGCCGGACGGTCTCCGGCAGCCCCTCGGGGTGGACGCGGAACGGCCGGCACGGACGCTCCGCGCGCCTCGGGACCCCGAGCAGCAGACCGACGATCAGCAGACAAGGAATGGGATCCAGGTGCCACGCGGCAAGGTGAAGTTCTACGACGCCGAGAAGGGCTTCGGCTTCCTCCTCGACGAGGAGGATGGTCAGAGCGTGTACGTGCACGCCACCAACCTGCCCGAGGGCGTCACGGCCCTCCGTCCCGGCGCCCGGGTCGAGTTCGACATGGTCGACGGCCGTCGCGGCCCGCAGGTGCTCTCGATGCGGATGCTCGAGCCCGCCCCGTCGGTCACCCGCGCCCGCCGGCCGAAGCCGGACGAGATGGCCGACGTGGTCGAGGACCTCATCCGTCTGCTCGACGACGCCTCCAACGGCCTCCGCCAGGGGCGCTACCCCGACCGCGGGCACTCCCAGAAGATCTCCACCGTCCTCCGTGCCGTCGCCGACAATTTCGAGGCCTGAGCCCATGACGTCATCGACCGCCGCCGCCCGCCGCCCCCGCACCGCACGTCCCAAGCTGGACGCGGTCGCGGCCGGTGCCGTCGATCTCGCCCGCGAGGCCCTGCTCGAGGTCACCGAGCCCGGGCAGGTCGGTGAGCACCAGCGCGTCGAGATCGCCGGCGAGCGACTGGTCACCCACGTCTTCGCGTGCACGATGCCCGGCTACGCCGGCTGGTCGTGGGTGGCGGTGCTGGCCCGCGCCCCGCGCGCCAAGGTCCCCACCGTCGCCGAGACCGCGCTCCTGCCCGGCGAGGACGCGATCCTCGCGCCGGCGTGGGAGCCCTGGTCGGAGCGGCTGAAGCCCTCGGACGTCGGGGCCGACGACCTGCTGCCCTACCGCGGCCAGGACGAGCGCCTCGAGCAGGGGTACGAGGCCACCGACGACGAGGACGCCGATCGCGTCGCGCAGTGGGAGCTGGGCCTGGGCCGTGCCCGCGTGCTCTCCCCCGAGGGCCGCTCCGAGGCGGCCGAGCGCTGGCTGGAGGGCGAGTTCGGTCCGCGCCAGGTCTCGACCCGCGGGCGCCGCGGCACGGTCGCTGCCTCCTGCGCCAGCTGCGGCTTCCTCATGAAGCTCTCCGGCTCCCTGCGCCAGGAGTTCGGGGTGTGCACCAACGAGTGGTCCCCGGCCGACGGGAAGGTCGTCCACCTCGGTTTCGGCTGCGGCGCGCATTCGGAGACCGGCCAGGAGGACGACGAGCCCGAGATCCCGCGCGCGAGCGGCGTGGTGGTCGACGAGCTCGAGGTCGACGTCGTGCCCGCGGGCGGCACGCAGGACGCCGCTCCCGCGGAGGCGGCCGAGGCGGCGGCGGCCACCGATGCCGCAGCGGACGGCAGCGCTGCCGCGGCCGCCGAGGACACCGAGGCCTCGTCCCCGGAGGCCGACGCCCCCGACGCCTGAGCGCACCCGCCCTCGTCCTCAGCGCCCCGTCTCCGTCCCGGAGCCGGGGCGCTGCTGGGTGCTGGGCGGCGATGCGTCGAGCCTGTCGCCCGGGCCCGGGCCCGGACCCGGGCCCGGGTCAGCGCAGGGACAGGGCGATGCGCGCCAGGAGCGCCTCGATCGCGAGCAGCGGAGGCACGTTCCCGGCGATCCGCCGCCGGGCCTCCTGCACCGCCTCCAGCAGGTCGAGCGTGACGTGCGCGGATCCGGCGCCGGCCACCTCGTCGATCTCCCGGGACACGTCGACGTTCACGAGCTCGGACTGCGCGCCCAGCTGGCGGCTGAGCACGTCGCGCAGCACCGAGTGCACGTCCAGCAGGTACCGGTCCAGCACATCGCGCACCAGGCGGGTCTGGCGCCGTTTGGCGTCCTCCTCCAGCTGGCGCAGCTGCGAGCGCAGCGCGGGCGGGACCTTCCCGTCCTCGATCCCGGCCGAGCGCAGGAAGCGCTCCTTCTCCTCGGCCGCGACGAGGTCCGCGTGCTCCTTCGCCTCCGCGGTCGCGCGATCGAGGAGCGACTGGGCGGCGAGCACCGCCTGTCCCGCCCCGCGCAGCGACAGCAGGGTGCGGGCGGACTCCTCCCGGGCGGCCAGGGCGCCCTCCTGGGTCGCATAGCGCAGGGCGAGGCCGATGTGCCCCTGGGCGGCGCGCGCCGCCCGGATCGCGAGCTGCTCGTCCACGCCGTCGCGGCGCCGCAGCAGCTCGGCGACCACCGCGGCGGAGGGGATGGACAGGGTGACCTGGCGGCAGCGGGAGCGGATGGTCGGGGCGAGATCCTCCGCGGAGGGGGCGCAGAGCATCCAGACGGTCGACGGGGGCGGCTCTTCGATGGACTTCAGCAGCACGTTGAAGGTGCCGGCGCTCATCCGGTCCGCGTCCTCGACGATCAGCACCCGGTGCCTCCCGGTGGCGGGCGCCCGCTGCGCCGTCATCACCAGCGAGCGCACCTCCTCCTTCGCGATGGACAGCTTGTCCGTCGCGACCACGGTGACGTCCGGGTGGGTGGAGGCGAGCGTGGTGCGGCACGCCGTGCACCGCCCGCAGCCGGTGCCCTGCTCGCACTGCAGCGTGGCGGCGAAGGCCCGCGCCGCGGTGGACCGGCCGGAGCCGGGCGGTCCGGTGATCAGCCAGGCCTGCGCGAGGGAGCCCTCCGGGGAGGCGGCGCGGCGGAACTGCGCGACGGCGGCGTCCTGGCCCACGACGTCGGCCCAGACGCCGGCGGGGGCGGCCGTGCCCGCGGCGGGCGCGCTCACGCCTCGTCCCGGTGCCGCGGGGGCGCGGCCCGCGGGGCGGTGGGATCGAACAGGCTCAGCACCTCCGCGACGGCCTCGAGCACCGCGGCGTGGACCTGCTCGCGCGGGAGGGTCCCGTCGATCACGGTGAAGCGCTCGGGGTCCGCCGCGGCGAGGTCCAGGAACTCCTGGCGGACGGCGCCGTGGAACTCGAGCCCGGCCTGCTCGAGGCGGTCCCGGCCGGCGGGCTCCCGGCGCTCGTCGAGCGTGTCCGCCGGGACGTCGAGCAGGATCGTGCGATGGGGGAGCAGGCCGTCGACCGCCCACAGCGAGAGGGAGGCGATGTCGTCCTGGTCCAGATCGCGCCCGGCGCCCTGATAGGCGATGGAGGAGTCGAGGTAGCGGTCGCTGAGCACCAGGCCGCCACGGGCGAGATGCGGGCGGACCAGGGTCTCCACGTGGTGTGCGCGGTCGGCGGCGTACAGCAGCGCCTCCGCCCGCGCCTCGACCTCCTGACCGTGCAGCAGCAGCTCGCGGAGCCGCCGGCCCAGCTCCGTGCCGCCCGGCTCGCGGGTGGTGAGGATGAGGTCCTCCGCGACGGAGCGCTCGGTGACCAGGTGCTCCCGCAGCATGCGGATCTGGGTGGTCTTGCCGGCGCTGTCACCGCCCTCGAAGGAGATGAAGGCACCGCGCTGGGGTGAGCGCGGGGAGGGGACGCGCAGCGCGCGGGCGGTCTCCAGGAGGCTCATGCCGACTCCTCCCCGGGGTAGACCACGCCGAGCTCGGCGCGCACGGCATCCATCGTGGACATCACGCTGAGGGTGTCGTACCAGCTCATCAGCGGTGACTCGAGCTCCCCGGCGGTGATCCGGCGAGCGGACTCCGCGATCTCGTAGGCCATGCCGTCTCCGGGCGCACCGGGGTGGGAGAAGGAGGCCGAGCGGCCGTCCAGCAGGGTCACGGTGAGGGTGCCGGGGGCGAAGAAGGCCCCGGAGAGGTGGGCGGAGCCGGCCGTGCCGCTGACCACCGCCTGGGTGGGGGTGCGCGCGTTCAGGGTGGAGGACAGGCGCGCCCGCCCGCCGTCGGCCCCGCGCGCGAGCAGCGCGACGTACGCATCGACACCGGTGGAGGTCAGATCGCCGCGCACGGCGAGGTCCGTGAGATCGCCCAGGACCATCTGCGCGAAGGAGAGCGGGTAGACGCCGAGGTCGAGCAGGGCGCCGCCACCGAGCTCCGGCGCGTACATGCGGTGCGCGGGGTCCTCGGGGAAGGACTGCCCGTGGTCCGCCGCGACCTCGACGATCTCGCCGAGCATCCCGCTCGCGAGCACCTGACGCAGCACGTCGTACTGCGGCAGGAAACGGGCCCACATCGCCTCCATCGCGAAGACGCCGCGCCGCTGGGCGAGGTCCAGCAGCTCGCGGGCCTGACCGGAGTTCAGGGTGAAGGCCTTCTCGACCAGCACCGGCACGCCGGCCTCGAGCACGGGACGGGCCAGGGCGTGGTGCTGGGCGTGCGGGGAGGCGATGTACACGGCGTCCAGGCCACCGGCGGCGAGCATGTCCTCGACGGCGTCGAAGGACCGCTCGATCCCGTGCCGGGCGGCGAAGGCCCCGGCCCGCTCCGCGGAACGGGAGACGACGGAGGCCACGCGGGAGGCGGTCGCCCGGTGCGCGGTGGCCGTGAACTGGTCGCCGATGTGGCCGGGGGAGATCACGCCCCAGCGCAGCCCCGGCGCGGCGGCCGGATCGAGGACGGTGGAGGCGGGCAGGGTGAGAGTCGGCTCCCCTGCGGCGTCCCGGGTCTCAGCGGTCTGGTTCATGGGTCCAATCTATCGAGCGCCTCCGACATCGCGAGGGACCCCGGGCCCCTGTGGAGGGCGGTCCGCCGTGGGCGGAATTCCGGGGTGCCTCCCCGCTACCCCTTGACACTGCCGGCGGTCATGCCGCGCACCAGGAACCGCTGGAGCCCGAAGAACACCAGCATCGGCACGACCATCGAGATGAAGGCGCCCGCGGTGAGCAGCTCCGCGCCCTGACCCTGGGTGCCCAGCATCTGCTGCAGGCTCACGATGATCGTGGTGTTCTCCCCGCCGCCGAGGAACAGCTTGGCGATGAGCAGGTCGTTCCACACCCACAGGAACTGCAGGGTGGCGAAGGCGGCGATCGCGGGGGAGGACATCGGGGCCACCAGGCGCCAGAAGGTCTGGAAGTGCGAGGCGCCGTCGATCTTCGCGCTCTCGACCACGGAGGAGGGCAGGGTCGACATGTAGTTGCGCAGCGTGTAGATCGCCAGCGGCATGCCGAAGCCGGTGTGCAGCATCCACACCGCCACGAACTGCCCGTTGATCCCCAGGCCCCGTGGCCCCAGCAGGTCCAGCATCGGCTGGAAGGCGACCTGGATCGGCACCACCATCACGGCGACGATCATGATGAACAGGACGTCCTTGCCGCGGAAGCGGAGGAAGGTGAAGGCGTAGGCGGCGAAGGCCGCGAACATGATCGGCAGCACGGTGGCGGGCACCGCGACCACGATCGAGTTGACCAGCGATCCGCCGATGGAGGGATCGCCCAGCACGGTCGCGTAGTTCCCGAGCGTCCAGCCGCCCTCCCACAGCGCGGTCCACCAGCCGGTGGTGGCCGCGGCCTCCCGGGTGCGCAGGCTGGTCACGAGCAGCCCGAGGGTCGGGATCGTCCACAGCACGGCCAGCAGCGGCATGGCGATCATCGCCGCCGGTGAGCGCTTGCGCCCGTCCTGCATGCGCCCGGTCATCGGCCCGCCTCCTGGTTCCTGAAGCTCTTGACCTGATAGACGAGCACCGGCAGCACCAGCAGCAGGAGCACGACCACCACGGCGGAGGCCTGACCGGCCTGCTGGTCGGTGAACAGCTTCCGGAAGAACAGGTTCGCGATGACGTCCGTGTCGTACAGGCCGTTGGTGGTCACGTAGATGACGTCGAAGACCTTCAGCACCAGGATCAGCACGGTGATGAGCACGGCGACGAGGGTGGTCCGCACCTGCGGGAAGACGATCTGCCAGAAGATCCGCACCTCGCTCGCGCCGTCCATGCGACCGGCCTCGACCGTGTCCTCGGGGACGGCCTTGATCGCCGAGCTCAGCAGCACCATCGCGAAGCCCGTCTGGAGCCAGATGAGGATCACCATCAGCAGCAGGGAGTTCAGGCGTCCGGTGGAGATCTGGTACCACGGCTGCGGATCCATGCCCAGGGTGGTGACCACGGCGTTGAGCAGGCCCGTCTGCGGGTCGCCGGGGGAGTCGTAGGCGTACACCAGTCCCCAGATGGTCGCGGCCCCCACGAAGCTGATGGCCATCGGCAGGAAGATCATCGACTTCGCCGCCCGCTCACCGCCCGCCGAGAGCTTGTCCGCGAGCACCGCGACGGCCAGGCCGAAGGACACGGTGACCACCGGGACCACGAGGATCCACAGCAGGTTGTTGAGCATCGCCGACCAGAAGGCGGAGCTGGAGAAGATCGCCGCGTAGTTGTCCAGTCCCACCCAGTCCGTGGAGTCGTCGTTCGCGAAGGAGTACACGACCGTCTGGACCGTGGGGTAGAGCAGGAAGATGCCGATGAGGCTGAAGCCGGGCAGCAGGAAGGCGTAGGGGATGAGCCCCTCCGACAGCCGCGCGGGGAAGCCCTCGATGCACAGGTTCACGAAGGTGAAGAACACGATCGAGCCGCCGATGCCGACCACCAGGCCGAGGATCCCGATGAGGATCCCCGAGCCCAGGAACCACTGCGGGTAGTAGGCGCAGGCGAGGAAGGCGTTGCACACCAGCCACGCCGTGACCACCATGCCGACCGCGCCGATCAGCACCTGCAGCGGACGGGCCGGGGAGCTGCCGCGCGTGCGCGGGGCGGCCGGGGCCGCTCCCTTCCCGGAGAGCGTCCCGGTGGTCACTCGGGCCACCCCGCCTCGATCTCGTCGCACACCTGCTGGGCGGTCTTCTCGTCCTGCAGCCACTGGACCATGCCGGTCCAGAAGGAGCCGCCGCCCACGGAGGTGGGCATGAGGTCCGAGCCGTCGTAGCGGAAGACCTGCGCGCCGGAGGCGATCTCGGCGACCTGTCGGGTGATCTCGTCGGAGTACCGGGTGAGGTCGAAGGTGCGGTGGGGGCTCAGCCAGCCGCCCGCCCCGGCCCACTCGCCGCCGAAGGCGTCGGAGCTGAGGAAGTCCATCACCGCCACGGTGTCGTCGTTGAGGCGGAACAGGGCGGCGAGGTCCCCGCCGCCCAGGATCGGCTGGCCGTCGAAGCCGCCCTCCCAGGTGGGCATCGCGTACACCCCGATCTCCTCGTCCATGTTCGCCTGGATGTCCTCGGGGTAGAAGCCGGTGACGAAGTTGCCCTGCCGCACCAGCATCGCCTGGGGCGGGTCGGTGAACTGGGCCAGCGGCGCCTCGGAGAACGGGGTGTTGATGATCGAGGTGGTGCCGCCCAGCACGTTGCCCTCGCCCTTGAGCAGGTCGCCGACGAGATCGAAGACCTCGATCACCTCGGGGGCGTTGAAGGGGATCCGGTGCTTGACCCAGTCGTCGTAGACGACCGGGCCGTGGACCCGCAGCATGAACTCCTCGATCCAGTCGGTGCCCACCCATCCGGTCGCCTGGTCGGCGGCCCAGCCGTCGGACCACGGCGCGATGCCGTCGGCCCTGATCCGGTCGGTGATCTCGTAGAGCTCCTGCATGGTGGCCGGGTCGGTCGCGTATCCGGCCTCCTCGTAGGCGCGGCGCGGGTACCAGATCAGGGACTTGCAGGCCATCCGCATCGGCGCGCCGTAGACGCGGCCCTGGTAGCGGGCGGAGTCCAGGAAGCCGGGGATCAGGGTGGAGGCCAGCTGGTCGTAGTCGAGGTAGACGTCGATGGGGACCACCATCCCCTTCGCGGCCAGGTCGAACATGCCGCCGGGCTGCGGGAACAGGGCGATGTCCGGGGCGTCGCCGGCGCCGGCTCGCTGCTGGATGGTGTTGGGGAAGTCGGTGTCCGCGGTGTACTGGATCGTGATGCCCGTGTCCTCCTCGAAGGCGGCGAGGGAGGCCTCGAAGCCCTCCTGCTCCTGACCGCCGAACTGTCCGAGGATCGTCACGGTGCCCGTGCCGGGGGTGTCCCCCGGGGTGTACCGCTCGGTCGCCGCACCCCCCGTGCCGCCGTCGGGGTCGGGATTCTGCAGGCATCCGGTCATCCCGAGCGCGGCGGTCGCCGCGGCTGTGGACAGGACCGCGCGCCGGCGGGGGCGTCGCTCCATGATCACTCCTTCGTGGGTCACCGATGTGCTCCTGGTCACAGTATGCCCCGTGTCCAGCGCGGCGCGACGGATCGGGTCCCGCGGCGCGCCCGATCGGGGCGTCGGCGCGTCGACGGGGTCCGGAGCGCGCACGAGGACGGGCACGGACCGTTCGGTCCGTGCCCGTCCTCGGCCCTCAGCGGGACCCGGTGCGGCGCCGTGCGCCGCCGGTCACTCCTTCGCGGAAGCCTTCTTCGCGGGAGCCTTCTTCGCCGGGGCCTTCTTGCGCGTGGTGGTGCGCTTCGCGGCGGGCTTCTTGGCCGGCCCCTTGGCGCGCTTCTCCGCGAGCTTCTCGATCGCGACCTTCTCGGTGATCTCCTCGACCTTCTCCGTCGAGCGCAGCGAGACGTTGGTGGTTCCGTCGGTGATGTACGGGCCGAAACGGCCGTCCTTGATGACGATCGGCTTCTCGCTGGTGGGGTCGGTGCCGAGCTCCTTGAGCGGGGGCTTGGCGGCGGCCCGTCCGCGCGTCTTGGGCTGGGCGTAGATCGCCAGGGCCTGCTCGAGGGTGATCGAGAAGATCTGCTCCTCGGACTCCAGGGAGCGGGAGTCCGTGCCCTTCTTGAGGTACGGGCCGTAGCGGCCGTTCTGGGCGGTGATCTCGGTGCCGTCCTCGGTGGTTCCGACCACGCGCGGCAGGTGCAGCACCTTCAGCGCGTCCTCGAGGGTCACGGTGGACAGGTCCATCGACGCCAGCAGCGAGCCGGTGCGCGGCTTGGGCTGCTTGGACTTGGGGACCTTCTTGCCGCCGGTCTCCTCCGGCTCCGGGAGGACCTCGGTGACGTAGGGGCCGAAGCGGCCGTCCTTGGCGATGATCTCGTGCCCGGTCTCCGGATCGGTGCCCAGCACGCGGCCGTCGTCCTTGGCCCGCTCCAGGAGCTGCTCGCCGATCTCGACGGTCAGCTCGTCCGGGGCGATCTCGTCGTTGACGGGGGCGCGCTGCGGGGTGCCCCCCTCGACGAGCTCGCCGTTCTCGTCCCGCGCCAGGCGCTCGATGTAGGCGCCGTAGCGGCCCACGCGCAGGGTGATGCCGTCGCCGATCTCGATGCTGTTGATCGCCCGGGCATCGATGTCGCCGAGGTCGTCGACCATGGGCTTGAGGCCGATGGGGCCGTCGGTCCCGTCGGAGAGGTAGAAGTTGCGCAGGTAGTCCGCGCGCCCCAGTTCGCCCTGGGCCATGCGGTCCAGCTGCTGCTCCATCTGGGCCGTGAAGTCGTAGTCGATGAAGGCGCCGAAGTGCTCCTCCAGCAGCCGCACCACCGCGAAGGCGGTCCAGCTGGGCACCAGCGCGGTGCCGCGGCGCAGCACGTAGCCGCGGTCCTGGACGGTGGCGACGGTCGAGGCGTAGGTCGAGGGTCGGCCGATGCCGCGCTCCTCGAGGGCACGCACCAGCGAGGCCTCGGTGAAGCGCGGGGGCGGGGTGGTGGAGTGGCCGTCGGGCGTCAGCTCGCGGGTGGCCAGCTCCTGCCCCTCCTCCATCTGCGGCAGGCGCTTGTCCCCGGTCTCGTCGTTGCCGTAGCGGGAGGCGTCGCGCCCCTCCTCGTAGGCGGCGAGGAAGCCGCGGAAGGTGATCACGGTGCCGGCGGCGCGGAAGGTGGCGCGGCGGCCCTCGCGCTCCAGCAGCAGCTCGACCGTCGAGGTCGTGCCCTTGGCGTCGGCCATCTGCGAGGCGACGGTGCGCTTCCAGATCAGCTCGTAGAGGCGGAACTCGTCCCCGGAGAGCTGCCCGGCGACCTCGGCGGGGGTGCGGAAGTGATCACCCGCGGGCCGGATCGCCTCGTGCGCCTCCTGCGCGGCCTGCGACTTGTTCTGGTAGTGGCGGGGCTTGTCCGGCACGTACTGCGCGCCGTACAGCTCCGCGGCCTGGGCGCGGGAGGCCCGGATCGCCTCGCCGGAGAGCGTCACCGAGTCGGTGCGCATGTAGGTGATGTAGCCGTTCTCGTACAGCGACTGCGCCACCCGCATCGCCTGGCGGGCGCCGAGGCGGAGCTTGCGCGAGGCCTCCTGCTGCAGCGAGGAGGTGGTGAAGGGCGCGGCCGGGCGGCGCGTGTAGGGCTTGGAGTCCAGCGCGGTCACGCGCGCCGGGGCGTCGGTCAGCGCCTCGACCAGGACCCGGGTCGACTCCTCGGTGAGCACGGTCGCCTCGGCGGCCTTCGGCTTCAGGGAGCCGTCGTCGGCGAAGTCGCTGCCGGTGGCGACGCGCGCGCCGTCCACGGTCGCGATCTTCGCGGTGAACTGCCCGCCGTCAGCGGCGAAGGTGCCGGTCACGTCCCAGTAGTCGGCGGCGACGAAGGCCATCCGCTCGCGCTCGCGCTCGACCACCAGCCGGGTGGCGACGGACTGCACGCGCCCTGCGGAGAGGGACGGCTTGATCTTGCGCCACAGCACCGGGGAGAGCTCGAAGCCCACCAGGCGGTCCAGGATGCGGCGGGTCTCCTGGGCGTCGACCAGGTCGGTGTCGATCTCGCGGGTGTTCTCGAGCGCCCCGAGGATCGCGTCCCGGGTGATCTCGTGGAAGACCATGCGCTTGACCGGGAGGCTCTTCTTGGGCTTGAGGGTCTCCAGCAGATGCCAGGCGATGGCCTCTCCCTCGCGGTCCTCATCGGTGGCGAGGTAGAGGGTGTCGGCGTCCTTGAGGGACTTCTTGAGGTCCGCGACCGTCTTCTTCTTGTCGGGGGAGACGATGTAGTACGGGTCGAAGTCGTTCTCGACGTCGACGCCGAACTTGCCGTACGGCCCCTTCTTCATCTCCGCGGGGAGGTCGCGGGGCACCGGGATGTCCCGGATGTGCCCCACCGAGGCCTTCACGTCGTACTCATCGCCCAGGTATCGCCCGATGGTCCGCGCCTTCGCCGGGGACTCGACGATCACCAGATGCCGTCCGCCAGTCACGTTGCAGTGTCCTTCCTCGCCGCGTCACGTCGCGGCCCGTTCGCGGTGGCCGCTGGCCGGGGTGCACCGTTCGCACCCTCGGCGCTCGGCGACTGCTCACGGTACACGGTCGCCGGGACGGCCCCGGTGTGAGATCGGCGGGCGCAGCAGGAGCACCAGGGACATCCAGGCGGCCGCGCAGCCGGCGATCACCGCGGCCGTGGCCGCGAAGGCGTCGAGCTGCGCGGCGGCGTCCTCGAGGTCCAGCGGGCGCGGCAGGTTCGCGATGCCGAGCGCGCCGATCGCGAGCCCCGCCGCCCCGGCGAGCGCGAGCACCGCGGCCGTCGCGATCTCGGCCGGCGGCGACGAGGCCGCGCCCACCCCCGGGCCGCCGCCGCGGCGCCGGCGCCCGTGGTCGGGACGCCGCGCGGCGCGGACGAGACGGCGCCGGGCGGCGACCCCCTGCACCGCCAGCACCAGGAAGGTCCAGCCGGCCACGACGAGGAGACCGCCGACGACGTCGCTGGGACGATGCCAGCCCACCACGAGGGTGCCGATCCCGGCCGCGGCGGTCCACAGCGCACCCAGCGGGGCGAGCACCACCCGGGCGCGGCCGGAGGCCAGCACCAGCGCGACCATCGCGGTCGCGGCGAGGGTGGTGTGCCCGGAGGGGAAGGAGTTCGGGGTGATCTCGATCCCCGGCCCCAGCGCCTCCCGGTCGACCAGCACGTGCTTGATCAGCTGGGTGGTGAGGTTCGCGCCGAGGATCAGGACGGACAGCGGCAGCAGCAGGGCCGTGCGCCGCCGGAGCAGCACCAGCAGCACGGTGGCGGCGAGGAGAGCCCCGATCACCGGCATGCTGACGGTCTCGACCGCCAGCTCGGCGTACTGCGAGAGCGGGCCGTCATGGGCCTGCGCGCCGGAGAGCGTGAGCTGGTCCAGCCGCTGCCCGCTCGCGGTGCCCACCGCGGTCCGGGCCAGCAGCACGACCGCCGCGGCGCAGACGGCGGCGGCGAGCAGGGCCAGCAGGGGCCGGAGCCGCCCGCCGCCGGCGCCCTCGGCGCTCACAGCGTCACCATCTGCGTGATCACCAGGTCGCGCACCGCGGGCAGCAGCCGCTCGCGGGCCTCGTCCTCGTCGGCGTCGGTGAGCGCGCAGACCGCGGCGAGGACCTGGCCGAGGGTGAGGGTCCCGTCCAGCGCCCCGACGGTCGCGGCCAGCAGCTGGTCCGCCGGCACGGCACGCGCGAAGCCGGCGCCCTGCACGAGCTCGATGAGCATCGGGTCCCACTGCCCCGGGGTGAGGTGCCGCCGCTCGACGACGTCCGCGGCGCGCACGGGACGGGTGCCGGCCAGGGCCGTGTCGTCCAGCGCGGCGAGGCGGTCCAGGGCGAGCATCCCGGCGCCGAGGTGCTCGGCGAGGGACCCGCTGCCGGTGCCCGCGATCCGCTCGGTGCGCAGCACCCCCGCGCGCTCGCCGGCCCCGTCGGCGGGGCGGCGCAGCAGCAGGTAGCCGAAGCCGATCGCGGCGACCCCGCGGGCCGCGAAGTCGTCGAGCCAGGCGCCCAGCAGGCCCGCCCAGCCCGGGTCGCGGTCGGTGAGGCCGCCGTCGCGGGCCCAGGTCTCCGCGTACTGCGCGGGATCCTCCTGCTCGCGCTGGATCACCCAGGCGTCCACGCCGTCGGCTCGCGCGTCCTCGAGCCAGGCGCGGGGATGCGCGTCCCACGGCTCCTCCTCGCCGATCTCCCAGTTGCCCAGCAGCACGGCGCGCCCTCCGGGGGCCAGATGGCCGGGCAGCGTGCGCAGCAGCTCGGCCAGCAGGGTGTCCCCGGCACGGCCGCCGTCGCGATAGGTCCAGCGGGTCCCGTCGTCCTCCGCGCCGCGCGGGGTGATGACGAAGGGCGGGTTGGAGACGATCAGGTCGAAGCGCTCCCCGGCGACCGGCTCCAGCAGCGAACCGCGGCGCAGCTCGATCTCCACGTCGTTGAGCGCGGCGTTGAGCGCGGCGAAGGCCAGCGCGCGCTCCGAGAGGTCGGTGGCCACCACGTGCTCGGCGTGCCGAGCGGCGTGCAGGGCCTGGATCCCGCTGCCGCAGCCGAGGTCCAGCACGCGCCCCACCCGCTCCCGCGGCGCGATCCGGGCCAGGGTCAGCGAGGCGCCGCCCACGCCGAGCACGTGCTCGCCGTGCAGGGCGCGCCCGGTGGCGAGCTCCGAGAGGTCCGAGGCGATCCACCAGGAGATCTCTCCGGCGTCGTCCCGCGCGGCATACGGGGTGAGGTCCACCAGCGCGCGCAGCGGGGTGTCCGGGTCGTCGGGGACGTGATCGTCGAGCCCGCGGGGGCCGGGGTCCGCGGCGGGGCCGACGAGGCCCGTCCGGAGCGCGCCGTCGACGCCGAGGGCGGGCAGGGCGGTCCCGACCCGGGAGCGCGGCACGACGCCCCCGAGGGCGAACAGCGTGAAGAGCACCGCGGCCGGGTCGTCGCTCCCGTGCAGGACGCGACGGGCGGGGACCGGGTCCTCGCGGCGGAGCGCGGCCAGCGGCACCGGGCCCAGCAGCTCCTCGGTGCGCTCGGCCGTGTAGGGGGCGGCCGCGAGGTCCGTGCGCAGGGCCGCGACCTCCTCGGGGGCGAGGCGCGGCGGCGCCGGGGGAGAGTCGGTCCTCATGGCTACGATTGTGCCCCAGGCGCCTGGACCCGATCGGGAGACCAGGTGCAGGAGATGCACAGGTCCGGTGGGCGCGGGCGGGAAACGGGGAGCGGATGCGGGCAGGACGGGCGGAGGAGCTCCTCGCCGACCTCTCGGCGCCGCCCACCCGGCGCACCTGTCTCACCCACCTCGAACGCCGTCCTGCCCGGGCGGGACGGCGCGGGGAGTTCCCCGAGTGGGTGGATCCGCGGCTGCTGCACCATCTGGCCGAACGGGGCATCACCGCGCCGTGGATCCACCAGGAGCAGGCCGCACGGCTCGCCCATGCGGGCCGCCACGCGGTGCTCGCGACCGCGACCGCCTCGGGCAAGTCCCTCGCCTACCTGCTGCCGGTCCTGACCTCCCTGGGCGCGCGCGAGCTCGACATCGAGGCGCCGCGGGCCACCGCCCTGTACCTCGCACCCACCAAGGCGCTCGCCGGGGACCAGCTGACCAACATCACCGCGATGGCCGACGGCGCCGGGATCCGTGACGCCCGGGTGGCCCTCTACGACGGGGACACCCCCGCCGAGCAGCGGCGCTGGGTGCGGCGGCACGGCACCATGGTGCTCACCAATCCGGACATGCTGCACTTCGGCATCCTTCCCGGCCACGAGCAGTGGGCGCACTTCTTCCGGGCGCTGCGCTATGTGGTGATCGACGAGTGCCACAGCTATCGGGGCGTCTTCGGCAGCCACGTCGCGATGGTGCTGCGGCGCCTGCGGAGGATCGCCGCCCACTACCGGGCCTCGCCCACCTTCGTGCTGGCCTCGGCGACCACCGCGCATCCGGAGCTGTCCGCCGCCCGTCTGATCGGCGAGGACGTGACGGCCGTGACCGAGGACGGCTCCCCGCGCGCCGGGGTGACCATCGGGCTGTGGGAGCCGGGGACCCGCACCCGCGTCGACGGACGCGGCGATCCGGCGCACTGGACCGGCGGCGACCGCGCCGGGCCGTCCGACGGCGCCGAGGAGGACCCTTCGGCGGGGGCGCGGCGGAGCGAGGACCCCCTGCGCCGCTCCGCGACCAGCGAGGCCGCCGCCCTCCTCGCCGATCTCGTCGAGCGCGGCGTGCAGACCCTCGTCTTCGCGCGCTCCCGCCGCGGCGCGGAGCTGGTCTCCAGCGGCGCACGCCGCCTGCTCACCCAGAAGGCCGAGCACACGGCCGCGCCCGCTCTCGCCGCGCGCGCCGAGCGCATCGCCGCCTATCGCGGCGGCTACCTCGCCCGGGAGCGGAGGGAGCTCGAGGACGCCCTGCGCTCCGGCGAGCTGACGGCCCTGGCCTCGACGAACGCTCTCGAGCTGGGCATCGACATCGCCGGTCTCGACGCGGTCGTGGTCGCCGGCTGGCCCGGCACCCGCGCCTCGCTCTGGCAGCAGTTCGGCCGGGCCGGGCGGAAGCAGGACGCCGACGGCGGGGCGCTGGCCCTGTTCGTCGCCCGCGAGGACCCGCTGGACACCTACGTGGTCCACCATCCCGAGACGGTCCTCGGGGCGGAGGTCGAGGCCGCCGTGTTCGACCCTGCCAACCCGTACGTGATGACCCCGCACCTGTGCGCGGCGGCCTCCGAGCTCGCGATCCGCGACGGCGAGGAGGGCATCTTCGGCCCCACCGCCCGGGAGCTGCTGACCACCCTCGCCGCACGCGGCGTGCTCCGGCAGCGGGAGACGGGCTGGTACTGGACGCTGTCCGAGTCCGCGCACGAGCTCACCGACCTGCGCGGCAGCGGCGGCGAGCCGGTGCGGATCGTCGAGCGGTCCAGCGGCGCGCTGCTGGGGACGGTGGACGCCGCGAGCGCCCACACCCAGGTGCACGACGGCGCCGTCTACCTCCATCAGGGCGCCAGCTACGTCGTCGACCACCTGGACGTGGAGCAGGCGGTCGCCTTCGTCCATCGCGAGGACCCGCTGCACACCACCCATCCGCAGTCCGCCTCCACCCTGCGGATCCGGCAGGTCGACCGCGAGGTCGAGTGGGAGCAGGGGATCCGACTGTGCTTCGGCACCGTCGACGTCACCGACCAGGTCACCGGCTACCAGGTGCGGGACGTGTTCACCCAGGCCGTGCTGGCCCAGCACCCGCTCGACCTGCCGCCGCGCACCCTCACCACCAAGGCCGTGTGGTGGGTGATCCCGCAGGAGACCGCCGATGCCGCGGAGATCCCCGGCGAGGAGCTGCCCGGCGCGTTGCACGCCGCGGAGCACGCCGCGATCTCGATGCTGCCGCTGCTGGCGACGTGCGATCGCTGGGACATCGGCGGCCTCTCCGCGGCGCAGCACGAGGACACCGGTGCGCCGACGATCTTCGTCTACGACGGCGCGCCCGGGGGAGCGGGTTTCGCCGAGCGCGGCGCCGACGACGCCGCGGCCTGGGTGCGGGCGACCGCGGACATGATCGGCGACTGCCCCTGCGAGAGCGGCTGCCCCGCCTGCGTGGTCTCCCCCAAGTGCGGCAACGGCAACGAGCCGCTGTCCAAGCGGCAGGCCGAGCGGCTGCTCGCCCTGCTGCGCCCGCGCGCGGAGCACTGACGGCGCGGTCCCGCCGCTCACGGCAGGTCCGCCGGTCCGGGGCCGGCGCGCGAACGTGCCGTCGCCGCGGGCAGCGGGGCGGCCTCGACCCGGGTGCGCACCAGCACGTCCCACTCCCGCCGTGTGCAGCTGACCAGCTCGGCGCCGTTACGCGCGGCGACCTCCTCGGCGACGGCGCAGGGCCGGCCGGAGGCCGCGGCCAGCGCGTCCGCCCCGGCGAGGGAGGCCAGGTCCGCGGCGGTCTCCGCGCGGGCCTGGGCGAGCAGGCCGGCGCCCAGCAGCGACAGGGCCGCCGCGGCGGCCGCGCCGGCGCCGGACCAGGCCAGCACCGAGGCGGCCGAGGTGCTCATGGTGCTCCTCCCTCGAGCAGATGCGGCTCCTGGCGGGCCACGGCGTCGGCCGAGAGCCGCCAGCTCGCTCCGGACAGGACGCCGGCGGGCGCCTGCAGCGTCCGCGACGCCTCGACGCGCACCCAGGGTCCGGACCCCGAGATCTCGACCGCCGTGCCGTCCCCGCCGATCCGCTGCGCGACGGCGACCGCGGTGGCGGAGTCCTCCCCGCGGGCGAGCTCCCGGGCGGCGCCGCGCGCCGCGCTCTCGAGCCGCAGCTGGCCGGCAAGACCCGCACCGCACAGGAGGACCACCACGACCATCGCCACCACCACGGGCAGCACGATCGCCGTCTCCGCGGTGGCGGACCCCCGGTCGCCCCGCAGGCGGGACGACCGGGCGGACCGCGTCATCACAGCCCCTGGGACAGCGCCGAGGTGATGATCCCCAGCAGCATCTCGCGGACCTCGCCCGAGGCCAGCAGGGCGACCAGCACGGCGGCGAAGCCGCAGGCGGCGAGCACCGTGATCGCGTACTCGGCCGTGGACGCCCCGGTCTCGTCCCGCAGCGCGGCCGCGAGGCGCCGGCGCATCCGGTTCTTCGTGGGATTCATGATCTCCTCCTTCATCGTCCGGACGGCGATCACCGTCCGTTCGCGGCACGGGCCGCGGGGGCCGGGGCGGCGGACGCCGTCCCGGGTGGCAGCCGCAGCTGCCCGCGCCGACCCGTGGCGGGGCCGGCGCACCGGGCTCTCGCCCGGTGGACTGCGTGCTCAGGGCGGCGGGGCCCCGAGGGCGAAGGTGCCGCCCAGCAGGGAGATCACCGTGGGGATGATCCCCAGCACCACGAAGGCGGGAAGCAGCGCGAGACCCGTCGGCAGCACGAGGCGCACGCCGAGCTGTGCTGCCAGCACCTCGGACTCGCGAGCCCTGCCCCGCCGGGCGTCCCGCGCCGCGGTCCGCAGCACCCCGGCGAGGTCCGCCCCGGAGCGCTCGGCGAGGACCGCGGAGCGTCCCAGGGTCTCCAACGGGCCGGGCAGCTCCCGGGCGGCGAGGGCCGCGGGCATCCCGGCCGCCAGCGCCCCGGCCAGGCGGGCGAGGCGAGTGGCCTCCGGGCCCGGCGGGAGGGCCTCGGCGACGGCGCCGACGGACGGGCCGAGCGGCAGCCCGGACTCCAGCGCCCCCGCGATCAGCTCGAGGAGCAGCGAGGGATCCACACCCCGGCCCGCCGGAGGATCCGCGCGGCGGACGAGGCGGCGCATCCACCACCAGCCCAGCACGGTCAGCGCGCCGCCCGCGATCGCCAGGTGGCGGCCCACGCCGGAGCTGGTCAGCAGGTGCAGCGGATCGCCGCCCAGGAGGGCGCCGAGGCCGATCCCGGCCAGCGGCAGCACCAGCAGGATCCGAGCCGTCGAGCGCGGCCCGGCGAAGGCGCTGCGGCGGGCCTGTGCGGCGTCGTGCAGGTCGCGCAGGGCCTCGGCGAGGTTCTGCAGCATGCCCGCCGTGGGCGCGCCGGTCCGTTCGCACACGGCCAGGACCGCCCCCAGCGCGTCGATGCCCGCCGTCCCCTGCAGGGAGCCCGTGGCGGCGCGGCGGGGATCGGCGCCCGCGGCGCCGGCGCGGGCGAGGTCGCGCAGCTCGCCGTCCGGCAGGGTGCCCGCGACCGCGCCCCAGGCCCGGCGGATGCCCGCCCCGGAGCCGATGACGGTGGCCAGCTCCTCCACCAAGCGAGCGAGCTCGAGCGGACCGGTCGCGGTGCGCCGGGCAGGACGGTCGGGCCGCGCGAGCGCGGGGCGTCGCATCGGCGGAGCGAGCACCCACGCCAGCAGCAGGGCCAGGGGCAGCAGGGCGAGGCTCATGACGACCTCCGACCCGGTCCGCGGTCCCGGCGCGGCGCCCCGTCCCGCACGGCGGAGCGGTCCCGGTCGCGCAGCCGCGCGGCGAGCGCCGCGGCCCCGGGCCCCTCGAGCAGGCGCCCGCGGTCCGCGCGCAGCGCCGTCCGCGTGCGCAGAGCGCCGTCCGCATCCCGGTCCAGCAGCGCGATCTCCTCGAGGGCGCGGACGCCCTCGTGCCGCCCCAGGTGCACCACGACCTCGAGGGCGCTGGCCACCTGCGCCGCGAGCGCGCCGCGGTCCAGGCCGCCGAGCGCACCGAGCGCCTCGAGCCGGGCGGGGACATCGGCCGCGGTGTTCGCATGGACGGTCCCGCAGCCGCCCTCGTGCCCGGTGTTCAGGGCCTGCAGCAGCTCCCGGATCTCACCGCCGCGGCACTCGCCCAGCACGATCCGGTCCGGCCGCATCCGCAGGCTCTGGCGCACCAGCGCGGTGAGGTCCACCTCGCCGGCGCCCTCGCTGTTGGCGTGCCGGGACTGCAGGTGGACCACGTGCGGGTGGTCGACGGAGAGCTCGAGCACGTCCTCGACCACGACCAGCCGCTCGGCCGGCGCCGCCTCGCGCAGCATCGCCGCCAGCAGCGTCGACTTCCCGCTCCCCGTGCCGCCGGTGACGAGGAAGGGGACCCGGGCGCCGACGATCGCGGCGAGCACCCGACGGGAGTCCGGTCCGATCGCGCCCAGCTGCTCGAGGTCGTCGAGTCCCAGACGCCGGCGCGCGGGCAGACGCAGCGAGAGGATCGCCCCGCCCGGCGAGAGCGGAGGCAGCACGGCGTGCACGCGGATGCCCGAGGGAAGGTGGGCGTCGGCCCAGGGCACGGCGTCGTCCAGGCGCCGGCCTCCGGCGGTCGCGAGGCGGACGGCGAGATCGCGAGCCTGCGCCGGGGCGAGATGCAGCTCCGCGCGGTGCAGACCGTCGGCGTCGTCCACCCAGACGGCGCCGTCGTCGTTGACCAGCACGTCGGTCACCCCGGGGGCGACCAGCGGCTCGAGCGGCCCGAGTCCGTCGATGTGCTCGCGCAGCCGGGCGGTGAGCTCGAGCGTCGCCGAGGCCCCGAGCACCCGCCCCTGACCGCGCAGCACCCGCAGGACGCGCGGCACGTCCACCGTGCCGGGCGAGCGGACCAGGTCCTCCCGCACCTGCTCCAGGAGGACGGGGAGGTCCGGCGTGCTCTCGGCCGCGGCCGGGGCGCTCATGACCCCGCCTCCTCGTGGAGCTGCGCGAGCAGCTCGCGTGCGGCTCGATCGGCGCCGCGGCGGCGCACGTCCAGCAGCGGCACCGCGCCCCGGGGACCGTCGCGGAAGGAGGCCGCGCACGGCAGCGCCAGGTCCTCGGCCACCTCGGCGGGGAGCAGCCCGCCGCGGCGCCGCACGGCGATGCGGGCGAGGCCCGCCGGCAGCTCCCACGCCTCCAGCCGGCGCCCGGCCGCCCGCACCGCGTGATCGGTGGACGGGACCACGACCAGGAGCCGGTCGAGGTGCTCGAGAGCGGCGGGGACCAGGGAGGCGCCCAGATCCACCACCACGGTCCCGCCGCCGGGGCCCAGTGCCGCCAGCACGCGGGGCAGGTCCTGCGCATCGGGTGCACCGTGCTCACGGGCGACCAGGAGCGAGACCTCGTCGACCCGGGGCAGGGCGTCCCGCAGCGCCTCGCCGTCGTCGGGACCCAGCCGCGCCGTCTCCTCCCAGCCGATGCCGCGCGCGGCGGGGGCCTCGACGAGGAGATCGAGGCCCCCGCCGAGAGGATCGGCGTCCACGAGCACCACGGGACCGTGGCGGCGCCCGGCCGCCGCCAGGCGGGCGGCGAGGCTGGAGGCGCCGGCACCGCCGCAGCCGCCGGTCACGCCGAGCAGCAGCGAGGAGCCGCGCGGGCGGGCGAGGGCGGCGAGGCGGGAGAGCAGCTCCTCGGAGCCGCCGGGCAGGGGGAGGACAGCGAGCGCCCCGGCCTCGAGGGCGCACCGCCACAGGGCGGCCGGGACCACCTGCTCCGCGGTGACCACGAGCAGCGGCGAGCGCTCGGCGGCCGCCCGGGACGGGTCGGCGAGCAGCGCGTCGCCGTCCAGGACGGTGCACACGCTCGCCCCCGCCGCGGCGTCGACGCCGAGGTCGAGGCCGGCGGCCGTGGCATGGTCCCGCACCTGCTCCCGCAGGGGTCCGTCGGTCCCCGACCACCGCACCCGGGCGCGGACCGGGACCGGCGCCGCGGGCACGGCCCCGGACGGCGGGGCGGCGCCGGGGAAGGGAGAGCGACGGCGGCGCGGAGAGCTGCGGGGGTGCTCCTCGGGCTCGGTCGGGACCGAGGCGCCGGGCAGGCCGGGCACTGCCTCCACGGAGCGGCGGAGCGGAGCGGATGTGCTGGTCATGCCGCCATCGTGGCCGGCCGACGGGGCCGCGCCCAGAGGCCCCCGAGCGCCTGTGGACGAGGGGACGGTGGGGAGGAACGGTCACCGGGTTCGCGGTGCTTGCGCCCCCGCTCTCAGGGGCGTAGTGTGATCTGCACAACGACGAATACCGGCATCGGAACCCACGTACGACTGGTCCCCGCAACGGACCGGCTGTGAGGCGTCGACAGCGCCACCGCAGCCAGTGAACGTGTACGCCTGATCCCGATGCAGAGGGCTCGTCTGGAGCGGCGCCGCGACTGAACGCGACGCCGCTCCTTCATGTCTGCCCCCGAGCGGCCGGCGTGCCGCACGCCGGGCTGCGTGGCGACCTCAGAGGTCGAGGTCCACCACCACCGGCGCATGGTCCGAGGCGCCCTTGCCCTTGCGCTCCTCGCGGTCGATGAAGGATCCCGTCACCGCGGACTGCACGGCGGGGGAGCCGAGCACGAAGTCGATGCGCATGCCCTCCTTCTTCGGGAAGCGCAGCGCCTGGTAGTCCCAGTAGGTGTAGACCCCGGGCCCGGGATGCTCGGGGCGCACCACGTCCGCATAGCCGGCGTCCACCACGGCGCGGAAGGCCGCGCGCTCCGGCTCGGTGACATGGGTCTTCCCCTCGAAGGCCGCCACGTCCCAGACGTCCTCGTCGAGCGGGGCGACGTTGAAGTCGCCCACGAGCATCGTGCGGGAGCCCGCGTCCTCGGCGAGCGCACGCGCGCCCTCGGCGCGCAGCGCCTCGAGCCAGCGCAGCTTGTAGGCGTAGTGGGGATGATCCAGCTCGCGCCCGTTGGGGATGTACAGCGACCAGATCCGCAGGCCCTCGCCGACCACGCCGCCGAGGGCGCGCGCCTCGACCACGCCGGTCCCGTCCTCCGGCCAGGCGGGCACCGCCGGCAGCTCGGTGCGCACGTCCTCGAGCCCCACCCGCGAGATCAGCGCCACGCCGTTCCACTGGTTCAGCCCGTGCGCGGCCACCTCGTACCCGGCCTCCTGCAGCGCCGTGAGGTCCAGCTGGTCGGGTCGGGCCTTCGTCTCCTGCAGGGCGAGCACGTCGACCTCGTGACGCTCGAGGAAGGCGAGGACCCGATCCATCCGGGCCCGCAGGGAATTGATGTTCCAGGTCGCGATGCGCATGTTCCCGATCCTACGGGGACGCGCCGACGCGCGCCCAGGGCGGGAGCGCGGTCCGGACAGTCGTAAACTCGGTCCATGACGCGTGCACTCGTCACCGGATCCACCTCCGGCCTGGGCCTCGAGTTCGCCTGGCAGCTGGCCGGGACCGGGCACGATCTCGTGCTGGTCTCGCGCGACGAGGACCGGCTGCAGGCGGTCGCCGAGCAGATCCGGGACGTCCACTCCGTCACGGTCGAGATCCTGCCCGCGGACCTCTCCGACCGCGAGCAGCTCGAGCGGGTCGCGATCCGCCTCACCGATCCCGTGGACCGGGTGAGCTTCCTGGTCAACAACGCCGGCTACGGGCTGCGCGGCGGCTTCCTCGACGTGGGCATCGCGGACCACGAGAAGCAGATGGACACCCTCATGCGCGCGGTGCTGGTGCTCTCCCACGCCGCAGCGCGCACCATGGTGCAGCGCCGCCGGGGCGCGATCCTCAACGTCAGCTCGCTCGCGGGCTACACCACCGCGGGGCCCTACTCCGCGTCCAAGAGCTGGGTCACGGTCTTCACCGAGTCGCTCGCGATGGAGCTCAAGGGCACCGGGGTCACCGCCACGGCGCTCCTGCCCGGCTTCGTGCAGACCGAGTTCCACGAGCGGGCCGCCATGAGCATGGACGGCCTGCCCCGGATCACCTGGCTCAAGGCGCCGTACGTCGTGGAGCAGGCGCTCAAGGACACGGCCCGGGGCGCCGTGCTGTCCATCCCCTCCGTGAAGTACCGCACCGCCGGGGAGTTCTCCCGCATCGCCCCCCGGCCGCTGGTGCGCGCCATGACCTCTCCGAACTGGTACCACCGGATGCAGGTGAGGTCGGTGCAGCGCTCCCGTCGGAAGGCCTCCCGCCGCACCCTCAACGCCCCCTGGCAGGGGGAGGAGGACGAGGGCTGAGCGGGGAGGCCACCCCGGCGGCGGCCGCGGCGGGCGGGTGCCGTCCAGTACCCTGAGCGCATGTCTGCCGAGAGCATCGCGCCCGCCCTGTCCCTGCCCGTCGACGAGGCGCGCGAGCGACTGCGCGTGCTGATCCGCGACCTCGCCGTCGTGCGCGGGCAGGTCACCCTCTCCTCGGGCGCGGAGGCCGATCACTACGTGGACCTGCGCCGCATCACCCTCCACCACGAGGCCGCGCCGCTGGTGGGACGCGTGATGCTGGACCTTCTGCAGCGCGAGGGCCTGGTGCCGGGCATCGCGGCCGTGGGCGGGCTGACGCTCGGCGCGGACCCCGTGGCCGCCTCGATCCTGCACGCCTCCGCGGCGGACCCGGCGAGCGAGGCTCTGGATGCCTTCGTGGTGCGCAAGGCGAACAAGGCCCACGGCCTCCAGCGCCGCATCGAGGGCCCCGAGGTCTCGGGCCGCCGCGTGGTCGCCGTCGAGGACACCTCCACCACCGGAGGCAGCGTCCTGACCGCCTGCGAGGCGCTCGCCGAGGCCGGCGCCCGGATCGACGCCGTCGCGGTCATCGTCCACCGCGCCGACGCCTCGAAGCAGGCGGTCGAGGCCGCCGGGCATCGCTACGTCTCCGCCTTCGACATCTCCGAGCTCGAGATCTGAGCCGAGCGTCCGTGCATCCCGTCGAGCACGCGGGCCGGCGGGGACCCGGCGCGCCGGAGCGCGCGTCCGCCGGGGCCGAGGCGGGACTCACCCGATGAGCGAGGAGCGTCCCGCGGAGCCCCGCGCCGTCGGCGTGGGCCCCCATCCCGAGCCCTGGCCCGACGACCCGCGGCTGGATCCCGTGCTGCTCGCGGAGGGCGACCGCCGCAACGTCGAGGATCGCTTCCGGTACTGGCGGCGCGAGGCGATCGTCGCCGAGCTCGACACCCGCCGGCACGCGGTGCACATCGCGATCGAGAACCTCGAGCACGACGCCAACATCGGCTCGGTGGTGCGCACCGCGAACGCCTTCGCCGTCGGCGCCTTCCACATCGTGGGCCGGCGCCGCTGGAACCGTCGCGGCGCCATGGTCACCGACCGCTACCAGCACGAGATCCATCATCCCGATGCCGCGCACCTGCGGGCCTGGGCCCGCGAGCAGGGCCGTCCGCTGGTCGCGATCGACCTGGTCGAGGGTGCCCTGCCCATCGAGCGCACGGCTCTGCCGGAGAACGCGCTGCTGGTGGTGGGCCAGGAGGGGCCGGGCCTCAGCGAGGAGCTGCTGGAGGCCGCGGACCTCGTCGTCGGCATCACCCAGTTCGGCTCCACCCGCTCGATCAACGTGGCCGCCGCGGCCGCGATCGCCCTGCACAGCTGGGTGCTCCAGCACGCGGAGATCCCCGAGGGCCCGCTGCGCTGAGGCCGCTGTCCGCCCAGGGACCGCGGCCGCGGCATCTCCGCGCGCTGTGGGACAATGGCTCGGATCGAACGACCTCGTGCGGCGCCTCCGCTCCGCCGGTCGTCTCTTACTCTCTTCAGCGAAGGAGAATGCCACATGGCAGTCGCAACCCCGGATCAGTACGCAGAGATGATCGACCGCGCCAAGGCGGGCAAGTTCGCCTACCCGGCGGTCAACGTCTCGAGCTCCCAGACGGCGACCGCGGCCCTGCAGGGCTTCGCCGAGGCGGGCTCCGACGGCATCATCCAGGTGTCCTTCGGCGGCGCCGAGTACCTCTCCGGCTCCACCGTCAAGGACCGCGTCGCCGGCTCCATCGCGCTGGCCGAGTACGTCCACGCCGTGGCCAAGAACTACTCGATCACCGTCGCCCTGCACACCGACCACTGCGCCAAGGAGGTTCTGCCCACCTGGGTCGAGCCCCTCATCCAGTGGGACCTCGAGAACCGCGTGAGCAAGGGCCTGGACCCGCTGTTCCAGTCCCACATGTGGGACGGCTCCGCCGTGCCGGTCGACGAGAACCTCGAGATCGCCGAGCGCCTGCTGGAGAAGTCCGTCGCGGCCAAGAAGATCCTCGAGATCGAGGTCGGCGTCGTGGGCGGCGAGGAGGACGGTGTGGAGGCGGACGTCTCCAACGACAAGCTCTTCTCCACCCCCGAGGACGGCCTGAAGACCGCCGCCAAGCTGGGCCTGGGCGAGCGCGGCCGCTACCTCACCGCTCTCACCTTCGGCAACGTGCACGGCGTGTACAAGCCGGGCAACGTCAAGCTGCGCCCCGAGGTGCTGCTGGACATCCAGAAGGCCGTCGGCGCCGAGTACGGCAAGGACATGCCCTTCGACCTGGTGATGCACGGCGGCTCCGGCTCCACCCTCGAGGAGATCCAGACCGCGGTCGACAACGGTGTCATCAAGATGAACATCGACACCGACACCCAGTACGCCTTCACCCGCCCCGTGGTCTCGCACATGTTCGAGAACTACAACGGCGTGCTGAAGGTCGACGGCGAGGTCGGCAACAAGAAGGCCTACGACCCCCGCGCCTGGGGCAAGAAGGCGGAGGCCGGCATGGCCGCCCGCATCGTCGAGGCCTGCGAGAACCTCCGCTCGGCCGGCACCAGCGCCAAGTGAGCGGCGGGCCCGCCTGAGCGCGGCCCCGTCTCAGCCCAGGACCCCGGAGCGTCGGCTCCGGGGTCCTGTCGCGTTCACCAGCGATGGCCCTGGGCGCGCCCCATCACCCGCTTGAGGGCCGGCAGCACGTCCGCCAGGAAGATGCCGGCGATGATGATCCCGCCCAGCATGAACAGCATCGAGCTGCCGCGGCCCACCGGGTAGGGGATCGAGAGGAAGCCCAGCAGCACGGCCACGCCCGTCAGCACGCCCCAGAACACCTTGCTGCGCTTGTCCGCGGCGGTGTAGGCGTCCGCCCGGAAGCGCAGGGCGTTGACGAGGGCCCAGACCTCGACGGCCAGGAGCGCCAGGGAGAGCACGAGGAAGATCCACATCTGGATGAGGGCGATCATCCCCTCAGGATACGGGCCGGCCCTGGGCACCGCCGGGATCGCCGCGGCGGCTGCCCCGCTCAGCGGAGGCGGTCGGGATCCGAGCGGTCCGCGATCAGCAGCTCGATCGCCTCGGTGGTGGCCGGCGGCTCGAGGGCCCGCATCTCCTGGGTCATCGGCCGAGGGCCGATGGCATCGCCGTCCGCGGCGATGATCAGGCTGGGCAGGAACTTCTTGGCCTCCGCCGCGCCGAGGCCGGTGGCCTGCAGCAGGTCGATCGCCAGGGAACGCAGCTGGATGGTCAGCGTGACGCCCTCGAAGTGGCCGGCCCGACCGGGACGCAGCCCCTCGTCGTTGCGCAGCAGCATCTCCGGGGTGAGATAGGAGCTGAACAGCCGCAGCGTGCGGCGTGCCTCGGTGAAGTCCACCTCCCGGTGGGAGACGGCGGCGGAGAGCTCCTGGACCGCGTCCCGGGCCGCGGAGAGCGCCTCGGCGAGCGTGGAGTGCGCATCGCCGTGCACGGCGTCGAGGAACTCGACCTCCCGTCTCGCGATCACCCGGATGTTGCGCATGGCCCGGTCGGAGCCCACCAGCAGGTGCCGCAGCCGGTCCACCTCCCCCGCATGGCGCAGCACGGCGGGGGAGAAGGTGGCCATCTCGTCGGCGACGTCGTTGGCGAGCTTCCACTCGTCGGTGTACTTCTGCGAGGAGTCGCGGATGCTCTTGAGCGCCGCCTGGGCCACGCCCCGGTCCCCGCTGCGCGCGGCCAGCGCGAGGCTCACCAGGGTGTCGTCGAGCTCCTGGTAGAAGGAGATCGCCGCCCGGCGCTGCAGGCGGCGTGGGTCCCCGGACAGCAGCAGATAGATGACGATCGCGACGCTCACCCCGGTCAGGGCGTCCAGCACCCGGCCGCCGGGCGTCATCCCCGGGGTGATCGGCATGATCATCACCAGCAGCGACTGGATGGCGACCTGGAACCCGAACAGATTGCTGGAGTCGATCAGCCGCGCCAGCATCCCGGCGACGACCACCACCACGAAGATCTGCCAGGTCCCCGATCCGATCACCTCGCGAGCGAGCTCGCCCAGCGCCACCCCGAGCATCACCCCGCAGGCCATCTCGAGCATCTTGCGGATCTTCTTCTCGATGCCGAAGCCGATGATGATGAAGGCGACGATCGCGGAGAAGAACGGGAACTCGTGCCCCCAGATCAGGCCGCTGACGAAGTAGGCGAGGGAGGCGGCCAGGGCGGCACGCCCCACGGTCAGCGCGTCGTTCCGGGTCCGGTGGAAGCCCTGTGCGAACCATCGCCGGGCCGCGCCCCGCACCCGCTCCACGATCGGGAGCGAGGCGGTGGTGGTCGCACCGCCCACGCGCCCCGGTGCGGCCGGCGCCGCAGCGCCCTGCGCATCCGTCCGCCGGGCGCTCACGGGCGCACCGGGTCCTCGAGCCGCATCTGCAGCAGCTCCTCGAGCTGGAAGGTGTCGCCGTCGCGGGCGCCGCGGCCCACGATCAGCGGGGCGGGTCGCGGCTCGGGGGAGGCGCCCCGCAGCCGGGAGAGCAGGCCGCCGTCCACCCGCATCACGTAGTAACGGCCCTCGGCGTCCACCGCGAGCGAGCGATCGTGCTTGAGGTACCAGCCCTCCAGACCGGTGCGCACCGTGCCGGAGCCCGTGTACGGGCGCGCGCGCAGCGGGACCGGGCCGATGCCGGCGGCCAGGAAGCGCTCCACCCCCGCGCGGATCATCGCGGTCGCCCTCTCGTGCTCGGCCTCATGGGCGGCGCGGAGTGCCTGCTCCTTGGCCTCGATCACCTCCTGCCGGTGCCGGGACCACTGCTGTTGATCGCCCTGTGCGCTCATGGCCGCCATTGTTCCAGGTCCTCGCGGCGCCGCGGAGGACGAACGGGGATCAGGGCGTGCGGATGCCGTGTCGGTCTCGTGCAGGCGGCGCCGGGGGCGCCGCGGGCCGGTCCGGGCTCAGAGCTTCGCGGTTCGCGGGCGCTCCCCGTGCTCGCGAGAGATCACGATCGGCTCCTGGGAGGCGTCGAGCCACACCTCGCCGGGTGCCTCGTCGCCCGTGCCGGCGGGCACCTGCACGCTCAGCGCGGCGTCGAGCGGGACCGCGCGGCGCACCACGGCCAGGGCGATCGGACCGAGGTCCACGTGCAGAGCGGCGGAGGTGACGGTGCCCACGACCTTCCCGTCGGACCCTCCCAGGCGCACCTGTCCGCCGGCGCCGGCAGGGACGTCCTGCGAGCCGTCGAGGTGGAGCATCACCAGGCGGCGCGGGGGCTGCCCGAGGTTCAGCACCTTCGCCACCGTCTCCTGACCGCGGTAGCAGCCCTTGGTGGTGTGCACGGTGGTGCGCAGCAGGTCGAGCTCGTGCGGGATGGTGCGCTCGTCGACCTCGCGGACGGCGCGGGCGCGGTGGTCCGCGATCCGCAGCGCCTCCCAGGAGGTCATCCCGGCCAGGTGCCGCGTCTGCCAGGGCAGCTGCTCGATCCCGGCGGCCTCGAGGACGGTGAGCACGGCGCCGACGGGATCCTCGGGGTCCGGTCCGTAGGCCACGCCGCCGGGGGCGAGGTGCGGCCACGGCTCCGACCAGATCGCGACCGGCTCCGGCAGGCCCAGCTCCGGGAGCACCTCGGCGGCGGGGGCGACGGCGCCGAGCACGCGCAGGTCGTCGCGGTCCACCAGCTCGACCCGCGCGGCGAAGCGCATCATCTCCAGATAGCTCCGCAGCCCGGCGCGCGCCCCGGGGTCGAGCACGAGCAGCAGGGCCTCCTCGTCGATCACCACGGCGGAGGCGAGGTGCTCGACGCGGCCCTGCGGGGAGAGCACGGCGAGCGAGGAGGAGGTGCCGACGGGCGTGCCGCTGAGCACCTGGGTGGTGACCGTGGTCATCCAGCTGCGGGCGTCGGCGCCGCGCACCTCGAGCAGCTCGTGATGGCCGAGGTCGACGACGGCGGTGCGGTCCAGCAGGTGCCGCTGCTCCCGCAGCGGGGCCCCGTAGTGGGCGGGGACCGGGGCGTCGGGACCCTCGCCGAGCACCGCCGAGGCGCTCAGCAGGGGGCGGATCGCGCGGAGGGGCTCCGCGCCGGCGGGCTCAGACACGATGCAGCTCCAGGGAGAGATAGGGGGTCAGGGCGGTCTCGCCCGGGGCGCCGTCCGGCACCGGCGTGCGGCGCTCCCACAGCCACATCAGCCGGCCGCTGACGTAGCCGAACATCCGCGCGGCGGTCACGACGGAGGTGCCCTCCGCGGCGGCGCCCGGGGCGGTCAGCGCGAGCTGCACGCGTGGCCCGCGCACCTCGCCGACCCAGTCCTCGGGCTCCTCGCCGCGCCGCTCCAGATGCACCTCGAGCGCGGAGGAGAGGGCGCTCGCGGGCGTCCCGGGCCGGGCGGACTCGGCCGCCGCGACGTCCTGACCGGGCAGCAGATCGCCGACCCGCCACACGCCCTCCTCGCGGTGGAGCAGGCTGCGCTCCCCGGTGCCCGAGGGGGCAGGGGCGGGTGCGTCGTCGCGGGAGAAGGCGCTGGTGGGCGGGAGCGGAGCCGGGGCGTCGATCACGTGGATGCGCGAGACCCAGGACAGCGTGCCGTCTTCCTGCGCCGTGCAGTCCAGCTGCTGCTCGACGCGGCGCCCGGGAGCGCCGTCCTCGGTGCTCTGGAGGGCGCCGGAGCCCTCCCAGCTGCCGATCAACCAGGCCAGCGGGTACAGGGGGCGGGGGAGCGAGGGGTCGAGCGTGATGGGCATCGGTGCCGCTTCGGGCTCAGCGGTCGAACAGACGGGTGACCACGAGGACGGCGAAGGCGAGCGTCCCGAGGCCCACGAGCACGACGAGAGCGAGGAAGAACAGAGAGAGCGCGGACATGCCGGCAGTCTATCGTCCCGCACCCCCGGCGGGGGCCTCAGGGCAGGAGCGTCACCACGAGGTGGGCGAGGACGCCCACGGTCGCGACCGGCACCGCGGCCACCGCGAGCGAGGGCACGGGCTCCTTCGCGACCAGGGAGGAGCCCACCAGCAGATGGGCGCTGGCGGCGGCGATCGCGGTCACCAGGCCCACCGGGACCGCTAGCAGCGGCGAGATGCCCGCGAGCACCACCGCGAGCACGGCCGTCACGGCGGTGCCGGCCACGGCGGACAGCGTGAAGCGCAGCCGGCCCGGCAGCGAGGTCGCGTCCAGCAGAAGGGTGGCCCCGAGCCCGGCGGCGATCGCCGTGATCAGGCTCGTGCCGCCGTGCTCGACGGCATTGGCCTGGGCGATCACCCAGGTGGCGGCGAGGGCGGAGACGAACACCCCGGCCACGGTGCCCGTGAGGGAGGCGGTGAGCCCGCGACGGTCCCGACGCACCATCTGGTGCGCGAAGGAGGCGAAGACCCCGACGGCGCACACCATCACCACCGCGGAGATCGCGGGGACGCGCTCGGGGGCGACGATGCTCGCCAGGGCGCCGAGCACGCCGGCGGCGATCACCACGATCCGGGTCCCCAGGGCGGAGGGGAGCTCGAGCAGGGTCGGCCAGGCGATGCCGATCAGCAGCGCGAGCAGCGCGACGGCGAGGGCCATCAGCAGCGGGGACAGGGCCCCGGTGAGCGAGACCAGCATCAGGAGCAGGGCGAGGGCCGCCCCGAGGGGAGCGCGCTCGGGAGCGGTCACAGGTCCTCCCTCGCTGTCGAATCCGGTCCGTCCACACCGTCGCCGGAGAGCGGTCTGACGGGCGCTACAGTGTCAGTCTACGAGGGCCCGCAGGCTGCCACCTATTCGTCCCTCCTCGTGGCGCCCGCACGTGCCGTCGCAGCACCCCCACCGCCGAGTCCCGGAAGGACCTCATGATCACGACGGCCGCTCTGACCCCGCCCCGGCGCGCAGCGGTCCGCTCCCTGGCCGAACTCGTCACGGCGCACGACGGCGCCGGCCCGCTGGACGAGGCCGCGCTGCTCGCCCTGGAGGACGATTCCGCCCTCCATCTGATCCTCGAGGATGCGTCCGCCGCGGGGCACCTGATCGGCTACGCGAGCGTGCTGACCGACGGCACGGTGCAGGGCATGGTGGACCCCGCGCAGCGGCGCCGCGGCCACGGCTCCGCGCTGCTCGCCGCGTCGCTCGAGCGTCGTCCCGACGCCGGCGTGTGGGCCCACGGCGCCCTGGAGGGGTCCCTCGCCTTCCTCGCCGCGGCCGGGCTGCACGAGACCCGTCGTCTGCTGACCCTGCGCCGCGCTCTCGGCGCGGATCATCCCGTGCCGCCCACCCCGTCCTCGACCCTCGAGGGGCTGATGCTGGACCGCTTCCGGGAGGACCGCGACGCGAGCGGCTGGGTGGCGGTCAACGCCCGCGCCTTCGCCGACCATCCCGAGCAGGGTGCGCTGACGGGCCAGGACCTCGCCCGGCGCCTGGACCAGCCCTGGTTCGACGCCCGGGACATGCTGGTGGCGCGCCGCGGCGAAGAGCTCGTGGGGTTCGTCTGGGTCAAGCGGGAGCATCCCGGCGCCACCGCGGCCGACGCGGAGATCTACGTGGTCGCGACCGACCCGTCGGTCCAGGGCCACGGCGTCGCCGCACAGCTGCTCGCGGCCTCCCTCGAACAGCTCGCGCAGGACGGCGTCCCCGGCGTGGAGCTCTACGTCGAGGCGGACAACACCGCGGCGCTGCGGCTGTACGAGCGCTGGGGCTTCGCCGTCTCGGGACGCGACGTGCAGATGCGCGCCGCGACCAGGGGCTGATCCGTGCGCGTCGCCCCCGGCAGCCCGCCCCCCGTCCTCGCCGCCGGAGCCCTCGCCTGGCGCGAGAGCGCGGAAGGTCTCGAGGTGCTGCTGGTCCACCGTCCGCGCTATGACGACTGGTCGGTCCCCAAGGGGAAGCTCGACAAGGGGGAGACCTTCCCGGCGGCCGCCGTCCGCGAGGTGGCCGAGGAGACCGGATACCGGGTGCGGCTGCACCGGCCGCTGCCGGCCTCCGTCTACCTGCTGCCCGACGGTCGCACCAAGATCGTGCAGTACTGGTCGGCGACCGTGCGCGCCCAGGTCGCCCCCGGCCCCGCGGACGCGGGAGAGATCGACCAGGTGCGGTGGACGAGTCTGGAGGAGGCCGAGCACCTGGTCGCGCGGCAGAGCGACAAGGTGACGCTGGGGTCGTTGCGCCGTTACCTGGAGGCCGACGAGCTCGCGACGGTCCCGATCATCGTCCAGCGCCACGGCGCGGCGCTGTCGCGATCGAAGTGGCGCAAGGGCGAGGGGAGCCGCCCGCTGAACTCCAAGGGCAGGAAGCAGGCCAAGGCGCTGCCCGCCCTGCTGGACGCCTTCGATCCGGCGACCGTGGTGAGCAGCCCTTGGCAGCGCTGCCTGTCCACCGTGGAGCCGCTGGCGCGGATCGAGGGGCTGAAGGTCCGCACCAAGTACGAGCTCACCGAAGCGGGGCATGCCGAGCGTCCCTCCCGCGCCGCCGCGGTGATGGACCGAGTCCTGCGGGAGGCGCGGCCGACGGTCGTGTGCACCCATCGACCCGTGCTGCCGACGGTGATCGAGGCGGTGCGCGCGGTGTCCCAGCAGGGCGCCTCGCTCGAGCTGCCGCGGACGGACCCGTATCTCGCCGCGGGGGAGGCGATCATGCTGCACACGACGCGGCAGGGGACGGTGGTGGCGGTCGAACGCCACCTGCCGAACATCGGCTGAGCGCCGCCGGACGCGACGGCGCGTCGACCGCGTCCCGGACCGGACGGGACGCCCCCGGGAACGGGGAGGAGAAGGAGCGAAGGATGAGCAGTCTGCAGGGAGGGGGCCTTCCCGGCCGCCGCGACGACGCGGGCGGCGGCGCGCCGCACGCCGCCGATCCGTACGGCCTCGGAGCGGACCCCTACGCGGCTCCGGACCCCTACGCGGCTCCGGACCCCTATGCGGCCGCGGATCCCTCTGCGCAGCCGTCCCCCGGTGCTCCCGTGGACCCCTACGCGGTCGCTCCGCCGCAGAGCGCGGGCTTCGGCCCCGAGTTCGGCGCGGACGCCGCCGCGGCCGGCCCGTACGGCGGGGCGGCGCCCGTCGAGGGCGTGGTCCCGGGAGCGTATGGGCCGTACGTGCCGTACGTTCCCCCGCCGAGCTCGGGCAGTGCCATCGCCTCGCTCGTGCTGGGCCTCGTCGCGCTGGTCCTGTGCGGCGGTCTCACCGCCCCCGTCGGCATCGTGTTCGCGGCCAAGGGGATGCGGGAGACGGCACCCGGCGCGATGCCGCCCCGGAGCGGCCGCGGACTCGCCATCGCGGGGCTGGTGCTGTCCCTGGTGGGACTGATCCCGCTGCTGGTCACCCTGGTCTACGCGGTGATGATCGTGGTGATGATCGTGGTGGAGGCCGGCGCGGTGTGACCCGTCCGTGACCGGAACTGTGACCTGATCGTGAGTCCGTTCTGACCTGGGGTGACAGGGCCCTGAGAGGCCTGTTCACCTGCTGTTCACACGCGGGCGGGCGGCGTGTCATCTGCCCTCCCTAGCGTCACCGTGTCAGACCTCCTCAGCTGGACAAACCCGCGGGCCCTCGGCCCCGAAAGGACACGCAGTGAACGTTCGCAAGAACAAGCTCGTCTCGCTCGCCGCGCTCGGCCTGACCGCCGGTCTCACCCTGGCCGCCTGCGGCGGAAGCTCCGACAACGGCTCCGGCGACGGGGCGGGTTCGGACAACGGCGGCGCCGCCGCTGCCGGCGGCTACGCGGAGCTGACCGGGAACCTCGCGGGCTCCGGCGCGTCCTCCACCCAGAACGCCCAGACCGCCTGGACCGAGACCTTCATGGGCCTGGTCGGCGCCGAGGGCGGCGACCTGACGGTCACCTACGACCCCACCGGCTCCGGCACCGGCCGTGAGCAGTTCCTCAACGGCGAGGTCAAGTTCGCCGGCTCCGACGCCGCCCTGGGCGAGGAGGAGCTCGAGGCCTCCACCGAGGTGTGCAACGGCGAGCAGGCCGTGGACCTGCCCCTGTACATCTCCCCGATCGCCGTCGTGTTCAACATCGAGGGCGTCGACTCGCTGAACCTCACCCCGGAGGTCATCGGCGGCATCTTCGCCGGCGACATCACCAACTGGAACGACCCGGCCATCGCCGAGTCCAACCCGGACGCGGAGCTGCCGGACCTCGACATCGTCCCGGTGCACCGCTCGGACGACTCGGGCACCACCGAGAACTTCACCGAGTACCTCTCGGAGACCGCTCCCGATGCGTGGACCCACGGTCCCATCGAGACCTGGCCCATCCCCGGCGGCCAGTCCGGTGACGGCACCTCCGGTCTGATCTCCACCGTCGAGGGCGGCAACGGCACCATCGGCTACGCCGACGCCTCGCAGGCCGGCAACCTCGGCGTCGCCGCCATCCAGGTGGGCGAGGAGTTCGTCGAGTACAGCGCCGACGCCGCCGCCAAGGCCGTCGACGTCTCCCCGCGCGCCGAGGGCCGCGCGGAGAACGACATCGTCTTCGAGCTGGACCGCACCACCACCGAGGAGGGCGTGTACCCGATCGTGCTCGTCTCCTACCTCGTGGTCTGCGGCTCCTACTCCGACGCCGCCGAGGGCGAGGCCGTGAAGTCCTACGCCTCCTACATCACCTCCCAGGAGGGGCAGCAGCTCTCGGCCGAGATGGCCGGCTCCGCGCCGCTGACCCAGGAGCTCTCCGACGAGGTCCAGGGCGTCATCGAGGGCATCAGCGTCGGCTGATCCTGACAACCGGCACACGGGCGTGCCGCCGGGTCCGAGCGGCTCGGCGGCATTCCCGTGTCCAGGCGTCCTCGCCCGGACGCCCCCCATCCCACCGGCCCCGTGAGCTCTGAGGAAGGTCCCAATGAGCACGACCGACGTCGCGCCGGACGCCCCGCCGTCCGCGCCCGATCCCTGGCAGAACAGCCGCCGCCGCTTCGGCGACTCGCTCTTCTCCTACCTGAGCATCGGCTCCGGCCTGCTCATCTTCGTCACCCTCGCCGCCGTGGCGATCTTCCTCACGAGCGAGTCGATGCCGGCGATCCTGGCCAGCCAGGAGTTCTCCGGCACCGCGGACTTCTCCCTGGTGGACACGACGCTCCCGCTGGTCTTCGGAACGGTGCTGGCCGCCGCCATCGCGCTGATCATCGCGATCCCGATCGCCGTCGGCATCGCACTGTTCATCTCGCACTTCGCCCCGCGGCGCCTCGCGGCCGGGCTGGGCTACATGATCGACCTGCTCGCCGCCGTGCCCTCGGTGGTCTACGGCCTGTGGGGCGGGATCTGGCTGGTCCCCAAGCTCGAGCCGCTGTACGTCTTCCTCAACACCTACCTGGGGTGGATCCCGTTCTTCGGCGGCGATCCGACGGCGCCCATGCGCAACCTCGCCTCCGCCTCCGTGGTGCTCGCCGTGATGGTCCTGCCGATCATCACCGCGGTCTCCCGCGAGGTCTTCCTGCAGACCCCGCGTCTGCAGGAGGAGGCGGCGCTCGCGCTCGGCGCGACCCGCTGGGAGACCATCCGGACCGTTGTGCTGCCCTTCGGCCGCGGCGGCGTCGTCGCCGCCTCGATGCTGGGGCTGGGCCGCGCCCTCGGCGAGACGATGGCCGTGCTGATGATCCTCGCCCCGGGCGCCACCTTCTCCCTCCACATCCTCGAGGTGGGGCGTCACCAGTCGATCGCGGCGAACATCGCCTCGAAGCAGGCGGAGGCCGCCGGCGTGGACATGTCCCTGCTCATCTTCACCGGCCTGGTGCTGTTCGTCCTGACGTTCATCATCAACGCCATCGCCCGGTGGATCGTCGCCCGCAGCGGCCCCAAGGCCTGAGAGGTACCCATGAGCTCCCCCACGACTGCGAAGGCTCCCACCATGCGTTCGGCCGACGAGCGCCGTCTGCCCTGGTACCACCTGATCTACACCGGCCTGGCCGGCCTGGTGGTCGCGATCGCCGTGCTCGCCATCGTCGACGCCCTCTCGGTCGCCAGCGCGATCCTGCTGGGCTTCGTGCTGCACCTGCTGTTCGGCTGGGCGTACTCCCTGCTGCGCGAGGGCCCGCGCTGGGCAATGGACCGCCTGGTCACCCTCCTGATCATCGGTGCCTTCGCGATCGCGATGTTCCCGCTGGTCTCCCTGCTGTGGGAGGTCGTCAGCCGCGGTATGACGCGCGTGCTCGCCGCAAAGCCCACCCCGTTCGCCTTCTGGACCACCGACATGTCCGGGATCATCGGCGGCGCCGATGCCGGCGGCGTGTTCCACGCGATCGCGGGAACGCTGCTGATCACCCTGTGGGCCTCGATCATCTCGATCCCGGTGGGCCTGTTCACCGCGATCTTCCTGGTCGAGTACGCCGACCAGGGCTGGAAGCGGACGCTGGGCCGGGGCGTGACCTTCCTGGTCGACGTCATGACCGGCATCCCCTCGATCGTGGCGGGCCTGTTCGGCCTCGCCCTGTTCATCGCCTTCATGCCGGACCAGAGCGTGCGCATGGGCATCATGGGCGCGGTCGCGCTGTCGCTGCTGATGATCCCCACCGTGGTCCGCAACAGCGAGGAGATGCTCCGCCTGGTCCCGATGGACCTGCGCGAGGCCTCCTACGCGCTGGGCGTGCCGAAGTGGCTCACGATCGTCAAGGTGGTGCTGCGCACCGCGATCGCCGGCCTCACCACCGGCGTCACCCTCGCGATCGCCCGTGTCATCGGCGAGACCGCGCCGCTGCTGCTGACCGTGGGCATGGTGACCTCGATCAACTGGAACATGTTCGACGGACGCATGGCGACCCTGCCGACGTTCATCAACCAGCAGTACCGCAACGGCAACGCCAACTGCATGAACGAGACGGTCACCAACCCGATCAACCAGGAGGTGTACGCCTGCTCGGTCACGACCAACATCGACCGCGCCTGGGCGGCCGCCTTCACCCTGATCGTCATCGTGATGGTGCTCAACATCGTCGCCCGTCTGATCAGCCACTACTTCTCCCCGAAGCTCAGCCGCTGAGCTGTCGCCCCACGCGAAAGGACATCTGATGGCAGCCCCTCAGCCCATCAACGTCGAGGACCTCAACATCTACTACGGGGACTTCCTGGCCGTGGAAGGCGTCACCGTCCAGATCCGACCCCGCTCCGTGACGGCCCTGATCGGCCCCTCCGGCTGCGGGAAGTCCACCTTCCTGCGCACCCTGAACCGCATGCACGAGGTCATCCCCGGTGCCTACGCCGAGGGCAAGGTCGAGATCGACGGCCAGGACATCTACGACCAGCGCGTGGACCCGGTCAACGTGCGCCGCCGCGTCGGCATGGTCTTCCAGAAGGCGAACCCCTTCCCGACCATGTCGATCCGCGACAACGTGCTCGCCGGCGTGAAGCTCAACAATCGCCGCATCTCGAAGTCCGCGGCCGATGACCTGGCCGAGAACGCCCTGCGCGGCGCCAACCTCTGGAACGAGGTCAAGGACCGCCTCGACAAGCCCGGCATGGGTCTCTCCGGCGGCCAGCAGCAGCGCCTGTGCATCGCCCGCACCATCGCGGTGAAGCCGGACGTGGTGCTCATGGACGAACCCTGCTCGGCCCTGGACCCGATCTCGACCCTCGCGATCGAGGACCTCATCCACGAGCTGAAGGAGGAGTACACGATCGTGATCGTCACGCACAACATGCAGCAGGCCTCGCGGGTCTCCGATCGCACCGGCTTCTTCAACATCGCGGGCACCGGCAAGCCCGGACATCTCATCGAGATCGACGACACCGAGAAGATGTTCACCAACCCCGAGAACTCGCAGACCGAGGACTACATCTCCGGCCGCTTCGGCTGACCCCGCGGGCGGGCGGGTGGCCGGGGCGTGGCGAGCGCGGGCCGCAGGTCCGCGGTGCGGACCGCCTGAGCCCGGGGCGTGCGTGCCCTGGTCGCGGCGGAACGAGGACGGGTCCGTGCGATCACTGTCGTCATACGGCCAGGCAGCGCTCCATACGGCCTCGTCGGCCGTATTCCGCCAGTGATCGACCACGCCTCGCGTCCACGGCGACGTCCGACCACGGTCTGACACCCCCGGCGCGGAATCGATCCGGGGGCGGACGCGCCGAGCCGGGGCCGCGCTCGATAGTGGAGCCATGAACTCCGCACCCCTCGCTCCCCAGTCGTCCCGGTCCGGCGGCTCCGCGCAGCCTGCAGACCCCGCCATGGCGTCCGGCCCGATCCCGCAGGCCGGGCACCCGGCCTCCCCGGCCCACGGCCCCTCGACCTACGCCGGGCACGCCCCGACGATGCACCCGGCCCCCGTGCTCTCCGCCCGCGGCCTGGTCAAGACCTACGGCAGCACCGGCGCCGAGACCCGTGCGCTGGACGGGGTGGACCTGGACATCGCCCGCGCGGACTCGCTGGCGGTCATGGGCCCCTCGGGCTGCGGCAAGACCACGCTGCTGCACATCCTCGCCGGGATCCTCACGCCCACCTCCGGCACCGTCCACCACGACGGCACCGAGCTCGCCGCGCTCGGCGACCGGGCCCGCACCCGGCTGCGCCGCAGCGACTTCGGCTTCGTCTTCCAGGACGGCCAGCTGCTGCCCGAGCTCACCGCGCTCGAGAACGTGATCCTGCCGCGGATGCTGGCCGGCGTCCCGCGGCGGAAGGCCACGGCGGAGGCCGCGTCCTGGCTGGACCGCCTGGGCCTTCAGGGCATGCACGAGCGTCGGCCCACGCAGCTCTCCGGAGGGCAGGCGCAGCGGGTGGCGATTGCCCGGGCGCTGGCCGGGCGGCCCTCGGTGGTCTTCGCCGATGAGCCCACCGGCGCGCTCGACCAGACCACCGGACAGACCGTGCTGCAGATCCTGGTGGAGTCCTGCCGTGAGACCGGGGCCAGCCTGGTGATGGTCACGCACGATGCCAAGGTCGCCGCCGCCTGCCGCCGCACCGTCGCCATGCGCGACGGCCGGATCGCCCAGGAGTTCGTGCGCCCCGAGGAGTCTTCGGCGGTGGCCCGATGAACGCGCTGTTGAGCTCCGCTCCGCTGCTGCTGCGGCGGCGGGGAGCGCTCGCGGACATCCTGCCGATCATCGCCTTCGCCGCGGCCACCGCGATCCTCGCGACCGTCCTCGGCGGGGCCGCGGCCTTCGTCGGCCGGATGCCGACGGGCGCGGGGCCGGCCACGGGCGAGGAGTCGATCATGGGCATGCTCGTGTTCTGCGCGATCATCGCCTCGGTGCTGCTGGTCCCGAGCGCCGTCGGCCTCGGAGGATCCGCGGCGCGCCTGTCCCTCGCGCGCCGCGAGCAGGACCTCGCCACCATGCGGCTCGTCGGCGGCACCAGCGCCCAGGTGGGCGGCCTCGCCGTGCTGGACGTCGTCATGCAGTCGATCATCGGCGCGGTGCTGGGCATCGGCCTGCACGCGGCGGTCACCCCGGCGCTGACGCGGCTCGACTTCGGCATCACCCCGTTCACCGTCCCGGATCTGCTGATGCCGTGGTGGGCGTACCCGACCCTGGTGGCGGCCCTGGTGCTGCTCTCCGCGGGCTCCGCCGCGGTGGCGCTGACCGGGGTGGTGGTCAGCCCCCTGGGGGTGGCACGGGACTCGCGGGTGGTGCGCATGTCCGTGATCCGCGTGGTGCTGTGGGTTGCCCTGATCATCGGCTTCTTCCTCTTCATGCAGGTGGGCGGGATGATCCTGGGACAGCTGGGAGGCGGGATGATCGCGATCGCGATCATGGTGCTGTTCGTCGGTGCGATCGTGGCGGGCCTGAACGTGGTGGGGCCCTTCGTCGTGTGGGTCACCGCCCTCGCGCTGGCGCGGATCGCCCCCACTCCGTCGCTGCTGGTGGGCGCCCGGCGCCTCGCCGGTGATCCCCGTGCCGGATGGCGCGCGGTCTCCGGCATCACCTTCGCCCTGGTCATCGCCGGGTTCCTGACCATGATGGCGGTGCTGGGCAATGCCACCAGCCCCGAGGAGGCGATGATGTTCACCGCCATGACCACCGGCGGTCTGCTGACGCTCGGGATCGCGGCGGTGCTCGCCGCGGTCAGCACCGGCGTGACGCAGACCGCGCGGGTGATCGACCAGGCACCTCGCCTGCGCGCCCAGCACATCGCCGGCGCCGAGGTCTCCCAGCTGCACCGGGCACGGATCGCGGAGATCGCGGTGCCGGTGGGCCTGAGCTCGATCCTCGCCACCGGGACCGCCCTGCTGGTGATGATGGCCGTGCTGGGCGGCGCGCCGTCGGATCCGCTGATGATCGCGCAGTACCTGATCAGCGTCGTCGGCGCGTACGCCCTGGTGATCGCCGCAGTGCTGGTGGGCTCCCCGCTCGTGAAGCGGTACGCGCTGCGCGGGGCGTGAGCCGAGGGGGACGGCGGCCGGCCCTCGGCCCGGCCGCCGTCCCCCGTCCAGGCGCGGGGAACTAGGCTGGGGGCATGGATGTCGAGACCGTCACCCCGGCCCAGGTTCCCGAGAACGCGCACCTCATCGACGTGCGCGAGCAGAACGAGTGGGATGCGGGCCATGCCCCCTCCGCCCAGCATCTGCCGGCCAGCACGCTGCTGGAGAACCTCGAGAAGCTGCCCGAGGACGACCAGGACCTGTACATCGTCTGCCGCACCGGCGGGCGCAGCGCCCAGGTCGCCCAGTGGCTCAACCACAACGGCTTCGACGCCATCAACGTCGCCGGCGGGATGGATCTGTGGTTCGAGAGCGGCCTGCCGGTGGAGGCCGACGGGGACGCAGAGCCCTACATCCTCTGAAGCCCCTCGGGCCGGGACGGCGCGGGCCGACGGGCCCGGGGCGCTCAGGTCGCGATGAGGTCCCGCAGCAGGGCATAGCCCACGAAGGCGACCACGTCGATCAGCGTGTGCGCGATGATCAGCGGCAGCGTGCGGCGCGTGCGGCGGTAGAACTCGCCGAACACGAGCCCCATCAGCAGGTTCGCGAGTCCCGGCCCCACCCCCTGGTAGGTGTGGTACGCGCCGCGCAGCAGCGCGGAGGCGAGGATGATGCGCCGCGGCGACCAGCCCAGCAGCTCCAGTCGCTGGGTCAGGTAGCCCACCACCAGGACCTCCTCCAGCACCGCGTTCTTCAGCGCCTGCAGGATCAGCACCGGCACCGTCCACCAGTGGGTGTCCAGGGCCGCCGGGATCACCTCGACGGTGGCGCCCAGCGCCCGCCCCACGTAGTACACGGCCAGGCCCGGCAGACCGATCCCGGCCGTCAGCGCGAGGCCCCACGCGAGATCCCTCCCGGGCCGACCGAGGTCCATCCCCAGGTCGCGCAGCGCCTGGGCGAGAGTGCCCGCGGTGAGGGTCAGCAGGAGCACGGCGAGGGCCACCGGGACCAGCGCGAAGGCGATCGAGAGCAGCTGGAAGAGAAGATCCGCCCAGGGGTTCTCTCGCAGCGAGGTGTTCAGCGCCGTGGACTGGCCGGCGAGGGGACCCGTGGCGAGCGCCTGGACCAGAGCCAGCAGCGAGTACACGGCGCTGCGCCCCAGCGAGAGGGCGAGCACGATGAGCACCTCGGCTCGCAGCCAGCTCCGGCTCGGGGTGACGGTCTGCACGGGGTCATGCTCTCACCCGGCGACGGCCTGTCGGCAGGCCGCGCCGGGCTCGTCGGCACCGTGGCAGACTCGAGGCCATGACGACCTCTTCCTCTGCCGATGCGCCCACCGGGGCCTCCCGTCCCGCCGTCCTCATCACCGGTGCCACCCGCGGGATCGGCCGCGCCGTCGCCGAGGAGCTCGCGGGTGACCACCACCTGATCCTCGGGGGTCGGGACCGGGTCGCGCTCGAGGAGCTGGCCGCGCAGCTGCCCTCCGCCGAGCCCTTCGTCGCCGAGCTCACCGACTACGAGGCCGTCGCCCGCGCCGTGGCCGCGCTCGAGCTGCCCGACGGGCTCGCCGGCCTCGTGCACTCCGCCGGGATTCTCGCCAACGGGAACGTCGCGGACTCCGCACCGGGGGAGTGGACGGAGTCCTTCGAGATCAACGTGGTCGCCGTCGCCGAGCTCACCCGCGTGCTGCTGCCGGCCCTGCGCCGCGCGCACGGCACCGTGGTGATGATCAACTCCGGCTCCGGCTTCAATGCCGTGCCCACCCGCGGCGCCTACAGCGCCTCGAAGTTCGCCCTGCGCGCGCTCGCCGACTCCCTGCGCCTCGAGGAGCGGGACAACGGGGTGCGCGTGACCTCCCTCCACCCCGGCCGCGTCGCCACCGACATGCAGCGCCAGCTGCGCGCCTTCGAGGGCGGCGAGTACCAGGAGGAGGACTACATGCGGCCCGCCACGGTCGCGGCGACCGTGGCACTCGCTCTGCGGCTCCCGGCCGACGCCAGCATCGACTCGCTCTCGGTGCGCCCGCGCTGAGCCCGGACCGGCCAGACGCCGGTGGCCCGTTCGTGCGGCACCGGCACGGTTGTCCACAATTCTGGGACCCGACGGCGCGAGGCGGGATCAGCTGGGTAGCCTCGGCGTGATCTGACGCACGCCCGGAAGGCCCATCCATCATGTCCCGACGCCTCCTCACCGCCGCAGCCTGCGGCGCGCTCCTGCTCGGCCTGACGGCCTGCGGAGATGGTTCCGACAGTCCTGTCACCACCGCCCCGCCCGAGGTCGACATCAGCGCACCGAGCGATGGGGGTGGCGGTGAGCCAAGCGACGGGGGTGGCGAGTCCGGGGCCGGCGACGGCGGCGGGGAGCCGACGGCCGCGGCCCCCGACATCCCGCCGCCGGATCCCGCGGAGTACGCGGGGATGGACGAGAACACGGCCGAGGGGGCGGAGCAGGCGTTCCGGTACTACATCGCGGTGTCCATGTGGGCTCACCAGACGGGCGACGACTCGTTGCTTCTCGAGATGCAGGGGCCTGACTGCGAGAGCTGCCAGGAGTTCAACGAGGACATCTCCACTCTTCAGGATCACGGTCAGTACTGGAGCGAGTTCCAAATCACGGATGTCAGCACGCGAATCCTCTCGTCAGAGAACTTCGACCGCGAAATCGGCTATGACTTCGTCACGAGTGCACACACGAGACCCGACGAGGATTTCAGTGGCACCATCGAAGCGCCGGAGATCGAGTACATCACGACCGGCGGCATGAACTGGGTAGATGGTCGGTGGATTCTCGAAGGGATTGATGCCGACTGGGGAGTTGATGTCCATGGCTGAGACGGAAAGTGCACTACTTTCCGCCAGACGCGTCCTCGCGGCGGTCGTCCTGCTCGGCATCGTGCTTTCCACCTCACCAGCATTCGCCGGCGGAATCGAAGGGAGCATTGACGACGAAAAGGTCGGTGTTAGTATTGAAGCACCACCGAGCGGCCCAGATCCAGATGCTTCCGAACGCTCCTCATCTGCGCCATCATCGCCGTCCGAACCCCCGCCCTACACCTACACCTGGACCCCGGTCTCGGCGCTCACCGGCTGTGGCGCGGATGTGAGCGCCGGAGCGTCCTGGTCCTGCACCCCGCATGAGGATTCCTGTGAGGCCGGGTCGGGCAGTCGGGTCCAGGGCATCGGTGATGCGCTGTTGATCGGTGGGAGCAGCGCTGCGCGGACCGAGGTCGAAGGGGTCACGCAGCGCGGGACGCGCACGGACAACGTCACCGGTGAGGAGACGGACCTCGGTGTCCGTTGCGCGCTGCCGGGCACGCCGGAGTTCGCCGAGGCACCGCCGGTGGAGATCGTCATGACGGTCAGCGACTTCGCCCAGCTGCCGGTGGAGCCGCTGCCGGCCCATGCCGGTCCGCCCGAGGGTTGGCTGCCGGTGAACATGGTCAACGTCCTGTATGCCGAGCCCTCCGAGCAGATGCTCAGCACCGAGCTGCTGGGCACCCCGGTCGCGGTGCGGGCCACGCCGGTCTCGTACCACTGGGACCTCGGGGACGGGAACACCATCACCACCACGAGCCCCGGCGAGCCGTACCCCTCGGAGGCCGTCTCGGCGACCTACCGCCGCGAGGGCTGGTACGACATCACGCTCACCACCACCTTCGCGGGGCAGTTCTCCGTGGACGGCGGCGGGTGGCAGGACATCGAGGGGACCATCGAGGTCGCCTCCGATCCGGTGGCGATCTTCTCCAAGTCCCTCGAGTCCCGCCTGGTCAACCCCGACGTGCCCGTCGACGAGGACGCGGACCCCTGGATCCCGGAGCGCACCGCGGAGACCGAAGGCCCGCAGGACCCCGACGCCCGTCATCGGACGCTCTGACCCGCCGGCTCCCACGCCCCGCGGCGGCGTCGGGCCCGCCCCGCGGCGAGCCCGACTCGGCCGGCGCGATCAGTCGAGGTGGCTGATCAGCGCGGCGGCGTACCCGGTGTAGGTGGCGGGGGAGAGGGCCAGCAGGCGCTCCCGCTCGGCCTCGGGCAGGCCCAGGGACTCGATGAACTCCCGCATGCCCTCGCCGGTGACGCGGTGTCCGCGCGTGAGGTCCTTCAGACGCTCGTAGGGGTTGTCCATGCCTTCGGTGCCCTGCACGCCCAGGGTCCGCATCACGGACTGCACCGCCTCGCCGAGCACCTCCCAGTTGCCCTCGAGATCCGCGACCATCGCGTCCGGATCCACGTCGAGCCCGGCCAGGCCGCGGCGCAGGTTCGAGATCGCCAGCAGCGAATGGCCCAGCGCCGGGCCCACATTGCGCTGGGTGGTGGAATCGGTGAGATCCCGCTGCAGGCGCGAGGTGACCAGGGTCTGGCCCAGCACATCCAGCAGCGCGCCGGAGACCTCGAGGTTCGCCTCCGCGTTCTCGAAGCGGATCGGGTTGACCTTGTGCGGCATGGTCGAGGAGCCGGTGCCGCCCTGGGCGGAGAGCCGCTGGCGGAAGTAGCCCATCGAGATGTAGGTCCAGATGTCCGTGGCCAGGTTGTGGAGGATCCGTCCGGCGCGCGCGATGTCCGCGTACACCTCCGCCTGCCAGTCATGGGACTCGATCTGCGTGGTCAGCGGGTTCCAGGTCAGCCCCAGGTGCTCCACGAAGGTGCGGGAGACCTGCTCCCAGTCGGCCGAGGGCACCGCCACTGCGTGCGCGGCGTAGGTGCCGGTGGCGCCGTTGATCTTGCCGAGCATCTCGTCGGCGCCGATCCGGCGGGCCTGGCGGCGCAGGCGGTGCGCGAAGACCGCCATCTCCTTGCCGAGGGTGGTGGGAGTGGCGGGCTGGCCATGGGTGCGCGAGAGCATCGGCACCTCGGCGGAGGCGCGGGCCAGCTCGCCGAGATCCTCGATGACGCCCTCGAGCGCGGGCAGCCACACCTCGTGCACGGCGCCGCGGATCATCAGCGCATAAGAGAGGTTGTTGACGTCCTCGCTGGTGCAGTAGATGTGCACCACCTCGGCCAGCGGCTCGAGGCTGGTGCCGGCCAGGCGGCGCTTGATGTAGTACTCGATCGCCTTGACGTCGTGGACGGTCTCGCGCTCGATCTCGGCGTGCTCGGCGATGCCCTCAGCGCCGAAGTCCTCGGGGATGGAGCGCAGCAGGGCGCGCTCGTCGTCGGTGAGGGTGCGCAGTCCGGGGATGACCTGGCCGTCCAGCAGGTGGATCATCCACTCGGTCTCCACCACCAGGCGGGAGCGGTTCAGCGCCGCCTCGGAGAGATGGTCGACCAGGGGCGCGGACTGCGCCCGGTAGCGGCCGTCGAGGGGGGTCAGGGCGATCGGCGGGGTGATGTCCGCGAAAGAGTGAGCCATGGGGTCATTCTCCCAGAACCTCCGCAGTGGACGGCGGGGGAGTCCGGGGATGCCGGGCCGGAGACGACGAACGGGCCGCCTCGGGGTCATGACCCCGGGACGGCCCGTTCGAGGAGGACGTGGCTCAGGCGCGCTCGTCGGCGGTGCCGAGGCCCGTGATGGCCTCCACGATCGCCTCGAGGATGCCGATGATGATGCCGGCCAGCAGCGCCCACCAGAAGGTGTCGAACTCGAGCGTGAGCCCGAACAGGGAGCAGACCCAGCTGGTCAGGAACAGCATCAGCGTGTTGACGACCAGCTGGAACAGACCCAGCGTGAGGCACGTGATCGGGAGCGCCAGGATCGACACGACCGGGCGGATGAAGGTGTTGATCACGCCCATGATCAGGGCGATCACCGCAATGGTGAGGATCTGCGCGAAGATGCCCGCGCCGTCCTCGCCCAGCCGCATGCCGGGCAGGATCAGCGCGGTGATCCACAGCGCCAGCCCGGTGACGATGATGTTTCCGAGAAGTCTCATGGCACGCATTCTCCGCTATCGCAGGGAACATCACATAATCCTGTGCAATGCCTGGGCGCGTCGGATGAGGAACCCCCCGGGAGCCGATGCCCTCACGAGGTCACCTCGACCTCCAGTCCGTGGAGCGCGGCGTACTCCTCCAGCGCCCACCAGAGGTCCGCGACCTCCTCGAGGCTGTGCGGATTCAGCCCCACGCTCACGTAGCCGAGGCCGCCGAGCAGCGGGCCGTTGAGCACGAGCTTGCGGAGCTTCGTCGTGGCGCGCGCCTTCACGGCCGGGTAGGCGTCCGGGCGGATCTCGACGTTCAGCACCTTCGAGATCCCGTCCAGGTTCGTAGCCTTCGTGATCAGCGCGTTGGTGGCACGCGCGGTCTTCTGGCTCCTGCGGTCCCGTCGGAAGCCGTGGAAGCGAGAGTCCTCGACGCGCAGCGTCAGCGCGGCGACCTCCTCCCAGTGCACCTGCAGGCCGCCCTGCGCCGTGAGGGTCTCGGGGCCGACGACGATCTCGATGAGGTCATCCCCCGCCAGCTCCGCCGCCCGTCGCGAGTTGACCAGCACCACGACCCAGATCAGGGCCGCCACCACGCCAAACGCGGCGATCAGCCAGAAGAAGAAGATCTCCGTGGAGATCGCGATCCCCGCCATGGCGATCGCGATCAGCACGGCGAGGACGATCACGACGATCGAGCCGGCGCCGAGCTTCTTCTGCTCGGCCGGCTCGGTGCGCCAGTCGATGAGGACGGGGGTATCGGGGGAGGAGGGCATGGCGGCGTGGTCCGATCTGGCAGAGGGTCCCGACGGCGCGGGATGCGGCGTCCTGGGGCGGGGAACGGCTGATCCTACCGAGGGGCCGCTCAGCCCCACGGCAACCACGGAGTCGTCGCGCCCGTCCCGCTCACCGCACCGCGGTCCCCCACGCCACCGTGTTGACCGGCCACGCCGGGGAGTGGCGCAGCAGTCCGCGCGAGGCGTGCACGGCGGTGAATCCCGCCGCCTCGATCCGCGAGAGCGTGTCGCGGTGCGGGTCGCAGCCCCCGCACAGCGCGCCCCACGGACGGCGCACGCCCTGCTGCACCCGGGAGCGGAGGCTCCCGGTCGGGGCGGCGACATGCTCGACGAAGCGGAACCGGCCGCCGGGCCGCAGCACGCGCGTCACCTCGGCGATCGCGGCGTCCGCAGCGGGCACGGTGCACAGCACCAGCGAGCAGATCACCTCGTCGACGCAGCCGTCGGGCAGCGGCAGGTTCTCGGCGGAGACCGGCAGCACCACCACCTCCTGGCCCGATCGCGCGCACCGGTTGCGCAGCGCCTCGTGCATCGTCCGGTTCGGCTCGACCGCATACAGCCGCGAGCCCGGAGCGAGCCAGGCGAGGTTCGCCCCGCCGCCGGCGCCCAGCTCCAGCAAGTTCCCGGCGCCGAGATCCGCGAAGGCCTCCTCCTTGTGCGGACCGGTGCAGTGGTTCATCACCGTGATCGCGCGGTCCAGCAGCCGCGCACCGAGCGCCGTCATCCGGCCGTGCTCGACGGAGGTGTCCTCGTGGGGGAGCACGGTCAGCGGATCCGCCATCGTTCCACCGTAGTGCTCAGGCGTCGTCCGGTCAGTCCGCGGGAACGTCTCGGTCGGTCACCACGTCGAGCGCAGCACCCGGAGTGTCTGCTCGAGAGAAAGGCCCTCGCGGCGAGCCGTCCCCGCCAACCGACGAGCCGCCTGCGCGACGGCCGACGAGACCGGTGCGGCCTGGTCGCTGACCCTGGTGCCGGAGCCGGCCCGGGAGACGAGGAGACCGTCGGCCTCCAGCGAGCGATAGGCCTTCGCGACCGTGCCCGGGGCGACACCGAGGTCCGAGGCGAGCTGGCGAACGGACGGCAGGCGCTCGCCCTGGCCCAGCTGGCCGGTGGTGATCAGCCCGCTGATCTGGTCATGGATCTGTCGAGCGGGACTCCCGCTCTCCGGGGAGATCACGATGATCATGAGTGCACCGAGGCGCGGGACGAGCGGGAGGGGGTCGGGGCGGGCAGGGCGGTGAGAGCCGTGAACACCCACAGGGCGAGACCGAGGATGCCGGCCAGCAGCGCCAGGACGTCCAGCGCTCCGGTGAGGGCGGAGAAGGGGGTGCCGGCCGAGAAGGGCATGGCGTCAGGGGCAGAGAACGAGCCGGTGACCCGAGAGGTGTTCGCCAGGGATCGCAGGATCGCCTCCAGGTGCAGCAGCAGCGCCCCGAGAGCGACCCGCGCGGCGTTCGCGCTGTCCAGGCGTCGAGCCGCGACGTCCATGATGTGCGGCGATTCCAGCGGTGGGCGGGCGATCCGGGTCAGCGTCCACCAGGTCGCCGCGGAGAGCAGCGCGCACAGCGCCGCCGGCACGAGGGAGTGGTGCCACCCGTAGATGGTCGTCCCGATCGCCCCAGCCCCGAGGTCGACCCAGTACAGGACGTACTCGCCGGCCTCGTTCGGCTGCGAGGCCACACCGGCTGCGAGCGTCAGGCCGAGGATCAGTGCCAGGACGCCCATCAGCGCGACGAACCACCATGTGCTGAGGAACGAGCGCCAGGTGCGGGGCGCGAGCAGCGCTCCGGACGGGGTGGTGGGACGTCGGCGGAGCGCACCGAGCAGCACCATGGTCAGCAGGCCGAGCAGCAACGGCAGGGTGAAGCGGGCACCGGAGAGCGCCGACCACATACCCTCGGGAACCTCGATCCACAACGGGACTGCGCTGAGGAGCGGATAAGCGGCAGCGACGATCGCCGCGATTCCGGCGATCGCCGCGACGCGGGCGCGACCGGCGAGAATCGTGTGGCTCCTGCGCCGGAACATCAGCCAGGAGACCACGGCGAGCAGGGTGCTCACCAGGGACGGCCAGAGCAGCGTCCAGATCAGCATCCAGGGCATGGTGTGCCTCCAGGGTGTATCAGCAAGGTGACACGAAGCGTATCAGGATGGTGGTACGCATGGAGGCTTGTTGATCTGGTGGCGCCCGCCCTGCCGCCCTCACGCCGAGGCGCTCGGTTCCTCCTCCGTGCCGACCGGGGAAGGATCCTGCGCCGGCAGGTGCAGGGTCTCGCTGGGGTCGAAGCCGGGCTTCCAGGCCCGTACCCATGCGGGCCGCTGCCCGCGGTAGGTGGAGGCGAGCTGCCAGGAGCCCTCGCTGGCTGTGCCCATCAGTCGCGCCTGGCGTGGCGCGGAGCCGGGGGCGGGCGGCGCGCTCGACCATCCGATGCGCGTGCCGGGGGTGTCGCAGACCAGCCTCCCGTCCTCGCCGAGCCTTGGCGTGCCGGTCTGCTGGAGCCTGCCGCAGGGCCGCCAGGACTCCAGCAGCTCCGCCTCCTCGAGCAGGCCGAGGTCGCCGTGATCCGTGGTCCATGTGTCCAGTGCTTCGCGCAGCCGCTCGAGATCCTGGCGGTGCCGGGGGTCACCGGCGAGGTCGGTCATCTCGTGCGGATCCGCCTCGGTGTCGAACAGCAGCTCAGCGGGCTTGCGGGGCGCCACGAGAGTCCGCTGCGCCTCGGTGAGGTGATCGGGCTGGTCGCCGGAGCCTCGCTGCGTGGCCTCCGCGAAGGCGAGCTCCCGCAGCTCGGCCCAGGTGGCCAGGGCGTCGGGGTAGTGGCAGTGCTGCATCGGCGGCCGGTCCGGATGCAGGTTGCGGACATAGCGGAAGCGCCCTTCGCGCACGGTCCGCACCGTGTCCTCCTGCTCGTCCATGCGGTCGCGTCCCCCGAAGACGTGCGGCGGGGTCTCCCGGCGCGCACCGGTGCGATCCAGCAGAGGGCCGGCCTGCATCCACGACGGGATGTCGAGCCCGCACATCTCGAGCATCGTGGGCGCCAGGGAGACCAGACCCACCGGCTCCGCGACGGCGCCCGGCTCCAGCCGGCCGGGCCATCGGACGATCAGCGGGACCCGCAGTCCGGCCTCGCCGGCCCACCGCTTGTGGCCGGGGAAGCCGGCGCCGTGGTCGCTCCAGAACACCACGATGGTGCTCTCGGCCAGACCGTCCTCCTCGAGCTGGTCCAGGATCGTGCCCACCCAGTGATCCATCTCCGCGATGAGGTCGAAGTAGTTCGCCCAGGCCCGGCGGAACGTCTCGGTGTCCGGGTGGTACGGCGGGAGGGTCACGGCGGAAGGGTCGCAGCGGTCCGCCTCGGCGACATGCGGTGTCGCCTCCCGGAGCTCTTCCGGGTCCAGGTAGATCTGGGACTCGTGGGTGATGAGCCCGTGGAAGGCTGCGAAGAACCGTGCGCCCTCGGGGCGATCGCGCCAGTGCGAGGAGTTCGAGTCGTCGTCGAAGGCCGTGCCGGGCGCCTCCGTCTGGAAGTCGCGGAACCAGTTGTTGGTCGTGTAGTACCCGGCCTCGCGCAGGATCTCCGGGAGCAGCTGCACCTCGTCGGGCAGCACCGCGTTCGACCGCATGTGCATGGTGCCGATGGATGTGGGGTGGCACCCGGTCATGACCGCCGAGCGCGACGGCGCGCAGACGGGGGCGGAGGCGTAGGCGCGGTCGAAGCGTGCGCCGTGCGCCGCCAGGCGGTCCAGGTTCGGGGTGCGGGCCCGCTCGGCCCCGGGCCACACCCCGGCGTAGGTGCCCAGATGCGGGTTGATGTCGTGGGTGCTGATCCACAGGATGTTGGGACGGTTCACGATGGAGGACCTCACGGGGAGAGAGTGGTCTGGGGGTCGGCGCCGACGTCGGTGAGGGCCAGCATCGCGCGCCGGTCCCGCGGGAAGGTGATCTGCAGGCCGGTCAGGACGACCCCGTTCACCAGCACCACCGCGACGATGGTCCACAGCACCGCGCCCTGGGTGCCGATCGCCCCGGCGACGAAGCCGGTGATCAGCGCCAGCGCGGAGTAGCTGATCGATTCGACGATCGAGATCATGAACCCGAAGGCGGTGCCGCGGTGCTCCGGCGGGACGATGGCCATGACGATCGGACGGTTCAGGATCGGATTCCAGCCCTGGAAGGCTCCCATGAGGGCGAAGAACAGACTGTAGGTCCACACGCCGTCATAGGTCACCTGGGTGGCGAGGAACGCCAGACCGCCGAAGGCGAACTGCGAGAGCTGCAGCAGCGTCACCCGGCCGCGGTCCGCGCTGAAGCGGTTCGCGACGTCCCCGAGATATCCGATGACGATGTTGCCGGCGAGATAGCCGATGCCGAAGGGCGCGAAGGCCGCGGTCGCCACCTGGATCGACAGTCCGTGGGCCTCGACGAGGAGCACGACGGCGAAGGCGCCGAGGACGGGATGCGGGGACAGCAACCGGCTGATGACCAGCACGACGTAGCTGGGCAGGCGGAACAGGGATGCCACGGTCCGCCAGCTGACGCCGTCGTCGGTCGCGGTGCCGGCCTCGCGGTGATCGGCGCGGCCGTCCATGTAGCCGATGCCCGGGTCCTTCAGGAACAGCAGGATCGCGAGGCCGGCGAGGATGTTGATGACGCCGATGGCCACATAGCCCCAGCGCCAGCCCTCCGGGACGTCGGCGAGCTGCCCGAACACCGGTGTGAGCAGTGAGCTGCTGATCACCAGGGCTCCGTACACCCAGCCGATCACGCGTCCGCGCTTGGCGTCGGGGAAGGAGTCGCCCACGACCGCGGGGAGGAACACGTGGGCGGCCGTGAAGCCGGCGGCGGCGATCGTGTTGAGGATCAGTAGCTGCAGGAAGTCCTGCGAGAACGCGGCGACGATCGCCCACACGCCCCAGAGCCCGCTCGCGATCGCGAGGACGGTGCGGCGGGCGAGGAAGCGGGTGAGGAACACCCAGAACGGGCCCGAGACCACGCTGACCAGGCGGCCCGCGGCGACCAGGACGCCGAGCGCACTGGTGGCCAGCCCCAGTGAGGCCGCGATGACGGGGAACAGTGCGCTGAGCAGGCCACTCTCGGCGGAGTCCGTGACCATCGCCCCGGAGATCAGGGCGACGTTCCGCTTGCGGTGGGGTGCCCCTTGGGGGCTGGGGCTGGGGCCCGGGGCGCTCGGTGCCGTGGGGGCGTGCTGAGTGGTCATCGTGGCCTCACGTCGTCGTGGAAGGTTCGGTCGGCGCAATCTACCGAGCACTCGGTAGATAGTCAACGAATGGCAAACTGTCCGGATGAGCGAGCAGACCACGCGCCCCCGTCGCGAACGCCTGTCCCGCGAGGTGCGCCAGGCGCGGATACTCGATGCAGCCGTCGAGGTCTTCGGCAGGTCGGGCTTCCGCGAGGGTTCGCTGCAGGAGGTCGCCCGGGCCGCCGGGATGACGGTGCCGGGGCTGCTGCACTACTACCCGAGCAAGGTCGAGCTCCTCTTCGCGGTGCTGGCCCACTGGCAGGCGATCCAGACCGAGCTGCTGGAGACGGTGGGCGTGCAGTCCACCTTCGAGCGCGGGCGTCTGATCCTGCAGCGGAACCTGGAGCACCGCGGGATGATGCGGCTGCGCGTCACCCTCACCGCGGAGACCGCCTCGGAGGACCACCCTGCTCACGAGCGGATGGTCCAGCGCTACCGGGAGACCGCGGCCTCGTTCGAGCGCACCATCTCCGAGGACGTGGCGCGCGGTGACCTGCCCCCTCTCATCGATGTCCCCGGCACGGCGCACTCGCTGATCGCGCTGCTGGACTCCCTGCAGATGCAGCATTTCCTCACCCCGGAGGTCGACATCGCGCAGGTCTACGAGACCGGGGCCCGGCGCCTGCTGGGAATGCGGGAGTAGGGCATCGCTCGACCCGCCGTGCGCTGCCTCCGCCGGTGAACACCCACCCCACCCCGTCGGCCCCGCGTCCTACCCTGATCCCATGCCCGACCGCCCTGACGCCACCCCCCGCTCCGCGCCCGACGAGGCCATCCGCCTGCGCCCGGGGCTCGAGGCCCTGCCCGCCTACGTCGCCGGGAAGCCGGCCGCCCAGGACGGCACGCTCCGCTACAAGATCTCCTCGAACGAGTCCCCCTTCCCGCCCCTGGCCACGGTGCGCGATGCCGTCGTGGACTCCCTCGAGGGCGTCCACCGCTATCCGGATGCGGCCGCCTACGCGCTCCGCGAGGCGCTCGGGCTCGAGCACGGCGTGGACCCCTCGCAGATCGCGCTGTCCACAGGGTCGGTCGCGGTCAGCGGCGACCTGGTGCGCGCCCTCGTGGCCGACGGCGACGAGGTGGTCTACGCCTGGCGCTCCTTCGAGGCGTACCCGATCGTCGTCGGCTCTCACGGAGGTGTCGCGGTGCCGGTGCCGCTGACGGAGACCTTCGAGCACGATCTGGAGGCCATGGCGGCCGCGATCACCGAGCGCACGCGCCTGGTCATCCTGTGCACCCCCAACAACCCCACCGGTCCCTCGCTGAGCACCGAGCAGGTCGAGGACTTCCTGGCCCGTGTGCCGGAGCACGTGGTGGTCGCGATCGACGAGGCGTACCGCGAGTTCCACGACCCCGCCACCGTGCTGGGCACCACCGGGATCTTCCGTCGCCACGGCAACGTGGTGCTGCTGCGCACCTTCTCCAAGCTGCAGGGGCTGGCGGGTCTGCGCATCGGCTACGCCGTCGCCCATCCGCGGCTGGCCCGGGCGCTGGGCCAGGTCACCGTGCCCTTCGGGGCGAGCGTTCCCGCTCAGGCGGCGGCGCTCGCGAGCCTCGACGAGGGGGTCCGGGAGGAGCTGGGGCGGCGCGCGGAGTGGATCCGCTCCGAGCGTTCGCGCGTCCTGGCGGCGCTGGGCGCCCAGGGGTGGTCCCTGCCGGTCTCCCAGGGCAACTTCGTGTACTTCCCGCTCGGCGCGGAGAGCGCGGAGTTCGTCGCCTTCGCCGAGGAGCGCGGGCTCGTGCTGCGCGGCTACGGGGCCGACGGGGTCCGTGCGACCATCGCCGAGCAGGAGGCCAGCGACCTCCTCATCGAGATCGCCCGCCAGTGGCGGGAGCGCTGAGCACCACGGCCGTGCCCGCTGCGAGGTCGTGCGGTCCGCGGCCGCTCCCGCGCAGGCCCATCACCGCGAAGGCCCCGATCCCCGCATAGGTGAGGACCGTGGCCGTCCAGGTCACGCGGTCCCCGCGCTCGAAGCCGCCCCAGGCCGCGCCGATCCCGGTCACGTGGGCGAGCTGCCAGGGCACGAAGATCTTCACGGTGCTGCGCAACAGGGCGCGGGGCAGGGGGAGCGGCGTCGGATCGACCATCGCGGCTCGACCGGCGCCGTCGGCGCCGCCGGCCGCCTCCGCCGCGTCGACGGCGACCACCCGCAGCCCCTGTCGGCGCTTCCCCCAGGTGGCGCCGTGCGGACCCGACTCGGCGCGGGCCGCGACGAGAGTCGCGAGAGCCGGCGGCACGGCGCTGATGAGGTAGGCGTAGGTGCGCGAGGAGCCCAGATCGGTCAGGCGGAGGGTCGCGATCCCCGCGGGCAGCAGGGCCGCGCAGATCCCCAGGTACCCGGAACAGTCCAGGAGGTACCCGGCCAGGCGACGCCCCGCGAGGTGGTGCATGCCGCCATCCCAGCACGCCCGGGCGCGAAGAGCACGCGAATATCCGGGGTCCGGGCCGATGTGACGCACTTGGTGCCCCCCGGCGGGCCGAGCCCCGTCCGGAGCGCCGAGTGCGTCACATCGGCAGGTCACCGGCTTCTCGCTCCCTGGAGCGAGGGCGGGGGAGAGCGCGCGCGGCGGTAGCCTCGGGGGCGGGAGAACCGAGCTGGAGCAGGGAAGAAGGATGAGCATGGGCGCCCGCGCCGACGACACCAGGGCCCTCGGAGGATCGCGCGCCTACATCGTCTGGATCGCCGCAGTGCTCGCCTACTCGGTGGCCGTGCTGCAGCGCACCACGATGGGCGTCTCCGGCCTCGAGGCGACCGAGCGCTTCGGCACCTCCGCCACCATCGTCTCGACCTTCGTGGTGCTCCAGCTGCTGGTGTACGCGCTGGCCCAGGTCCCCGCCGGGATCCTGCTGGACCGCTACGGCTCGCGGGTCACCCTGACCTGCGGTGCGCTGCTGATGATGGCGGGCCAGCTGCTGATCGCGCAGACCGATGTCGTCTCCGTCGCGATCGTCGCCCGGATCGTGGTGGGCGCCGGCGACGCCCTGACCTTCTCGAGCGCCGTGCGCCTGGTGCCGGCCTGGTTCCCGGCCGCGCGCGTCCCGGTGCTCACCCAGCTCACCGGCATCCTCGGGCAGGTGGGGCAGATCGCCTCCGCCGTCCCCTTCGTCGCGGTGCTCACCGTGGCGGGCTGGACCACCGCCTTCTCCACCGCCGCCGGGGTCAGTGCCTGCGCCGCGCTGCTGGCACTGCTCGTGGTGCGGGCCACGCCGCCGGGGATCCCGCGGCCCCGCGTCCGGCAGGATCTGCGGCGGATCCCGCTGGTGCTGGGCCGCATCGTCCGGCACCCCGCCACCCAGCTGGGCTTCTTCACGCACTTCACCGCCGGGTTCACGGGCATCGCCTTCTCGATGATGTGGGGCTACCCGTATCTCACCGCCGGCGAGGGCCTCAGCCGACCGGCCGCCTCCGCGGTCATGACCGTGCTGGTGGTGGTCTCCATCGTGGCCGGCCCCGTGATCGGCACGCTCACCCAGCGCCACCCGCTGCGCCGCTCCACGCTGGTGCTGCTGATCCTCGCCACCATCGTGGTCCCGCTGGTGGCCGTGGTGCTGTGGCCCGGGCCCGCGCCGATCTGGCTTCTGCTGATCCTGGTCTCCGGCTTCTCGATCGGCGGGCCCGCCAGCAGCGTCGGCTTCGACTTCCCGCGCACCGGCATGGCCCGCCACCGGCTGGGCACCGCCACCGGCGTGGTGATCATGGGCGGTTTCTCCGGCGGGCTCATCGCGATCCTGCTGATCGGCGTGATCCTCGATGCGCTGCGCCCCGACGGGAACTACGACCTCGAGGCCTTCCGCCTCGCCTTCGCCGTGCAGATCCCGATGCTGCTGGCCGGGACCGTCGGCATGCTGGTCACGCGCCGCAGCCTGCGCCGTCGCCTGGCCGCGACCGGTCTGGTGGTCCCGCCGTGGCGCGACGTGTGGCGCAACGGCCGCTGGCGCCGGCTCTGAGGCCGACCGGGCCGGTGCGGGTGCCGCGGCACCCCCACGGGCTCGCGGCGCGCACCGATGTCAGATGTGCCGCTCGGCGCGCTCCGAGCGGCACATCTGACATCAGCGGCCGGCCCCCGCCCACCATCGCGCGCCGCTTGCCGCGGCCGGGCGCGGTGACGTAGCGTTCCTCACGACACTTAATTTCAAGGAGGAAGTATGTCGTTCACGCTGGGCATCGTCGGGATCGGTCAGTTCGGTTCCCATTTCGCAGAGCTCTTCGCCGCGCACCCCGAGATCGACGGGATCTACGCCGTGGACTCCGTCCCCGAGCGCATCGACGCGGTCGAGGCTCGCGGCGTGCACTTCGCCGGACGCTTCGACACCTTCGAGGAGCTGCTCGCCTCCGACGTCGACGCCGTCGCCATCTTCACCCAGCGCTGGACCCACGGCGAGCACGCCCTGGCTGCCCTGCGCGCGGGCAAGCACGTCTACTCCGCGGTGCCCATGGCCATCGAGGAGGAGGAGATCCGGCAGATCACCGAGGAGGTGCAGCGCACCGGCCTCGTCTACATGATGGGCGAGACCAGCCAGTACAACGCGGCCGTGGTGCTGGCCCGCCGCCTGCACCGCAGCGGGATCTTCGGCGAGGTGTTCTATGCCGAGGGCGACTACGTCCACGACATGGACCTCGGCTTCTACGACGCCTACAAGTACTCCGGCGGCGAGGCCTGGAAGTCCACCGCCTCCTACCCGCCGCTGCTGTACCCCACCCACTCGATCGGCGGCATCCTGGGCGTGCTGGGGGAGCGGCACGCGGTCTCCGTCTCCGCGCTGGGCCGGCCCGACACCCGCGGCGACGGCGTGTTCGACAAGGACGTCTCGATGTTCTCCAACGACGTCTCCAACGCCTTCGCCCTGTTCGAGATGGACAACGGCGGCGCCTTCCGCACCAACGAGCTGCGCCGCGTGGGCTACCCCAGCCACAAGCGCGAGAGCCGCTTCCGCTTCTTCGGCGAGGAGTCCAGCTTCGAGGAGACCATCGACGTCACCTACTGGCACGACAAGCAGACCGTGCTCGAGGTGACCGACCTGATCGCCACCGAGGCCACCATGAGCCTGGACGATCCGCGCCTGGCCGACGTCTCGGAGACCCTGCGCGATGCCTTCGTGGCCGGCGCCGCCCGCGCCCACCACCAGGCTCGCCTGCCCCGGGAGTTCCAGGGCATGCCCAACGGGCACGAGGGCGCCCACCACTTCCTGGTGGACGACTTCGCCCGCGCGGTGGTGGACGGCATGCAGCCGGCGGTCAACGCCTGGCAGGCCGCGCGCTACACCCTGCCCGGCGTCATCGCCCACCAGTCCATGAACCAGCGCGGCGAGCGGCTCGAGATCCGCGACCTCGGCGACTGCCCGCTGCCGGTCCAGGACCTCGACGCGGGCCAGGAGACCCTGGACCGCGCCGCGCTCGAGGCGCTGCTCGGCCGGTGACCTGAGCGCGTGGCCCGGCCCGGGACGCGGGCCCGGCCACGCCGAACGGCCGGGCCCGGGAGATCCCTCCCGAGCCCGGCCGCCGTCTGCGCGGGAGGCTCAGCGCACGTCGACGAACACCGGGTTGGCGTAGAACCAGGTGTCGGCCCAGGGGTCGGCGTCGCCCAGCTCCTCGCCGTGGAGCTGCGGCCCGGCTGGGTCCACCTCGGCGCCGTGGTAGCCGGCGCCCAGGCGGTTGCCGTCGGAGCCGCGGAAGCGCACGTAGAACGGTCCCTGCACATCCTCGAACACGTGGGTGAGGGTGTAGGTGCCGCGTCGGCCGGCGGTGTCGATCTGCCGCACCACCCGGCTCGCCGGGGCGCGGAGCTCGTCGGGATCAGCGACCGGTCCGGTGACCGGCCCGGAGATCAGGTCGACGTGGTCGAGGTGGGGGAGGATCCCGGCGGAGTTCTCCGTGTCGCTCGTGGTGATGCGCAGAGTGACCTGCACGTCCTGGCCCCGCCGGACGGTCAGGCGGCCACCCAGGGTGACCTCCGGGCCGGTCACCCGGTCCCGGCCGCCGCCGGTGGAGAGACCCTGGACGGAGACCTCGAAGCCGTCCAGCAGATGCCCGTGGTCGATCCACATCCGCCCGCCGCGGATCGCCTCCATCACCGCACCGTAGGAGCGGTCCGTGGCGCCGGTGTGGATGCGCGCGAACTCGCCGGGCCAGTAGTCGGAGCCGTTCTGCTGCTCGCCGGCCTCGACGGGGTCCGGGCGGCGGCCGCGCACCGCCCACTTGTCGAACTCGTTCTCGAGCGAGGTGTAGGGCTCCTCGTCCGGGTAGTCACCGATCCGTCGCGTGTCGCGCACCTGCAGGTGATGGTCGGAGTTCGCGGTGATCCAGAAGGGGAGTCCCTCGCAGAGCATCGAGTCCCAGACGCCGCCGACGGTCGCGGTCATCCAGTCGAAGCCGCCCCAGGGTCGGTACGCCTCGAGCGGATAGCCGGCGAAGGAGTCCGGCCGCGGGGCGTTGGTGTACTCGCCGCGCTGGTCCCCGGCGCGGGCGAAGGTGCTGACGCCGGAGCCCTGGGCGCCGGGAGCGCCCTCCATCCCGACCATGATCTCGGGATCCGCGTCGCGCCACAGGCGCATCTCGTGCGGGGAGTCGATGCCCAGGCGCATGGGGTGGTTGGCGAGCACCAGGGCGTCGTCGATGCGCCCCTCGCGCTTCTGCTGACCCAGCCAGGCGATCGCCGCGGCGGCCTTGGCCTCCCAGTCGGCCTGCTGGGCCGGGCCGGACGGCTTCTCCCAGCCGTTGAGCTTGCCGTCGAAGGTCAGCTCGAAGGCGCGCAGGATGTCGCGGCTGTCCTTCCCGGGCGCCATGATCACGCTGCCGTGCTCGGCCGCGGGGATGTACCACTCCAGGCCCTGGAAGATCAGCAGGTCGCGGCGGGTGCGCTCCTCGTCGAGCAGCGCACCCGAGTCCCACAGGCCCTGGTCGGCATGGGCGAAGTTCGCGTGCTCGGTGAAGGCCAGCCAGTCCACGCCGAAGCGCTGGGCCGCATCGAGCTGGTCCTGGATGCGGTACTTCGCATCGTGCGAGAACACGGTGTGCACGTGGTGATCGCCCACCAGCCAGGTGAGGTGCTTGGGGCGCACGGTCCGCGACGGCGACGCGGTCGCGGCCGGGCCCCCGGCGGTCAGGGCCGCGGCACCGGCGCCCGCTCCCAGCGCGGCGAGGGCCCCCGCACGCAGCATCCCGCGGCGCGAGAACCCCAGGGAGGCCAGCTCCGCATCGGCGAGGGCGATCCTCCGGGCGGTGGGGGCGGGGCCGGAGGCGCAGGGACGGCGGGCTGAGCTCATGGGGTTCTCCGAGGTCGGGGGAGGGTGACCGGAGGACCCTAGGGACGGCGCACGTCCGGCAGGAATCCGGATCATGACGCCGCGGTGAACGGAGCGCACCCGCGCGCTGGGAACGCGGCTGTCAGATGCGTGACACTGTGAGCAGACGCACCGGCAGCGCCCGGTGCGCCCCACCGCCCCGCCGAGAAGGGATGAGCATGACCCCCTCACCGACCCCCTCCTCGAGTCCGTCCCCGGCGTGGGATGCCGATGCTCTCGGCGTCCTCATGGCGCCGGTGACCGGCACCGAGCTGCCCCAGTGGCTGGGCGAGGCGCTCGACGCCGGGCTCGCCTCGGTCATCCTCTTCGGCCAGAACACCCCGGATCCGCACACCGCGGCCCGCCTGGCCCGCGCGATCCACGCCCGCGCCGAGGACTGCGCCGTGGCGATCGACGAGGAGGGCGGGGACGTTACCCGCCTCCAGAGCGACACCGGCTCCGACCTCCCCACCGCCTGGGCGCTCGGCGAGGCGGACGATCCCGAGCTCACCCGGGACGCGGGCCGCGCGCTGGGCGATCTGCTGGCGGCCTGCGACCTGGACCTCGACCTCGCCCCGGTGCTCGACGTCTCCACCGACCCGGCGAACCCCGTGATCGGCACCCGCGCCTTCGGCGACGATCCCGACCGGGTCGCCGCCCACGCCCGCGCCTTCGCGGGCGGACTCATCGACGCCGGGCTCGGCACCTGCGCGAAGCACTTCCCCGGCCACGGCGCGACCGCGACCGATTCCCACACCGCCCTGCCGCTGATCGACCTGGACCGGCGCGAGATCGAGGAGGAGCACCTGGCGCCCTTCCGGATCGTGCCCTGGCTGGACGCGGTGATGACCGCGCACGTGCTGGTCCCGGCGCTCGGCGAGGGCCCCGCCTCGATCTCGTCCTGGTCCCGTCCGCTGCTGGAGCGCACCATGGGCGGCACCTTCCACGGCCTGGTCATCACCGATGCCCTCGACATGGCCGCCGTCGCCGAGGACCCGGGCTTCGGCGAGGCCGTGGTCCGGGCCGTGGAATCCGGCGCCGACCTGCTGTGCCTGGGCAGCTCGGCCCGGCGCGAGGACCGGCAGATGCTGCGCGAGGCGCACGATGCCCTGGTGGGCGCGGTTCGCGCCGGGCGGATCCCTCGGGAGGTCCTGCACCGGCGCGCCGAGGGCACCCGTTCCCAGCTGCGCACGCTGCGCACCCGTCGGCGCGCCGTCCCCTCCGTGAGCATCGAGACCGCGCTGACCCGGGCCCAGCGCCTGGGCGCCGAGGCCGCAGCGCGCGCCGTCCGCGTCCGCGACGCCCGCCTGGATCTGCGGCCCGCCATGGTCCTCGACCTGCGCCACCGCGCCCAGCACGCCTCCGGAGCACGCTCCCAGCAGCTGGTCTGGGCGCTGCGCGAGCGGGGGATCAGCGCCGACGTCCCGTACTACCCCGACCAGGTGGGCTCCGGGGGCCAGGTCCTCGCGATCACGCGCCTGCCCCGCAGCGATGAGGAGGAGGCCCGGCGGCTCGCGGAGCTCCTGGCACGCCGGCCCGACGCGATCGTGATCCACACCGGGGTGCCCGACGCCGCGCCGGAGCATCGCCGGCGCGTGCTCGCCCACGGCGCCGGCCGCACCATGATGCGCGCGGCCGTGGATCGCCTGCTGCGTGGGGAGGACTGATGTCGCTGCGCGTGCTCGGCATGATGTCCGGGACCAGTCTCGACGCGATCGACGTGGTGCTGGTCGACCTCCGCCGCGACGAGCGCGAGGAGACCGTGCTCGAGGCCGAGCTCCTCTACGTCGGCGAGGAGCCCTGGCCGGAGGAGACCCGCGCTGCGCTGCTCGCCGTCCTCCCGCCCGCGCCCGCCGACGTCGCCGCCTGGAACCGTCTGCACGCCGCGGTGGGGGAGGGCTTCGCCGCAGCCGCCGGGCGCGTGCTCGCGCGCCACGGCGGCGCGGACCTCCTCGCCGTCCATGGGCAGACCCTGCATCACGACGTCGGCCCCGGTGGCGTGGTGGCCTCCACCCTCCAGATCGGCGATCCCGCCCGCCTCGTCGCCGCCACCGGCGTGCCCGTGCTCCACGACCTGCGCTCGGCGGACGTCGCCGCGGGCGGCCAGGGCGCTCCGCTGGCCCCGATCCTCGATCAGCTGCTACTGGGGGATCGCGGCCACCCGACCGCGGTGCTGAACATCGGCGGGATCACCAATGTCACCCTCGTCGGCGCCGGGGATGTGATCGCCGGGGACCTGGGCCCCGGCAACGCCCTGCTCGATGCCGCCGTCCACGCCGCGACCGGCGCCTCCTGCGACGTCGACGCCGAGCTCGCCCGTTCCGGCGCCGTCGACGTCGCGGCGCTCGAGGTCTTGTTGGGCGATCCCTTCTACGCCCGGCCCCTGCCCCGCTCCACCGGCCGCGAGCACTTCGACACCGCCTACCTGCGCCGGATGCTCGGCGAGGACGCGCTCGCCGCGCTCGCGCTGCCGGACCTGCTGGCGACGCTCGTCGAGCTCACGGCGGTGAGCATCGCGCGCGGCCTCGCCCCGCTCGGCGCCGCGGAGGTCATCGTCTCCGGCGGCGGGATCCGCAATCCGCTGCTGCGCGAGCGGCTCGCCGCCCGCCTCGCTCCGGTCCCGCTGCGGGACGCCGATGCGCTGGGGATCCCGGCCGACGGGAAGGAGGCGCTGCTCATGGCCCTGCTCGGGTGGCTGAGCGCGCACGGACTGCCCGGCACCCTCGAGCGCGGCGACGGCACCGCCCACACCGGGGCGCACCGTCCCGTCGTGCTCGGATCGCTCACGCCGCCCCACGCGCTGCGGGAGCTGCCGGTCGATCCTCGTCCCGTCCGCCGGCTGGTGCTGCGGCGCGCCTGATCCTCATGCCGCGGCGTCCGGGAGCGCGGCCGGGCGGTCGCCTGTGCCCCGGGGCAGGATCAGCAGCCCCGCGGCCGCCATCAGCACGATGCCGATCAGGCCGAGCGGCGTGTCCACGAAGGGGTTCATCGCCGCGGGCGTCTCCTGGGTGCTGACGATCCCCAGCGCCAGGCCGAGGGTCGAGTTCAGGGTCGCGTGGGCGAAGGCGGCCGGGATCGGGTTGCCGCCGACGCGCTCCGTGATCGCCCCGAACAGGAGGTTCATGGCGATGCAGGCCAGCACGAACATGCCGATCGCCGCCGGGCGGGGCGCGCCGGGATAGTTGTAGCCGATGAGGGTGACCGGCAGGTGCCACAGCGACCAGATCACGCCGCCGACGATCACCCCGCCGAGCAACCCCAGCGGCTTCAGCCGCGGCCAGAGCCAGCCGCGCCAGCCGACCTCCTCGCCGAAGGCCGGCACTGCGGTCACCAGCACCCCGATGGCCGTGCTGAGCAGCACCAGGGCGATCGCCGCGGAGGTCGGCATCTCGGCGCCGGCCTCCGCGAACTGGTCCGTCACGATCCCGGCCCAGGTCCGGCCGCTGAGGTCGCCGGGCACGCCCCGCAGCACCATGAGCACTGCGGTGGCGGCGTTGAGCGCGACGATCAGCAGCACCGCCAGCGGGGTCCAGAGCGCGAGGCGGTGCCACCGTCCCCGGAAGCGCAGTCCCACGGCGTCACGCCAGGCGACCCGGTCGACGAGCTTCGCGACCACCACGGTCGCGATCAGCGGACCGGCCATGCCCACGGCGATCAGCGGGGTGAACAGCGGATGCGCGATGCCGCCGTCGAGCAGTCAGAACGGGGCGGCGCAGAGAGCGAGGACGGCGAGGGCGAGGCCGGAGAAGATCCCGACGCTGCGCCAGGGGACGGACGGGGTGCGCACCGGCGGCGGCGAGGTCCGGGGCGGTGCCGGGGGAGCGGGCAGGTCCGAGCGGGGTGAGGAGGTCATGTCCTCACGCTCGACGGGCGCTCCGCGCCGGTCAACCGCGGCGGGGCGCGCGTCGACGAAGGTCGGAGCGGACATGTCCTCCGGGGGCGGCCGACCGGTCGGGGCCGGTCCGAAGGTCGGTCACCGCGACAGCCCGGGGGAGCTGCGGTCCTTTCGTCCTTACGGCACCGTAGGTTACGCTCGCGTCCGTGAGTGTCTTCCGTTCCACGATCCCTGACGTCGCGGCCGAGGAGCCGATGATCCAGCTCCTCGCTCCCGACGGCACCCGTACCCCGCACCCCGAGCTCGACGCCGTGCTCGAGGACGCGGGCCTGGCCACCCCCGAGCGTCTGCGCGGCTACTACCGCGACATGGTCATGATCCGCGCCGCGGACCTCGAGGCCACCAGCCTGCAGCGCCAGGGGCAGCTGGGGCTGTGGGCCAGCGCGCTGGGCCAGGAGGCCGCGCAGATCGGCGCCGGCCACGCCGCGCGGGAGCAGGACTACCTGGTCCCCACCTATCGCGAGCACGGCGTGGCCTGGGCGCGCGGCATCGAGCCGTGGCGCCTGCTGGAGCTGTTCCGCGGCATCAGCCACGGCGGCTGGGACCCCAACGCCCTGCGCACCCACCCCTACATGATCGTGCTCGGCTCCCAGGCCCCCCACGCGGTCGGCTACGCGATGGGGCTGCAGCGCGACGGCGTGGTGGGCACCGGCGATCCCGGCACCGACACCTCCGTGCTCGCCCTGTTCGGCGACGGCGCCTCGAGCGAGGGCGAGGTCGCGGAGTCCTTCACCTTCGCCGCCTCCTTCCAGGCCCCGGTGGTCTTCTACACCCAGAACAACCAGTGGGCGATCTCGGTGCCCACGCAGGTGCAGTCGCGGGTCCCGCTCGCCCAGCGCTCCCGCGGCTGGGGCATCCCCTCGGTGCGGGTCGACGGCAACGACGTGCTCGCCGTGCTCGGGGCGGTCCGCACCGCCCTGGACGCCGCCCGCGCCGGCGAGGGCCCGGTGTTCATCGAGGCGCTCACGTACCGCATGGCCGCGCACACCACCAGCGACGACGCCTCCCGCTACCGGCCCGCCGCCGAGGAGGAGGAGTGGGCCGCGAAGGATCCGATCCTGCGCCTGCGCCTCCACCTCGAGGCCCTCGGCGAGATCGACGAGGGCTTCGTGACCCGCTGCGACGAGGAGGCCCACGACCTCGCCATGCAGCTCCACCACCACATCCACGGCATGGAGGACCCCGACCCGGTCCACATGTTCGACCACGCCTATGCCGAGCCCCACCCGATCGTCGAGGCGGATCGCGCCGACTACCTCGACTACATCGCGCAGTTCGAGGACGACGAGCAGACGGGAGAGCGCGCATGAGCTCCACCACCTCCTCCAGCCTCCCGATCGCCAAGGCCATCACCGCCGCCCTGCGCGACGCCATGCACGCCGACGACAAGGTGCTGCTGATGGGCGAGGACATCGGCCCGCTGGGCGGCGTCTTCCGCGTCACCGACGGGCTGCACGCCGAGTTCGGCTCCCAGCGGGTGGTGGACACCCCGCTCGCGGAGGCCGGGATCGTCGGCACCGCGGTGGGCCTCTCCCTGCGCGGCTACCGCCCCGTGGTCGAGATCCAGTTCGACGGCTTCGTGTACCCCGCCTACAACCAGATCACCACCCAGGTCGCGAAGATGCACAACCGCACCAGCGGCCTGGTCACGGTGCCGATGGTGATCCGCATCCCGCACGGCGGAGGGATCGGGGCGGTCGAGCACCACTCGGAGAGCCCCGAGGCGCTGTTCGCCCACACCGCCGGGCTGCGGATCCTGGCCCCCGCGACCGCCCAGGACGCGTACTGGATGACCCGGCAGGCCATCGAGTGCGAGGACCCGGTGATCATGCTCGAGCCCAAGCGCCGCTACTGGGTCAAGGGCGACGTCGACCCCGATCATCGCCCCGAGCTCTCGGCCTGGCAGGCCGCCGTGGTGCGACCGGGCCTGGATGCGACGCTGCTGGCCTGGGGGCCGAGCATGCCGCTCGCGCTCGAGAGCGCGGAGGCGGCCGCGGCCGACGGCATCGACCTCGAGGTCATCGACGCCCGCTCCCTGGCGCCGGTGGACTATCCGACCATCGTGGAGTCCGTCCGCCGCACCGGGCGCCTGCTCATCGTCCACGAGGCCCCCGTGCTGGGCGGCCTCGGCGGCGAGATCGCGGCCCGCGTCACCGAGCAGTGCTTCTACCACCTCGAGGCGCCCGTGCTGCGCGTGGGCGGCTACCACCTGCCGTACCCGCCGGCGCGCATGGAGCACGCCTATCTCCCCGACCTCGACCGGGTGCTCGACGGCGTGGACCGTCTGCTCGAGCACTGACGGCCGCGCCTGAGCGTGAAAGGATCACGACCATGAATGCCGCATCCCCCGAGGGCACCGACCCGATCGCGACGATCGCGCTGACCGATCCCGGCGAGGGCCTCACCGAGGCGGAGATCCTCGAGGTCAAGGTCGCCGTCGGCGACCGGGTCGAGATCAACGACCCGGTGGTCGAGGTGGAGACCGCCAAGAGCGCCGTCGAGCTGCCCAGCCATGTGGCCGGCACCGTCGTCGAGATCGTCGTGAGCGTCGGCGAGGAGGTGCCGGTCGGCGCCCCGCTGCTGCGCGTGGACACCTCCGGCGCTCCGGCCCCGGCATCGGCCGCCCCGGCGGAGGAGCCCGCCGCGCCGGCCGAGCAGCCCGCCGCAGAGCCCGCCCCGTCGGCCGCGGAGACCGCCGACGAGGAGCCGAAGAACCTCGTGGGCTACGGCGCCGCGACCGCGCCGCAGCGCCGCCGCCGTCGGCGCAGCGCGCAGGGTCAGGACGGTCAGGGGCAGGTGCCGATCGACCGCATCCTCGCCAAGCCGCCGGTGCGCAAGCTCGCCCGGGACCTCGGTGTCGCCCTGCACGACGTGCTCGCCACCGGCCCCGAGGGCACGGTGACCCGCGAGGACGTGCTGGCCGCGCAGCAGCGCGCCATGTCCGGCGAGCCCGCCGCCCCCGACCACGAGTACTTCCCCGAGGAGTCGCCGCAGGCCCCGGAGGGCCTGGGCGGCGCGATGAAGTCCACCCGGCACCAGCCCTTCGCCGGGGTCACCAGCGACGAGCGCACCACGCGGGTGCCGATCCGCTCGGTGCGCCGGCGCACCGCCGAGGCGATGGTCGCCTCCGCCTTCACCGCGCCGCACGTGACCGTCTTCAACGAGATCGACATGACCCGCGCGCTCGAGATCGTCACGCATCTGCGCTCCTCGCGGGAGTGGGCCGACGTCAAGGTCAGCCCCCTGGCCGTGATCGCGAAGGCGCTGCTGGTGGCGATCCGCCGCAATCCGGAGGTCAACGCCTCCTGGGACGAGGCCGCGCAGGAGATCGTCTACAAGCACTACGTCAACCTCGGCATCGCCGCGGCGACCCCGCGCGGGCTCATCGTGCCCAATCTCAAGGATGCGCACCTGATGACGCTGCGCGAGCTCGCCGAGGGGATCTCCGAGCTGGCGAGGACTGCCCGCGCGGGCCGCACCACGCTGCGTGACACCCGCGACGGCACCATCACGGTGACCAACTACGGCGTCTTCGACATCGACTCCGGCACCCCGATCCTCAACCCGGGGGAGTCCGCGATCCTGGGCGTCGGCGCCATCAAGGAGAAGCCCTGGGTGGTCGACGGCCAGGTGGTCCCGCGCCAGGTCGCGACCCTCTCGCTGAGCTTCGACCACCGCCTGATCGACGGCGCGCTCGGCGCGGAGCTGCTGCGCGACGTCTCCGCGGTGCTCGAGGACCCGGCACTGGGGCTGGTCTGGGGCTGAGGGGTCAGCCGGGCCCGCAGGGGCTGACCCGCAGGGCGCGCGCGGCACCGCGAGTGTGGCCTTTCGCCCCCGCTGTGCGTGCTCGCAGACTGGCGGAGCGACGCGTCGGTACGCTGTGGCGGTGACCTCGAGCCCCGATCCCGCGCCGCGCAGCCCGCGCCGTGACGACCCGCGGATGCAGACGGTCGAGATGGCCGCGCTGCAGTTCGAGGACGTCGCGGCCTCCGACCTGTTCGGCTCGGGCCCCGTCCGCCCCGTCCTCTCCCCGGCGAGGACCGCCCTGCTGGTCGGGGTCGGCGGCATGCTCGGCGCCATGCTGCGCTTCGGCCTCGCGACCCTCGTCCCGGCCGTCACCACCCCCACCCTGGTCGAGGTGCCCTGGGCGACGCTCACCGTCAACGCGCTGGGCTGTCTGGGTCTCGGCGCCCTGACGGGGGTGCTCGAGGTCCGGCCCGGCCGGCCCTGGATGCCTCCGCTGCTGGGGGTGGGTCTGTGCGGGGGCTTCACCACGATGTCCAGCGTGGTCCTCGAGGGCTCCGCGATGATCGGCGCGGACTTCCCGATCATCGCCCTGTCCTACGCGGTGCTGACCATCGTGCTGTGCCTGGTCGCCGTGGTGGTGGGGATGCTCGGCGCGCGCGGCATCGCCCGCCGGATGTCGGCGCGGCGCGACGACGGGTCCCGCAACATGCCGGCGGCGGGAGGAGACTCATGAGCGCCGGGGGGTTCGTGCTCGCCATCGTCCTGGTCGGGATCGGCGGAGGGCTCGGCTCCGTCGCCCGCTGGGCGCTGCGGGAGGCCGGGGTGCGCCGCGCGGCGGGACGTCCGGGCGGAGCCGACGGGCGGGCACGGCACTGGATGACCTTCGTCGCCAACATCCTGGCCTGCTTCGTGCTGGGAGCGGTGGTGGGCCGGCTGGGCTCCGCGACCGGGACCGGGGAGCTGCTGTACCTGACGCTCGCCGCCGGCTTCTGCGGCGGTCTGTCCACGCTCTCGACCGCCGCGCTGGACGTGGTGGACATGGTCCGCGGCGGCTCCTACGCCATCTCGCTCGCCTACCTGCTGCTGAGCATCGGGGTGGGGATGGCCTCGCTCTGGATGGGACTGGTGATCGTCACGTGAGCGCCCCGACCCGCCCCCGGGTGCGCCCCGTTCTCGTCCTGGCGCTGCTCGCCGCGCTCGCCGCGCTCGCGATGGTGGCCGTCCTGGCAGCCCATGTCGCCGGCGGCGACAACGCCGTGCTGCTCGACGCCGGGCCGCTCGCCCGCCGCGGCGCTCCCGTGGCCGCGCTGGTGGCGGACCTCGGGGCCGCGCTCGCCCTGGGCGGCGCGGTGGTCGCCGGCTGGCTGCTGCACGACGAGCGGGACCGGACCCGGGTGCTGACCGCGGTGGGGGTGGCCGCCGGCGTCACCACCGTCGCGCGCGGACTCTCGCTGGCCTTCTCCTACGCGCTCGCGACCGGGCAGGCCGTCGCCTCACCGCGCTTCGGCTCCGATCTCAGCGTCTTCTTCGCCACCGACCTCGGCATCTGGCTCCTGACGGGCCTGCTGATCGCCGCGGCGATGACCACCGTCGCGGTGCTCGGGACCTCGGTGGGCATCGCCCGGAGCGTCGCGGTGCTCGCCTCCCTGGTGGCCTTCGCGAGCGCGATGACCGGGCACGCCGCGGGGGACGAGACCCATGAGGTGGGCACCTCCACGATGCTCGTGCACCTGCTCGCGGTGGGGGTGTGGCTGGGCGGCCTGGCGGTCCTGCAGCTGCTCCCCGCGCGCAGCCGGGACGATGCCCGCGTGGTGCGCGGCTACTCGCATCTGGCGCTCGTGTGCTGGGTGGCCCTGGCGCTCAGCGGGATCTGGGCCCTCGCCGTCCGGATGAACGGCCCGGCCGATCTCCTCACCAGCGCCTACGTGCAGATCGGTCTGGCCAAGGCGCTGCTGCTGATCCTGCTGGCGGTGCTGGGAGCGCTGCAGCGGCGACAGGTCGCCACCGGCTTCGGGCAGGACGCGGACGGCCGGCGCGCCCTGGCCACCTACCGGCGCCTGGCGATCCTCGAGCTCGCGCTGATGGGACTCGCGGTCGCCCTGGCCGCCGCCATGAGCTCCTCCCCGCCGCCGGCGGACGCCGGGACCCCGCCCGCGGGCGCCGCCGGGCTGCTCACCGGCTACCCGCTGCCGCCGGCGCCGGATCTCACCACGCTGGTCACCGCCTGGCGTCCGGCGCCCTTCGCGATGGCCCTGGCCTGCGTGCTGGTGCTGGTGTGGTGGCGTCCGAGCGCCCCGCGGCGCTCCCGCGGCGCGAGCGGCGCCCTGGTGGCCGCCACGGTCCTCCTGATCTGGCTGACCAGCGGCCCCCTGAACGTCTACGGCAAGGTGCTCGTCTCCGCGCACGTGCTGCAGCACGTGCTGCTGCTGGTCCCCACCGGAGTGCTGCTCGGAGCCGTCGCCGCGGTGCCCTCCGGGCTGCGGGCGGTGCTGCGGGGCCGCTGGTGGCTCGCGGCCCTCGTGGCCGCGGCCGGCCCGCTGGTGATGGTCGGCGCCTACGCGGGGCCCTTCCTGCGTCTCGCCCTGGAGGGCCATGCCGCGCACCTCGCCCTGCAGATGCTGGCACTGGCCGCCGGGGCGCTCACCGCGCTCGCGGTGCGAGCGGCGGATCCCGAGCTGTCCCTCGGCCGGCGTCTGACGGTCCTCGCCGCCCCGCTGCTGGTGGGGATCGGCGCCGGGACCGTGCTGCTGCTGAGCGACACCCTGCTGGCGGCCAGCTGGTTCGGGGCCACCGGGCGCACCTGGTGGGCCGATGCCCTCGCCGACCAGCATCGGGCCGGCGCGGCCGTGCTGGTGGTGGTGGCGCTCACCGCGGTGAGCCTGCTCGGGGCCGGCTTCGTCGCCCGGCGCCGTGGTGCGCGCGGCGGGACGGGTCCGGCCCGCCGCCGCTGACCCGGCTCAGGCGGCGTCGTCGAAGAGCGCGCGCACCGCGCGCAGCCGGGCCAGCTGGGTGCCGCGGTCCACGGCGGGCACCAGACCCTCGCCCGCGCCGGCCGCCGGTGCGATCGCCCGCCCGGCGGACGGGCGCGCGCCCAGCGCATCGCTCAGCCGTCCCCGCAGCCCGCCGCGGGAGGAGCCCGCCGGGGTCGGGACCGCGGACTCGGAGCCGGCGCGCAGCCGTCGGAACTCCTCGAGCGCCGCGGACGACGGCGCCCCGGCGCTCTGCTCCCGCGTGGCCGCGAGCAGGTACGCGGCGATGTCCGCCTGCTGGACCAGCAGCGGCAGCGCGCCGCCGGAGACCCGCTGCTGGCCGAGGATCACCAGGTCGTCCCGGCCCCGGGCGAAGGCGCCCAGGAACAGATCGAGATCCCCGGCGGCGGTGCGCGGGACGACGTCCTGCGGGAGGTGGTCCGCCCCGGACTCGTACCCGGTGGCGAACACGATGAGATCGGGGACGTAGCGCAGGTGCCCGGCGTGGTGCCCGGTGCCGAGGTGGGTGATGCCGCCGTCGGGGCCCACCCCGGTGACCTCGCCGGCCGGGGTGATGCGACCCTCCCGCACCCGGTCCAGGACGTCGTCGGAGACGATCACGGAGTCCTCGAGCAGCCCGGCGGCGGGGCGCGGGAGCCCCGCGTCCTGGGGGCGGCCGACGGCGCGGGCCACGACGGTCTCGGCGATCCGCGCGTTCAGGCCGCCCAGGGCCGAGGGCTCGCGGGAGGCGGCCACGTCCCCGGGGACCCCGGCGATGCGGCGCGGCACCACCCAGTGACCCGTCCGCATCGACCAGCGCACCTCGAGGGCGCGCCGGGCGGCGTCGACCGAGATGTCCGCGGCGGACTGCCCGGAGCCGACCACCAGCACCCGCTGCCCCTCGAGCCCGTCGGGCCCGGTCCAGTCCTTGGCGTGGAGGACCCGCACGGAGGAGGGGAGCTCGGCCGCCCAGTCAGGACGGTGCGGACGCTCGGAGATGCCGTGCGCGGAGATCACCGCGCGGTAGACGGCGATGTGCCCGGAGCTGAACTCGACCTGCCAGACGCCCTCCTCGAAGGGGCGCGCGGAGCGGACCGCGAGGCGGGGTCGGAAGTGGTCGGTGAGGCCGTGGTGGGCGGCGTAGGCCCGGAGGTACTTCGCCATCTGCCCGGGGGAGAGGTACTCGGGGAAGGAGACCGGCTGCAGCATGTCCTCGAACTGCGTGAACTCGCGCGAGGAGACCATGTCCATCGCGGGCCACACCGGGGTGTCCTCGCGCTCCGGGTCCCAGATCCCGCCCACGTGCCGGGCGCGGTCCACCATGTCGAAGGGGACCTCGAGCGCCTTCAGGGCCGCGGCGGCCGCGAGACCAGCCGGTCCGGCGCCGATGATCAGCACCTTCTCGCGGGTGGGGATCTGGACGTGAGGGTCGGTCATCGAGGAGGGCCTTCCGAGTGGGGCGGCGCGATGCCCGGGACGGCCCCGGACACCCTGCTCAGCGGCGGGCGGACGGTGGCCATCCTAGTCGGCGACCCGGCCGCGGGTCGCCAGCTCGCGGGCCAGCAGCATCGCCCCGGGCAGACCGCCCTCGACGGTGCGGACCGAGCGGTCCTCGGCCCGCAGCCCCGCGACCACCTCGTCGTGCAGGGGACCGGGGGAGGCGAGCACGGAGCCGGCCAGCACCACCGGCAGTCCCGCGTCCGGATCCAGGGCGCGGGCGGAGTCGAGGACGTGCTCGACGACGGTGGTGAGGATCTCCCGGGCGACGGGGTCCTCGGCGGCGCGGCCGGGCAGGCGCGAGAAGCGCCCCAGGGCGGCCGGCGCCCCGGCGGGCAGGTGCTCGTCGAGAGCGCGGATGAGGTCCTGGCGCAGATCGCCGGTGGGGGAGGGCGGGCGCAGTCCCTCGCGCAGATCGAGATCGAGCAGCTCGCCCACCGCCTCCGTCAGCTGGGTGCGCGGGCCGCGGCCGTCGATGTCCGCGGCGACCGCCTCGAGCGTCCGCCGGCCCAGCCACACGGCGGAGCCGATGTCACCCAGCAGCCAGCCCATCCCGTCGCGGCGCGCGATCGGTTCGCGGTCGTGGAAGCGCACCGCGACCGCGCCGGTGCCCGCGAGCAGCAGCAGGGCGTCATCGCCCACCCCGCCGGCGAGGAAGGCCGTGCGCAGGTCGTCGGTGACCAGGACGCGGGCGGGGTCGATGCCCAGGCGGGCCAGGTGCTCGGCGACGGCCCGCCGGATCTCGGCGGCCCGGGCGGGGCCGGCGCCGGAGACGCCCAGGGCAACGGCGTGGATCGGGGCGTCGACCTCGCGACCCTGCGCCCGCCGACCGCGGAAACGCACCTCGCGCACCGTCTCGACGAGGGTCTCCAGGGCGTCCGGGCCGGAGGAGCGGAGGTTCGCCCCCGGCCCCTCCGCCTCGGCGATCACGGGGCCGTCGAGCGGGGCGAGGGCCAGCCGGGAGCGGGTCGCCCCGATGTCCCCCGCGAGCACGAGCGCCTCGGCGCCGTCGCGGCCGTCGGCGCCTGCGGACCCGCCGCCGGCAGCAGGCATCGATGTGCCCATGACCATCCCCCTCGAGTGAGCAGGGCTCCATCGTAGGAGGTGCGCACGGCGCAGGAGGTGCGATCATGGGAGCTGCGATCGTCGCCGGCGCCTGCGCCGGGACGCGGGCCCGCGGAGCGCCGGGCCCCCGGGCCGTCGAAGGAGCCGCCGTGACCGAACCCCCCAGCGACCACCGTCCCACCGGCGCGGATCTCGAGCTGGTGGGCCTCGCCTCCCCGACCGAGGAGCGCAATCCCGCCAGCGCCGCGCTCGACACCCTCGACGCCCGGGGCATGGTCGAGGTGATCCTCTCCGAGGACGCCCGGGTCGCCGCCGCCGTGCAGGCCCAGGCGCCGCAGATCGCGGAGCTGGTCGAGATGTGCGTGCGCGCGATCGCCGCCGGGGGGACGGTCCATTACGTCGGCGCGGGCACCTCCGGGCGGCTCGGGGTCCTCGACGCCGTCGAGCTCGCCCCCACCTTCGATGCGGACTCCTCCCTGGTCGCCGCGCACCTCGCGGGCGGGCCGGGCGCCTTCCTCACCGCGGTCGAGGGCGCCGAGGACGACGAGGAGGCCGGGGCCGCGCTGGTGCGCGAGGAGTGCGGGGAGGAGGACGTCGTGGTCGGTCTGGCCGCGAGCGGACGCACCCCCTTCGTCGGCGGGGCGCTGCGGGCCGCCCGCGCCGCCGGTCTGCCCACCGCCCTGATCTCCGCGAACCCCGGGGCGGCGCTCGCGCCGGCGGCGGACATCGCGATCCTGCCGGACGTCGGCCCCGAGGTGGTCACCGGCTCCACCCGCATGAAGGCCGGCACCGCGCAGAAGCTCACCCTCAACGCCCTCTCCACGGCCACGATGGTGCGGCTCGGGACCACCTTCGGCAATCTCATGATCGAGGTGCGCCCCACCAACGCGAAGCTCGTGGCCCGCACGGTGCGGATCCTCGTGCAGGCCACGGGCGCGGAGCCGCAGCGGGCGGCCGAGGTGCTCGAGGCGGCCGACGGGTCCGTGCGCCTCGCCCTGGTCGCGCTGCTGTCCGGCGCCCCGGTCGCGGCCGCGCGCGCCGTGCTCGAGGAGCACCCGCGGGACCCGGGGCGGGCCGGGGACCCGGCCGGGATCCGCACGGCCGTGGCCGCCCTGCACGGGGAGAGCCGATAATCCCTCGACGCCCGGTCGCGGTCCCCCTAGACTCGCCGCCGTGAAGCATTGATCAGCCCCCGTCCCCCGCCGTCCGCGTCACGGAGCTGATCCATGCCCTCGCACCCCTCCTCCCTGCCCGCCGCCGTCCTGTCCGGCGCCGGCCCCGGCCTGCATCTGCGGGCCGAAGGACTCTCCTTCTCCTTCCCCGACCGCCGCGTGCTCACCGACGTGAGCCTCGTGGTGCCCGCCGGTCGCCCCACGGGGCTGCTGGGGGAGAACGGCAGCGGGAAGTCCACCCTGCTTCACCTCCTCGCCGGTGATCTCTCCCCGGACTCCGGCTCCCTCGAGGTGCCCGGACCGGTCGGCCTGCTGCGCCAGGAGCTGCCCGGCGGCCCCGCCACCGCGGTGCGGGCCGTGGTCGAGGACGCCCTCGCCCGCTCCCGCCGCCTGGAGGCGGAGCTGGTGGCCGCGGGGGAGGCGCTCGCCGTCGAGGGCGGGGAGGCCTCCGCACGGGCCGCCCGCCGCTACGACGCGCTGCTGGCCGAGGCGACGCTCGCCGACGTCTGGAACGCCGAGGTCCGCGCCGAGGCCGTCCTGCAGGGCCTGCAGCTGGGCGGGGTCGACCTCGCCTCCCGCCTGGACGAGATCAGCGGCGGCCAGCGCGAACGGCTCTCCCTGGCCCACCTGCTCATCGCCCGTCCCACCACCTGGCTGCTCGACGAGCCGACCAACCACCTCGACGACGACGGCGCGGCCTTCCTCGCCACCGCGATCGCCGAGCATCCCGGGCCGGTGCTCATCGCGAGCCACGACCGCGCCTTCCTCGACGACGCGACCGGCGCCCAGCTCGACCTCGACCCCGCCGAGTCCCCGGCCGCGACCGAGCCCGGCGGCCTCACCGCCTACTCCGGGACCTTCAGCGACTACCTGCTGGCCCGCTTCGAGGCCCGGGACCGCTGGGAGCACCGCTTCCGCAGCGAGCAGGAGGAGCTGAAGGAGCTGCGGAGGGCGGTCAAGGACTCCGCGAGCGTCGGCCACGAGGGGGCGGGGCTGCGCTCCGAGGCGCGGATTACGAAGAAGTTCTACGCGGACCGCAATGCGACCGTGGTCTCGCGGCGGCTGCGCGAGGCGCGGGCACGGCTGGCGAGGCTGGAGGAGGAGCAGGTCCGCAAGCCGCCCGCGGAGCTGCACCTGACGCACCTGCCCGCCGCGCCCGGCCGCAGCGGCGGCGGGGTGCAGCTCGCCCTCAGCGCCGTGGAGGTCGCCGGACGGCTGGAGCCCACCTCCTTCAGCCTCTCCGCCGGGCAGCACCTGCTGGTCACCGGCGCCAACGGGACGGGCAAGTCGACCCTGCTGGACGTGGTCAGCGGGGAGCTCGAGCCGAGCGCCGGCACGGTGGACCGTCCGCGCCGGGTGCGCCTCGGCCACCTCGGCCAGGACGACCTCGCCCCGCCCGGGCGCACCGTCGGACAGCACCTGCGGGCGGCCGCCGGGCTCCCGGAGGGCGAGGGGCGCGCCGTGCCCGAGCTGTTCGGCCTGGTGCACCCCCGGGACCTCGAGCGCCCCCTGGAGCTGCTCTCCCGCGGGCAGCTGCGGCGCGTCATGCTCGCCGCGGTGCTGCTGGACCCGCCGGAGCTGCTCGTGCTCGACGAGCCCACCAACCACCTCGCGCTGGTGACGGCCACCCGCTTCGAGGCCGCACTCGCACAGTGGGAGGGCACCGTGCTCATCGCCTCCCACGACCGGTGGCTGCGCAGCCGGTGGCAGGGCGAGGTGCTCGCGCTGGGCTGAGACCCCCGGCGCCGGAGCGGGGCAGGCGGTCACACTGGTTCACAGTCCTCCCCGCACCGAGCGCGGACGGTCCACCGTGAGGGGATCCGCACCCGTTCCCAGGAGGAGCACACCATGACCGAGCAGCCGCAGCGGTTCGAGACCCTCGCCATCCATGCCGGGCAGGAGCCCGATCCCGCCTCCGGGGCGCGGGCCCTGCCGATCCAGCAGACCACCAGCTTCGTGTTCCCCAGCGCGCAGTCCGCCGCGGACCGCTTCGCGCTCGCCGAGCCCGGGCCCATCTACACCCGCATCACCAATCCCACCCAGGGCGCGGTCGAGGACCGGATCGCGGCGCTCGAGGGCGGCGCGGCGGGCCTCCTGGTCGCCTCGGGCCAGGCCGCGATCACCCTCGCCGTCCTCAACCTCGCCGACGCCGGGCAGTCCGTCGCCGTCTCCCCGAGCCTCTACGGCGGCGCCTTCAACCTGTTCAAGCACACCCTCTCCCGCCTGGGCATCACCCCGCAGTGGATCGAGGACCCCACCGACCCGGAGTCCTGGCGCGCCGCGGCGGACGAGACCACCCGCGCCTTCTTCGTCGAGTCGATCCCCAATCCCCAGCACGACATCCCCGATCTGCGGGCCATCGCCGACGTCGCCCACGAGGTGGGCGTGCCGCTGATCGTGGACAACACGGTCGCGACTCCGTTCCTGCTGCGCCCCCTGGAGCACGGGGCGGACGTCGTCGTGCACTCCGCCACCAAGTTCCTGGGCGGCCACGGCACCTCGATCGCGGGCGTGATCGTGGACGGCGACAGCTTCGACTTCACCGCCCACGCCGCGAAGTACCCCCAGTTCACCGAGCCCGACGAGTCCTACGACGGCCTGGTCTTCGCCGGCCTGCCCGCGGCCTTCGCGACCCGCGCCCGCACCAACCTGCTGCGGGACCTGGGCCCGGCCATCTCCCCGTTCAACGCCTTCCTCATCGGCCAGGGCCTGGAGACGCTGCCGCTGCGCATGGAGCGCCATCTCGACAACGCCCGCGCGGTCGCCGAGTTCCTCGAGGCCGACGAGCGCGTCGCCTCGGTGACCTGGGCGTCGCTGGACTCCTCCCCGCACAAGGCGACCGCGGACCGGTACCTGCCCCGCGGAGCGGGGAGCGTGCTGGGCTTCGAGCTGGCGGGCGGGCTCGAGGCGGGGCGGCGCTTCGTCGACGCCCTGACCCTGCACTCGCTGGTGGCGAACATCGGGGACGTGCGCAGCCTCGTCATCCACCCCGCCTCGACCACCCATTCCCAGCTCGGCGAGGAGGAGCAGCGGGCGGCGGGCGTGGACCCCGGCTTCGTGCGCCTCAGCGTGGGGCTCGAGCACATCGACGACATCCTCGCCGACCTCGAGCGGGGCCTGGCCGCCACGGTGTGAGCCGCGTGCGCCCCGCCCCCGGGGCGGTCGATACGCTGGTCGCATGAGTTCCGCCCCCACCGCCCTGCACCCCTCTCCGCTGGACGCGTGGCCCCCGCGCTGGACCCCCGCGGCGGTGATCTTCGACTGCGACGGACTGCTGGTCGACACCGAGTCGCGGTGGGTGGCCCTGCAGGACGCCTATCTCGCCCGCCACGGCGCCGCGCTGGACGCGGCCGTGCGTCGGGAGCTCACGGGACGCGCCGCCGAGGTGGTGGTGGTCGCGATCGCCGAGATCGTGGGGAAGGACCCACACCTGGTGGGCGAGGAGCTGGTGGCCGAGCACCGCCGGCACCTCGGGGACGTGATGACCCCGCTGCCCGGCGCGCTCGAGACCCTGCGCGCGATCGCCGCGGTGCGGCCGGTCGCGGTCGCCTCGAACTCGGACCGCCGCGCCCTCGACGCGAAGCTCGCGGGACTGGGGATCGCGGAAGTGGTGGACGCCTCGATCGCCATCGAGGACGTGGCCCGGCCCAAGCCCGCCGCGGACATGTACCTCGCCGCGGCCCGCGCGCTGGGGGCGGAGCCGGCGGACTGCCTGGGCTTCGAGGATTCCGAGACCGGGGCCGAGGCCGCGCTCGCCGCCGGTCTGCAGCTGATCGCCGTGCCCTCCCTCCCCGGGCAGGAGCCCCGGGCCCCGCGCCGCGTGGACAGCCTCGAGGATGCGACGCTGCGCACCTGGATCGCCGGCTGGGAGGGGACCCGATGAGCCCCTCGCCGCGGTTCGCCGAGGCCTTCGGGGACTGGACCCCGCGCGCCGTGGTCTTCGACTGCGACGGCCTGCTGCTGGACACCGAGAGCGTCTGGCAGCGCGCCCAGGACGCCGTGGTGGCGCTCCACGGCGCGCTCCTGCGCGAGGAGGACCGGGACGTCCTGCACGGCTCGACCATCGAGATCGCCGCCGCGCTGATCGCCCGGCGCGCCGGGCACGCCGAGAGCGAGGTGCTCGCGGACCTGCATCGCGCCTTCGACCGCGAGCTCGGCACCGGCATCCGGACCATGCCCGGCGCCGCGCGGATCGTGGAGGCGGCCGCGGCGCGGGTGCCGCTGGGCTGCGCCTCGAACTCCTGGCTCGCCTCGCTCGAGGAGAAGCTGACCCTCGGCGGGCTGCGGCAGCACTTCGCGGTGCTCGAGGCCTCGGACACCGTCGAGCAGGCCAAGCCGGCGCCGGACATGTACGCCGCGGCCGCCCGTGCGCTGGGCCATGACCCGGCCGAGGTGCTGGCCCTCGAGGACTCCGGCACCGGTGCGCGGGCCGCGCGCGACGCCGGTCTGCGCCTGATCGCGATCCCGGTCCCGGGCCATCCGGCCCCGCCCGCCGACCTGGCGCTGGAGTCCCTGACGGACCCGGAGCTGGAGGCCTGGATCGCGACCTGGTGACGCCTCCGGGGCCGTCCGTCCGGCCCGCCGATCGTCCACGCATGTCACGCGAGTTGGCCATGTCCCGTCGGTGCGGTGTTCACTGGACCCCATGAGCACTTCGCCCGATCCCTCGGCGCCCCTGAACGACCGGGCGCACGGCTCCCCCCTGCGCGGACGCGGCTGGCTGAACACCGGCGGCGCCGACCTCGACCTGGAGACGCTGCGCGGCAAGATCGTCCTGCTGGATTTCTGGACCTTCTGCTGCGTGAACTGCCTCCACGTCCTCGACGAGCTGCGACCGCTCGAGGAGAAGTGGGGGGAGGAGCTGGTCGTCATCGGCGTCCACTCCCCGAAGTTCGAGTTCGAGAAGGACCCGGAGGCGCTCGCGGCGAACATCGAGCGCTACGAGGTCTCCCATCCCGTGATCGACGATCCGGAGCTGACCACCTGGACCGAGTACGGCGCCCGCGCCTGGCCCACCCTGATGGTGCTGGACACCCACGGGCGGATCGCCGGGAACCTCTCCGGCGAGGGGCACGCGGACAACCTCGACCAGCTGATCGAGCGGCTCGTCGCCGAGGGCGAGGCCGACGGCTCGCTGCGCCGCGGCCCCGCGCCCACCGTCCTCGCCGAGCGCACGCCGCAGACCCTGCGCTTCCCCTCGAAGCTCACGCCCCTGCCGGACGGCCGCCTGGTGGTCTCCGACGCCGGGCAGCACCAGCTGGTGGTCTTCGAGGCGGACGGCGCCGCCGTCGACGCGCGGATCGGCACCGGACGGCGCGGCGCGGCCGACGGCGACGAGGAGACTGCGCAGTTCGCCGAGCCCAACGGCGTCCTCGCCCTGCCGGAGGAGATCGCCGCGGAGGTCGGCTACGACCTGCTGGTCGCCGACACCGCGAACCACCTCCTGCGCGGGGTGAAAGTGGGCCAGGACCGGCTGCTGCGCTCCCGCACCACCACCGAGGTCGTCACGGTCGCCGGCTCCGGCGCCCAGTGGATGCAGGGCGATCCGGTGCCCCGCGGCGAGGGTGACGCCCGGGGCTTCGCGCTGTCCACCCCCTGGGACCTCACCTGGTCCCATGCCCTGAACCGCGCGGTGATCGCCATGGCCGGCGTCCATCAGCTGTGGACCTTCGACCCGGTCACCGGGGCCCTGCTGGTCCTCGCCGGCACCACTCAGGAGGGCCTGGTCGACGGGCCCGTCGTCACCTCCTGGTGGGCGCAGCCCTCCGGGATCGACGAGCTGCCCGACGGCCGCCTCGTGGTCGCGGACTCCGAGACCTCCGCGATCCGCGTCGTGGACCTCCAGACCATGCAGGTCAGCACGCTGGTGGGGGAGGGGCTGTTCGACTTCGGGCACGTGGACGGCCCGGCGGACATCGCGCGCTTCCAGCACCCGCTGGGCGTGACCGCGCTGCCCGACGGGCGGATCGCCGTGGCGGACACCTACAACGGCGCGATCCGGCTGGTGGACGAGCATCCCGCGACCGCCGACTCCCCGGCTGCCCCCGCGACCGTCGTCACCGTCGCCACCGACCTCAAGGAGCCCTCGGCCGCGATCGTCGGCCCGCCGCTGGACGGGATCGGCCAGCTGGTGGTCGTCGAGTCCGGCGCGCACCGCGTGACCTGGGTGCCGGTGGCCCGAGCGGCCGAGCGCGTCATCGACCAGGGCGCCCAGCGCTCCGAGCGCCCCGTCACCGAGGTGGGTCCCGGCCCCCTCGCGGTGCGGGTGCTGTTCACCCCGCCCCCGGGGCACAAGCTCGACGACTCCCTGGGCCCCTCCACCCAGGTGACCGTCTCCACCACCCCCTCGGCGATGATCCTCGAGGGCGGCGGCGTGGACACCGCCCTCGAGCGCACGGTCGTGCTGGACCCCGCGTACACCGAGGGCGTCCTGCACGTCAGCGCCCGCGCGGCCTCCTGCGATGCCGATCCCGCCGTGGAGTTCCCCGCCTGCCACATGCATCAGCAGGACTGGGGGGTACCGATCCGGATCGTCGAGGGCGGTCCCACCGAGCTCGACCTGTCCCTGCTCGCCTGATCACCGGATCGCCTGAATGCACGCTCGGCCCGAGCATGCTGTCATGAACCCCTGCCCGCCGGCGCTCCGCGCCGGCGAGCGGTCCCGCTCGGCCCGCCGAGTCCCGCCGTCGGAAGCTCTTTCGTGGATCTGATCACACAATTCCCCCTGGGCGACGATCTCGCCGTGACCCTGCTGGTGCTCGGCGTGCTCTCCGTCGCCGCACTGGTCGTCGGCGCCGTCGTCCCCAGCCGTCTGCGGCGCGACGAGGACAGCGACGAGGTCGACGAGGGCCTCGGTCGCCGCCTCGGCGCCCAGCTGCAGTCCTCCGGCACGATCCTGCTGCTGGTGGGCCTGCCGGCGGCGGTGCTGCTGTACCTCGCGCCCGGCAGCACCGACGACCGCATCCTGCGCTCGGCGCTGCTGCTGGTGGGCGTGGCGCTGGGCCCGCTCGCGGCCTGGCGCGGACTCGCGATCCAGCTGGCCTCCCTGGGCCTGGACCCCGAGCGGCGACCGGCGATGATCTCCCGGCTGGGCGCGCTGACGGTGACGGGGGCGCTCGCCCTCGCGATCCTGCCGATCGCCATCGTGGTGTGGTTCCAGCAGGCCTCGGCGGCGCCGGCCCTGATGGCCCTCGCCGCCGGTGCTGCGATCTCGGCGCTCACGCTGCGGGTCTGCGCCTCCCCGGCGGAGACGGCGGCGGCCTCGGCCGCGATCCTGGTGGGCACCGACGAGCACGAGCTCGACGCCGACGACCCCGCGAACCTCGGCGGGCCCCACCTGCGGGCGGCGCGCCTGTTCCGCCGGGGCGCGACGCTCAGCGCCGACGTGGTGGCCGTGACCCTCGCGGGCGCGGCCGTGGGCCTTACTCTGGGCATCCCGGTGCTCGCCGCCGAGGCCGTGGTGGCGGTGCTCCTCGCGCTCGGTGTCGCGCTGCTGGCCGCCGCGGCGGTCGCCGTGATGCCGCATCTGGGGCGGCCCGGGCACGAGCGCGGCGCGCTGATCCTGGCCGGCGTGCTGCCCTCGGTCCTCGGCGGTGCCGCGGCCGTGGCCGCCGCCGCGCTGTGGATCCCCTCCTCCTACAAGGACCTGCGCTTCGCGGACGTGGGCATGGAGAACTTCACGGATCCCGCCATCACCGGCGGCACCGACACGCCGCGCGCTGACCTCGAGCCGCAGATCGAGCAGGCGCTCGGGGACCTGGGCTCGTTCGTCTCCCAGACGGACGACTCCCAGTACGCCAGCGCCTTCCTCGACATGCTCGCGCTGTACTCGATCACCCCGAACGTGGTGGTCGCCGCCGCGCTGGGCGCCGGGGTGCTGCTCGCCCTCGCGACGGTGCTGCTGCTCGAGCGGACCGGATACCGCTTCGGCGAGACCGTGCGGCGCGCCGCCCGCACCAGCCGCACCGGCGGTGCGCTCGGCATCGCCGCCGCCCTGGGCTCGACGGCGCTGCTGGCCGCCGCGGTGCTCGCCCTGGTGGTGCTCCTGGCCGCGGTGCTGAACGTGCTCAGCGCCGGGGTGCCCGCCCTCGCCCTCGCGCTGCTGGCCCTCGCCGGGCTGGGCGCGCTGATCGTGGTCGCGGGCTTCGCCGGGTCGCTGCTGGCTCCCACCTTCGCCGACCGGCCCGATGCCGAGACGGGGCTGCGCAATGCCGCCGCCGGCGCCGCGACCGGTCCGCGCGCCGTGCTGCTGGTCTCGGGAATGCTGGCCGCGCTGGCCACCATCGGTCCGATGGTCGCCGCGATGCAGAGCGCCCCGCGAGCGGCGACCGTCTGGGAGGACCGCGCCCTGCACGGCCTGACCCCCGCCGCGCTGACCGTCATCGGCGGGGCCGGGCTGGGCGTGCTCACCGTCGTGCTGGTGACCTCCTCGCTGCTGGACGGCGCGCGCCGGCTCGGCGCCCACGCCGTGGTCGAGACCCGCGCCTCGTTGCTCGAGGGCCGCTCGAGCGCGGACCTCGCGGAGCTGCCCGAGATCGTGCGCCGCGCCTCCGTGCCGCCGGTGGTCGTGGCCGTGCTCGCGCCGATCGTCGCGGGCTTCGGCCTGGGCCCCGCAGCGATGCCCGGGTACGTGCTCGGCACGGTGCTGACCGCCGGGGCCGTGGGCGTGTGGATGCTCGGCGCCCACTCGACCCTCGAGAGCGCCGCCGCGGTGATCGGCGCGGGCCGCTACGGCGGCCGCGGCTCCTGGGGCCACTCCGGCGCCCTGGGCGGTGCCGTGCTCACCGGCGCGCTGCGCTCCTCGATCGGTGCGGTGGCGCTGCCGCTGGTGCTGACCAGCTCGCTGCTCTCCGCCCTCGCCATCAGCGCCGTGGTGGGCATGAACACCGACGGCACCAGCCCGTTCCTGCGCTGGGGGATCGCCGTGCTCGCGATCATCGTGGCGCTGACCAGCTGGGTGATCGCCGCGACCGCGCCGGAGGTGGACCTGGAGGACGGCGAGGCGGAGCTCTCCCCGCCGCTGTTCTCCCGCCGCGCGGAGGAGGACGCCGACGACCTCGAGGCGATGGACTGGGGCAGTGAGGACGCGGAGGACGAATCCGCGGAGACCGGTTCGGGCCCGCGGACGGGCCGCCGGCGCCGCCGGGGCTGAGCCGGGCCCGGCCCTGCGGCCCGTCCGCGGGCTCGCGGGTCTCCCGGGGGCCGGTGGGCGGGCCAGGAACTCAACCGGTGACTCCGCGCCGGGGACATCTGCGATCAGTGTCGTAATACGGCCAGGCTCGCCCATATAGGGCCTGCCTGGCCGTATTACGACACTGATCGTCATCTGCGCGCCCGATCCCGGCCCTCGCGCCCGCCCGGCCGCGGCCCTGGGGCCTGTCCGGCCGCGGACCTCGCGCCCGCCCGGCCGCGGCCCTCGCGCCCGGCCGCGGCCCTGGCGCCCTGCGCGCGGCCTTCGCACCCCGCACGCGGACCTCGCGCCCGGCGCCGCGGATCAGGGCTCGGCGCCCAGCCCTCTCAGCACGAAGGCCTCGAGCGCCGCGCGGGAGTAGCGCTTGGCCGAGGAGCCCACCAGCAGTCCGTTGATGATCCGCACCGTCGCGTCGACGTCGAGGCTCGCGGTGAAGTCGCCGGAGGCGACGCCGTCGGTGACGATGGTGCGCAGCACGTCCTCGATGATCAGCACGTGCTCGCGCATCCGGGCCGCCGTCTCGGGGGTGAGGGTGGCGCGGGAGGAGGACTGCGGGATGTGGAAGGACACGGTGAGGTCCAGCTGGGTGCGCACGTAGGCGATCGCCGCCTCCCGCGGCGAGGCCGAGTCGCTGACCCCGGCGCGCAGCTGGGCGATGTAATCGGTGGTCTCGTGGATCGCGTACTCCACCAGCAGCGTCTCGCGATCGGGGAAGTGGTTGTACATCGCGGTGCGGCCGACCTCCGCCGCGGTCGCGATCCGGGAGAACGTGATCGACTCGAACTCCTCGGTCTCGAGCAGCTCGGCGAGCGCGGCGAAGATCTTCTCCCGCGTGCGCTCTCGATGCTCCTCGAGGGACCCTCCGATGATCTTGGGCATGCCGCATTCTTACACTGTCCACAGCATCGGCAGAACAGCTCGGGGATCCTCGCGGTGCAGGTCCGCGCTCTGCGGGTCCCCGGTGCGCCCGGCGAGGGCGGCGCTCGACGCCCATGGTGCGCCCTGGGACGCAGAACGCCGGCCTCGTGGGGCCGGCGTCCGGTGGAGCGGGTGACGGGAATCGAACCCGCGCTGTCAGCTTGGGAAGCTGAAGTTCTACCATTGAACTACACCCGCGCGCAGCCGCCCGATCAGCGTCTCGATCCCGGAGGATCCTCGCCGCTCGAGCGAACGCGGACCAGCATACCCCGAGAACCGATGCTCTGCGAACCGGGGCCGTCACGGTGGACGGGGCGCCATCGAGCGGCCGCTGCCGCTAGGCTGGTCGCCGTGCTGCTGAGCGATCGAGACATCCGGGACCAGATCACGGCCGGCCGGGTGCGCCTGGCCCCCTTCGAGGACGAGATGATCCAGCCTGCGTCGGTGGACGTGCGGATCGACCGGTACTTCCGGCTCTTCGACAACCACAAGGCCGCCTTCATCGATCCCGCGGCGGAGCAGCCGGAGCTGACCCGCGAGGTCGCGGTGGAGCCCGACGATCCCTACATGCTGCACCCGGGCGAGTTCGTCCTCGCCTCCACCTACGAGCGGATCACGCTGCCGGACGACGTCGCCGCCCGGCTCGAGGGCAAGAGCTCGCTGGGTCGGCTGGGCCTGCTGACCCATTCGACGGCCGGCTTCATCGATCCCGGCTTCGAGGGGCACATCACGCTGGAGCTGTCGAACATGGCCACCCTGCCGGTCGCGCTGTGGCCGGGCATGAAGATCGGCCAGCTGTGCTTCTTCCGCCTCTCGAGCCCGTCCGAGCGCCCCTACGGGAGCGCCGGGAACCTCAACCGCTATCTCGGACAGCGCGGGCCCACCCCCTCGCGGTCCGCGCAGAACTTCCATCGCACCCGGATCCCCGTGGAGGATGAGCAGTGACCGCACCCGTCGGCGCGTCGGTCGAGGAGAGCACGCGCACCCAGCATCGTCTTCAGCTGCCGCGCGGCACCTCGGCCGAGGACGTGCTCGCGATGGTGCGCAACGTGCGTCCCGCGGCGCAGCGGGGCGCCGGCGGTGTGATCGAGCTCGGCGACGCGGCGCGGCTGGTCCCGGACCCGTCGCCCCGCGGGGCCGGGCGGTGGACGCTGGACACGCCGCGGGTGCGCGAGGACGCCGCCCCGGCCGCGCTGCCCGATGCGCGCGGCTACGGCCGGGCCTTCCCCGAGGCGCTGCCCTTCGGCGTGGAGCGGGAGACGCTGGACCTCGCCTGGTCCCTCAGCCGGCGCCTGCTGGGCGCCGTGGTGACCGATGACGGGGTGCGGCTCGAGCCCCACCCCTTCCAGGTGCGCGACCTGACGGTGGTGAGCCCGCACGCGCTCGCCCCGGAGTCGCTCGCCCAGCTGCTGGCCCCGCTCGAGCCCGAGGCGGAGATCGACGAGGTCCCCGCGGACACGCCCCGCAGCGGCTACAGCGCCACCCTCCCGCTGCCAGGCCGCGAGAGCGTCGCGGTGCGGGTGGGACTCAGCGCCCGGCCGGCCGCGCTCCGCGAGCTGCGCTGGCTGGAGGACGCGGTCGACTACGAGCTGGTGCACCTCACGGCGGACCCGGAGGAGGACGCCGTGGAGGTCCCGGACGCGGAGACCGCGGCCCGGTGGCAGAACGCCTACCGCCGGATCGGGCTGATCGCCGCTCTGCTCACGGGCGCTGTGGGCGGCTACGTCGTGGACCTCGAGGGATTCCTCGTGGATCCCGCGGACCTGGCCTGAGGCTCCGCGCCGCTCAGGGGAGCGGCACGGCGGGGGAGGACTCGCGCGCCGGCCGGCCGGCCGCCCCCAGGCGGATCGGCAGGAACGCGAGCAGGCCCAGGGCGATGACCACCACGATCCCCAGGACCCCGGTGCGGGTGTCGTCGAACACGGCGACGGAGAGGGCGAAGGCGGCGGTGCCCAGGAAGCCGAGCGCCCGGCCCGTGGTCGCGTACAGCCCGAAGTTCTCGGTCTCGCGCCCGGGCTGGGAGAGTCGGGTCAGCAGCGTCCGTGAGGCGGACTGCACGGGGCCGACGAACAGGCAGATCGTCAGCCCGGCGATCCAGAAGACGATCGCGGGGCTGAGGGCCAGCACCACCAGTCCCAGCACCACGATGCCCAGGCAGCCCACGATGATCACCGGCCGCGGACCGAAGCGGTCGTCGGCGCGGCCGCCGAGGAAGACGCCGATGCCCGCCACCAGGTTCGCGGCGATCCCGAACAGGATGATCTCGACGGGGGAGAAGCCGTACGCGTTGGCGGCGAGCACACCGGCGATCGAGAAGACGGCGCCCAGGCCGTCGCGGTAGATCGCGGAGGCGACCAGGTACTGGAGCATCACCGGCTCCTCGCGCACGGCGCGGATCACGCGGGTGACGATGCTGGCGTAGCCCTGCCACGGCGTCCATCGCTCGCCGGGCGCCGTCGCGGGGTGCCGCGGTGCGCGGAGCATCAGCGGCAGCGTCCCCACCAGGATCCACAGCGCGACGAAGAGGGGGATCGCGCGGTAGTTCCAGCCGTTCTCGCCGGTGATCCCCAGCAGGCCCGTGCCGGGCATCACGAACAGCACCAGCACGAGGGCCAGGCATCCGATCGACCCCCAGTAGCCCACCGCCCAGGCGGTGCCGGAGACGCGGCCGCGGTTCTCCGGGGTGGAGATCTCCGGCAGCACCGAGTTCACGAACACCCCGGCGAGCTCGCTGAACACGACCGCCAGCGCGATGAGGATCGCGCCCAGGGTCAGCATGTCGGCATCCAGCGCCACCAGCGGCATCAGCGCGATCGTCACCACGGTCGCCAGGGTGGTCAGGCGCAGCAGGGTGTTGCGCGCCCCGCCGCGGTCGGCGAGGTTGCCCAGCAGCGGGGCGAGCAGCGCGATGGCGATCGCGCCGATCGCCTGCCAGGTGGTGAGGACCTGGGAGCCGTGGTCCTGCGCGGCCTTGATCGCCGTCTCCCCGACGGCGCCCTCGGAGGCCACGGCGCTGGCGACGTAGGTCGCGAAGACGAAGGTGAGGATGACCGAGCTGAAGGCGGACATCCCGCCGTCCCAGAGGGCGAAGGAGACGATGCCACGGCCTGCGCGGCGGGCGGTGCGAGGGGCGGAGGTCGACGCGTCCCGGTCCGGGGTGGTGGCCATGGCGCCACTGTACGGAGCCGGGAGAGCGGTTGCGCGCGATGACCAGGTCCGGAGTCCGGACGGTCCCCAGACGGCTCCCGTAGACTGTGCGCGGCCCCCTCCCTGTGCGTCTGATGGACGGAGACTGCGTGTACCTGATGCTCCTCGCCCATCTGGTGGCGGCCCTCCTCGGGCCCGTCCTGGTGCGGCTGATGGGGCGCAACGCCTTCTTCCTGCTCGCGGCGGTGCCCGCGGTCTCCGCGATCTGGCTGGCCACGATCGATCCCCTCGCCCTGGCCGAGGCGCCGCGGGAGGTCGCCCTCCCCTGGATCCCCGCCTTCGGGATCGACCTCGCCTTCCGTCTGGACCCGCTGAGCTGGGTGCTGGCCCTGATCGCCACCGGCATCGGTGCGATCGTGCTGCTGTACTGCGCGCGCTACTTCAAGGACACCGAGCCGGGGCTGGGCCGCTTCGCCGGTGTGCTGACGGCCTTCGCCGGGGCGATGGTGGGCCTCGTCCTCGCCGACGACGTCATGGTGCTCTACACCTTCTGGGAGCTGACCACCGTCTTCTCCTACCTGCTGATCGGCCACTACCAGGACAAGCAGGCCTCGCGCCGTGCGGCGCTGAACGCCCTGATCTCCACGACGGCCGGCGGCCTGGCGATGCTCGTGGGCCTGCTGATGGTCGCGGGGGCGGCCGGGTCCATGCGGCTGTCCGTGATCGTCGCCGACCCGATGTGGGCCGATGCCGGCGCCTTCCTGATCGTCGCGATGCTCCTGATCCTCGCGGGCGCCACATCGAAGTCCGCGCTGGTCCCCACGCACTTCTGGCTCCCCGGGGCGATGGCCGCGCCCACGCCGGTCTCCGCGTACCTGCATGCCGCCGCGATGGTCAAGGCGGGCGTCTACCTGATCCTGCGGATGGCGCCGGCCCTCACGCACCTCGAGGTGGTGACGGCGGTGCTGGTGAGCCTCGGCGCGGTGACCATGCTGGTGGGGGGATGGCGCGCGCTGCGGCAGACGGACATCAAGCTGCTGCTCGCCTACGGCACCGTCTCCCAGCTGGGCTTCCTCGCGGCGGTCGCCGGGCTCGCCACCCAGGACGCCGTCCTGGCCGGGCTCGCGATGCTCATCGCCCATGCCGTCTTCAAGGCCCCGCTGTTCATGGTGGTGGGCATCATCGACAAGAAGTTCGGCACCCGTGACCTGCGCATGCTCTCCGGGGTGGGGAGGGTCGCGCCGGTGGTCGCGGTGATCGGCACGCTGTCGGCCGCCTCCATGGCCGCGGTGCCGCCGCTGCTGGGCTTCGTCGCCAAGGAGTCGATCTACACCGCCCTGTGGTACGGCGGGGGGTGGCAGCGTCTGCTGCTGCTCGCCCTGGTCGCGGGGTCGGTCCTCACCGTCGCGTACTCGTGGCGCTTCGTGGCCGGCGCCTTCGGGCCGGCCCCCGGCGCGCCGCGGGTCCGGGCCCCGCGGATCCCCGTGCTCTTCTGGCTGCCGCCGGCCGTGGTCGCGGTCTTCTCGGTGGTGCTGGTCGCCCTCGCGGCGCCGCTGGAGGAGGTGCTGCGGGCGAGCGCCTCGGTGCTGCCGCCGACGGGTGAGGACGTGCACCTGGCCGTGATCCCGCATCTGGGCGTGCCGCTGCTCGCCTCCGCCGTGACCCTCGGGCTCGGTGCGGTGCTGTGCGTGTTCGCACGGCCGTTCGCGCGGCTGCAGAAGCGCCTGTCCCCGCAGCGCTGGGCCGAGCGCCCCGTGCTGGACGCCTTCGACGCCGAGCGCGGCTTCCGCTGGATCCTGCGCGGCGTGGACGCGCTGGCCGTGGCGGTCACCCCGCTGTTCCAGCGCGGCTCCCTGCCCTACACGCTGGGCACGATGCTGGTGGTGCTCATCGCACTGGTCGCCCCGGTGGCGGTCACGCGCTCGCCGCTGCCCGACAACCTCGTGCTCTTCCAGCACCCGGTGGAGCTGATCGTGCTGCCGGTCGCGGCGCTCGCCGCCCTCGGCGCCGCCCGCTCCCGCCGCCGCCTGCGCGCCGTCTTCCTCATCACCGTCACCGGGTACGGGGTGGCGCTGCTGTTCCTCGTCGCGGGCTCCCCGGACGTGGCCCTGACCCAGGTGCTCGTCGAGACCGCCATGACGGTGGTGCTGGTGCTCGTGCTGCGGCGCCTGCCCACGCACTTCTCCCGTCGGCCCTTGCGGATCGGCGCCTGGGGCCGATGGGCGATCGCGATCACCACCGCGGTGGTGCTGTGCGGCGCCGCGCTCTACGCCGCGGACGCCCGCTCCCAGGCCGCGCTGGGTCCGGAGCTCATCGAACCGGCCTACGAGATCGGCGGCGGCCACAACGTGGTCAACGTGGCGCTCGTGGACAACCGCGTCTGGGACACCATGGGGGAGATCTCGGTGCTGCTGGTGGTGGCCACCGGCGTGGCCTCCCTGGTCTTCGTCACCCGGCGCGAGCGTCCCATCGCGCGGGTGCGCGACCTCGAGCCGCGCACGGCGATCTGGCGCCGCCGCTCCGATGCCGACCTGCCCCGCAACGCGCTCGACTTCGACTCCCGCCCGGACGACGTCGCCGGCGGCAACCGCTGGCGCACCTGGCTCTCCGCGGGACTGACGCTGGCGCCCGAGCGCCGCATGGTCATCCTCGAGGTCATCACCCGCATCGCCTTCCCGATGATGATGATGATGTTCTCGCTGTACCTCCTGATGGCCGGGCACAACCTGCCCGGCGGAGGCTTCGCCGGGGGCCTCGTGGCCGGGCTCGCGCTCGCGCTGCGCTATCTCGCCGGGGGCCGCTACGAGCTCACCGAGGCGGCGCCGGTCCAGGCGGGTTTCGTGCTCGGCGCGGGGCTGATCGTCGCCGTGGCCTCAGGGGTGCTGCCCGTGTTCTTCGGCGGGTCCGTCTTCTCGCAGGTCACGCCTGTGGTCGAGGTGCCGCTGCTGGGTGAGCTGCATTTCCCCAGCGCTTTGCTCTTCGACACCGGGGTGTACCTGGTGGTGGTGGGCGTGCTCCTGGACTTCCTGCGCTCCCTGGGCGCCCAGATCGACCTGCAGCAGGAGGCCGAGACCGATGCCCGTTAGCCTCGCCCTGCTCCTGACCGCGGGGATCCTCATCGCCTGCGGCGTGTACCTCGTGCTCGAGCGCACCCTGACCCGCATCATCCTGGGCTTCGTGCTGCTGGGCAACGGTGTGAACCTGCTGTTCGTGGTCTCGGCGGGACGGCCCGGCCTGCCGCCCTTCGAGGGGTCCGCGGACCCGGAGGAGATGACCGACCCGCTGCCCTTCGCGATGGTCCTCACCGCGATCGTGATCAGTCTGGGCATCACCGCCTTCGGCATGGCGCTGTCCTACCGCGCCTGGCAGCTGTTCGGCCACGACGAGGTCCCCGACGACGTCGAGGACCGCCGGGTGCTGCGCCGCCGGCGGCGCCGGGCCGAGGACGCCGCTCGTCTGCCCTGGTCCCAGGCGCTGTCCGAGGAGTCCCGCCGCGGCGCGCTCGCGCAGTCCCAGGGCTTCCTGGCGCCCGAGGGCGAGGACCCCCTGGGCTCGGACCTGACGAGCGCGGAGGACGTCCCGCAGGACGCCACCGAGGCCGACGAGGGAGAGACCGCGGCCCCGACCCGCCGCGAGCGCACCCACCGCAGGGAGGAGACATGAGCATCGAACTCCTCCTCGCCCTGCCGGTGATGCTGCCGCTGGGCGGCGCCGCCGTCACCCTGCTGCTGCGCCACCATGCGCGGGTGCAGATGTGGCTCGCGATCCTCACGCTGGTGGCGATCTTCTCCGTCGCGCTGGTGCTGGGCTACTACGTGACCCAGGCCGGGGTGCTGGTGCTGCAGATCGGGAACTGGACGCCGCAGCTGGGCATCGTGCTGGTCGCGGACCGGCTCACCGCGCTGATGCTGCTGGTGTCGAGCTTCGTCACCCTCGCGGTGCTGCTGTACTCCAGCGCGCAGACCGTCAGCGAGAACGTCGAGCGCACCCCCGTGGCGATCTACCACCCCACCTATCTGGCGCTCGTGGCCGGGGTGTCGATGGCCTTCCTCGCCGGGGACCTGTTCAACCTCTACGTGGGCTTCGAGGTGCTGCTGGCGGCGAGCTACGTGCTGCTGACCCTGGGCGGCTCCGCGAGCCGCATCCGGGCCGCGACCACCTACGTGATCGTGTCCCTGCTGAGCTCGGTGATCTTCCTGGCGGCGGTCGCCGCGGTGTACACCGCCACCGGCACCGTGAACCTGGCGGAGCTCGCGGTCCGGCTGGATGCGATCGAACCCGGCACCCGCATGATGCTGGAGCTGATGCTGCTGGTCGCCTTCGCGATCAAGGCTGCGATCTTCCCGCTCAGCGCGTGGCTGCCGGACTCCTACCCGACGGCCCCGGCCCCGGTGACGGCCGTGTTCGCGGGCCTGCTGACCAAGGTGGGCATCTACGCGATCCTGCGCCTGGAGACCCTGCTGTTCCCGGCCTCGCAGACCTCGAACCTGCTGCTGGCCGCCGCCGCGCTGAGCCTGGTGATCGGGATCCTCGGCGCCGTGGCGCAGACGGACCTCAAACGTGTGCTGTCCTTCACGCTGGTCTCCCACATGGGCTACATGCTGTTCGGGATCGGCATGTCCACGCAGATGGGCATGGCCGCCGCCATCTACTACGTCGCCCACCACATCACCGTGCAGGCCACGCTGTTCCTCGGTGCGGGACTCATCGAGCATCGCGGCGGCACCACCAATCTCATCAAGCTCGGCGGGCTGCAGAAGCTCGCCCCGGTCATCGCGATCCTCTTCTTCATCCCCGCCATGAACCTCGCCGGCATCCCCCCGTTCTCCGGCTTCATCGGGAAGGTGGGGCTGATCGAGGCGGGCATCTCCTACGACCGCACCTCCGGCTGGCTGCTCATCGCGGCCAGCGTGGTCACGAGCCTGCTGACCCTGTACGCGATCGCGAAGATCTGGAACCGCGCCTTCTGGCAGGAGCCCAGCGAGGAGATCATCGCCCGTGACGTCCCCACGCCGAGGGCGATGACGGCCGCGACCGCCGGGATGATCGCCTTCTCGCTGCTGCTCACCGTCCTGGCGGGGCCGCTGATGGACTACGCGGACAAGGCCGCGAGCTCGGTCCTCGAGCGCACGCCGTACGTGGGCGCGGTGCTGGGCGACGAGGCGGCCGGGGAGCTGCGCTACCGGATCGACGACCAGGGCACGAAGATCGACGGGAACGGGCAGGAGGTGCAGGAGTGATGCTCAAGCGGCTCAGCGATCTGCGGCACTCGTGGCTGTGGATCCTCATCGCGGTGGCCCTGTGGTGCCTGTTCTGGGGCGGGGTGGACCTGAAGAACCTGCTGGGCGGCGTGCTCGCCGCGCTCGTGGTCTTCCTGCTCTTCCCGATGCCGCCCACGGGCCGCGAGCTCACGCTGCGTCCGCTGCGCCTCGCCCTGTTCGTGCTGCGGTTCCTCGTTGACGTGGTGGTCTCCGCGGTCCAGGTGGGCTACTTCGCGATCCGTCCCGGCCCGCAGCCGCCCAGCTCGGTGATCGCGGTGACGATGGCCTCCCGCTCGGACTTCTTCCTCACCTTCACCGGCGTGCTGTGCACGCTGATCCCCGGCTCGGTGGTGGTCGAGGCGCAGCGCTCCACCGGGATGCTGTTCCTGCACACCTTCAACGCCGGCACCCCGGAGGAGGTCGAGGCCTCCCGCGCCAGCGTGCTCGCCCAGGAGCGGCGGCTGCTGCTGGCCGTGGGCCGACGCTCCGTGCTCGAGGAGGCGGGTCTGCGATGAGCGCCTTCGAGCTCGTCCTGCTGATCTACGGCGGGGTCCTCGCCCTCGCGGCGGTGGCGGTGGTCTACCGCATGATCGTGGGCCCCACCATCCTGGACCGTGCTCTCTCGAGCGACGCCCTGGTCACCCTGGTGGTCATGGGCATGGCCCTGTACTCGGCGCACGCCGGGGCGGCGTGGGCGGGGCCCGCGATGCTGGGCCTGACGGGACTGGCGTTCATCGGCACCGTCACCTTCGCGCGCTTCGTGGGGCGGGAGGACCCGCGGCGGGGGATCGGCGCGCCGCATCCCCGCGAGCCGCAGACCGACACCGGCCCCCACGAGGCGATCCACGCCGGCCCGGCCACCGCACCGGTGGTGCGCCGCTCCGAAGAGCCTGCTGATGCGGAGCCCCGGGGCGGGGACGAGGCCGCGGAGCCGGCCAATCGGGTCGCGGACGTGACCGGTGCCCCGCCGGTCGACGGGACCGGGGCCTGGCCCGACGAAGACACCGCCTGGCCTGACCAGGGCGCCGCCTGGCCGGACGCGGACGCCGAGGAGGCGCCGGAGGATCCGCGCCCCGGACCGGGGAGGGAGGAGCAGCGATGACCGTCACCGAGATCATCGCCTCCGTGCTGATCGGCGGCGGCGTGCTGCTGGCCGTGCTCGCGGCGATCGGGCTGAACCGCTTCGACGGCGTGCTGATGCGCACCCACGCGGCCTCGAAGCCGCAGGTGCTGGGCCTGATCCTGGTCTTCTCCGGGGCCAGCCTGGCGGCGGGCTCCTGGTCGCTGGCCGCCTTCCTGCTTGTGGTGCTGCTCGCGCAGATGCTCACCGTGCCGGTCTCCAGCGTGATGGTGGGCCGCGCCGCCTTCCGGCGCGGCTTCGTGCGCGGCGGCGACTACGCGATCGACGAGCTCAGCCCCCGCCTCGCCGAGCCCACCGACGACGATGACGACGAGGACGGCTTCATCGACGAGGACGGCGACGACCACGCGGGGATGGACGCCGGCGGCACCGAGCGCTTCCCCGAGAACGTGGTCACCGATCCCGGCGCCCCGGTCATCGATCGCAACTGGAGCGAGCCCGAGGAGGGCGCCCTCGACGACGGCGAGGACACCATCGACATCGACCTCGAGGACGAGACCGAGCTCGAGGCCGAGGAGGTCGCCGAGCGCGACCCGCGCTGAGCGGACCGGCCGGAGGCGGCCGGGTCCCGCGGACCGTCAGAACAGTCCGACGGACTCCCCGTCCCCCGTGACCCCCATCCGCAGCGCGGCGGGCTCGCGCGGCAGGCCCGGCATCGTCATGATGGTGCCGGTCAGCGCGACCACGAAGCCGGCCCCGATCTTCGGCACCAGGTCGCGCACGTGCAGCAGGTGCCCGCTGGGCGCACCCAGCAGGGAGGGGTCGTCGGAGAAGGAGTACTGGGTCTTGGCGACGCACACGGGCAGGGTGTCCCAGCCGTGGCGCCGCAGCATCCGCAGCTGCGCGGGCGCACGGTCCTCGAGCACCACGTCGTCGGCCCCGTAGATCTCGCGGGCCAGGGTGCGCAGCGACTCCTCGGTCCCGCGCTCGGGATCGTAGAGGGGACGGAAGGCGGGCCGGTCCTCCTCGATGGCCGCGAGCACCTGCTCGGCCACCGCGATCCCGCCCTCGCCGCCGTGGGCCCAGACCTCGGAGAGCGCGGCGCGGAAGCCCTGCGCGCGGGCCCAGTCCAGCACCGCGTCCAGCTCCGCCTCGGTGTCGGTGGGGAAGCGGTTCAGGGCGATGACCGGCTCGAGGCCGAACTTCCGGATGTTCTGCGCGTGCCGGGCCAGGTTCGCGGTGCCCGAGAGCGCCGCCTCGACGTCCTCGGCGGCGAGGTCGTCCTTGGCCACCCCACCGTGCATCTTCAGCGCGCGCACGGTCGCGACCACCACGGCGGCGTCGGGGGAGAGGCCGCCCAGGCGGGACTTGATGTCCAGGAACTTCTCCGCACCGAGATCGGAGCCGAACCCGGCCTCGGTGACCGTGATCTCCGCGAGCGACAGCGCGAGGGAGGTCGCGGCCAGCGAGTTGCAGCCGTGGGCGATGTTGGCGAAGGGCCCGCCGTGCACGAGCGCCGGCGTGCCGCCGAGCGTCTGGACCAGGTTGGGCAGCAGGGCGTCCTTGAGCAGCATGGTCAGGGCGCCGGCGACGCCGAGGCCCTCGACGGTGACGGGCTCGCGACCGCGGGTGAAGCCCACCACGATGCGGCGCAGCCGCGCCTCGAGGTCCGCGAGATCGGAGGCCAGGCAGAGCACGGCCATGATCTCGGAGGCGACGACGATGTCGAAGCCGTCCTCCCGCGGCACCCCCTGGCCGGGCCCGCCGAGGCCGACCACGATCGAGCGGAGCGCCCGGTCGTTGACGTCGACCACGCGCTTCCACTGGATGCGCCGGGGATCGATGTCCAGCGCGTTCCCCTGCTGGAGGTGGTTGTCCACGAGCGCGGCGAGGGTGTTGTTCGCGATCTGGATGGCGTGGAAGTCACCGGTGAAATGCAGGTTGATGTCCTCCATCGGCACCACCTGGGAGTAGCCGCCGCCGGTGGCGCCGCCCTTGATGCCCATGATCGGACCGAGCGCCGGCTCGCGCAGCGCGACCATCGTCCGATGGCCCTGGAGGGAGAAGGCGTCGGCGAGGCCGACGGTGGTGGTCGACTTGCCCTCGCCGGCCGGGGTGGGGGACATGGCCGAGACCAGCACGAGCTTCCCCGTGGTCCCCGTCGGCGTCATCCTCCGCACGTCCACCTTGGCCTTGTAGGCGCCGTAGGGGACGAGGGCCTCGGCGGGGACCCCGGCCCTCGCGGCGATCTCGGTGATCGGCTGCAGGGTCGCCGCCTGGGCGATCGCGAGGTCGGGATTGTCGGGAGTCGTCGCAGGCATCGTGGACCTCCAGGGGGTCGGGGCACCGGGGGCCGGCACGTCGTCGTCCGGTCCTGGCGCCAGCCTACGATCGCCGCCGCCCTCCTGGGGCCCGAACCGCGTGGCGGGAGGCCGCGGGAACGACGAAGCCCCCTGGCGGACCAGGGGGCTTCGCGGGTGGTGGCTCCGACCGGCGTCGATCCGGTGACCTTTCGATTTTCAGTCGAACGCTCTACCAACTGAGCTACAGAGCCGTGGTCGCACGGGGCGACCGACGACAAGGCTAGCAGGCAGGGGCGTCAGGACCCAAACGGGGTCGGCGGGTGAGAGGCATGCCACGCACTCCGGCGTGCTCAGGCGACGCGGATGATGGCCTTGCCGAGGTTCGCGCCCTTGAGCATGCCCACGAAGGCCTCGGGGGCGCGGTCCAGGCCGTCGGTGATGTCCTCGGTGTAGCGGACCTTCCCCTCGGCCACCCAGGCGGTCATGTCGCGCAGGAAGTCGGGGAACATCGAGGGGACGAACTCGCGCTGGATGAAGCCGCGCAGGGTGAGGCTCCTGGACAGCACCGCGCCCATCAGCTGCCCGCTGCGATCGGGGCCCTCGGGCAGGGAGGTCGCGTTGTAGTTGGCGGCGAGCCCGCACACGGGCACGCGGGCGAACTCGTTCAGCTGCGGCAGCACGGCGTCCCACACCGCCCCGCCCACGTTCTCGAAGTAGACGTCGATGCCGTCGGGCGCCGCGGCCGCGAGGCGCGCGGGAAGATCGGCCTCGCGATGGTCCAGGGCCTCGTCGAAGCCGAGGGCGCGCAGGCGCTCGATCTTGCGCTCGCCGCCGGCGATGCCGACGGCGCGGGCGCCCTGGAGCTTCGCGATCTGGCCGACGGCGGAGCCGACGGGGCCGGTGGCGGCCGCGACCGCGACCGTCTCCCCGGGCTGCGGGGCGCCGATCGCGAGCAGGCCGGCGTAGGCCGTGAACCCGGGCATGCCGAGGACGCCCAGGGCGGTGGTCACCGGAGCCACCGACGGGTCCAGGCGGCGCAGACGCTCCGCGGGCTCGACGCTGTACTCCTGCCAGCCGCCGTAGGAGAGCACCACCTGCCCGGGGGCGAAGCCGTCGGCCCCGGACTCGACGACCTCGGAGACGGTCGCGCCGACGATCACGTCCCCGATCTCCATCGGGGCGGCGTAGGAGCGGGCGTCGCTCATGCGGCCGCGCACGTACGGGTCCAGGGAGATGTAGAGCGTGCGCAGCAGGACCTCGCCCGCGCCGGGGGAGGGGACGGGGACCTCGTCGTGCTGGAAGTCGGTCGCGACGGGCTCGCCGTGGGGGCGGGCGGCGAGGCGGATGCGGTGGTTGGTCGGAGAAGACATGCTCCGAGCGTAGACCCGACCCCTGGGGCGCGGGGTGGGGTGATGTGCGTCGCCATGGCGCACGGGACACCTCGCGGGCGGCCCCGGGGACGACGAAGGCCCCGGAACATCGTTCCGGGGCCTTCGTCCACTGGCGACCCTGACCGGGCTTGAACCGGCGACCTCCGCCGTGACAGGGCGGCACTCTAACCAACTGAGCTACAGGGCCATTCTCGTCTCACCGCTCTCGCGCTTCGACCTGGATAACTCTACCGGATGCTCGGAGGGGCTCTCGACCATTTCGGCTGTGAGCCGCCTCGCATCGCGGTCCGCCTCGGCGGGGGTCTCCCTCCGCCGTCGTGCGGTGCGCTCCCGGCGGCATGTCGCCATGCCGCCGCGTCGCGTACCCCCAACGGGATTCGAACCCGTGTCGCCGGCGTGAAAGGCCGGTGTCCTGGGCCGCTGGACGATGGGGGCCCGGGCAGGAACTGCCCGACGGAAGCATACCCATCCCGCGCCTCCGGCGTCCTCCCGATTCCGCGGCGATGCGGCGCATCCGACACCACCGCGCCGCCCGCGGGGCGCTGGACAGGCATGGTTCGATGGAGTCATGATCCGGATCACCCGCGAGGAGTTCGAGGAAGCCGTCGACGACGCCCTGGACTCGCTGCCCGACGAGGTCGCCCGCTCCATCGCGGAGGCCAACGTGGCCATCCTCATCGAGGACGAGCCGTCGCGGGAGCAGGCGCGCGGCACCGAGCTGCTGGGCCTGTACGAGGGGATCCCGCTGGATCAGCGCAGCGTCTTCGACGGCTACGCGCAGCCGGACCGGATCTTCGTCTTCCGCGGCCCGCTCCAGCGCATCGCCACCTCCCGCGAGCACCTGGTGGACCAGATCGCGGTCACCGTGCTGCACGAGATCGGCCATCTCTTCGGCATCAGCGACGCGCGCCTGCACGACCTCGGCTGGGAGTGACTCTCCCGCCTGTCAGGGATCCCGCCGCCGAGGGGTGGTGTGGCCGGCAGCTCGGGTCGGAGCACGGCTCCGGGTGAGGGGACCTTCTCCGACCGCGACCCGATGGCGGGACGTCGGCGGGTGGCCATGGCGAGTCGGGCCGGAAGAGGCCCTCTGTGGAGGGGACCTTCTCCGACCATGGTCAGGGGGCTCAGTGCGGAGGGCCCGTGTCCTTCAGGCGCCGGGGTCGACGTCGAGGTCGGAGAGGCCCGCCTCGTGGGCGATGATCGCGATCTGCACGCGGTTGGTGCAGTCCAGCTTCGCGAAGATCTTCGAGACGTGCGCCTTCACGGTGGCCTCGGACATGAACAGCCGCATCCCGATCTGGGCGTTGGACAGACCCGCGCCCACCGCGCCGAGCACCTCGGTCTCGCGCTCGGTGAGATCGTCGAGCCCCGGGTGGCGATCCTGACGGGACCCCGGGTTCGCGTCGGAGAAGTGGGAGAGCATCCGCCGGGTGACGGTGGGGGAGAGCATCGCCTCGCCGCCGGCGACCACGTGCACGGCGCGCGCGAGGTCCTGCGGCGGGGTGTCCTTGAGCAGGAACCCGCTGGCCCCGGCCTCGAGAGCCTGGAACACGTACTCGTCCATGTCGAAGGTGGTGAGCATGATGATCTTCGGCGGGGAGGGCAGGGCGCTGACGGCGCGGGTGGCGGCGATGCCGTCGAGCGTGGGCATGCGCACGTCCATCAGCAGCACGTCCGGGCGGTGCCGGTGCACGAGCGGCACGGCCTCCGCGCCGTCGGCCCCCTGGCCCACCACCTCGATCCCGGGATCCGCTCCCAGGATCATCGCCAGCCCGGCGCGCACCAGGGAGTCGTCGTCGATCAGTCCCACGCGCGTCACGTCGCCGTCGGCCACGGGATCACCGCCCTCACTTCGAAGCGTCCGTCATCGGTGGGGCCGGACGTGATCGTGCCGCCCGCATGCGTCACCCGCGTCTCGATACCGGACAGGCCCATCCGGGCGCCGGGCAGATCCGTGGTGAACCCCTTGGGGAGCACATTACTGACCTCGATGACCAGGTCGGTGCCTGGCTCGCCGATGAGCGCCACCCGGGCCCGGGTGTGCAGGGCGTGCTTGTGGATGTTCGTCAGCCCCTCCTGCACCACCCGGTAGGCGGTGCGCGCCAGGGAGTCGGGCACCGGATCGTCGATGAAGTCGAAGAGGTCCACCGTGATGCCGGCGTCCTTCGACGTGGTCACCAGGCGTCGCACGTCCTCCCAGCTGGGCTGCGGGGCCAGCGGGGCCTCGTCGCCGTCGCCGCGCAGCACGCCGAGCACCTCCCGCAGCTCCGAGAGGGCGGTGGTGGCGGTCTCGCGGATCAGCCCCGCGGACTGCTGGACCTGCGCCCGCTCGAGGGCCGGATTCACCTCGAGGGCGCCGGCCTGCAGGGCGACCAGCGAGATCTTGTGGGCGACGATGTCGTGCATCTCGCGGGCGATGCGGGTGCGCTCGGCGCGGCGCGCCTGCTCCTCCGCGGCCGCGCGCCCGGACTCGGCCTGCTCGGCGCGCTGCTGCAGCTGGGCCAGCAGCATGCGGCGAGTGGAGGTGTACATCCCGGTGGCGGCCGAGGCGGCGACGATCAGCGCGGTGAGGACCAGCCCCATGATCCCCAGCGACGAGGTGCCGGAGAACGCGACCAAGGTGGGTATCGCGCCGCTGACCACGGCCAGCAGCGAGACCAGCAGGGTGCGCAGCCGGTGGTGGCTGCGGGTCGCGAAGCAGTAGGTGGCGATGATCAGCACCGCGGCGGAGCCGGAGAGCGCGTTCAGCGCCAGCACCAGCGGGAGCAGCCACGACCACTGGCGGTGGCGCAGCAGCAGCAGCGCGCCCAGGCCCAGCATGATCAGGGACTGCCACAGCTCCACCTGCGTGACCGCCAGCAGCGCGGAGGTGACCGCCTCGGCCGCGACGACGGCGAGGACGAGCAGGTCCTGCCAGACCTTCCGTCGCGGTGCCCCGAGTTCGTCCACCCCGTCACTGTACTGGCGCCTCGACACCGCGGCGCTGCGGACCGCCCGCGGTGCCGCCCCCGTCGCCGGAGGTCGGCCCCGCGGCCGACGGAGGTCGATCTCCTCGGCCGTGCGGGGGAGGCGCGATGCGACCTTCGTCGTCGCGGGCCTGGCCCGCCGTCGCTTCTGCCGGGCTCCGCTCCGCGGGAGGCTCGGGGCATGAACTCCACGACTGCTCCCACCGCCGCCCCCGCCGCCGCATCCGTCGCCGCGGACGGCGGCGCCGCCCTCGAGGTGCACGGCCTGACCAAGCGCTACGGCGCCCGTGCCGCCGTCGATGACCTGAGCTTCCGCTGCCTGCCGGGAACCATCACCGGCTTCCTCGGCCCCAACGGCGCCGGGAAGTCCACCACCCTGCGGATCCTCACCGGCCTCGCGCAGGCCGATGCGGGCCGGGCGCTCGTGGGCGGTGTCCCCTTCCGCAGCCTCGACCGCCCCGGACGCACCATCGGCGTGATGCTCGACGCCCGAGCCCTGCAGGGCGGGCGCACGGGCCGGGAGATCCTGCGACTGACGGCGCGCACCCTCGGCGCCCCGGACTCCCGGGCCGACGAGGTGCTGGAGACCGTGGGCCTGCAGGACGCGGGCTCCAAGCGCGTGGGCGGCTACTCCTACGGGATGCGCCAGCGGCTGGGAATCGGGGTGGCCCTGATGGGCGACCCCGAGGTGCTGGTCCTCGACGAGCCCGCCAACGGGCTGGACCCCGAGGGCATCCGATGGATGCGCCACCTGCTGCGGTCCTTCGCCGATGCCGGCGGCACCGTGCTGCTGTCCAGCCATCAGCTGCGCGAGGTCGAGGCGACCGTGGATCGCCTGGTGGTCATCTCCCAGGGGCGCCTGGTCCGCGAGGGCAGCCTCGAGGAGCTGTCCGCCGAGGGCGGGACGCGGGTGACCGCGCTGGACCCGGCGGCGCTGCGCGCGGCCCTGGATCGGCACGGCCTGGCCTACGAGCACCGCTCGGCCACAGAGATCGAGGTGAGCCTGGCCCCCGAGGACATGGGGCGGCTCGCCCTGCGCGAGCAGATCGTCCTGACCTCGCTCGGCGCGGCCGAGGGCAGCGGACTCGAGGAGATCTTCTTCGCCCTCACCGGCCAGGCCACCGCCCCGGCCCCGGGGGAGGCGGCGCAGGACCAGCCCGCCCCCGCCCCGATCCGCTGACCGACCCCGCACACCGCACCGACCCAGGAGCTATCCCATGCGACCCGACATCGACCTGCGCGGCTTCCTCGACACCCGAGGCACCGCGATCCTGCTCTCCCTCTCCCTGCTGGCGCTCGTCGGCACCGCCGCGCTCGTGGGGCTGGTGCAGCCGGCCCTGTTTCCCGAGCGCACCTCGGACATCGAGCTCACCGGCGCGATGCTCACCCTGCCGCTGTCGCTGATCATCCCGCTGACCACCATCCTCATCACCGCCGGGGAGTTCTCCGACCGCTCCCTCCAGAACACCCTGCTGCAGCGCCCCGACCGGATGGCGGTGCTCAGCTCCAAGATCATCGCCGCCACCGCGGTGTTCGTCGTGACCGTCGTGGTCGCCTACGCCGCCGCGGCACTGTTCACCTGGATCGGCGGCGAGCAGATCGGGGACGGCGCGATCTTCTCCTCGATGGACTCGGTGATGACCACGCAGCTGTCCGTGCTGGTCGCCACCCTGCTGTTCTCCCTGGCGATGGGCCTGCTGACCCAGTCCACGGTGATCGGGCTGGTGGCCGCGATCGGCATCCCCTTCGTCGTCACCACCGCCGCGGCTCTCTCGATGGCCTTCGGGTCCGAGACGGTCACGAACATCGTGGCGGCGGTGGACCTGCAGACCGCGGCCATGGCGGTCGCCGACGGGCGGGGCGAGGCCGTGGACCTGCTGCCGCTGCTGCTGCTCGTGCTGCTGCCGGCGGCCCTGGGCATCTGGCGCTGGCAGCGCCGTGAGGTGGGGTGAAGGACCCCGCCGGGCCCCGCCCGGGCCTAGGATGGCCGGGCCCCGTGCCGCGTGGTCCGGCCCGCGCACCCTCCCACCTCCCGAGGATCACCGCATGACAGTCGTCCCCAGCGCCCACCGTCCCCTGACCCGCCTCCTCGCCGCGGCGGCCGCGGCGGTCCTGCTGCTCGGCGGGTGCACGGAGCCGGAGAGCTCGGGCGACGGCGGCGCGAGCGACGGGGGCGGTGCGCCGGAGCAGGCCTCCGGGGACTCGACGTCCCCGGAGCTCGAGGAGATCGGCAGCTCGGCCGCCGAGGACCTGCCGGCGGATCCGGCCACCGATCCTGCCTACTCCGCGTACTACGAGCAGGAGATCGAGTGGGGGCCGTGCGAGGACCTCACCACCGAGCGGGCCGAGTGCGGGAGCCTGACCGTCCCGCTGGTGTGGAACGACCCCTCGGCCGGGGACATCGAGATCGCGGTCGGGAGGATCGGTGCCAGCGGGGAGCGGACCGGGTCGCTGGTCATCAACCCCGGCGGGCCGGGCGGATCTGGCGTGAACTTCCTGGACTCGGCGGAGTACGTGTTCTCCCCGCAGATGCGCTCGTCCTACGACGTGGTCGGCTTCGACCCGCGCGGGGTCAACCGCTCCGCGGGCATCGAGTGCCTGAGCGACGAGGAGACCGACGAGTACCTGGCGCTCACGGTCGAGCCGGGCACCGAGGAGGCGGAGGCGGCCGCCGAGGAGTGGGGCACCCGCATCGCCGAGGCCTGCCAGGAGCACTCCGGCGACCTCCTGCCCTACCTCGACACCTGGTCCGCGGCGCGGGACATGGACGTGCTGCGCGCGGCGCTGGGCACCGAGCAGCTGGACTACCTCGGCTTCTCCTACGGCACCTACCTCGGCGCGAGCTACGCCGAGCTCTACCCGGACCGGGTGGGCAGCACGGTGCTGGACGGCGCCATGGATCCCACGATCTCGATGAACGAGCTCGTGGCCGGGCAGACCGAGGGCTTCGAGAACGCCACCGGGGCCTTCCTGCAGGACTGCCTCGACGCGGCCGAGGGCTGCCCGTTCAAGGGCGACCTCGAGGAGGCCAGGCAGCAGCTGGACTCCTTCTTCTCCGCGGTCGACGCCCAACCGGTGGAGACCGACGACCCCGAGCGACCGCTGACCGGCGCACTCGCCCGCAGCGCCTTCATGATCCTGCTGTACGAGGACGGGCTGTGGCAGATGGGGCGTGAGGCGCTGACCGATGCCATGAACGGGGACGGCGCCGCGCTGCTGGCCCTCGCCGACCAGTCCTCCGAGCGCCGCGCCGACGGCACCTACCGCACCAACGCCACGTACGCGATCACGGCCGTGAACTGCCTGGACCATCCAGGGGTCGCGGACGAGGAGTGGGTCGAGCAGGAGGCGCAGCGTCTGGCCGAGGAGTACCCGACCTTCGGTCCCATGATGGGCGGGGACGGCTGCTCCACCTGGCCCCAGCAGCCGGTGCGCGAGCCCGCCCCGATCGCCGCCGAGGGCGCGGGGCCGATCCTCGTCGTCGGCACCACCGGCGATCCCGCCACGCCCTACGCCTGGTCCCAGAACCTCGCCGTGCAGCTCGACGACGCCGTGCTGCTGACCTACGAGGGCCACGGGCACACCGCCTACGGTCGCTCCGGCGGCTGCATCGAGGAGATCGTCGACGCCTACTTCCTCGAGGGCATGGTCCCGGAGGGGGATCCCACCTGCTGATCCGGCGGGACAGTGACAGGGATCGCGCTCGCTCGCTTTGCGCTCGCCGTCGCTGGTCCTCTAGAGTGAACCGGTCTGCCGGGTGACCGGCGACGACGCCGCCTTAGCTCAGTCGGTAGAGCGATTCACTCGTAATGAATAGGTCGCCGGTTCGATTCCGGCAGGCGGCTCCGCAGGTCAGGCCCGGTTCTCCAGTGCGGAGGCCGGGCCTTCCTCATGCCGGAGATGCCCATCAGGTTGCCCTTCCTGCCATGGTGGCCATCCGCCGTGAATCCGCTACCCCTGCGACGGGGAGCGGACCTTCGGATGCACCGGGCAGGTGGAGGTTCTGATCGAGTAGTCTGGGCGCGCGTCGCTCTACTCGCTGCGGCAGTCGGAAGCCGCTTTGCACAGTCAGCCCTCGAGGCAAGGAGGGAACAGCAGGAATGGACGACGGTACCGGCACTCCGCGACCACGGGCGGCATCGCGACGGGCGCTCCTTTCCACGGCCGCGTGGACGGCACCGATCGCGATCACGGCCGTCTCGGCCCCGGCCGTCGCCGCCTCAGCACCGCAGCTGGGCGGTTCCATCTCGCTCAACTCGAGCTGTAGCGGGACCAGTCAGACTCTCACGATCAACGGCACCAGTGCGTACCCGACGCACGGTATCTGGATGGAGCGTGTCCCGAACGCGCCGTCTCCGACGGCGGCCAGTGTGACCGTGTACTTCTCCACGACATTCGGCAATCGCACCTGGACTCGCGTGAGCGGCGGCAGCACCGCGTGGAGCATTCCTGTTCGTGATACGTCCGCACCAGCGATCAGCGGCTTCTACGCCTACACGTCGAACTACACCGGGGCCTGGACCTACGATCCTGCGAACAGGCGCCTGTACAACGCAGCTCGCCCCCACTTCCAGACGGTGCGCACCGGTTCGACGTGTGTCGACCCGGTGACGGTCTACGTTCGTCGCCGCGTCGTGCTGGGCGGTCAGACGTACACGTTGCAGCGCGGCCCGCTGAACCTCGCACCGGCGACCTGAGCGGACGGGTCCGGAAGCGGCCGTGGGCGTGGCGGCGAGCAGCCTTCTCTGCGTCGGTGATCGGCCTTCGAGGTGGCTGCACAACGCACATCGGCCTGGAGCGACCGCGAACTGGCCCGCAGGTGCGCATCTTGTGTGTCGGGGCTGAACAGATCGCCGGTTCGATTCCGGCAGGCGGCTCCGCAGGCCAGACCACCGAACGCCCCGTTCTCCGTGCCGGAGAGCGGGGCGTTCGCGCTCCCCGCGCGCTGCTCGCGCCCTCCTCCGACGAGGTGACGTCCGGCCGCGCCGGCCCCCGACCGATCGGTGGAGAGGGGTTTTGCGGCGGAACGATCGCCCCGTGCACACTGCTGCGTCGTCGTCCGGTCCCGAGAGCGTCTCGCGGACGCGACGAGCCGCCGCCGATCGAGATGATGCCCAGACCTGTGCAACCCGCCGATCCCCGTGCACGGTGCCCTGTGCGCCGGAGCGGGATCGGCACCGGAAAGAGATCCTCCATGACCGCCAGCCCCCGTGACGAGCGCCCCGTCGGCCGCCGCAGACTCATGACCGGAGTCGCCTGGGCGGCGCCGGCGACCCTGGTCAGCGTGGCCGCACCGGCCTTCGCCGTCTCCAGCACCTGTGAGGCGCCGAACAGCAGCTACGGGACGGCGCCGCTGGTGAAGGCGCCGAACTCGAACACGCGACCGTTCGCCGAGGGGGCGAACGCGGTGACGCCCACCTCCACGCAGATCTACGTCGACAACCGCATCTCGGAGTCGACGGGGTCCTCCCTCCAGTACCACCGCGAGATCCCGATCTCCCTGACCGCCGGGTGCTGCTACACCTTCTCCACCTCGATCTCCATCACCACGGCGCTGCCTCACTCGCAGTACAACAACGGGATCGTCGGCCTGATCTACTTCGAGGGCGCGGCCCGCTTCGCCATGGGATCGCGAGGGCAGACCTACTCCGACTGGCCGAACATCACCCAGGTCCAGGTGAACCGGGATCCGAGCATCCCCGCCCGGCGGGACGTCAGCTTCCGGTACTGCGCCACGGAGACCCGCGTGCACAACTACTACCAGTTCGTCCGCATCCCTCCGTCCGGGGCGACCACGTCTCCCACCGGGAACGGCCACAACGACGATCTGCGGTTCCACGAGCTGGTGATCACCGCGGAGTGACCCCGTACGGGCCGACGGGGCGCCGGCCCGGAGGGCGGCGGTCGGATCGTCCGTTCTTTTGAAACTGTCCAGAAAGCGCGCTAGGGTGGGTCCCATGACGGCCGAGGACCACACCGCAGCCCTCCGGGGCGCGGGACTGCGCGTGACCGCACCGCGGCTCGCGACGCTGGCCGCGGTCGAGGCCCACCCGCACGCCGATGCGGAGGCCATCTCCCAGGCCGTCCGCGCCTCTCTGGGGACCGTCTCCCGCCAGGCCGTCTACGACGTGCTCAACGCTCTGTGCGACGCCGAGCTGCTGCGCCGGGTCTCCGTGGGCGGTCGCAGCATGCAGTACGAGATGCATCGCCACGACAACCACCACCACCTCGTCTGCCGCGAGTGCGGCCGTCTCGAGGACGTTCCCTGTGCCGTCGGCGCCGCCCCCTGCCTGATCCCGCACGAGGACCACGGCTTCACGGTCGAGGTCGCCGACGTCGTCTACCGCGGCCTGTGCGCCGACTGCCGCGCCGCGGCGGAGCCCGCCGCATCGGCCCCCTCCGCGTCCTCCCCTCCCACGGCGCGCAGCGCCCCCACATCCCCCTGAGGCCGTCGGCTCCGCCGAGGCCGCAGGGTCGCAGGAAATCTGTCTCCACGTTTCACCACGACCTGTCAGAAACCATCCCCACCGAGGAGTAGGAATGACCCCCTTCGATCCGTCGATCCCGAGCACCACCGAGTCCGGTGCACCGCGCGAGTCCGATGCGCACTCCCTGAGCGTCGGCCCCGACGGCCCGCTCATGCTCCACGACGTCGCCCTGGTCGAGAAGCTCGCCCGCTTCGACCGCGAGCGCGTCCCGGAGCGCAGCCCCCACGCCAAGGGCTCCGGCGCCTTCGGCGAGCTCGAGGTGACCGAGGACGTCTCGCAGTACACCAAGGCCGATCTGTTCCAGAAGGGTCGCAAGACCCCGATGCTGGCCCGCTTCTCCACCGTCGCCGGTGAGCTCGGCTCGCCGGACACCTGGCGCGACGTGCGCGGCTTCGCGCTGAAGTTCTACACCCAGCAGGGCAACTACGACATCGTCGGCAACAACACGCCGATCTTCTTCCTGCGCGACCCGATGAAGTTCCCCGACTTCATCCACTCCCAGAAGCGCACCCCGGACTCCGCCCTGCGTGACAACACCATGCAGTGGGACTTCTGGAGCAACTCGCCCGAGTCCGCCCACCAGGTCACCTACCTCATGGGCCAGCGCGGCCTGCCCAAGTCCTGGCGCCACATGAACGGCTACGGCTCGCACACCTACCTGTGGGTCAACGCCACCGGCGAGAAGTTCTGGATCAAGTACCACTTCCACACCGACCAGGGCATGGAGTACCTCAGCAACGAGGAGGCGGAGAAGATCGCGGGCTCGGACGCCGAGTACCACCGCCGCGATCTCTTCGACGCCATCGCGCGCGGCGAGAACCCGAGCTGGACCCTGTCCGTCCAGGTGATCCCCTATGAGGACGCGAAGACCTATCGCTTCAACATCTTCGACCTGACCAAGACGGTGTCCCACAAGGACTACCCGCTGATCAAGGTCGGCACGATGACGCTGAACAAGAACCCGAAGAACCACTTCGCGCAGATCGAGCAGGCGGCCTTCAGCCCCTCGAACACCGTGCCCGGCACGGGCGTCTCCCCGGACAAGATGCTGCTGGGCCGCGTCTTCTCCTACCCGGACGCGCAGCGCCACCGCATCGGCACCAACTTCAACCAGCTGCCGGTGAACCAGCCGATCGTGCCCACCAACTCCTACGACAAGGAGGGGCACATGGAGTTCCTGCACTCCGGGGACGCGCCGGTCTACGCGCCGAACTCCTACGGCCGCTCCTACCAGGATGAGCAGGGCCCGGTCGACAACGGCTGGGAGGCCGACGGCGAGCTGGTCCGCGCCGCGTACACCCTGCACGCGGAGGACGGCGACTTCGTCCAGCCCGGCATCCTGGTGCGCGAGGTCTTCGACGACGCCCAGCGCACCGATCTGGTCGAGACCGTCTCCGGCGCTCTGAGCACCGTCCAGGAGCCGGTCCTGTCCAAGGCTCTGCAGTACTGGAAGAACATCGACCAGTCCATCGGCGAGCGCATCGAGGCGGCCCTCGGCACCGCGGCGGCCGATGAGCAGGTCGGCGGGGACCCGCGTCCCTGATCCTCGCCCTGCACGATGAGACGGCCCGTCCCCTCCGGGGGCGGGCCGTCGTCATGCGGTGGCGGGCGAGGGGGCGGCCGGCGGCGGCGCCCCGCTCGTCTCAGACGACGAGCACCTCGCTGTCGGCGGAGAGCAGGAGCTTCTGGACCGTCAGGCCCAGGAGGTGGCGGGCCAGGTCCTGCTGGCGGCGCACGCCGAGCACCAGCAGCTCCGCCTTCTCGTCCTCGACCACCTGCAGCAGGACGTCGGCGATGTCGTCCTCGGTGCGCTCCTGGCGGAACTCGACGCGCATCGCGGCGCCGCGCAGCTGGTCGCGGGCGATCTCGAGCTGCTGCTCGTTCGCATGGCGCGGGTCCTCGGTGATGCCGTCGCGCAGCACGTTGACCACGATCAGCGGGCCCCCTCGCTGCTGGGCCTCCTCGCGCGCCGCGGCCAGCGCCTTGAAGCCCACCTCGGTGGGGATGAATCCGACGACGACGGCCATCTGCTCTCCTGTGGTGCTCTCCGGGCGGCGACCGCCGCCCTCGCGGCGCGCGGCCTGTGCCGAATCCTACTGGTCCGCGGGTGCTGCCGTGTCCCGCGCGCGGGCGGGCTCCGCGCGCCGCTGCCCGGAGAGGTGCTGGATCTCGTCCATGACGCGGGCGTTCAGCAGGCGCCGCCGCACCCCCTTGGAGGCGGTGGGGTCGATCTCCTCCAGCATGATCGGCGTGCCGATGCGCAGGGTGATGGCGCCGCGGTCGGGCAGCAGGGAGGAGAACATGTGCTGGGTGCCCTTGACGCCGACGGGGATCACGGGGCAGCCGGACTCGACGGCGAGCCAGGCCGCGCCCTGCTTGCCGGGATGGAGCAGGCCGTCCTTGGAGCGGGTGCCCTCGGGGTAGATCGCGAACCCGGAGCCGTCGCGGAGGATGCCCAGCCCCGCCTGCAGGGCGCCCTTGCCGGAGGAGAGCGCCTCGCGGTCCACCGCCACGGCGCCGACGGCGTCGAAGAACCAGCGCAGCGCGCGGCCGCGGAGGCCCTTCTGGGTCCACAGCGTGTCCTTGGCGACGAAGCGGATCATGCGGGGGAGGTACAGCGGGATCATGAAGCTGTCGATGTTCGCCAGGTGGTTCGCGGCGATGATGAAGCCGCCCTCGCGCGGGATGTTCTCGAGTCCCGTGACCCGCGGCCTCCACAGAGCGGTGACGAGGGGGCGCAGGGTGTCGCGCACGCCGAAGTAGAAGCCGGGGTTGGTCACGAGTCCTCCTGTGGGGTCCGGGAATGCGTTCCACGATATCGCCGCGCGGCGCCGCGCCGTCCCCGGGCCCGTCCGGCGCCCCGCGCCTGCGGTGCAGGTGGTGACGGTGAAGCGGCCCGGCTCGGGCCCGGGCCGGTGTGGTAGAACAGGCGTGCGTTCCGCGCCGATCCGAGGCGCGCTGCCGGGGACGGCCCGGCGCCCGCCGCTCGAGGGCGGTGCTGCCGCCGCTCTCCGCCGATCCCGAGGAGCCTGTCGATGCCGAAGACCCTGAACATCGCCGTGATCGGCGCCGGAACCATGGCGCAGGCCGTGCACCTGCCGGTGCTGCGGCGACGCTGGGACCGGTTCTCCGTCGCGGCGCTCGTGGACCATTCGCCCCGCCGCCGCCGGGAGTCCGCCGAGGTGTGGGGCATCGCGGAGGAGAAGCGGTACGAGACGGTCACGGATCTCCTGGCTGCCGTGCGCTCACGGGAGCTCGCCCTGGACGCCGTGCTGCTGTCGACCGACGGACTGCACGTCGAGGATCTGCTGGCGCTCATGCGACGGGGCCTGCCGGTGCTGGTCGAGCCGCCGATCGGATTCTCCGCCGAGGAGGTCGCGCAGGTGGCGGACTTCGAGCGGATGACCGGGCGGCGCCTGGTGATGATGGCCTACCCCCAGCAGTACGACGACTCGGTGACGCGGATGGCCGATCAGATCGCCGTGAAGGATCTGCGGATGGTGGATCACGAGGTGCTGATGCCCGCCTCGCAGCCGCTGTTCGGCGGGGCGCACGTGACCACCTCCTCCTACGACCTGCCCACCGAGCTGCGCACGCAGCGGCGCAAGGATCTGCAGGCCGCCGTGGTGGCCGGAGCGGGGGACGGCGCCACCCAGCGCGACCGCGACCTCTACGTGAAGGGCCTGCTGACGGGCGTGGCGCACCAGATGGCCGTGCTCGAGGCCTCCTACGGCCCGATCACCCAGCTCTCCGCGGTGCGGCACTGGCCCAAGGGCGTGATCCCGGGCTCGATCGAGCTGCTGGGCGAGCTGGCCGGCGGTGCCCGGGTGCGCCTGGTGTGGCACTACCTGCCCTTCGCCCCGGAGTACTCGGAGACCGTGCAGGTGCTCTCCGCGCGTCGGCGCATGCGGCTCGAGCTGCCGGCGCCCTCCCACGGGGATCGCCGCTCGAGCGTCTCCCTGCGCGAGAAGAAGTCCGGTGCGATCCAGGAGACCTCGACCACAGCTTCCAAGGGGGCGGCGGAGCTGATGTGGGAGGCGTTCCACGCCTTCGTCGAGAAGGGGACCGTGCCCGTCTCCGGCGCCGCCGAGGCCCGCGACCAGGTGACGCTGATGCGCGAGGTGCTCGCCGCGATCGTCGGGGCCGACGGTCGCAGCCTCGAGGCAGAGCCCGAGGCCGAGGCCGAGGCCGAGGGCGTCGGCGCCGAGCCCGCCGACGCGCCGGATGCCGCCGAGGGTGCGGGGGAGACGGACGCCGACGCTGCCACGGGCGCTGCGTCCGACGCCGACGCCGACGCCGACGCCGACGCCGACGTGCCGGACGCCGAGGCCGATGTCGCCTCCGAGTCCGGCGAGGCGCCGAGCTCCGAGGCACCGGCCGAGCCCGTTGCCGCGCCCGACGCGGAGTCCGACCCGGCCCCCGCCGCGGAGGAGGAGCGGCCCGCACCGGCGGCCGCACCCACCGGGACGCCGGTCGACGAGCCGGTCGATGTCTGGAACCTCCCGGCCGGGAGCACGGGGGAGACCACCTCGGGCACCGCTCCCGAGGAGCGACCCCGCCCCTGAGACCGGAGCGCCCCCGCCCCTGAATCCGGAGCGCCCCGCCCCTGATTCCGCGACCCCCGGAGCCCTCGGCTCCGGGGGTCGCGGCGTCGGCGGGGGCGACACGCCCGGGAGGGGAAGCGCGACGCGGCGGCGACACGCCGGGGCGAGAGCGGTGACACGCCGGGGATGCATGTCACTCCGCGGCGCCGCGGGCGCCCCCGCGGACCCCGGACGGCTCCCGTCGTCCACCGTCGTGCCCGCGTGTCGGAGTCGTCGTCCACACTCGGGTGTGCACGCTTCCTCGGGCTTCACGCCTGGACCGGGCGCGCCGTCCCCAGAACCTCGGCTCTGTCCACATCCCATCAACAACCGGCTGTGGATGACAGTGCTGTAGTTCAGTACATCTTGTGGTCGTTCCCTCCGGGCACCACTAGGTGTAGTGTTGGGGGTGTCGCAGCGAGCCGGGCATCCCGGGGTCGGGCATCACCTCGAACATCATCGAGGAATGCCTCCCGAGGCCCCCGGAGCGCGGCGACACGGCCCCCGGGACCACGCCGGGGCGATCCGCAGCATTCCGTCAGATCCCCGTCCTCCCGCCCTCGGCGCGGCGCTCGTGAAAGGTTCCCTCCCTTGGACATCACCGTGTACTCCAAGCCCCTCTGCGTCCAGTGCGATGCCACCAAGCGCGCCCTCACCAAGGCCGGCGTGGCCTACGACGTCGTCGACGTCACCGAGGACGCCGACGCACTGGCTCGCATCAAGTCCATGGGCTACGCGCAGGCACCGGTCGTCATCACCGAGCAGGATCACTGGTCCGGCTTCCGCCCCGACAAGATCAAGGCCATCGCGGGCGCCGGTGCCGAGCGCCGGACCGCCTCCGCGATCTGAGCCGCCCCGAGGGCGCAGGAACGCGGCGGCGTGACGAACCTCGTCTACTTCTCCTCGGTCTCGGGCAACACGCACCGCTTCATCGAGAAGCTGGGGATGCCGGCTGATCGCATCCCTCTGTACCGCCGGGACGAGCCCCTCGTCGTCGACGAGGAGTTCGTCCTCGTGGTCCCGACCTACGGCGGCGGCAACGGCCGCGGGGCCGTGCCCAAGCAGGTCATCAGATTCCTCAACGACGAACGCAACCGGAGCCTGATCCGGGGCGTGATCAGCGGGGGGAACACCAACTTCGGATCCGCGTACGGCCTGGCCGGAGAGGTCATCTCCGCCAAGTGCGAGGTCCCCCACATGTACAAGTTCGAACTGTTCGGCACTCCGCGGGACGTGCAGCGGGTTCATGACGGATTGGAAGAGTTTTGGCGACACTGACCGAGATGCCCCCGGTCGAGCACCACAAGCGGCTCGACTACCACGCGCTCAACGCGATGCTGAACCTCTACGGAGCGGACGGCGAGATCCAGTTCGACAAGGATCGCCTCGCGGCCCGCGAGTACTTCCTGCAGCACGTGAACCCCAACACGGTGTTCTTCCACTCGCTGCGCGAGAAGATCGACTACCTCGTCGAGAACAAGTACTACGAGCCCGAGGTGATCGAGCAGTACGACTTCTCCTTCGTCGAGAAGCTCTCCGAGCACGCCTTCTCGAAGAAGTTCCGCTTCCCGACCTTCCTGGGCGCGTTCAAGTACTACACCTCGTACACGCTCAAGACGTTCGACGGCAAGCGGTACCTCGAGCGCTTCGAGGACCGCGTGGTCATGGTCGCGCTCACCCTCGCCGAGGGCGATGAGAAGCTGGCCACGAACCTGGTCGACGAGATCCTCGACGGCCGCTTCCAGCCGGCCACCCCCACCTTCCTCAACGCCGGCAAGGCCCAGCGCGGAGAGCTCGTCTCCTGCTTCCTGCTGCGCATCGAGGACAACATGGAGTCCATCGGCCGCTCCATCAACTCCGCCCTGCAGCTGTCCAAGCGCGGCGGCGGCGTCGCGCTGCTGCTGAGCAACGTGCGCGAGTACGGCGCGCCGATCAAGCACATCGAGGACCAGTCCAGCGGCGTCATCCCCGTGATGAAGCTGCTCGAGGACTCCTTCTCCTACGCCAACCAGCTCGGGGCCCGCCAGGGCGCCGGCGCGGTGTACCTCAACGCCCACCACCCGGACATCCTGCGCTTCCTGGACACCAAGCGCGAGAACGCCGACGAGAAGATCCGCATCAAGACCCTCTCCCTCGGCGTGGTCATCCCGGACATCACCTTCGAGCTCGCGAAGAAGAACGAGCCGATGTACCTGTTCTCCCCGTACGACGTGGAGCGCGAGTACGGCAAGCCCTTCGCGGACGTGAACATCTCCGACCACTACCGCGAGATGGTCGACAACCCGAAGATCGCCAAGAAGAAGATCAAGGCCCGTGACTTCTTCCAGGTCCTCGCCGAGATCCAGTTCGAGTCCGGCTACCCGTACATCATGTTCGAGGACACCGTGAACCGGGCCAACCCGATCCCCGGCAAGGTCACCCACTCGAACCTGTGCTCCGAGATCCTGCAGGTCTCGACGCCCTCGACCATGAACGTCGACCTCTCCTACGACGAGCTGGGCCGGGACATCTCCTGCAACCTGGGGTCGCTGAACATCGCCAAGACGATGGACTCCTCGGACTTCGCGCGGACCATCGAGACCGCCATCCGGGGCCTGACCTCCGTCTCGGACCACTCGGACATCGAGTCGGTGCCGACCATCGCCGAGGGCAACCGCGCCTCGCACGCGATCGGCCTGGGACAGATGAACCTCCACGGCTACCTCGCGCGGGAGTCCATCTTCTACGGCTCCGAGGAGGGCCTGGACTTCACGAACATGTACTTCTACGCGGTCACGTACCACGCCATCAAGGCGTCGAACACGATCGCCAAGGAGCGCGGCGAGACCTTCTACGACTTCGAGAACTCGCAGTACGGCACGGGCGAGTACTTCGACAAGTACATCGACAAGGTCTGGGAGCCCCGCACCGAGAAGGTCCGCGGCCTGTTCGAGAACTCCAGCGTGCACCTGCCCACGGTCGAGGACTGGAAGCAGCTGCGCGAGGAGGTCCGCGCCCACGGCATGTACAACGCCTACCTGCAGGCGGTGCCGCCCACCGGCTCGATCTCCTACATCAACCACTCGACGAGCTCGATCCACCCGATCGTCTCCAAGATCGAGATCCGCAAGGAGGGGAAGATCGGCCGGGTCTACTACCCCGCGCCGTACATGACCAACGACAACCTCGAGTACTACGAGGACGCGTACGAGATCGGCTACGAGAAGATCGTCGACACCTACGCCGAGGCCACCCAGCACGTGGACCAGGGCCTGTCGCTGACGCTGTTCTTCCCGGACACCGCCACCACGCGCGACATCAACAAGGCGCAGATCTACGCCTGGCGGAAGGGCATCAAGTCCCTCTACTACATCCGCCTGCGGCAGATGGCGATCGAGGGCACCGAGGTCGAGGGCTGCGTGAGCTGCATGCTCTGAGCCGTCGGCCGACGCGACACGCAGAGGGCGGGCCTCCGAGGGAACTCGGGGGCCCGCCCTTCGTGGTCGCGAGGGCGTCGCGTCCTCCGGCGGCGGGCTCAGCCGCAGGTCACGGAGCCAGCAGTGCGGACATCAGGGCGCGCGAGGCGCCGGTGGGGCTGACGCCGTGCAGTGTGGAGCTCTCGGCGTCGGGCACGAGATAGCGGCCGCGCAGCATGACCACCACGGCGCCGTGCGCGCCGGAGGGGCGGTGCCGGAGCAGTTGCGCCGCCCGGGGCGCCGCCTGATCGGTCGCGGGTCGCGCGGCCGGGGGCAGGGCGGCGGCCGCGCCGGACAGGGCCTCCCAGGCCGCCCGGCGCTCGGCCTCCATGGCGCTGAACAGCGCGTCGGTCTCCGCGGCAGGGGCGGCGAGGCGGACCGTGGCCGGCAGCGGCTCGGTGGGGGAGAGCGCAGCCAGGCGCAGCAGCAGCCCGGGGACGGTGCCGGTGGAGTGCACGGCGAGCTCCTCCGGCCCGGTGAGCCCGCGGCTGCGCCGCAGCACCCCGGCGCGGGAGAGGGTGATGGCGTGGGTGCTGTACCCCTGCGGGTCCGAGAGCGTGACCTCGGCGCGGCCGGAGGCGCCGGCGAGGATCTCGCCGACGCTCGCCACGAGCGCCGCGGGCATAGCGTGCAGCCCGTCGGCGTCGCCGCCGGCGGCGAGATCGTCGAGGAAGGTCGCGACCTCCTCCGCCGTGCCGCGGGCGATGGTGGGGGACTGTTCGTCAGGCCTGATCATCATCGGCTCCGTCCTCGGCGGGCGCCGACAGCCGCCACGACTCAGCGATCGCGTCGAGGCGGTCCGCGTGCTGTGCATCGACCAGCGGCAGGGTGGTCAGCGTGAGCGTCAGCCCGAGGCCGGGCACCGTGCGGCAGAACCGGCGGGTGAGCACCGTGACGCCGTTCTGGTCGGTCATGACCGAGGCGCAGTACCACTGCGCGGAGCCGTCGACCGCGTCGAGCCGACGATCATCCAGCACCTGCAGATCGGGCAGGGAGGTCAGCTGCGCCGTGCGGACCGCCTGCTGCCAGGGCTCGAGCGCGGTCCCCTCCGGCAGCGGATCCGCGGTGATCACGGCAGTGGTCGCGATGCCCGGGCTCAGGGCGCGCCCGTCGGAGAAGGCGGCGAGAACCGGACCGGGCTCGGGGATCGCGGACCAGGAGGCAGGGAGGTCGAGGGCCATCACCGTCGAGGAGCCGTTCCCCACGGGGACGGTCGCGGTGCGGATGTCGGAGGACATGGTGTCAGCCTAGGGGAGGGCGGCGGGGCTCAGTCGAGGAAGGTGTCGATGACGGCGTCGGCGGTCGTCGCTCCGAAGTAGCTGCCCACGACGTCTCCCGCGATCCCGCCGATGACACCGCCCACGGCGGCGCCGCCGCCTCCGCCGACGACGGCGCCCGGCACGGCGCCGACCCCGGCGGCGGGAGCACCGGCGGCGGCGCCGCCTCCGCCGCCGAAGAGCCCGCCGATCGAGCCGCCGATCGAGGTGCCGATCGCCCCGCCGACGAGGCTGCCGCCCAGGGAGCCGATCAGGTTCGCCCCGCCGTCGAGCACGGCGCGGCCGATCCGTTCACCGGTGGAGAGACCGGGATCCCCCGCATCGTCGTTCCAGCGGTCGACTCCTGCCATCACGCCGGTGAAGACGTCCCCGATGACCGGAATGAACCCCGGAACGGATCCCTTGCCGAAGGCGAAGTCCCCGAAGTTCTTCGCGAAGCTGTGGACTCCGGAGATGATGCCTCCGGCCGAGTCGGCACCGTCGATCCCGACGTTCTCCGTCCAGTTGTCCCAGAACTCGCCGAAGGAGGCATCGCCCCAGTCGGCGCCGAGGAAGGAGGTGGTCAGCGGTGCCGAGCCGGTGATCGGGCCGGCGGGGAACGCGGATCCGCCGTCGGCCTCCGGAGCGGAGGCGGTCTCCTGCTCCTCGACGTGTCGCTCGAGCTCGGCGGCATGGCCGCGGAGCGCAGCGATGGCGGCGGCGACGCGGGGCCGGGTCGCTCCGCGGAAGTCCTCGGCGAAGCGCTCGGCGTCGGTGCCCCTCCAGTGGGTGCCGACGACGCCGTCGACCCCCTGGTCGAGCGACTGGAGGAGGGAATCCAGGACCTCCGCCTCCCGCGTGAGGCGGGCGGCGTGATCGGCGACGTCGGCCGTGGTCATTCCGAGGAAGGCGGTCATGGTCTCTCCAGCAGGTCGGCCAGCAGTCCTCAGCACGCTACCGGCGAGCACGGCAATGGGCGATGGGGAGCACTCCCCATCGCCCATCCCGGGCTGCGGCGGCGCGGATGAGAGGATTCGAGGATGGACCTTCAGCTGGTGCTCGTGGCACTCGGATGTCTCGCCGGCGGCGTGCTGCTCGGCGTTCTCGCGCTGTGGTGCCGGGCAGGCCGCAGCCGTGCCGCACGCTTCTGGGTGCGCCAGGAGGCGATCGATCGGCCGGGGCCGTTCCCCTACGCCGAAGGGGCGGTGCTGGTCGTCCTGCCGCTGCTCGCCCAGCTCCTGATCGTGATCGGGCTGCTGGTGGGGGTGACCTCGGTCGACGTCCTCGCGGACGCGGGGCTGGGCGGGATCTATGCCGCCGCGGTGATCGCGGAGCTGATCCTCTGGGCCCTGGTGCTGCTGCCCTCCGTGTACCGCACCGTCCTGCCCCTGTGGCTCTACCCCTCCTGGCTGCGGGAGCAGCGGGCGCGGGATCGTCAGTGGCTGCGGTCGCGTCGGTGACTGCTCGCGGCGGGCGGCCGTCGCGGACTCAGCGGCGGCGGGTGGTCTCCGCGTCGCGCGGGCGGAGCGCGACGCCGAGGCTCCACAGTCCGGCGTACAGCACTCCCGCGACGGGCCAGACGATCCAGGTCGTCCCCCAGTCGCCGCTGAGGAAGCTCCAGAGCAGGTAGACCGCGGCGGCGACCGGCCAGTACACGGCGGCGATCACGCGGACGGCCGGAGAGGTGCTGACCTCCGGGGAGTCCTCGTCCTCGTCCTCCTCCTGGAGCAGCGTGCCGGCCGCATCGTTCGCCCAGCTCGCGTGGATCAGGACCCACAGGCCCGCTGCGACGAGGACGAGCGTCATGCACACCCCGTAGAGCGGGGTGACGGACCCCGGCTCCGCCGCGAGCGAGAAGAACACGGTGGGCAGCGCGCAGAGGATCCACAGCATGATCGCGGCGCCCACGGCCAGGGCGGTGCTGCGCCGGTGCTCCCGCCGCAGCTCGACGGCGAAGGTGCGCACCGAGGGTGAGGGCGTGAAGCGCCCCTCCTCGATCTCCTCGAACCGACCGAGCCGGTACGAGCGCATCCCCAGCAGGAGCAGCCCGAGGCTCACGATGACCAGGACCGCGGAGATGCCGCCGGCGATCACCCAGGGGGAGGGGTCCGCGGCGACGGGGCCGTCGAGGGTGATGAGGAACAGCAGGGGGACCGCGGAGAGGACGAACAGCGAGATCCCGGCGGCGGGCATCCACTGGGTCCGGCGGGTCTCCTCGGCGTAGGCGCGGGCGCGCTCGAGGTCGAGGCGGGGCGGCGCGGAGGCGTCGGCCGCCGGGTCGAGGTCGCCGAGCTCGGCCTCGAGGCCCAGCACCGGGGCGACCTCCTCCAGGGTGCCGAACTCCGCGATGACGCGGCCCACGGCCTGGGTTTCGCTGAGCCCCTCGTCCATCAGGCCCTGCTGGGTGTCCTCCATCATCGCCCGCAGCTCCGCCTTCGCCTCGCGCATGCGGGCGGAGTCGGGGTACGGGGCGAAGAGCGTGTCGAGATAGGAGTCGATGACGTTCACGATGCGTCCGGTCCTTCCGCGAAGTGGTCGACGAGCTCGCGCGTGCTGCGCCATTCGGCGCGCTTGCGCGCGAGCTGCGTGGTGCCGTCGGGGGTGAGGGCGTAGTAGGTGCGCGGCTTCCCCGTGGAGGAGACGTCGTCATAGCTGTCCAGCAGTCCCTGCGCCTGCAGCCGCTTCACGGCCGTGTAGAGCGTGGTCTGCTTGATGACGTACTCGCCGCGCGAGCGGTCGGTGATGGTCTTGGAGAGCTCGTAGGCGTACGAGGGCCGGGACTCGAGGATGGCCAGCACGATGAGGTCGATGTGGCCGCGGATGGCGTCGGCTCCGATCATCGCGGGGCCCTCCCTCCGGGTGTCGACGGCGGGAGCGCGCTCCCCAGTGCTCCACCCACCGTACTACGGCAGCCGTACTACGGCAAGCGCCACTGGTGCCGGAGGGCGGGCGGGGGCCCGACGGCGGACGACGTCGGCCCTGCGCCGAGGACGCAGGGCCGGTGAGTCGGGCCGACGGGCGGGACCGAGGCTCAGGCGGGGCGCTGCGCCCCGGCGCGCGCCCGGTCGTGCCGCCCGTAGGTCATCCTCCGCAGCAGGGCCTCGGCCGGTCCGCGCATCCCGCGGGTGTCCATCCAGGCCGCGATCGGCAGCGAGAGCAGCCACACGCCCAGCGCGATCGCGACCGCGGACCAGGTGGACAGTGACGGGGCCAGGCCCAGGCCCCAGCCGGCCATGAGCGGGGCGATCAGGAGCGACTGGAAGAGGTAGAAGGTCAACGAGCGCTGCCCCACGGCCGAGAGCATGCGGAGAAGGCCGGGCGGCGCCGCGGTGGGGGACGCGCCCGCATCCCCGGCGGGGACGCCGTAGGCGCGCTCGGCGGGATCCAGCGCCCTGTCCGCCGCGGCGCGCTCGCGGCGCCGCGCCGTGCGCTCGTCCCGGGTCAGCGTCGGAGCGGGCTCCGGGGCCGCGGCGGCGCGGCCCTCGCCGCGCAGGGCGAGCAGGCCGAAGGCGGCGGCGTAGCCGATGCCGCAGAGGGTCCCACCCAGAGAGCTGAGGCCCAGGAAGGCCCAGCTCAGCGACTCCGGGAGGGCGGGGCCGCCGGCGATCGCGAGCGCATCGGGCACGCCCGTGAGCCAGCCGATCGCGATGCCCCCGATCGCCAGACGCGTCAGCGTGCGGCGGTGGCGCCACGGCTCGTCCAGCAGGCGGTGCCGCGCGGCGATCCATCCCAGCAGGATCGGCAGCGCCGCCCCGGCGAGCGCCGCCGGCAGCAGGGCCACCACCCAGAACCCGATCCGGTTCAGGACGGAGGGCAGATAGGCCGTGCCGTAGGCCGCATCCCGCAGCCAGTCGTTGGAATAGGCGGCGGAGGGGGCGCCCATCTGGTCCAGCGTCTCGGAAGGTGCGAAGGCCGCCAGCACCACGGCGCTGACGACCGAGAGGACGGCGAACAGCGCCATGATCCCGCCGATGATGCCGGCCCAGATCACGAGCGTGCGGGTGCGCCGGCCGAAGAAGATCCACACCAGCAGCAGGCCCGCCACCGCGTAGGCCCCCAGGATGTCGCCGAAGAAGAGCAGCGCGGCGTGCAGCAGGCCCAGCAGCAGCATCGCCCAGTGTCGGCGCCGGAGCATCCTCCGCACGGTCCGCGCCTCGAGGCCGCGGTCGATGCGGGAGCGGTAGAACTGCACCATGCCGTAGCCGAAGAGGAAGGCGAACAGCGGCATCGCCCGATGGTCGACCGCGACGGTCATGATCACCTGGACCACGGTGTCCGCCGGTCCGAGAGCGGGGACGTGCGGGGTCATCCCCACGCCTCCCTCGTGGCCCCACAGGAACCAGGAGACGTTGGCGACCGCGATCAGCGCGAGCATCAGCCCGCGCGCGATGTCCGGGGCGAGGGAGCGGGGCGGACGCGGGGCGACCGGCACCGCGGGGACGGTGGGGGACGAGGCGGCCGAGCTGCTCATGGCAGGCCTTTCGCTGGGGCGGCTCCGCGGCGGACCGCGTGACACGGAGGAGGGCGTCCGGAATCGGACATCTCGACCGTAGCCGCAGGGAGCGGCGGGGGCATGCGACGAAAGTCGGCCTCGGATCACGTCCTGGTCCGCGGCGCGCCCCGCGAGGGGCGACGGAACGCTCGGTCGGGGCGGCCCGGGAGGTGTCCCTTCCCACCGAGCGGAGGGAGGGTCGGGGCTCCGATCCGGGCCGCCCACTGCCTAGACTGGCGAGCACTGACCCCCGAGATCCCTGACTGTGAGGCTGCGGTGAACGAGCACCTGAAGACGTCGGTCCAGGCCATCAACTGGAACCGAATCCCGGACCCGAAGGACCAGGAGGTGTGGGATCGCCTGACCGGCAACTTCTGGCTGCCCGAGAAGGTCCCGCTGTCCAACGACGTCCAGTCCTGGCACCGCCTGCCGGAGCAGGAGCAGACCCTGACCATGCGGGTCTTCACCGGTCTGACCCTGCTGGACACGGTGCAGGGCACGGTGGGCGCCGTGTCCCTGATCCCCGATGCGATCACGCCCCACGAGGAGGCGGTGTACACCAACATCGCGTTCATGGAGTCGGTGCACGCGAAGTCCTACTCGCAGATCTTCTCGACCCTGTCGAACACCAAGCAGATCGACGAGGCGTTCCGCTGGAGCGAGCACAACGAGTCGCTGCAGAAGAAGGCCCAGATCGTCATGGGCTACTACGCGGGCGACGACGCGGAGAAGCGCAAGGTGGCCTCCACCCTCCTGGAGTCCTTCCTCTTCTACTCCGGCTTCTACCTGCCGATGCACTACTCGAGCCGCGGCGAGCTCACCAACACCGCGGACATCATCCGGCTGATCATCCGGGACGAGGCCGTCCACGGCTACTACATCGGGTACAAGTTCCAGAAGGCTCTCGAGAAGGCGTCCCCGGCGCGTCGCGACGAGCTCAAGGAGTACACCTTCTCGCTGCTCATGGAGCTGTACGACAACGAGGAGGAGTACACCGAGGACCTCTACGACCCGGTCGGCTGGACCGAGGAGGTCAAGACCTTCCTGCGCTACAACGCGAACAAGGCGCTGATGAACCTCGGCTACGAGGGCCTGTTCCCGCAGGAAGCCACCGAGGTCAACCCCGCGATCCTCGCCTCGCTGTCCCCGAACGCGGACGAGAACCACGACTTCTTCTCCGGCTCGGGCTCCAGCTACGTCATGGGCAAGGCCGTGGAGACCGAGGACGACGACTGGGACTTCTGATCCCCTCGTCGAACGCATCGGGCCGGGCGTTCGCGCCCGGCCCGTCCGCGTCCCCGGCCGGTGCGCCGCGATGAACGGGGACGCCGACGGCATCGTCGGCCGGCACGGGTCCGAGGAGGACGCCGACGCCGTCCTGCGCACCCGGGTCGCCGCACTGCTCGCGCTCCCCGCCGCGGAGGTGCTGGTGGGGCGGTCCTGCCCTCGATGCGGCTCCTCCGGCCACGGCCGACCCTGGGCACGGGCGCGCGGCGCGCGCACCGAGGTCCCGGTGAGCCTCTCCCGCTGCGGCCCGCACCTGCTGACCGCGGTCGCCCCCACGGGCCGCCTCGGGGTGGACCTCGAGTCGGTGGCGGCCGTGGCGCGCGGCTGGGACGAGGAGCTGGTGCTCCATCCCAGCGAGCGGGGCGTTGCGCGCTCGCCGCGGGAGCGGGCCGCGCTGTGGGCGCGCAAGGAGGCGATCCTCAAGGCGCTGGGCACGGGGCTCACGACGGAGATGAGCAGCCTGCGCGAGGACGACGCGGAGATCGTGGACCTGGCGGCGCCGCCCGGCCACGTCGCGGCGCTCGCCCGGCTCTGAGCGGGCGGCGCGAGCCGCTCAGGTGCCGGTGCGACGCGGGCACGGCGGCAGCGCGGTGCGCTCCAGCCAGGCCCCGAACAGCGCCGAGAGATCCCGCCCGGCGACGTGCTGGGCGTGCTCGAGGAACATGTCCGTGGTGACGCCGCCGCCGCGATGCTCCCGCACCCAGCGCCGCAGGATCTCGAAGAAGGCGGCGTCGCCCACCTCGACCCGCAGGGCGTGGAGGGTCAGCGCGCCCCGCTTGTAGAGCTGATCGTCGAACATCAGCTCCGGGCCGGGGTCGACCATCAGCAGATCGTCCTGCTCGAGGTGGGCCAGGGCCCCGTGGTGGCGGTCGACCTCCTCCTGCACGGTGGAGACCCCGGACTCCTCCGCCCACAGCCACTCGCAGTAGCAGGCGAAGCCCTCGTGCAGCCAGATGTCCTGCCAGCGCCGGAGGGTCACGGCGTTGCCGAACCACTGGTGGGAGAGCTCGTGGGCGATCAGCCGCACCGACTCCCACGCGGGGTCCAGGAGGTTGCGGCCGAAGGTGGACAGCCCCTGGGACTCCAGCGGGATCTCGAGCTCGTCCTCGGTGATCACGGAGGTGTAGGAGGGGAAGGGGTAGTCGCCGAACAGCGAGCTGAAGAAGGTGAGCATCGCGGGCTGGCGGCCGAAGGTCTCCGCGAGCACGGCACGGTCGGTCCGCGCCGGGACGTAGCTGCGCACCGGCACCAGGGTGCCGGGATGCTCCACGAGCTCGTAGCGCCCGATCTGGACCGTCGCGAGGTACGTGGCCATCGGCACCGCCTGCTCGTACACCCAGGTGACGGCGTTGCCGCGGCGGCGGGTCTCGCGCAGCTCGCCGGAGAAGGCGACGGTGTAGTCCGGCGGTGCGGACAGCGACAGCGAGTAGGTGGCCTTGCTGTCCGGGCGGTCGTTGCAGGGGAACCAGCTGGGAGCGCCGTGGGGCTGCGCGGCGACGATCACCCCGTCCTCCAGCTCCTCCCAGCCGGCGCCGCCCAGCACGCGCGAGCGCACGGGGCGGGGCTTGCCGGAGTACTTCACCCGCACCGTGAGCTGCTGGCCGGGACGTGCGGCGCAGCGGATCACGAGCCGGCCGTGGTGGTGGGAGGCCTTCTGGCCGCGCCCGTCCACGGACACCTTCTGCACCTGCAGGCCGTGGAGATCCAGGTGGAGCTCCTCGGCGGCGACCAGAGGGCGGAGGGTGAGGGTGGCCTCGCCGTCCAGGCGATTGCCCTCGACCTTGTACCCGAGGGAGAGGTCGTAGTGGACCACGTCGTACCGGGCATCGCCGTGGCCGGGCAGGTACGGGTCCGATCCGGCCCGCGGGTCGGTGGCGGTCGTGCTCATTCGTCGTCCTCCCAGGGGCCGATGGGGTTGCCGGTCCAGCGGGTCCCGGCGGGGACGCGCTCGCCGCGCATCACGAGCGAGACCGGGCCGACGGTGGCGTGGCGGTCGATGGTCGCGGCCGGCAGGATCACGCTGCCGGGTCCCAGGGTCGCACCTGCACCGAGGGTGACGGTGTCCATGCTCAGCACCCGGTCGTGGAAGAGGTGGGTCTGGACCACGCAGCCGCGGTTCACGGTGGCGCCGTCACCCAGCGTCACCAGGTCCGTCTCCGGCAGCCAGTACGAGTCGCACCAGACGCCCGTGCCCACCCTCACGCCCAGCAGGCGCAGCCAGAGGTTCAGGGCGACGGTGCCGGCGGTGACGTTGGCGAACCAGGGGGCCGCGAGCACCTCGGTGAAGGTGTCCGCCAGCTCGTCCCGCCACACGAAGGGCGTGAACAGGGCGTGCTCGCCGGGCCGGTGGCGGCCGACGATCAGCCACTTCGCCGCGACCGTGATCAGCGCTGCGAGCACGCCCGCCGCGAGCAGGAGCACCCCGCCCAGGAGCACGGCGGCCACGATCCCCGCCGTGCCGCGCAGCAGGAGGGCGTACAGCGCGGCGCCCACCGCGACGGGCAGCAGCAGCGCGATCAGCAGCGGGACCAGGCGCAGGGTCTCCACCAGCCCGCGCTGGACGCGCAGGCCGAGCGGTGGATCGTAGGTGCGGCTCGCGTCCTGCGCGCCCTCGATGCGGCGCAGCTTCCGCGGCGGGGAGCCCAGCCAGGAGGTGCCGGCCTTGGCGGACTTGCGCCGGGGCGCCGCGGACAGCACGGCCACCAGCGACTGCTTGGGGACCTTGCGTCCCGGGGCGAGCATCCCGGAGTTGCCCACGAAGGCCCGCTTGCCCACCTTGACCCGCTCCACGCGGATCCAGCCGCCACCCAGCTCGTAGGCACCCACCAGGGTGTCGTCGGCGAGGAAGGCATGATCGCCCACCTGCACCAGGCTCGGGATGAGCAGCACGGTCGAGGCCTCGACGCCGCGCCCCACCTTCGCCCCGAGCAGCCGCAGCCACCACGGCGTCAGGGCACCGGAGTAGATCGGGAACAGCCAGGTGCGGGCCTCGTCCAGCAGGCGCAGCGTCCCCCAGATCGCCACCCCCGCGGCGGAGCGCAGCGGATGATGGCCGGGGGAGACGGCGAGGGCGAGCAGCCGGGTGAGGACCACCACGGCGAGCACGGCGACGGCGAAGCCGGTCAGAGCGGCCAGCGGCGTCCACGGCAGCGCGGCGCGCACCGCCTCGGTGAAGGTCGCGCTCCCGCGCACGGCGGGGGCCAGCACGGCGGCGCCGGCCAACACCGACAGCGCGGGGATGGCGGCGATCAGCCCCGCCACCAGCCCGAAGCCCAGCAGCCACAGGGCCGGGCGGCGCGGTGCGTCGACGGACCAGGGCCCGCGGGCGGAGCCCTGGCGCTCGGCGGGCGATCCGGACCAGAACTCGCCCGCGGGCACGGTGCCGAGCACCGCGGAGCCGGGCGCGATCTCCGCCTCCCGGCCGATCCGCGCATCGGGCCCCAGCGTGCTGCGTGCCCCGATCCGGGCGCGCTTGCCGATCCGGATCGTGCCGATCCGCAGCCGGTCCCCGTCGATCCAGTGGCCGGCCAGGTCCACCTCCGGCTCCACCGAGGCACCGGCGCCCAGGGTGAGCATCCCGGTGACCGGCGGCAGGGTGTGCAGGTCGGCGTCGCGGCCGATCCGTGCCCCGAGCAGCCGTGCATAGACCGGGAGCCACAGCGCACCGGCGATGCGCGGGGCCGCCAGCTCCTCCTGGATCCGCTCGGCGAGCCAGAGCCGGAGGTGGACGCGGCCGCCGCGCGGATAGCTGCCCGCCTCCACCCCGCGCAGCAGCAGCCGGGCCAGCAGCGCGGCCAGGGCCATCCGGCCCGGCGGCAGCAGCAGCACCGCCGCGGCCGGGATCCACAGCCACAGCGGGAACGCCGCCGCCCAGGGCAGCGGCGTGGTCCACGCCAGGACACTCGAGGCGATCATCAGCCAGGTGATCCAGCGCAGCGCGGCCAGGGTGCGCAGCGGCACCAGCACCAGCAGCTGGGCCAGCTGGGAGCGGCGCCGCAGCGGGGAGACGGTGCGGTCGCTGACGGTGCTCGAGGCGCCCATGGCATCCAGGTGGGACGCGAGAGCGGCGAGCTTCGGATGCTCGTAGACGTCGCCGACGGTGAGCTCGGGATGCTTCTCCCGCAGCCGGCCGACCACCTGCGCGGCGGTCAGCGAGCCGCCGCCCAGGTCGAAGAAGTCGTCGGTGCCGGAGGAGACCTCCGCGCCGAGCACCTCCGCCCAGATCTCCGCGATCCAGGCGCCGGTGCCGGTCAGGGCGACGGCCGCTCGGGGCGCCTTCGGCAGCGGCCAGGGCAGGGCGTCGCGGTCGACCTTGCCGGAGGTGCGGGTGGGCATCTCGGCGACCACCGCCAGGCGCGGCACGAGCGCGGCGGGCATCCGCTCGCGCAGCAGGGCCCGGGCGGCCTCGGCCTCGAAGCGCGAGCCCTCGCCCTCCTCGACGGTCAGGTAGCCGACCAGGAGCGAGTTGCCCGAGCGGGTCCTGCGCACCGCGGCCGCGGCGGAGACCACGCCGGGCAGGCGCAGCAGCTGGTCGTCGATCTCGCCAAGCTCGATGCGCCGCCCGCCCAGCTTGATCTGGTCGTCGGCCCGGCCGCCGAAGAGCAGCCCGGCGGGGTCGTTGACGACGATGTCGCCGGAGCGGTACGCGCGGTCCCAGCCCAGGGACGGCATCGGGGCGTACTTCTCGGCGTCCTTGGCGGGATCGAGGTAGCGCGCCAGCCCCACCCCGCCGATGATCAGCTCCCCGGACTCGCCCGCGGCGACCGGACGGCCCTCGGCGTCGACGACGGCGAGGTCCCAGCCGTCCAAAGGCAGGCCGATGCGCACCGGGGCGGTGCCGTCGAGGATCGCGCCGCAGGCCACGACCGTCGCCTCGGTGGGGCCGTAGGTGTTCCAGACCTCGCGCCCGGGGGCCTGCAGGCGGGCGGCGAGCTCGGGCGGGCAGGCCTCCCCGCCCATGATCAGCAGCCGCACCTCGGCCAGCGCCTCGTCGGGCCACAGTGAGACCAGGGTGGGGACGGTGGAGACGATGGTGATGCGGTTGGCCTGCAGCCAGGGCCCCACGTCGACCCCGGAGCGGACCAGCGAGCGCGGTGCCGGGACCAGGCAGGCTCCGTAGGCCCAGGCCAGCCACATCTCCTCGCAGCTCGCGTCGAAGGCGACGGAGAGGCCGGCCATGACCCGGTCGCCCGGACCGATCGGAGCGTCCTGGAGGAACATCCGCGATTCGGCCTCGACGAAGGCGGCGGCGCTGCGGTGGCTGACGGCCACGCCCTTGGGCTTGCCGGTGGAGCCCGAGGTGAAGATGACCCAGGCGTCGTCGCCGGGCACGGTCTCGCCCCCGGCGACGGGCGCGGCGGCGTCGCCGGCGGCCGTGGGGGTGATGACCAGATCGTTGCCGATCACCGCGAGGGCCGCGGACTCCTCGATGACCACGCGGGCCCGCTCGTCGGGGTCGTCGGCGTCGATGGGGACGTAGGCGGCGCCGGCCAGCAGGGTGCCGATGATCGCGACGTACAGGTCGGTGGTGCCGGACTTGACGCGCACGGCGACCGTGGACCCGGGACCCGCGCCGAGGTCCGCGAGCCGTGCGGCGAGCTCGGTGGCCGCCTCGTCCAGCTCCGTGTACGTGAGGGTCTCGATCCCGCTGTCCACGGCCGGGGCGTCCCCGTGGGCGGCGACCGTGCGGCGGAAGACGTCCACCAGGGTGGAGGGGGCGGGCGCCCTGCTCCCGGCGAGGAGCTCGGGAAGAGGCCGCACGGTGTCGTTCATCCGGTGATTGTCACCCGGGCAGGTGTCGTGACCGTGGCGCAGGAGGGAACAGGCCGTGGATCTCACACGGATGTGCAGGTCATGGGCGCTCTCGAGCGCCGACCGAGGGCCGGGGCGGCCACCACCCGCGCGAGGACGGGATGCGGTGGCGGGTGACGTGACCGCCGCCACGAACCATCCGGTCGACCGCTATGACCTGCGAAGACGCCGAGGTGCCACGATTCGCCCCCGGGGACGGCGCAGACTGGCCGAGCATGACCCCTTCCCCCTACAGAGAGGACGCACAGCAATGGGCCTCATCGGACTCATCATCTCCTGGCTGGTCATCGGCGCCGTCGTCGGCCTGATCGCCCGGGCCGTCATGCCCGGCAAGCAGGCGATGGGACTGGGCATGACCATCGTGCTCGGTGTCATCGGCGCGATCGTCGGCGGTCTCATCGGCGCGCTCCTGGGCGGTGACGGCGTCAGCGGCATCATGAGCAATCCCTGGAGCCTCGGCACCGTGCTGCTCGCCGTGGTCGGCGCGGTCGTCGTCATGGCCGTCTACGGCCTGGTGACGCGCAGCCGCGCCTGAGCGGTCGCCTCCGGTCCGCTCGGCGGATCCAGACCTCGGCGGCGCCGTCCCGAACCTCGGGACGGCGCCGCTCGCGTCTCCAGGTCCGTCCCCTCGGCCCACCGGGAACGCCCCTCAGCGCGGCACGTCGGCCCGTCGCCGTCCCGTCTCCTCGACGGCGAGGCGGCCGGAGGACCAGCGCGCGGTGTCCGCCGCCAGCGCCGGGAGGTCCTCCGGGGCCAGCAGCACCGTGAGCGTCGCCCGCCGGGCGCCGTACTGCGTGGGCTCCATCTGCGCGCCGCGGCTCGCGGCCCACAGCCGCACCGCGTTCTCCGCGACACCGATCTGCGCCGGCGGCACCTCGATCTCCGCGACGGACAGCTCCGTGCGGCGCAGCAGCTCCGCCGCGCCGAGGGCCTGCTCGACGCCCGCGGTGTAGGCGCGCAGCAGCCCGCCGGCGCCCAGCTTGGTGCCGCCGAAGTAGCGGATGACGATCGCGAGGGTGTCCACGACACCGGCCTGCAGCAGGGACTGCAGCATCGGCATCCCGGCGGTGCCGGACGGCTCGCCGTCGTCGTGGGAGCGGTGGACCTGCGCGCGCTGCGGGGTCTCGGCGAGGACGAGGGCGGAGCAGTGGTGGCGGGCATCGGGGTGCTGGGAGCGGGCCGCGCGCAGCCGCTCCTCGACCTGCTCGAGGTCCTCCACGCGGTGCAGCCGGGTGAGGAACCGCGAGCGCTTCTCGACCAGCTCGGTCTCGACGTCGGCGGCGAGGACGAGGGGATCGGGCATGCCGAGCAGTCTAGGCACAGCCGAAGAGAGCAGGACGGACGATAACCTGATCGCGTCCCCGCTCCGTTCCATCCCTCCAGGAGACCACCGTGACCGTGCCCAGCTCCTCTGCGCCGCAGAACCCGCTCTCCCCGCAGGGCGGGGCGCCCTCCCCGTACGGCACTCCGGCGCCGGCGCCGAAGAAGCCGTCGAAGGCCCCGACGATCCTCATGATCATCGGCGGCGTCATCCTCGCGCTGAGCGTGATCGTCGGGATCGTGCTCGCGGTGATCGGGATCGGCGGCGTGGTCGGCTCGACCGGTGACCTCGAGGAGTTCTCCGGCGGCTCCGGGACCATCTCCGCAGAGGCCGGCGAGGAGCTGCAGGTCTACGCCGACGAGAACGCGATGGCCCCCGTCGAGTGCACGATCAGCGGCCCCTCCGAGTCCTCGGTGGGCCCCGGCCCGTCGCAGAGCAGCACGATCGGCACCGGGGACACCACCTGGGTGTCCGTGGACTCCTTCACCGCGAAGGACGCCGGGGAGTACACCGTGGACTGCGGCGGCACCCCGATCGCCGTGGGGCCGCCCGTCTCCATCGGCGGCATCTTCGCCGGCGTGGGCGGCATCCTGATCGGGGTCTTCGGCGGCATCATCGGCGCCGTGCTGCTGGCCCTCGGCATCATCCTGAAGATCGTGGGCCGCAAGAAGGCCTGAGCGCCTCTCCGGGACGCTCGGCGAGGGGCATTGAGGCCCTGATCCACCGAGGACGGCCAGAATATGCACAGGAAGGCCGCATCGAGGGCCTTCGTGCGCATATTCTGGCCGTCCTTCACCGTGGGCGAGGCGCCCGCCAGCGATCTTCCGGCGCAGAACAGGCCGCGAGCATCACGCTCACGGCCTGTTCTGCGTCAGGTCAGGCGGTGCTGTCTGCCTGGTCTGTTCCTCGCCCGTGCGTCGATCAGGCGGTCTCCTCGACCACCAGGGGGTACACGCCGTTCTCGTCGTGGACCTCGCGGCCGGTGACCGGCGGGTTGAACACGCACACGCACTTGATCTCCTGGCGGACCCGGACCTTGTGCTTGTCGTGGTCGTTGAGCAGGTACAGGGTGCCCGGGGCGAGCTGGTGCACCTCGCCGGTGGCCATGTCCTCGATCTCGCCCTCGCCCTGGGTGACGAAGACGGCCTCGATGTGGTTGGCGTACCAGAAGTAGCTCTCGGTGCCCTCGTACAGGGTGGTCTCGTGCACGGAGAAGCCCACACCCTCCTTGGCCAGGATGATGCGCTTGGAGCGCCAGGTGTCGGACTTGATGTCGGCGTCGGTGTCCTCGACATCGGCGAGCGAGCGGACGAGCATGGTGGGTTCCTTCCGGTGGATGGTCCAGGGGACCTGCGGGCCGGTGGGCACGCAGGGCGTCGGCCCGCCGCACGGGACGACGGGCCGACGGGGGTGGGGGGTCTCAGGCGCCGAGGGCCTCGGCGACGGCCTTCTCGATGATGTCCAGGCCGGCGCGCAGCTGCTCCTCGGGGATGGTGAGGGCGGGCAGCAGCTTGACGACCTCGTCGTCGGGACCGGAGGTCTCCACGAGCAGACCCTCCTCGAAGGCCTGGGCGGCGACCTGCCCGGCCAGCTCACCGGAGGGCAGCTGCAGACCGCGGGCGAGGCCGCGACCCTTGACGATCAGCTCGTGCTCCTCGAAGCGGGCGGCGATCTGGTTGAAGCGGCTCTCGACGTAGGCACCCTTGGCGATGGTGACCTTCTCGAACTCGTCGTCGCTCCAGAACAGGTCGATCGCGGCGGTGGCGGAGGCGAAGGCCGGGCCGAAGCCGCGGAAGGTGCCGTTGTGCTCGCCGGGCTCCCAGATGTCGAGCTCGGGCTTGATGAGCGTCAGGGCCAGCGGCATGCCGTAGCCGCTGATCGACTTCGAGAGCGTGACCATGTCCGGCACGATCCCCGCCTCCTCGAAGCTGAAGAAGCCGCCGGTGCGGCCGCAGCCCATCTGGATGTCGTCGACGATCAGCAGGATCTCGTGCTCGGCGCACAGGGCGGCGAGGCCGCGCAGCCACTCGGCGCGGGCGGCGTTGATGCCGCCCTCGCCCTGGACGGTCTCCACGATCACCGCGGCGGGCTTGTTCAGGCCGCTGCCGCCGTCGGAGAGGAGGCGCTCGAGGTACATGTGGTCCGGCACGATCTGGCCGAAGTAGTCGTCGAAGGGCATCGGCGTGGCATGCACCAGGGGGATGCCGGCGCCGCCGCGCTTCATCGAGTTGCCGGTGACGGACAGGGCGCCCAGCGTCATGCCGTGGAAGCCGTTCGTGAAGCTGACCACGGACTCGCGCCCGGTGACCTTGCGGGCCAGCTTCAGCGCGGCCTCGACGGCGTTGGCGCCGCCCGGGCCGGGGAAGGCGACCTTGTAGTCCAGGCCGCGGGGCTGGAGGATCTTCTCGTCGAAGGTCTGCAGGAACTGGCGGCGCACATCGGTGAACATGTCCAGGCCGTGCACGACGCGGTCCTCGACGAAGTGGTCGATGACGACCTTCTTCAGCTCGGGGTGGTTGTGGCCGTAGTTCAGGGTGCCGGCGCCGGCGAAGAAGTCGATGTACTCGCGGCCGTCCTCCGCGGTGAGCACGGAGCCCTTCGCGTGGGTGAAGACGGCGGGCCAGCCGCGGGAGTAGCTGCGGACCTCGGACTCGAGCTCGACGGGATCCTCGCTGCGGCGAGTGGTGGGCTTCGGTGCGGTCGTGGTCATGACATCTCCCTGGGTGGGTGGGTGCGGGTGGTCTGTGGGGCGGCCTGCGGGCGCGCCGGGGCGCCCGTGCCGACGGTGGCCGGTCGGGTCCGGTGGGTTCAGGAGGCGCTGCCGAGGTCGCTGATGAGGTGGAGCTGCTCGGCGGCGTGGCCCGGATCGGGGAAGTGGGACTCCTCGAACAGCGGCGTCACGTGGTGCGTGGCGCCGTGGCGCTCCGCGAAGGCGGCGAACAGCCGCTGGGAGGCGGTGTTGTCCTCGGTGATGGTGGATTCGAGGGTGCGGACCTGCGGGAGGTCCGCCACCAGCGCATCGAGCAGGCGGGCGGCGATCCGCCGGCCCCGCTGGGAGGAGTCCACGGCGATCTGCCAGATGAACAGGTGCTCCGGCGCGTCGGGCCGGAGGTAGCCGAGCACGTAGCCGACGGCCTCGCCGTCCTGCACCGCCAGCCGGCAGGTGGCCCCGAAGTCGCGGGCCATCAGCAGGTAGGCGTAGGAGGTGTTCAGATCGAGCGCCCCGGAATCGCGGGCGATCCGCCACATGGCCGCACCGTCGGGATGGACGGTGGAGCGGATCTCGAGGCCGTCCGCGGCGCCATCGGCGCCGGTGGAGGCGGGTCCTGCGGTCGAGCGGGGGGTCGGAAGGCGGTCATCTGTCGGCGTGGTCAACTGGCCCATCACGATCCCCAACGCTAACGAGAACGCCGTCAGATGTGGACCCCGGGCCCCGAGAACGGGGGGCTTCCTCGGAGTGTCGTGACCTAAACGTGATGCCCGAGGATCCGTGGATCGGATTGTCGGACAAGGGGGCATCCCTCCGTGCGGCCTGCGGCGATGTGGTCGCCCGGCACGGGCCGCCCGGGCGGTCGGCGCACCCTCGTGTGGCATGCGTCACGACCGCGGGGTCGGGCGGCCCTCGCGCGCGCGGGTACGTCAGAGGCGCTGGACGGCGTCGCAGAGCGTCCCGCGGCCTCTCGCCGACTGGTCGGTGGTGGGGGTGCGGCGGGGCCGCCCGATACCGTCGAGCCCCATGACGTTCCTCGAATCGCTCAACGAGTTCCTCGGTGCCTCCGAAGGATGGCTGTGGACCTGGGTCGGGATGCCGGTCGTCGTGGTGCTGGCCCTCTACTTCACGGTCCGCACCCGCGGCGTGCAGTTCCGGATGTTCCCCGCGATGCTCTCCTCCATCACCGAGCGCGCGCAGCGCGAGGCGGTCGCCGGCCCCGGATCGCGCCGCCCCCGCACCAAGTCGCTCAGCGCCTTCCAGGCCTTCAGCGTCTCCGCCGCCGCGCGCGTGGGCACCGGCAACATCTCCGGCGTCGCCGGAGCGATCTTCCTGGGCGGCCCCGGCGCTGTGCTGTGGATGTGGGTGATGTGCCTGCTGACCGCCTCCGCCAGCTTCATCGAGTCCACCCTCGCGCAGCTGTGGAAGACCCGTGGCTCGGACACCTACAAGGGCGGTCCCGCCTACTACATCCAGCGCGGACTGGGCAGCCGGGGCTTCGGCATGTTCTTCGCCATTCTGTTCATCTTCTGCTTCGCCCTGGCCTTCACCTCGCTGCAGGCCAACACCATCGTCGATGCGGTCACCGGCGCCGTCGGCGTCTACGCCGATCCGGCCTCGCTGTCCTGGCTCGCCCCGGCCCTCGGCATCGTCCTGGCCGTGCTGACCGCCGCGATCATCTTCGGCGGCATGCGCCGCGTGGCCCGGGTCGCGCAGAGCATGGTGCCGCTGATGGCGATGCTCTACCTGCTGATCGGCCTCGTGGTGGTGGCGCTGAACCTCGGCGAGCTGCCGCGCGTCATCTCCCAGATCGTCACCGAGGCCTTCTCCCCGCAGGCCGCGATCGGCGGCGGCATCGGTGCCGTGATCGCCGGCGGCGTCCAGCGCGGCATGCTCTCCAACGAGGCCGGCATGGGCTCGGTCCCGAACGTTGCCGCCACCGCCTCGGTGAGCCACCCCGTCAAGCAGGGCCTGGTGCAGAGCCTCGGCGTCTACTTCGACACCCTGCTGATCTGCACCATCACCGCATTCATCGTGCTCGTCGCCTTCCCTGACATCACCGCCGGGGGCGAGGGCCTGGTGATGGTCCAGCAGTCGCTGTCCGAGAACCTCGGCGGCTGGTCCGCGATCCTGCTGGCCGCGATCATGTTCCTGCTCGCCTTCACCTCGGTGCTGGGCAACTTCTCCTACGGCGAGGCGAACATGCACTTCCTCACCGCGAAGCGCGGCTGGCACATCGCCTTCGGCCTCGCCGTGGTGGGCGTGGTGCTCATCGGCTCGATGATCGCCGTGGATCTCGCCTGGGCGATCGCCGGCGTCAGCATGGTCTTCATCGCGCTGGTGAACTTCGTGGTCATCACCCTGCTCACCCCGACGGCGCTCAAGCTGCTGCGGCACTATCAGCAGCAGCGCTCCCAGGGCCTCGACCCGATCTTCCTGGCGCAGGACCTGCCGGAGATCCCGAACGTCGAGGTGTGGGTGGACGAGGACGTCAGCGACTACCAGGACGTGCGCAGCGCAGGCTCGGCCTCCCGCTGATCACCCCCGTGGCGCCGAGCGGGAGGCCCGGCGCCACGGCGGGGGAGCGGTGCCCGTCCACGGCGCCGGACGCCGCAGAGGAGCGCGTCGGGGCGCCGGTACGATGGGCGGGCCCGCCTGGCGGGTCGGGGCCTATAGCTCAGCTGGCAGAGCAGCGGACTTTTAATCCGCGGGTCGTGGGTTCGATCCCCACTGGGCCCACCCTGGCCGGAGCCATGATCGTGGCTCCGGGGGTCGGCATGATCAGGGCGAGCACAGCGACGCGCCCGTGTGTCCTCTCATCTCGCGTCAGGTCCTCGTCGGACTCCACGGCAGGGATCAGCGAACCGTGACCGTGATGAGCCGCGGCTCGACAGGCCCCCCAGGGCCCTGGTCGCAGTCTTCCTCCACCGCGGTGCGGTAGCAGTAGAGCGTGTGCACGGTGGTCGTACCGGCCGCTTCTCCCGTGAGCTCCAGCGCAAGCGGAGTGCTGCTGCCCGGAGCCTCGTCGGCGTCGTCGACGCCGGCGACATCACTGCCGGCGACCATCGTCGCGTCCACGACGCCTTCCGGTTCCTCCCGGACTACCCCCCAGTCGTCTCCGACGCCGGGACTGAACTCCCCGAAGGAGACCTGGACCGTCTCCCCGACGTCGAGATCCACTGTGCGTGCCCCCTCCGGGAGCATCTCGGTCTTCTCAGCGGGAGGATTCTCGAGGGCCGGAGAGCACGCGGGCAGCGCCGCACTGAGGCATGACACGACGAGGAGAGTTCCTGCGGGCCGCCACCGGCGCACACGATGCATCATGACCTCAGCGTGCCTCCTCGTCCGATCGTGGGGCGCGCCCTGCGGCGGGCGGACGTCCCCTTGGCGTGCGGTCCCGGGGCGCCCTACAGTGACAGCCACTGTAATGCAGCCCACGTCCGCACCGCCGTGAGCGGCGTCCAGGAGGCATCCATGTCCCATGAAGAGATCCAGGCTTTCCCGCTCGCGTCGCGGAGGCGGTGGAACGGTGCGCTGATCAGCATCGCCGGAGCCAAGAGCGGCCCGGACGAGCCGAGCCGCGCGCGCCTGCAGATCTCCACGGGGGACGGCGCGCAGACGGTGACGCTGGCCGAGGGAGAGAGCGTCGACATCCCGGGGGTCGGCACCATTCGGCTGGACGGGGTGGACACGGAACCGCCAGGGGAGCGTCCGCGACCCGCCCCAGGGGCCGGGCAGGTTCGACTCGGACTGACACCGGGTGACCACGGAACCTCATGAGCTTCCTCGGTGCCGACACGGCGCAGCTCGTGCAGTGTGCGAGGCGCTACGAAGCACGGGCGGGGGACCTCGCATCGACCGGGGAGTGGCTGCGCTCAACGACTGCCGCTGTCTCCTGGACCGGACCGGATGCAGAACTGTTCCGGGCACGAACTCACGAGGTCTGCGCTCGCCTCATCGACCTGGAGGAGCGGCTGCGGGGGTTCGCTGCTGAACTCGACCGTGAAGCCGAGGAACAGAACGCTGTCTCCGCTCCGGAAGGAGGAGCCGGCGGGGGAGAGGGAGCACCGTCCCGCTCGAACACCGACGAGGGCATCGGCCGGAACGGGGATCGCCAGCCGATCGACGAGGGGATCCCTGACGACGACGAGTCCCTCTCTCCGGAGAACCTCGCACAGGGACGGTGGGGTGACTGCGGCCTCCTCGCCTCCTTCGGGGCGCTGGGACACATGGACCCGGAGTTCCTGCGCCAGCAGGTCGAGGAGGGCCCCTCCGGTGTGTACACGGTGACGATGTACGACGAGCACGGGGACCCGGTGACCTACCGGATCGAGCGGGAGATCCTGGCCGACGGCGCCACCGGAGAATCCGGCGAGCAGACTCTCGCCAGCATCTACGAGGAAGCCTGGATGATGCACAACGGGGGCGACTACGAAGCGCTCAACGGCATCTTCCCCGAGGACGCGCTCGAGGCGATGACCGGCCAGCCGGCATCCCGGTACGCCGGCGATGACCGGCCGGGACTCGAGGAGATGGCGACCATGCTCGACGAAGGGCGCCCGATCGTCGCCGACACCGCCGGGAACGAGATGCCCGACGACTCCCGCATCGTCGGCACGCACGCCTACTCGGTGACGGCGGTGGACCGCGAGAACGGCACCGTGACCGTGGTGAACCCGTGGGGCGCCGAGGGGATGGATGACCCGAACGGGCCTCAGGAGACCGTCGAGATGTCCATCGAGGAGTTCCGCGAGAACTTCGTGACGACGACGGTGGGCCGCATCGGCCCCCGTGGCGACGACGGCGATTCCGGGGGCATCCTCGGTGACTTCGGAGACGCCATCGGAGACGCTGTCGACGACGTGGTCGACGGCACGACATCTGCCTTCGACTGGATGACGGGGAACTGAACCACGATCACCGCTCATTGCCCCGGACACCCGCGTGCACGAACGTGTCGAGGACGTCCTGACCTCATACACCTGGATCGTGGCTCTGCGCCGAGGGGGACTGATGAAGTACTACGAGCGAGAACATGTCGACGCCTACGCACGGATCCGGGCCGAAGGCCTGGACCAGTGGAACGACCTCCACGACGAGGACAGCGCGCGGGGTTATGACCGCTTCGCTGCGCGCCACGCCCTCGAGCGCGAGCTGCCGGGTCAGGGAGCCGGCCGCACCGTGTTCGAGTACGGGTGCGGCACGGGAGGAGCCGCGTGTTTCATGGCGTCGCGCGGCTACTCGGTCCACGCGATGGACCTGGTCCCTGATGCGATCCATATCGCTCGCGAGCGGGCGGCGAGCCGCGGCCTCGAGGTCGAGTTCGAGGTGGGCGACATCTGCCGAGGGGCAGGGCCTCGTCATCCTGTGGACTACGTGGTCGATTGCTTCTGCCTGCAGTCCATCGTTGCCGATGAGGACCGGGCAGCTGTCCTGAACGGCGTGCACCGATCGCTGAAGCCGGACGGGATCTTCGTGCTGACAACCGCGATGTTCGAACCTGCCAGGGACTACGGCGCTGACTGGTATGACCCCGACACAGGGATCGTATGGACGCACAGCTCGCGCGGCACGGGAGGGGCGCGACTGCTGGGAGGCACGTGGTTCGCCCCGATCCGTCGTCATCTGAGGCCTGCTGATCTCCGGCGCGAGCTGGAGATGCACGGTCTGGCCGTCATCGCTCAATCAGGGGAGTTCGGGGGAGAGGTCGTCTGCACGAGGCTCGGATAGTGCCGGACCGGGGTGCACCCGAGAAAGAGGGGCCCGAGCAGTGTTCGGGCTCTGCCAGTCCGTCAGCTGCTCATCCATGCAGCGTCGGGGAGGCCCCTGGCCGGGTGGATGAGCCGGTGACGTCGACCGTCAGGACAGCTGCGATCAAGGAAGGGCGCGCGACGGCGATCGTCTGCCACGATGCCCCCATGACCTGGCTCCCCTCCACCGACTCCTCGTTCCGCGCCCGCGTGCTCGCCCAGGACGACGCCGCGTGCAGGCCGTGGCTGGAAGCGATCTCTGATGTTCCCGAGGAGCTCGCTCGACGATGGCACCTTGAGCGGTCCGGGGAACCACTCTTCGGCGGTGCCAGCATCGTCATCCCCGTTCTCCTGCCGGACGCTCGCCCTGCGGCGCTGAAGCTGGCCTCCCCGATCGCCGACGCGCGCGCGGAGCACCGCGCGCTCAGCGCGCTGGCGGGCCACGGCGCCGTCGAGGTCTACGACGCGGACCTCGAGCGCAGTGCCCTCCTCCTCGAGCACATCCCTGGCCCGACCCTTGCCGAGCACACCCACCCCGCGGACCCTCTCCGTGCCGCCGCCATAGCCGGCGGCGTCGCCAGGAGCATCGCCTCCGTGCCCGCGCCCGACGATGCGCCACGTCTCGCGGAAGGCATCGACAAGTGGCTCGCACAGCTCGACGAACAGCACGCCGAGGCACACCGTATGGGCGCAGCCCTCCCTGAGGACATGTTCGCCGCCGCCGTGCACCGCGTGCAGCGACTGGGAGAGAGCCACCACGCGACGCTCACCCACGGGGACCTCAGCTTTGCGAACATCATGCGCAGATCACCGGGCGAGTGGGTGGCCATCGACCCCTCCTACCTCGCGGGTCCCCGCGAGAACGAAGCCCACACCATCCTGCGAAGCACGTTGACCTCGATCGTGGGCTCCACGGACCCTGTCGCGACGATGGCCGACCTGAACCGCAGCTTCTGCGAGGCCGCCAGTGCGGACGAAGGCCTCGCACTGGACATCTCGTACGCGAGGTTCGTCGCCTCCTACTACTGGGAAGCTCAACACCACGGCGACCCCGTGAACATCGAGAACCTGTGCACGGCGACTCGATATGCCGGTCAGCTGCTGACGTAAATGCTGTCCCGAGCGCCCAGCTGGCCGAGGACGGGCCGTGCCCGGGTGGCAGGCGCATTGCGGACCGACGGAACCCAGAGCGGGAAGCACTCAGAGAGCGGCTGCTGCCCGGACCGCTTCTCGGTAGGTCGCGATCGGCGGGTGCTGCAACAGGCCAGGCATCCGCTGACGGGCGGCGCCAGTGAGGCCCGCAGGCCGGGTGACATCGAGGGCGAGGTCGGCCTGCGACACCACGTGGTTGAGGTACCCACAGATCGAATCGCCGAGGTCGGTGACGTGGGTGATCGCGGCGGTGCCGCCGGTGTCCCGGTATCCGCGGAAAGTCTGCCGAGGCCCGTCATGATCCACGTCGGTGTGGTGGATGTGCCAGTTGTTGACGAGCTGGCCGAGGACGCGCCGTGGCGCAGCCGGGCCGGCGTCGTCCCAGTCCAGCAGGACGAGCCGGCCGTCGGGCTCACGCAGGACGTTCTGCGGCTGGAAGTCCGTGTGCGCGATGATCAGCTCATCGTGCCGGGGTGGTTCGATCTTGTCGGCGAGAGCAACGAAGCCAGGGACCGCCCTTCGGAGCTCGTCGGCCCACGGTGCACCGGCGGCTTCGCAACGCTCGACCACGACAGCCCAGTCATCGGCCGATGGTGCCAGCGTGGACCACGGATCGGGCATCTGATCGCCGGCGGGAGCGGCGATTCCTTCGATGATCGCCGCGACCTCGCCCGCCCACGCCGCTGGTCGCGGATCGGATCCCCGAAGCGGCTGACCGTCGATCCATTCGTACGCACGGATCAGACCGCCGCCGTGCTCGGTCGGCAGTGCGGCCATGTACCGGCCCTCCGTCGTGCGCAGATTCTCCGGCGCGGCGACCCCCGCCGCTCGAGCGGCGTCGCAGAACGCTGCTTGTCGAGCAACAGCAGCTTCTTCGGCATCGATGTCGCGGGCCCAGTGCAGCTCCTTGACCGCGTAGGACCCATCGGATGTCGCAAGGCGCCAGATCCGGCCCATGTGGCCCTCGCCGGCCGGAGTCATGGCCAGCGGCCGAGCCCAGCCAAAACGGTCGGTCACGATCTCGGCGGCAGACAGTGGGTCGCTGATCACCGTTTGGACAGTATTTCCCTGCGCCCCTGGCGTCCACCAAAAAATGATCGCACCAGGTCTGGTCGTGGCAGCCCCCGCACCTCACCGCCCTCCACGCGAGCGCACCCGCCCGATGACCGTCCACGCGATCATCCGTGCCATCCGCAGCGGCCCGTACCGCACGCCGGAGGCGAACGGTTCCTCCCCGCGGAGGGTCGTCTCGGCGCCGCCGTCCACGAAGAGGATCTGACCCGTGGTGAACGCGGCGTCCGGTGAGAGCAGCCAGGCGACGGCTGCGGCGACCGGCTCGACCGGGCCGGGCATCCCGAGGGGTTGCGGCAGGGCGTCCTGGAGCACCCGCTGGCTCGCCGCGTCGGCGAGCATCGTCCGGCGGGCGGTCTCGGTCTCGACGATGCCCGGGGCGACGGCGTTGAGGAGGATGCCGGCGCCGGCCCAGTCGTCCTGCCCGGCGTGGCGCCGCAGCCACCGGTTCAGGGCGATCTTCGTCGACCGGTAGATGACGGTTCCGCGCCCGCGCGCGACCAGCTGCTCGGCGATCGCCGTGGCACGCGGCTCGTCATCGGCGAGACAGGCGTCGACCAGATCGGCGTCACCGGCGGAGAGGGAGGCTGCAGAGCTCACGACCACGACCCGCGGAGCGGGCCCCCGCGCCAGATCCTCGCGCAGCGCGGTGAGCAGCGCGACGGTCCCGAAGTAGTTGAGTCCCACCGCGATGCGCCCGTCCGGACTGCCCGCGACCAGGGCCACGCCGTCGATGGGGGCCGGGGCCAGGCGGCGGACCTGGTCGACGGCGGAGGTGCGGCCCACGGGAGTCGTGAGGTCGGCGCGCACGTCGACCGTCTCGGTGATGCCGCAACGGATGACGCACGCGCCGTCCCTCTCGAGTCTCCCGGCGACGGCGGCGCCGATCCCCGAGTCGGCGCCGGTGATCACATACGTCCGGCCGGTGTGCTCTGCCATGACCCCTCCTCGTCGATGCACTAGTGCACTCATGCACTAGTGCACTCATACACTAGTGCATCATTCGTCGGCTACGCTCGTCGGATGAGCGAGCAGTCGGGGATCCGTGACCGCCGGCGGGCAGAGACGCGCAGCGCGATCGTCCGCGCGGCCACGCGGCTGTTCCTCGACAGGGGCGTCGCCCGGACCTCGATCGACGACATCGCCGCCGGTGCGGGCATCGCGCGCCGCACCTTCTTCCTCCACTTCCCGTCGAAGGAGGACGTGCTCTTCCATTACCTGGAGGGCCACATCTCCCGTGCCGCGCGGGCGCTCGAGGACCTTCCCCCCGGTGCCGAGGCCCACCAGGGTGTCCAGGCCGTGATGGCCGTGCTCCTCGACCTCTTCGAGGACCCGAGCGCCGGCACGGACGAGCTCGCGGACCTCCGTGCCGAGCTCATCGCCACCTCACGCGGCCTGCCGGCATCGCTCGCCCTCCGCCTGCAGAGAGCGCAGTCCGCTCTGGCCGACGCTCTCCGCGAGCGGTTCCCGGACCCGGCCGGCTGGCCGCTGCTGTCCGCGCACCTCGGAGCGTGCATGGGTGCTGCGGCCGCGGCGGCGCTCGCCGTCGAGAGGCCCGAGGCGCGGGCCGGCGCGATCCGGGAGGCGGTGGATCGCGCGAGCGCAGGCTTCACGGTGTGAGGCGCCGGGGGAGCACAGCGGTGACCGCGCTCCCCGCTCAGTCGAGGCCTTCGACGATGCGGAAGTCGCGCTCGAAGCCGTCGGGGAGTGCGGCCAGCGCCTGCTGGTAGGTCGCGCTCGCGCGGGCGGCGACCGCCTGCTCGAAGCTGTCGAACTCGATGAGGACGACACGCTCGGCGAGTCCGGCCTCGTGGGCTTCGACCCGGCTGCCGATGCTGGCGAGGACCCGCCCACCGGCGGCCGCGACGGTCCGACCGGCCAGCTCGTTGTAGGCCTCGAGGCTCTCGGTGTCCTCGATCGTGGGGTAGACGCTGACCCAGTAGCCCTTGGACATGGACCCTCCCGTCGTCGGTCGAGCACGTCGCATGCGGGCGTCCTCACTCGATGTCCGAAACTACCGGCGCGGAATGTGCCGCACAAGGCTGATCCGAGAATCGTGAACGCCCCTTCTGCGGCACGCCGTCGGTGCGAGAAATGGGCACTCACCTGCAGGTGATACCTCCTGCTCGCCACCGCTCCATCCGCCATTCACCCCTCGGTCATCGCGCCGTGGTCACCTCCTGGACGGCCCAGATTCGCCATCCACAAGGAGACTTCGCATGAACGAACACCGTCCCGCCCGTCGCACCCCTGGCCGTGCCGTCGCCTCGACCTTCGGGGTCCTGGTCGGTGCCGGAGCCCTCGTCGCCACCTCCCTCGCGGGCTCGGCCGTCGCGTCCCCCGCCTCCGGCCCGGGCTCGCAGGACGAGCCGCTCAGCATCATGCTGACCAACGACGACGGCTGGGACGCCCCGGGCATCACGGCGGTGTACGACGCCCTCGTGGCCTCCGGCCACTCGGTGACCCTGGTCGCCCCCGCGGCCAACCAGAGCGGCAGCGGCGCCCGCACCACCTACTCCGGCGCCCTCGCCGTCGGACAGCCGGAGCCCGGGAAGTACTGGGTCGAGGGCAGTCCTGCCGACGCCGCCGAGTTCGGTCTCTCCACCGTGTTCGCCGACGAGGCACCGGACCTCGTGATCTCCGGGTCCAACACCGGGCAGAACATCGGCGCCGCGTCGATCACCTCCGGGACGGTCGGGGCGGCCGCCACCGCGCTCAACGAGGGCGTCCCGGCCATCGCCGTGAGCACCGAGAGGGCGCCGGACGGTGGCGGCCCCTACGCCGAGACCGCGGACTTCGTCGTCGACCTGGTGGACTCCCTCGACGAGCACAGCAAGAAGGGTGCGATCCTCCCCACCGGCGTGGGCCTGAACGTGAACTACCCGATCGTCGACGACGGCGGGGAGCCCGAGGGCGTCGAGATCACGAGCACGGGGACCGGGTTCGTCGACGTCGAGCACTCCGGTGGGAGCCTGCCCGAGGTCGGTGAGGAGACGACATTCGACATCGCCACGACGATGACGTCCGAGACCGTCAAGGGCGCCGACACCACAGCGCTCGACGAGGACAAGGTCGCGGTCACCGTGATCACCGGCAACTACGATGCCTCGCCGGGCACGGTGGGTCCGGTGCGGTCCGCGATCGAGACCCTCGGCTGAGACGACCGGATGATCCCCGAGCACGTCGAGCGGCCGGACACGTGACCGGCACGGCCGCTCGACGGCTCGCCCCTCCCTCGGGGCTCGCCGGCCCTCAGGCCGTCATCTGCAGCGTGGTCAGGCAGGTGGCCGCCCCGTCGCCGCGCGTGGAGACCTCGACCGACCCGCTCCTCCCGTCGGCAGAGCAGGTCACGGCGAGGTCCTTGCCACGGGGCAGCCAGAGACCCAGAAAGCCGTTCGGCTGCGTCGTGACCGTCGCGTCGACGATCGCCTCGCCGGCATCGTCCGTCACCAGCACCGAGATCTCCTGCTCCGGGAGCTCCCCGAGGCACGTGGTGAGGCTGTGGAGATGGCAGTCATGCGTCGTGCGCAGGAACGGCGCGACGGAGAGGTAGAAGGAGTCCTCGGGCAGCGGGAGCGCTGCCTCGCGCCCACTCTCGTCGCTCAGGACGAGCTCGGTGGGGTGCACCGCCGCGAGGATGCCCTGGGGGCGCTCGTCGAGCGGGAGCGCGTCCAAGTGGTCGATGATCTCGCGCGCTCCCATGCCCTCGAGTCCGAGGTCCCGCAGGAGTGCCTCCTGAGGGGAGGCGCCGGTGCAGCCGGCCAGGAGAGCCAGGGGCGCCAGGGCGAGGCCGCCCAGCAGCGTGCGGCGCGCCGGTGCCGGGGTGCTCACGACGCCGGCTCGATCTCGCTCTCGACGACCCACTTGTGGCGCGTCATCTCCATGCCGTCCATCGTGAGGTCGACCATGTACACCGTCTCGCCGGTGGCGCTGTCGATGGTCGCCTCCGCGCCGTCCATCCCGGGCATGTGCTCGGCGCGCAGCTCCACCTCGGAGCCCTCCGGCAGCGGTGCCTCCTCGGGGTCGACCAGCTCCTCGTGGACCACCCAGCGGTGGTCGGTGACCGGCTCCCCGCCATCGGTCGGGGTGTAGGAGACGGAATAGGTGGTGGTCTCGAACGCCCCGGAGATCGTGGCCTCCGCTCCCTCCATGCCCGGCATGTGGTCCGCGGTGAGGATCACCGTGGTGCCCACGGGGTAGGTCGGATCGGCGGCCTCGGCGATGCCCTCCGGGGGCGGGCCGCCGTCGGGGGCGTGCGCGGCGTGGGGGTCGTCCTCGGCGGTGTCGTGGCCGGAGCCCTGCGGGGCGTCGTGGCCCGAATCGTGGCCGTCCTCCGAGCCGGCATCGGCCTGCGGGTCGTCCTCCGCGCCGCCGGTGCATCCGGCGAGCGCGGCCGTGCCGGCCAGGAGCAGAGCGGCCCGTCGGCTCAGCGGTCCTCGGATGGTCATGGTCATCTCCTCCTATGGGGGACTGCGGGTCGGACGGCCATAGCGTATACCCCTATAGGGTATCGGTGGGGAGGTCGTGGCGAGTGTCGGGGCCTGGCGTGTCCCCTCGTGACCTGGAAGAGTCGAGGTCACGATCTCGGAGAGGAGCGCGCCATGCATCCGGCCCCAGAACCTCACGGTGCCGTCGTCGGCTCACCCCGAGGGCGCGAGCTGCAGATCGAGCGGACCGTCCCGGCGGACGTCGACCGCGTGTGGGCGGCGCTGACCACCTCCGCCGGCCTCGAGCCGTGGTTCGGCCGCCTCGAGGGAGACCCCTCGACCGGGCGCGTCGCCGTCCTCATGACGGCCGAGGACGACGTCGCCACCCCCCAGGAGTGCACGATCAGCACCTGCACCACACCGCGCCTGCTGTCGGTGGAGCTGGGCGCCGGCGAGGACGCCTGGCGTGTCCGCGCGGAGCTGTCCGCCGCGGAGGACGGCACGAACCTGCTGTTCACCCAGGTGATCGGCGCGGGCCCGGTCGGAAGCATCGGCCCCGGCTGGGAGTACTACCTCGAGCGGCTCAGTCGCAGCCTCGCGGGCGGGGACGCGGCGGAGGTGGCGTGGGAGGACTACTACCCGGCGATGCAGGAGCACTACGAGGCACTGGCCCGCTGAGGCTCATCCCCCGTACGGCGCCAGCGCGAATCGACCCCAGGCGAGCAGCGCGAAGGCCAGCACGAAGACGACGTCCCCGGCCATGAAGCGCCATTCGCCACGGCGGAACCGCGTGGTCGCCGCGCCGGCCATGAACAGGGCCAGCCCGCAGGCGGCGAGCGGTGAGAGCACCGCGGCGATGCCCGTCACCGCCGGCAGCCACAGTCCCGTGGCGCCGATCAGCTTGATCGTGCCGATGGCCTTCAGCTGCCCGGCGCTGAAGTCCTCGACCCAGGCCTGGCTCTCGCCGAGGGCGCGGTAGCGTTCCCGGGGGAGGAGCATCTGGGCCAGGGCGCCGACGGTGAAGGCCAGGGCCAGCAGTGCGGTGATGATCCACAGAACGGTGGTCATGATCGTGTCCTCTCGAGATGTGACCTCGGAGCGTGCTGCTCCGTCACAGGGATGACGACCCATCGCGACGGAAGGTAACGACCATGCAGGAGCGCACCCTCGCCGAGGCGTTCGAGCAGGAGCGACCACGCCTGCTGGCGGTGGCCGCGCGGGCGCTCGGCTCGCGCGACGACGCCGAGGACGCCGTGCAGGAGGCCTGGCTGCGGCTGGACCGGCATCGCGGCGACCGGATCGAGAACCTGGCCGGGTGGCTCACCCGGGTGGTGGGCCGGATCTGCCTCGACACCCTGCGCCGCCGCACCGCGCAGGCCGAGACGGCGCTCGAGGACTGGGAGACCGATCCCGTGGTCACCGAGGACGTCGAGGACCCGCAGGACACCGCGCTCACCGCGGACGCCGTAGGACTGGCGATGCTGGTGGTGCTGGACTCCCTGACTCCCTCCGAGCGTCTCGCCTTCGTCCTGCACGACGTGTTCGCGGTGCCCTTCGCGCAGATCGCCGAGATCATCGACACCACACCCGGGGCCGCGAAGATGGCGGCCAGCCGCGCCCGGCGCACCCTCCAGCAGCAGCCCGTGCCCACCGGTTCCCTGCACCAGCGCCGAGAGGTCGTGGACGCCTTCCTCGCCGCGGCCCGCGAGGGGAACTTCGAGGCGCTGCTCACGCTGCTGGACCCGGACGTCACCTGGCACCGCCTCACCGCGCGCCGGCGCACCACCGGTGCGGGCGCCGAGAGCGTGCTCGATGCCGTGCGTCGCGGCGACCCGAGCAGGATGCAGGCCCGCCGCGTCAGCGTGGACGGGGAGCCCGGCATCCTGGTGTGGGGGCCGAACGGACGGCCGATGGGCCTCATGGCCTGCACCGTCGCGGACGGCCGCATCGTCGCCCTCACCTCGATCATCGACCCTGCACGCCTGGCGCGGATGGAGCTGCCGGATCCGGAGTCGCACTGAGGGGCGATCCGCGGGGCGCGGCGGCGTAGTGTGCCGTCTCATGAGCGACGATGCCCGACATGTCCCCGTGCCCGCCGCGGACTGGGGCCGCACCGTCGTGGTCGTCCGCGACCAGGAGGCGTCGCTCCGCTACTACCGCGACGCCTTCGGTGCGCACATCCTCCATGACTCGACGGTGAACGGCTTCCGGTATCTCCATCTGGGGATCGGCCGCGGGGGCCTGTGGCTGATCGCCGCGAGCGAGCACAGCGCCGATGCCGTCGGCCGCCAGACGGGCGGGCACCCGCTGGGCGTCGTGTACGTGAGCGACGTGGAGGCGACCATCGAGCGCGCGGTCGCCGCCGGTGCGAAGGTCGTGAAGGACCTCGTCGCCGACGCCACCGCCCGCTACGCGCACGTGAGCGACATCGACGGCAACGAGATCGTTCTCGTGCAGATCCTCGTGACGGACGAGGGCGAAAGCAGCTATGCCGAGGTCCGGCCCGACACGTCGTCGTCCCCGCGACACCGGTGACGCTGCGGCGCACCGCCGGCCGGGACGATGTGCAAGGCTCGAGCGGTGCCCGCCCCTCCACCGCCGGTCCTCGACGACCCGGCCGCCGACCCCGTGCTGTCCAGGATCCTGGCGGCCACCGGTCTGCCCGTGCGCGGCCGGTTCCGGCGCACGGCCGGCTGGACCAGCCGCGCATGGCTCGGCGAGGACTGCGTGGTGCGTCTGAGCACCGGGCCGGCCCACGGTGCGTACGCCCATGAGGCCGTCGTCGCCGGCCTGCTCGCGGGCAGCGACGTCCCGCACGCCCGCCGCATCGCCCACGGCGAGGGGCCCGACGGGGCCTGGTACGTCTCCGAGCGCCTCCCCGGCCGCACCCTGCACGACGCCTGGCCGGCGGCGGATGCAGGCACACGTCGAGACCTCATCGAGTCCCTCGGCGCCGCACTGCGCGCCCTGCACCGTGTTCCGGTCCCCGCCGACCTGCTCCCGCCCTGGCTCCGCGAGGCCCTGGCCGGCGGGCCGTGGCCCGCGTACCACCCGCCCGTCGTCGGCGCGGCGCTCCAGCAGGTCGAGGCCGCGCGACGGGTGCCCGGCACCGATGCACGCCTGATGGCGGATGCCGCCGCGTGGGTCCGCGAGCGGCTCCCCCTGTTCCGCGAGGACGATCCTGTGCTGGTCCACGGCGACCTCCACGGATCCAACGTGATGGTCGAGGGAGGGCGCGTCACCGGCCTCATCGACTTCGCGGAGTCCCTGGCGCAGCCCGCCGATGCCGAGCTCGACACGATCCTGCGCTGGTGCGCGATGTCGCGCGAGTATCCGCCCGACCCCGCCGGGCAGGGTCTCGACGAGGCCGCTCTCGCCGCGGTCCCCGGATGGCTGCACGGCGCCTATCCGCAGCTGTTCGCGCGCCCGCACCTGCGCGAGCGGCTGCACGTCTACGACATGCACCGGCAGCTGGCGCTCTGCGCGCACCACCCCGAGGAGGCAGGGCGCGCGGCGGCGCAGCTCCGCGTCGCCGCTCTGCTGCGCGGGCACGACCATCTCGACGCGCTCGCCTGGTAGGGCAGCTCCCGGCGCACCGCCCCGGGGATCACTCTCCAGAGCGATGGCGATGAGCCCGCCGAGCGATGTGGGACCACCGCGGCGCTCCTAGCCTCGAGACGTGGAACAGATCAACGCCCTCATCCTCCAGGCGGCCGATTCGCCGTGGCTGCTCCTGGTCATGCTGCTCACCTCGATCGTGGACGGCGTTTTCCCGCTGATCCCCAGCGAGACGGTGCTGGTGGCCGCCGTGGCCTCCGCCGCGGCCACCGGAGACCCGGCCACCATCGCGGTGGTGGGACTGGTCGCCGCGCTGGGCGCGATGCTCGGGGACAACCTCGCCTACCTGCTCGGTCGTGCGGCCGGGACCCGGAGGCCGCGCTGGATGCGTGGTCCGCGCATCAGCGCGGCGCTCGCTCGCGCCCAGCGCTCCCTGCAGGAGCGCGGGGCGCCGTTCCTGCTCTCGGCGCGCTTCGTCCCGGGCGGTCGGGTCGCCGTGAACCTCAGCGCCGGCATCCTGGGCTATCCCTGGCGCCGGTTCGCGGGGCTCAGCGTGGTCGCCGGACTCATGTGGTCCCTCTACAGCGCGGGCATCGGCACCGTGGCGGGCCACTGGCTCGGCGATCAGCCTCTGCTCAGCGTGCTGATCGGCATCGGCGTGGCCGGGGTGATCGGGATCGTGGTCGATCGCCTCCGGGCGGCGCGGGAGCGGAGGACGGCAACACCGTCACCGGTTCTCCTCCCGAGCTGCGCTCCGATTCCCCTCGCCGCCGCGGCGGCGCCGTGAGCGAGACACCACCGGCGACGCCGACCGACTACGGTCGAGGGGTGGACCACACCGGGGAGCGCGAGGAGCCGCGGCGCTCCCGCGGGCGCCGCAGCCCTCGCGGCGCCGCGCGCGCCGTCCCGCCGCGCCTCGGCGAGCTCGCGACCCGCCGCACCGCGCCGCCGGCCGTGCTGATGGTCCTCGCCATCATCCAGTTCTCGGTGCTCGTGCCGATCCACGTCGCCCAGTACGGCACGCCGGTCGCCCTCGCCATCCCGCTCGGTGCGGTGCTGTGCATCGCCCCGGTGGTGGCGCTGACCCGTCCCGGGACCGCGACTGTCCTGTTCTGCGCCGCCGTCCTCGTCCTGCCGCTGGCGGGTCTGGCGGGCCGGGAGGCCGGCTGGCCGTGGCCGTGGTCCGTGCCCGCCATGATCGCCTTCACGCTCTTCGTCCTCGTGATCACGATCGTGCACGGTTGGCGCGCGGGCCTCGTCCCCTGGGCGGTGAGCCTCCTGGGAACGCTGCTGATGCCGATGATCGGCGGCCCGGGCGCCGGGGGAACCACCGGCGCGGGGCTCATCGTCACCGCGTCGATCTCAGGTGCGGCGCTGCTGGTCGCCGTGCTGATCGCCGGACGCCTGCGGGTGGGTGCGGAGCTGAGCCGCGAACGGGAGCTGACCGCCGCGGAGCATGCCCGTCGCATCCTCGTCGAGGAGCGCACCCGGATCGCCCGCGAGCTGCACGACGTGGTCGCCCACAGCACCTCGCTGATCCAGGTGCAGGCGTCCACCGCGCGGTACCGGATCCCCGATCTGCCGCCCTCGGCGCTCGCGGAGTTCGAGGAGATCTCCCGCAACGCGCGCGGCTCGCTGACGGAGATGCGCCGGCTGCTCGGGGTGCTGCGCACGGAGGACGACGACGCCGAGCTCGCCCCGCAGCAGTCCATCGCGGACATCCCCGCGCTGGTGGAGGGGATCCGCCAGGCGGGCGGCGCGGTCGAGCTGACCTACTCCCCGCCGCCCGACGGCCTGGCGCCCAGCGTGCACATCGCCGCCTTCCGGATCACGCAGGAGGCGCTGAGCAATGCCGTCCGGCACGCGCCCGGAGCCCCGATCACCCTCGCCGTGGAGCCGGGGGAGGACGCCGTGCGGATCGTGGTCCACAACGGGCCGTCGGCCGCGGATCCGCCGCCGGCCGCCCTCCCCGCCGCGGCGCCGGGCGGCGGGCACGGGCTGCGCGGCATGCAGGAACGCGTCACACTGCTCGGAGGAAGCCTGGTCGTGGGGCCCGACCCCTCGGGAGGATGGACCGTGACCGCGGTGCTGCCGTGGCGGGAGACGGGAACGGGGAGCGCATGAGCATCGACGTCCTGATCGTCGACGACGCGGCGATGGTCCGCGCGGGATTCGCCGCCCTGCTGGACGCCCACGACGGCATCCGCGTGGCCGGCCAGGCCACCACCGGCAAGGAGGCCGTCTCCCTCGCGGCGCGCCTGAGCCCGGACGTCATCGTCATGGACGTGCGGATGCCGGAGATGGACGGGATCGAGGCGACGCGGCAGATCCTCGGGCCCGGGTTCCCCGCGGCGAAGGTGCCGCGGATCCTCATGCTCACCACCTTCGACATCGACGACTACGTCTACGACGCCCTCCAGGCCGGCGCCAGCGGGTTCCTGCTCAAGGACGCCCCGCCGGAGGACCTCGTCCATGCCGTGCGGGTGGTCGCCGCCGGCGACGCGCTGCTCTCCCCGGGCATCACCCGCAAGATGATCGCCCAGTTCGCCGCGCAGAAGCCGCAGCCCCCGCGCACCGCCGGGGTCCTGGCCACGCTCACGGAGCGCGAGCGCGAGGTGCTGCTGCTCATGGGGCAGGGCCGCTCCAACGGGGAGATCGCCGCGGAGCTCTTCCTCTCCGAGCACACCGTCAAGACGCACGTGGGCCGGATCCTGGCGAAGATCGGTGCCCGCGACCGCGTCCAGGCCGTGATCTTCGCGTACGACAGCCGTCTGGTCGAACCGACCGCCTGACCTCCCTCCCCGGTACCCCGGTAGGGGATCCCGACGGCACCGGCGAGCGATGCCCCGGCCGGCGCCGCCTCCCTAGCCTCCTGGTCACCACCCCAGGAGGAGCCCCATGGTCATCGCCCACGCCCCGTCGCCGAGCACCGCCGCGCCGCGCGCGGCTGCTCCTGCCCCCGCCTCCCGTCCCGCGGGCCGCGACTCCGGCATCGACCTGGTGCGGGCCCTGTGCCTGGTGGTCATCATGGTGCTCCATGCGCTGCAGGTCAGCGCCACCACGGGAGTCTCCGGTCCGCAGCTCGAGTACGCCACCTCCGGCACCTCCTGGTACCCGCCGCTGACCTGGCTGCTGCAGGTGATGCCGCTGTTCTTCGTCATCGGCGGGTTCGCCGGCGCGATCGCCCACCGCCGCCGACGGGCGCGGGGCGCCGGCGCGGCGAGCTTCGTGGTGGGCCGCGTGCACCGCCTGTTGGTGCCGGCGACGGCGACCATCGCCGCCGCGGGCCTCGCCCTGGCGATGCTCCTCGCGGCCGGCGTCCCGGCGGAGCTGGTGGGGGAGATCGGGGTCCGGTTCGGGGAGCCGCTGTGGTTCCTCGGCGTCTTCCTGGGCGCCCAGGCCGTCCTCCCCGCCCTGCTCGGAGCCCATGAGCGGGCCCCGCTCGCCACCCTCCTCGCCCTCGCCTCCGGCGCGGTGGCCGTCGACGTCCTCGCCCGGACCAGCGGGATCGGCGCCATCGGCTATGCGAACCTCGCCCTGGTCTGGCTGGCCCTGCAGCAGCTGGGGTTCTTCCTCGCCGAGGGCCGCCTCGAGGCGGTCGCGCCCCGATGGCGCGCGCTCGGCGGAGCGGGCGCGATCGCCCTGCTCGTCGTCGCCGTCGGCGCCGGGGCGTACTCGCCCGATCTCATCGCGAACATGAACCCGCCCACCGCGGCGCTGCTGCTGCTGGGCGCGGCGCAGACCGCCGCCCTGTCCCTCCTGCGCGCTCCGCTGGCGGTGTGGAGCCGCCGCCCGCGAGTCGCCGCGTTCACGGAGTTCGTCACCGCGCGGAGCATGACGATGTACCTGTGGAACCTGCCGGTGCTGCTGGTCATGGCCGGTGCCTCGGTGCTGCTCGCGACATCGACGGGCCGGGCGCTGCCGGCGCCCTCCAGCGGGGCGTGGTGGCTCACGCGCCCGCTGTGGATCGCCCTGGCCCTCGCGCTCACCGCGGCCGCCGGACTCCTCCTGGGGCGACTGGAGCGCCTGCCGCCGCCGGCGGCGCCCACCACCTCCCAGCGCCGCGCGGCGCAGGCCGTGCTGCTCGCGCTCGCCGGGGTGCTGCTCCTGCTGGTGGCCGGCACCTCGCCCGGCACCGTCCCGCTCGCGCTCGGGGCGCTCGTGCTCGCGCTCTCCCGGCTGCGATAACCGTCTCGCGGACGGTGCGGATATCACCTCGACGTGCATCCGCACCGATCTCTGACGTAGCGTCAAGGCAGAGACCTCTCGCGCGGCCCTCAGCGTGCCCGGGAGGCGCAAAGCTTCGACCTGTAGTTCCCCTCTTTCGGAAATGAGATACCCATGCCCCTTGCCCTGAACACGCTCAAGCGCCCCGGTCCCCTCTCGAAGGGCGGCATGCGCATCACCGCGCTGGGCGGCCTCGGCGAGGTGGGCCGCAACATGACGGTCTTCGAGCACGCCGGGAAGCTCATGATCGTCGACTGCGGCGTCCTGTTCCCCGAGGAGCACCAGCCCGGCATCGACGTGATCCTGCCGGACTTCACCTCGATCCGCGACCGCCTCGACGACATCGAGTGCATCGTCCTCACCCACGGCCATGAGGACCACATCGGCGGTGTGCCGTACCTGCTCAAGGAGCGCGCGGACATCCCCGTGATCGGCTCCGAGCTGACGCTCGCGTTCATCACCGCGAAGCTCAAGGAGCACCGCATCACCCCCACCACGATCCAGGTCGAGGCCGGGGACCGCCGGTCCGTGGGGCCGTTCGACCTCGAGTTCGTCGCGGTCAACCACTCGATCCCCGATGGCCTCGCCGTCGCGATCCGCACGAAGGCCGGGACGGTGCTGCACACCGGCGACTTCAAGATGGACCAGTTCCCGCTGGACGACCGGATCACCGACCTGCGCGCGTTCGCCCGCCTCGGCGAGGAGGGCGTGGACCTGTTCATGACCGACTCGACCAACGCGGAGGTGCCGGGCTTCACGATCTCAGAGCGCGATCTCACGCCCGCGATCGACAAGGTGTTCACCACCTCGCCGCGCCGCATCATCGTCTCGAGCTTCGCCAGCCACGTCCACCGCATCCAGCAGGTGCTCGACGCCGCGCACGCCAACGGCCGCAAGGTCGCCTTCGTGGGCCGCTCGATGGTGCGCAACATGGGGATCGCCCGCGACCTGGGCTACCTCAACATCCCCAAGGGCCTCGTCGTCGACTTCCGCAAGATCCAGTCGATGCCCGAGCACAAGATCACCCTGGTCTGCACCGGCTCCCAGGGCGAGCCGATGGCCGCGCTCGCGCGCATGGCCAACGGCGACCACCAGATCCGGGTGGGGGAGGGCGACACCGTGCTGCTGGCCAGCTCGCTCATCCCGGGCAACGAGACCGCCATCTACGGGATCATCAACAAGCTCACCGACCTCGGCGCGAACATCGTCCACAAGGGCAACGCCAAGGTGCACGTCTCCGGCCACGCGAGCGCCGGCGAGCTCGTGTACTGCTACAACATCGTGCGCCCGAAGAACGTCATGCCGGTGCACGGCGAGTCCAAGCACCTGCACGCTAACGCCGAGCTGGCTCGTCGCACGGGCGTGCCCGAGGATCGCATCATGGTGGTCGCCGACGGCGTCACCGTGGACCTCGTCAAGGGCCGCGCCAAGGTCTCCGGCAAGGTCGAGGCCGGCCTGGTCTACGTCGACGGGCAGACCATCGGCGCCGCGACCGAGGACACCCTGGCCGAGCGCCGGCTGCTCAGCGGCGGCGGCGTCGTCACCGTGGTGGCGCTCCTCGATCCCAAGACCAACCAGCCCGTGGAGCCGCTGGAGTTCCTCACCAAGGGCTTCGTCCACGACGATCGCACCTTCGCGGGCGCCGAGGCGCAGGTGAACAAGGCGCTCAAGCGCGCCAAGGACGACAAGATCGATGACATCGGCGCGCTCGAGGAGATCATCGTCGACGCCGTCAGCAGCACCCTGCGCCGCACCTACCGTCGCGAGCCCGTGGTCATGGCCGTGGTGGTCGACGCCTGATCGACGAACTGGCGAGGAACGAGCCGGGAGGAGATCAGGCAGCAGGGAGAGCCTGAGCGGGGTCTCCCTGAAGCACAGAACAGGCCGTGAGCGCGACGCTCACGGCCTGTTCTGCATCCAGCGGTCGTCGGCGACCCTCAGTGCCCGTCGCCGAGCTTCCCGGAGAGGCGCTCGAGGCGCTCGAGGCTCGCTCCGTCGAGGCCGACGATGCGGGCCTGCTTGCCGCGGGCGGCGTACTTGGACTGCACGGCATCCAGCGCGGCCACGGTGGAGGCGTCCCAGACGTCGGCGGCGGTGAGGTCGACGACCACCACCTCCGGGTCGCCTGCGTAGTCGAACTGGTAGACGAGGTCGTTGCTGGAGGCCCAGAACAGCTCGCCGCGGACCGCGTAGCGGCGGATGTCGATGGTGCCGTCGCCGTCGACGTCGGTCTCCCAGACCTTCTCGATGCGCACCATGTGCGCCACGCGCCGGGCGAAGAGCACCATCGCGGCGAGGACGCCGAGCACCACGCCGATGGCGAGGTTGTGCGTGACCACGGTGGCGATGACGGTGACCAGCATGACCATGGTCTCCGACCACGGCATCAGGCGCAGGGTCGAGGGGCGGATGCTGTGCCAGTCGAAGGTGCCGACGGAGACCATGATCATCACGGCGACCAGCGCCGCCATCGGGATCAGGCCCACGATGTCGCCGAGCACGACGACCAGGATCAGCAGGAACACGCCGGCCAGGAACGTGGAGATGCGGGTGCGGGAGCCCGACTGCTTCACGTTGATCATCGTCTGGCCGATCATGGCGCAGCCGCCCATGCCGCCGAAGAAGCCGGAGAGGACGTTGGCCACGCCCTGGCCCCAGGACTCGCGGGTCTTGTTGGAGTGGGTGTCGGTGATGTCGTCGACGAGCTTCGCCGTCATCAGCGACTCCATGAGGCCCACGAGTGCCATCGCCAGTGCGTAGGGCGCGATGATCTGCAGCGTCTCGAGGGTCAGCGGGACGTCGGGGATCAGCAGGGCGGGCAGCGAGTCGGGCAGCTCGCCCTGGTCGGAGACGTTCGGCAGGCTCCAGCCGGCAGCGACCACAGCGCCCGTGATCAGCACGATGGCGACCAGCGGCGAGGGGATCACCGTGGTCAGGCGGGGGAGCAGGACGATGATCGCCAGGCCCACGGCCACCAGCGGGTAGACGATCCAGGGGATGTCCTCGCCGAACAGGTGGGGCAGCTGGGCGGTGAAGATGAGGATCGCCAGCGCGTTGACGAAGCCCGTCATGACGCTGCGGGGGATGAAGCGCATGAGCTTCGCGACCCCGAGCAGCGCCAGCACGATCTGGAGGAGTCCGGCGAGGATGACCGTGGCCAGGAAGTACTCGATCCCGTGCTCGGCCATGACGGGCGCGATGACCAGGGCGACCGCGCCGGTCGCGGCCGAGATCATGGCCGGACGGCCGCCGACCACGGCGATCGTCACCGCCATCACGAAGGAGGAGAACAGGCCCACCTGCGGGGGGACCCCCGCGAGGATGGAGAAGGAGATCGCCTCGGGGATGAGGGCGAGGGCGACGACGAGGCCGCCGAGGACCTCGGTCCGCAGGCGTCGGGGGCTGCGCAGGGCCGAGCGGACGGTGTCCGGGCGCTCCTGCGAGTGGGCGGGGGAGGTCTCCGCGGGCGCGGCAGACGTGGAGGGCATGAGGATCCTTGGGGAGTCTGGGCGGGCCTGCGGTCGCGGCGCTGACGGCGCGGAGGCCCCGATGGCCAACTGTCACGTTACGTGAAGGTTGGGTCGGGTGTGCAGTCCTCGGGACCTGGCTCACATCGCGGGACGCGCCGCGCTCAGCCCTCCGGCAGGTGGTCCTCGGTGCGCCGTCGGGCCGCGGCGGCGGCCTGCGCGGAGATCGCCTGCAGGCGGTCGAGGAACTCGTCGGCCATGGCGGCCCGCGCGGTGAGGTCCTCCCGGCGGCGTGCCGCCTCCGCCTCCAGGGCGCGCAGCTTCTCGAGGTCCTCCTCGCTCGCCTCCGGGCCCGTCACCACGTCGGTGAGGGCCAGCAGGTCGTGCATCTCCTGGAGGCTGAACGCGAGAGGCTTCATCCGGCGGATCAGCAGGAGCCGGCGGAGGTCCTCCTCGGTGTAGAGCCGGAAGCCGCCGGCGCTGCGCTGGGAGGGGCTGACCAGACCGATGTCGTCGTAGTGGCGCAGCGTGCGCTGACTGAGCCCCGTGCGCTCGGCGATCACGCCGATGTGCATCGTCTCGTGGCCGTCCCCGGTCTCGCTGTGCCCGTCCATCAGGCCAGTGTGCCCGAGCGGGCTGGGTGCCGAGCGGGTCAGCGGGTGGGGACGGTGGGGTCGCCGGGGAACAGGCGCCGCCCCATCGCGAGGGCGACGTAGACGAGCGCGACGAGCACGGGCACCTCGATGAGGGGGCCCACCACGCCGGCGAGCGCCTGACCGGAGGTCACCCCGAAGGTGCCGATGGCGACGGCGATGGCGAGCTCGAAGTTGTTGCCCGAGGCGGTGAAGGCGACGGTGGTGGACTTCGCGTAGTTCAGACCGATCGCGCGACCGAGCAGGAAGGAGCCCAGGAACATGACCACGAAGTAGACCAGCAGCGGCAGCGCGATCCGGGCGACGTCCCCCGGGGCGGCGAGGATCGCCTCGCCCTGCAGCGCGAACAGCAGCACGATGGTGAACAGCAGGCCGTACAGCGCCCACGGGCCCAGCTTCGGCAGGAAGGTCTCCTCGTACCAGGCGCGGCCCCGAGCCCGCTCTCCGAGCACACGGGTCAGGAAGCCGGCGACCAGGGGGATCCCGAGGAAGACCAGCACGCTGAGGACGATCGCGCCGATCGAGAACTCGGCGGAGGTGGTGGGCAGGCCCAGCCACGACGGCAGCGCCTGGAGGTAGAACCAGCCCAGGGCGCCGAAGGCGAGGACCTGGAAGACGGAGTTGATCGCGACCAGCACCGCGGCGGCCTCGCGGTCCCCGCAGGCGAGGTCGTTCCAGATGAGCACCATCGCGATGCACCGCGCGAGCCCGACGATGATCAGACCCGTCCGGTACTCCGGCAGATCGGCCAGGAAGATCCACGCCAGAGCGAACATCAGCGCCGGCCCGACCACCCAGTTCAGCACCAGCGAGGAGACCAGCAGACGCTTGTCCGCGCCGATGCGTCGGGTCTCGTCGTAGCGGACCTTGGCGAGCACCGGGTACATCATCACCAGCAGCCCGATCGCGATCGGCAGGGAGACGGAGCCGATGCTCACCGCCTCCAGCGCCGTGTCGATCCCGGGGACGAAGCGTCCCAGCAGCAGGCCCAGCAGCATGGCGGCCAGGATCCAGGCGGGGAGCCAACGGTCGAGGAAGGACATCTCCTTCATCACCTGTGGCTGCTCCACGTCCTTCGTCGTCGTGCTCATCGGCCTGCAGAACCTTCCCTCGACGGATACCGGTCCGCACGCTATGCGGCATATCGATGACTGTCAATGCAGGGAGCGGCGCCTGCGATGATGCCCCTATGGACCGACCGCTGCCCATCGACCTCCGCTTCCGCCGGCGCCTGCTGCACCAGGACTCCCGCACGGGGCCCTGGCTCGAGGCCGCCTCGGACCGGGCCGCGGAGGTCTGCCGGGAGTGGGGGCTCGCGACGGACGGCGCACCGCGCTTCGGCGGCACGAGCATCGTGCTGCCCGTGCGCACCGCGGACGGCGAGGCGGCGGCGCTGAAGCTGGTCTCGCCGATCGCGGACGTGTCGCACGAGATCACGGCGCTGCGCCTGCTCGCCGGGCACGGGGTGCTCACGCTGCTGCGGGCCGATGCGGACCGGCGGGTCCTGCTGCTCGAACGGCTCGACGGTCCCGCGCTCTCGCAGGTCGAGGACCCGCGGCAGGCCGCGCGGATCGCCGGGGGCGTGGCCCGCGAGATCGCGGGCGTCCCGGCTCCCGCCGACGCCCCGCGCCTCGCGGAGACCTCCCGGTCCTGGACCGAGGCCTTCCAGGCGCAGCATGGACGGGCGGTCGCCGCCGGGCTGCGGATCCCGGAGCGCGCCGGGGAGATCGCGGCCGAGATCATCGAGGATCTCGCCGAGGACACCTCGCGCACTCTCACCCACGGGGACCTGAGCCTCGAGAACGTGCTGCGCCGCGCGGACGGCAGCTGGGCGGCGATCGACCCCGGCCTGCTGTGCGGGCCCGTCGAGTACGAGGCCCACACCGTCGTGCGCAGCGTGCTGCCGGTGGCGCTGGCGGCGGAGGATCCGCGTGCGGAGCTGCGTGCCGTCGTCACCTCCTTCTGCGAGGCCGCAGGGGCCGATCTCGAGGTCGCCGAGAGGATCTCCTTCGCGCGGCTCGTGTCCTCCTACTACTGGGAGTCCCAGCATGCGGGGGACGCCTTCGACGTCGACCGCCTGCGCCGGACGGTCGAGCTCCTCGCCGACGGGTGACGGGGCCGACATCCCCGATCGCCGGTCGTGCGCGGTGCGCCGCGGCGGAGGGGGATCCGGTGCCCGATGCGCAAGGGGCCTTGTCGCCGCCACCGCGGCGGACCAGGGTGGCCTCATGACGACATCTTCCGCGGCCGAGAACCGCACCGAGGACCACGCCGGCCACGAGCACGCCGGCCACCACCGCGCCGCCGACCCGGCGGGCTTCTTCGAGCCCGCGTCCTGGGAGGAGCGCTACGCCGGCGACGGCAGCCACTGGAGCGGCTCCCCGAACCCGCAGCTGGTGGCGGAGGCCTCCGCGCTGACCCCGGGTACCGCGCTGGACATCGGCTGCGGGGAGGGGGCCGACGTCATCTGGCTCGCCCGGCACGGCTGGACCGCGACGGGCCTCGACTTCTCCGCGAACGGCCTCGCGCGCGCGGCCCGGCACGCGGCCGCCGCCGGGGTCGGCGATCGCGTCTCCTGGCAGCAGGCCGATGCGCGCACCTTCACCGCCGACGGGCCCGGTGTCGACCTCGTGACGAGCCACTACCTCCATCCGTCGGCCGGACGGATGCCCGAGGTGATCGAGCGCCTCGCGCGCGCCGTCGCCCCGGGCGGGCACCTGCTGGTGGTGGGTCATGCGCCGACGGCGGACCATCCGGCGCCGACGGGTGCGCACGAGCGGGCGATGTTCCGCGCCGAGGAGCTGCTGGACGCGGTGCCCGAGGACTTCGCGGTGATCGTCGCCGAGCAGCGTCCCCGCACCTCCGTGCGGGAGGGCCGCACGATCACGATGGAGGACTCGGTGCTGCTGCTGCGCCGTGAGGCCTGATCAGTCCAGGCAGAACTCGTTGCCCTCCGGGTCGGCCATGACGAGGAAGCCGATGCTGACCGGCGCCTCGGGCTCGAAGCGCTGCAGGCGCCGCGCGCCGAGCGCCACCAGCCGCTCGCCCTCCTGCTCGAGCGCGGCCATGCGCTCCTCGCCCCGCAGATCCGAGGCGGTGCGCACGTCGAGATGGAGCCGGTTCTTGGCGACCTTCTCCTCGGGGACCTGCTGGAAGAAGAGCCGCGGGCCCTTCCCCTCGGGGTCCTCGAGGGCGGAGGCGCTGTTGCGGCGCTCCTCGGGGACACCGCTGGCCTCGAGGAACTCGTCCCACGCGGCGAGCGGATCGGCATCGGGGGCGAGATCGACCCCCGGCGGGCCGGGGTGCACGTAGCCCATCACCTCCTTCCAGAACCGGGAGAGGGCGCGGGGATCGCGGGCGTCGAAGGTGATCTGGACCGTGGCGCTCATGCCGGGCTCCTTGCGGGGTGGGGTGACCGTGCTGACCGAAGCGTGGCATCCCGGGCGGTCAGATCCTGTCCTCGGAGTCGTCAGGCGGTGCCGGCCACCGCGTTCGCCCGGGCGAACTCCTCCTCGTCGACGGGCTCGAGCCAGATCACGGTCTCGCCGTCCCCATCGGCCTCCTGCATCGCGAGGTGGGACATCGGCGACCCGGCCACGGCGCCGTGCCAGTGCTCCTCCCGCGGCGGGATCCAGATCGTCCGGCCCGGCTCGAGCGTGAGGACCTCGCCCGCGCGTGTGACGACCAGGCCGAGGCCGATGCTGCCCACGAGGGTCTGGCCCGCGGGGTGCCAGTGCCAGTGCGTCCGGGCCCCGGGGCGGAAGTGCACGTGATTCATCGTCGCGCGGGAGCCGTCGCGGGGCGGGCGGACCACCTCGAGCTGCACATCACCGGTGAACGCGGCGTCCGGGCCGGCGGTGGTGTCGATCCGGGGGAGCTTCTCCATCGGTGCCTCCTTCGGCGGTGGGTGGTGCGCCGGTCCCATGAGATACCCGGAGGGCCGTGAGGGCAAGGGGCGGGCGGGGGAGCGGTGTGCGCGGCGTCGCCTCCGAGGGCCGGCGCCTCTCCTCCCCAAGAAATTTCCCGGGGCGTCGATGTGGAGGACGGATTGTGGAGGAGAGGAGAGTTTTCCACACCGTGCAGGTCATGCATGACTCCAGGTCGAGGCGGTAGATAATAGTGTTGTGGAGGAATCAGGGGCGCTCCGGCGAGGTTTTCCACAATGGTCGTGCAGGGTTTCGAATCGGGTGGATCCGTGGGAGGATCGGAGCATGCTGATGAGGACGCCGCAGGGACCCTCGGCGGGGCGCACCACCCCCGAGGAGACCCTCGCTGCGCTGCGTGGGGCGGGCCCCGCCGCCCTCGCGGAGATGCTCGGCGACACCGCGTTCCTCGCGTCCGCCGTCGCCGCGGAGCCCGGGACGATGTTCGCGGAGGGCAGCCGCCCGCGGGAGGGCTACACGAGCCTCCTGGCGCAGCTCCATGACCTCCGCAGCGCGCTCGAGGCGATCGAGACGCGGGCCGTCGTGGCCCTCGCCGCTGCGACCCGTCGCGATCTGACCCTCGCCGCGCGGGACGAGTCCGCGCACGAGGACGCGCAGCTCCCGTCCCTCGATCGTCTGCACCGGCGGGCCGACGGGCGGACCGCGCGCGACTACTCCCTCCTGACCCGTCGCTCCCCGGCGGCCGCGGGCCGCACCCTGGCCTCCGCCCGCCGCCTGGTCGGCTCGATGCCGCGCATGCTCGCCTCCCTCGCCGCCGGAGCGGTCACCGGCGAGGTCGCCTATGCGACGGCCTCCACCGCCGCCCCGTTGGACGAGGGCCAGCGCCGCGAGGTCGACGAGATCCTGCACGAGCGGATGCCCTCTCTCGACGGAGCCGGGACGCGGCGCTGGCGCCAGGCGGTCGCCACCGCGATCGGGGAGCTCGATCCGGACGGCGCCGCGCGGCGTCACCGGAGGGCACGGCGGGGCCGGCACGTCACCGTCACCCCCGGCGAGCACGGCATGGCCACGCTCAGCGCGCACCTGCCCGCGATCGACGCGAAGCTGGCCCACAAGCGCCTCTCGCTCGAGGCGGAGCGTCTCCGGGCCACCGGCGCGAGGGAGGGGCACGGCGCGCTCATGGCGGACGCCATGGTCGGAACCCTGCTCGGCCGCGAGGGTGCCATGGAGCCCGTGACCCTCGACATCGGTCTGGTGATCACCGACCGCTCCCTCCTCGACCCCGGCACCGGCGACGTCGCGCACGTGGAGGGCTACGGCCCGGTGCCGGCGGAGGCCGTGCGCACCGCGCTGCGTGCCGCGCTCGCGCCGCCCGTGGAGGGCGAGGAGGACCCCTGCGGCCCGGACGGCGAGGCGGTCCGCGCGGTGCTGCGACGGCTGTACACCCATCCGAGGACCGGCGAGCTGGTCGCGGTCGAGTCCCGCGCGCGCACCTTCCCGCCGGCCCTCCGCCGCTTCCTGACCTGGCGCGACGTCTCCTGCCGCGGCCCCTTCTGCGATGCCGCGATCCGGCAGTGCGACCACATCGACTCCGCCGCCCGCGGTGGGGCGACCAGCCTCGACAACGGCCAGGGCACCTGCGGTCGCTGCAACCTCGGCAAGGAGGACGACGCGGCGTCGGTCGAGCGGCTGGAGGACCCGCAGCAGGCGGGCCATCGCGTCGCCTGGACCGGTCACGGAGGCGCCGTCCGCGTCACCACCGCGCCCGCGCTGGCTCCCGTCGATCCGTCGTGGGGCGGCGACGCTCCCGCGGGGAGCACCGGGACCGGCGAGGCCATCCCCTGCGGCGCGGAGCGCCCCATCACGCGGCGGATCCCGGAGGCGGCGCGGACCGGGTGTCCGCCGGCCTCGGGACCCGGTGGACCCGCACGCCCCGCACCTGTGAAGATGCGCTCTGTGCCGGATCGCGGGGCCGTCGAGCTCGGCCCGCCGCGCACCTCATCCACCGAGGAAGGGACCACTCACCATGACCTCAGCAGCACCGCAGGACGCGCAGCGCCGGCTGCGCGCGGGCGTGATCGGCCTGGGCTGGGCCGGCCAGCAGCACGTGGCCGCCTACGCCGCGGATCCGACCATCGACCTCGTCGCCCTCTCGGCGATGGAGGAGCATCTGCTCGAGCAGTTCGGCGACCGGCATGATGTCCCCGGCCGGTACCAGGACTGGAAGCAGATGATCGCCGAGGCCGATCTCGACATCGTCTCGATCGCCACGCCCACCTTCCTGCACGCCCCGATGGCGATCCACGCCCTCGAGGCCGGGCTGCACGTGCTCACCGAGAAGCCGATGGCACAGTCCGGAGAGGCCGCCGCGGCCATGGTCGAGGCCGCTCAGCGCGCCGGCCGGGTGCTCGACGTGTCCTTCAACCACCGCCAGCGCGGCGACGTCGCCGCCCTCCACGAGGTCGTCGAGTCCGGGGTGCTGGGCTCGCTGTACTACGCCAAGGCCGGCTGGATCCGGCGCCAGGGGATCCCGGGCCTGGGCACCTGGTTCACCAAGGCGGAGAGCGCCGGCGGCGGCGCGCTGATGGACATCGGCATCCACATGCTCGACATGGCGCTGCACCTGATGGGGGAGCCCGATGTCCTCGCCGCCTCCGCCTCGACGCACGCCGAGTTCGGCCCGCTCGGGCGCGGCGGCACCAATGTCAGCATCTCCGAGGTCGAGGAGAACGTCCCCTTCGAGGTCGAGGACCTCGCCACCGCCTTCCTGCGCCTCGATGGCGGCGGCACGCTGCTGCTCGAGTCCAGCTGGGCGCAGTGGATCCCCTACGACCTCTGTTACGTCACGCTCTACGGAGCGGACGGCGGCGCCACCATCGAATGGGGCGGGGACGCGCAGCATCCGCACCGGAAGCTCACCGTGTGGACCGAGGTCGCGGGGATCCCGGCCGAGCTCCAGCCCGTCGCCGGTCCGGACGGCCATCACGCGGCCGCGGTCGGAGCCTTCGCGCAGAAGGTCCGCGCGGGAGATGCCACCGCCCACGACGGCTCCCTCGCCCTGCGCCGGGCCCGTATCATCGACGCCTGCTACGCCTCGGCCGCGGCCGGCGCGGAGGTCGCCGTCCAGCCCTGAGACCGGAGGGGCGAGGACGCACCGAGGGGCCGATCGTGACAGTTCACGATCGGCCCCTCGCCGTCCCGGAGGGCGGTCGCTCAGCCCTCGACGGCCGGCAGCACGTCCGGGTTCTCCTCGATCCAGGCCTCCACGGCCTCGGCCTCCTGGCCCTCGCCGAACTCGTTGACGACGAGATTCTCGAGGCCGTTGTACTGCTCATCCGAGAGCGAGATCTGCCCCAGGTAGTCCGCGACGTCGGCGTAGTCGTCCTGGAAGCCGCTGCGGCCCAGGAAGTGCAGGGCCTCGGCCTCGCCGAAGGCGCCGTCCGGGTCCTCGAGCGCCTTCACCGAATAGGTGGAGTTCGCCCAGAACGGCGTCCAGAGCGTGACGACGATGTCCTCCTGGGCATCGATCGCGCTGCTGAGCTCGGTGAGCATGGCCGGGGTGGAGGAGGTGACGAGCTCGTACTCCTCGTCGAGCCCGTAGCCGGGGATCACCGCATCCTGCGTGGCCGCGGTCAGGCCGGCTCCCGGCTCGATGCCGACGATGCGACCGCCGAAGCGGTCGCCCTGGCCCACCAGCTCCTCGATGGAGGTGATGTCCACGTAGTCCGGCACGGAGAGGTTGAGCTTGGCGCCCTCGTAGTAGGCGTGGAGGTCCTCGATGCTGCCTTCGTACTCCTCCATGTACTGGGCATGGGTGACCTCCGGCCAGGCCGAGGGGAAGATGTCGACATCGCCCTCGGACAGACCCGCGTACAGCAGGCCGGCATCGCTGATCTGGGTGTGCTCGACCTCGTAGCCCAGAGCGTTGAGGCGGTTCTCCAGGAGGTAGGCCATGCTCAGGCCGTCCGTCCAGGAGGCGATGTAGCCGAGCTTGATCGGGCCCTCCGGGGCGCTGCCGCCGCCGTCGGACGCGCCGGCGGAGCCGCCCTCGTCGCTGCTGCCGCAGGCCGCGAGACCGAGGCCCATGAGGCCGGCGCCGCCGCCCAGCAGGGCGGCACGGCGGGAGAGGCCGCGGCGGGGAAGGGAGAGTCGTCGAGTCGTCATGATCGGTGGTCCTTTCGGGGTGGTCGATCGGGTGGTCGGTCAGGGATGTGCGGGCCGTCAGGCGGCCGTGGCCGCCTCGGTCGCCGGGGCGGCGGTCCCCCGTGCGGCCGCGCGGCGGCGGAGCGCGCCGCCGATCAGGCTGATCAGCGAGGACGGGTAGTCCTTGCGATTGCCGAGGGCCGCCGTGAGACGGTCGAGGTAGACGGCGAGGATCACCACGGAGAGGCCGGCCTCGATGCCCTGGGAGAGGTTCTGCGTGGACACGGCGTCGGTGACCTGCTTGCCCAGGCCCTCCGCGCCGACCATGCCGGCGATGACGGCCATGGACAGCGAGAGCATGATGATCTGGTTGACGCCCGCCATGATCGTCGGCACCGCCAGGGGCAGCTGGATGCCGGTGAGGATCTGCAGGCGGCCCGCGCCGAAGGCCTCACCGGCCTCGACGGTCTCCCGGTCCACCTGGCGGATCCCGAGCTCGGTCATGCGCACCCCCGGAGGCAGCGCGAAGATGACCGTGGCGAACAGGCCGGGCGCGTAGCCCAGGGAGAAGAACAGCACGGCGGGGATGAGGTAGACGAAGGCGGGCATCGTCTGCATGAAGTCCAGCACCGGTCTCACCAGGGTGCTGACCAGCTTGCTCGACCCCGCGAGGATGCCGACCGGGATCGCGATGATCACCGCCACCACGGTGGCGACGATGACCTGCGCCATCAGCTGCATCATCGCCTCCCACTGCTCGAGCGAGAGCACCAGCAGGAAGCCGATCACGGTGACGAGGGAGAACTGCCAGGAGCGCAGCGCGAAGGCCAGCAGCGCGAAGAGCAGGATCGCCAGCAGCGGGGGGATCGCGATCAGCCCGTCGGAGAGCTGGTCGATCGGGTAGGCCATGACGGCCTTCGCGCCGTCGAAGAAGGCGTCCTGACTGCTCTTCAGCCAGCCCAGCCAGTCGGCGACCGCGTCGCCGATCGGGATGTGCGGGAGGAATCCGCTCTCGTCGGGGTTCATCGGGCGTCTCCTCCATCGATCCGGTGGGCAGCGGTGGCGTCGGGGAGGGCTGGTGGCTCCTCGTTCGCCGCGCCCACGGCGGTCAGCAGCGTCACGCGCGGGATGACCCCCAGGAAACGGCCCTGGCCGTCGACGACCACGAGCGGGCTGCGATGCTGGGCGGAGGCGGCGAACAGCTCGGCGAGCGGGGTGTCCTCGGAGACGATCGGCAGATCGCCGGACGAGAGGGCGGGGAGGTCGTCACGGCCGTCGCTGACGGCCCGGGCCACGTCGTCCTCCCACAGCACACCGGCCGGGGTGCGATCACGCCGGAGCACCACCAGCCAGGGGTTCTGCGTCTCGCGCAGCAGCTTGTGCGCGGTCCGGGGCCCCTGCGCGGCGCCGAGCGTGGTCGGGGGCTGCTCCATGATCGAGGAGGCGGTGAGCACGCGCGAGCGGTCGACGTCCTGGACGAACCGGGCGACGTAGTCGTTGGCGGGCTCGTTGAGGATCTCGTCCGAGGTGCCGATCTGGACGATCCGGCCGTCGCGCATCATGGCGATGCGGTCCCCGATGCGCATGGCCTCGTTGAGGTCGTGCGTGATGAACAGGATGGTCTTCTCCAGGCGCTGCTGGAGCTCGGCCAGCTGGTCCTGCATGTCGCGGCGGATCAGGGGGTCCAGGGCGCTGAACGCCTCGTCCATGAGCAGGATGTCGGTGCCGGCGGCGAGGGCGCGGGCGAGGCCCACGCGCTGCTGCATCCCGCCGGACAGCGCCGACGGCGAGTACTCGCCCCATCCCTTCAGACCCACCATCTCCAGGGCGTCGGCGGCGCGCTGCTCCCGCTCGGAGCGGTTCACGCCGCTGACCTTCAGCCCGTAGGCGGCGTTCTCGCCGACGGTGCGATGGGGGAGGAGCGCGAAGTGCTGGAAGACCATCGAGATCCGCCGACGGCGCACCTCCCGCACCTTCGCGGCGGACATCTCCGAGAGCACCTCGTCGCCGATGCGGAGCTCGCCCGCCGTCGCCGGCTGGAGCCCGTTCACGGTGCGGATCAGGGTGGACTTGCCGGAGCCCGAGAGCCCCATCACCACGAAGATCTCGCCCGGCTCCACGCTGAAGGAGGCGTCGATGACGGCGGCGGTCAGGCCCTCCTCGCGCAGCTCGTCACGGCTGCGGCCCTTCCGGAGAGCCTCGACTCCGCGGGAGGGGTGGCGGCCGAAGACCTTGTACAGGCCGTCGGCGGAGATGACTGCTGGCAACGGAGCTCCTTCGTCGGGTCGAGAGGGACGGGCGGCGACCGATGGTCCTGCCGCGGCGTACCTGCGCTGGTCATCGGTCTGACCCGGCACGCCATCATTGCCCGTCGCCAGGGGCTGGACAAACGCGGATCGTTCAGGATCAGCGCTGTTCGGCGGGCCATGGAGGCCTCGGCGAGGGGACGCCGACGGTGCGCGGATCCCGTGGATCGGCGCATGGCCTGGAATGACGCCGTGTGACGGAGAGGCCATGTGGGGACGTCCCGAATGTCCGACAATCCGGAGATTGCGATTCGGTTACGCACCGAGCGGGGCCGCCGCGACCCCGCCAGGAGCCCCGGCCCCAGGGGGTCAGGAGAACAGCACCAGGCCGTAGACAGCGAAGAGCAGCAGATGCACCGCGCCGTGGAGGACCGTGACCCGCCGCGCGCTCGCCGAGAGCGCGGAGACCGCCAGCGTGACGCCCAGCAGCAGCAGGTTCGCCGGCGTCTCGGCGAGCACCACCTGCTGGCCCGTCAGCAGGCCGATCACGAGCACGGTGGGGATGGTCAGCGCGAAGGTGGACACCAGCGCGCCGTGGCACAGGTTCACCACGCGCTGCATCTCCCCGGCCCGTGCCGCGCGCAGGGCGGTGAGCGTCTCCGGGGTGAACACGATCATCGCGATGAGCACGCCGCCGAGCGCCACCGGGGCGCCCAGACGCGCGAGGCCCTCGTCGAGCAGCTCCGCCATGTCGTGGGAGAGCAGGACGATCGGCAGCACCGTCGCGATCAGGAGCGCGGTGCGGGCCAGGATCTCCGGGCGGTGGGCGACGAGGGTCTCGCGCAGGGGCGCGGACCCGGGCGTCCCCGCCGCGGTGCTCCCGGCGTCGGCGGCGGGGAGCTCCTGGAAGTCCGCGGCCTGCGCCCCGGTCTGCCGCCACAGGAAGACCCCGTACAGCGCCACCGTGAGCCCGGAGATCAGGATCGCCTGCGCGGGGGCGTAGCTCCCGTCCTCGCTGAGCAGGCCCGGCAGGGCGAGGGCGGTCGCGCCGAGCGCCACCAGCATCACCAGGTACGCGGAGGTGCCCACGGGGTGCGCGGCGAGGCCGCGGTGACGGAGCCCGCCCACCACCAGGCACAGGCCCAGCACCAGGTTCAGGATGATCATCGAGACCGCCATCACCGAGTCGCGGGCGATGGTGGCGTGCTCGCCGGGGCCCAGCATCACCGCGGCGATCAGCACCACCTCGATCACGACGATCGAGAGGGTGAGCACCAGCGTGCCGTAGGGGTCGCCGAGTCGGTGGGCGAGGGCCTCGGCCTGCTGCACCACGCCGCCCGCGGCGACGACGATCACGGCCACGATCACCGCGAGCACGAGGATCAGCGCCGGGCCGGGAAGCGGTCCCTCCAGCAGCGGTGCCGCGAGCAGGAGGGCGCCGACGGCCGCCCAGCCCAGCAGCAGGCGAGAGAGGGCGGTGCGGGTCAGGAGCGAGGGCAGCGGGGTGCGCTGCGGGGAGGAGGGGGACGACGGCATGGTGCGGTCCTGTTCCGAGGCCGTCCTCGTCCGTGCGTCGCGGCCGGGTCGTCCCGGATGCGGCGCCGTCGAGTCCTGCGCGGCGCGGAGTCAGTCTAGTCAGGGCCGGCGATGGGGTCGAGCGCCTGGTGAGGGACCTGACCGGGGAGCGGTCGGGGCGGCGGCGAGCAGCACGGAGGATCGGCCCCCACCGAGTCCTCCCCATGGTCCTGCTCGCCGGCGCCGCCGGTTCCCGCACCCGCGCCGCGCCGGGCACGATGGCGCCCGGATCACTGCGGTCCAGGGCACACGGTGCCAAATGGTCAAGAGATGGTCAAGGGGGGGCGGTCAGCGCGGCCCGGGCGGCGGGTCGCCGTGGGTCCGACGGTAGCGGTCGTCCTCCGCGTCCTCGTCGGTCGTGGGGTCGCCGCCTCGGGCACGGCCCAGGACGACGCCGAGCACCGTCCCCACGGCCAGGCCGCACAGAGCGCCCAGCCAGAGGTTGTCCACCACCGACAGGCCGATCCCGACGCCGACGACGAACCCGATCATCATCCCGAAGGGCAGCCAGGTGGCGTCGAAGCGTCGGCGGGGGTCGCGGGTCATGGTGCCTCACTGTAGCGAGGTGTCGCCGGCGTCGTGCTCACCAGGGCAGCACCTCCGGGACGGGGTCCCCGCCCAGCACGTGCTGATCGCAGAAGGCCAGCACCGCCTGGTTCCAGGCCAGGGCGTTCGAGGGCGTGAGCACCCAGTGGTTCTCACTGGTCACCTGCAGGAACCGGTGCGGCATGTGCTCGGGCTCGCCGTCCCAGGCCGAGACCAGGTCCCACCACAGCCGCAGCGCCTCGCTCACCGGCACCCGGTAGTCGCGATTGCCGTGGGTGATGAGCATCGGGGTGGTGATCGAGGCGGCGGCGACGTGCGGGGAGTTGTCCCGGTACCACGCGGGATCCTCGTCCTCGTGACGGTGCACGCGCATCTTCCCGGCGGCGGCATCGGTGGTGCGATGCTGCTGGGGCAGCGCCCAGAGCCCGGCGTGGGAGACGATCGCGTCGAAACGGTCGGTGTGGCCAGCGATCCAGTTCGCCAGGAACCCGCCGAAGGAGGCGCCGAGCATCGCGGTGCGCGAGCCGTCCAGATCGGCCCGCTCGAGCACCTGGTCGAGCATCGTCTCGCACTCGCGGTAGACCACCTCGGCACGGCGCGGCCAGCCCCGGTTCAGGCCCGCGTCCCCGTATCCCGTGGACATCGCGGGATCAGGCATCAGCACCGCGTAGCCGCGCTCGACGGCGAGCCACGGGCACCAGCGCCAGCTCCAGGCGTTGTAGGAGGCGTGCGGCCCGCCGTGGATCCACAGCATCACCGGCGCCGGAGCCTCGGAGGAGGCCGAGGCCGGGACGCACAGCCAGCCGCTGACGGCCACGCCCTCCACGTCGGTCTCGACCCGCTCCAGTGCGCCGGGCAGTGCGCCGACCGCGCCGGGGGCGGGCAGCTCACGGATCTCCCCGTCGGCGCCGATCCGCACCGGACGCGGCGGCGTGGCCACGTCGCTGCGCAGGGCGAGGACGCCGCCGTCGGGGGCGACGGAGAGGGAGGAGAACACCCCGTCGCCGGCGACGGGGCGGACCTCGCCGGTGCGCACGTCGATCCGCAGGATCGCGCCGGAGGAGTGGAGGTCGCCGGTCACGAGCAGCGTGGTGGCATCGGCCCACTCGAGACCGCCCAGGGTGAGGTCGCCGAGGTCGGGGCGGACCGGCTCGCCGCCGTCCAGGGGGTGGATCTCCAGGCGCGTGTAGCTGGTGTGGGTGGGGCTCGAGGCGGTCGAGCGGGCCACGGCGAGGCGCTCTCCGTCGGGGGAGAAGCGGGGGCCGGAGAACTGCGCGTCCTCGTCGGCCGCGAGCAGCGTGGTGCGCTCATACGAGGCCACGTCCAGGAGCACCAGGTCGTTGCGCGTCTCGCCGCCGCGCACCCGCCGTGTCCAGGTGGTCGCCACCCTCGCGCCGTCGGGGGAGAGATCGGCCGCGGCGTAGAGCAGCGGCACGGTGCCCGCGCCCGGGGTGAGATCCGTGAGCTCACCGGCGGGGGAGACCAGCACCAGGTGCTTCTCGGCGTCGCCCACCTCGTGGTCCCACTGCCGGATCGGCATCCCGGTGTGCCAGATGGTGGTCTGCTTGGCGTCCTGGCGGGCGGCGCGGCGCTCGGCGTCCTCCTCGAGGGAGCTGCCCGGCAGCACCTCGGTCGAGGCGAGCAGGGTGCCGTCGTCCGCGACGGCGAGCAGCGAGAGGCCGCCGGGCGCGGACGCCACCAGCTGGGCCTCGCCGGAGGAGGGCAGACGCCAGATCGCCGCCTTGTCCTCGACGGAGCCGCCCTCCGGATCGGGCCGGGCGGAGCTGAACAGGACGCTGCCGTCCGGGGCGAGCATCGGGGCGCTCTCGCCCTTCTCCGAGAAGGTCAGGCGGCGCGCGGGCGCCCGGCCCTCCGGGTCCAGCTCCCAGAGGGCGGAGACGAGCCGTGCGCCGGGACCGTCGGCCTCCTGGATCGCGGCGATCGCGCGGTCGCCGGGGCCGGCCGTGATCGCGGCGAGCCGGGGGAGCCGCAGAAGGTCGTCGATGTCGGAGAAGTCGGTGAACGCAGAGGTCTCGGGAGTCTGGGGAGGCATGGCGGAACAGTACCGGAGCAGGCACGGCGGCTCCGGCGCCGTCGCCTATCCCGCGCACTCCTCGGCCACGAGCCGGTGCACATCCCCCGGCGCGCTCACCGGTGCGCCGTCCTCGTCCCCGTACCGTGCCCGGACACCGACGACCTCCCAGGGGCTCCCGCGGTACTCGACGATCAGCAGAGCAGTGGTGACCTCGGCGTCCCCGGGGCATTCGATGGTGAGGTCGCAGGACGCGCTGTCGGACCCCGGCGTCGTGCAGGAGTCCTCCGCGAAGGAGTCCTGGTGGGCCCGGGTGTATCCCAGGTCGCGGACCCAGGTGCGCTGGGCCACGTTCCACTGGCAGGGATCGTCGCCCTCGGGGCACTCCGCGACGGTGTCGACGTCGCGATGGGGGTCGTTCTCCGTGGGCACGACGACGAGGAGCACCCACACGTACAGCGCCGCGGCCACCAGGACCACCGCCGCCGCGACCATCAGGACGATGCGCCACCGGCGGCGACGCCGCCGCTGATCCTCCGGGGTCACGGGGCGACGGCGCAGCAGCGCCCTCATGATCGCCCCGACCATCCCGAGCAGCACCAGGATCAGCGCGGACACCACGAGCCGGGCCAGTCCGGGGTTCCCGAGCGTGTACTGATCGATCGACGACATGATCAGGGCGATGAGGAGCGGGAAGACGATCAGCATCCCCAGCACGACGAGCACCACCACGAGAGGATGCGCGGCCCGGGCCATCACCGTCTCCGGTGGCGCACCGGCGTCCTCGGCCGCCGGGGAGGCTGCCGGCCGATTCTCGGGGACGACCCTCTCCTCGGCCCGATCGGCCAGTGACCGGGCGAGCCGCAGCAGCTCGTCGAGCCTGCCCGGGGCCGTCGCCTCCAGCGGCTGGGAGCCGAAGACGGTCAGCTCGCCGCCCGTCGCCTCCAGGGCGTAGGGACCGATCAGCCCGACGAGGTCCTCGTGCATCCGCGCGGTCACGAGCGGCTCCTCCGCCCCGACCTCCTCGCGGACCGGGCCGCTCAGCCGGAGGCGGAGGTAGGCCTCGCGCCCGGGCCGCCGCGACGCCGCGGCGACCGGGGCACCCGGGACCGCGCCGACGCTCCGCAGCCCCGCCCTCGCGCGCAGCGACCAGCAGTCCCCGACCTCCACGACGGGGGACCCGGTCGTGCGGACGCCCTGGAGGACGACGCGGGAGCCGTCGCGGAACCGGCTCCCGGCATAGTGCTCGGCCGGGTGCGCCTCGACGACCTCGAGACCCCGCGCGGCGGCGAGCGCACGCAGCCGAGCATCCTTGCGCCGGTCCATGACGAGCGAGACGGCGCCCACGATCCCGCAGAGCAGGAGGAAGCCGAGGATCGCGAGGGCCCCTCCGTGCGGACCGTCGGGCGCCCGGAGCGCGAGGGGGAGCCCCACGGCGGGGACCAGGAGCAGCAGGACGATGATGGTGGCGGCGACGACCGTGAGCGGCTGCGCGCCCGGACCACGCGGGCGCGCGGAGGACCCGCTGTGCGTCGGTCCGTGTGCTCGGACCTGCCTGCCTGCGCGACCCATGATGTCCCGTCCGTCCCATCGCGAGCTCCGAGGGTGCGGCGATGCTACCGGAGAGGGATGTGGCGCGAGCGGAATCCATGACCGGGAGCGACATGCTCCCAGGTCAGTTCAGTGCCCCCGAGACGATTCGAACGTCCGACACCCGCTTTAGGAGAGCGGTGCTCTATCCCCTGAGCTACGGGGGCGCTGCGGCCCGTCGCTGACGCGCGGGCGCGGTCATCGTACCGTCCCATGGCAGGATCGGGTCATGTCGAGCCCGCTCCACGAGACCTCCGCCACCGTCGCCGCCGTCATCCTGGCCGGCGGAGCCTCCTCGCGCCTGGGCGGTCAGGACAAGACCAGACTCCCCATCGCCGGGGCCACGGCCCTGGAGCGGGTGCTGCGTGCCGCGCCCGTCGGCCGCCGGGTCGTCGTCGGCCCCGACGGCGCCGACGGCGCCGATCTGGCGGAGCGCCACGGCGCCCGCTTCGTGCTCGAGGACCCGCCGCGCTCCGGCCCGCTGGCCGCGCTCGCCCGCGGGGTCGAGGAGCTCTCGGAGGGGGCCGACGGGGCGACGGTGCTCGTGCTCGGCGGGGACATGCCGCTGCTGCGTCCCGAGACGCTCGCCGCTCTCGCCGCCCGCAGTGCGCGCACCTCCCGCGTGGTCGCCCTCGCGGCGGAGGACGGACACGTCCAGTTCCTCGGCGCCGCCTGGCCGCTGGGCCGGCTGCGGGCGGCCCTCGCCGCCGTGGAGCATCCCGCCGGTGGCAGGGCCGATCTCAGCCTGCGCCGCCTCTACGCGCAGCTCGGCGAGGACGAGCTGGTCACGCGGCCCGCGGCCGGCTCCGAGGGAGCGGACATCGACACCCCCGAGGCCCTCGCGCAGGTGCGCCGCGCCGCCGGACCCCGCATCGCCCTCGCCCAGATCGAGGTCCCCGAGCGCGTCGAGGAGACCCTCGCGCTGGTGGGCGACGTGGTCGCCGAGGCGGCGGAGGCCGGCGCGCACCTGGTGGTGCTGCCGGAGGCCACCCTCACGCCCTTCGGCGCCGACCTGCGCGCCGCGGCCGCAGCGCACCACGACGCCTTCGCCCTCCGGCTCCAGGAGCTCGCCGAGGAGCACGGCGTGGTGGTGGTCGCCGGCTCCTTCACGCCCGCCGAGGACGGCCGTGTGCACAACACCGTCATCGTCCGCGGCCCCGCGGGCACGCCGCCCCGCGACTACCGCAAGATCCACCTCTTCGACGCCTTCGGGGCCGACGAGTCCCGCACCGTCGCCCCCGGCCGGGAGCTGGTGATCTTCGACCTCGAGGGCACCCGCTTCGGCCTCGCCACCTGCTACGACGTGCGCTTCCCGGAGCAGTTCACGGCCCTGGCCCGGGCCGGCGCGCAGGCGATCCTGCTGCCCCTGGCCTGGGGTGCGGGCCCCGGCAAGCGCGAGCAGCTGCAGCTGCTGCTGCGCGCCCGCGCGCTGGACTCCACCTCCGTGGTGCTCGCCGCGGACCAGGCCGCGCCGGCCGGGTACGCCGGCAGCGCGCCGCGGGGCATCGGCCTTAGCGCCGTCATCGGCCCGCTCGGACAGGTCCGGCAGGAGCTGGCCGAGGCCCCCGGGATGCTGCTGGTGGACCTCGACCTCGCCGAGGTCGAGGACGCCCGCGCCGCGCTGCCGGTGCTGCGTCACGGCGTGGAGCTGCCCGGGCTGTGAGCGACGGAACGGCCGGGGAGGGCTCCGCGCGCAGGACGCTGTCGTAGCCTGCCGAGATGACCTCCGTGCTCCGTCTCCGTGCCGTCTCCCGCCCCACCGCGCTGCTCGCCCTCGCCGCCGCCCTGCTGCTGTCGGTGCTGGTGGCCGCGCCGCCGCCCGCGAGCGCGCACGACACCCTGCTCAGCTCGGACCCGGCCGACGGCGACGTGCTCGAGACCTCGCCCGAGGCGATCACCCTGACCTACTCCGCGGACATCCTCGCGGTGAGCCCGGTGGTGCGGATCACCGACGAGTCGGGGACCGAGCTGGCCGACATCACCCCCACCGTCGACGGCCCGACCGCGACCGCCACGCTGCCCGAGCCGCTCCCGGCCGGCACCCACACCGTGCAGTGGCGCGTGGTCTCGAGCGACGGCCATCCCATCGAGGGCAGCTTCACGGTGACGGTCGAGCAGGACACCGAGGTCGTCGACGAGGGCGCCGCCGCGGCGAGCGACGGCGGCGGCGAGGCCCCGGCCGCCTCGGACGGCGCCCAGGACGAGTCCTCCGCAGCGCCGTCCGCGGCCGAGGCCGATGAGGTCGACGAGCAGGGCGGCCTGCCGCTGCCCATGCTGATCGGCATCCTCGCCGTCGTGGTCCTCGCCGCCGTCGTGGCCGTGGTCGTCATCCTGCGCCGACGGGACTGAGGCGCCCGCACGCCGCACCCACGCAGGAGCGCCCCCGATGCCGAGCATCGGGGGCGCTCCGTGTCAGGGGCGGGCCGTCAGCGGCCCTGGTTGTCGTCCCCGCCCTGGCCGAACTGCTCCCGGGCGGCGTCCACGCCGGAATCGACCTGCTCGTCGACGCTGTCCGGAGTGCGCTCCTTGATCTGCTCGCTCGCGGCGTCGAGCGCCTGGTCGACCTGCTCGGGGTTGTCGCCGGCGAGATCCTTGGCCTTGTTCAGCGCGTCGTCGAAGCCCATGAGGGTGTCCTTTCGTTCGCGGAACCGCCCCGAGCCCGGGGCGATGCCGCCACCCTAGGCAGACGCACTGCGACCGCTCATCCTCGGCCGTCAGATTCCCTCGGAATTGACGCATCCTGCACGGAAAGTGCGCATAGCGCCGGTCAGCGCGCAATACTGGACGCGTGACAGTGCGCGATTCCCGTTCCACCCCGACCTCCGCCTCCGACGAGGGCCGGGTGCAGCCCGGCTCCCGGGGACGCAGCGCGCGCTGGGACCACGTGCTCGCGCTGCTGACCACCACCAAGCGGCTGAGCGTCGCCGAGGTCGCCGAGGAGCTCGAGGTCAGCGAGTCCACCGTGCGCCGGGACTTCATGGAGATGGAGCGGGCGCAGCTCGCGCGCCGCACCCACGGCGGGATCGTCGCCGTGGACGTCGCCTACGGCCTGGCCACCGGGCCGCGCAGCGCCGACGAGGGCTCCGCCCAGCGCGAACGGATCGCGAACCGCGCCGCCTCGCTCATCGAGCCGGGGCAGATCATCGGCTTCAACGGCGGCCGCTCCACCACGTCCACCGCGCGCCGCGCGGTCTCCCGCCCGGACATCGACGCGAAGGACGGCAAGCCCGGGCTCACGGTCGTCTGCGCCGCCCTGAACATCGCGACCGAGGCCGTGCTGCGGCCCTCGGTGCGCACCGTGGTCCTGGGCGGGGTGGCGGAGCCGTACTCCTTCGAGCTCACCGGGCCGCTGGCGGTGGCGACCATGCGGGACCTGTGGCTGGACACGATGTTCGTGGGCACCATCGGCCTGGACCTCGGGGCGGGGCTCACCTGCCACTCCGATTCGGAGGCCGGCGTCACCCGCACCATGATCGGGCACTCGCGCCGGGTGGTGGGCCTGGCGACCGCGGACAAGATCGGTGTCCGGGCGCTCGCCGGGATCTGCCCGGTCTCGGTCCTCACCGACCTGGTGATCGCCGGCGAGGTCCCCGACGATCTCCGCGAGCACCTCCGGCAGAACACGGTGCGCCTGCACGAGGTGTGATCCGCGAACCGGTTCCCCGCGGCGACCGGCACGCCTGCGCCGCGGGGAGCCCCGGCCCCGGTACCGTGGGCCACCATGTGGAGTTTCCTGCGCGGCACCAAGCGACACGACCGCTCGGGCCCGGCCGCGGTCCCCCGTGACGACGCCCTCTCGGCCCTCGCCCGGGAGCGCCGGGGCGAGGACGCGGCCGCGCCGACGGACACCTCCGCGGCCGCTCCGGCGGCCCCCGCGGGCGATGAGGACGACGCCCCCACGGCCACCGGCGGCTACGCCGTCGTGGTGGACCGCCACCTCGAGGAGGTCGGCGCCGGCATCGCGCCCGAACAGGACGAGGACGACCTCCCCGCCGCCCCGCACGAGCATCGGCCCCTGAGCCGCGAGGACCGGGTGGCCGACGCCCTGGACCGCTGGTCCCAGCAGATCACCGGCGGGGTCGCCGCGCCGTCCTTCCTCACCCAGATCCGCGCCGGCGGCACGGTGCTGGACCTGACCCACTCCCACCCCTCGGGGCTCGCGCAGCTGCTCGCCGGTCGCGGCCCCACCCGCCTGTCCTCCCTGGTCCGGGAGGTGGGCGCGCTCGCCGATGCCCGTGCCCACGCGCGCACCATCCGCGAGATCGCCGAGCGCCACGCGGAGGAGGTGGGGCTGACCACCTGCCATCTCGGCATCGGCGAGGCGATCTGGTACCCGGAGGACGGCTCCGCCCCCGTCCACGCCCCGGTGCTGGTCCGCCCCGTCACGCTGCGGCTGCGCGGCAACGCGCGCGAGGACGTCGACCTCGAGGTGGACGCCACCGCCGACCTCAACCCCGTGCTGCTGCGGTCGCTGCGCGAGGCGGGCGTCGCCGTCGACGCCCGGGCCCTGCTGGCCACCACCGACGGCTCCCACGGCTTCGACCCCAACCCCGTGCTGGACGCCTTCCGCTCCCTGGGCCAGCCGCTGCCCGGCTTCCGCGTGGCCCATGCCCTGGTGGTCGGGAACCTCATGGATGCCGCCGGCTCGGTCGCCGAGGACCTCGGCGCCGATCGCGCCGACTGGTCCTCCTCCCCGCTCGTCGCCGCGCTCGCCGGCGACGAGGCGGCCCGCGCCGTCGTCCAGGGCGCCGCCGAGGACGAGGAGGTGCCCGAGATCCCCGAGGAGGAGCTGGTCGCGGCCGTCGACCCCGGCCATCGTGCCGTGCTCGCGCGGGTCCTGGCCGGCCAGGACCTCGCCGTCGCGACCCCGCCCGGCACCACCAGCCTCGACCTCGTCGTCGATCTCGCCGAGGAGCTCAACGCCCGCGGTCGCAGCGTCCTGGTGGTCTCCCAGCGGCGCCGCAACCTCGCCCAGCTGGTCACGATCGCGCAGCAGCGCGGGCTCGAGGAGCTCGTCTTCGACCTCTCGCCGGACCCGTCCCTGCAGCGCAACGCCTCCGCGGCCCTGCTGCGCAGCCTGCGCCGCGCGGGCTCGCACGCGCTCGGCACGGAGGAGTCCGCCCCGGAGGAGCTCGCCGCCGCGCGGGAGATCCTCGTGGGCCACGTCGAGGCGATGCACCGCCATCAGCAGCCCTGGGGCGCCTCCGCGCACGACGCGATCTCGGCGCTCGCCGCCCTCACCCGTCTCAGCCCCGCCCCGCGCTCCGCGGTGCGGCTGCGGGCCGATGTCGCCGCCCAGATGATCGGCGAGGAGCGGGACCGCTATGCCGCCCACCTGCGTGAGGCCGCGGAGGTGGGCGTGCTCACCACCGGCCCCGAGGAGACCGCCTGGTACGGCGCCCCGATCAGCACCGACACCCAGGCCGCCCGCGCGGAGGAGCTGATCGACCAGCTGCGCGAGGAGATCCTGCCGCAGCTGCGCGGTGCGGTCTCCGCGGCCGGGGACGCGCTGGGCCTGCAGGAGCCGAGGACCCTCACCCAGCTGATGGAGCGGATCACCCTGCTGGACCGCGTGCGCGCGCTGCTGGGCACCTTCCAGGGCGCCGTCTTCGCGGCGCCGCTGGGCGAGCTGGTCGCCGCCACCGCGGACAAGCGCTGGCGCGAGGAGCACGGCGTGACGATGCGCTTCGGCCTGCGCCGGCGCCTGCGCAAGGAGGCCGCGGCCCTGCAGCGTCCCGCCTCGCTGTCCCCGGACCTCCACCGCGACCTGGGCGAGGCCCGCCGGGTCGTCGACGACTGGCGCCGTGTGGCCGCCGATCCCGAGGAACGGGGCCGGGCGCGCTCGCTCCCCGCCCTGCCCGAGGACCTCGACGCCGTCCGTCGCACGGCCGGGCGCTCCCAGAAGGTGCTCGACGAGCTGGGAGTGCTGCTGGACGGCACCACCGCCGGGCAGGACCTGGCACGCACCGACCTCGACGAGCTCGAGCGCCGGGTCGAGTCGCTCGCCGCCGACCGCTCCGACCTCGAGACCCTTCCGCGGCGCACCGAGCTGCTGCGCCGTCTCTCCTTCGACGGGCTGGGGGAGCTGGTCGAGGACCTGCGCGCCCGCCGGGTCCCTGTCGAACAAGTCGACGCCGAGCTCGAGCTCAGCTGGTGGAACAGCGTCCTGGAGCTGATCGCGGGGGCGGAGCCGACCATCTCGCAGTACGACGGCACCTCCCTCTCGCAGGTCGCGGAGCGGTTCCGGCGGCTCGACGCCGCGCACATCGCCCACTCCTCCGCCCGGGTGCACGCCGCGGCCGACGAGGCCCGTGTGGCGACCATGAAGGCCTATCCGGACACCTCCCGCGCTGCGATCGCGGAGCTGGCGCGGTCCTCGACGGTCTCGATCCGCGATCTCGCCGCCAAGTACGAGGACATCCTGTTCGCGGCCCGTCCGGCGTGGCTCGCCTCCCCGTACCTGGTGCCGCAGGTGATCCCGCGCGGCCGCCACTTCGACGTGCTGATCGTGGCCGACGGCGGCCGGCTCCCCACCGCCGCCGCCCTGCCCTCGATCGTCCGGGCCGAGCAGACCGTGGTGGTCGGCGACCCCCTCGAGTACGGCGGCGACTCCGCCCCCAGCCTGCTCGACGACATGCTGCGGATCGCACCACGCTGCGAGATCCTCCGCGACCGGCACCCCGCCGTCGAGGGGCTGCGCGGATTCGCCCAGCGCCGCGCCCTGGAGGGCGAGGTCGTCGCGGTCCCCAGCCCCATCGCCCCTGAGCGGGACCGGCTGGTCATGGTCGAGAACGGCCGCGGCCCGGTCACCGAGGGGATGGAGTACGTCGAGAGCACCGAGGCGGAGCTGCGCCGCGTCACCGACCTCGTGATCGAGCACGCCCGCACCCGCCCCGAGCGCTCTCTCGCCGTCCTCACCTTCACCGAGGAGCATGCGCGGCGCCTCATGGAGCGGATCATGAACACCGTCTCGGTGATCCCGGCGCTGCGCGACTACTTCGATCCCGGCGCCCGGGAGGTCTTCACCGTCCTGCCCGCGGACCAGGCCACGGCCGTGCTGCGCGACGACGTCATCGTCTCCGTCGGCTTCGGCAAGACCCCGCACGGCCGCCTGCTGCACCGCTTCGGGCCGCTCTCCGAGGCCGGCGGCCGCAAGGCCCTGGCCACGGTGATCACCCGCGCCCGCGGGCGCACCACGGTGGTCTCCTCGATCGGGGTGCAGGACCTCGACCACGCCCGGCTGCGCACCGACGGCGCCCGTGACCTGCGGGCCCTGCTCTGGGTGCTGCAGGGCGGCGACGACGTCCCCGTCGTGCCCCATGTCGCCGCCCTCACCGGCAGCGCGCAGGAGATCGCCCCGCCCACCTCCGAGTCCTCGGCGCCCGTCGTCCCGAGCCCGGAGGAGCCGGACACCGTGACGCCGAGCCCCCAGGAGCCGGCGGAGCTGAGCGACGCGGCGCTCGACGCCGCGATCGAGCAGGCCCTCGCCCGCCGGACCGGCACCGCGCCGGACGCGGCGGAGACGGAGGAGCCGGCGGCGGAGACGCCCCCCGCGGACGAGGAGCCGCAGGACCTCGCGGAGCCCGCGCACGAGCCGGAGACCGCGGAGGAGCCCGTCGTCCCGCGCGAGCTCGAGACCGACGCCCTGGTGCAGGATCTCGCCGATCGACTCCACCGTCTGGGCCTGCTGGTCGAGCACGACTTCGGACTCTCCGGGGATCGCATCGAGCTGGCCCTGGGGCACCCGGACCTGCCCGGGCGTCTGCTGCTCGCGGTGGACACCGACGGGTCCCGCTATGTCGAGACCCCCAGCCAGCGCGAGCGCGACCGTCTGCGGGCCGAGCGGCTCGAGGCCGTGGGCTGGGCGACCGAGCGGGTGTGGTCCTGGGCCCTGTTCATCGACCCCGACGGCGAGGCCGAGCGGATCCGCCGGGCCATCGACCGCGCGCTGCGCCTGGTGCAGTCCGAGGAGCGCTCCGAGTCCCCCTCGGGCGTGGGCACCATCCGGCACCGCCTGCCCCGGCCGCAGATCCCCGCCGGGCACCCGCTGAGCTTCTACTCGAGCGACGACTTCGACGCGGTCGTGGAGTACATCTGCTCCGACGGCCGTGCCCGGCTCGAGGAGCACCTGGCCACCGAGGTGCGCAGCTTCCTCGGCTTCGAGCAGCGCTCCGTGCTGCTGGACGTCTCGGTCTCGAGCGCGATCCGTCGCTACCAGGAGCGGCAGTGAGCACCTCCGGCGAGGAGCGCCCGAGGCGCCGGAGCCCCGAGAAGGTCGTCATCTCCTCCGTCACCGGGAAGCCGATCGCCTGGGAGGACGAGCCGGAGGACGGCCCGGAGCCCGGCGCCGAGGAGTCGAACGATGCGCGGATCGCCGGCGACGTGCCGCCGCACTGGGGTCGCGGCCGCTGACCGGGCAGCGGTCCGGACGCTCGCAGGATCCGTCCGGCCGGACCGCCGTACCCTGTGATCATGTCCGACCCCGGTCCCGCGCCCGTCCCCGCCCCGTCCGCCCCGGGGGAGGCCCCGCCCCCTCCCCACCGCAATGTGCTGGGCAACCTGCTGCGCGGCGGCCTGATCGGACTGGTCGAGACCGTCCCGGGCGTCAGCGGCGGCACCGTGGCCCTGGTGACCGGGATCTATGACGAGCTGATCGGCTCCGCCCACGAGATCACCTCGGCGCTGCGGGTGCTGGTCCTGGGCCCGGACCGTCGCCGGGGCGCGGCCCGGCATCTCCGGGCCGTCTCCTGGCGGCTCCTGATCCCGCTGATGATCGGGATGGGCGCGGCGGTGCTCCTGCTCGCCGGCCCGGTCGCCCACGTGGTGGAGACCTACCCCGAGACCACCCGCGCGCTCTTCCTCGGCCTCGTGCTCGGCTCCGTGCTGGTGCCGGTGACGCTCTCGGGCGGGGCGTGGCGACTGCCGGACTGGGGCCGCTTCGCCCTCGGCGCCGCGGCCGGTCTGGCCGTCTCCTCCCTGCCCACCACGAGCGTCGCCCCGGGCGCCGAGCCCCCCGCGGCGCTGGTGGCGGCGGCCGCGGCGGTGGCCGTGTGCGCGCTGGTGCTGCCGGGGCTGTCCGGATCGTTCATCCTCCTGGTGCTCGGCCTGTACCAGCCCACGCTGCAGGCCGTCGACGAGCTCGACCTCGGCTACATCGCCTGGTTCGGGCTGTGGGCCTGCGTGGGCCTGGTCGTCGTGGTGACCCTGATGCGGCGCCTGCTGGCCCACCACCACCGCGCGACGATGGTGGTGCTGGCCGGGATGATGATCGGTGCCGCCCGCAGCCTCTGGCCCTGGCAGAGCGGCTCCGGGGAGCTCCGGGCCCCGAGCGGTGACTGGCCGGTGATGCTGGGCATCGCCGTGCTCGGCGTCGCCCTGGTCCAGCTGCTGGTCCTCACCGAGAAGCGGGCCATCGCCCGCGCCGCGGACGAGACGCGCTGAGGCCGGTCGGCGGACCACTACCCTGGAGGGCATGAGCGAGAGCACCGTCCGTCCCGATCCCGCCGCCCCCGAGGGGCCTGCTCCGGACCGGGTGCGCGTCGCCGTGATCGGCGCCGGCAACATGGGCGGGCCCGTCGTGCGCACCCTGCTCGCGAGCGGTGTGCGGCCCGAGAACCTGCTGATCGCGAACTCCACGCCCGCCAGCGGCGAGCGCGCCGCGGCGGAGCTCGGTGCGACCGCCGCCGCCTCCCGCGCCGAGGCGGTGGCCGGGGCCGACGTGGTGATCCTCGGCGTGAAGCCCTACCAGATCCTCGACCTGCTCACCGCGCTGCGCGAGGACCTGTCCCCGCACGCGGTCGTCGTCTCCCTCGCCGCCGGCATCGCCCTGGCGCCGATGGAGGAGCTGCTCCCGGACTCCCAGCCCGTCGCCCGCGCCATGCCCAACACCCCGATCTCGGTGGGGGAGGGCGCCGTCGGCCTCATGCGCGGGTCCGCGCTCACCGACGCCCAGCACGCGCTGCTGCACGCCCTGTTCGCCCGGGCGGGCGTGGTCGTGGACATCACCGAGGAGCAGGTGCACGCCTTCATCGGCGCCGCCGGCTCGCTGCCGGCCTTCGTGTTCGTCCTCGTCGAGGCGATGACCGATGAGGCCGTCCGGCTGGGGCTGCGGCGCGATCTCGCCGGCGCCCTGGTGCAGCAGACCACCCTCGGCGCGGCCGCCATGCTGCGGGAGACGGGCATGCACCCGGCGGCGGCGAAGAACGCCGTCTCCAGCCCCGGCGGCACCACCGTCCAGGGTCTCGCGGCGCTCGAGCGGGAGGGCGTGCGCGCCGGCGTCGCCGCCGCCATGGCCGCCGCCGCCGAGACCTCCCGCGCGATGACGGAGCGCTGAGGCGGGGCGGACCCGGTGCGGTTCAGGGCCGCTGTGAGAACTTCTCGATCTGCCCGGTGCGGCCGGAGACGATGAGCAGGTCGTGCGCGGCGACCATGGTCTCGGGCACCGCATAGGTGAAGTCCTTGCCCGGCGACTTCACGCCCACCACGGTGACGCCGAAGTTCTTGCGGATGTCCGACTTCGCGAGCGTCATGCCCTGCACCTCCCGCGGCGGTCGCATCTTGACGATCGCGAAGTCGTCGTCGAACTCGATGAAGTCCATGAGCTTGCCGTTGACCAGGTGAGCGACGCGCTTGCCGGCATCGGCCTCCGGATAGACCACGTGGTGGCAGCCGATGCGCTGCAGGATCCGGCCGTGCGCGGCGGAGATCGCCTTCGCCCAGATCACCGGTTTGCCGAGGTCCACGAGGTTCGCGGCGATCAGCACGCTGGCCTCGATGGTCGTGCCCACCCCCACCACGGCGAGGGAGAAGTCCGCCGCGCCCACCTGCTCGAGGACCTCCGGCTCGGTGGCATCGGCCCGCACCACGTGCGTGAGCAGGCCGGAGTACTTCTGGACCAGCTCCTCGTGGGGGTCGATCGCGAGCACCTCGGTGCCCAGCTGCTCGAGGGTGAGGGCGATCGAGGCACCGAAGCGCCCCAGACCGATGACGAGCACTCCCTCGTCGCGCGCGCTGCGGGCCATGGCTCCTCCATGAGATGTCCGTGAGAGACCGAGTCGTGGGACGACGCGTCCTGGGCGTGGACAGTCTAGTCAGCCGACGATCGGCCGTTCCGTCGGCAGCTGGATCATCCGCACCCTTGTCCGGACGGCGAGCGCCGCGCCGAGCGTCATCGGGCCCAGGCGCCCGATGTACATGCAGGCGATGATCACGACCTTGCCCTCCGGGGGCAGGTCCGGGGTGATGCCCGTGGACAGTCCCACCGTCCCGAAGCCCGAGAGCGCCTCGAACAGCGTCTGGTCGAGGGTGAAGGGGGTCATGCGCAGCAGGAGGAAGGTCGCCAGGAAGACCATGGTGGCGCTCATGACCATCACGCCGATCGCCTGGCGGATCGTCTCCTGGGGGACGCGGCGGCCGAAGGCCTCCACATCGGGATTGCCGCGCACCTCGGCCCAGATCGAGAGCATCAGCAGGGCGAAGGTGGTCACGCGGATGCCGCCCGCGGTGGAGCCGGAACCGCCGCCGATGAACATCATCAGGTCCGTCAGCAGGCGCGACTCGGAGGTCATCTGCCCCACGTCCAGGGTCGCGAACCCGCCGGAGCGCGGCATCACCGAGGCGAAGCCGGAGGCGAGGATCTTCGTCATCACCGGCTCGTCGCCGAGCGTGGCGGGGTTGGACCACTCCATGATCAGGTAGCCGACGAAGGTGACCACCAGCAGCAGTGCGGTGGTGGTCAGGGTGAGCTTCGCGTGCAGGGTCCACTTCCGCGGGGTCCGCAGCTTCCGGATCGCCACCAGGATGACGGGGAAGCCCAGCGACCCCACCAGCACCGCCAGGAAGACCGGGATGGTGAAGAAGGGATCGCCCAGGTACTGCGCGGTGCCGGCGGCCTCGGGCACGAAGCCTGCGTTGTTGAAGGCGCTGATGGCGTAGAACAGGCCCAGGAACAGCGATTCCCCCATGCCGTGGTCGGTGACGATCATGTACGGGGTCAGGGTCAGAAAGGTCACGGCCTCGAAGGCGGTCGAGGTGATGAGGATGATCCGCAGCACGCCGCCGACCTCCGCGAGGCGCTCGGAGCGGGTCTCCTGGGCGGTGATCACCCGCTGCGCGAGCCCGAGGCGGTGCATCACCGACAGGCTCAGCAGCGAGGCCACGGTCATCATCCCCAGGCCGCCCAGCTTGATCGCGATCATGATGACGGTGAGCCCGAAGGTGGACCAGTGGCTGCCGGTGTCCACCGTGACCAGGCCCGTCACGCAGATCGCGGAGACCGCGGTGAACAGCGCGTCCACGAGCGCGGTGCGCTCGCCGTCCTCGGCCGCGGCCGGCAGCGAGAGCAGGGCGGTGAAGACCCCGATCATGAGCGTGAACACGCCCAGGGCGATCCGCGGGGGCGTCGCCTTCGTCAGCGACCGCAGATGATCGCGCCAGGTGGGCTTCGGCGGGCGCACGGAGACCGGGCGCAGGCGCTGTGGCGCGCTCCAGGTGCCCCGCTCGCTCATCGCTCTCCTCGTCCGCGTCCGGCGACCGCAGGTCGCATCCGCGGCAGTCTACGACCGACGCCGCCCGCGCGGAGGGGGAACCGCCGCGGTCCGGTGCTGGGTACGCTTCCCCCCATGCCCGACGACGCGCCCCTCGACCCGTCCTCCCGTCCTCCCGACGACGAGCCCGCCCGGTCCTCCCCGGAGCCGGTCGGCATCGTGTGGGAGGACGCTCTGTGCGAGTACGACTTCGGGCCCTTCCACCCGATGGCTCCCGTCCGCCTCGCCCTGACCCGCGATCTCGCCGTCGGCGCGGGCCTGCTCGAACGGCCCGGGGTGCAGATCCTCCCCGCCCCGGTGGCGAGCGACGAGGAGCTGGCCGCGGTCCACGATCCCGAGTACATCCGCACCGTCCGCGCCGCCTCGGGCGACGTCGACGCGCTGCGCGGGACGGCGTACGACGCCCTGCTCCGCGCCGGCATCGGCGGCGATGACGTCCCGCCCTTCCGCGGCATGCACACCGCCGCCGCCCGCATCGCCGGCGGCTCCCTCGCGGCGGTCGATGCGATCCGGGCCGGGCGGGTGCGGCGGGCCGTGCACGTCGCCGGCGGGCTCCACCACGCCAAGCGCGCCAGCGCCTCCGGCTTCTGCGTCTACAACGACGCCGCCCTCGCCGTCCGCCGCGCGCTGGAGGCGGAGGGCGAGCGGGTGATGTACGTCGACGTCGACGTCCACCACGGCGACGGCGTGGAGCGTGCGCTCTGGGACGAGCCGCGCGCGGTCACCCTCTCCGTCCACGAGTCCGGCGAGCAGCTGTTCCCCGGCACCGGGTTCGTGCAGGACGGCGGCGGGCCCGGGGCCCCGGGCACGGCGATCAACGTGCCGCTGCCGGCCGGCACCACGGCCGACGGATGGGTGCGCGCGATCCGCGCCACGGTGCCCGCCCTGGTGCGGGCCGTGCGGCCCACGCTGCTGATCACGCAGCATGGCGCCGACACCCACCGCCTCGACCCGCTGGCCGACCTCGCGGTCTCCCTCGAGGCGCAGCGCGAGGTCATGCTCCTGATGCGGGAGCTGGCCGACGAGGTGTGCGACGGCCGCTGGCTGGCCCTGGGCGGAGGAGGATACGCCGTCATCGACGTGGTGCCGCGCTCCTGGGCGCACCTGATCGCGATCGCCACCGGCGATCCCCTGGACCCGGAGGCTCCGCTGCCCGCCGGCTACGTCGCCGCGGCCGACGCCGCACGGCGGGACCACGGGCTGTCCCCGGAGCCGGGGATCGCGACCTTCGGCGACGGCCGGCCGCTCGCGGTGCGGGACTGGGAGGCGGGCTTCGATCCCGAGGACGACCTCGACCGGGCGGTGCAGGCCGCCCGCCGCGCGGCCTTCCCCGACTGGGGTCTGGATCCGTTCCTGGATTGAGGATCGAGCCGGTCGCGAGGGCGAGCCGTGCCGTAGGCTCGGATCCGGCAGAGGAGGAACCATGCGCGTGCTGATCATGACGTTCGGAACGCGCGGCGACATCCAGCCGTACGCCGCGCTGGCGGGACGGCTCGCCGCCGCCGGGCACGAGGCCCATCTCGCCGTCCCCGAGGGCTTCGAGGACCTCCTCGCGCCGGAGGTGATCGTCCATCCGGCGGGCTCGGAGATGCTGCGCCTGGTGCAGGAGGTGCTGCCCGAGCTGTCGGGGGCGCGCGATGCGCCGAAGACCTTCCGGACGATCAAGACCGCGATGCGCGGCCACGTCCAGGAGACCTGGGCCGCAGCTCGCGAGGCGCAGCCCGATCTCATCGTCTTCCACCCCAAGTGCCTGGCCGGCCCGCACATCGCCGAGCTGCTGGGGGTGCCGGCGGTGCTGTCCCTGCCGCTGCCCTTCTACACGCCGACCGGCGCGCATCCGGTGCCCTTCCTGGGCCGGGCCTCGTTCGGCCGTGCCGGCAACCGGGCCAGCTACCGGCTGATCCGCCTGGCGACCGCCGCGTACGGGGGGATGCTCAGCGACTTCCGTGCCCAGGTGGGGCTGCCGGGACGCGCTCGGCGCCTCGCCGACCCGCTGCGCGCCCACGATGGTTCGCCCGTGCACACCCTGTACCCCTACAGCCGCCACGTCGTGCCCGTGCCCTCGGACTATCCCGCCACCGCCCATGTCACCGGGTACTGGTTCCTCGAGGAGCCCGCCTGGGAGCCGCCGGCGGAGCTGCAGGAGTTCCTGGACGCCGGCGAGCCGCCGGTCTACCTCGGCTTCGGCTCGATGGGCTTCGGCCAGGGCGCGGACGAGCGCCGGGAGACGATCCTGCAGGCGCTCGAGAGGTGCTCCCTGCGCGGGATCGTCGCGACCGGATGGGGCGGCATCGCCGGGGGAGCCTCGCCCTCGCGGGACGTGCTCGTCATCGACGGCGCCCCGCACGACTGGCTGTTCCCCCGGATGCGCGCGGTCGTCCATCACGGCGGTGCCGGCTCCACCGCCGCGGGCCTGCGCGCCGGCCGTCCCACGCTGGTGGTCCCCTTCCTCGGCGACCAGCCGTTCTGGGGCGGCCGGGTGCAGGACATCGGCGCCGGCCCTGCGCCGATCCCTCCGCGGGCTCTGGAGCGCCGGCTCGCGGACGGGCTCGACGAGCTGACCGGCACCCCGCTGTTCGCGCGCCGGGCGGAGGCCGTCGGCGCCGAGCTCCGCGCCGAGGACGGCCCCGGCGTCGCCGTCGACGTCCTCGAGCGCATCGCCGCCGGCGCGGCGGGGGCCGCATGAGCGAGCGGACCCCCGCCGTGCTCGAGAGCCTCGCGGAGCACCTGCGCACGCTCGAGCTCCCGCTGCCCGTCGAGGGCGCCGAACAGGCCCGCGCCGAGGGTCGGGCCGCCCTGTCCCAGCTCGGCGACCACGTCATCCCGCGGCTGACGTCGCTGGACGCCCCGCTGCTGGTGGTGATCGGCGGCTCCACCGGCGCCGGCAAGTCGACCCTGCTCAACGCCCTGGTCGGGGAGACGGTCAGCCGCTCCGGGGCGATCCGCCCCACCACCCGTCGGCCCGTGCTGCTGCACCATCCCGCGGACGCGGCGTGGTTCACCGGCCCCCGCATCCTGCCAGGTCTGGCCCGGGTCCGAGCGGGCGGCGGGCAGGAGGCCGAGGCGTCGGGCGCCCGGGACACCACCGGCGACGTCGACCCCGCCACCAGCGTCGAGCTGCGCGCCGAGGAGGGGATCGGCCCGGGCATCGCGCTGCTGGACGCCCCGGACCTCGACTCGGTCGCCGCCGGCAACCGCGAGCTGGCCCGCCAGCTGCTGCGCGCCGCGGACCTGTGGCTGTTCGTCACCACCGCCAACCGCTACGCCGACGCGGTCCCCTGGGAGGTGCTGCGCGGCGCCGCCGAGCGGGACGTGACCGTCGACGTCGTCATGAACCGGCTGCCGGCGGGACCGGGTGTCGCCGAGGAGCTCGCGGAGGACCTGCGCGGCATGCTCGTCCGGGCGGGCATCGAGGTGGAGCGGGTGTTCCTCGTCCCCGAGACGGGGCTCGGGCCGCACGGCCTGCTCCCGCCGGCGGCGATCGCCGAGCTCCGCGAGCACTTCGCGCGCCTCGCGGCGGACCGGGAGGACCGCGGCCGCATCGCGCGCCGCACCCTGGCCGGCGCCGTCGAGTCCCTGGCGGTCTCCGCCCGACGGATCGCCGAGCACACCGCGCGGCAGGAGGAGGAGCGGCTCCGCCTGCGGCAGGAGGCGCTCGACGCCTTCGCGGGCTCGCGCGAGCGGATCGACGAGGCGCTCGGCGACGGGTCGCTGCTGCGCGGCGAGGTGCTCTCGCGCTGGCAGGACGTGGTGGGCACCGGTGAGTTCCTGCGGAGCGTGGAGGGCATCGTCTCCCGTCTCCGCGATCGCGTGGGCCAGGCGCTCAGCGGCCGGCCCGCCCCGGCTCTCGAGGCCGAGCAGGCGCTGGGCAGCTCCCTGGTGCACGTGGTGATCGACGAGACCGCCCGCGGGGCCGAGCGGGCTGATGCCGCCTGGCGGACCTCCGCGGCCGGGCGGTGGCTCGCCGAAGGGGAGGACCTCGCCCGCCTTCCCGCGGGATATGCCGAGGAGGTCTCCGCCGCGATCCGCGCCTGGCAGGGCGACGTGCTCGAGCTGGTCCGGGCCGAGGGCGCCGATCGTCGCACCCGCGCCCGGGTGCTCTCCCTGGGCGTCAACGCGGTGGGCGTCGCGCTGATGGTCGTGGTGTTCGCCTCGACCGCCTTCCTCCCCACCGGGCTCGAGGTCGGCGCCGGCGCGGCCACCGCGGTGGTGGGCCAGAAGCTGCTCGAGACGATCTTCGGCGACGAGGCCGTGCGGCGCATGGCCGCCGCGGCCCGCGAGCGGCTCACCGACCGACTGGACGCACTGGTCGCGGACCGTTCGGCGCCCTTCCTCGCCCGGCTCGACGAGCTCGGGGGAGCGGACGGCGGCCAGCTCCTGCGGGCCGATGCCGAGGCGCTCGTCCGGCTCGCCCGGGAGATCCGGGAGGAGTCATGAGCCCGGAGTCGCGCCGCGCCACGACGCGGGCCGCGCCGCTGGTCGAGCGCCTCGACGCGCTGGACCGCGCGGCCGACGCCCTCGAGGGCGTCGCCCCGGCGAGCGAGATCGAGCCGGTCCGTGCGCTCGTCGACCGGATCGACCGCCGCCGGGCGCTGTCCGCCGAGCACACCGTCATCGGGCTCTTCGGAGCCACCGGCTCCGGGAAGTCGTCCCTGCTCAACGCCCTGGTCGGCAGCGAGATCTCCCGTGCCGCCGTGCGCCGCCCGACGACCGCCTCCCCGGTCGCCGCCGTGCTCGGGGACGCCGGGAGCGACGCCCTGCTGGACTGGCTCGAGGTCGAGGAGCGCCACCATCTCGACGGCACGGAGTCGGCGCTGGCGCGGGCCGCTGTCCCGGCCCCCGCGGGGCGCCGTGCCCGGCGGGAGCAGGCGGCGGGCCCGGCGGGCATCGTCCTCCTGGACCTCCCGGACCTCGACTCGGTCGAGCCCGCCCACCGCCTCGTCGCCGAGCGGATGACCGCCCTGGTGGACGTCCTGGTCTGGGTGACCGATCCACAGAAGTACGCCGATGCCGTGCTCCATCAGGAGTTCGTCCGGCCCTTCGCCGGGCACGATGCGGTGACGGTGCTGGTCCTGAACCAGATCGACCGCCTGGCCGAGGACGAGCGCGCGGCGGTGCTCGCCTCGCTCGCCCAGATCGCCCGCGCCGACGGCCTCGAGCAGGCACCCGTGCTCGCGACCTCCGCCTCCACCGGCGAGGGGATCGCGTCGCTGCGCGAGGACCTGATCACGATCGCCCGCACCCGGGAGGCCGCCGCGGCGCGGCAGCGGGCCGACGTGCGCGGCGCCGCGGAGCGCCTCCGGGCGTCCGCGGACCCCGAGGGCCTGGGGGAGGCCGCCCCGGACGCCGCCGTCGAGGAGCTGGTCGCGGATCTGACGGCCGCGGCCCGGGTGGAGCCCGTCGCCCGCGCCGTCGGCGCCTCCTACCGCTATCGGGCCGCCGGCCGGGTGGGCTGGCCCCCGCTGCGCTGGCTGCGGCGCATCCGACCCGATCCGCTGCGCCGCCTGGGCCTCGGCGCCGCGCGCGACGGCGAAGGGCTCCGGCGCAGCTCGCTGCCCGCCCCGGACGCCGCGGCCCGGGCCCGCGCCTCGGGCGGGGTGCGCCGCTTCGCCGACACCTCCTCCGCAGACGGCACCGATCCCTGGCGCGCGGCGGTGCGCTCCGCCGCGCGGTCCCGGGAGGAGGAGCTGCCGGACGCCCTCGACCAGGCGGTCGCCGGGGCCGATCTGCGGGCCGGGAGCGGGAGCTGGTGGTGGCCGGTGCTCGACGTGCTGCAGTGGCTGGCCGTGCTCACCGCGGTGGTGGGACTCGGCTGGCTGGTGCTGAACGCGCTGCTGGCCTTCCTCGGCATCCCTCCGCCGCCGATGCCGATGATCCGCGAGCTGTGGATCCCGATCCCTCTGCCCACCGCGCTGCTCGTCCTCGGGATCGCGGCCGGCGTGCTGCTCGCGGTCGCGGGTGGGGCCGTCGCGGCGCTCACCGGGGCGTGGCACCGGCGGCGGGCCCGCCGCCTGCTGGCCGCCCGCGTGCGCCGGGTGGGGCAGGAGCTGGTGGTGGAGGAGGTCGACGCCGAGCTCGCCCGCGCGGCCGGAGCTGCGAGAGATCTCGCACTCGCGCGCGGCCCTCTGGGCGGGAAGGACAGGTCGGCCGTGTAGAATGGCTGGTCGACCGTGGCGTCGGATCCGCGCCCGGACGCACACGGGTGCGAGAGCATCCGATCGTCCGGTGGATCCCCACCGGATGACCGCTGTGCAGTCTCCGCGGGCCGCGCACCATCTGATCAGCTGGACCATCCCGCAGGCGTTGGCCTGCAGAACAGAGGCAACCTATGGGTTCTGTCGTCAAGAAGCGACGCAAGCGCATGTCCAAGAAGAAGCACCGCAAGCTGCTTCGCAAGACCCGCCACCAGCGTCGCAACAAGAAGTGATCGCTGTGTGATCTGCAACGGCCCCCGCCCTCGGCGGGGGCCGTTGCACGTTCGCCGGCCTCCCGCCGGCCCCGGGCCGCGAGCAGGCGTCCCGCGGCCCTGGGCGGCGAGAAAGGTGCGGTTCCGTACCATCCGACGCCCGGATCTGGTTCGGAACGACACCATTCTCGGCGTCCGGCGAGGTCCGGCGAGGTCCGGCGAGGTCCGGTGAGGTCCGGGTGAGGTCGGGCAGGGCCGGCGAGCTCAGGCGCGGCCGGTGAGGCGCTTCCACAGCGGGCGCCGGCGCAGGGCGGTGCGCAGCTGCCCGGCGTCCACGCGGTACCTCGCATGGACCGCGCCGTCCACGATGATCACCGGCACGTCGTGGTCCCAGTCGGCGCGCAGGTGCTCGTCCTCGTCGATGTCGCGCACCTCCACGGCGGTGCCGGCCCGGTCCGCCTCGGCGCGCACCACGGGCAGCGCCTCCTCGCACAGGTGGCAGCCCTCCCGGGTGAGGTACAGGATGCGCGCCTCGGGGTCGGAGGGGCGCGGGATCTGCGGCGTGCTCATGGAGCGCACCCTATCGGCGTCGGCGGCGGATCGTCGGCCGGTGCCGGACGTGACGACGGGCCGCCCGCGCAGTGCGGACGGCCCGTCGGTGCCGCGGCGCCCGAGGGCCCGCGCGGCGCTGGGGATCAGGCGGAGGCGGGAGCGGTGAACTCGGCCTCGATCAGGATCCTGACCTCGTCGGAGACCAGCACGCCGCCGGCCTCGAGGGCGGCGTTCCAGGTCAGCCCGAACTCCTTGCGGCTGATCTTGGTCTCGGCGGTGAAGCCCGCGCGGTAGGTCCCGAAGGGATCGGTCGCGGCGCCCTCGTAGCTGAAGTCGAGGGTGACCGGCTTGGTGATGTCGCGGATCGTGAGATCACCGGTGATCGAGTCGTCGGAGACCTCGGTGGAGACGAAGGTGATCTCCGGGTAGGTCTCGGCGTCGAAGAAGTCGCCGCTGCGCAGGTGGTTGTCGCGGTCCTCGTTCGAGGTGTTCACCGAGGCGGTCTTCAGCGTCGCCCGGAAGGCCAGGTTCTCGCCGCCGGCGCCGACGGTGAGGGTGCCCTCGGTGTCCGTGAACTGGCCGCGCGCCTTGGAGATGCCGGCGTGACGGACGGTGAAGGCTGCGGAGGTGTGCGAGGGGTCGAGGGTCCAGGTGCCGGGGGTGAGGTCGCTCATGAGAGGTCTCCTTCGGACGAGAGTGATGTGCGGGGAGGCCGGAGCGCCGACCTCATGCTTGAAATGTAAACTAAACTGGGGGATGATGGCAAGCATCGATCCCCACGACTCAAGGAGTGCGTGATGCACGACACCCCGTCCCACGATAACGACCGGGCCTCGACGCCGGAGGAGCTCTGGCTCACCCCGTCGGAGCAGGAGGCCTGGCGCACCTTCCTGTACGCGACCACGCTGCTGACCGACCGGCTCAGCGAGGCGCTGCAGGAGGATCCGGAGGACGCGCTGACCCTCGGCGAGTACGAGATCCTCGTGCGCCTGTCCGAGGCCGAGGGCCGCTTCCTGCGCATGTCCGAGCTCGCAGACCAGGTGGTCCATTCCCGCTCGCGGCTGACCCACACCATCTCCCGCATGGAGAAGCGCGGGCTCGTCGAGCGCGTCCGCTGCTCCTCCGACGGCCGCGGCCGTCAGGCCCAGCTGACCCCCGCCGGCCGGGAGCTGCTGGTGCGCGCCGCCCCCGTCCACGTGCGCTCCGTGCGGGAGCTGCTGCTGGACGTCGTCGGTCACGAGGACTTCCTCGAGCTGGGCCGCATCCTCGCCCGGACCGTCGACCCCGACGCCCCGGTGGCGGTCGGATGTCCGGCACCTCACGGCGCCGGATCCGCGCTCGGCTGATCCGGAGGTTCGGTTGGTACCGTGAAGCGGTTCGGCGAGAGCGCGCCGCGCGACAGCGAGAGAGGCACCGGCACCCATGACGACCACCACGGTCCACCTCGTCCGGCACGGCGAGGTGCACAACCCGGAGCGCATCCTGTACGGGCGCATGCCCGGGTACCGGCTGAGCGACCGCGGTGAGCAGATGGCGGAGGCGGTCGGCGAGCACCTCGCCGGCGCGGACCTCGCCCTCGTGCGCTCCTCCCCGCTGCTGCGCGCGCAGCAGACGGCCGCGCCGATCGCCGCCCCCCACGGCCTCGAGATCGTCTCCGACGAGCGCCTCATCGAGTCGGGCAACCACTTCGAGGGCCGGCGCATGGGGCACGGCGACGCGAAGCTCGGCGACCCGCGCAACTGGCGCTGGTTCCTCAATCCCTTCCGTCCCTCCTGGGGCGAGCCCTACCGCGAGCAGCTCACCCGCGTGATCGCCGCGGTCCACGACGCCCGTGCGCAGGCGGAGGGCCGCGAGGCCGCGCTGGTGCTCCACCAGCTGCCGATCTGGCTGGTGCGCCGCAGCGCCGAGGGCAGACCCCTGGTCCACGACCCGCGCCGTCGGCAGTGCGGGCTGTGCTCGGTGACGAGCCTGCGCTTCGTCGGCCCGCACCTCACCGGCGTCGAGTACGCCGAACCGGCCGCGGCGCTGTACGACGGGGCGGTCGACGCCACCGGGGGCAAGCTCACGTGAGTCCCCGCTCCCTGCCGCCCCGTCCCTCGCGCCGGGGCCTGCTCGGCGCCGTCGGCGGAGTCACCGCGGCGGTGCTCCTGGCCGCCTGCGGCACCGACACCAGCGACCGCTACGCCTCCGGCGACTCCGGCTACGTCTCCGGCGACGGCGTCTCCACCGAGATCGCCGCGGAGGACCGCACCGAGGCGATCGACTTCTCCGGCACCACCTACGACGGCGAGGAGTTCGCGGTCTCCGACCATCTCGGGGAGGTGCTCGTGCTCAACGTCTGGTACGCCTCCTGCCCGCCCTGCCGCAAGGAGGCACCGGACCTCCAGGCCATCCACGAGGAGTACGCCGAGCAGGGCGTGTCCTTCGTGGGCATCAACGTGCGCGACGCCGCCGGCCCCGCCCAGGCCTTCGAGGAGACCTACGGCATCACCTACCCCTCGCTGCCGGACACCGACGCCGAGATCATGTATGCCCTGCGCGGGCAGGTCGCGCCCAACGCCGTGCCCTCGACCCTGGTGCTGGACCGCGAGGGGCGGGTGGCCGCCCGCATCTCCGGCGCGGCCGATCCCTCGGTGCTGCGCGCCATGATCGACACGGTGATCGCCGAATGATCGTCGCCGATGCGGGCGCCGCCTTCCAGGCGACCGCCCTGTCCGGATCCCTGCTGCTCGCCGTCGCGGTCGCCGCGGCGGCGGGGCTGGTCGCCTTCCTCTCTCCCTGCGTGCTGCCGGTGGTGCCCGGCTACCTCGGCTACGTCTCCGGCCTCGCCGGCCAGAGCGCCGTCGGCCCGGCGGCACCGGGAGCGACGGGGCGCCGCGGCGGCACACGTGCCGCGGGGAGCGGCCGCACCCGCCCCGGCACCGGCCGGATGCTCGCCGGCAGCCTGCTGTTCGTGGCCGGTTTCGCGGTCGTCTTCATGGTCCTCGGCGGCTTCGCGGGGGCGATGGGATACCTGCTGCAGGAGTACAGCGTCTGGATCAACCGCGTGGCCGGAGCGATCGTCCTGTTCATGGGGCTGGTCTTCATGGGCGTGTTCCCGGGGCTGTCCGCGAACCGGCCGATCTCCTCCCGGCGTCCCGACGCCGGGCTGCTCGGCGCGCCGTTGATGGGCATCATCTTCGGCCTCAGCTGGACCCCGTGCATCGGCCCCACCTACGCCGCGATCGTCGCGCTCTCGCTCGACGGCGGCGGGGACGGCGCAGTGCTCCGCGGCGGGATCCTCGCCCTGGCCTACTCGCTGGGCCTGGGCATCCCCTTCGTGCTGTTCGCCCTGCTCTTCGAGCGGGCGCTGGGCCTGAGCAAGAAGCTCGCCGCGCACCGGCGCACCATCGGTCTGCTGTCCGGGGCGCTGCTGATCGCCATCGGCGTGCTGCTGATGACCGGGGTGTGGGCCAGCTGGATGAGTTCTCTGCAGGGCATGATCGCGACCTTCGAGCCGGTGGTGTGATGAGTCAGGACACCCGAGGGCGGGACGAGAGTTCCCGCTGGAGCAGCAAGCGCGAGCTCGACGGCGCGCGCCCGGCACCGCCGTCGCTGGGCCTGCGGGGCACGCTGCTGTTCCTCTGGCGCCAGCTGACCAGCATGCAGACCGCTCTGATCCTGCTCATGCTGCTGGCGATCGCGGCGGTGCCCGGCTCGCTCTACCCGCAGCGCAGCGTCAACCCGGCGCTGACCGAGCAGTTCCTCGCGGAGAACGGGCGCTGGGGCGAGATCCTGGACACCCTGGGCTTCTTCGACGTCTTCTCCTCGCCGTGGTTCTCCGCGATCTACCTGCTGCTGTTCATCTCCCTGATCGGCTGCATCGTGCCGCGCGTCGGAGTGCACCTGCGGCAGCTGCGCGCGCAGCCCCCGCGCGCCCCCTCCCGCCTGACCCGCTTCACCGGCTACACGCGCCGCGAGCTGCCGGGCGCCGATGCGGACACCCTGCTGCAGTCCGCCCACCGCGCCCTGCGCCGCTCCCGCTACCGCACCGCGGTGCGGGAGGAGACGCGCTCGCGCTCCGTGAGCGCCGAGCGCGGACTGCTGCGCGAGAGCGGCAACCTGCTCTTCCACATCTCCCTGGTGGGCGTGCTGATCTGCATCGCCGGCGGTCAGCTCACCAGCTACCGCGGTCAGATCACGGTCATCGAGGGCGACGGCTTCTCGAACTCGCTGACCCAGTACGACTCCTTCGAGTCCGGCGCCTGGTTCGACGAGACCGAGCTGCCCTCGTTCCGCTTCACCCTCGAGGACTTCCGCGCCACCTACGTGCAGCCCGGCGAGTCCGGGACCGTCGGCGAGCCGCGCTCCTTCGAGGCCGACGTCGCGGTGACCACCCCCGGGCAGGAGCAGCGGGAGCAGACCATCGAGGTCAACAAGCCGCTTCACGTGGACGGCGCCTCGATGTACCTGCTGGGCAACGGCTACGCCCCGGAGGTGACCGTCACGGACCCCGAGGGCTCCGTGGTCGCCGAGGGGCCCGTGATCACCGTGCCGATGGGCGACACCGGCTACACCTCGCAGCTGGTCATCAAGGCTCCCGATGCCCGCCCCGAGCAGACCGCCGTGGTCGGGTTCTTCCTGCCCACCGGCACCATCGACGAGAACGGCCCCCATTCCCTGTACCCGGACGCGCTGGACCCCCAGCTCGCGCTCACCGTGCACCAGGGGGACCTGGGCCTGGACTCCGGCGTCCCGCAGAACGCCTACGAGGTCGACGTCACGACCCTCACGCAGGTCACGGACGAGAACGGCGATCCGGTGCTGGTCCGCCTCTACCCGGGGCAGGAGTACGAGCTGCCCGACGGCACCACCATCAGCTTCGACGGCCTGCGCCGCTACGCCGCCTTCGACGTCGCCCACGACCCCTTCGAGCGCTGGACCCTGGTCTGCGCCCTCGCCGCCACGGGCGGCCTGATCCTCTCCCTGTTCATCCCGCGCCGGCGCCTGTGGGTGCGGGTCCGGGAGGCCGACGGGGGAGCCGTGCTCGAGGTCGCCGGCCTCGCGCGCAGCGACGACCCGATGCTCGAGGAGGACGTCTCGAAGCTGGCGGACTCCCTCGCCGGCGAGGAGGATGGAGCGGGGCCGGACGGCCTGCGCGACTCCGGGGCGCCGACGCCCACCGATGACCACCGAGAAGGAAGTGCACCGTGATCAACCAGCAGCTGGCGGAGCTCTCGAACCTCGCCCTCGTGGTGGCGATCGTGCTCTACGTGCTCGCACTGATCGGCTTCGCGGCCGATCTCGCCTCGAGCTCGCAGCGCCGCAGCGACGCCCGCCTCGCCGCCCGCGAGGCCCGGGAGGCGGAGCGCGCCCCGCAGCCCGCGACGATCGGCGCCGGCGGTGCCTCCGCCGGGGGCGCCGCGATCCACGGCGCCGAGGAGGCCGCGCCCGCTCCGGACGCGGGGGCCGACGGGCCCGCGCCGGGCACGATGACCGCGCAGCGCTTCGCGTTCCTGCTCGCCGGGGCCGCGACCGTGCTGCACATCGCGGGGGTGGTGACCCGTGCGATCGCCACCCAGCGCGTGCCGTGGGCGAACATGTACGAGTTCGCCACCACCAGCACCGCCGTGGTGATGGTGGCCTTCCTCGCCTTCTGCATCCGGCGCGCGGAGCTGCGCGCGCTGGGCACCTTCGTGGTGGGCCCCGTGCTGGTGGTCCTCCTGCTGGCCCAGACCTTCTGGATCGTGCCCGCCGCGGCCCTCACCCCGAGCCTGCAGAACTCCCACTGGCTGGTCATCCACATCAGCGTCGCCATCCTCGCCACCGCCCTGTCGATCCTCGGCGCCGTGGTGGCCTCCCTGCAGCTCCTGCAGTCCCGCCACGAGCGCGCCCTGGTGCAGCGGGCCGCCGACGGCGAGGAGCACCCCGAGCACTGGGGCCGCTTCGGGCACGTGCTGGACCGCCTGCCCGCCTCGAGCGTGCTGGAGAGCCTGAGCTTCCGCGTGCATTCGGTGGCGTTCGTGTGCTGGACCTTCACCCTGATCTTCGGCGCGGTCTGGGCCCGGGACGCCTGGGGCCGCTTCTGGGGCTGGGACCCCAAGGAGGTGTGGACCTTCATCATCTGGGTGATCTACGCCGCCTACCTGCACGCCCGTGCGACGGGAGGCTTCCGCGGCAGCCGTGCCGCGTGGGTGGCGCTGGCCGGCTTCCTGGCCGTGGTCTTCAACTACACGATCGTCAACACGGTCATCAACGGCCTGCACTCCTACTCGGGGCTCTGAGGACCGGGCTCAGCGGCTGCCGGGGCCCTCGGGCTCGTCGCCGGGATCGGTGCCGTCCTGCGGCGTGCCGTCCGTGTCCGTCCCGCGGCCGTTGCGCTTCCGGCGCTCGCGGCGGATGTCCTCGTCGAGCTTGCGCAGGAACTCGGGGTCCTCGTCGGGTGCCAGCGGCCCGGAGCGACCGGGGCGCTGCCGCGGGTCGCCGCCGCTCCCGAGCGGACGCTCCTTGCCGGCGAACAGCCAGGTGATGGGGCCCACCCAGGGCAGCAGCACGATGAGGACGATCCACGCCCACTTGGGGATGCCGCGGACCTTCTCGTCCTCGGTCTGCACGCAATCGGCGAGCGCGAAGACCGTCAGGGCGATCGAGAGAACTGCGATGAGGCCGCGGAGCATGGACGAAGTCTAGGCTCCACGCCTGATCACTGCATGGATCCGAGCCTGGATCCGGTTCCCCGGGAGGAGAACTACCCTGGAGGGCATGCGTTCGTTCCTCCTCTACGCCGTCGTCCGCCTGGGGCTCTGGGCCCTCCTGTGGTGGGTGCTCCTGCTGCTCGACGTCGGCGTGATGCTCGCCGCGGTGCTCGCCGCGCTGATCGCGATGCTGATCTCGATCCTCTTCCTGGACCGGCTGCGCGATCAGGTCGTGAACCGCTGGAGGAGCGCCGACCAGCGGCGGGCCGAGCGGCGCGGGGCGAGGGCGGACGAGGACGCCGCCTTCGAGGACACCCTGCTGGACGCGGAGAGGGAGGCGGATCCCGAGGACCGCGACCTCGCCGCGGCGGCGGACGCGGAGGTCGACCCCGCCGCCCTGCCCGAGCTGACCGCCGAGGAGACGGAGGAGGACCCCGGCGGCCCGGAGCAGGAGCCGCTCAGAGGCTCAGACCGATGAGCAGCAGCAGGGAGTAGACCAGCTCGAGCCGCCCGGTCGCGCCGAGCACGGCGATGAGCTCGCGACCCGCGGCGCCGCCCAGCACGGCGCGCACCGGGCCGATCGCGAGCGGCAGGGCCGCCAGCACCAGCACCGTCGGCCACTGCACGATCATCACCGGCACCAGGAGCACGAAGGGGAGCAGCAGCATCGCCGCGTACAGCACGCGCGTGCCGCGATCGCCCAGGCGCACCGCGAGGGTGCGCTTGCCGGAGAGCGCGTCGGTGGGGATGTCGCGCAGGTTGTTGGTGAGCATGAGCGCGACGGCCAGCAGACCGATCGCGATCGACGCCAGCACCGCCGGAGCGCTGAGCTGGAGCGTGATCGCGTAGGCGGTGCCGTTCACGGCCACCAGCCCGAAGAAGAGGAAGACGAACACCTCGCCCAGGCCCCGGTACCCGTAGGGCCGCTTCCCGCCGGTGTAGAACCAGGCCGCGGCGATGGCGGCGGCGCCGATCAGCAGGGTCCACCAGATCTGGGCGAGGGCGACCAGGGCGAGGCCGAACAGGCCGCCGAGGGCGAGGGAGCCGATCGCGGCCCGTTTCACGGTCGCGGGGGCGGCGGCGCCGGAGCCGGTGAGGCGGAAGGGGCCCACCCGGTCGTCGTCGGTGCCGCGGATGCCGTCGGAGTAGTCGTTGGCGAAGTTCACGCCGATCTGCAGGCTGAAGGACACCGCGAGGGCCAGCAGCGCGCGGGGGACCACCTGCGACCAGTCCGTCGTGCCACCGTCCGCCCCCAGCTGCCAGATGGCGGCGCCGGTGCCGGCGGCGACCGGCGCCAGCGCGGCGGGAAGGGTGCGGGGTCGGGCGCCCTGCACCCACTGCGACGCGCTGGCCATCGTGCTCCTCCTGCGGTTCCGGAGGCCGTCGGCGGACGGCCCCGACGAGGATACGCCGCCGTTCAGCCGCCGGCGAGGCGACGGGCGGCGGCGCGATCCACCTTGCCGATGCCCCGCAGCGGCAGCTCCTCCACCACGTGCACGCGCTTGGGGACCAGGTGACCGGGCACCTCGGAGGTGCGCAGCGCCGCGCGCACCAGGGCGGGCGCCTCGGCGGGGTCCGCGCCCGGTTCGAGCGTGACGAGGGCCTCGATCCGCTCGCCCCACTCGGGGTCCGCGACGCCCACCACCACGGCGGCGCGCACCGTGCCGCGCAGCATCAGGGAGCGGTCGATGGCGCGCTCCACGTCCTGCGGGAGGACCTTGCGGCCGCCGGTGACGATGACGTCGTCGGCGCGGCCCAGCACCGTCAGCGCGCCGTCGGCGGAGAGCGCGGCGAGATCCGAGGTGATGACCTCGCGCGGCGGTCCGGCCGTGAAGGAGCCCTCGTCGAAGCCGCCGTCGGCGGTGAGATAGCCCAGCGCCAGGGTGGGGGAGGCGATGACCAGGCGGCCCGCGCCCTCGGCATCGGGCCGGTCGATCCGCAATCGGACGCCCGGCAGGGCCGTGCGGTCGTAGACGCAGCCGCCCGCGGTCTCCGAGGAGCCGTAGGTGGTGCGCACCGCGATGCGCTGGGCACGGGCCCTCGCGAGCACGTCCGCACTCGTCGCGGCGCCGCCCACGAGGACCGCGGCGAAGCGCCGCAGCACGGCGCGGGCGCGGGCGTCCTCCCCGGTGGCGCCGGTGACGATGCGGGCCAGCTGGGTGGGCACCAGCGAGGTCAGCGCCGGCAGCCCGGCCCGTCGGGCCTGCTCGAGGGCGGGCTCGGCGAGCGCGAGGAAGGCCGCGGCGTCGAAGTGCCCGCGCAGATCCCCCAGCGGGTCCGGGAGCGTCGGGGCGGGCAGGCCCAGCACCTCGGCGCTGCGCTGTGCACGGGCGAGGACCTGCACCCCGGCGATGTGCGTGGGCGGCAGTAGCGGCAGCCAGAGGCCATGGCCGCCGGTGTCCGCGACAGCGGGCTCGGCGGCCAGCAGCTGCGCCGTGGCGTCCTGCGAGGCGATCAGCGCCTCCCGGGAGAGGGCCACGGCCTTCGCGGTGCCGGTCGAACCCGAGGTGGGCACCACCAGGGCGGTGTCCTCCAGCTCGGCGGGCAGCTGCGCGGGCGGCGCGAAGGGGCCCAGCCAGAGCCGGGCGCGACCGGCCATCATCGCGCCGATCGCCTCCGCATGCGCGTCCAGCGAGGCGGCGGAGCCGTCGAAGGCGGGCGGGACCAGCCAGTCGGACGCGCTCATCTCAGCCCTGCGGATGGGGGAAGGAGGACCAGTCGGGCGCGCGCCGCTCGAGGAAGGCATCGCGCCCCTCGGCGGCCTCGTCGGTCATGTACGCCAGACGGGTGGCCTCCCCGGCGAAGACCTGCTGGCCCATCAGGCCGTCGTCGGCGAGGTTGAAGGCGAACTTCAGCATGCGGATCGCCTGTGGGGACTTGGTGGCGATGGTCGCGGCCATCGCCAAGGCCTCCTCCTCGATCCGCTCATGGTCCACCACCCGGTTCACCGCGCCCCAGTCGGAGGCGTCCTGGGCGGAGTACTCCTCGGCGAGGAAGAAGATCTCCCGGGCGCGCTTCTGGCCCACCTGCTTGGCGAGATATGCGGAGCCGTAGCCGCCGTCGAAGGAGCCGACGTCCGCGTCGGTCTGCTTGAAGCGCGCGTGCTGGCGCGAGGCGATCGAGAGGTCCGCGACCACGTGCAGGGAGTGCCCGCCGCCGGCGGCCCAGCCGCCCACCACGGCGATGACGACCTTGCCCATGGTGCGGATCAGGCGCTGCACCTCGAGGATGTGGAGGCGGCCGCTGGAGCCGGCGCGCACGCCCGCGGTCTCGCCCAGCTCCTCCGCCTCGGCGTACTCGTAGCCGGAGCGGCCGCGGATCCGCTGGTCCCCGCCGGAGCAGAAGGAGTGGCCGCCGTCCTTGGGGGAGGGGCCGTTGCCGGTGAGCAGGATGACCCCCACGCCGGTGTCCAGCCGGGCATGGTCCAGCGCCCGGTACAGCTCGTCCACCGTGCGGGGCCGGAAGGCGTTGCGCACCTCGGGCCGGTCGAAGGCGATGCGCACCGTCGGAAGGTCGCGCACGGTCCCGTCGGCCGAGCGGTCCACCGCGCGGTGGTAGGTGATGTCCGTGAAGTCCGCTCCGCCGTGCTCGGAGGCCGGGATCTCCCGCCAGCGGTCCGGAGTGAAGGTGTCGGAGACCCGACGGGGCAGCGGGGCGGGCGCAGAGGTCATGGGAGCCAGGGTATCGGCGCGGCGGACTCGATACCCTCGCTCCATGCGCCTTCCCTCCGCTCTGCAGGACCTCGGCATCGACCGCGCGATCGCGTGGTCGATCCCCATGACCACCCGCTTCCGCGGCATCACCGAGCGTGACGGCCTGCTGCTGCACGGACCCGCCGGCTGGTCCGAGTTCTCACCCTTCTGGGACTACGGCCCCGCGGAGTCCGCGGCCTGGCTGCGCGCCGCGCTCGCCGATGCCACCGCCGAGCGCCCCGCCGCGCGGCGCGAGCGGATCGAGGTCAACGCCACCATCCCCGTCGTCCCGCCGGTCCTGGCCCACCGCCTGGCGCGAGTGGGCGGCGCGGGCACCGCGAAGGTCAAGGTCGCCGATCCGGGCGTGCGCCTCGCCGAGGACGCGGAGCGGCTCGAGGCGGTGCGCGACGCGATGGGACCGGAGGCTCGGATCCGCATCGACGCGAACGCCGCCTGGAGCCGCGAGGAGGCGCTCGCGGCGCTGCCGGTGCTGGACCGTGCCGCCGGCGGCCTCGAGTACGCCGAGCAGCCCTGCGCCGCGCTCGAGGACCTCGCTGCCCTCCGCCGCGCCCTCGACGTGCCGATCGCGGCCGACGAGTCCGTGCGCCGCGCCGAGGACCCCCTGCGGGTCGCGCGCGCCGAGGCGGCCGACATCCTGGTCATGAAGGTCCAGCCCCTCGGCGGGGTGCAGCGCTGCCTGGACCTCGCCGAGCAGGCGGGCCTGCCCGTGGTGGTCTCCTCCGCCCTCGAGAGCAGCATCGGGCTCAGCGCCGGGCTCGCGCTCGCCGCCGCCCTGCCCGAGCTGCCCCACGCCTGCGGACTCGCCACCGCGACCCTGCTCACCGGTGACCTGGCGGCCCCGCCGCTGCACGCCGAGGGCGGCACCCTGCCGATCGGCCGCATCGCGCCGCAGGAGGATCTGTTCGCGCGCCACGCCGCGGGACCGGAGCTCGCCGTCCGCTGGGAGGAGCGTCTCGCGGCCTGCGCCGCGCAGCTCTGAGGGCGCCGCACTACGCTGACGGGGTGCATGAGCTGAGCCCCGCGACCCGACCCCCGGCGTGGATCCACGCGCCCCGCCCCACGGGCTCCGGCGCGGTCGACGCCGCCACGGCGCTGTGGCGGGCGCTCGCCGCGCTCGGCGTGCGCGAGGCGGTGCTCGCCCCCGGCTCCCGCTCCGCCCCGCTGGTCTACGGCCTCGCCGATCCGCCGGTGGACGCGGGGATCCGCGCGCACGTGCGGATCGACGAGCGCGCCGCCGCCTTCACCGCCCTGGGCCTGTCCCGCGACGATCCCGCGCACCCGGCCGTGGTCGCCACCACCTCCGGCACCGCCACCGCGCATCTGCACGCCGCGGTGATGGAGGCCCATCACTCCCGCATCCCGCTGCTGGTGCTCACCGCGGACCGCCCCGCGGAGCTGCGCGAGGTGGGCGCCAACCAGACCACCCGCCAGGCCGGCCTGTTCCGCTCCCTGGTGCGCTGGGCGGTGGACCTGCCGGCGCCCACCGCCGGCGCCGCGACCGCCCCCGAGCTGCGCACCATGGTCTCCACCGCCGCCCGCGCGGTCGCGGCCGCGACCGGGGAGCACCCCGGTCCCGTGCACCTGAACCTGGGTTTCCGCGACCCGCTCGTCCCCGCCGGCCCCGCGCCCGCCGCGGCCGGACCGACCGCCGCACCGGAGCGGATCGTGCTCACCCGTCGCGCGCCGGCCGCCGCTCCCGTCCCGCAGCCGGTGCCCGTGGACGACCGCACGGTGATCGTTGCCGGGGACGGCGCCGGTCCCGCCGCGGCCGAGCTCGCCGCCCGGCACCACCTCCCGCTGCTCGCCGAACCCAGCTCCGGCGCCCGAAGCGGCGAGACCCTGGTCCCCGGGTATCCCGCGCTGCTCGGGGCGGTGATGGCCGCCCCCGATCACCCGCTGCGCCCGCGACGCGCGATCGTGCTGGGACGCCCGACCCTCTCCCGCACGGTGCTCGGCGGTCTGCTCGGCGCCGACGACGTCGAGGTGATCGTCGTGGACCCGCAGCCGGACTGGCCGGACGCCGCCCGGCGCGCCCGCCTCGTGGTGCCCGCCGCCCGCGGCGTGGAGACCGGCGCCGCCACGGACGACGAGCCGCCCTCGGAGGCGACCGCGCAGCGCCGCCGCGAGCGCCTGCACGCCTGGCGCCGGGAGGCCGCCGACGCGGCGGAGGCCCTGCCGAGCACCTGGCAGCGCCGGGCCGCGCTCGCCGTGTGGGAGGCCACCGCCGCGGAGGACACCCTGGTGCTGGGCTCCTCGAGCCTGGTGCGGGATCTCGAGCAGCACGCCGGGCCCACCCGCGGCCGCGTCATCGCGGGACGTGGCCTGGCCGGCATCGACGGCACCATCTCCCTGGCCGGCGGGATCGCCCTCGCCCAGCAGGCCCGCATCGCCGGGGAGGGCGCCCCGGGCCGCATCCGCCTGCTGCTCGGCGATCTCACCGCCCTCCACGACCTCACCGGGCTGCTGATCGGCCCCGACGAGCAGCGACCCGCGCTCGACATCGTGGTCGTCGACGACGGCGGGGGCCGGATCTTCTCCGGCCTCGAGCACGCCGCTGCCCCGCCCGCGCTGCTGCGCCGCTTCTTCACCACCCCGCACGGCGCCGACATCGCCGCGGCCGCCGCCGCCCTCGGTGCCGCGGCGCGGCGAGTCACGGCGGAGGAGCTCGGCGGGGATCTCGCCGAGCCGGGCGGCGGCCTGCGCGTGCTGGTCACACAGCCCGCGTCCAGCGACGACTCGCCGAACTCTTGAACTGGGGTGCTCTGATGAGCGCATGACCGACCCGTACGCACCCCACGATCCCCAGTCCGGCCCGGGCGGCGCGCCGCAGCCCGGCCGGGGAGCCACCCCGGAGCAGACCCCGCAGGCCCCGCCGACGGCCGCATCGCCGGCGCACGGCGCCTGGGGCATGCCCGCCGCGGAGCCGACGACGGAGCACCCCACCTGGTGGTACGGGGCACCGAGCCCGGCGGCGACCGCGGAGCTGCCCGCCCAGGACGCGGCCTGGGCCGCGGGAACGCCCGGACCGGGCGCCCCGGCCGCCGCCGCGGGCCGCCGCGGTCCGGGCTGGCTCGGTGTCACGGCGCTGGTCGCGGCCGGCATGCTGCTCTCGAGCGGCCTGACCCTGGGCGGGGTGGTCGCCTACGACCAGCTCCTCGCCCCGGAGCCGGCCGCCGCCGGCCAGAGCGGCTCCGGGTCCGACGGCTCCACGGCGCGCCCCGCCTCCGTCTCCACCGTCGAGAACCCGGACTGGACCGTGGTCGCCGAGGACGTCTCTCCCAGCGCCGTCGCGATCCAGGTCGCCTCCCCGGAGGGCACCGCCGAGGGCACCGGCGTGGTCCTCGACGAGGACGGGACGATCCTCACCAACCACCACGTCGTCCAGGGGGCGGAGACCGTGCAGGTCACCACCAGCGACGGGCGGAGCTACGCGGCCTCCGCCGTCGGCACCGATCCCACCACCGATCTCGCCGTCATCCGCCTGGACTCCCCGCCGGAGGGCCTGCAGCCGGCCACCTTCGCGGACTCCACCACCGTGACCGTCGGTCAGCCGGTGATGGCGCTGGGCACCCCGCTGGGCCTCGAGAACACCGTGACCACCGGGATCGTCTCCGCGCTCGACCGCCCGGTGACCGCCACCGGCGAGGAGCCCGACGGCTCCGACGCCACCTACACCTCGGCGATCCAGACCGACGCCGCGATCAACCCCGGCAACTCCGGCGGACCGCTCGTGGACGCCGCGGGCCAGGTGATCGGCATCAACACCGCGATCGCCGCGATCCCGAACGCCTCCGGACAGGCCGGCAGCATCGGCCTGGGCTTCGCGATCCCCGCGAACACGGCCTCGATGATCGCCGAGCAGCTGATCGAGGACGGCACCGCCGAGCATGCCTTCCTGGGGACCACCACCACCGACGGCTCCGTCTCCGACGGCGGCGCCGCCTGGCAGGGGGCCGAGGTGGTCAGCGTCGAGCCGGACAGCCCGGCGCAGGAGGCGGGACTGCGCGAGGGCGACCTGATCATCGGGATCGACGACGTGCCCGTCGCCGACGCCGGGGCGCTGACCGGTGTGGTGCGGGGCCTGGAGATCGACTCCACCCACACCCTCGAGGTGGTCCGGGACGGCGGCGTGGAGACCGTCGAGGTCACCCTCGGGGTGCGTCCGAGCTGACCCTCAGGCGCCCGCCGCGCCCCGCAGCGCGCGGAGCACGGGGCGGCACTTCGCGAGCGCCTCGGCGTGCTCGGAGACCGGGTCGGAGGCGGCCACCAGGCCGCCGCCGGCCTGCAGCACCGCCGTGTGCTCGTCCACCAGATGCGCCATCCGCAGCGCGATCGCCCACTGCCCGTCCCCCGCGGCATCCATCCAGCCGACCGGGGAGGCGTAGCCGCCGCGGTCGTGGGGCTCCAGGCGCGCGATGATCTCGTCCGCCGCCTCGCGCGGGGTGCCGGAGACGGCGGCCGAGGGGTGCAGCCGCGCCGCGACGTCCAGGCTGGTGGTGCCGTTGCTCAGGCGGGCCGTGACATCGGAGGCCAGGTGCTCCAGGCCCGGCAGGCGCAGCACGAACGGGGCGGGGGAGACCTCGATGTGCTCGGCGAGACCCTCGAGCCGCTCGAGGACGGAGTCGACGGCGAAGGCGTGCTCGGAGCGCTCCTTGGCATCGGCCCGGAAGGCGCGGCGGTCGATCTCGTCGAGCTCGCCGTCGTCGGCCACGGGCCGCGAGCCCGCGAGCACCCGGGAGAAGACGCGACCCTCCTCGGTCTGGGCGAGCATCTCGGGGCTCGCGCCGATCACGTCCTCGAGGTGGTACACCCAGGTGCTCGGATAGGCGCGGGCCAGGCGCGGCAGCAGCACGGCCGGTGCGATCCGATCCGGGGTGCGGACCGTGGTCCGCTCGGAGAGCACGACCTTCGCGGCGCGACCGGCCCGGATCTCCGCGACGGCCGTGTCCACCAGGGACTGGTACTCGTCGGGCGTGTGGTCGGCCTCGATCTCCATCGTCCCGGACGGCTCCGGCGCGACGGGGGTGGAGGGGAACAGGTCGCGCCAGGACGGCGGGAGCGTCGGCTCCTCGTCGACGCCGACCACGGTGAGGAAGGCCTCGCCGTCGTGCACGCCGAGCGCGGCGCGCGGCACCATCAGCGTCGAGGGGCGGGAGGAGGCGGCGGCGTAGGAGAAGCTGCCCAGGGCCAGCAGTCCGCTGGTGCGCACGCGCACCTCGTCCTCGACCCGGGCCCGCGCCGCGAGCGCGCGGAAGGCACGGCTGGCCTCGGCGAAGCGCTCCGGCCCGGTGGGGCGCACCGACCAGGCGGTGCCCCGCGCCACGACGCCCTGGCCATGGCGCAGCCAGGCGCCGGTGACCTCCGCGGGGATGTGGCCGAGGAGATCCACGGCCTCCTCGATGCGCACGGTGCGGACCACCAGCACCGCCTGATCGTCGGCGGCCTCGGGGTGCAGGTTCGGGGCAGACATCCGTGTCATTATGCGGCACGGGCGCCCGGCGGCGCCGTGACCTGCGTCCCGTCCCGGGGTGCGCGGCCGCGGACGTGATCGGTGCGACCATGGGTCCGCGGTCCCCTGCGGAGCCGCTGACAGTCCCCGGGTCCGTCCCCGCCGTCTTCCGCCGAGGAGCATGCGTGAGCAGCAACGTCGACACCATCGCGGCGCCCTTGGTCCGCGGAGCGCTGGGCGCTCTGTCCTCGCTCGGGGTCGCCCTGGCCGTGGTGGTCGTCCCGGCGCTGGCCGCCCAGGTGGCCGGCTCCGCCTCGAGCGCCACCGCCCTGGACGCGATCATCATCGCCCTGAACCTGCTGATCCTCGGCCACGGCGGCGGCATCATGCTGAGCACCGGGGTCATCGACGGCACCGTGACCCTCACCCCCCTCGGTCTGTTGGCCCTGCTGCTCGTGCTCGCGGCGCTCGCGATGCGCCGGGTGGGCCGGGCGCTGCGCCCGGTGCGGGACGACGGCGTGCTGCGGGTGCGCGCCCTGCGCGACGTGGGCGCCGCGCTCGGCGCCTACGGCGCGGTGTACGCGATCGGGATGGGGGTGCTGGCCGGGGTCGGTCGCAGCGCCGACGCGGCACCGGTGGTCATCTCCGCGATCGTCTCCGGGGCGATGGTCGCCGTGCTCGGCGGGCTGGCCGGCGTGCTGTGGTCCCTGCGCCGTGAGCCGACGGCTGCGGTGCCCGGGGTGCGGGTGCTCGAGCTGCTGCCCGCCCCGTACGGCGGGGTGGCGCGCGCCGCCCTGATCGCCGTGATCGGTCTGCTCGCGGCCGGTCTGCTCCTCGTCCTCGTCCTGCTGCTGGTGCACGTGCCCGAGCAGGCGGCCCTCTTCGACTCGCTCGAGCCGGGGGTCGTGGGCGGTCTGGTCCTCACCCTCGTGCAGCTCGCGCTGCTGCCGCTGCTCGTCGTATGGGCGCTCGTGGTGATGCTCGGCGGGACCGTGGGAGTGGGCACCTCGAGCGCGATCTCCCTGGACGGCGTCGAGACGGGGGTGCTGCCCGCACTGCCGATCCTGGGCGCGCTCCCGCAGCCCGGCGACCTGCCCGGCGCGGCCTGGCTCCTGATGCTGCTCCCCGCCGTGCCGGTGGCCCTGGGGGCGGTGCGTCTGGTCCGCGACCTCGAGTCCCTCGAGCGCCGCGAGCAGCTCCTGGCTTGGGCGGCCTACCCGCTCACCGTCATCGTCGCCGTGCTGCTCCTGGCCGGGCTGTCCGCCGGCGCGATCGGCGACGCCCGTCTGGTGCACCTGGGGCCGCAATTGAGCACGCTGGTGCTGCCGCTGGTCGGCGTCGTGGTGGCGGCCACGGCCCTGGTGGCTCTCCTGCTGGCCACCCCATTGATCGCGACGGTCCGCGCCGCGATCGCGGGCCTGCGCGAGCGCGTGGAGGTCGCCGAGCAGAAGGAGCACGCGGAGACCCCGCCGGCGGGGGAGAGCGGCGAGACCCCGGCCGAGGGCTCTCGCGAGGACGAGAGCGGCGGCGCCGACGAGGACGGCGGCGCCGACGAGGACCGGGAGCAGGACGAGAGCGGTGACAGCCCCACGAGCGGACACCAGGACGCCGCGGCGGAGCCGCGGCGCCGGAAGGTCTGGCTCAGCCGCCGATCAGGCGACTGACCCACTGGGCCATCGAGTCCTGCGCGGCCGCCTCGCACTGCGTCCGCGCCTGCTCCGTGATCGCCGTCGCCCGGCACTCCTCGATCTCCGCCATCGGCCCATAGAACAGCCCCGAGAGCACCGCGCCGCCGATGATCATGAGGGTGGCGGGGATCCCCAGCAGCGCCCCGATCGCCGCGGTCGCGTACCGCCGCTCCTTGACCGATTCCACGATCAGCGGGATCAGCACCACCAGGGCGACCACCGCCGTCAGCGCGGCCAGCAGGGAGAAGGGCAGCGGGGCCAGCATGAGCAGCCAGGAGCCGAGCATCGCCAGCGCCAGGATGCCCACCAGGGTGCGCCGACGCTTCAGCCGCTCCTCGCTCGAGCGGCCACCCGGTGTCCGTTGACTGTTCATCCCACCCATTGTGCCCCGAGCGGCTGAGCGGCCGCGCCGCCGTGGACACCGGCGCGCACCGCCCGCCCCGCGGCGCCGATTACAGTGGGGCGGTGACCCGCACTCCGATCGTCGTCCTCATCTCCGGCACCGGCTCGAACCTCGCCGCACTCCTGACCGCCGCAGGCGCCGAGGACTGCCCGTACCGGATCGTCGCCGTGATCGCCGACCGCGAGGCCTCCGGCCTCGACCACGCCCGCGCCGCGAGGATCCCCACCGAGATGGTGCGCCTGGCCGATCACGAGGATCGCGCCGCCTGGGATCGGGCGCTCGCGGAGGCCGTCTCCCGCCACGCCCCTGAGCTCGTGGTCCTCGCCGGCTTCATGAAGCTCATCGGCCCCCCGCTGCTCGAGGACTACGCCGGGCGCCTCATCAACACCCACCCGGCCCTGCTGCCCTCCTTCCCGGGCGCCCACGGCGTACGCGACGCCCTCGCCCACGGCGTGAAGATCACCGGCGCGAGCGTGATCGAGGTCGACCCCGGCATCGACACCGGCCGGATCCTCGCGCAGGTCGCCGTCGAGGTGCGCGAGGACGACACCGAGGACACCCTCCACGAGCGCATCAAGGCCGTCGAGCAGCCGCTGCTGGTCGACGTCGTGCGCCGTCTCACCGCCGCCCCCGAGGCTCCGCGCGCGAGGCCCCGGCTCGGCTAGTCTGGTGCCACACGACTGGCGAAGGTGGGGGACCACCGGGGAGTGACGTCCGTGGGCATCGACCGCCTGGGTGCCCGCCCGCAGGGAACAGATCCGCCACCCGAACAGATCCGAACAGGAGCACGCCACGTGACCACCGCACAGCGCCGCCCGATCCGCCGAGCCCTCCTCTCCGTCTTCGACAAGTCCGGCATCGTCGACCTCGCCCGCACCCTCGCCGAGAACGGCGTGGAGATCGTCTCCACCGGGTCCACCGGGTCCACGATCCGCGAGGCCGGCGTGGCCGTCACCGACGTCGAGTCCGTCACCGGCTTCCCCGAGATGCTCGACGGCCGTGTCAAGACCCTCCACCCCCGCGTCCACGCCGGGATCCTCGCCGACTCCCGCCTCGAGGCGCACCGCGAGCAGCTCGCCGCGCAGGACATCGAGCCCTTCGACCTGGTGGTCGTGAACCTCTACCCCTTCGCCGGTACCGTCGCCGCAGGCGGCACCTTCGAGGAGATCATCGAGAAGATCGACATCGGCGGACCCTCGATGGTGCGCGGCGCCGCGAAGAACTTCGCCACCGTCGCCGTGGTCGTGGATCCCGAGGACTACCGCACCGCCGCCGAGGCCGCGGCCCGCGGCGGCTTCACCCTCGCCGAGCGCCAGGAGCTCGCGACCGTCGCCTTCACCCGCACCGCCGAGTACGACGAGGCGATCAGCGACTGGATGCTCGAGCAGCTCGAGGCGCCGGAGACCGACGGCGCGCAGGACGCTCTCGAGGCGTCGCTCGAGGACGAGGAGGAGATCAGCATCCTGGACCTCTCGGACCAGGACGCCGCCGAGCTCGGCATCACCGCCACCCTCCGCTACGGCGAGAACCCGCACCAGCGGGCCCGCCTCGCCGTCACCGACGACGACGCCCCCGGCCTCGCCGGCGCCGAGCAGCTCGGCGGCAAGGAGATGAGCTACAACAACTACGTCGACGCCGATGCCGCGGCGCGCGCCGCCTTCGACCACACGCTGCCCTGCGTCGCCGTGGTCAAGCACAACAACCCCTGCGGCATCGCGTCCACGGGTGAGGACGAGGACATCGCCCGCGCCCACGCCCTCGCCCACGGCACCGACCCGGTCAGCGCCTACGGCGGCGTGATCGCGACCAACCGCACGGTCACCCTCGCCATGGCCCAGCAGGTCAAGCCGATCTTCACCGAGGTCATCCTGGCCCCGGGCTACGAGGACGAGGCCCTCGAGCTGCTGCGCACCAAGAAGAACCTGCGCATCCTGCGCCTGCAGGGCGAGTACGACCGGCCGGTCGAGATGCGCGAGATCTGGGGCGGCATGCTCCTGCAGGACGGCGACGCCGTGGACGCCGAGGGCGACGACCCCTCGCAGTGGACCCTCGCCGCCGGAGAGGCCGCCGACGAGGCGACCCTCGCCGATCTCGACTTCGCCTGGCGCTCGGTGCGGGCGGTGAAGTCCAACGCGATCCTGCTCGCCTCCGGTGGCGCCGCCGTCGGCATCGGCATGGGCCAGGTCAACCGCCTGGACTCCTGCCGCCTGGCCGTCTCCCGTGCGAACACCCTCGGCGAGCACGCCGAGGGGGAGAGCGCCCCGGAGCGGGCACGCGGCGCGGTCGCCGCCTCGGACGCGTTCTTCCCCTTCGCCGACGGCGCGCAGATCCTGCTCGACGCCGGGGTGCGGGCGATCGTCCAGCCCGGCGGCTCGATCCGGGACCAGGAGGTCGTCGAGGCCTGCCGCGCCGCGGGCGTGACGATGTACCTCACCGGCACCCGCCACTTCTCCCACTGATCCCCGGGGCTCCCGCCCCCCCGCGTGACGCCCCGTCCGGCCCGTCCGGACGGGGCGTCCGGGCACCGCGGAACGGAGCCCGGAGGCGTCCGGGAGCTGTTCACCTGCGCGACATGCTCGACCTCTAGAGTTGTCGCAGACACCAGCATGATGAAGGAGCGGCCGTGAAGATCCCCGACAACCAGAGCCTGCGCGAGTACATCGAGCATCTGCGTGAAGAGGGGTACTCGGTCGCGGACGGCCACACCCCGGATCCCGATCTCATCGATCCGCGCGGCAATCCGGTCTACACCTGGCAGGAGGGGTACCCGTACGAGACGCGCATGGATCGCGAGGAGTACGAGCTCGAGAAGTACCGCCTCCAGGTGGAGCTGCTGAAGTACCAGTACTGGCTCGAGGACAACGACCAGAAGTCGATCATCATCTTCGAGGGGCGGGACGCGGCCGGCAAGGGCGGCACCATCAAGCGCTTCACCGAGCACCTCAACCCCCGCACCGCACGGGTGGTCGCGCTGAACAAGCCCAGCGACCGCGAGCGCGGCCAGTGGTACTTCCAGCGCTACATCCAGCACCTCCCCACCGAGGGCGAGATGGTGCTCTTCGACCGGTCCTGGTACAACCGCGCCGGCGTCGAGCGCGTGATGGGCTTCGCGACCCCCGAGGAGTACGAGACCTTCATGACCCAGGTGCCGCACTTCGAGCGGATGCTCGTCGACTCCGGCATCCACGTCACGAAGTTCTGGTTCTCCGTCTCCCAGAAGGAGCAGCGCACGCGCTTCGCGATCCGCCAGCTGGATCCGGTGCGGCGCTGGAAGCTCTCCCCGATGGACCTGGAGTCCCTGGACCGCTGGGAGGCGTACACGCAGGCCAAGGAGGAGATGTTCCGCCGCACGGACAAGAAGTACGCGCCGTGGACCATCATCCGCTCCAACGACAAGAAGCGCGCCCGGCTGAACGCGATGCGCTACTTCCTCTCCCAGTTCGAGTACGAGGACAAGGACCACGAGGTCGTCGGCACCCCGGACCCGAAGCTCGTCATGCGCGGCAAGCAGGAGGAGGCCGACGAGTGAGCTGAGCGCCCGCCTCCTGCACCCGCGCGCTCAGAAGTCCGGGCGCTCGGCCCGCGGCAGCGCGACCTCACCGGAGTCCGGCTCCTCGATCCCCGGCACGGCGTCCTCCGACCCCTCCGCCACCGGCTGCGCCGGGATGGTGCCGGTCGTGGTGGCGCGGAAGGGGGCGGTCATCGCAGCGGGGGAGAGGAGTCCCGCCAGGCGCTCCTCGTCGACCAGGCCGCGCTCGAGCACCAGATCGGCGACCGGCCGCCCCGAGGCCAGCGCGGACTCCGCCACATCGGTCGCGGCGGCATAGCCGATCACCGGCACCAGCGCCGTCACCACTCCGATCGAGCGGCGCAGATAGTCCTGCAGCACGTCCTCGTTGAGCGTGATCCCGGCGATGCAGCGGTCCGCCAGGGTGTTCATCGCTCGGGTCATGATCCGGGTGGATTCGAGGATGTTGAAGGCGATCACCGGTTCGAAGGGGTTCAGCTGCAGCTGTCCTCCCTCGGCCGCGAAGGTCACCGAGAGATCGTTGCCGATCACCTCGTAGGCCACCTGGTTGACGACCTCCGGGATCACCGGGTTCACCTTGCCGGGCATGATCGAGCTGCCCGGCTGCACGGCGGGGAGGTTGAGCTCGTGGAGCCCCGCGCGCGGACCCGAGGACAGCAGCCGCAGGTCGTTGCAGATCTTGGAGATCTTCACCGCGATCCGCTTGAGGATCCCCGAGAAGGTGACGAAGGCACCGGTGTCGCTCGTGGCCTCGACCAGGTCGTCCGCGACCACGAAGGGGATGCCGGTGAGCTCGGAGAGCTCCCCGGTGGCCATCACGGCGTAGCGCGGGTCCGAGGTGATGCCGGTGCCGATCGCCGTGGCGCCCAGGTTGACCTCCTGGAAGAGGGTGGCGGTGCGGGTCAGCCGGGTCACGTCCTCCTCGATGGTGGTGGCCCAGCCGTGGAACTCCTGGCCCACCGTCATCGGCACCGCGTCCTGCATCTGGGTGCGGCCCATCTTCAGCACGGCGGAGAACTCCTCGCCCTTGCCCCGCAGGGTCGTGATGAGGTGATCCATCGCCTCGGCCAGCGCCGGGAAGCTCAGCATCATCGTCAGCCGGATCGCCGTGGGATAGACGTCGTTGGTGGACTGCCCCAGATTGACGTGGTTGTTGGGGTGGAGGTGGTCGTACTGCCCGCGCTCACGGCCCAGCAGCTCGAGCGCCCGGTTCGCGATCACCTCGTTGGCGTTCATGTTGGTGCTGGTCCCCGCGCCGCCCTGGATCATGTCGACCACGAAGTGCTCGTGCAGGGCACCGCCCACGATCTCCTCGCAGGCGCGGTCGATGGCGCCGGCCCGCTCCTCGTCCAGCGCCCCCAGGCGATGATTGGCGCGCGCCGCCGCGCGCTTCACCTGCGCGAGCGCCTCGATGAGGCGCGGGAAGTGGTGCAGCGGGACTCCGGTGATGTGGAAGTTCTCCTGCGCCCGCAGGGTCTGGATGCCGTAGTAGGCATCGGCGGGGACCTCGCGGTCGCCGAGCAGGTCGTGCTCGCGGCGCGTGGTGCCGGGGCTCGAGGCGGGACGGGTCATCGAGGTGTCCTCCATCGGTCGCGTCGACCGGCGGCGCTGCCGATCGGTGCCAGCGTAGCCGGGCCGGGACGGGGCGCGTCGTAGCATGGGGCGGTGAGCTCCTCCCGGTCCCCCTTCACCCTCGGCGCCGCGCTGCGGCGTCAGGCGGTGCTGACCGCGTCCCTCGTGGCCACCGGCGCGATCGTGGTGGTCGGGGTGGTGATCTCCGCGCCGCTGGCGGGTCTGCTGCTGGCGAGCCTGCTGGGCGTGCTCGCGCTGCTGCGCGCCGTGCTGCCGGTCCGGGTCGTCGGCGCTCTCGCGGTGCGCACGCGGGGCCTCGACGTGGCCGTGCTGGTGCTCCTGGCCGTGGGCATCGGAGTGCTCTCCGGCTCGCCCAACCTCTAGGCGCGCCCCCGCGGAACACGTTCCGCGCCGCATTGTTCTCCCCGGTCACCGGTGTGGGACGATCGGTCCGTGCCCACCGATTCCGTTCGGCTCCATGCCGTCTTCGACCTCGCCATGAGGATCGGCGAGGGGCTGCTCACCAACGGGGCGGCCGCCTCCGAGGTCACCGCGACCGTCCTGCGGGTGACGAGCTCCTCCGGCCTGCGCAACGTGTCCGTCCAGGTCACCTTCGACGAGGTGACGATCTCCTATCTGCCCGACGAGCTGGGCACCCCGTTCACCCGGGTCCGCTCCGTGGGCGCGCGGGTGCAGGACTTCGCCCGGCTCGCGGCCTACGAGGACGTCTCGCACCAGTACCTCTCGGGAGAGCTGCCGCTCGAGGAGGCCCGTCATCGCGCGGCCTCGATCCCGCAGGCTCCGCCCCGCTACCGCCTGCCGCTGGTGGTCGGGGGCTTCGCCGTGATGGGCGGGGCCGCCGCGCTCAGCTTCGGCGCCGGCGCGCTCGTGGTGCTCGCCGCGACCCTCTCGGCCGCGCTGCTCATCGCCCTGAGCGAGGCCCTGGCCCGCCGGAACATCCCTCCCTTCTACGCGCAGGCCCTCGGGGGCTTCGTCGCCGTCGGCGGCGCGGTGATCGTGGCGCTGATCGACCCCAGCCAGAACCCCTCGATCGTGGTGGTCTCCTGCATCATCGTGCAGCTCGCGGGCCTGTCCTCGATCAGCGCGGTGCAGGATGCCGTCACCGGCTGGTACGTGACCGCCGCAGGACGCATCCTCGAGGCGCTCATGCTCACCGTCGGCCTCGTGGCCGGGGTGCGGGGCGGCCTGCTGCTGGCGGACGTCCTCGGCGCGGACATCTCCGTGACCGCCGCGATGCCGGTCACCCTGACCACGGTGCTCGCGGTGATCGTCGCCGGGCTGGGGATGGGGCTCGGCTACGGGGTGGGCACCCAGGTCCCGGGCCGGCTGCTGCTGGCCGGGAGCCTGGTCGCCGCGGGCTCCGGGGTGATCGCGCACGTGCTCTCGGGCCTGCTGCTGGACCGGTCCTTCGCCGCCGGCGTCGCCGCCTTCGTCACGGGACTGGTCGCCACGGCGCTCGGCGACCGGCTGCGGGCCCCGGCGCTCGCCTTCGTGATGTGCGGCGTCATCCCGCTGGTCCCCGGCTCGCGCATCTACCGGGGCCTGCTGGGACTGGACGACGAGATCACCGTGGGCCTGTCCGAGCTGATGGGCGCCGTGGAGATCGCGGTGGCGATCGCCGCCGGCGTGGTGCTCGGGCAGCTGCTCTCCTCGCGGATCATGCCGTACTTCCGCCGCAGCGGCATCGCCTACACCCCGGCGATCTCCACGCCGTTCACGACCCTGCGTCGCCGGCGGCTCTCCCTCGGGTCCCGCCGCCAGCGGCGTCGTCGCGGCACGGCGATCGTCGAGCCGTCTACGATGACCGAAGAGATGACAGCGCTGTCGCCCGCGATGTTCGAGGACACGGATCTGCTCGAGATCCTGGAGCCGCCCGCGGACCTCGAGGACACCTCGGGACGGCGCCCCGACCCGGAGGAGACCCCATGACCACGTCGTCCCTGATCGCCCTCGGCAGCTATTCGCGCAGCGGATCCGGCCGGGGAGCGGGCCTCGAGCTCCTGCGTCTGAGCACGGGGGCGGGGACGACCGATGCCCCGATCGTGGAGCGATGCGCCGCGGTGGACCTCCCGGACCCCTCCTTCGTGGCCTGGAGCCTCGACGGGACCCTGCTGTACGCGGTGCTCGAGACGGACCCCACGCGCGTGGTCGCGGTGCGCGTCGCCGAGGACGGGGCGCACGCCGAGGTGGTCGCCGATCTGGCCCTGACTGGCTCCGGCGGCTGCCACCTCGCCCTCGGGCCGGACCCCAGCACCCTCCTGGTGGCCCAGTACGGCTCCGGCTCGCTGGTCACGGTGCGCCTGGACGCCGACGGCCTGCCCGTGCGGCAGATCGACCTCGACGACCATCGCGACCATCACGACCGGGCCGAGGGCGCCGCCCCGCACCCGCACCAGGTGGTGACGCTCCCCGGCACCGGGATCCTCGCGGTCCCCGATCTCGGGCTGGACCGCGTGCTCCTCTACCGCCAGGACAATGCCGGGGAGGCCGGACTGGTGGGGGAGATCCCGCTCAGCCGCGGCAGCGGCCCGCGGCACCTCGCCGCGGACCACGAGTCCGAGCAGCTGCACATCTCCTGCGAGCTCTCCGGAATGGTGGCCACGGCGGTGCGCGGTGCCGCGGACCCGGAGCCGGCGGCCCCCGAGATCCTGCAGGGGGCCTCCCATCGCTGGAGCGTGCGCTCGATGATCCCGGCCAGCGGACGGGAGGGCTCCAACGCGCTCTCCCACCTGGAGCTCGCGGCCGACGAGTCCGTGCTGCTGGTCGCCAACCGCGGGCCGGACACCCTCTCCCTGCTCTCCCTGGCGGGGATGCGCCCGGAGCGGGTGGCGGAGATCGCGGTGGGCGCTCATCCGCGGCACTTCACCCAGCTCGGGGACCTGGTGCTGGTGGCGGCGCAGGAGAGCGACCGGATCGACGTGCTGCGCCGGCGGGGCGAGGAGCTCTCCGTCGCCGCGGAGCCCATCGCCGCGCCCTCCGCGGCGTGCCTGGCCGTGCGCCCCTGAGACACCGACCGGTCCGCCGACGGACCGAGGACTAGACTCGCCCTCGCTGTGCCGGGAGCCGACGCGCGTCGTGCGGCCCGGCCCTCACCCGCCCTGGAAGGAAACACCCATGTCCCCAGCCGCCGACCCTGCGACCGTGCTGTCCGCCGCGCCCGAGCGCTCCGCGGCCGCCGAGCGCGCCGAGACCCTCTTCACGGAGTCCTTCGGCTATGCGCCCGACGGAGTGTGGTCCGCGCCCGGACGGGTGAACATCATCGGCGAGCACGTCGACTACCAGGACGGGCTCTGCCTGCCCATGGCGATCTCGCATCGCTGCTTCGCGGCCGCCGCGCGCACGCCCACCGACCGCCTGCGCGTGCGCTCGGCCCAGAGCGAGGTCGTGCTGGACATCGACGCCCGCGAGCTCGCCCCGGGGGCCGTCGACGGGTGGCCTTCCTATGTGGCCGGCGTGCTGTGGGCGCTGCGTTCCTACATCTCCGGGGCCTCGACCCTCGGGATGGACATCATGATCGACGGGCAGGTGCCGCTGGGCGCGGGCCTGTCCAGCTCCGCGGCCCTGGAATGCGCGACCGCCGAGGCTATCGAGGCGCTGCTGTCGCTGGGCACCGGCCCGCTGGACCGGGTGCGGGCCGCGATCACCGCGGAGACCGAGTTCGCCGGCGCCTCCACGGGCGGTCTGGACCAGTCCGCCTCCGTGCTCTCGCGCGAGGGCCACGCCCTGTTCCTGGACTGCCGCGACCTCTCCACCCGACCGGTGCCGTGGGACCTCGCCGCGCAGGGCCTGGCCCTGCTGATCACCGACACCCGGGCCGAGCACTCCCACGTGGACGGCGAGTACACCGCGCGCCGTGCGGACAGCGAGCGCGCCGCCGAGCTGCTGGGCGTGCCCACCCTGCGCGACGCTGGGGGAGAGGACCTCGAGGCGCAGCTGGCGCGGATCGACGACGAGGTGGTGCGCCGGCGTACGCGCCACGTGCTCACCGAGATCCGGCGGGTCGAGGAGTTCGACGCGCTGCTGGGCGCCGGCACGGTGCGCGAGCACGTCGCCGGGCTCGGCGCCCTGCTCGACGCCTCCCACGACTCCCTGCGCGACGACTACGAGGTCACCGTCCCCGCGCTCGATGCCGCGGTCGATGCCGCCCGGGCCGCCGGTGCCCACGGGGCCCGGATGACCGGCGGCGGCTTCGGCGGCTCGACCATCGCCCTGGTCGAGGCGGATCAGGCGCAGTCCGTCGCCGGGGCGATCGCGCAGGAGTTCTCCGCGCGGGGCTTCGGTGCGCCGGAGTTCTTCCTCGCCCTGCCCTCGGAGGGGGCCGGTCAGGACCGCTGAGCCCTCGGGCTCGCCCTCACATCGAGGTCTGCCGTGCTCGGGTGATCAGCTGCCGACGTGGCCCTCGTTGGCCGGCGGCGGGGCCGCGAGCCACGCTCGCACCCCGGCCAGCAGGCGCTCGGCGATCTCGTCGGGGGCGGAGGAGATCCGGATCGAGGAGGCGGCGAGCTCCGCGAGCTCGGCGTCGTCGAAGCCCATGCGCCGTGCGGTCCCGTACTGATCCAGCAGGCGCGAGCTGAACAGCAGCGGGTCGTCGGCACCCAGGGCGACCTGGGCGCCGGCCTCGACCAGCGGCCGCAACGGCACCTGCTCCGCGGTCCCGACCACGCCGAGCGAGGCGTTCGAGGCCGGGCACACCTCGAGCCCGATCCCGGCCTCGACGATCCGCTCCAGCAGCGCGGGATCCTCCGCCGCCCGCACCCCGTGCCCCAGCCGGTCGGGCGCGAGATGGTCGACCACCTCGCGGACGTGATCGGGCCCCAGCAGCTCCCCGCCGTGGGGGACGGAGGCCAGGCCCGCGTCCCGCGCGATCCGGAAGGCCGGGGCGAACTCCTCGGTGAGACCGCGTCGCTCGTCGTTGGAGAGGCCGAAGCCGATCACGGCCCCGGCGTGCCGGGCCGCCAGGCGCGCGAGCGTCCGGGCGTCCATCGGATGCCGGGTCCGGGAGGCGGCGACGACGATCCCCACGCTCACGCCGAACTCCCGCCCGGCGGACGCGGCCTCGTCCAGCACGATCTCGAGCGCCGGGGTCAGACCGCCCACGAAGGGGGCGTAGCTGGTGGGGTCCACCTGCAACTCGAGCCGGCCCGAGCCCTCGGCGGCGTCGTCCTCCACCGCCTCCCGGAGGATCCGCCGCATCGCCTGCTCGGAGTCGACCACCGCGCGGGCGGTGTCGTACTGCCGCTGGAAGCGGAACCAGCCCCGATGGGTCGGCTCGACCTGCAGGGCGATGTCGTCGGTGAGCGAGCGGGGGAGGCGGATGCCTCGCTCCGCGGCCAGCTCCCACAGCGTGGCCGGACGCATCGACCCCGTGAAGTGCAGGTGCAGGTGGGCCTTGGGCAGCTGCGCGAGGTCACGGCCCGTGCCGGAGGCGGTCATCGTGCGCCGTCCGCGGTCACTCGGACAGCAGCGCGATGACCCGGTCGATGCCCTCGGTGATGTCGTCGTCGTTGAGGGCGTAGGAGAAGCGCAGGTGCCCGGGGGCGCCGAAGGCCTCGCCGGGGACGGCGGCGACCTCCGCCTCCTCCAGGATCACGGTGGCCAGATCGGTCGAGGTGGCGACCTGCTTGCCACGGATCTCCCGGCCCAGCGCTCCGGAGACGTCCGGGAACACGTAGAACGCGCCGGTGGGGGTGGGCACGGTGAAGCCCGGCACCTCGGAGAGCTTCGCGACGATCAGCCGACGGCGGCGGTCGAAGGCCTCGCGCATCTGCTCGACGGGCTCGGTGGGACCGGTGACCGCCGCGAGGGCGGCGTGCTGGGCGATGTTGTTGACGTGGGAGGTGAGATGCGACTGCAGGTTGGTCGTCGCCTTGATGACGTCGACCGGGCCCACCATCCAGCCCACGCGCCAGCCGGTCATCGCGAAGGACTTCGCCACGCCGCCCAGCAGGACCGTGGTCTCGGCGAGCTCGGGAACGGCCCGCAGGACCGAGGTGAAGGGGACGCCGTCGTAGGTGAGGGAGTGGTAGATCTCGTCGGTGATCACCCAGAGTCCGTGCTCGAGCGCCCAGCGCCCGATCTCCTCGATCTGCTCCGGGGCCAGGACGGCGCCGGTGGGGTTCGAGGGGGAGCAGAGCACCAGCGCGCGGGTGCGTTCGGTGCGGGCCGCCTCGAGCTGGGCGACGGCCGGGAGGTATCCCTGGTCGGCGCCCGCCAGCACGGGGACCTCGGTCGCGCCGGCCTGCCGGATCGCCTCGGGGTACGTGGTCCAGTACGGGGCGGGCAGCAGCACCTCGTCGCCCGGGTCCAGCAGGGTCGCGAAGGTCTGGAAGACCGCCTGCTTGCCGCCGTTGGTGACGAGGACCTGCGCCGGCTCGATGCTCAGCCCGGTGGTCCCGGAGAACGCCTCGGCCAGCGCCTGGCGCAGCTCCGGCAGCCCCGGGGTCGCGGAGTAGCGGTGGTTGCGGGGATCCTGCGCGGCCTCGACGGCGGCGTCCACGATGTGCTGAGGGGTCGGGAAGTCCGGCTCGCCGGCGCCGAAGCCGATGACGGGTCGACCGGCCGCCTTCAGCGCCTTCGCGGTGGCATCGACGGCGAGGGTCGCCGAGGGCTCGATCGCCCCGATGCGCTGCGAGATGCGGGCACGCCCGGAGGAGAGGGGGGCGGGACGGGGGCTGCGGGGGGTGGCGTCGTCGGTACTCACCCGCCTATGGTGACAGAGCTCTCCGCCTCGTGCCAGGCAGAACGCTCCTCGGACAGGAGTGGTCCCACGGCCCGGCCGGGCGGCGGGAGCGCAGGCCGTGAGGGTCGGCGGAGCCGGGCGGGCCGAGCCCGGGAGGCGGCGGTGATGTGATCTGACGCCTCTCGATTCGCCCCAGGTCCCCGCGGCTTGTATGCTGGTCGCTGGTCAGAAGCTCGGCCGTCCTCCGGGGCGGTCCGGCGAGACCGGACGAGGGTCGTCCCTCGTGAAGGGCAGTGGCGCAATTGGTAGCGCAGCGGTCTCCAAAACCGCAGGTTGCAGGTTCGAGCCCTGTCTGCCCTGCCGATCCGGCCGGGGTCACCCGGCCGGATGCGGATGACCTCGACGAGATCGGACAGCCTCCCCGTGAACTCCAGCCAGAACGCCCCGTCGTCGCCCACCCGCGGCGGCGACCAGGGCTCCGGGTCCTCGAACCCGTTCCTGGCCATCGGTCTGTTCGTGCGCCAGGTCATCGCAGAGCTCAGGAAGGTCGTGGTCCCGACCCGTCGGGAGCTGCTCCTGTACTCGGTCACGGTCCTGCTGTTCGTCATCGTCATGATCCTGCTGATCTTCGGCCTCGACGCCGTGTTCAGCTGGCTCGCCCGGATCGCGTTCACGGTCCCCGACGTGTGAGTCCGAGCCCGGCCCGTCCCGCAGACTGCACCGTGACCGTACAGACCCACGCCGCCAGGAAGGCAGGTTCCCGCCGATGAGCGATCAGACCTCCACCCCCGAAGACGCCTACCCGGACGTCGACGACTCGCTGTCGTTCTCCGCGTCCCCGCAGTCCGAGGCCGCCCCGGTCCAGGACGAGGAGCTCGACGCCGCCGCGCCGGAGCAGGAGCTCGAGCAGGAGGCCGCCGAGGACGAGGTCCCCGCCGACGACGAGGCCGCCGACGAGGAGTCGACCGCCGAGGACGAGGCCCCCGAGGCCGCTCCGTCCGCGCCCGAGGAGGAGCCGGAGTCCGATCCGGTCGCCGATCTCAAGCTCCACCTCCGCTCCGCCCTCGGCGAGTGGTACGTCGTCCACTCCTACTCCGGTCACGAGAACCGCGTGAAGTCCCAGCTGGCCACGCGCACCGAGACCATGGACATGGAGGACTACATCTTCGAGGTCCAGGTCCCGATGGAGGACGCGACCGAGGTCAAGAACGGCCAGAAGAAGATCGTGCGGCGCGTGCGCGTGCCCGGCTACGTGCTGGTGCGCATGGACCTGACCACCGAGTCCTGGCGCGTGGTGCGCGACACCCCGGGTGTGACCGGCTTCGTCGGCAACGCCACCGACCCCACCCCGCTGTCCTTCGACGAGATCTTCTCGCTGCTCGCGCCGTCCGTCGGCCTGCCGGAGAAGAAGCGGTCCTCGGGCGGCTCCTCCGCCAAGTCCGCTCCCGCGCAGAAGGTCCCCGACTTCCACGTCGGCGAGTCCGTCACCGTCATGGACGGTCCGTTCGAGACGATGCCGGCCTCCATCTCCGAGATCCATGCGGAGTCCCAGAAGCTTCAGGTCCTGGTGTCCATCTTCGGACGCGAGACCCCGGTCGAGCTCGGCTTCGACCAGGTCGCCAAGATCTGAGCGGCGCGCGGCCTCGCGTCGCGCCAGTACGACCAGGATCACCTCTGATCCGGGTCGACGCCGCCGCGGCGCGCAGGTAGCGTCGCACCGGACCCCGCCGCCCCGCGCGGACGGGTCCGCATGTGGGAGGAGCGCATGATGAGCTCCGCCCGTACCACGACAGAACAGGAAGAGAGCAATGGCTCCCAAGAAGAAGATCACGAGCGTCATCAAGCTCCAGATCCAGGCCGGCCAGGCCACCCCTGCGCCGCCCGTGGGTCCCGCGCTCGGCGCCGCCGGCGTGAACATGATGGAGTTCGTCAAGGCCTACAACGATCGCACCGCCGATCAGCGGGGCAACATCATCCCGGTCGAGATCTCGGTCTACGAGGATCGCTCGTTCACCTTCATCACGAAGACTCCGCCGGCCGCTGAGCTCATCAAGAAGGCCGCCGGCCTCCAGAAGGGCTCCGCGACGCCGCACACCGACAAGGTGGGCACGATCACCCAGGCGCAGGTCCGCGAGATCGCGGAGACCAAGATGCCTGATCTGAACGCGAACGACATCGAGGCCGCGGCGAAGATCGTCGCCGGCACCGCTCGTTCCATGGGCATCACGGTGGAGGGCTGAGACAGATGGCATTCCGTAGCAAGGCTTACAAGGACGGCGCCGCCAAGATCGAGCAGGGGCGCACCTACTCCCCGCTGGACGCGCTGCGTCTGGCCCAGCAGTCCTCGCCGGCGAAGTTCGATGCCTCGGTCGAGGTCTCGATGCGCCTGGGCGTGGACCCCCGCAAGGCGGACCAGATGGTGCGCGGCACCGTCAACCTGCCCAACGGCACCGGCAAGAGCTCCCGCGTGATCGTCTTCGCGACCGGCGCGCAGGCCGACGCCGCTCTCGAGGCGGGCGCCGACGAGGTCGGCGACGACGACCTCATCGAGAAGGTCGCCGGCGGCTGGACCGACTTCGACGCGGCCGTGGCCACGCCGAACCTCATGGGCAAGGTGGGCAAGCTGGGCCGCGTGCTCGGCCCCCGCGGCCTCATGCCGAACCCCAAGACCGGCACCGTCACCATGGACACCGCCAAGGCCGTGTCCGACATCAAGGGCGGCAAGATCGAGTTCCGCACCGACCGTGCGGCCAACCTGCACTACATCGTCGGGAAGGTCTCCTTCACCGACCAGCAGCTGGTCGAGAACTACGTCGCGGCGCTGGACGAGATCCTGCGACTGAAGCCCTCCGCCTCGAAGGGCCGCTACATCACGAAGATCACCGTGTCCACCACCATGGGCCCGGGCATCCCGATCGACGTGAACCGCACGCGCAACCTCCTCGAGGACACCGACGAGGCCTGATCGGCCCCGCGACCACGCAGCGCCCCGCCCACCGTCCTGGTGGGCGGGGCGCTGCCGTTGCGCCCTACGCTGTACCCGTGCCCTCACTCCTCACCCTGCGCCGCAGCGACCTGCCCGCCGATGTGACGGAGACCGCCGTTCGCACCATGGCGCCGGCGACCTCGCCTGGGCTAGGCTGAGATCACCGAAGACCGCCGGTCGTCGCGCTCGACCCCGAGAGCGACCGAAGATCTCCCCATGGGGAGGGCCTGCGTAGGTGACGAAGCGACCCTCGCACGGTCGTGCCCCGTCCGGCGTCAGCCGGGTCCCTGGGGACGAGTGTGCGATCGAGGCCTCGACACCTGCGTGTCGAGGCCTTTCCTGTACCTGGATGTCCTCACCCGGCGGCGAGAGACCTCTGGAAGGAGGGCCATGGCGAACCCCGAAAAGGTGGACGCCGTCGCCGAGATCACGGAGCTGTTCCGTGCATCCGACGCCGCTGTCATCACCGAGTATCGCGGGCTCAGCGTGGGGGAGCTCCAGGAGCTCCGTCGCGCGCTGGGTTCCGAGACGACCTACGCCGTGGTGAAGAACACGCTCACGGAGATCGCCGCCCGCGAGGCCGGCATCGACGTGTTCGACGGCACGCTCAGCGGGCCGACCGCCATCGCCTTCATCAAGGGTGAGCCGGTGGAGCCTGCGAAGGCTCTGCGTGACTTCGCCAAGACCCACGACAGCCTCGTGGTCAAGTCCGGCTACTTCGAGGGCAAGCTGCTCTCGAAGGAGGACGTCCAGACGCTCGCGGACCTCGAGTCCCGCGAGGTCCTGCTGGCCAAGGCCGCCGGCGCCATGAAGGCGTCGATGTCCAAGGCCGCCGCAGTGTTTGCGGCGCCGCTGTCCAAGACGGCGCGCACCGTGGACGCGCTGCGGGCCAAGCAGGAGGCCTGAGCCTCACGGCTCTGTCCTGCTGCACCACAGCCTCAGCGCTGTCCCCCGTGGGCTCCGGCCGGAGCGCACGGATCGCATGACCTGGCGCGAATGCGCCGCCTGACACCGCAGGGACGCAGGTCCCACCAACAGGAAGGAACGCCACCATGGCGAAGCTCAGCAACGACGAGCTCATCGAAGCTTTCAAGGAGATGTCCCTCATCGAGCTCTCCGAGTTCGTGAAGCAGTTCGAGGATGTCTTCGACGTCACCGCCGCCGCCCCCGTGGCCGTCGCCGCCGCCGGTGGCGCCGGTGCCGGTGCCGAGGCCGAGCCCGAGGAGGAGAAGGATGAGTTCGACGTCATCCTCGAGTCCGCCGGCTCCGCCAAGATCGCCGTCATCAAGGAGGTGCGCGCCCTCACCTCGCTCGGTCTGAAGGAGGCGAAGGCGCTCGTCGACGAGGCCCCCAAGCCGGTCCTCGAGGCCGTCAAGAAGGACGACGCCGAGGCCGCCAAGGCGAAGCTCGAGGAGGCCGGCGCGACCATCTCCGTCAAGTGATCTCCGGCGCGCGCCGCGGCGCGCGCCTCACCTGACGGCAGTCGCACTGCCCCCGAAGGGCCGTCCCGCAGCAGCGGGGCGGCCCTTCTGCATGCCCGGACGCGGGCGGGGCCGCCGGGCTCGGACCCTTCGGCGCGGTGGGACGGCTCCTGACGTGGCGCGACACCCCGGCGCCACCCCCTCCCGCTTGACTCGCGGAACGGTTTCGTCCATTCTTTTTCCCGTACGGAGCTGTTCCTGCCGCGCGTCCCCGGTGTGAGTCCACCATCGGGGCGGTCGAGCCAGACGGGCAGGGAGCACCGGGAGAACCCCGCGCCAGGCATATAGCGGCCGACGCGGATGGACCCGCCGCGCCGCGGCGCTTGCGTCCATCCGCGATCTTGTGTATGCTCGGTCCTTGCGCTGTGTGTCTCCCCGTCGGTCCTGCCGCTCCGTCTCATCACGTTGCCTGCTCCGCTCACCGAGGGGTGTCCACCGCGCCTGGGATTCCGTCATCGGCCTGTGGAAGGACCCCCCTTGGCTGCCTCGAGCACCGATCGCACCACCGACATCGCACTTCGCACCGCCTCTCCTCGCGTGACCTTCGCGAAGCTCGGCGACCCTCTCGACGTCCCGGATCTGCTGAGTCTGCAGACCACCTCGTTCGACTGGCTGCTGGGCAACGAGCGCTGGCAGGAGCGGGCCGCTGAGGCCGCCTCCGCCGGACGCGAGGACGTCCCGCAGACCTCTGGTCTGGCCGACATCCTCGAGGAGATCTCCCCGATCGAGGACTTCGCCGGCAACATGTCGCTGTCCTTCCGGGACCACACCTTCGACGACCCGAAGTACACGGTCGACGAGTGCAAGGAGAAGGACCTCACCTACGCCGCTCCGCTGTACGTCATCGCGGAGTTCATGAACAACGAGACCGGCGAGATCAAGACCCAGACGGTCTTCATGGGCGAGTTCCCGCTCATGACCGGCAAGGGCACCTTCATCATCAACGGCACGGAGCGCGTCGTCGTCTCCCAGCTGGTCCGCTCCCCGGGCGTGTACTTCGAGGAGAGCATCGACAAGACCAGCGACAAGCACATCTTCTCCGCCAAGGTCATCCCCTCGCGCGGTGCCTGGCTCGAGTTCGAGGTCGACAAGCGCGATCAGGTCGGCGTGCGCATCGACCGCAAGCGCAAGCAGTCCGTGACCACGCTGCTGCAGGCGCTGGGCCTGTCCCACAGCGACATCCTCGAGGAGTTCGGCGAGTTCGAGTCGATGCGCTCGACCCTCGAGAAGGATCGCATCTCCTCGCAGGACGAGGCGCTCATCGACATCTATCGCAAGCAGCGTCCGGGCGAGCCGCCCACGCGCGATGCGGGCGAGGCGATGCTCAACAACCTCTACTTCAACGACAAGCGCTACGACCTCGCGAAGGTCGGCCGCTACAAGATCGGCAAGAAGCTCGGTCTCGAGGGCAGCCTGTCGGAGTCCACGCTCCGCCTCCAGGACATCGTCTCCACGATCAAGTACATCGTCGCGCTGCACGACGGCGTCTCGGAGTACACCAGCTCCGACGGCCGCACCGTCCGCGTCGAGACCGACGACATCGACCACTTCGGCAACCGTCGCATCCGCGCCGTCGGCGAGCTGATCCAGAACCAGGTCCGCACGGGCCTGTCCCGCATGGAGCGCGTCGTCCGCGAGCGCATGACCACGCAGGACGTCGAGGCGATCACCCCGCTGACCCTGATCAACATCCGTCCGGTCACCGCGGCGATCAAGGAGTTCTTCGGAACCTCCCAGCTCTCGCAGTTCATGGACCAGAACAACCCGCTGTCGGGCCTGACGCACAAGCGCCGCCTCTCGGCGCTGGGCCCGGGCGGCCTCTCCCGTGACCGCGCCGGCATGGAGGTCCGTGACGTCCACCCGTCGCACTACGGCCGCATGTGCCCGATCGAGACCCCTGAGGGTCCGAACATCGGTCTGATCGGCTCGCTGGCGACCTTCGCCCGCATCAACCCCTTCGGCTTCATCGAGACCCCGTACCGCAAGGTCACCGGCGGCCTCGTGACCGACGAGATCGTCTACCTCACCGCGGACGACGAGGACCGTCACATCATCGCGCAGGCCAACGCGAAGATCGGTGAGGACGGCCGCTTCGTCGAGGAGCAGGTGCTGGTGCGTCTCGCCGGCGGCGAGCCGGACCTGGTCGACGCGGCCGACGTCGACTTCATGGACGTCTCCGCCCGCCAGATGGTCTCCGTCGCCACCGCGATGATCCCCTTCCTCGAGCACGACGATGCCAACCGTGCGCTCATGGGCTCGAACATGCAGCGCCAGGCGGTGCCGCTGCTCAAGGCCGAGATGCCGCTGGTCGGCACCGGCATGGAGCGTCGCGCCGCGGTCGACGCGGGCGACGTCATCGTGGCCCAGAAGGGCGGCGTCATCGAGGAGCTGTCGGCGGACCTCATCATGGTGATGGCCGACGACGGCACCCGTCAGACCTACCCGATCGGGAAGTTCCAGCGCTCCAACGCCGGCAACTCCTACAACCAGCGCGTGCTCTTCGACGAGGGCGATCGGGTCGAGGCCGGCTCGATCCTGGCCGACGGCCCCTCCACCGATCAGGGCGAGCTCTCCATCGGCAAGAACCTGCTGGTCGCGTTCATGTCCTGGGAGGGCCACAACTACGAGGACGGCATCATCCTGTCCTCGCGGATGGTCCAGGACGACGTCCTCACCTCGATCCACATCGAGGAGCACGAGGTCGACGCCCGCGACACCAAGCTGGGCAAGGAGGAGATCACCCGGGACATCCCGAACGTCGGCGACGACGTGCTGGCCGATCTCGACGAGCGCGGCATCATCCGCATCGGCGCCGAGGTCGAGCCGGGCGACATCCTGGTCGGCAAGGTCACCCCCAAGGGCGAGACGGAGCTGACCCCGGAGGAGCGCCTGCTGCGCGCCATCTTCGGCGAGAAGGCCCGAGAGGTGCGCGACACCTCGCTGCGCGTCCCCCACGGCGAGTCGGGCACCGTCATCGGCGTGCGCGTGTTCACCGATGACGAGGACGGGGACATCCTCCCCACCGGCGTCAACGAGATGGTCCGCGTGTACGTGGCCCAGAAGCGCAAGATCACCGACGGCGACAAGCTCGCCGGACGCCACGGCAACAAGGGCGTCATCGCGAAGATCCTGCCGGTCGAGGACATGCCCTTCCTGGAGGACGGCACCCCGATCGACATCATCCTCAACCCGATGGGCGTGCCCGGCCGTATGAACATCGGCCAGGTCATGGAGACCCACCTGGGCTGGGTGGCCAAGTCCGGCTGGGACCTCGACGGCGACGATCCGACGTTCTCGGAGCTGCCCGAGGCCGCGCTGCACGGCGAGCCCGGCACCCCCGTGGCCGTCCCGGTCTTCGACGGCCTCACCGCCGACGAGGTCACCGGCCTGATCGCCAACCACCGTCCCAACCGCGACGGCGAGCGGATGATCAAGGAGAGCGGCAAGGCGCGCCTGTTCGACGGTCGCTCCGGCGAGCCGTTCCCGGACCCGATCTCCGTGGGCTACATGTACATGCTCAAGCTCCACCACCTGGTGGACGACAAGCTGCACGCGCGCTCCACCGGCCCGTACTCGATGATCACGCAGCAGCCGCTGGGCGGCAAGGCCCAGTTCGGCGGCCAGCGCTTCGGCGAGATGGAGGTGTGGGCCCTCGAGGCCTACGGCGCCGCGTACGCCCTGCAGGAGCTGCTGACCATCAAGTCCGACGACATCTCCGGTCGCGTGAAGGTCTACGAGGCCATCGTCAAGGGCGAGAACATCCCCGAGCCCGGGATCCCCGAGTCGTTCCGGGTGCTGCTCAAGGAGATGCAGTCGCTGTGCCTGAACGTGGAGGTGCTGTCCAGCGACGGCACCGCCCAGGAGGTCCAGGAGAGCGACGAGGAGGTCTTCCGCGCCGCGGAGGAGCTCGGCATCGACCTGTCCCGCCGGCCCCACGAGGGCGTCGGCTCCATCGAAGAGGTCTGACGGACCGGGGACCGGGAGCCCGCGAGGAGAGCGCGCACGCGCGATGACCCGCGGCTCCCGGCCCCGCCCTCGACCCCCCGTTCCCTCAGACACCACGACTTCCGATCGAGAGAAGGACACCTGTGCTCGACGTCAACACCTTCGATGAGCTGCGCATCGGCCTCGCCACCGCCGATGACATCCGCGGCTGGTCCCACGGCGAGGTCAAGAAGCCCGAGACCATCAACTACCGCACCCTGAAGCCCGAGATGGACGGCCTGTTCTGCGAGCGCATCTTCGGCCCCACCCGGGACTGGGAGTGCTACTGCGGCAAGTACAAGCGCGTCCGCTTCAAGGGCATCGTCTGCGAGCGCTGCGGCGTGGAGGTCACCAAGTCCTCCGTGCGCCGTGAGCGCATGGGTCACGTGGAGCTCGCCGCCCCGGTCACCCACATCTGGTACTTCAAGGGCGTGCCGAGCCGTCTCGGCTACCTGCTGGACCTCGCGCCGAAGGATCTCGAGAAGATCATCTACTTCGCCGCGTACATGATCACCTCGGTGGACGACCAGGCCCGCCACGAGGACATGCCCGATCTGCAGGCCCGCTTCGACCTCGAGGTCAAGGAGCTCGAGAACGAGCGCGACGCCGCGATCAACCAGCGCGCCGTCTCCGCGGAGAAGGACCTCGCCCAGCTCGAGGAGGAGGGCGCCAAGGCCGATGCGAAGCGCAAGGTCCGCGACTCCTCCGAGCGCGAGCAGGCCCAGCTGCGCAAGAAGTACGACGGCGAGATCGAGCGCATCACCCGCGTGTGGGACCGCTTCAAGTCGCTCAAGGTCGCCGACCTCGAGGGCGACGAGCAGCTCTACCGCGCGATGAAGCTCCGCTACGGCACCTACTTCGAGGGCGGCATGGGCGCCGAGGCGCTCCAGCGCCGGCTGCAGGACTTCGATCTCGAGGCCGAGGCGGTCACGCTCCGCGAGGTCATCGCCACCGGCAAGGGGCAGAAGAAGGCCCGTGCGCTCAAGCGCCTCAAGGTCGTCTCCGCGTTCCTGTCCACCACCAACTCGCCCGTGGGCATGGTGCTGGACGCCGTCCCGGTGATCCCCCCGGACCTGCGTCCGATGGTGCAGCTGGACGGCGGTCGCTTCGCGACCTCCGACCTCAACGACCTGTACCGCCGCGTGATCAACCGCAACAACCGCCTCAAGCGGCTGCTGGACCTCGGCGCGCCCGAGATCATCGTGAACAACGAGAAGCGCATGCTGCAGGAGTCGGTCGACTCGCTGTTCGACAACGGTCGCCGCGGCCGCCCGGTCACCGGACCGGGCAACCGCCCGCTGAAGTCGCTCTCGGACATGCTCAAGGGCAAGCAGGGCCGTTTCCGCCAGAACCTGCTGGGCAAGCGCGTGGACTACTCCGCCCGCTCCGTCATCGTCAACGGCCCGCAGCTGCGCCTGCACCAGTGCGGTCTGCCCAAGGGCATGGCGCTCGAGCTGTTCAAGCCCTTCGTCATGAAGCGCCTGGTCGAGCTCTCGCACGCCCAGAACGTCAAGGCCGCCAAGCGGATGGTCGAGCGGGCGCGCCCCGAGGTGTGGGACGTCCTCGAAGAGGTCATCACCGAGCACCCCGTGCTGCTGAACCGTGCACCCACCCTGCACCGTCTGGGCATCCAGGCCTTCGAGCCGCAGCTGGTCGAGGGCAAGGCCATCCATCTGCACCCGCTGGTCTGCGCCGCGTTCAACGCGGACTTCGACGGCGACCAGATGGCCGTGCACCTGCCCCTGAGCGCGGAGGCGCAGGCCGAGGCCCGCATCCTCATGCTCTCGAGCAACAACATCCTCAAGCCGTCCGACGGCCGCCCCGTGACCATGCCCGCCCAGGACATGATCATCGGTCTGTACCACCTCACCACGGTGCGCGACGAGGTCACCGGCGCGGGACGCCTCTTTGCCTCCGAGGCTGAGGCGATCATGGCCCACGACCGCGACGAGCTCCACCTCAACGCTCCGGTGACGATCCGGTTCACGGATCTGGTGCCGCCGAGCGACTGGGAGGCCCCGGAGGGCTGGACCGAGGGCGACCCGGTCCTGCTGAAGACCACCCTGGGCACCGTGCTGTTCAACGAGACCCTGCCGGTCGACTTCCCGTTCGTGCAGGGCCAGGTCGGCAAGAAGCGTCTGGGCGGCATCGTCAACGCGCTCGCGGAGCGCTACGACAAGGGCCAGGTGGCCGCGTCGCTGGACGCCCTGAAGGCCTACGGCTTCTCGTGGTCGACCCGCTCGGGCGCGTCCTTCGCGCTGTCCGACGTCGTCACCCCGCCGAACAAGGCGGAGATCATCGCCCGGTTCGAGGCGAAGGCCGCCCAGGTCCAGGAGAACCGTGACCTCGGTCTGGTCTCCGAGACCGAGCGCAACATGGAGCTCATCGACATCTGGACCGAGGCGACCAACGAGGTCGACCAGGCGATGCGGGAGAACTTCGAGCGGACCAACACCATCTACCGCATGGTGGACTCGGGCGCTCGAGGCAACTGGATGCAGATCCGTCAGATCGCCGGTATGCGCGGTCTGGTGAACAACCCGAAGGGCGAGATCATCCCGCGCCCGATCCTCTCCAACTACAAGGAGGGGCTCTCGGTCCTGGAGTACTTCATCGCCTCGCACGGCTCCCGCAAGGGCCTCGCGGACACGGCGCTGAAGACCGCGCAGTCGGGCTACCTGACCCGTCGTCTGGTGGACGTCTCGCAGGACGTCATCGTCCGCGAGGACGACTGCGGCACCACCAAGGGCCTGGTCATCCCGATCGCCGTGGACGAGGCGGGCGAGCTGCGCACGCACGAGCACGTCGAGTCCACCGCCTACGGACGTGTCCTGGCCACCGCGGCCATCGGCGCCGACGGCGAGGAGGCGGCCCCGGCCGGAACCGATGTGGGCGACGTCCAGATCGAGAAGCTGGTCGCGGCCGGTGTGCGCACGATCAAGATCCGCTCCGTGCTGACCTGCGACTCCGCGGTGGGCACCTGCGCCCAGTGCTACGGCCGCTCGCTCGCGACCGGCCAGCTGGTCGACATCGGCGAGGCCGTGGGCATCGTCGCGGCCCAGTCCATCGGCGAGCCCGGCACCCAGCTGACCATGCGTACCTTCCACTCCGGTGGTGTGGCCAGCGCCGACGGCGACATCACGCACGGTCTGCCGCGTGTGCAGGAGCTCTTCGAGGCCCGCACCCCGGCCGGCTTCGCGCCGATCACCGAGTTCGCCGGCCGCGCCGAGGTCGAGGAGAACGACAAGCAGCGTCGGATCACGGTCACCCCGGACGACGGCTCGGACCCGGTGTCCTACACCGTCTCCAAGCGCGTCACCCTGCTGATCGCCGACGGCGACCATGTCGAGGTGGGTCAGCAGCTCACCCAGGGCTCCGTCGATCCCAAGCAGGTGCTGCGCATCCTCGGCCCCCGGGCCGTCCAGCAGCACCTGGTGGACGAGGTCCAGAAGGTGTACATCAGCCAGGGCGTGGACATCCACGCCAAGCACATCGAGGTCATCGTGCGCCAGATGCTCCGTCGCGTGACGGTCATCGAGTCCGGCGACACCGGTCTGCTGCCCGGCGACTTCGCCGAGCGCGTCACCTTCGAGCGGGAGAACCGTCGGGTCCTCTCCGAGGGCGGCCAGCCGGCGTCCGGGCGCCCGGAGCTGATGGGCATCACCAAGGCCTCCCTGGCGACCGAGTCGTGGCTCTCGGCGGCCTCCTTCCAGGAGACCACCCGCGTGCTCACCGAGGCCGCCCTGAACCGCAAGAGCGACTCGCTCATGGGGCTCAAGGAGAACGTCATCATCGGCAAGCTCATCCCCGCCGGCACTGGCCTGGCGCGGTTCCGCCACATCGCGGTCGAGCCCACCGACGAGGCGAAGGCTCAGATGTACCAGGTGCCCGGCTACGACGAGCTGGACTTCTCCGGCTTCGGCCAGACCGGCGCGGTCAACCTGGACGACATCGACTACGCCGATCCGTTCCGCACGGACTTCCGCTGAGCCGATGACGGCCGCCGCGCGCGGCGGCCGAGCGTCCCGAGGGGCGGTCCCATCCTGCGATGGGGCCGCCCCTCGGGCCGTCCGGAGCCGGCTCGGCCCGGCCCCGCTGTGCGCGACGGCCATGGCGTGGACCACCCTGCAGGCCCCTGGTCGGCCCCCAGCTGTGACGTGTCGGACCTGGACATTCACGGGAGGGTAAAGAGCTCTTGGCGCCTTGTCCAAAGTCTGCCTGGGCCCCTTACGTGCTGCCGCCGCAGGCGGAACGATGGCTCGAGCAGTTCCCATGCATCCTTCCTGCTGCCCCTCGCGACCGAGGGAGCGCGCGTGCCGGAGCTGCAGGCCCCGCCCGGCGGGGCCCGACGCTCAGGCAATGACACGATCGCCGCGCGACCGCGGCAGAGATACAGGTGGACCAGTGAAGAAGACTCCGTGGATCATCGGCGCGGCGACCGTATGCGTCGTGGCCGTCGGCGGCGGCGGGACGGCGTACGCCATCTCGAACCAGGCCGAGATCACCGTGCACGGCGAGGAGTCGTCCGTGCGCATCTTCTCCCAGCCGACGGTGGCCGAGCTGCTCGAGGCGCAGGGCATCGAGCTCAGCGACACGGATCTGGTCCTGCCGGGCCTGGACGAGACCGTCACCGACGGCATGACCATCCAGGTCGTCCAGCGCACCCCGGTCACCGTGACCGTCGACGGCACCGAGCAGGAGGTGCTCACCACCGGTGACACCGTCGCCGATGCGCTCGAGGAGGTCGACTACCCGACCGAGGGCGCCGCCGTCACCCCGGCGCCGGAGACCGAGCTCGACGAGGTCGAGGACACGGTCGAGATCGTCACCCGCAAGACCGTCACCTTCGTGGGCCAGCGCGGCCAGGACACCTTCGAGGTCACCGCCCTCACCGTGGGCGAGGCGATGGAGAAGGTGCTCGGCGACATCGAGGACACCGACACCGCCGACGTCGATCGCGACACCCTGCTCGAGGACGGCGCCACCCACACCGTCCAGCGCGTGCGCGAGCGCGAGCGCACGGAGACCGAGGAGATCCCGTACGAGACGAAGACCGTCGAGGACGACTCCCTGCTCGAGGGCACCACGAAGACCACGACCGAGGGCAAGGTCGGCTCCACGGAGAAGGTCTACGCCGAGACCACCGTCGACGGCGAGGTCACCGAGTCGGAGCTGGTCTCCGAGGAGGTCGTCACCGAGCCGGTGACCGAGGTCGTCGCCGAGGGCACCAAGCCCAAGCCGGAGCCCGAGCCGGAGCCCGAGCCGCAGGAGGAGAGCTCCTCGTCCAGCGAGCAGCGCTCCGAGAGCCGCTCCAACCGCAGCACCGAGCGCGAGTCGGCCCCGAGCGAGGAGTCCAGCTCCTCCGAGAGCGAGAGCTCCGACTCCTCCGAGGCCGAGGAGTCCAGCTCCTCCGAGAGCTCCGGCGGCGGCGCCTCCGCCCCGTCCGTCTCCGACGGCTCCGTGTGGGATCGTCTCGCCCAGTGCGAGTCCGGCGGCAACTGGTCGATCAACACCGGCAACGGCTTCTCCGGCGGTCTGCAGTTCACCAAGTCGACCTGGCTCGCCTTCGGCGGCGGGCAGTACGCCCCGGTGGCGCACCAGGCCACCCGCGAGCAGCAGATCGCGGTGGCCAAGAAGGTCCAGGCCGGCCAGGGCTGGGGCGCATGGCCCGCCTGCACCTCGAAGCTGGGGATCCGCTGATCCGCTGACACCACCTGCGGGCCACCGGTCCGCACCGCTCCGACGAGCGCGCCGCACTGCTGCGGCGCGCTCGTCGTGCTTCCAGGGGAGGGGTCGTCTACCCCGCCGGCACCGTGCGGGGCAAACAGATCGCCACGCGGCGTCATGTGATCTGCGTCGGAACCCGGAGGAAGCTTTGACCCCGTGCATCGCCGCTCAGTAGACTGCGGATGCGTCCGGAGTGCCCTCTGGTCGTGAGCTGGGACAGACCCGCCGCCCCTTCGGGTGGAGGCGGGGGACGTCCCCCGCGAGGAGCGGATCCTTGCGGCGTGCCCGATTACGGGACGGCCGGCCGGGCCCGGCCTCCGTCCCCCGGGCGCCGATCACGGTCCCCCCGGACGCCCGGCAGGTGCCATCACCTGACGGGCGGGTCGATCCGCCGAGCTCTCCCGGGCCTGGGAGCGGCGCATCGGGTCGCCGACCGTGCGAACGGTCGAAGATGTTGATCCTTCGGTGCGAACAGCGTCGAGGGCTGACAAGGAAGAGAAGCTGTGCCCACTATTCAGCAGTTGGTGCGCAAGGGGCGGGACGCCAAGTCCTCCGCCTCGAAGACGCCCGCGCTCAAGGGTTCGCCCCAGCGCCGCGGTGTCTGCACGCGCGTCTACACCCAGACCCCCAAGAAGCCGAACTCCGCGCTGCGCAAGATCGCGCGCGTGAAGCTCTCCACCGGCGTCGAGGTCACCGCGTACATCCCCGGCGAGGGCCACAACCTCCAGGAGCACTCCATCGTGCTGGTCCGCGGCGGTCGTGTGAAGGACCTCCCCGGTGTCCGCTACAAGATCGTCCGCGGCGCGCTGGACACCCAGTCCGTCAAGGGTCGCCAGCAGGCGCGCTCCCGCTACGGCGCGAAGAAGGAGAAGAAGTAATGCCTCGTAAGGGCCCCGCTCCCAAGCGCCAGCTCGTCGTCGACCCCGTCTACGGCTCGCCGATCGTCACCCAGCTCATCAACAAGATCCTTCTGGACGGCAAGAAGACCGTCGCCGAGGGGATCGTCTACGGGGCCCTCGAGGGCGCCCGGGAGAAGAACGGCCAGGATCCGGTCGTCACCCTCAAGAAGGCGCTGGACAACATCCGTCCCTCCCTCGAGGTCCGCTCCCGCCGCGTCGGCGGTGCGACCTACCAGGTCCCGATCGAGGTCAAGCCCGGCCGTGCCACCACGCTGGCGCTGCGCTGGCTGGTCAGCTACTCCCGCGCCCGCCGCGAGAACACGATGACCGAGCGCCTGATGAACGAGATCCTCGACGCCTCCAACGGCCTCGGCGCCGCGGTCAAGCGTCGCGAGGACACCCACAAGATGGCCGAGTCCAACCGGGCCTTCGCGCACTACCGCTGGTGAGTGCAGGCGGGACCCGCTCCTCGTGAGCGGGTCCCGCTCGCCGCCCTCCGGCACCTCTCCCAGGACCGTTCTCCAGAAAGGCACAAGCCCGTGGCACTCGAAGTGCTCAGCGACCTGAACAAGGTCCGCAACATCGGCATCATGGCTCACATCGATGCCGGCAAGACCACCACGACCGAGCGCATCCTCTTCTACACCGGCGTGAACTACAAGATGGGCGAGACCCACGACGGTGCCGGCACGATGGACTGGATGGACCAGGAGAAGGAGCGCGGCATCACGATCACGTCGGCCGCGACGACCTGCTACTGGCACGACAACCAGATCAACATCATCGACACGCCCGGCCACGTCGACTTCACCGTCGAGGTGGAGCGCTCGCTGCGCGTGCTCGACGGCGCCGTCGCGGTGTTCGACGGCAAGGAGGGCGTGGAGCCCCAGTCGGAGACCGTCTGGCGCCAGGCCGACAAGTACGACGTCCCCCGCATCTGCTTCGTCAACAAGATGGACAAGCTGGGCGCCGACTTCTTCTTCACCGTCAAGACCATCATCGAGCGCCTCGGTGCGAAGCCGCTGGTCATGCAGGTCCCGATCGGTGCGGAGAACGAGTTCACCGGCGTCGTCGACCTGGTCGAGATGAAGGCGTACGACTGGCCGGAGGTCCTCGAGGAGGACATGGCCGTCATCAACTCCAAGAAGGGCGATCCGTCGCTGGGCCAGTGGCAGCGGGAGATCCCGATCCCCGCCGAGCTGCAGGACACCGTCGACGAGTACCGCGCCAAGCTGGTCGAGGACGTCGCCGAGAGCTCCGAGGAGCTCATGGACAAGTACCTCGAGGAGGGCGACCTCTCCGTCGACGAGCTCAAGTCCGGCATCCGCCACCTGACCGTCAACTCCGAGGCCTACCCGGTCTTCTGCGGCAGCGCCTTCAAGAACAAGGGCGTCCAGCCCATGCTCGACGGCGTCATCGACTACCTGCCCTCCCCGATCGACGTGCCCCCGATGGTCGGCCACAAGCCGAACGACGAGTCCGTCGAGCTCACCCGCAAGCCGGACTGGGACGAGCCCTTCTCGGGCCTCGCCTTCAAGGTCGCCGCGCACCCGTTCTTCGGGTCGCTGACCTACGTGCGCGTCTACTCCGGCCAGGTCAAGCAGGGCGAGCAGATCCTCAACGCCACCACCGGCAAGAAGGAGCGCGTCGGCAAGCTGTTCCAGATGCACTCCAACAAGGAGAACCCGGTGGAGGAGGCCTTCGCGGGCCACATCTACGCGTTCATCGGCCTGAAGGACACCACCACCGGTGACACCCTCACGGACTCGACGAACCCGATCCAGCTGGAGTCGATGACCTTCCCGGAGCCCGTGATCTCCGTGGCCATCGAGCCCAAGACCAAGGGCGACCAGGAGAAGCTGGGTGTGGCCATCCAGAAGCTCGCCAAGGAGGACCCGACCTTCCAGGTGGAGCTCGACGAGGAGACGGGCCAGACCGTCATCAAGGGCATGGGCGAGCTGCACCTCGACATCCTCGTGGACCGCATGCGCCGCGAGTTCAACGTCGAGGCGAACATCGGCAAGCCCCAGGTCGCCTACCGCGAGACCATCAAGCGCGTCGTGGAGAAGTACGACTTCACCCACAAGAAGCAGACCGGTGGTTCCGGCCAGTTCGCGAAGGTGCAGCTCACCTTCGGTCCTCTGGAGGACGCCGAGGAGGGCGTGTTCTACGAGTTCGAGAACAAGGTCACCGGCGGTCGCATCCCGCGCGAGTACATCCCGAGCGTGGACGCGGGCATCCAGGACGCCCTGGAGTCCGGCATCATCGCCGGCTACCCGGTGGTGAACGTCAAGGCGTCCCTGCTCGACGGCGCGTACCACGACGTCGACTCCTCCGAGATGGCGTTCAAGATCGCCGGCTCCATGGCGGCCAAGGAGGCCCTGCGCAAGGCGCAGCCGGTCATCCTCGAGCCCCTCATGGACGTCGAGGTCCGCACGCCGGAGGATTACATGGGAGATGTCATCGGCGACCTGAACTCCAGGCGAGGTCAGGTCCAGTCGATGGAGGACGCGAGCGGGGTCAAGATCGTCCGTGCTCTCGTCCCGCTGTCGGAGATGTTCGGCTATGTCGGGGACCTGCGGTCCAAGACCCAGGGCCGGGCGATGTACACCATGCAGTTCGACAGCTACGCGGAGGTCCCGTCCAGCATCGCGGACGAGATCGTCGCGAAGACCCGGGGCGAGTGAGGAACCGGGGAGAGCGGGTAGGCTCCTTCTCCTGCTCTCCCCATCGTTCCCCCTCGGAGCTCCACCCTCACGGGTGGGATCCGATCCCGATCCAGCAGTACCACGATTAGAAGTCCTAGGAGGACACCATCATGGCGAAGGCCAAGTTCGAGCGGACCAAGCCGCACGTCAACATCGGCACCATCGGTCACGTCGACCACGGCAAGACCACGCTGAGCGCCGCGATCTCGAAGGTTCTGTACGACAAGTTCCCCGAGGTCAATCAGAAGCGTGACTTCGACCAGATCGACAACGCGCCCGAGGAGAAGCAGCGCGGCATCACGATCAACGTCTCGCACATCGAGTACGAGACCGACAAGCGCCACTACGCGCACGTCGACGCCCCGGGCCACGCCGACTACGTGAAGAACATGATCACCGGTGCGGCGCAGATGGACGGCGCCATCCTCGTGGTCGCCGCCACCGACGGCCCGATGGCCCAGACCCGTGAGCACGTTCTGCTCGCCAAGCAGGTCGGCGTCCCCTACCTGCTCGCCGCGCTGAACAAGGCCGACATGGTCGACGACGAGGAGATCCTCGAGCTCGTCGAGATGGAGGTCCGCGAGATGCTCGGTTCGCAGGGCTTCGACGAGGACGCGCCGGTCATCCAGGTCTCCGCTCTCAAGGCGCTCGAGGGCGACGAGAAGTGGGTCAAGGCCGTCGAGGACCTCATGGAGGCCGTCGACGCGTCGATCCCGGACCCGGTCCGCGACCTCGACCAGCCGTTCCTCATGCCGATCGAGGACGTCTTCACGATCCAGGGTCGTGGCACCGTCGTCACCGGCAAGGTCGACCGCGGCAAGCTCGCGATCAACTCCGAGATCGAGATCCTGGGCATCCGCGAGCCGCAGAAGACCACGGTCACCGGCATCGAGATGTTCCACAAGCAGATGGACGAGGCGTGGGCCGGCGAGAACTGCGGTCTGCTCCTGCGTGGCACCAAGCGTGAGGACGTCGAGCGCGGCCAGGTCGTGGCCAAGCCCGGCACCATCACCCCGCACACCAACTTCGAGGCGCAGGTCTACATCCTGTCCAAGGACGAGGGCGGCCGTCACAACCCGTTCTACTCGAACTACCGTCCGCAGTTCTACTTCCGGACCACCGACGTCACCGGCGTCATCACGCTGCCCGAGGGCACCGAGATGGTCATGCCCGGCGACAACACCGAGATGGCGGTCGAGCTGATCCAGCCCATCGCCATGGAGGAGGGCCTCGGCTTCGCCATCCGTGAGGGTGGCCGCACCGTGGGCTCCGGCCGCGTCACCAAGATCACCAAGTGATCGCCGCGGGGGAGACCCCGCATCCCTGACGCGCGCTGCGCGCACAGAGGGCCCCGCACCGGATTCCGGTGCGGGGCCCTCTCGCATGCCCGGAAGGGCTCGTGCGTCCCGCTGGCCGCGTATCCCGCCGGCCCCGCATTCCCCGCCGGCGCTGGCTGCGCGCTGACGACGAGCTGCGTGGGGCGGGCGGCGGCCCTGTGCGATCACTGTCGAAATACGGACAGGCAGGCCCCTATGCGCGCTGCCTGTCCGTATTTCGACAGTGATCGTCACGGACGCCCTTGTCGTCGGTGTGCCACCGGGCCGCGGACGCCCGTAGCCTCGCGGCCTGTCGCCCCTCGCGGGCCCGTCGTGCCGCGCCTCCTTGCACGGTGCCTCCTCATGGGCCGCGGAGACGACGCGGCCCCCGTGCCGCGGAGTGCGGGACGGGGGCCGAGGGAGTGCGCGGTGCAGCGCTCGGAACCGGAGGTCAGCCCTCGGCGCCGCGATCCTGGTCGCCCGCCGAGGGCGACGTCGGCGCGGGCTGGCCGTAGGTGGGGCGAGCATGGGGCGCACCCTCGCCGGCAGCGGCCGGGGGAGCGGCGGGGGTCGCCGGCTGTCCGTACGAGGGTCGATGCGGACGCGACGCCTCCTCCGCCGTGCCCTGCGAGGGCGTGCTCTGCTCCTGCTGCGGTGCGGGGGCCATGGCCTGCTGCCACGGCCGGCCGTGGCCCTGCTGCTGCGGCGCCTGCTGGCCCGGATCCGGCTGACCCGGCTGCACCGGCGATGCGGGAGCGCCGTACTGTCCGTGGGCGTGCTGCCCGGGGCTGGGCTGCCCAGGTGCGGACTGCGGATACCCCGGCGCAGGAGCCGCCGGCACCGGACGGGCCGGCACGGCACCGGTCTCGGCGAGGATGCGGCGCGCCTGATCGGCGTGCTTGTGCTCGACCAGCAGCTCGTACTGCATCGGGATCGTCGCGGTCATCGAGGTGAAGTCGCGCTTGCCGCCCGTCATCGCATAGCCCATCACGGACCAGACGGTGAAGAACACGATGCCCATCAGGATGCTGGTCAGCACGATCATGAGGTTGCCCGGCGTGATGAGCAGCAGCAGGAGGCCGAAGAAGAGACCCATCCAGAGCCCGGAGAGCACGCCCTGGGAGATCACGCGCGGCCAGGTCCGACGCCCGGTGACCCGCTCCATGAGCTTGAGGTCGGTGCCCACGATCAGCGTGCTCTGCACGGGGAACTGGCGATCCGCCAGCGTGTCCACCACGGACTGCACCTCCTGATAGGTGCTGTAGACGCCGAGGGACCTCGGGTATTCGAGGTCGTACAGCCGCGCGGTCAGCGGCGAGGCGTTCTGGGGCGTCTGGGGAGGCTGGCTCATGGGGACCACCGTAATCCAGCGGACGCCGAATCGCCTGGGCGATGCCCGGATGTTCCATGAGGATCTCCCGGCGATCGCCGGGCGCTCCGCACGGGTGACCGAACCGTGACGTCGACGTGGCCGGGCATGCACCGGAAACGGGCGAATGCGGCGTAGTGTGGTGTGGGACACACGTGGGGCCGGTGTCGACGACGCGCCCCCCGATCCTTGCGACGACGGAAGAGGACTCCATGAGCATGCACAGGGACGACATGACCCCGCTGGAGCGTCTGGGCGCCTCTCGTCGGAGCTTCCTGGCCCTTGCCGGCGCCGGCGCCGGGGCGGGCGTCCTCGCGGCCTGCGCCGGAGGCGGGGGCGGAAGCGGGGACGAGGGCGACGACGGCGGCTCCGTCAGCGGAGAGGGCGAGGTCTCGGACCAGAATCCGCTGGGGGTCGACGAGGCCGCTCCGGTCTCCGCGGTCATCTTCGACGGCGGCTACGGCACGGAGTACGCGGAGTCCGCGGGCGAGAAGTACATGGAGCTCCATCCGGAGGCGGCCGTCGAGGTCACCGCGACGGTCAACATCCAGCAGGATCTGCAGCCGCAGTTCGCCGGCGGCACCCCGCCGGACGTCTTCGACAACTCCGGTGCCCAGAAGCTCCCGATCGACGGGTTGATCCCGCAGGTCGCGGACCTCTCCGACCTGCTCGCCGCCCCGATGGTCGACGCGGAGGGCACCGTCGAGGAGAACCTCCTGGCCGGCGCGACCACGCCTGGCATGTTCAACGGCGCCTTCCTCGGCATGAACTACGTCTACACGGTGTTCGCCCTGTGGTACTCGGCCACGGAGTTCGAGGAGAAGGGGTGGAGCGTCCCGGAGACCTGGGAGGACCTCATGGCGCTGGGGGAGACCGTCAAGGGAGAGGGGCGCTATCTGTTCTCCTACGGCGGGCAGAACGCCTCGAACTACTACCAGGAGATGGCCCTGTCGATGGCCGCCAAGCTCGGTGGTCCCGAGGTGCTGACGGCGATCGACAACCTCGAGGAGGGGGCTTTCGAGCAGGAGGCCGTCGTCCAGGCGTACGACGCCCTCGAGGCCGCGGTCGAGGCAGGGTACTTCGAACCCGGCGGCGAGGGCATCAAGCACACCGATGCCCAGACCAACTGGGTGAACGGCAGTTCGGTGTTCTACCCCTCCGGCTCCTGGATCGAGAACGAGCAGGCGGACGTCACCCCCGAGGGCTATGCGATGACCGGTGCGCCGGTCCCGTCCCTGGCGGGGAGCGCGATGCCTCACGAGGCCTTCCACGGGACCGCGGCGGAGCAGTTCTTCGTGCCCTCCGGCGGCGAGAATCCCGCGGGCGGTGCCGAGTTCCTGCGGATCATGCTCTCCAAGGAGATGGCGGCGAACTTCGTCGAGCTCACCAAGGCGCCTTCGGTCATCCGCGACACCGTCCCCGAGGACGGCTTCGGGTCGACGGCCCTCGCCTCGGCGAACGCCATGATCCAGGCCGCCGGCGAGAACGTCTTCACCTACAACTTCTCGGACTGGTACGGGCTGGGTGCGGACTCGATCACCAACTGGACCAGCTTCCTCAAGGGGGACACCGACGCGGCCGCCCTGCGCGCCGCAGAGCAGGCGATGATCGACGGGGTCCGGGAGGACGACTCGATCACCACGTTCGAGGCTGGTCCGTGACCTCGTCCGGAGCGGCTCTCGGGCCGGGCACGACGGCGGCGGCGACCTCGCGAGGAACCCGCCGCCGTCGACGCGTGCCGAGCGTGGAGCGGATGCTCTTCTTCCTCGTCTTCCTGGGGATCCCGCTGGCCGTGTATCTGATGTTCGTCGTCTCGCCCTTCGCGCAGTCCTTCTACTACTCCCTGACGGACTGGTCCGGGCTCAGCCCGTCCATGGAGTTCATCGGGGCGGCGAACTACGCGCGGATCGCCGGGGACGCCGTCTTCTGGATGTCACTGCGCAACAACCTGGCGCTCCTCATCGTGCTGCCCCTGGTCACGATCGTGCTCGCGTATGCGCTGGCGGTCATGGTGACCATCGGCGGCAGCACCCGCGGCGGGGTCCGCGGGGTGCGCGGCGCGGGCTTCTACCGCATCATCAGCTTCTTCCCCTACGCGATCCCTGCCGTGATCACCGGCATCCTGTTCAACTTCATCTATCACCCGGGCGGCGGACTGCTCAACGGCTTCCTCAACCTGCTGCTGGGTCCCGTGAACCTGGTGCTGTCCCTGCTGGGAGCTCAGCCGGTCCCCGCGATCAGCACCGCCTGGCTCGGTGATCCCCGGGTCGCCCTGGCGGCCGTCGGCTTCGCGATCGTGTGGACCTTCGTCGGGTTCTACATGGTCCTGTTCGTCGCCGGCATCAAGTCCATCCCGCAGGAGGTGCTCGAGGCGGCCCGCATCGACGGCGCCGGGCGCCTGCGCAGCGCCGTGCAGATCGTCGCGCCGATGGTCCGCGACAACATCTCCACCGCCCTGGTCTACATGGGGATCTTCGCGCTGGACGCCTTCACCTTCGTCTCCGTCATGACCCCCAACGGCGGCACCGCCAACAGCACCAAGGTGGTCTCCCTGCACCTCTACCAGACCGCCTTCCGCGACGGCCGCTTCGGCGAGGCGAGCGCGATGGGCGTCATCATGGCCGTGGTGACGATGCTGGTCGCGGTGCTGGTCATCCTCCTCGGCCGCAGTCGGAGGGAGGAGCGATGACCGCCGTCGGCACCTCGGCCGAGGCGTCGCCACCCCCTGGGGCGCCGGAGCGGCCGCGCGCCTCGCGGCGGCGCGGCGGGCGGGGATCTCGGGCGGGTGACGGCGCCGGCTTCACGGCCCTGCATCACGTGGTGCTCTCGCTCTGGGCGCTGCTGGTGGTCCTGCCGCTGCTGTGGACGGTGTACACCTCGCTGAAGACCTCCCGCGAGATCCTCTCCGACCCTTTCGGCCTGCCCGCGGTCCCGCAGCTGTCCAACTACTCCCGTGCCTGGGAGGAGGCGCGGATCGGGGAGTACTTCCTCAACACCCTGATCGTGGTCGGCACGGCGCTCGTGGTGGTGATGCTGCTGGGGGCGATGTGCGCCTACGTGCTGGCGCGCTACCGCTTCCCCGGCAACCGGATCATCTACTTCGGCATGGTCGCGGGGCTGACCTTCCCGATCTTCCTCGCCGTGGTGCCGCTGTTCTTCGTGCTGCGGAACATGGGGCTGCTGGACGGGCGGATGGGGCTCGTGGGCGTCATCCTGTCCTACGTCGCCTTCGCGCTGCCCTTCACGGTGTTCTTCCTGCACTCGTTCTTCACGAGCCTGCCCGAGGAGATCAGCGAGGCCGCGGCCATCGACGGCGCCGGAGACTTCCGCACCTTCTTCCAGGTGATGCTGCCGATGGCGACGCCGGGGCTGGCCTCGGTCGCGATCTTCAACTTCCTGGGTCTGTGGAACCAGTACCTGCTCCCGCTGGTGCTGAACACCGATCGTCGCAACCACGTCCTCGCCCAGGGGCTGGTGAACCTCCAGGCGCAGCAGGGCTACCAGGTGGATTGGGGAGGCATGTTCGCCTCGGTCGTCATCACCGTCATCCCCGTGCTCGTGGTCTACGTGATCTTCCAGCGCCAGCTGCAGGGCGGGGTGGGTCCGGGCACGATGAAGTGAGCGGCGACGCTCCCGCCGCCCCCTGCGCGCGGAGCGCCGGTGACGTGCTGTGATCTGTGACCGGGTGCACGGGCGTCTCCCTTGTGGGGTGAGCTCGCCGTCTGGCAGACTGTTCGAGTTGTCTGCGCGGGCCGACATGCCCGGTTCCGTTCTCCGAGGATCCCTCGGCGAATGATCACCGGATGAGGTCCGTCCCGAGGATGCGAACTGTGCCCCTGGCACGGACCGCGCATCGCGACGAGGGAACAGACGCAGAAGCAGCCGGAACTCGGCGGCCTCATGCTGGGCTCGTGTGCCCCGCAGAGGCCGACACGCCCGTCCTCGGGTGTCGGGGAGGCTGCATCCATGCCAGACGAGAAGAGAGACAGGACGCCATGGCGGGACAGAAGATCCGCATCCGGCTCAAGTCGTACGACCACGAGGTGATCGACACCTCGGCGCGCAAGATCGTCGACACGGTCACCAGCGCGGGCGCGACGGTCGTGGGCCCGGTGCCGCTGCCGACGGAGAAGAACGTGTTCTGCGTGATCCGTTCTCCCCACAAGTACAAGGACTCCCGTGAGCACTTCGAGATGCGCACGCACAAGCGACTGATCGACATCGTCGATCCCACGCCCAAGGCCGTGGACTCGCTCATGCGCCTCGACCTGCCGGCGGATGTCAACATCGAGATCAAGCTCTGAGGGTGGTGAAGATGAGCAACGAACTGACTGGGCAGAAGGCCCGTCCGGTGTCCGGCGTGCTCGGCACCAAGCTCGGCATGACCCAGGTCTGGGACGAGAACGGAAAGCTCGTGCCCGTGACCGTCGTGCAGACCGGTGCGAACGTCGTCACCCAGGTCCGCTCCGTCGAGACCGACGGCTACGACGCCGTGCAGATCGCCTACGGCCAGATCGACCCCCGCAAGGTGTCGGCTCCGCTCAAGGGCCACTTCGAGAAGGCTGGCGTGACCCCGCGCCGTCACCTCGTCGAGCTGCGCACGATCAACGCCTCCGAGTTCTCGCTCGGCCAGGAGATCGACGCGTCGATCTTCGAGGCCGGCCAGAAGGTCGACGTCGTCGGCACCTCCAAGGGCAAGGGCACCGCGGGCGTCATGAAGCGCCACGGGTTCGCCGGTGTCGGCGCCAGCCACGGCGCGCATCGCAACCACCGCAAGCCCGGTTCCATCGGCGGCGCCTCCACCCCCGGTCGCGTGTTCAAGGGTCAGCGCATGGCTGGCCGCATGGGCAGCGACCGCACCAGTGTCCAGAACCTGACCGTTCACGCGGTCGACGTCGAGAAGGGCCTCGTGCTCGTCAAGGGTGCCGTCCCCGGCCCCAAGGGCGGCCTCGTGCTCGTCCGCTCGGCTGTCAAGAGCCCCGCGAAGGAGGCCTGAGCCCGATGGCAGCGAACCTGACTGTCGACGTGCTCGATCCGGCCGGTAAGAAGTCCGGCACCGTCGAGCTGCCCGCGTCGATCTTCGACGTGCAGACCAACGTGCCCCTGATCCATCAGGTGGTCGTCGCCCAGCAGGCGGCCTCCCGTCAGGGCACCCACAAGGCCAAGACCCGCGCCGAGGTGCGTGGCGGCGGCAAGAAGCCCTGGAAGCAGAAGGGCACCGGTCGTGCCCGTCAGGGCTCCCTGCGCGCCCCGCAGTTCACCGGCGGCGGCACCGTCCACGGCCCCGTCCCGCGGGACTACAGCCAGCGCACCCCGAAGAAGATGAAGGCCGCCGCCCTGCGCGGTGCCCTCTCGGATCGGGCCCGCAACGGCCGCGTCCACGTGATCTCCTCGCTCCTCGAGGGCGACGCCGTCTCCACCAAGGCGGCGCGCACCACCCTGTCGCACCTCTCCGACCGCCGTCACCTGCTGGTGGTCGTGCGTCGTGACGACGACCGCGGCGCGCTGAGCACCCGCAACCTGCCCACCGCCCACGTCCTGTACGCGGACCAGGTGAACACCTACGACGTCATGCTCTCCGACGACGTCGTGTTCACCGCCGGTGCGCTCGAGGACTTCGTGGCCCAGGCGACCCTCACCCTGCCCACCTCGACCTTCGCCGCGGCGAAGGCCGGTGCCGCTCCCGCCGCCCCGGTGGCGGAGGGCCCCTTCGGCGAGGGATCGGCGGCCGCGCTGGCCGACGGCTCCGCTCCCGAGGGCTACACCATCAAGGGCAACAAGGGCTCGAAGAAGTTCCACACCCCGGACTCCCCGTGGTACGGCCGCACCAAGGCCGAGGTCTGGTTCGCGACCGCTGAGGCCGCGCAGGCCGCCGGCTTCGTGAACGCGGTCAAGGAGTCCACCCCGGCCGAGGAGGAGTCGAAGTGACCTCGCTGAACAAGGATCCGCGCGACGTCCTGCTGGCCCCGGTCGTCTCCGAGAAGAGCTACGGGCTGATGGACGAGGGCAAGTACACCTTCCTGGTGGCTGCCGACGCCAACAAGACCGAGATCAAGATCGCCGTCGAGAAGATCTTCGACGTCACGGTCTCCTCGGTGAACACGATCAACCGTCAGGGCAAGTCGCGCCGCACGCGCTTCGGGACCGGCAAGCGCAAGGACACCAAGCGCGCCATCGTCACCCTGACGGACGGAGCCATCGACATCTTCGGAGGGTCGGTCGCCTGAGGCGACCGATGTCCGAGGAGCCGAAGAGAGTCTGAGGGAAACCCACATGGCAATTCGTAAGAGCAAGCCGACCACCCCCGGTCGTCGCGGCTCGAGTGGCGCCGACTTCGTCGAGGTCACCCGGTCCACGCCGGAGAAGTCGCTGGTGCGCCCGCTGAGCAAGTCCGGCGGCCGCAACAGCAACGGTCGTATCACCTCCCGTCACCGGGGCGGCGGCCACAAGCGGGCCTACCGCGTGATCGACTTCCGCCGTCACGACAAGGACGGCGTCAAGGCGAAGGTCGCTCACATCGAGTACGACCCGAACCGCACCGCGCGCATCGCGCTGCTGCACTACCTGGACGGCGAGAAGCGCTACATCCTCGCGCCGGCCAAGCTGCGTCAGGGCGACTGGATCGAGAACGGGGCCGGCGCGGACATCAAGCCCGGCAACAACCTGCCCCTGCGCAACATCCCGCTGGGCACCGTGATCCACGCCATCGAGCTGCGTCCCGGCGGCGGCGCGAAGATCGCCCGCAGCGCCGGCGCCTCCGTGCAGCTGGTCGCCAAGGAAGGGCCGTACGCGCAGCTGCGCATGCCGTCCGGCGAGATCCGCAACGTCGATGCGCGCTGCCGCGCGACCATCGGCGAGGTGGGCAACGCCGAGCAGTCCAACATCAACTGGGGCAAGGCCGGCCGCATGCGCTGGAAGGGCAAGCGCCCCCACGTGCGCGGTGTCGTCATGAACCCCATCGACCACCCGCACGGCGGCGGCGAGGGCCGCACCTCCGGTGGTCGTCATCCGGTGTCGCCCTGGGGTCAGCCCGAGGGCCGTACCCGTCGACCGGGCAAGGACAGCGACAAGCTGATCGTGCGCCGTCGTCGGACCGGCAAGAAGCGCTGATAGGGAGTAGCAGAGACAATGCCTCGCAGTATCGCCAAGGGCCCGTTCGTGGACGATCACCTTCAGAAGAAGGTGGACGTCCAGAACGAGAAGGGCACCAAGAACCTCATCAAGACCTGGTCGCGTCGTTCGGTCATCACGCCGGACTTCCTGGGCCACACCTTCGCAGTGCACGACGGCCGCAAGCACGTCACGGTGTTCGTCACCGAGTCGATGGTCGGTCACAAGCTCGGCGAGTTCGCTCCCACGCGGACTTTCAAGGGCCACGAGAAGGACGACAAGAAGGGCCGTCGCCGCTGACCTCCGGTCAGCGCGGCAGCACGTCCCGACATCCAGAAGAAAGCAGGACAGCAATGGAAGCCAAGGCGCAGGTGCGGTACCTCCGCATGTCGCCCATGAAGGCTCGCCGCGTTGTGGACCTGATTCGTGGCAAGAGCACGGCCGAGGCCCTGGACACCCTGCGGTTCGCCCCGCAGGCCGCCAGCGAGCCCGTCCTCAAGCTCGTCGAGTCCGCGATCGCCAACGCGCGGGTGAAGGCAGACCAGACGGGGGAGCGCTTCGATGAGCGCGAGCTCGTGGTCTCCGCCGCCTATGTCGACGAGGGTCCGACCATGAAGCGGTTCCAGCCGCGAGCACAGGGTCGAGCCTTCCAGATCAAGAAGCGCACCAGCCACGTCACCGTGGTGGTCGCTCCCGTGAACAAGTAAGGAGTCCCGAATGGGCCAGAAGGTCAATCCGAACGGGTTCCGCCTCGGGATCACCACGGAGCACAGCAGCCGGTGGTTCGCCGACTCCTCCAAGGAGGGTCAGCGTTATCGCGACTACGTGAAGGAAGACGTCGCGATCCGCAAGCTCATGTCCGCGGGCCTCGAGCGCGCCGGCATCTCCAAGGTCGAGATCGAGCGCACCCGTGATCGTGTCCGCGTCGACCTCCACACCGCCCGCCCGGGCATCGTCATCGGGCGTCGTGGTGCTGAGGCCGAGCGTCTGCGCGGCGAGCTGGAGAAGCTCACCGGCAAGCAGATCCAGCTGAACATCCTCGAGGTGAAGAACCCCGAGGCCGATGCACAGCTGGTCGCCCAGGGCATCGCCGAGCAGCTCGCCGCCCGCGTCTCCTTCCGTCGTGCGATGCGCAAGGGCATGCAGTCCGCGCAGCGCGCCGGCGCGAAGGGCATCCGAGTGGCCGTCTCCGGCCGTCTCGGCGGCGCCGAGATGAGCCGCAACGAGTTCTACCGCGAGGGGCGCGTGCCGCTGCACACCCTCCGCGCGAACATCGACTACGGCTTCTACGAGGCCCGCACCGCCTTCGGCCGCATCGGCGTGAAGGTGTGGATCTACAAGGGCGACGTCACCGCCAAGGAGCTCGCGGCCCAGCAGGCCGCCTCGCAGGGTCCCCGCTCCGGCGGACGCGGCCCGCGTGCCGAGCGTCCGCGCGGCCGTCGTAACGAGCGCAACGCCACCGCGCGTCGTGGGGACAACGCCGAGCAGTCCAGCGCTGCTCCGGCCGCGGCTCCCGCCGAGCAGGCAGCCGCTCCCGCACAGCAGTCCGGAACGGAGGCCTGAGCGACATGCTGATCCCTCGCAGGACCAAGCACCGCAAGCAGCACCACCCGACGCGCAGCGGCATGGCCAAGGGCGGGACCGACCTGGCGTTCGGCGACTACGGCATCCAGGCGCTCGCGCCGGCCTACGTCACCAACCGTCAGATCGAGTCGGCGCGTATCGCCATGACCCGTTACATGAAGCGCGGCGGCAAGGTGTTCATCAACATCTACCCCGATCGTCCGCTCACCAAGAAGCCCGCCGAGGTCCGCATGGGCTCCGGCAAGGGCTCCGTCGAGTGGTGGATCGCCAACATCAAGCCGGGACGGGTCATGTTCGAGATCGCCGGCGTCGAGGAGGAGGTGGCTCGCGAGGCACTGCGCCTGGCGATGCACAAGCTCCCCATGAAGTGCCGCATCCTGAGCCGAGAGAGTGGTGACATCTGATGGCAGCGACCAAGCTCACCGCCGATGAACTCGACAAGCTGGACGACGTCAAGCTGGCCGAGGAGCTGGCGAAGGCGAAGGACGAGCTGTTCAAGCTTCGATTCCAGTCCGCCACCGGTCAGCTCGAGAGCTCCGGCCGTCTGCGGTCCGTCAAGAAGGACATCGCACGGATCTACACGATCCTGCGCGAGCGCGAGCTGGGCATCCGTCAGGCGCCCGGCTCCGCCGAGTGACCGCGAAGCGAGGAACAGAGATGACTGAGAACACCCAGGCCGAGACCTCGGCCGCCGCGAAGGAGGGCGCGCACGCGTCCTCCCACGAGCGCCCGTACCGGAAGACCGTCCGGGGCTACGTGGTCTCCGACAAGATGGACAAGACGGTCGTCGTCCAGGTCGAGGAGCGCGTCAAGCACGCGCGCTACGGCAAGGTCACGACCAAGCACAGCAAGTTCAAGGCCCACGACGAGGAGAACACCGCCGGCATCGGCGACCAGGTCCTCCTCATGGAGACCCGCCCGACCTCCGCGACCAAGCGGTGGCGTCTGGTGGAGATCATCGAGCGCGCCAAGTGATCCCGCCGCGGTCCGCGTGACCGCGAGCGGCATCTGAGAAGGGCCGGTCCTCCCCACGGGGGGCCGGCCCTTCCGTCGTCCCCGGCCGATGGGGGAGCGGGCCTCAGCGCGTCAGGTGCACCAGGAGCGCGCCGGCGAAGGCATCCTCGGCGTGCGGGGCGCGGATCTCCCGGCGCTCGTGGGCACCGGGGGCGTCCGCGAGGGTGACCACGTAGGTGCCGTCGGTCTCCCGATGCAGCGCGCGGAAGGCTCCGCCGAGCGCGGAGCGCAGCTGGTCCTCCCGCGGCAGCCAGATCGTCTCGTCCTGCTCCACGGAGTCCAGCGCCCACTCGGTGGTGCCGTTGAAGCGCAGCACGGGCCGGCCCACCCGGCTGAGCCCGCGCTCGACGACCATGGAGGAGAGCATGAACGCCTCGTGGCGCAGCTCCTCGGTGTCGATGGTGAACAGGTCCCCCTCGGCCGGCTCCCAGCGGAGGCCGGCGTCCTGGAGCCGTCGGGCGACGTCGATGTCGATCATGGGGGCGAGTCTAGGGGGCCCGGCCCCGGCGGGACGAGGGGACGCCGCCGGCGCGCGAGAGCAAGCACACACCGCCCGTCGCGGTGCCACCCCGTGACATCCCCGCCCCGGGCGCGTAGTCTTGAGCGGTTGCCGGATGGCCGCGCGCGAGCACCTTCGTGGTGCAGGTGCGGACATCCGCGGCAGGATCCGGTACCACCAGATCCGTCCTCACCGGAGACCTCGTACGAGACAGCGAACGTTCCGCGTTCTCCACGCTAGTGCCTGAGTCCGGTCGAGGGTTTTTTGGTGCCCGGCGCCCGTCGTCGGCGACACCCGATGTCGCCTCGGCGACCAGCGGTGATGCCGGGCAAGGTCCACATTCCGTTCCGCAAGGCTCGGCCGGCTCGCTCCCGCGGGCGGGAAGAGAACCGGTGAGACGATAGGAGAACGAGTGATTCAGCAGGAGTCGCGACTGAAGGTCGCCGACAACACGGGTGCCAAGGAGATTCTCTGCATCCGTGTTCTCGGTGGCTCCGGTCGCCGTTACGCCAGCATCGGCGACACCATCGTGGCAACCGTCAAGGACGCCATCCCCGGTGGCAACGTCAAGAAGGGCGACGTCGTCAAGGCCGTCGTCGTCCGCACGTCCAAGGAGCGTCGTCGTGCCGACGGCTCCTACATCCGCTTCGACGAGAACGCAGCGGTGATCCTCAAGACCGACGGCGAGCCGCGCGGCACGCGCATCTTCGGCCCCGTCGGGCGGGAACTGCGCGACAAGCGCTTCATGAAGATCATCTCGCTGGCACCGGAGGTGCTGTGATATGGCAAAGATGAAGATCAAGAAGGGCGACCTCGTCCAGGTGATCACCGGTCGCACCAGCGACTCGGACACCGCCGCCAAGCGCGGCCTCGAGGCCGGCGACAAGGGCAAGCAGGGTCGTGTGCTGCAGGTGTTCCCCGACACCGAGCGCGTGCTCGTCGAGGGCATCAACCGCCGCACCCACCACGTCAAGCCCGACCAGGCCGGCGGTGCGGGCGGCATCGAGCAGCGGGAGGCCCCCCTCCACGTCTCGAACGTCGCCCTGGTCGACCCGGAGGACAACAGGCCGACCAAGGTCGGCTACCGCGTCGAGACCGTCGAGCTCGAGAACGGCCGCACCAAGCAGGTCCGCGTCCGCTTCGCCAAGCGCTCCGGGAAGGACATCTGATGTCAGAGATCAACACTGTGACCGCAGCCCCGGTCCCGCGTCTGAAGGCCACCTACAACGAGACCATCAAGGCGCAGCTGACCGAGCAGTTCGGCTACGAGAACGTCATGCTGGTCCCGGGTCTGACCAAGATCGTCGTGAACATGGGCGTCGGCGACGCCGCTCGCGACTCGAAGGTCATCGACGGCGCGATCAAGGACCTCGCGGCCATCACCGGTCAGAAGCCCCAGGTCACCAAGGCTCGCAAGTCCATCGCGCAGTTCAAGCTGCGTGAGGGCATGCCGATCGGTGCCCACGTCACCCTGCGGAATGCGCGCATGTGGGAGTTCCTGGACCGTCTGCTGTCCACCGCGCTGCCGCGCATCCGCGACTTCCGCGGGCTGTCGCCGAAGCACTTCGACGGCAACGGCAACTACACCTTCGGTCTCACGGAGCAGGTCATGTTCCACGAGATCGACCAGGACAAGATCGACCGCGTCCGCGGTATGGACATCACGGTCGTGACCACCGCGAAGACCGACGACGAGGGACGCGCGCTGCTCAAGCTGCTCGGCTTCCCCTTCAAGGAGAACTGATATGGCCAAGACAGCCCTGATCAAGAAGTCGGAGCGCAAGCCCAAGTTCGCGGTGCGCGCCTACACCCGGTGCCAGCGCTGCGGCCGACCGCATTCGGTCTACCGCAAGTTCGGTCTCTGCCGAGTCTGCCTTCGCGAGATGGCTCACCGCGGAGAGCTCCCCGGCGTCACCAAGAGCAGCTGGTAAGGACTACCGCCAGAGGTCCCGCGTCGCACTCATCGCGACCGCGGGAAACCAGGTGAGGAAGAAGCAACAGACATGACCATGACCGACCCGATCGCGGACATGCTCACGCGGATCCGTAACGCCTCCGGGGCGTACCACGAGACCGCGTCCATGCCGTACTCGAAGTTGAAGGCCCGCATCGCGGACATCCTGAAGGCAGAGGGCTACATCCTCGGCTGGCGCGAGGAAGAGGCCGAGGTGGGCTCCGTGCTCGTCCTCGAGCTCAAGTACTCCGACAGCCGTGAGCGTGCCATCTCCGGGATCCGCCGCATCTCGAAGCCCGGCCTGCGTGTATACGCGAAGTCCACCAATCTGCCCAAGGTCCTCGGCGGCCTGGGCGTGGCGATCCTGTCCACGTCCTCCGGCCTGCTGACCGACCGGCAGGCTGCCAACAAGGGTGTGGGTGGGGAAGTCCTCGCCTACATCTGGTGAGCGGGAGAGGAGAACAACTATGTCCCGCATCGGAATCCGACCGGTCCCCGTGCCGTCGTCCGTCTCCAACGTCACCATCGATGGCAGCACCATCACGGTGACCGGCCCCAAGGGTGAGCTCTCGCACGAGGTGCCGGCGCCCCTGAGCATCGAGCGCGCGGAGGATGGCTCCCTCGTCATCGTCCGCCCCGACGACGAGCAGAACAGCCGTGCCCTGCACGGTCTGACCCGCACGCTCGTCAACAACATCGTCCTCGGCGTCACCGAGGGCTACGAGAAGAAGCTGGAGATCGTGGGCACGGGCTACCGTGTGACCGCGAAGGGCACCGACCTCGAGTTCGCGCTCGGCTTCTCCCACCCCGTCACGGTGAAGGCCCCCGAGGGCATCACCCTGAGCGTCGAGTCCCCGAGCAAGTTCTCGGTCAGCGGCATCGACAAGCAGCGGGTGGGCCAGGTCGCCGCGAAGATCCGTGGGATCCGTCCCCCCGAGCCCTACAAGGGCAAGGGTGTTCGGTACGCCGACGAGGCCGTGCTCCGCAAGGCCGGAAAGGCTGGTAAGTGACCATGGGGTACGCACTCAAGCACACCAAGGGCAAGCCCGGGAGCCGTCTGCGCACGCGCGGCCGCCGTCACCTGCGCGTCCGTCGTCGTGTCATCGGCACCGCCCAGCGTCCGCGCCTGGTGGTCACCCGCTCGACCCGCCACGTCTTCGTGCAGGTCGTCGACGACGCCCTGGGCAAGACCATCGCGTCGGCCTCGACCATGGAGTCGGATCTGCGCTCGACCTCGGCCCCCAAGACGGACAAGGCGCGCACCGTCGGTGCTCTGGTCGCCGAGCGCGCCAAGGCCGCCGGGATCGACGCCGTCGTGTTCGACCGCGGCGGCAACAAGTACCACGGCCGTGTGGCCGCCGTCGCCGACGGCGCCCGCGAGGCCGGCCTGGCGCTGTGATCGCCCCCCGGACACAGGACGAGAAGAGGATCTGAATATGGCTGCACAGCAGCGGAACAACGGTCCCGCGGCCTCCGGCCGGCGGGACGACAACTCCACCACCAACAGCAATGATCGCGGTGGTCGCCAGGGCGGCGACCGCGGCGGTCGACAGGGTGGTCGCGGCCGCGGACAGGATGCCGAGAAGTCGGCGTTCCTCGAGCGCGTCGTGAGCATCAACCGCGTCTCCAAGGTCGTCAAGGGCGGCCGTCGCTTCTCCTTCACCGCCCTCGTGGTGGTCGGTGACGGCGACGGCACGGTCGGCGTCGGCTACGGCAAGGCGAAGGAGGTCCCCTCGGCGATCTCCAAGGGTGTCGAGGAGGCGAAGAAGAACTTCTTCCGCGTCCCGCGCATCCAGGGCACCGTCGTGCACCAGGTCCAGGGCGAGGATGCGGCGGGCGTCGTCCTGCTGCGCCCCGCGGCCCCGGGCACCGGTGTGATCGCCGGCGGCCCGGTCCGCGCCGTGCTGGAGTGCGCCGGAGTGCACGACGTGCTCTCCAAGTCGCTCGGCTCGAGCAACGCGATCAACATCGTGCGGGCCACCGTCGACGCCCTCAAGCAGCTCGAGGAGCCGGAGGCCGTGGCCGCACGTCGTGGCCTCGCGGTCGAGGACGTCGCCCCGGCGGCGCTCCTGCGGGCCCAGGCCGAGGGCCGCGCCGCGGCCCGTGCGGAGAAGGTGGGTGCCTGATGCAGATCAAGGTGACCCAGGTCCGTTCCGACATCGGCGGCACCAAGAGCCAGCGAGCCACCCTGCGCGGCCTCGGCCTCAAGCGCATCGGTGACACGGTGGTGAAGGACGATCGCCCGGAGATCCGCGGCATGATCCGCACCGTCACCCACCTGGTGACGTTCGAAGAGGTGGACTGACATGACTGATTCCAACCAGAGCCCTCTGAAGCTCCACGACCTGCGCCCCGCGCCCGGTTCCAAGACCGCGCGCACCCGCGTCGGCCGTGGTGAGGCCTCCAAGGGCAAGACCGCCGGTCGCGGCACCAAGGGCACGAAGGCCCGTTATCAGGTGCCGGCCGGCTTCGAGGGCGGCCAGGTCCCGCTCCACATGCGGCTCCCCAAGCTGCGCGGGTTCAAGAACCCGTTCCGCGTCGAGTTCCAGGTCGTGAATCTCGCGACCCTGCAGGAGCTCTTCCCCGAGGGTGGCACCGTCACCGTCGAGGACCTCGTCGCCAAGGGTGCCGTGCGCAAGAACCAGCCCGTGAAGGTGCTGGGGACCGGCGATGTCAGCGTCAAGCTCGACATCACCGCGCAGAAGTTCTCCGCCTCGGCGGAGCAGAAGATCGCGGCGGCTGGCGGGTCCGTCACTACCGCGTGAGTCTCTTTTGACGGGGCACCGCGGCGCAGAATAATCTGTGCCGCGGTGCCCCGTCGTCTTATCAGGGCCGGTCCGATCGTCGCGCCGCCGGCGCGGCACCGGGATGGACCGTGACAGCCTTGGTCCTGTCCCCGGACCTCCAGGAGGGAACCACGTGAACTCGTTCGTGCGCGCGCTGCGCACCCCCGAGCTGAGAGCGAAGATCCTCTTCACGCTCGGCCTGATCGCGATCTACCGCCTCGGTGTCTTCGTCCCCACCCCCGGGTTCGACGCCACCAACGTGATGCGGTGCGCGGACCAGGCCGCCGCCGGACAGGGCGCCAACGCGCTGGGCATGGTCAGCATGTTCTCCGGCGGCGCGCTGCTGCAGCTCTCCGTCTTCTCCCTCGGCGTGATGCCCTACATCACCGCCTCGATCATCGTGCAGCTGCTGCGCGTGGTGATCCCGCGCTTCGAGGCCCTCCACAAGGAGGGCGCCTCCGGCACGGCCAAGCTCACGCAGTACACCCGGTACCTCACCATCGGTCTGGGCGTCCTGCAGTCGACCACCATCATCACGCTGGTGCGCTCGGGCAACTTCTTCGTCGGCTGTCAGCTGGAGCTGTTCACCGACGAGTCGATCCCGACCCTGCTGATCATGGTGCTGACCATGACGGTCGGCACCGTGCTGATCATGTTCATGGGCGAGATGATCACCGAGCGCGGCATCGGGAACGGCATGTCCCTGATGATCTTCACGTCGATCGCCTCCTCCTTCCCGGCCTCCATGGGCCAGGTCTGGCAGCTCCAGGGCTGGCTCGTCTTCCTGCTGGTCATCCTCATGGCGCTGGTCGTCATGATCGGCATGGTTTTCGTCGAGCAGTCCCAGCGCCGGGTCCCGGTGCAGTACGCCAAGCGCATGGTGGGCCGACGCATGTACGGCGGCACCTCCACCTACATCCCGATCAAGGTCAACCAGGCCGGCGTGATCCCCGTGATCTTCGCGGCCTCGATCCTCGCCCTGCCGCAGATGGCCGCCTCCTTCGGCGACCCCGAGGCCGGCTGGGTGCAGTGGATCAACGAGAACCTGGTCATGGGCATCTCGTTCTCCTGGATCTACGCCGTCGTGTACGTCGGCCTGATCACCTTCTTCGCGTTCTTCTACGTGTCGATCACGTTCAACGCCGAGGAGATCGCGGACAACATGAAGAAGTACGGGGGCTTCATCCCCAACGTCCGCGCCGGCAAGCCGACCGAGCGGTACCTGCGCTACGTGATCAACCGGATCCAGTCCGCCGGCGCGGTCTACCTCGCCATCATCTGCCTGATCCCGCTGGTCGCCCTCGTCTACCTCGGCACCTCGCAGGACTTCCCGCTGGGCGGTGTCTCCCTGCTGATCATCATCGGCGTGGGCCTCGACACCGTGAAGCAGATCGACGCGAAGCTCCAGCAGCATCACTACGAAGGGATTCTCCGGTGACCACCCCCTCCACCGACGCCACCTCGCCCCAGGCCGAGGCCCCTGCCGCGCGCCGCCTGCTCATCGTGGGCCCGCCCGGGGCCGGCAAGGGCACCCAGGCCGCCCGCATCGCGGAGGAGCTCTCCATCCCGGCGATCTCCACGGGCGACATCTTCCGCGCCAACGTCTCCGGGCAGACGGAGCTGGGCCTGCTCGCGAAGTCCTACATGGACAAGGGCGAGTACGTGCCGGACTCCGTCACCAACGACATGGTGCGCTCCCGCCTCGCGGAGGACGACGCGCAGGACGGCTTCCTGCTGGACGGCTACCCCCGCACCCTCGACCAGGTCGAGGCCCTCGACGGCATGCTCACCGAGCTCGGCAGCGCGCTGGACTGCGTCCTGCTGCTCGTGGTCGACGCCGAGGAGGTCGTCCAGCGGCTCGTGGCGCGGGGCGCCGAGTCCGGCCGCAGCGACGACACCGAGGAGACGATCCGCCGCCGTCTCGAGGTCTACGCGGACCAGACCGCTCCGCTGATCGACGTCTACGACCGTCGAGGCCTGGTGCGCCGCGTCAACGGGATGGCCTCGATCGACGAGGTCACCCAGTCCCTGCGCGAGGCCCTCGCGACGCGATGAGCATCCTGCCGGAGAAGGTGGAGCTCAAGACTCCCGAGCAGATCCTGGTGATGCGCCGCAGCGGAGCGCTGCTGCATCGCGTGCACGAGATGCTCGCGGAGGCCATCCGCCCCGGCATCACGACCAACGAGCTCGACGATCTCGCCCACGCGATGATCCGCGACGAGGGCGCCGTCCCGAACTTCCTCGGCTACCACGGCTACCCGGCGACGCTGTGCATCAGCGTCAACGAGGTCGTGGTGCACGGCATCCCCGACGACCGCCGGCTCGAGGAGGGGGACATCGTCTCCATCGACGGCGGCCTGATCATCGACGGCTGGCATTCCGACGCCGCCCGCACCCACATCGTGGGCGAGCCCCGCTCCGTGGCGGACCGGGAGCTGGTGCGGATCACCGAGGACGCGCTGTGGGCGGGCATCACCGCGCTCGCGACGGCCGATCGGGTGGGGGAGGTCGGCGCCGCGATCGAGGACTTCGTCGCCGACGCGGCCGGGGACTCCCTGTCGCACCTGGAGGGTTTCGGGGGCCACGGCATCGGCAGCGCCATGCACCAGGCGCCCGACGTCATGAACTACCGCACGCGCTCGCGGGGACCGCGCGTCCGCCCGGGCATGTGCCTGGCGATCGAGCCGATGCTGATCCAGGGTCCGGGCAACTGGGTGCTCGAGCCCGACGACTGGACCGTGCGCGCGAGCGCCGGCGGCCGGGCGGCGCACGCCGAGCACTCGGTGGCGGTCACGGCCGAGGGGCTGCTGGTGCTGACGGCGGGAGACGGCGGAGCGGCCGAGCTGGCGCGCCGCGGCGTGGTCGCCGCGCGGGATCCGCTCGCGTCCGCGGGGGAGTGACCGGGGTCATCACCCCGGCCCCTCGCTGTTTCCGCAGCTCCCGTGTAGGCTGATTCATCGGGTGTGCTCCGCCGCGTCGGTCGTTCCGCGCGCTGTCGTGCAGTCCCGTCGCGCCGACTGGTCGACCGGCTTCCGCCGTGTCGTACCGCGAGGCCGGCCTGTGCTGCGGCGCCACCCTCGTTGACCACCGTACCGTCACCCGACGGTCGGTGAGCATGGTCCGACAATGCGGAACGCGGAACTCGACCCCCGGGGACACCGGAGGCGAGAGATTGGGGAGGCATGGCGAAGAAGGACGGCGTGATCGAGGTCGAGGGTACGGTCACGGAGGCGCTCGCTAACGCGCGCTTCCGCGTGGAGCTCGACAACGGGCACAAGGTGCTCGCGCACATCTCCGGGAAGATGCGCCAGCACTACATCCGCATCCTTCCCGAGGACCGAGTGGTCGTCGAGCTGAGCCCCTACGACCTCGACCGGGGCCGCATCGTCTACCGCTACAAGTGATCGTCCCGGGAGAAGGAAAGCTATGAAGGTCAAGCCGAGCGTCAAGCCGATCTGCGACAACTGCAGGGTGATCCGTCGCCATTCGCGCGTCATGGTCATCTGCTCGAACCCCCGTCACAAGCAGCGCCAGGGCTGAGCGGAGCACTCCGCCGGCCCCGGTCCTGCCGTGGCACGCCGCCCCGTGCGGCACCCCGCCCCTGAAGGGCACGCCCGCATCGCGGGCACACACAAGAGAAGAGTCGACACCACCGGCGCGAGCCGGCCACCCGCAGAACGGAGGCTGCGGCGCCCAGGGAACAGACCCGGGCGAGGTGTCGGATCAGGCCTCCGAGACAGTAGGAGAATCTGCACATGGCACGTCTGGTGGGAGTCGACCTTCCGCGCGAGAAGCGCCTCGAGGTCGCCCTGACGTACATCTTCGGCGTGGGACGCACCCGCGCCCTGGAGACCCTGGCCGCAACCGGCGTCTCCGGCGACAAGCGCGTGCGCGAGGTGAGCGACGAGGAGCTCGTCCAGCTCCGCGATCACATCGAGGCGCACTACATGGTCGAGGGTGACCTGCGCCGCGAGGTGGCCGCCGACATCCGCCGCAAGGTGGAGATCGGCAGCTACCAGGGCCTGCGCCATCGCCGCGGCCTGCCCGTGCGCGGTCAGCGCACGAAGACCAACGCGCGCACCCGCAAGGGCCCCAAGCGCACGGTCGCCGGCAAGAAGAAGGCTCGCTGATCAGCGCTCGCCGCTGAATCGGCCGCCCGGTTCCCTCCCGAGGGGACCCGCAGTCACTTCGCGCCGCTGAGGGATCCGGCGCACCCCGAAACCACCAGAGGAGTTCTGCCGCATGGCAACCAAGACCCGTCAGGCCGCTGCGCGCAAGCCGCGCCGCAAGGACAAGAAGAACATCGTCAACGGCCAGGCCCACATCAAGAGCACGTTCAACAACACCATCGTGTCCATCACGGACCCGACCGGCGCCGTCATCTCCTGGGCCTCGGCCGGACAGGTCGGCTTCAAGGGCTCGCGCAAGTCGACCCCGTACGCCGCGCAGATGGCCGCCGAGTCCGCCGCGCGTCAGGCGCAGGACCACGGGATGAAGAAGGTCGACGTCTTCGTCAAGGGTCCGGGCTCCGGCCGCGAGACGGCGATCCGCTCGCTCACCGCGACCGGCCTCGAGGTCGGCTCGATCCAGGACGTCACCCCGCAGCCGCACAACGGCACCCGCCCGGCCAAGCGCCGCCGCGTCTGACCCGTCGGCCGGGGCGACGGCCCCGCCCGTCCGCCCCGGCCGTCCCGTGCCGGGCGGGCGGCCGCCGCGCCCGGCACCCTGGACACCATCCACCTTCTAGGCCCATCGCCCCCTTCTGAGCGTCATATGGCGGACGCTCGCGGAAAGGATCACCAGTGCTCATTGCACAGCGCCCCACGCTGACCGAAGAGGTCGTGTCGGACAACCGCTCCAGGTTCGTCATCGAGCCGCTCGAGCCGGGCTTCGGCTACACCCTCGGCAACTCCCTGCGCCGCACCCTGCTGTCCTCCATCCCCGGCGCCGCAGTCACCTCGATCCGCATCGACGGCGTGCTGCACGAGTTCAGCACCGTCCCCGGGGTCAAGGAGGACATCACCGAGGTCATCCTCAACATCAAGAACCTCGTCGTCTCCTCGGAGAACGACGAGCCGGTCGTGATGTACCTGCGCCGCGAGGACTCCGGCCGCGTCACCGCCGCGGACATCACCCCGCCGGCCGGTGTGGAGATCCACAACCCCGACCTGCACATCGCGACCCTCAACGAGAAGGGCCGTCTGGAGATCGAGCTGATCGTCGAGCGCGGTCGCGGCTACGTCTCCGCCGCGCAGAACAAGGGGATCGACGGCGAGATCGGCCGGGTCCCGGTCGACTCGATCTACTCGCCTGTGCTGAAGGTGACCTACAAGGTCGAGGCGACGCGTGTCGAGCAGCGCACCGACTTCGACAAGCTGATCGTCGACGTCGAGACCAAGCCGGCCATCACCCCGCGCGATGCGGTGGCCTCGGCCGGCAAGACCCTGGTCGAGCTGTTCGGCCTGGCGCACGAGCTGAACCAGGAGGCGGAGGGCATCGAGATCGGCCCCTCGCCCACGGACCAGGCGCTGGCCGCCGATCTGGCGCTGCCGATCAACGACCTCAATCTCACGGTGCGGTCGTACAACTGCCTGATGCGCGAGGGTGTCCACACCGTCGGCGAGCTGACCGCCCGCTCCGAGGCCGATCTGCTCGACATCCGCAACTTCGGCCAGAAGTCCATCGACGAGGTCAAGGCGAAGCTCGCCGATCTCGGTCTGTCGCTGAAGGACTCCCCGGCCGGCTTCGACCCGTCGGCCATCGAGACCTACTCCGACGACTTCGGCGACCAGTACTGACCTTCCTCTTTTTCATCTAGGAGAACGACCATGCCTGCACCCACCAAGGGCGCGCGCCTCGGCGGATCCCCCGCTCACGAGCGGATGATCCTCGCGGGACTCGCGACCGAGCTGTTCCGCCACAAGGCGATCACCACCACCGAGACCAAGGCCAAGCGCCTGCGCCCCTACGCCGAGCGCCTGGTCACCTTCGCGAAGAAGGGCGATCTGGCCTCCCGCCGTCGCGTCATGCGCACCATCCGCGACCGCGGCGTCGTCTACTCGCTGTTCGAGGAGATCGCGCCGACCTTCGCCGAGCGTCCGGGCGGCTACACCCGCATCACGAAGATCGGCCCGCGCAAGGGCGACAACGCTCCCATGGCCGTCATCGAGCTGGTCACCGAGGAGTACTCCCCGAAGCAGGCCGTCGTGAAGGAGGCCGAGGGCGCCGCCAAGAACGCCGCGCCGGCCGAGGGCGCCGAGGCTGCCGAGGGCACCGAGGACAGCAACGCCTGATCGTCCGAGGACGATCGCCGCGAGGGCGGGTCGCCGGGGGAACCCCGACGGCCCGCCCTCGTCGTCGGTCCGGACCGATTCCGATTCGTGACCCGGCAGGGCGGAGAACGGTTGCCCGTCCCGCTATCGTCACCACCGGGGGCGTGATGTCGCCAGGGCCCGATCGCGCTCGGCGGACGGCCGTGCGTGCGGGACCGATCGACGGTGCCCCCCGCTCGACGCCCTGTCCCCAGAGATCCGGAGCCGCCCCGTGTCCGATCGCCACGCCCTCCCCGCCCGCCCGACCCGCGTCCCGGGCGATGCATCGCCGCTCCCCGCGCGCACCGGTCCTTCGCGCCGCGCGCTGCTGGCGGCCACGGCCGTCGGTGTCCCGGTCGCGGCGGCGCTCGGCGGCGCCCCCGCCGCCGCGGATCCTGCCCGTCCCGCCGATCCGGCCGATCCCGCGGTCACGGGCGGTGAGACCCGCATCCTGGACATCCCCCTCGCCGACGCACCGCTCGTCGAGGCGGAGGGCACGGAGGTGCGAGAGCTGGCGCAGCAGCCTGCCACCATGGTCGGGGTGACCTGGCCGGCGGACGTCGAGGCCCCGGAGGTGCAGGCGCGCGGCCTGCTCGCCGAGGACGGCGGCTGGTCGCCGTGGTGCCCGCTCGAGCCCGCCGAGGATCCCGAGACCGGGGAGCTCGCGACCGGCACCGAGGTCGCCTGGATGGGTGACGTGACGGGCCTGCAGATCCGGGCGGAGCTGGACGGCAGCGACGTCTCCGAGGTGCTCACCGCGCATGTCGTGACCACCTCGCAGGCCGCCCTCGACGAGCAGGTCGACCAGCTCGAGGAGGAGGCCGGGACCGAGCCGCAGCAGCAGCCTGCCCTGCGGTCCGCGAGCACGGCCGCCAATCCGGCCACACCGGCGCTGGGCCCGGGCGCCCCGAGCTATGTCAGTCGGGCCTCCTGGGGCGCCGACGAGTCCGTGGTCCGCGGGACGCGCGGGGCCGAGCGGCTGAAGGCCGTGGTCATCCACCACTCCGCCGGCACCAACGACTACAGCGCGACCCAGTCCGCCCAGATCCTCCGCGGCATCCACGCGTATCACACCCGCACGCTGGGCTGGGCGGACATCGGCTACAACCTCCTCGTGGACCGCTACGGCCGGATCTTCGAGGGCCGCAGCGGGGGCCTGCACCGCTCGATCATCGGCGCCCATGCCTACGGCTTCAACACCGGCTCCTTCGGCGTGTGCGTGATGGGGGACCACACCGCGCGCACCGTCCCGGCGGCCACCCGCACCGCGCTCTCCCGGATCGTGGCCTGGAAGCTGCTGAGCACCTTCACCACGAGCACCTCCGTCGCCGCCTCCTGGACCCCGGGCAGCGGCACCCGCTTCCCCGCGGGCACGCCCGTCTCGCTCCCGGTGGTGCTGGGCCACCGCGACGTCAACTACACCGAGTGCCCGGGCCGCAGCCTCTACGACCAGCTCGGCACGATCCGCCGTGAGGCGCAGGGCTACCTCGACTCGGGCTGGCGTGAGCATCTGCTCGCCTTCGAAGGCGCCGGCGGCGGCGCGGCGCTGGGCACCGTGGTCAAGGGCGCGCACCGCACCGGCGGCTACACCGCGACCGTGCTCACCTCGGGTCTGGTGCTCCAGGAGAGCGGCGACGCCCGCGGCTACGCGACGCCGATGGCCGCGCAGTGGCGGGCCTCGTGGGGACGGCCGTCCTCCGCCGCCTTCACCCGCGAGACCCAGACCGTGCAGCGCTTCGAGCAGGGTGCCGCGGTCGAGATGGGCGGACGGGTCGTCTTCCACGACTCCCGCTTCATCGACGTCCCGCCGGATCTCATGTTCCGCGCCGAGATCGAGCAGCTCGCCGCGCGCGGCATCACCACGGGGTGGCCCGACGGCACCTACCGGCCGCTCTCGCCCATCCAGCGCGACGCGATGGCGGTCTTCATCTACCGCAGCATGGGCTCGCCCTCCTTCTCCCCGCCCTCGCGCTCCCCGTTCCGGGACATGCCCCGGGACCGCATGTACTACCGCGAGATCACCTGGGCGCATGCCCAGGGCATCGTCGAGGGGTGGCCGGACGGCACCTTCCGTCCCACCGCGTCGATCGAGCGCGGCGCCCTGGCCGCCTTCCTGTACCGTGCCTCCGGGAAGCCCGCGTCCGGGACCTCGAGCCCCTTCCGGGACGTCCCGTCGAACCACCAGTTCGCACGGGAGATCACCTGGCTGGCGGACACGGGGATCACCACCGGATGGCCCGACGGCACGTTCCGGCCGCGGGCGCCGATCGGCCGTGACGCGATGGCGGCCTTCATGATCCGCTGGATGGAGCATCGCGGGATCTGACCGGGGACGGTCCGGCCCGCCGGAGAGGAGCTGCGGTGAGGGTCGCCCTGCTGTGCGATGTCGATCAGACCGTCTACCACGTCGGTGACGAGGCGATCGCGACGATGAGCGCCGCCCGCCTGGAGGCGCGCGGCGTCGAGGTGGTGCGCATCTCGCGCCACGAGAAGTACGGGCCGGGCGGCACCGCCCCGGCGGCGAGCATCCCGGCGCTGACCTTCCCGTGGCCGCTCGAGGACCGTGCCCGCTATCTCGGGGAGATCCGCCGTGTGCTCGCCGGTGATCGCGGCGCGCTCCCCGCGGAGGACAAGCTCTTCGGGATCATCGAGCAGCTGCGCGCCGTGGACGCCCTGGTGATCGGGGGCGGCGGCAGTCTCACCTCCCGCTACGGCTGGCTGCTCGACGAGCGCCTGGCGACGGCGCTGGTGGCCCGCGCGCTCGGGAAGCCGGTGGTGCTCACCGGGCAGAGCCTGGGCCCCGAGCTCACCGACGCCGATCGCGAGAGCGTGGGGGAGCTGCTGGACCTGTGCACCCTGGTGGGGCTGCGGGACGCGGGCAGCGCGCGCCGCGCGCGGGCGCTGCGGCCCGGGCACCCCGCCCTCGTGCACACCGCGGACGACGCCACCGGCATCGGTCTGGCGGAGGGGAGCGCGGCTCCGGACCCCGAGCTGCTCAGCGTCACCCTGGGCGGGGACGGCGAGCCCTTCCCGCGCGAGGACTACGTCGCCGTGGTCTGCGCGGTGATCGAGCAGCTCGTCGAGCGCACCGGCGCGCGCGTCGAGCTGGTCCCGCACATGGCCGATCCCGACGTCGGCGGCGGCGACCTGGCGCTGCACGCCGAGGTCGCCGAGCGCCTGCGCGTCCCGTCGACGGTGCTCCCGATCGAGCCGGACACGGTCTCCGCCGCTCGCACCACCGCCGCGGCCTGGGTGATCACCACGCGCTTCCACCCGGTGGTCTTCGGCGCCGCCGCCGGGTCCTCCGTGCTGGCCCTGCCCCTGAACCGCTACGGCGCCTCCCGCATGGACGGCGCCCTTCGCACCGCGGGGCTGGCCGGGGGCGCGGTGCCGCTCGCCGCGCTGTGGGACCCGCGGACCGGGGGCGCCTCGGACCTGGTCGGCCCCGTGGCCGAGGCCCTGGTGGCCGGCCGGGAGGCCGAGACCGCCGCGCTCGCGGGCCGCCGTCCCCGACTGCTCGGCGCGGTCGAGGACTGGTGGGACCGTGTGGTCCGGTCCCTGGACGGCACGGTCCCGGAGGACCTCGAGGACCCGCGCGGCGCCGGCATCGAGCCCGTGCAGCGCTGGGAGCCCGCGCTGCGTGCGCAGCTCGCCCCCTGGACCCGCACCGTCGGGAGCGCGGGGTCGGCGGCCGGCGCCGCGGCGGCCGGCCCGTCGGCCGCGATCATCCTGCGCACCCGCGACCGGCCCCGCCTGCTGGACCGTGCCGTCCAGGACGTGCTCGCCCAGACCCGGCAGGACTGGGAGCTGGTGATCGTCGACGACGCCGGCGACGCCGCCGCGGTCGATGCGCTCGCGGCCCGCTACGCCGCCGAGGCCGACGGCCGGGTCCGGGTGATCCACCGGGCGCGCTCGACCGGGATGGAGGCGGCCAGCAACCACGGCCTGCGCGAGAGCACGGCGGCGGCCGTGGTGCTCCATGACGACGACGACACCTGGCACCCGACCTTCCTGCAGGAGACGCTCGCGCACCTGGACGCCCATCCCGAGCAGGACGCCGTGGTGGTGCGCACGCTGATCGTGCATGAGCACGAGACGCCCACGGGCTTCGTCGAGGACGAGATCTTCCCCTCCTGGCCCGAGCTGGAGGGCGTCCGGCTGCTCGACTATCTCGCGGTGAACCGCCACGTGCCGATCGCCATGCTGCACCGGCGGAGCGTCCACGAGATCGTGGGGCCCTACGACGAGTCCCTGCCCGTCGTGGGCGACTACGCCTTCCACCTCGAGCTGCTGCAGCACGGGGAGGTGGGCTTCCTCGACCGCCCGCTCGCCCAGTGGCGGCAGCGGCCCACCGCCGTGGGCGCCGGCAGCAACTCGATGTACGCGCTCGCCGGCGGGCATCGGCACTACGACGCCGTGCTGGCCGAGCGGCATCTGCAGCGCTGGACCGCCGAGCACGGCCTCGGGCTGCCGATGTTCCTGTCCCGGACCACCGAGACCCTGGTGGGGCGCAGCGAGGAGCGGATCCTCGAGGAGCTGCGCGCCCTGCGCGAGGAGGTGCTCCGGCTCGAGCGGACCCTCGAGCGCCGGGACCCTGTGCGCCTCGCCGCCGGTGCGGCACGTCGTGCGCGCCGCGCGGCGCGACGGGCGCTGGACGGGGGACGCCGGCGGCTGCCGTCCCGCCGCGAGCGCTGAGGCCCGCGGCGGGGGCGGCTCAGCCGAAGTGGCGGGGGAGGGTTCCCTCGCGCAGCGCCCGCAGCGTGGTCACCGCGAAGCGGTCCACGCCGGCGATCTCGAGGGCGTCGCCGCCGGTGGTGCCGAGGCGCAGCACCGGCACGCCGTGCTCGGCGGCGAGCGCCGCGAGGCGCTCCTCGTGCTCGGCCGGCACCGCGACCAGCGCCCGGGCCTGGGACTCGGAGAACAGGGCGGTCGCGAGGTCCACGCCGTCGCGCTCGAGCAGCGGCGCGAGGTCCACGCGGGCCCCGGTGCGCGGGGACTCCTCCGCGCCGAAGCGGGTCGCGGCCTCGACCAGCGCCTGGGCGAGGCCGCCCTCGGAGAGGTCGTGGGAGGCGGCTGCCAGACCCTCCGCGGCGGCGGCGATGAGCACCTGGGCCAGGGAGCGCTCGGCCGCGAGATCGACCTGCGGGGGCATTCCGCCGAGGTGATCGTGGGCCACCTGCGCCCAGGCGGAGCCGGAGAGCTCCTCCCTGGTGGTGCCCAGCAGCAGCACCGTCAGCCCCTCCTCCTGCCAGCCGGAGGGGACGCGACGGGCGACGTCCTCCAGCACGCCCAGCACGCCGACCACGGGCGTGGGGTGGATCGCGGAGTCGATGCGGCCGCTCTCGCCGGTCGAGTTGTACAGCGAGACGTTGCCGCCGGTGACGGGGACCTCGAGGGTCTCGCAGGCCTCGGCGAGGCCGCCGATCGCCTCGACCAGCTGCCACATGGGGCCCGGGTCCTCGGGGGAGCCGAAGTTCAGGCAGTCGGTGATCGCCAGCGGCACCGCGCCGGAGGCGGCGACATTGCGATAGGCCTCCGCGAGCGCGAGCTGCGCGCCGGTGCGGGGGTCGAGCTTGGTGTAGCGGCCGTTGGCGTCGGTCGCCAGTGCCACGCCGCGGCCGGTGGTCTCGTCCACGCGGACCACGCCGGCATCGTCCGGCATGGACAGCGCGGTGTTGCCGCCCACGTAGCGGTCGTACTGGTCGGTGACCCAGGAGGCGGAGGCGAGGTTCGGGGAGGCGATGAGGGTGCGCAGCGTCTCGGCGAGCTCCTCGGCGCTCTGCGGGCGGGGGAGTGCCTCGGCGGTATCGGCCTGCAGGGCGTCCTGCCAGTCGGGACGGGCGTAGGGCCGGTCGTAGACGGGGCCGTCGACGGCGACGGTCGCGGGATCCACGTCCACGATGCGGTGGCCGTCGTGGTCGATGGTGAGGCGGCCGTCGCCGGTGACCTCGCCGATCACCGCGGCCTCCACGTCCCACTTCTCCGCGATCGCCTGGAACTCGGCGAGCTTCTCGGGACGGACCACGGCCATCATCCGCTCCTGCGACTCGCTCATGAGGATCTCGCCGGCGGTGAGGGTGGGATCGCGCAGCAGCACGTTCTCGAGGTCGATGTGCATGCCCGAGCGGCCGTTGGCGGCCAGCTCGCTGGTGGCGCAGGAGATGCCGGCGGCGCCCAGGTCCTGGATGCCCTCGACGGTGCCGGCGGCGAACAGCTCGAGGCAGCACTCGATGAGGACCTTCTCCATGAAGGGGTCGCCCACCTGGACGCTGGGCCGCTTGACGGGGCCGCCCTCGTCGAAGGTCTCCGAGGCGAGGATCGAGGCGCCGCCGATGCCGTCGCCGCCGGTGCGGGCGCCGAAGAGCACCACCTGGTTGCCGGGCCCCGTGGCGGAGGCGAGGTGGATGTCCTCATGACGCAGCACGCCCAGGCAGAGGGCGTTGACCAGGGGGTTGGTCTGATATGCGGCGTCGAAGACGGTCTCGCCGCCGATATTGGGCAGGCCCAGGGAGTTTCCGTAGCCGCCCACGCCGGAGACCACGCCGTGGACCACCCGCTGGGTGTCCGGGTGGTCGATCGCGCCGAAGCGCAGCTGGTCCATGACCGCGACCGGCCGCGCGCCCATCGAGATGATGTCTCGGACGATGCCGCCCACGCCCGTGGCCGCGCCCTGGTACGGCTCGACGTAGGAGGGGTGGTTGTGGGACTCGACCTTGAAGGTCACCGCCCAGCCGTCGCCGATGTCGACCACGCCGGCGTTCTCGCCCATGCCCACCAGCAGCTTCTCCCGCATCGCCTCGGTGGTGTGCTGGCCGAAGGTGCTCAGATGGCGCTTGGAGGACTTGTAGGAGCAGTGCTCGGACCACATGACCGAGTACATGGCGAGCTCCGCGTTGGTGGGGCGGCGCCCCAGGATCTCCCGGATGCTCGCGTACTCGTCCTCCTTGAGGCCGAGCGCCGCGTACGGCTGCTCCTGGTCCGGCGTGGCGGCGGCGGACTCGACCGTGTCGACGTCCGCGGGCCGGCCGTGCGGGGTGGTGGGGGCGGTCTCAGCGGTCATCGCGGGTTCGGATCCGTTCGTCACGAGGGCGGGGGCAGGGCGGACCCGGCGAGGGTCCGGCGCGGTGCCCCCAGTCTACGATCGCGGGCGGCGCGCGAGCGGCCCGGTGCGGCGCGGTGAGACCGGGACCTCGCGCCCCGCGGCTCAGGCTCCGCGCCGGGCGGCCTTCTCCCGGTCCCGCAGCACCTTCTCGCTGACCGGCGCGGTCGAGCTCGCGCGCTGGGCGCGGGCGTGCTCGGCCGCCTCGTCCTGCCGCTCCCGCTCGCCGCCCAGGGCGATCGGTGCGCGCACGTGCCCGGGGCGGATGTCGAAGGCGGCGACCAGATCCAGCACATGGGGGCGCAGCCGCCACAGCAGGCGACGCAGATCGGTGCCGATCTGCCGGCCGCGCTGCGCGGAGATCATGCCGCTGAGCAGGAACCAGGCCAGATCGTCCTCGATCGCGGTGAGGCCGAAGAGGTCCCGCACGTCGGTGAGCACCGCACGGCTGCCCTCGTCCTCGATCGCCGCGATCCCCGCGGTGAAGGCGCGCCAGCGCACCAGGTCGGCGTGGGCCCGGGCCGCCTCGAGCATCTCCACCTGGTGCTTGTTGACCTCGGCGGCGGCGTCGGCCGGGCTCATCCGCGCGGTGGGGCGCAGGGCGAGCGCCACCTCCTCGACCTTGACCCGGGCGCGATCGGCGAGCAGCTGCTCCTGGAACTCCGCCTGGCGCATCGAGTCGAAGGCGCGCCGGGGGCTTCCGCGATCGGCGATGTCCTGACCCAGCCGCGCCCAGGGGGTGTGGCGCTTGGCCAGCACCTCCGCCCGCTGGGCGATGAAGCGGCCGATCCCGGCGCGGTCCACGCTGCGCAGCTCCGAGGTGTAGTCGCTCAGCAGGCGCTTGGCCACCAGCTGCAGCAGGACCGTGTTGTCCCCCTCGAAGGTCGCGTAGACGTCGAGGTCCTGGTGCAGGCCCACCAGCTGGTTCTCCGCCATGAAACCGGCGCCGCCGCAGGCCTCGCGGCACTCCTGGATGGTGTCTAGCGCAAGGCGGGTGGAGGTGGGCTTGAGCGCCGCGGCGAGGGTCTCGAGGTCCTCGCGCGCGGCGGGGGAGTCGCCGCGGCCGGAGAAGACGTCGTCGAAGGCCTGCAGCAGCTGCTCGTGGGCGAAGGCGCCGGCGTAGGTCGCGGCGAGCCGGGGCAGCAGGCGGTGCAGATGCGTCTGGTAGTCCATCAGCACCGTCTCCTCTGTGGGATCGGCGGCGGTGAACTGGCGGCGCTGGGTGGCGTAGGTGATCGCGATGTGGAGGGCCAGCTGACTGGCGCGGATCGCGGAGCCGTCCAGGGAGACCCGGCCCTGCACCAGCGTGCCCAGCATCGTGAAGAAGCGCCGCCCGGGGGATTCGATCGGGGAGGTGTACGTGCCGTCGGCGGCGACGTTCCCGTAGCGGTTCAGCAGGTGGGTGCGGGGCACGCGGACGTGGTCGAAGGCGAGGCGGCCGTTGTCGATCCCGTTCAGTCCGCCCTTGGGGCCGTCGTCCTCGCTCGCGACCCCCGGCAGCAGCTCGCCCTCGGCGTCGCGCACGGGCACGTAGAAGCAGTGGACGCCGTGGTCCACGCCGCGGGTGATGAGCCGCGCGAAGACGGTCGCGGCGCGTGCGTGCAGCGCCGCGTTGCCCAGGAACTCCTTCCACGCGGCGCGGATGGGGGTGTTCAGGACCCATTCCTCGGTCGCGGGATCGTAGGTGGCGGTGGTGGCCAGGGACTGCACGTCGGAGCCGTGGCCGATCTCGGTCATCGCGAAGGCCCCCGGGGTCTCGAGGCTCATGGCGTCCGGCACCCAGGCGCGCTGCTGCTCCTCGTTGCCCAGCTGCACGATCGCGGAGGTGAACAGCCCCCACTGCACGCCCGCCTTGATCTGCAGCGAGGGGTCGGCGACGACCAGCTCCTCGAAGGCGGCGACGTTGGCACCGTTGTCGTTGGGGCCGCCCAGGTGCTCGGGCAGCATCGGCAGGGAGACCTCCTCCTCGGCGAGGAGGTGGAGCTGGCCGAGCACGCGCTCGCGGTGCTCGGCCACGGTCGCGTCCAGCGGCCGGTGCAGCGCGGGACGCGCCGCCCGCTCCCGCGCGGCGCGGCGGGTGTCGGCCCAGCGGCCCAGCAGCGCCTCGGAGACCATCTCGACGTCGAGGCGGTCGGCGCCGCCGGGCGGCACCGCGAGGGGGCCGGTGGGGGTCTCGGACGAGGTGCCCGCCTCCCGGCTCTCCTCGGCGGGGGTGCCCGGTGCGGGGGCGGTGGTCGATGCGGGGGCGTCGGTCCTCATGCGTTCAGTCCCTTCATGAGCCAGGTGACCAGGTGGGCCACCAGCTGATCGGAGGTGAGAGGGGCGGGGCCGTCGCCGGCGGCGGCCTCGTGCTCGGTCATCCAGGTGTCCACGGCCCGCTCCACGAAGCCGACGGCCCCGTGCGCCCAGACCTGGGGGGCCGGGGTCTGCTCCGGCAGGAAGGTCGTGACCAGGCGGGAGACGGCGCCGAGGAAGTGGTTCAGCCCGTCGCTGGGCCGGGTGACGAAGCGGTAGACGCCGGGGGAGCGCTGCGCGGTCTCGACGTAGGCGCGGATCATCGCGTGGAGGCGCTCGTCCGGATCCGGCTCCCGGCCGACGGCGTCCTCGAGGGACCGCATCTCGGCGAGCAGCTTCTCGTGCATGGTGCCCAGGATGCTGCGGCCCAGCTCGCGCTGGAGGTGGGCCTTGTCCTCGAAGTAGCGGTAGACGATGGACTTCGAGGTGCCGGAGGCTGCGGCGATGTCCTCCATGGTCACGTCGGGGCCCTGCTCATGGATCAGGTGCCGGGCCACGTCCAGCAGCTCGGCACGGCGCTGCGCCCGGTGGCGCTCCCAGCGCGCCGAGCGTCCGTCCACGGGGGCTTGCGTCGTCGCGTTCACGGAACCTAGGGTATCAAGTACCGGCGGTTCTATGTAAAGTGCTGAGCGGCCACGACTCCGACCACGACGAGGTGCACACAGTGAACGAGTTCCCGCGCGACGCGCTGATCCTGGGCGGAAACCGTATCCCCTTCGCCCGCGCCGGCGGAGCCTATGCCGGCATTTCCGAGCAGGACCTGCTCACCGCGGCCCTCGAGGGGCTGGTGGCCCGCTTCGGGCTGCAGGACGAGCAGCTGGGCGAGATCGCCGGCGGCGCCGTGCTCAAGCTCGCCGGGGACCTCAACCTCACCCGCGAGAGCGCGCTGGGCACGCCGCTGGACCCCCGCACCCCGACGATCGACCTCTCCCGGGCCTGCGCCACGAGCCTGGAGACCATGGTCCACGTGTCCAACCGGATCCAGCTGGGGCAGATCGACTCCGGCATCGCCTGCGGGGTCGACTCGGCCTCCGACGCCCCGATCGAGGTCACCCCGGCCCTGCGCCGCATCCTCCATCGGGCGAGCGCCGCGAAGACCGCCGCGCAGCGCCTCCGGGCGCTCGCCGCGATCCGCCCCTCCCACCTCGCACCGCTGCCGCCGCGCAACAGCGAGCCCCGCACGGGGCTGTCCATGGGGGAGCACCAGGCCCTGACCACCGCGCAGTGGGGCATCGGCCGCGCGGAGCAGGACGAGCTGGCGCTGGCCTCCCACCACCGCCTCGCCGCCGCGTACGAGGCCGGGTTCTTCGACGACCTGGTCACCGGATACCGCGGACTCGCCCGGGACGCGACCCTGCGCCCGGACACCACCCTTGAGAAGCTCGGCGCGCTGAAGCCCGTCTTCGGGGCGGGCACCCCGCAGGTCGCCGAGCCCACGATGACCGCCGGCAACTCCACGCCGCTGTCCGACGGCGCCTCCTCGGTCCTCCTGGGCAGCGAGGAATGGGCCGCGGGGAAGGGCCTCGTGCCGCTCGCCCGGGTGGTGGACGCCCGCAGCACCGCCGTCGACTTCACCCGCGGTGACGAGGGCCTGCTGATGGCTCCCGTGCACGCCGTGCCCGAGCTGCTGGACGCCCAGGGCCTCACCCTCCAGGACCTCGACCTCTACGAGATCCACGAGGCCTTCGCCGCGACGGTCCTGACCACCCTCGCGGCCTGGGAGTCCGAGGAGTTCTGTCGCGAGCGGCTGGGCCGCGGCGGGGCGATGGGCGCGATCGACCGCACGAAGCTCAACGTCACCGGCTCCTCGCTCGCCGCCGGCCACCCCTTCGCGGCCACCGGCGGCCGGATCGTGGCGACGCTCGCGAAGCTCCTCCATCAGCGCGCGGCCGAGACCGGCCGCGTCCAGCGCGGCCTGATCTCGGTGTGCGCCGCCTCCGGCCAGGGCACCGCCGTGCTGCTCGAATCCGTCAGCTCCTGATCCTCGCCGCACGGCCCGCCGCCGTCGCCGCGCTCCACCCCGTGAACCGGAGGTTCCCATGACCGATGCCTACACCCGCTTCGTCCGCTCCGCCCCGGGCGGGATGCTCGCGAAGCAGATCGGCCTGCCGCGACCCGCCCGGCTGCTGCGCCGGGAGGACCGCCCCGCCCCGGTGCTGGGCCCGGTGGTGGTGCTCGGTGACACCGCCGGGGCCGACGCCATCGCTCACCGGCTGCTGGAGCAGGGCGCCGACGTGCGCCGCCGGGCCGACGGGCTGACCACCATCGGCTCCGTGCTCCTCGTCCTCGACGAGCTCGCCGCCCCGGAGGAGCTGGGGCCGATCGTGCTGCCGCTGGCGGGCGCCCTGCGCTCGCTCGCCCCCGGAGCGCGGGTCATCACCCTCTCCCGGCCCGCCCGCGGCGAGGATCCCGCCCGGGACGCCGCGCGCGGCGGCGTGGAGGGCTTCCTGCGCTCCCTCGCCCACGAGATGCGCGCCGGCGGCACCGCCAACGGGGTGCTGGTCGAGGACGGGGTGGCGCTGGAGGCCCCCGGCGTCCTCGGTGCGCTGCGCTTCCTGCTCTCCGCCCGCAGCGCCTTCGTCACCGGCCAGCTCCTGACCGTCTCCTCCGCCGACGGCGCCGCCACCGAGGACCCGGCGCGCCCGCTCGCCGGTCGCACGGCGCTGGTGACCGGCGCCGCCCGCGGCATCGGCGCCTCGATCGCCCGCACCCTCGCGGCCGACGGCGCCCGGCTGATCCTCCTCGACGTGCCCGGCGCCGGCACCGAGCTGGCGCGGCTGGCCAACGAGCTGCGCGCCGTCCCGATCCAGCTCGACGTCGCCTCACCAGGCGCCGGGGACCGGCTGGTCGCCGCCCTGCGCGAGCGGAACCTGATCCTCGACGCGGTGGTGCTCAACGCCGGCATCACCCGCGACAAGCTGCTGGCCAACATGACCGCGGACCGCTGGGACCCGGTGCTCGCGGTGAACATCACCAGCCAGATCCGGCTCACCGAGGCCCTGCTCGACGCGGGAGACGTGCTCGGCCCGCAGCCCCGCGTCGTCTCCCTGGCCTCCACCAGCGGCATCGCCGGCAATCGCGGGCAGACCAACTACGCCGCCTCCAAGGCGGGGGTGATGGCCTTCGTCGACGCGCTCGCCGCGGACCTCGCCGCCCGCGGCGGCACCGCCAACGCGGTCGCTCCCGGCTTCATCGAGACCGAGATGACCGCGCGGATGCCGGCGCTGACCCGCGAGATCGCGCGCCGCCTGAACTCCCTGCAGCAGGGCGGCCTGCCCGTGGACGTCGCCGAGGCGGTCTCCTTCCTGTGCTCCGCGGAGGCCGGAGGGATCCGCGGCGCTACGCTGCGCGTGTGCGGCCAGAACATGGTGGGACGGTGAGCGCCGTGCACCGCGGAGAGCGCGTGAAGGACCTCGCCGACGTCCCCTCCTTCCCCGCCGTCTACGCGGCCGCCCTGGACCCCCGGTCCCGCCGCCGCGCCGCCGAGCCGCCGGTCCTGCCCGCGATCGCCTACCGCGTGCGCGCGGTCCGCATCGACGCCGAGCGCGCCCGCGACTTCGACCACCTGCTGGGCGGCGCGGCCACCGACATCGTCCATCCCGGCGTGCTCCACGTCCTCGCCTTCCCCGTCTCCCTCGCCCTGATGGCCCGGCGCGACGTCCCCTTCTCCCTGCTCGGGCTGGTGCACCTGCGCAACCAGGTGCTGCAGCACCGGCCGGTGCGGGTGGGGGAGCGGGTGGACGTCGAGTGCCGGATGCGGGAGCTGCGCCCGCACCGCCGCGGACACACCGTCGAGGTGGTCTCCACGATCCACGCCGCGGACGGCGAGATCGTCGCCACGGACGTCTCGACCTATCTCGCCACGGGCGAGCAGAGCTCCCGGAACCCGTCAGGGGACGGTGCCGGGTCCGCGGCCGTGGGGGCGGCCGCGGGCCCCGGGGCGACCGGCCCCGGAGGATCCGCGGGATCGCCCCGATCCGCCGGTCGCGAGGCCTTCGTCCCGCCGCGGCCGTCGGGCCGCTGGCGCCTGGCCGCGGACACCGGGAGGCGCTACGCCGCGGTCTCCGGGGACGCGAACCCGATCCATCTGACGGCCCTCAGTGCGCGGGCCTTCGGCTTCCCGCGGGCCATCGCGCACGGCATGTACACCGCCTCGCGGGCTCTCACCGAGTCCCGCGTGGACCTCTCGCGGCCGCTGCGCTGGGACGTCACCTTCGACGCCCCGGTGACCCTGCCGGGGACGGTGCTGGTTTCCTACCAGGACGATCCGAGCACAGGGTCCGTGCGCTGCGTGGGCTGGCGCGCCGCGACGGAGGAGAAGGGGCCCCGGCGCTGCTTCGAGGTCGAGGTCACCATGCTCGCCCGGTGACACGCGGTCAGGCGGACAGCCCCTGCTCGAGGACGCCCAGCAGGTGCTCGATGAAGTCCTCGGGCCGGACGTCCGTGAGCAGCTCGAGGTTCGGCTGCCGGCCCCAGCGGCCCAGCTCGTCGCCCACGGTCTGGCCGCGGGTCAGGGTCCCGGCCAGCTCGACGTCCACCGCCAGGGAACGGGTGGCGGCGAAGTCCCCGGTGACCGCGTGCGCGGCCACCAGGGGATCGTGGACGTGGGCGCTCCAGCCGAAGCCGTCGGCCTCGTGGAAGGCGAAGTAGAAGCGCAGCGCATCCACCAGGATCGTGGCCACGGGATGGCCCGTGTCCGCGGCGAGGGCGATCAGCCGGTCCAGGGTCTCCTGCGTGAAGCGGACGGTCTCGGTGGCCTCGAGGGCGCCCATCACCGGGCGGGTCGGGGCGTCGGTGAAGGCGGCCAGCACGCGCTGCGCGGCCTCGGGGTCCACGGCGATGTTCCATTCGCTGGTGGCGCCGGTGTTCCCGCGGTGATTGATCGCCCCGCCCATGATGTGCAGCCGGCGCAGCAGACGCGGCAGCTCGGGCTCGATCTCCAGGGCGAGGGCGAGGTTCGTGTGCGGGCCCAGCACCAGGCCCACCACCTCGCCGGGGTGCGCGCGGGCGGTGTCCACCCAGAGCTGCGCGCCGGCGCGGGGATCCTCGGTGCGGGTGGTCGGCGGCAGCACGGCGTCGCCCAGCCCGCTCGCGCCGTGGGTGTCGTCGGCCGTCATGAGCGGCTGGACCAGGGGCTGGTCCGCGCCCCGGCACACGGGAGCGTCGATCCCGAGCAGCTCGGAGAGCGCGAGATTGTTGCGGTGCACGGTCGGGAGGTCGACGTTGCCGGCGGTCGAGACGATGCCGGAGATCGACACGTCGGCCCGGGCGGCGAGATAGGTCAGCGCGATCGCGTCGTCGATGCCGGTGTCGCAGTCGATGAGGACGGGGAGGCTCATGCTCACAGCCTAGAGCCACGGCACCGACGGGGGCTGGCGCGGGCGCGCTTCGCGCGGGAGGATCGGTGCATGGAGCATCCGCAGATGTTCGACGACGACGATCCGCAGCTGGAGGCGGTGCGGCGGATCGCGCTCGCCCTGCCGGGGGCCGCGGAGAAGATCAGCCACGGCCGCCCCGCCTTCCACACCGTGAAGGTGCACTGCTACTACGGCGGGGCGCTGAAGGTCGCGGGGCAGTGGGAGCAGCATCCCCAGTCCGTCCTGCTGCACCTGCCGCCCGCGGAGGCCGCCGCGCTCCGCGAGGAGCCGCGGGCGTACGTCCCGGCGTATCTGGGCGGCTCAAGCTGGATCGGCCTGGACCTGGACGAGCGGACCTCGCCCCAGGAGCTCGCCGAGCTGATCGAGGAGTCCTACCGCACCGTGGCGCCGCGCCGCCTGGTGGCTCAGCTCGACGCTCGGTCTTGACCCTCACGCGACGTCAGGCCGGAGGGTGGATCCCATGACCGAGACAGCACAGCACGAGGACCTCACCGTGGGGCGCGTCGCCGAGCTGGTGGGCGTCAGCGTCCGCACCCTGCACCACTGGGACAGCATCGGCCTGGTGCGCCCCGGCGGCCGCACCTGGTCCGGGTATCGCCTGTACGACGCGCAGGACGTGGCCCGGATCCATCGGGTGCTCGTCTACCGCGAGCTCGGTCTGCCGCTCGCGGAGATCGGACGGATCCTCGATGACCCGTCGGCCGATCCCCGCGAGCACCTGCGCCGCCAGAAGGAGCTGCTCGAGGAGCGGATCCGGCGGCTGACGAGGACGGCGCGCGCCGTCGACGCGATGATCGAGAGGACGGACATGGACGAGAGCACCACGGGCCTGAGCCCGCAGGAGCAGGCACGCATCTTCGGGACCGACTGGGACCCCGCCTACCAGGACGAGGCTCGCGAGCGCTGGGGAGGCACCGACGCCTGGGCGCAGTCCGCGACCCGCGCCGCGGGCCGCGATGCCGGGCAGTGGCAGGAGCTCGCGGACGAGCTCGAGGAGGTCGAGTCCGCGCTGGCCGAGGCTCTCGGCCGCGGCGTGGCGCCCGGCAGCGAGGAGGCGAACGCCCTGGCCGAACGGCACCGCGCCACGATCGTGCGGCACTACGACTGCCCGCCGGCGCGGCAGGTGGTGCTGGCGCGGATGTACACCGAGGACCCGCGCTTCGCCGCCCACTACGACCGGCGCGAGCCGGGCCTCGCCGCCTGGCTGCGCCGGGTGATCGAGGAGAACGCGCGCGCCCACGGCGTGGATCCGCAGAGCGCGAGCTGGGACTGAGGACCGCCCCCCGCGGCGCAGGGCCCGCCCTACGCCGCGGGGGAGAGCCGGGCGAAGTCCTCGAGCAGCGGCGTCACCCGCGGCCCCAGCACCACCTGGAACAGCAGCACCCCCAGCGTCCCGTCGGGGTCGACGAAGAAGTCCGTGCCCGCGCCCCCGGACCACCCCCACCGACCGCGCTGCGGACCCTCGAGGGTCACCCCCACGCCGAAGCCCCACCCATGTGCTCCCAGAACCCGGGGAAGAACGCCTCCGGCCGCTTCGCCGCGGCGGGCACCTGGTCGCGGTGCAGCATCGCCAGATGCTCGGGCTCCAGCAGCACGCCGTCGCGCAGCGCCCGCAGGAAGCGCAGGTAGTCCGGCGCCGTCGAGAGCAGGCCGGCATGGCTCCGGTCCTCGCCCGGCGGGCCGATGTGAGGGCCGCCGCCCCGCTCCTCGACCTCGACCAGCTCCCCCTCCTCCTCGGCGTACAGGGCGGGCAGGCGGTGCCGCTGCGCGGCGGGGACGAAGAAGCCGGTGTCGACCATGCCGAGCGGACCGAACAGGGTGCGCTGCAGGTGCTCGCCCGTGGCGACCCCGGCGATCCGACCCAGCAGGATCCCCAGCAGGGAGAAGGAGTGGTGGTAGCGCCACACCTCGCCGGGCTGACCCACCAGCGGCAGGGCGGCGAGCGCCGCGAGCCAGTCGGCGGCCCCGAGCCGCGGCGGGAGGGGCCCGGCCTCGGTGCCGTCAGCCGCCATCGCCCGCTGCAGCGGCGTGTCGTCGAGGATCATCCCGTACCCGGAGGTGCAGGTCAGCAGGTGGCGCAGGGTGATCGGGCGGTGGGCCGGGACGGTGTCGGTGAGCGGAGCGTCCGGGGCGGTGAGCACGCGCGGCGCGGCGAGCTCGGGCAGCCAGGTCGCCACCGGCTCGTCGAGGGAGAGGGCGCCCTGCTCGACCAGGCGCAGGGCCGCCACCGCCGTGACGAGCTTCGTCATCGACTGGATGCGGAGGATCGCGTCGGCCGGCATCGGCGGGCCGCCGAGGGCCATCGCCCCCTCCGCGACCGGCACAGGCTCGTGCCCCACGGCGATCACCCCGCCCGGGACGACGCCGTCGCGGACGGCGCGGGCGAGGAGCGCGACGGGCGTGGTCGGCGATGACATGAGGACAGGCTAGGGGCGCGAGGGCGGCGGGCGCCATGCCCGGCCGCGGCACAGGGGGGGCAGGGCGCCGGGCCGCGGCCGACGACCTACACTCGCTGCATGCGCACCTTCGAGGACTTCGTCCTGCTGACGCCCCGCGAAGTGCCCCTCGGCGGGCCGCGCGGGATGACGGTGCACCGCACGCTGCCGGCACGACGCACCTCCCTCATCGGTGCCTGGTGCTTCGTGGACCACTTCGGCCCCGACGACGTCTCCGCCACCGACGGCATGCGGGTGGCACGCCACCCCCACACCGGCCTGGCCACCGTCTCCTGGCTGTTCGAGGGGGCGATCACCCACCGCGACTCCCTCGGCAGCCACGCGCTGGTGCGCCCCGGCGACGTGGACCTCATGGTCGCCGGCGCCGGGATCACCCATTCGGAGTTCTCCACCCTCGACACCACGGTCCTGCACGGCGTCCAGCTCTGGTACGCCCTGCCCGAGAGCACCCGCTTCGGCCCCCGGGACTTCACCGTCCACACCCCGGAGGAGATCTCCACCGCGGACGCCCGGGCCCGAGTGGGTCTGGGCTCCCTCCGCGCGAGGGACGGCAGCGGTGCGGACCTCGAGGACCGCAGCCCCGTGCCCACCGACACCGCGCTGACGATGATCCAGATCGATCTGCGCGCCGGAGCCATGCTCGAGGTGGACCTGGATCCGGGTCACGAGCACGGCCTCCTCGTCGATCGCGGGAGCGCGCACCTGAGCTGCGGCGAGCGCACGGCGCAGGCCGGCGCGCGCGAGCTGATGGTGCTGCCCGATGCCGCCGACCACCTCACGCTGCGCGCCGCGCCGGGGGAGGACCTGCGGGTGCTGCTCCTGGGCGGGGAGCCTCTGGGCGAGGAGATCATCATGTGGTGGAACTTCGTGGGCCGCACCCACGAGGAGATCGCGGCGTTCCGCGCCCGCTACCAGGCCGAGATCGGGGTGGAGCTCGCCCTCGAGGACGCGCCGATCGCCGAGGGGGCGCGCGAGCGCGGCGGCCTCGCCGCGGACGCCGAGCAGTTCGGACCCTTCGCCCCGCACACCCCCGCGGCCCTCCCCGCCCCGACGCTGCCGAACGGCCGGCTCCGCACCCGCGGCCGGCAGGGCCCCACCGACGACTGACGAAGGACACTGTGACCACACCCGATCCCGCCGACGCCCGCCCCACCGCGCCGGAGGACGACGTCGCCCCTCCGGACCAGACCGAACGGGTGATCCTGCAGGCCGCCGAGGAGGCGGGCGGTCTCGCCGCGCCCCGGGATCTGCTCGTCGTCGGCGACGCCACCGGCGCCCTGACCGCCGCCGCGCTCGCGGCGCTCGCCGGGCACGACCGCGCCCGGGTCCGCTCCTGGACCGTCTCCCGGACGGAGGCGCTCGCGCTCGCCGAGCGCTTCGCCGCGGAGGTCGCGACCGGGCGCCTCCTGCTGCCGACGGCCCGGGAGCCGCTCTCGCTGGACGAGTTCGCGGCCGGCACCGATGCCCGCCTGATGCTCGCGCGCCTGCCCAAGGCGCTCTCGGCCCTCGAGGAGCTCGCCCGGGGCGCCGCGGCACTCGCGGGCGGCGACGGCAGGGACATGGTGATCGTCGCGGGCGGGCGCACGAAGCACATGACCCGCCGCCAGAACGAGGTGCTCGCCCGCTCCTTCGCCGAGGTCCGCGCCTCGCGCGGGCTGGGCAAGTCCCGCGCCCTGATCGCCGCGGCGCCGCGGCCGGACCGCCCTGCCCCGCAGGCCGCCTCCGGCGAGGCCGCCGTGCCGGTGCGCGGGCAGGAGCGGGTGCTCCCGCTGCGCGCCCGCGGCGGGGTCTTCGGCGGGGCCCGCCCCGATGCCGGCAGCCTGCTGCTGCTCGAGGCGCTGGATCGCGCGCTGGTCGCGGGAGAGGTGACGGCCGAGGCCGCGGTGGACCTCGGCAGCGGCAGCGGCCTGCTGACCGCCTATCTCGCCGCCGCCCTGCCCGCGGCGCAGGTGCTGGGCAGCGACGACGACGCCGACGCGGTCGCCTCGACCCGCGCCACCCTCGCCGCGGCGGGCCTCGAGCGGGACGGGGTGGCCGTCACCTGGGACGCCGCGCTCGCGGGCGCGGAAGCGGACAGCGCGGACCTGGTGCTGCTGAACCCGCCCTTCCACGACGGCACTGCGGTCGACGCCACGCTGGTGCAGGGGCTGCTGGACGCCGCGGCCCGGGTGCTGCGCCCCGGCGGGCAGCTGTGGTTCGTCCACAACTCCCACCTGCGCTATCGGCCGGAGCTCGCCGCCCGGATCGGGCCGGTGCGCCAGCGGGCACGGGACCGCCGCTTCACCGTGCTCTCCGCCGTGCGCGACTGAGGGGCCACGCCCGCCCCGGGTCCGATTCCCCGGCGGCGTGGCGATCACCGTCGGAATACGGCCAGGCAGCCCGATACACGCCCGGCGTGGACGTATGACGACACTGATCGCCATCACCCGGAGAAGACGACGCCCCGCCCCTCGCGCAGAGGGACGGGGCGTCGCGGCGTGCGCGCGGTGTGGTCAGGCGACCAGGCTGCGCAGCACCGAGGTGAACATGCCCAGGCCGTCGACGCCGGTGCGGGTGGCCTCACCGGGCCGGTCCGCGCCGAAACCGGCCTCGACCGCGTGCTCGGGGTGCGGCATGAGGCCCACCACGTTGCCCTCGGCGTTGGTGATGCCGGCGATGTCGTGGCGCGAGCCGTTGGGGTTGGCCTCGAAACCGGCGGGGCCGTGGGTGGCGCCGGCGGTGTAGCGGAAGGCCACGCGCCCCTCCGCCTCGAGCTCGGCCAGGGTGCGCTCGTCGGCCACGTACTGGCCGTCCTGGTTCTTCAGCGGGATCCGGATGACCTGCCCCGCCTCGTACCCGCCGGTCCAGGCGGTGCGGTTGTTCTCGACCACCAGCGGCTGGTCGCGGCACAGGAACGAGCGGTGCGCGTTCTTGATCATCGCGCCGGGCAGCAGGTGGGTCTCGCAGAGGATCTGGAAGCCGTTGCAGATGCCGAGCACCGGCATGCCGCCCTTCGCGGCGTCGACCACGCGCTCCATCACCGGGGAGAAGCGGGAGATGGCGCCGGCGCGCAGGTAGTCGCCGTAGGAGAAGCCGCCGGGCAGCACGATCGCCTCGACGTCGCGCAGATCGTCCTCGCGGTGCCAGAGCGCGACGGCCTCGCCGCCGGCCAGGCGCACGGCGCGCTGGGCGTCGCGGTCGTCCAGCGTGCCCGGGAAGGTCACCACTCCGATGCGCATCAGGCCCGGTCCTCCGCGTCGTCGACCTCGATCGCGACGACGTCCTCGATCACCGGGTTGGACAGCAGCGTGGCCGCGGCCTCGCGCAGGGAGGCGAGCACCTCCTCGGTGACCTCGCCCTCGACCTCGAGCTCGAACCGCTTGCCCTGACGCACCGAGGAGATGCCCTCGAAGCCCAGGCGGGGCAGGGCGGCGGCGACGGCCTTCCCCTGCGGATCGAGGATCTCCGGCTTGGGCATGACGTGGACCACGACACGTGGCATGGGTGCTCTCCTGGGGACGGCCTGGCGGGTGGGGTGCTGCGGGGCCGGGACGGGACCGGCGCACGGTGGCGCCGACGGATCACGCCCGACCTCGACATGGTACCGAGACCCGCCCCGGCCGCGGCATTCCGCCCAGCGTGGGATCCGCCTCGCCCCGGGGTCAGGCCCCGCCGGACACCTTCGCCAGTGCCCGCTCCAGCGGGATGCTGCCGTCCTGCCACGGGGTGAGGATCCAGACCACCAGGTAGACGCCGATGCCCAGCACCGGCAGCAGGAAGGAGGCGAGGACGAGGATCCGGACCAGCCAGACGTCCACGCCGAATCTCTCGGCGAGACCGCCGGCGATGCCTCCGGACAGGCGGCGGGGGCCGCGCCGGAAGCCGAGGGAGCGCAGGGCATCGAAGAAGCGAGTCATGACCTCGACGCTACGCCGGACCGCGGAGATGCGCACCGGGGCTGTCCCCCAGACCCGATGGCAGGAAACCGGAGCACTTCCGTTCCGGGGCGCGGTGCAGTGGGCTCGACCCCTTCTCCGCGGGGCACGACGAACCGGCCTGCGCGCGGCCCGGGACCATGCCTCAGGCCGCGATGGCGCCGTCGGCGACGGAGAGCTCGACGGCGGGAGCGATCCAGTACTCCTGCTCGGCGTGGGCGTGGCCGACGGGGCCGACCGTCCCGTTCGCGATCAGGTCATATTCCCCGTCGGGCAGCGGCTCGCCCAGCTCGGTCCCCGGACCCGGGCAGGCGCCGAGGGTGAGCTCGACGGTGCCGGACTGCTCCTCGGCGCGGGCTCGATCCTCGGTCAGCACGCTCACGGCGGTCACCAGACCGGCCACCATCCCGTCCGGATCCACGACGACGCCGCGCACCCCTCGCAGTTCCGCCGAGTGCTCTCCGTGCTCCGAGCCCAGCTGCACGTTGACCTCCAGCGGCAGGGCCATCCCGGACGGCATCGCGTCCGGCGCCCGCGCGACCTCGGCCTCGAAGGAGACGTCGCCGGGCGGCTCGGTCTCGGCCGTGCCGCAGGCCTCGGCCGCGCGCGCCAGGGCCTCGGAGGACACGGTGTGCGGACTCGGGGCCGGCGGCTCGGTGGGCGTCGGACCCGCCACGATCCCGCAGGCGCTCAGCGTCAGGGCGGAACCGGCTGCGAGCAGGAGCGGCGCGGTCCCCGGCCGCCGCGCGCCACCGGCACGGCGCCGAGGTCGTGGGGGAGTCCCGCTCATGGTCTCGAGGCTAGCACCGGGGTGGTCACCCCTCAGGGGCCGTGGCGCCGGGTCAGAGCAGCCCGCGCTCGAGCGCGAGGGTGACCGCGCGGGTGCGGTCCTCGACCTCGAGCTTCGCGAAGACGCGCAGCAGATGCGACTTGACGGTCGATTCCGCGATCGCGAGCCGGGTGCCGATCTGAGCATTCGTGAGTCCCGAGCCCACCAGACGCAGCACCTCGAGCTCGCGGGGGGTGAGCGCCTCCGGGCGGGGCGAGCGCATCGAGCTCGCGAGCGCCGCCGCGGCGACCGGCGCCAGGGTGGTGCGTCCGGAGGCCGCGCTGGTCATCGCCTGGAGCAGCTGTGGGGCGGGGGTGTCCTTGAGCAGGTAGCCGGTGGCCCCGGCCTCGATCGCGCGGAGGATCGCGGAGTCGGTGTCGTAGGTGGTCAGCACCAGCACGGGGACCGGATCGGCCCTCGCGGCGATCGCGCGGGTGGCGTCCACCCCGTCGGTCCCCGGCATCCGCAGGTCCATCAGCACCACGTCGGGACGCTCGCCGCCGCGGACCAGGCGCTCGACGGCGAGCACGACCTCATCCCCCGAGGCGGCCTCGGCGAGGACTCGGTGCCCGGCGCCCTCGACCACGGCCCGCAGGCCGGAGCGGAAGATCGGATGGTCGTCGGCGAGGACGACCCGGAGCGGTTCAGCGGGCACGGGAGCTCTCCTCGTCGGCGGCGCGGGTGCTGCCGGGCGCGGCGGCGGGGTCGGGGCCGACGGGCAGCTCGGCGCGCAGCGTGGTGCCTCGTCCGCGCGCAGTGTCGACCTCGAGGGCGCCGCCCTCGGCCACGAGTCGGGCGCGCATGCCCGTCAACCCGAAGCCGGCGGTGGGGAGCTCGGGGGAGAAGCCGACGCCGTCGTCGGCCACCTCGAGCAGTGCCGTGCCCGGACCGCGGCCCAGTCGGATGCCCACCGTGGCGGCCTCGGCGTGGCCCTCGATGTTGCGCAGCGCCTCCTGCGCAGTGCGCAGCAGCACCACCTCGGTGCGGGTCGGCGCCGGGGACCATCCGCCCGCCTCGACCCGGGTGCGGATCCCGGTGCGCTCGGTGAGGTCGGCGGCGAGTCGTGTGATGCTCCCGGCGAGGTCCGGGAGCTGCTGGGAGCGGGAGATGAGTCCTCTGGCCTGCGCGAGCCCGTCGCGGGAGACCTCCTCGATCCGGACCAGCTGCTGCGCCGATGCGTCCGAGGTGCGCGCCGCCTGGGCGAGCATCGTGATCGTGGTGAAGGACTGGGCCAGGGTGTCGTGGATCTCCGCCGCGAGCCGGGCGGCCTCCTCCTCGGCCCCGCGGCGATGCTCGATGCGCGCCAGCTCCTCCCGGGTGGACTCGAGGGCGCGCACGGTGCTCGCGAGCTGCCGGGCCAGCTCCTGGCGCTCGTGGGAGATCAGCTCGGTGCGCCAGAACCACGCGGCCAGGAGGATCGAGAACAGCGTGCTCGCCGCCGCGGCGGCGAGGATGATGCCGATCTCCGCGAGGTCCGGACCGTCGGCCCCCAGGAGCAGCACCGTCGCCATGCCGGTGGAGAGCAGCAGGGTAGCGATCAGCCCTGCCCGGAAGGTGGGCAGCAGCACCCAGACCAGCAGATAGGCGGCGAACATGTTCAGGCCCTGCCCGGAGGCGGCCAGCAGTGCGAGCGCGATGGCGCTGAGCACGACCACCGACACGGTCCCGGAGCCGGGGACGGGGACGGAGCGGATCACCCGCACCCGGTGCGCCGCGAGATAGGCGGCGATCCAGACCGCGGCCAGGAGCGCGGTGGCCGCCCCGGGGGAGACCACGGCGCTCAGCACCGCGTTGCCGATCACCAGCAGATGCAGCGGCCAGTTGGTCGCCCAGGTCCGCGGCTCCCCGTCGGTGCCCTCGAGGTTCCCGCCGACGATCATGGTGCGCACGTCAGCAGCCATCACGCGGACCCCACCGGATGGAGTACCGCGTGATCACCGGCATCGTGATCCGCCATGGCCTCGACTCTAGTGCTGCCGGCTCCGGCCCCGGGGGCGTCCTGCGGACGGGTCGGCGGCTCCCGGACCGCGGGAGCGGACGACACCGGTGCGGAGCTGGTCATGATGTCAGTCTCGGCACGGTCCGCGTTCACCGGCACCACCGGGCGGCCCCGCCCTCCTCCATCGATCGGTGGATCCCGCCCTGGGCAGGAGCGGGTCCTCGGCGATAGATTCGCAGGGAGCACCGGACCGCGACCCCGGGAGGACCCGATGAAGATCCGCCACCTCGTCCACTCCTGCCTGCTCGTCGAGACCGTCGGCCGGCGACTGCTGATCGATCCCGGCGGGTTCAGCGGCGAGGCCGTGCGGGAGCTGGGCCCCGAGGTGCTCGCCGGGATCGACGTCGTCGCCCTCACCCATCAGCATCCCGACCACGTCGACCGGGGCCTGCTCGGCGAGGTGCTCGCCGCGGCTCCCGACGCGACGGTGCTCGCCGAGCCGCAGACCGCCGCACTGCTGGCCGAGCCGGCCGGGGACCTGCCCGCGATCGGACCGGAGCGCCTGCTGCCGCTGGGGGCCGGGGAGGTGCACGAGCTGGCACCGGTCGGTGACGCGGGGCCGCTGCGGATCGCCGCCGTCGGAGGGCACCACGCGATCATCCATCCCGACATCCCCCGGGTGGGGAACTGCGGACTGGTGGTGCGGGGCGGGGACGGGCCCCGGCTCGGCGTGACCGGAGATTCCCTCGAGCCCGTCCCGGAGTTCCACGGCATCGACGCCCTCGCCTTCGCCGTCGTCGCACCGTGGTCGAAGATGGCCGAGACGATCGACTTCCTGCGCGCGGTCCGCCCGCGCCTGGCCCTGCCCGTGCACGACGCGGTCGCGAGCTCGGTGGGACGACCGATCTACCTCCGCCAGTCCACGCAGCTCGCCCCCGAGGGCACCGAGGTGCGGGACTGGCCGGCCGGCGGATACGTCGAGGTCCCCGAGGGCTGAGGAGGTCGCGATGACAGTGCTTCCCGATCCGCTCCGGGCCGCCTTCCGCGCCGTCCCGCGCGAGCCCTTCCTCCCGGCCGCGCAGCGCGGGCGGGCGGAGATCGACGCCCCGCTGCCGATCGGCGCGGGACAGACCAATTCGCAGCCCTCCACCGTCGCGGACATGCTCTCCCTGCTCGAGGTCCGCCCCGGGCACCGGGTGCTGGACCTGGGCGCCGGCTCGGGCTGGACCACCGCCCTGCTCGCCCAGCTGGTGGGTCCCGACGGGAGCGTGATCGGCCTCGAGCGCCAGGAGCAGCTTCTCGGACCCGCCCGTGCGGCCCTGGCGGCTCACGACCCCGCCGGGGTCGCGGAGATCCGCCGGGCCCGTCCCGGCGTGCTCGGCGCCCCGGAGGACGCCCCCTTCGACCGCATCCTGGTCTCCGCCGGGGCCGAGCAGCTGCCGCAGGAGCTGCTCGAGCAGCTCGCCGACCCCGGCGTCCTGGTGATCCCTGTCCGCGAGCAGATGCTGCGGATCGTCAGGGAGGGCGAGGACGTGCGTCAGAGCGTCCACGGCGCCTACCGCTTCGTCCCCCTCGTCGAGGACCCCGGCTGATCGACGTGCTGGGGAGGGACGAGACGGCAGGAGATCGGCCCGGAGGGCGGAGCTGATCGACGTGCTGGGGAGGGACGAGACGGCAGGAGATCGGCCCGGAGGGCGGAGTTGATCGACGTGCTGGGGAGGGACGAGACGGCAGGAGATCGGCCCGGAGGGCGGAGTTGATCGACGTGCTGGGGAGGGACGAGACGGCAGGAGATCGGCCCGGAGGGCGGGGTGGACCGGGGCGCGGACCTCGCACCCTCCCGGCGGCGCCGAGGGACTAGGGTGGCCGCGTGCACGGGAGTCCGGTGAGCCGGGCTGAGAGGGAGTACTCGAACTCCGACCGTCGAACCTGACCCGGATCATGCCGGCGCAGGGAGCTCTGCACGGCGAGGGCCGTCGTGCATCCGTGCCACCTCGCGAAAGGCACGGACCCGTGGTCCCAGACCCCACCGCCCCCACCGTCACCGTCCCCGCCGGCTCCGCGCCGTCGGCGGACCCCACTGCGACCCCGCTCGGCTTCGGCGTCGGCGCCCGCGTCACCGCCTCGGTGATGGCCGACGACTACGCCCGGCTCCTCGTCGACGCGCTCGCCCGCCTCGACCTGCGGGGCCTGGTCCGCGAGACCGGGGACGTCTCCACCTATCTGGGCGGGGACGAGGAGGCCCTGCTGGGCGTCCTCACCGACCTCGGTGAGGCGCTGGCCCGCACCGAGCATCACGCGACGCTCGGCATCCTGCTGTCCCGCGGCTGCCCCGGCGAGGTGGTGTGCGAGCTGCCCGGCGGTGCGGGGCCCCGCCGGGTCGAGCTCCCCGCCCCGCGTCGCACCGGGCGCTACGCCGCTGCCGAGTGGTCGCTGTACCCGCTCGCGGACCAGGGCACCGCCGAGGGCACCGAGCCCGACCACATGCGCGACATCTACGCCGCGATCGACCACGCCCGCACCCTCGGCACCTTCCGCGGCTCCGAGCACTTCGCGACCCGTCTCGAGGGCGACCTCGGCGACGTGCTCGCCACCGCCGTGGCCGGCTGGACGATGGTGGGACGCAGCGTCCAGCACGTCACCAGCCACCTCACGATCTCGTTGAACAGCCCCTCGCACCCGGTGCGGGAGCCGGCCGCGGAGGGCGGGGCACGATGAGCGCCGCCGACCGGCAGCCCCTCGCGCTGCGCGACATCGTCCTGATCGTCGTCCTCGGCGTCGTCTTCGGCTTCCTCTACTGGGTGTTCGTGCAGGCCTGGAACGCGCTGGCGATCGCGATGGGACCGGCCGGGGACCTCGCCCAGCACGTCCTGGCCGGCTCCTGGCTGCTGGTCGCCCCGGTCGCCGTCGCGATCACCCGCCGCCCCGGCAGCGGCGTCATCGCGGAGATCCTCGCCGCGATCGTCGAGGTCGTGTTCCTGGGCAGCCCCGTGGGCCCGCTGCTGCTGATCTCCGCCCTGCTCCAGGGCGTCGGCTCCGAGCTGCCCTTCGCCCTGACCCGCTACCGCCGCTTCACCTGGGGCACCTTCCTGCTCTCCGGGGCGCTCGGGGCGGGACTGGTGTTCTTCTGGAGCGCCCTGCGCTTCGGCTGGTTCGGGCAGGACATCCTGCTGCTGCGCCTGGGCGTGCAGGTCCTCTCCGGGATCGTGCTGGGCGGGCTGCTCGCCAAGGTGCTGGTCGACGCCCTGGCCCGCACCGGCGTGCTCGACAACTTCGCGCTCGGCGCGGACCGTCGTCCCGGTGACGCGGGGGACCGCGGCGCCGACGCCGCCCCGGTGCGCCGTGTCCGCTGAGACCGCGCCCCGTCCCGGGAGACCGGAGGTCGGGGCCGCCCCGGCGGGATCCGTCGCGGCCGAGCCCGCGCTCCTCGTCGAAGCCCCGATCCTCGTCGAGGCCGAGGACCTCGAGATCGTGCTGCCCTCGGGCGACGGCGTCGGCCCCTGGACCGGCACGGTGCGGGCGGGGGAGGAGATCCTGCTGCTGGGCCCCTCGGGCGCCGGGAAGTCGACCCTCCTGCTCGCCCTCGCCGGGGCCGTGCCCTCCCACCTGCGCGCCACCGTCCGCGGCACGCTGCGGGTGGCGGGCGGGGACCCGGTCCGCGGCGGCGTCCTCGCGCTGGCCGACCACATCGGCTACCTGGGACAGGACCCGGTCAGCGGCGTGTGCCTGCCCGGTGTCGAGGACGAGATCGCGCTGCCGCTCGAGAACCGCGGCGTCGCGCCGTCGCGGATCGGCGAGCGCATCGAGGCGGCGCTGGCCGCCGCCGATGCCGGACCGCTCCGCGAGCGGGAGGCCCACTCCCTCTCCGGCGGGCAGCTGCAGCGCGTCGCCCTCGCCGCCGCCACGGTCGCCGGCCCCTCGCTGCTCCTGCTGGACGAGCCCACCTCGATGCTGGACGCCGACGGGGTCGCCGCCGTGCGTGCCAGCATCGGTCAGGCCGTCGCCCGGCCCGGGGTGGCCTCGGTGCTCGTCGAGCATCGCCTCGACGAGTGGGCGGGGGAGCGGGGCATCGACGGCCTCCCGCCGCGCACCCTCGCCCTGGACCGCTCCGGCCGCGTCCTCGCCGACGGACCCACCGCGGAGGTGCTCCAGCGGCATGGGCAGGAGCTCGCCGCGGCGGGCTGCTGGCTCCCGCGGGACGTCGAGGCGCGCCTCGCGCGCGAGGCGGGAGGGCAGGGCGCGGATGCGGACCGGGCCGGGACGGACACGGACCCTGCGCCCGGGAGCGGCGCCGAGGTGCTGCTGCGCGCCCGGGGCCTCGCGCTCGGCCACGGCGAGCGGACCGTCCTGAGCGGGGTGGATCTCGACCTGGTCGCCGGGCAGGTGCTGGCGATCGTGGGGCGCAACGGCGCCGGGAAGTCCACGCTGCTGGGCGGCCTGGCCCGGCTCGACGCCCCGCTCACCGGCACCGTCGAGGGCGCCGCCGCGGGACTGGTCTTCCAGCGCCCGGAGGCGCAGTTCGTGGGCCAGAGCGTCCGCTCCGAGCTCGCGGACACCGGCGCCGCGCCGGAGCGCCGGGAGCAGATGCTCGACGAGCTCGACCTCCGCGACTGGGCGGAGGCCAGTCCGTACCGGCTCTCGGGCGGGCAGAAGCGGCGCCTCGCCCTCGGTGCGATGCTCCTGCGCGAGCGCCCGGTGCTGCTGGCCGACGAGCCCGACTTCGGCCTCGACCACGCCGCCCATCGCACCGTGCGCGACCTGCTGCGACGAGTCGCCGACGAGGGCCGCGCCGTCGCCCTGACCACTCATGACCTGCGCGTGGTGGCGGCCGCCGATGCCGTCGTGGTGATCACCGACGGCACGGCGCAGCCCCCGCGGCCGCCCGGGGAGCTGCTCGCGGACCGGGACCTGCTGCGGCGCGCCGGGCTGGTGAGCGAGCCCGCGGGACCCCGTGAGCTCGCGCCGGCAGGGGCCGCGGCGGAACCGTCGGCCGCACGGGACCTCTCGGCCGCGCAGCCCCACGCCGCGTCGGCCGCACCGATCGAGGCCCCGTCGGACGCCGCCTCCCGCACCGGCGTCGGCCCGCGGCGCTGGCTCGCACGCGCGAACCCCGCCGTGCTGCTGGGCGTGCTCACCGCGCTGAGCGTGGTGTGCCTCTTCCTCGCCCGGCCCGCGCCGCTGCTCGGGCTCTACCTCGCCCTGGCCCTCGCGGTCATGGCCACGACGCGGATCGGCCCGCTGGCCCTGGTGCGGGCCCAGCTGCCCTTCACGATCTTCGCCGCGGGGGTGTTCTGCGTGAACGCGCTGAGCCGGCCGGGACGGGAGCTGTGGCCCGAGCTGCCGGTGCGCGTCACCGAGGAGGGTGTGGTGATGGGCGCGGCCCTCGCACTGCGGGCGCTGGTCATCGGCCTGGGCGCGCTCGCCGTGGCGCGGGCGACCGATCCGCGGAGCACGATGATCAGCCTCCAGCAGCAGGCCCGCCTCCCCGCCCGCTACGCGATCGCACTGCTCGCGGGACGGCGTCTGCTCGACGAGCTCCCGGGTCGCTGGCGCACGCTCCAGCGCGCCCACCGGGTGCGCCTGCCCCTGCGTCCTGACGGCACCGTCCCCACGCTCGGGCCGCGGCGTCTGCTGACCTGTGCCTTCTCGCTGCTGGTGGACGCGATCCGCTCCGCGGAGCGGATCGCGCTCGCCCTCGAGACACGGGGCCTGCGCGACGGACCGCGCACCGTCTACCGACCCGTGGGGCTCAGCCGGGCCGACGCGGTCGTGGTGGCGGTCTGCGCCGCGGTCACGACTGCGGTGCTGGCGGTGCTGTGAGCGCCGGCCGCGCCGGACCGAGCGCCGCTCAGAACCTCTCGCCGGTCAGACGCTCGTAGGCGTCGACGTACCGGGCGCGGGTCTGCTCGACCACCTCGGCCGGCAGGACGGGCGGGGGCTGGTCGGAGCCCTTGGACCAGCCCGAGGCCGGTGAGATCAGCCAGTCGCGCACGGGCTGCTTGTCCAGGCTGGGCGGGGTGCGACCCTCCTGGTAGGCGTCGGCGAACCAGAAACGGCTCGAGTCCGGCGTGAGCACCTCGTCGCCGAGCAGCAGGGCGCCGTCCACGCGGGAGCGGCCGAACTCGAGCTTGGTGTCCGCGAGGATCAGTCCCCGCTCGTCGGCGATCTGCCGGGCCCGCTCGAAGACGGCCAGGGTCAGGGACTCCAGTTCCTCGGCGAGCTCAGCGCCCAGCAGCTCCCGGGCCTGGGCCACGGTGATGTTCTCGTCGTGGTCCCCGGCCTCGGCCTTGGTCGAAGGGGTGAACAGCGCCGGGTCCAGGCGGGAGGCCTCGACCAGGCCGGCCGGCAGCACGTGCCCGCCGACGGCGCCGCCGGCACGGTAGTCCGCCAGTCCCGAGCCGGTGAGATGCCCGCGGGCCACGCACTCCAGCGCCACCATGTCCAGGCCCCGGCAGCGCAGGGCGCGGCCGGCCACCTGCTCGGGGACGTCCTGGGAGGAGAGCACGTGGTGGGGGACGAGGTCCTCCAGCTGCTCGAACCAGAACAGGCTGATGGCGGTCAGCAGCCGCCCCTTGTCCGGGATGCCGGGGGTCAGGATGTGGTCGTAGGCGCTGATGCGGTCGGTGGCGACCATGAGCACCTCGGTGGCCTCCGCGGGGGAGACCCCGGCGGGCACGTAGAGCTCGCGCACCTTGCCGGTGACGGCATGGTCCCAGCCCGGCAGCTGCGGGGCGTCGACGAGCGGGGCGGTGGTCGTGGTCATGAGCGCTCCTCCTGGCCGGCCCGCTCCTCGGCGGCGGCCCGGCGGGCGATGTCGGTGCGGTGGTGGCTGCCCGGGAGGGCGATCGCCTCGGTGCCGGCGAGGGCGAGCGCGCGGGCGGACTCGAGGTCCTCCCCGGTGCCGACGATCGACAGCACCCGACCCCCGGCGCTGACGAGGCTCCCGTCCTCGAGGGCGGTGCCGGCGTGGATGACGTGGGTGCCGAGCTGCTCGGCGGCGTCGATCCCGGTGATCTCGTCCCCGGTGCGGACCGTGCCCGGGTACCCGTGCGAGGCGAGGACCACGGTGACGGCGGCCTCCGCGCTCCACTCCAGCTCCGTCCCCTCGGCGAGCTCGCCGCGGGCGGCATCGTGCAGCAGCGGGCCGAAGGGGGAGGTGAGGCGCTCGAGCACCACCTGCGTCTCGGGATCGCCGAAGCGGGCGTTGAACTCGACCACGCGCAGCCCGCGCCGGGTCAGGGCCAGGCCGCAGTACAGGATCCCCACGAAAGGGATGCCCCGGCGGGAGAGCTCGTCGATCGTGGGCTGTGCGACCGTGCGCACCACCTCACGGGTCAGTCCCTCCGGCGCCCAGGGCAGAGGGGAGTAGGCGCCCATGCCGCCGGTGTTGGGGCCCTCGTCCTGATCCAGCGCGCGCTTGAAGTCCTGAGCCGGGGCCAGCGGCACCACGCGGGTCCCGTCGCTCACGCAGAACAGCGACACCTCGGGGCCGTCGAGGTACTCCTCGAGCACCACGGAGCCGCCGGCGTCCAGGACGGACTCGGCGTGCGCCACGGCCTCGGCGCGATCGGAGGTGACCACCACGCCCTTGCCGGCCGCGAGGCCGTCGGCCTTGACCACGAACGGCTCGTCGCCCAGCGGGTTGACCCGGTCCAGGCCCGCCTCGAGCTGCTCGCGCCCGGTGACGGTCACGGCGGCGGCGGTGGGCACGCCCGCGGCGGCCATGATCTCCTTCGCCCAGGACTTGGAGCCCTCCAGGTGCGCGGCGGCGGCGGAGGGGCCGAAGACCGTCAGGCCGGCCTCGCGCAGCCGGTCCGCGGCCCCGGCCACGAGCGGAGCCTCGGGACCGATCACCACCAGATCGGCGGCGAGCTCGCGAGCGAGGCGCACCTGGGCGTCGAGGTCCGTGACCGGGACGGCGTGGCAGGTCGCGAGCTGCGCGATGCCGGGATTGCCGGGCGCGGCGTGCAGCTCGGGGGCGGGATGGTCGGCGGCGAGGCGACGGATGATCGCGTGCTCGCGGCCTCCGGAGCCGATGACGAGGATCTTCACGCCGGCCAGCGTACCGAGGACGGGCGGTGGGGCGGAGGAGTGACCGCACTGCGGCCCTCGGTCGCCCTGCCGGACGCGACCGGCACGAGCGCGGGTTCCACCGGGGGTGCGGCGCCGTGGCCGAGGGGAGCTGGGCGCTCTGCGGAGGCGCCGCTACGCTCGTGCCCATGCCTGCCGCCCTCCCGGACCCCGCCGCCTCCGCGACCCCGGCGGAGTGGACCGTGCCCGCCGCGGATCCCGTGGCGTCGGCCGCTCTCCGGGCCACCGAGACATCCAGCACACGACTGCGCCTGGACCTCGCCTACGACGGCACCGACTTCCACGGCTGGGCCGCCCAGCCCGGGCAGCGCACCGTCCAGGGCGAGCTCGAGCAGGCGCTGGAGCGGATCACCCAGCAGCGGGTGCGCGTGACGGTGGCGGGACGCACCGACACCGGGGTGCACGCCCGCGGACAGGTCTGCCACCTCGACCTCACGGACCGCGCGCTGGCCACCCTGCCCGGCCGCTCGGACCGCAGCCCCGCCCAGGCGCTGGTCACCCGGCTGGCCGGGGTGCTGCCGCGGGACATCGTGGTGCACGTCGCCAGCGAGGTCCCGCCGGACTTCGACGCCCGCTTCGGCGCGCTGCGACGCCGGTACCGCTACCGGATCTCGGACTCCCCGGCCGTGCACGACCCCCTGCGCCGCGACGTGCTGCGCCACCGCCGTCCGCTCGACGTCGCGGCGATGCAGCGCGCGAGCCTCGCCCTGCTGGGCGAGCACGACTTCCTGTCCTTCTGCCGGCCGCGGGACGGCGCCACCACGATCCGCACCCTCGAGGAGCTGCGCTGGGCGCGGCCGGCGCCCGGCAGCGCCGACGAGGGCCTGGTGGTCGCGACCGTCGTCGCCGACGCCTTCTGCCACCACATGGTGCGCTCGCTGGTGGGCGCCATGATCGGGGTGGGGGAGGGTCGACGGGATGAGCGGTGGCCCGCCCGCGTGCTCGCCGCCCGCACCCGCGAGGCCGCCACCCGCGACGGCGTGGGCGCGGCCCCGATGTGCCCGCCGCAGGGGCTCACCCTCGAGCATGTGGCCTTCCCGCCGGCCGAGGAGCTCGCCGCCCGCGCCGCCCTCGCCCGGGCGAGGAGGGGCTGAGCGATCACGGACGGAGCCGGAGATCACACTCCCGTCGACCCCTCTTCGCGTTGACGCTCGGTCCGCACGCTCAGTAGTATGAGCGGTCGTTGTGCCTCGATGTGGGCCCTCACCCGCAGCCGTTCTCTCACGCCCGGCGCGAACAGGGCATCTCACACACATCCAGGACCGCCGTCGCGTCGTCAGCGGAGCGGGCCGGGCACAGCCACAGGGGCCATGCTTTTACCCGAAGGAAGCGTGCCCACGGTCCATCGAACCGTGCCTGGTCGGCGTCCTGCCGCCCGGGCACCATGACGAGAGAAGAAGGCACGAGTGCGTACGTTCACCCCGAAGCCCGGCGATGTCGAGCGTTCCTGGTACGTCATCGACGCAACGGATGTCGTCCTCGGCCGGCTCGCTTCCCAGGCTGCCCAGCTCCTGCGGGGGAAGCACAAGCCGGTCTTCGCACCCCATGTGGATGCGGGCGACTTCGTGATCATCATCAACGCTGACAAGGTCGCGCTGACCGGAAACAAGCGGGAGACCAAGCTGGCCTACCGCCACTCCGGCTACCCCGGCGGCCTCCGCGGCGTCCCCTACTCCGAGCTGCTCGAGAACAACCCCGAGCGCGCCGTGGAGAAGGCGATCCGCGGGATGCTCCCCAAGAACAAGCTTGCTGATCAGCAGATCAAGAAGCTCAAGATCTACTCGGGCTCCGAGCACCCGCATGCCGCTCAGCAGCCCGTTCCCTTCACCATCGACCAGGTGGCGCAGTAAGCGGGGGCGTCCCGCCACTCGCCCTGCCGCACGGAAGAACCAAGGAGAACCGTGACTGAGACCACCCCCGAGTCCCTCGACGCTGTGACCGACGAGTCCGCCCCCGAGAGCTTCACCACCGAGTCGACCGGTGAGGCGCCCGTCGGCGCCGGCCAGTCCGCGACCGCGCCGGGCTACGGCACCGGCCGCCGCAAGCAGGCCGTCGCGCGCGTCCGCCTGGTCCCCGGCTCCGGCCAGTGGACCATCAACGACCGCTCGCTCGAGGACTACTTCCCGAACAAGCTGCACCAGCAGGAGGTCAACGACCCGTTCACGGTCCTCGACCTCCAGGGCCGCTTCGACGTGATCGTCCGCCTGCACGGCGGCGGCCCGTCCGGTCAGGCCGGGGCCGTGCGCCTCGGTGTGTCCCGCGCGCTGAACCAGATCGACGAGGAGAACAACCGGCCGACCCTGAAGAAGGCCGGCTTCCTCAAGCGCGACGCCCGCATCATCGAGCGCAAGAAGGCGGGTCTGAAGAAGGCCCGCAAGGCGCCGCAGTACTCCAAGCGCTGATCGACCTGCGCTGAGGATCCGCGGCCCTGCCGCAGGTCCCACCCACGATGCCCTCGACCTCCGGGTCGGGGGCATCGTCGTGTCCCGGGGGTGCGGGTCTATCCTGCGGGCATGGAGATCGCTCCTCGCCGGTGGTGGCGGTGCCCGCTCGACGTCGAGTCGCTCGCCGGGACGGCCGTGGGCCGGGTCCGCGCGGCCGCCGCGGAGCTCGCCGCCGTCCGCGGCCTCGATGTCGAGGTCACCACGGCCCCGCGGCTGGTGGCCGCATCCTTCGCCGCCTACGAGATGCTGCGCATAGACGGCCGAGCGCCGGATGTCTGGGCGGAGCTGTCCGGAGTCGTCGCCGCCCGCGACGGCTGGGTGCGCCTGCACGGCAACTACCCCCACCATGCCGAGATCACTCGCGCCGTCCTCGGGATCGAGGACCGCGCCGGCCTCGAGCGCGCGATCGCCGCCCGCGCGGCGGAGGAGGTGGCCGCGGAGCTCTCGGCGGCGGGCGGGATCGCCGTGGCGGTGCGCACTGCGGAGCAGTGGGAGGCCGGTCCCCACGCCCGCGCCGTCGCGGGGGATCCGTGGTCCGTGGTCGAGGACCGGGGCGCGCGCCCGGTGCCGGGACCGCTGCACGGCGGCGCCGCACCGCTCACGGGGATCCGCGTGCTGGACCTGACCCGGGTGATCGCGGGGCCCACCGCCACCCAGCTGCTCGCCTGCCTCGGCGCGGAGGTGCTGCGCGTCGATCCCCCGCACCGTCCCGAGATCCTCGCCCAGCACCTCTCCACCGGCATGGGCAAGCGCTCCGCGGAGGTGGACCTGCGCCGGGACGCGTCGGCGGTCCGGGCGCTCGCCGCCCAGGCGGACGTCATCCTCGGCGGCTACCGGCCCGGGGCGCTGGCCGCGCTCGGCCTCGGCACCGAGGGCCTCGAGGAGCTCGCCCCGCACGCGGTGATCGTCGCCCTCTCGGCCTGGGGTGAGCACGGGCCCTGGGGGCGGCGCGCGGGCTTCGACTCGATCGTCCAGGCCGCCTCCGGGATCGCGGCCATCTGCGGCGCCGACGGGCGGCCCGGGGCGCTGCCCGTGCAGGCCCTGGACCACTCCACCGGTCACCTGCTGGCCGCGCACGTCCTCGAGGCGCTCACCGCGGGCCGGGCCGTCACCGTGCGGGCGAGCCTGCTCGGCGCCGCCCGCACCCTGCTCGCCCTGCCGCCGCCCCCGGCGGCGGAGCCGGAGGAGCTGCTGATCCCGCGCGTCGAGGTCCCCTTCAGCGGTGGCGTGCTCCGCGCCGTGCCGCCGCCGCTGCTGCTGGACGGCCTCACCATCGAGCGGCCCGTCGGCACCTACGGAGCCGCCCGGCCGCAGTGGCGGGAGGAGTGACGCGGGAGGGACGACGGGGCCCTCCTCCGCGACGGTGTGGCACCCTCGGCACCATGCGGCTCTACCTCTCCTCCTACCAGCTGGGCGCGCACGGCGATCTGCTCGGCGCCCTGGTGCGCGGTGCGCGGAAGGGTCGCGTCATCGCGAATGCCGTGGACGGACTCGACGAGGACCGCCGCCGACGGGACACCGACCGCCAGATCGCGGCCCTCGCCGCACTGGGCCTCGAGGCGACGGACCTCGACCTGCGCGCCTTCGACCCCACGACCATCGCCACCGGCCTGGGGAGCCCGGACTTCCTGTGGGTGCGCGGAGGCAACGTGTTCACCCTCCGTATGGCCCTCGCCCGCTCGGGCCTGGACGACCTGATCCGCGCAGGGCTGCGGCGGGACGCGTTCGTCTATGCCGGATACAGTGCCGGAGCCTGCGTCCTGGCGCCGTCCCTGGCCGGGCTCGAGCGCTGCGACCCCCACGAGGACTGCCGCGCGGCGTACGGCGAGGTGCGCGAGGACGGACTGGGCGTGCTGGACCGGCCCGTCGTGCCGCATCTCGAGTCCCCGGGGCACCCGGAGACCGAGCTGCTGGCCGAGGTGGCCCGGAGGTATCGGGCCAGCGGACAGGAGTACTGGGCGCTGCGCGACGGACAGGCGCTGGTGGTCGATGGCGGGCCCCGTGAGCGCGGGCGTCACCGGATCGTGACGTCCTGACGCGCTCCGCGGACTCCGGTGCCGGTGCCGCGGGTGCTCGGTGCACCCTGCCCGGAGCGCCCCTGGGGCGGATCCACGACGCACCGGCTCCGTCGCCCATGCGGCCGACCACGCTCCGAGAGACGAGGACAGCCATGACCACGATGGAGACCACCGGCCGCGAGACCCTGACGGCACCGCGGGCCGTGAGGATCGACAAGCAGGAGGCGGGCGTGCTCCTCGACGAGCGTCGCCGGGAGAAGGGGCTGGGCTGGGCGGACCTCGCCGAGGCCACGCGCCGTCCGGTCGTCTGGTTGACCGCCGCCGTGCTCGGCGCGCACCCGGTGCCCGCCGCGGAGGCCGAGGTGCTGCGCGAGCTGCTGGAGCTCGAGCCGCCGCTGGTCGCGGCGCTCACCCGTCAGCCCTACCGGACGGCGGACCCCGAGCTGATGACCGACCCCACCATCTACCGCTTCCAGGAGCTGATCCAGGTCTACGGCCCGGCGCTCAAAGCGCTGATCCACGAGGAGTTCGGGGACGGGATCATGAGCGCGATCAACTGCTCGATCGACCTGCGCCGCGGCGAGCACCCGGGCGGGGACCGCGTGGTCCTCACCATCGACGGCAAGTTCCTGCCCTATGACTGGGCCAGCGCCGAGCGCTGAGCGGCGTGCTCCCCGGCGGGGGCGCATCCCCAGGGCCGGCGTCGGTGCAGGTCACTTCACCGTGGAAATCGGCGTCATAACACGGTGAAGTTGCCTGCGGGTGCTGGGCACCCTGCACGCCGCGTGCCGGGCACACCGAGCGCGGAGGCGGCGCGGGTCCCGACCCGCTCCCGCCCGCCGGAGACTCAGCTCAGCAGCTCGCGGATGTCCTCGGCCGTGACCGCGGAGCGGAAGGCCTCGCCGCCGTCGGTGAGCGCGTCGAACAGCTCCGCCTTGCGCTGCTGCAGGGCCAGCACCTTCTCCTCGATCGTGTCCTCGGCGATCATCCGGTAGACCATCACGGTGCGGTCCTGGCCGATGCGGTGCGCGCGGTCCACGGCCTGGTTCTCCGCCGCCGGGTTCCACCAGGGGTCCAGCAGGAACACGTAGTCCGCCTCGGTGAGGGTGAGGCCGAACCCGCCCGCCTTGAGCGAGATGAGGAAGACCGGCGCATCGCCCTCGCGGAACCCGCTGACCGCCGCGTCCCGGTCGCGGGTCGAGCCGTCCAGGTGCGCATAGCGCACGCCTCGGGACTCGAGCTCGCCCGCCACCCGGTCCAGGTAGGAGGTGAACTGGCTGAACAGCAGCACCCGGTGGCCGTCGCCGATCACCTCCTCGAGACGGTCGAAGAGGGCCTCGAGCTTGGAGCTGGAGACGTCGGCGTAGGCCTCGGGATCCACCAGGGAGGGATCCAGCGCCATCATCCGCAGCAGCGTGAGGGAGCGGAAGACGATGAACCGCTGCCGGTCCAGATCGGTCTCGATGAGCCCCAGCACCTTCTTCCGCTCGCGCTGCAGCACCGAGTCGTAGACCGCACGGTGCTCGGGAGACAGCGTCACCGAGAGCACCTCCTCGTGCTTCTCCGGCAGCTCGGTGGCGACCAGCTCCTTCGTACGGCGCAGCAGGAAGGGGCGGACGCGCCGACGCAGCAGCTCCATGCGCCCGGGATGATCACCGGTCTCGATCGGCAGGGTGTAGCGCTTGCGGAAGCCGATCGCGGTGCCCAGCAGTCCCGGCGCGACGAGATCGAGGATCGCCCACAGGTCGTCCAGCGAGTTCTCCATCGGGGTGCCGGTGATCGCGAGCCGGAAGGAGGCCTGCACCCCCTTGGCGGCGCGGTGCGTGCGCGAGCGGCGGTTCTTCACGAACTGCGCCTCGTCGAGCACGAAGCCCTGGAACGCTCGGGAGGCGAAGTCCTCCTCGTCGATCCGCAGCACCGCGTAGCTGGTCACCACCAGATCCGCTCCCCGGGTCGCCGAGGCCAGATCGGCGCCGCGCGAGGCGGCGGTGCGATCGAGCACGCGCACGTCCAGGTCGGGAGTGAAGCGCTCGGCCTCCCGCCGCCACACCGGGAGCACGGAGGCCGGGGCGACCACGAGGAACGGATCGGCGTCCTCGTCGGCGGTCCGCGCGCCCTCGCGGGCCTGCGCGACCAGGGCGAGGGTCTGGACCGTCTTGCCCAGGCCCATGTCGTCGGCGAGGATCCCGCCCAGGCCGTGGGCGAAGAGGAAAGCCAGCCAGGCATAGCCCTCGCGCTGGTAGGGCCGCAGATCGGCCGCGAGCCCGCGGGGCAGCGCGGGCAGGGGCACCTCGTCCAGCGAGCGCAGAGCGCCCACGCTCGACTCCCAGGACTCGCTGGCCACGACCTCGTCCGCGATCTCCTGCAGATCGTCCCAGAGGTCCAGCTGGAAACGGCTGAGCTGCTGGTGCTCCGGCTCCCACTCGGAGAGCGCCTCGCCCTCGCGGATCAGCTCCCGCAGCGCGTCGAAGGCCGGGTTCTCGAGGGAGAAGTAGGTGCGGTCCGGGAGCAGGAGCTTCGAGCGGCCCTGCGCGAGGGCGACGAACAGGCTCGGGAACGGGATCTGGCGGCCCTCGATGGTGATGTCGAAGCCGAGGTCGAACCAGTCGTTCTTGCCGGGGGAGGAGTGCTGGGAGATCCGGACCTGCGGCGCCCCGTCCAGCTCCCGGTACGCGTGGCGGGTGCCCGTGACCTCGACCTCGACGTGATCCATCAGGGCCAGGCCGTCGAGCACGTGCTCGGAGACGTGCGCGGTGTCCGTGCCCGAGAGCAGCTCGGCGGAATCGCTCGGCGTCAGCTCCCACCGCGCGACGACCTCGGCGATCACCGCCTCCTCGTGGGCGAGATCCCGGTGGGCGCCCTGGCGCTGGTCCAACGGCAGGCGGCGGTCCGGATCGTGGTAGTGCCACGACCAGCGCAGCGTGAGCCGGTCACCGGAGGCGTAGGCGGCGGTGAGGTGCAGGGTGGCGCGGCGCGCGGCCGGGAGCTCGACGCTGCCGTCGAGGCTGGTCATCGTCGTCAGCGCCCGCAGCGGCGGATAGGCGACCTCGAGGAAGGCCCGGCGGTCCTCCGCCGGCACTACGAGCGGCTCCCGGCGGTGCAGCAGGGTGCGCAGGCTGCGGGGCACGGAGGTGCCGACGGGGGCGATGCGCGCGCCGAGCGCGCCGTCGGCGGTGATCTCGACGTCGAGCACCCCGGCGCCGCCCAGCAGCCGTCCGCGCGCGGTCGGCTCGCCGCCGATGCTGACGCGGGGCCGGACCTCGAGGTCCCCGGAGCTCTCCTCGGCCACCAGGTCGAGACCCGCCTCGCCGCCTCCGACCAGGTCGATCGCGGTCATGCCGGCTCCGGCGAGGAACTCCACCCCGGCGTCGCGGGCGTGCTCGAGGGTCTGCCACAGCAGCGGGGAGGTGATGGAGTTCAGCCACAGGTGGTCGATCGCGCCGCTGGAGTAGGAGCGCTCCACCGAGGCCGCGGCGAAGATCCTCGTCAGTGCCTCGCCCTGGGCCGCGTCGTACTCGCGCCCCGCCAGGCGGTACTCGAAGGTGCGCCAGGACAGGTCCCCCTTGATCCAGGCGCCCTTGCGGCCGCGGGTGAGGGGCCGCATGCCCAGCCACAGCTCGGCCCCCGCCTCCACGTGCGCGGGGGTGGCCGTCTCGCGGCGGTGGCGCGCCGCACCGGAGGCGGAGGAGGCGGCGGCCTCGAGGTCGAAGCGCAGCGCGAGCGGCCGGGGCGCGGCATCGGCCCCCGTGGTCGTCGTCGCGCTCAGCAGGGGGCGCAGCACGCTGCGCCACTCCGCCGGCGGGTTCTCCCGCACCGCCCGGGACCCCAGGTCGTTGAGGTGATACAGGCTGGCGGCGGCGTGCAGGCAGGACTCCCCGGCGCTGCAGCTGCACCGGGAGCTGCGCGGCCGCCACAGTCCCCCGGGCCCGGGGGACTGGAAGCGGCGCGAGACCGCGTCCTCCTCGTACTCGGCGAGCACCACCTGCGGGTGCTGCCGGGTGCCGTCGTCGTCCTCGACGGTCGCCGAGACCGTCGAGGAATCCTGGTCCCAGGTGAGATCGGTGACACGGCCGGCACGGGCTGCGGCGAGCCCGCGGCCCGAGGTGCGATCGCCCACGTGGTGGCTGATCGCCGAGGGCAGCAGGCGGGGCAGGAGGAGCGGATCGGGCATCCCTCCAACGTAATCGCCCCGGGCGTGCTGAGGCGAGCGGAGTGACGAGGTCGCACCGCTCACCGGGTAGTCTCACAGCGGACCTCCGGACCGGGACCCCGCGGCGCGCCCGCGCTCCGGTGCCCGGCGGGGGTCGGCGATCACCGATCCTCGTGAGGAGAACCCTGTGGCACGACTGTTCGGAACCGATGGAGTGCGCGGACGCGCCAACGGCGACATCACCGCCGAGCTCGCGGTCGAGCTGTCCGTGGGCGCCGCCCACGTGCTCGGCACGCTCGGCGCCTTCGGCGGCACCAAGCCGCGCGCGATCGTCGCCCGGGACCCCCGGCCCTCGGGGGACTTCCTCTCCGCGGCGGTGTGTGCGGGCCTCGCCTCCGCCGGCGTCGACGTCCTCGATGCCGGGGTGCTGCCCACCCCGGGCCTGGCCCACCTGGTCCAGTCCACCAGCGCTGACCTCGGCGTGATGATCTCCGCCTCCCACAACCCCGCTCCCGACAACGGCATCAAGTTCTTCGCCCGCGGCGGCACGAAGCTGCCCGACGAGGTCGAGGACGCCATCGAGGCCCGGCTCGGCGAGGAATGGGACCGTCCCCAGGGCACCTCCGTCGGCACCATCACCCCCTACGAGGGCGCCGTCGAGACGTACGTCGAGCATCTCGTGTCCACCCTGGACCGCCCGCTCGACGGGCTCACCGTCGTGGCCGACTGCGCCAACGGCGCCGCCTGCGAGACCGGCCCGCTGGCCCTGCGCCGCGCCGGCGCCACCGTGCACGTGATCGGCGACCGCAGCGACGACGGCCTCATCAACGACGGGGTGGGCTCCACGCACCTCGGTCCGCTGCAGGAGGCCGTGCGCGTCCACGGCGCCGACGTCGGCGTGGCCTTCGACGGCGATGCCGACCGCTGCCTGGCGGTCGACGCGGACGGCGAGGTCATCGACGGGGACCAGATCATGGGCATCCTGGCGCTCGCCCTCAAGGAGCGGGGGAAGCTGCACGACGACACCCTCGTGGTGACCGTCATGAGCAACCTCGGCCTCAAGCTCGCCATGCGCGAGCACGGCATCGTGCTGGGGCAGACCGGGGTCGGGGACCGCTACGTGCTCGAGGAGATGAACCTCGGCGGCTACTCCATCGGCGGCGAGCAGTCCGGTCACGTCATCATCGCCGAGCACGCGACGACCGGCGATGGCGAGCTCACCGCCCTCCACCTGCTCCAGCGCATGGCCGAGACCGGCCGCACCGCCCGCGAGCTGGCCGACGTCATGACCCGGCTCCCGCAGGCCCTGATCAACGTGAAGAACGTCGACAAGGCCCGCGCGACCATCGACCACGAGGTGCTCGACGCCGTGGCCGCGGCCGAGCAGCAGCTGGGGGAGACCGGCCGAGTGCTGCTGCGCCCCTCCGGCACCGAGCCCGTCGTCCGCGTCATGGTCGAGGCGCCGACGGACGAGGTGGCCACGGAGGTCGCCGAGCGGCTGGCCTCCGTCGTCAGCGCCCGCGTCGGCCTCTGACCGGACGCGGCGCCGCCCCGGCGGGCGGTGCCGCCGCAGTCGGCGGTGCTGCGGTGCCCGCACTGCCGCCCCGGCCCGCGCCGCGTCCGCGGCGCGCCTCCGCCGCGTCCCGGCGCACCGCCGCCGCGGCCCCGTGCGCCGGCCCGCGCCGCCGCTCAGATCTTGCGCAGCAGCACCGAGTGGACCCGGTGCTGGCCGTCCTTGCGCAGCACGAGGTCCGCGCGGCCGCGGGTGGGCAGGACGTTCTCGGCGAGGTTCGGGCCGTTGATGGTCCGCCAGATCCGCAGCGCGGTCTCCTCCGCCTCGGCGTCCGTGAGATCCGCATAGCGGGTGAAGTAGGAGCGGGGGTCGGAGAACGCCGTGCGGCGCAGGGTCAGGAACCGCTCCACGTACCAGCGCTGGACGTCCTCCGCCCGTGCATCCACGTAGACGGAGAAGTCGAAGAAGTCGGAGACGGCCATCCCCAGGCGCCCGTCGCGGCGGGGACGCGCGGGCTGCAGCACGTTCAGACCTTCGACGATGAGCACATCGGGGTGCTCCACGACAGCCTTCTCGTCCTCGAGGATGTCGTAGGTCAGGTGCGAGTACACGGGGGCCTCGACCCGGCTCTGACCGGCCTTGACGTCGGCGACGAAGCGCAGCAGGCCCCGCCGGTCGTAGCTCTCGGGGAACCCCTTGCGATGCATGATCCCGCGTCGCTCGAGCTCCGCGTTGGGCAGCAGGAAGCCGTCGGTGGTCACCAGCTGCACGCGCGGGGTCTCCGGCCAGCGCGCCATCAGCTCGCGCAGCAGGCGCGCCGTGGTCGACTTCCCGACCGCCACCGAGCCGGCCACACCGATCACGTACGGCGTGCGGTGCTGGCGGTGGTCCAGGAACTCCTCGCGGGCGCGGCGCAGCGACTGGGCGGCGGCGACCTGGATGTTCAGCAGGCGGGAGATGGGCCGGTAGACGGCATCGACCTCCCTCAGGTCCAGCCGGTCGCCGAGCCCGCGCAGCCGGGTGACGTCCTCCTCCGACAGCGGGAGGGGGGTCTGGCTCGACAGACGCGCCCAGTCCTCCCGGGCGATCTCCTCGAACGGGGTGACGGTGCTCGACGTCGACGCGGCCTTCATGCGGCGATTCTTCCAGCAAACGGGCACCGGTCGTGCAACCCGCCGCCGTGAGCACCCCGTGCGCGAACGTGATCAGCCGTGTGCGCGTTCGGCCAGCGCCGTGCACCGACCCCTGCCGAGGTGAGGAAGACCTCGTCGTCAGCTGCGGCGGCGCCGCGGAGAGGCGCCGCGGATCGCTACCGTGAGGCGCATGTGTGGAATCGTCGGATACGCAGGCCCCCGAGCCTCTGCCCCCTCAACCCGTCCCGTGGACGTCGCCCTCCAGGGCCTCGCCCGCCTCGAGTACCGCGGTTACGACTCCGCGGGCGTCGCCGTGATCGACGACGACGCCGTGCGCGTGACCAAGCGCGCCGGCAAGCTCGCCAACCTCCGTGAGGCGCTCGAGGGCGATGCCGGGACCAGCGGCCGCGTCTCCATCGCGCACACCCGCTGGGCCACCCACGGCGCGCCCACCGACCTCAACGCCCACCCGCACCACGGCGGCCGTGAAGGCGAGCTGGCCCTCGTGCACAACGGCATCATCGAGAACTTCGCCGCCCTGCGCGCCGAGCTCGAGGGTCAGGGCTTCGCCTTCACCTCCGAGACCGACTCCGAGGCCGCCGCCCACCTGGTGGCCCGCGAGATGGAGCAGGCCGGGGACCTCACCGAGGCGATGCGCCGCGCCGCCGCCTCCCTCGAGGGGGCCTTCACCCTGCTGGCCGTGCACCGCGACGCCCCGGACACCGTGGTCGCCGCCCGCCGCAACTCCCCGCTGGTGGTGGGCCTGGGCGAGGGCGAGAACTTCCTCGGCTCCGATGTCGCCGCCTTCGTGGACTCCACCAAGGAAGCGCTCGAGATCGGCCAGGACCAGGTCGTCACCGTCACCGCCGATGCCGTCTCGATCATCGACTTCGCCGGCAACGAGGTCACCGACGCCAAGCGCTACACCATCGAGTGGGACGCCGCGGCGGCGCAGAAGGGCGGCTACCCGTCCTTCATGGCCAAGGAGATCCACGAGCAGCCCAGCGCCGTCGCGGACACCCTGCTGGGCCGCCTCGTCGACGGGGCGCTGCAGCTGGACGAGATGGACATCGACCCCTCCGTGCTGCGCAGCGTCGACAAGATCGTCGTGGTCGCCTGCGGCACCGCCGCGAACGCCGGCGAGGTCGCGAAGTACGCGATCGAGCACTGGTGCCGCATCCCCACCGAGGTCGAGCTCGCCCACGAGTTCCGCTACCGCGACCCGGTCGTCACCGAGAAGACCCTGGTCGTGGCCATCTCGCAGTCCGGCGAGACGATGGACACCCTGATGGCCGTGCGCCACGCCCGCGAGCAGGGCGCGAAGGTCATCGCGATCTGCAACACCCGCGGCTCGACCATCCCCCGCGAGGCCGACGCCGCGCTGTACCTGCACGTCGGCCCCGAGATCGCGGTCGCCTCGACGAAGGCGTACCTGGGCCAGATCGCCGCCTGCTACCTGCTGGGCCTGTTCCTCGCGCAGGTGCGCGGCAACCTCTACCCCGATGAGATCGCCGCCCTCATGGAGGACCTCGAGAAGCTGCCGGAGCAGATCCAGCAGGTCCTCGACGGCGCCGGGCAGATCGAGACGCTCGCCGATCAGATGAAGGACGCCACGAGCGTGCTCTTCCTGGGGCGCCACGTCGGCTACCCCACCGCGATGGAGGGCGCCCTGAAGCTCAAGGAGCTCGCCTACATCCACGCCGAGGGCTTCGCCGCCGGCGAGCTCAAGCACGGCCCGATCGCGCTGATCGAGGAGGGCCAGCCGGTGTTCGTCATCGTCCCCTCCCCGAACGGCCGCCACTCGCTGCACTCCAAGGTGGTCTCCAACATCCAGGAGGTGCGCGCCCGCGGCGCCCGCACCCTGGTGATCGCCGAGGAGGGCGACGACGCGGTGCTGCCCTACGCCGACGAGGTGCTGCGGGTGCCCGCCACCCGCACCCTGTTCGCGGCGCTGCTGACCGTGATCCCGCTGCAGATCTTCGCCTGCGAGCTCGCCACGGCGAAGGGCCTGGACGTGGACCAGCCCCGCAACCTCGCCAAGTCCGTCACCGTCGAGTGACGGCCGCGGCACGGTCTCCCCGCGGACCGTCCGCGGGTGTGATACTGCCCCGGTGACCTCCTTCCCGACCGCGAGCGCGGCGCCCGGCCCCGACGACAGCTTCGGGGGCCGGGCGTTCGCGCCCCGCGACGACGGCACCGTGGCCGGGGTGGGCATCGACGTGGTCGACATCCCGCGCCTGGCGGGGATGCTCGAGCGGACCCCCGCCCTGCTGGATCGCCTGTTCACCCCCGCGGAGCGCGGACTCTCCGACGCCTCCCGCGCGGCCCGCGTGGCCGCCAAGGAGGCGGTGGGCAAGGCGCTCGGCGCCCCCGGGGACTTCTCCTGGCAGGACGTGACCGTGCGGCGCACCGCGGCGCGCCGCCCCTACCTGCAGCTGCGCGGTGCAACATTGCGCGCGGCCGAGGAGCAGGGCGTGGCCCATCTGCACCTGTCCCTCACGCACGACGGCAGCATCGCCACCGCGATCGTGATCGCCGAGCGGTCCGACGAGCCGGGCGGCGCCTCATGATCCGCGCGCACAGCGCCGAGCAGGTCCGCGCGGCCGAGGCCCCGCTGCTCGCCGCGGGCGACCCGCTCATGCTCCGCGCCGCCCGCGCCCTCGCCGAGCGCACCCGTCGGCGCCTCGCCGGTGCCCCCGCCGCGGGCCCGCGCGTTCTCGTCCTCGCCGGCTCCGGTGCCAACGGCGGGGACGGGCTGCACGCCGCCGCCCTCCTGCGCCGCGAGGGGATCGGGGCCGACGCGATCCTCACCGCGGAGCGCCACCACACCGGCGGCGCCGCCGCGCTCGAGGACGCCGGCGGCACGCTGCACGCCCTGGACGATCTGACGCCCGAGGAGCTCGCGGAGCTGCTGGCCGGCGCGGAGCTCGTGCTCGATGCGATCCTCGGGATCGGCGGCCGGCCGGCGGTGCCCCCGCCGCTGCGCCCCCTGCTGGAGGCCGTGCGGTGCAGCGCGGTGCCGGTCCTCGCGGTGGACCTGCCCAGCTTCGTGGACGCCACCACCGGGGAGACCGCCCCCGAGGCGCTGCGCGCGGCGGAGACGGTGACCTTCGGCGCCCTCAAGGCCGGCGCACTGCTGCCCGGCGGTGCCGAGCGCTGCGGGGAGCTCCACCTGGTCGACCTCGGCCTGGCGCCGCACTTGGGGGAGACCCCGTCCCTGCTGCGGCTCGAGGACGCCGACGTCCGCGTCCTGTTCCCGCACCCTCCGCGGGAGGCCACCAAGTACAGCCGCGGCGTGGTCGCGCTCGCCGCGGGCTCCGAGCAGTACCCGGGCGCCGCCGTGCTCGCCGCCTCCGGCGCGGCCCGCGCGGGCGCCGGGATGGTGCGCTGCCTCGCCCCGCAGAGCGTGCTGGACCTCGTCCTCCGCGAGCGCCCCGAGGTGGTCGGCCACCCCGTGCAGCCCACCACCTTGGACCCCTCCTCCCTGCACCTGGAGGACACCGGCCGCATCGGCGCGCTCGTGGTGGGACCGGGCCTGCCGGGGACGGATCCGCGGGCCCGGGCGGGGGCGGCGCTGCTCTGCCGCGGAGACCGCTTCTCGCGGGGCGTGCTCGATGCGGGCGCGCTCGAGGCGATCGGTGCGGAGGACCGCTTCGGCCCGGACGTCGTCCTCACCCCGCACGCCGGCGAGGCCGCGCGCCTCGCCCGCCGCCTGGGCGCCGATCCGGACCGGCCCCCGCCCCTGCTCGCGGCCGCGCTCGCCTCCCTCACCGGGGCGACCGTGCTGCTCAAGGGGCCGATCACGGTGATCGCGCCGGGCGACGGCGGTCCCCTGCGCTCTCAGGAGGACGGGACCGCGCAGCTGGCGAGTGCCGGCACCGGCGACGTCCTCGCGGGAGTGCTCGGCACCCTGCTCGCCGCCGGTCTGCCCGGGCCGGACGCCGCCGCGGTCGCCGCGATCCTGCACGGCCGCGCGGGGCGCCTCGCCTCCCGCGACGGCCTGGTGCCGCTGGTCGCACTCGAGGTGGCCGGGCGCCTCCCCGACGCGCTGGCGACTATCCTGGCTCCCGCCCCGCAGTGAGCGAAGGAGTTCGATGAGCATCCCGATCCCCGCCGAGGACCCTCGGCATCTGCCCAATCGGGCGGTGATCGACCCCTCGGCGATCACGCAGAACACGCGCGCCCTGGGCACCCTGCTCGAGGAGCAGACCGCCCTGATGGCGGTGGTGAAGGCCGACGGCTACGGGCACGGCATGCTGACCGCCGCGCGCGCCGCGATCGAGGGCGGCGCGACCTGGCTGGGCGTCGCCCATCCGGCGAGCGCCCTCGCCCTGGCCCGCGCGGACCTCGAGGTGCAGATCCTCACCTGGCTGTACGAGCCGCACACCGCGAGGACGGTGCTGCCGCAGGTGATCGGCTCCGGGGTCGATGTGTCCGTCGGCTCCGCGGAGATGCTCGCGCTGGTCTCCGAGGCGGCGCGGGCGGCCGATCGCCGCGCCCGCGTCCACCTCAAGATCGACACCGGCATGGGGCGCAACGGGGTGATGCCCTGGCAGATCCGGGAGATCGGCGCCGCCGTGCGGGAGGACGACTTCCTGCAGCTCACCGCGACCTGGACCCATCTGACCAGTGCGGACGACCCGGCGGATCCCGTCACCGATCAGCAGGTCGAGCTGTTCGACTCCGCCTGCGCGGCCCTCGAGGACGAGGTGGGCCCGATCCCGCTGCAGCACCTCGCGAACTCCGCGGCGACCCTCACGCGGCCCGACCTGCATCGCGACATCGTGCGGCCCGGCATCGCGCTGTACGGCTACCCGCCGGTGGCCACCGACGTCCCGCTGCGCCCGGCGATGACGCTGACCAGCCGCCTCGCGCTGGTCAAGGACGTCCCGGAGGGCCAGAGCATCGGCTACGGCCGGATCAGCACCACCGAACGGGCCACCCGCCTGGGCCTGGTCCCCATCGGCTACGCCGACGGGCTCCACCGGGAGGCCAGCGACCGTGCCGAGGTGCTCGTGCGCACCGACTCCGGGGATCATCGCGTCCCGCAGGTGGGGCGGATCAGCATGGACCAGATCGTCGTCGACCTGGGGCCGGCCGCCGATGCCCGCCCCGGCGACGAGGTGCTCCTCTTCGGCGACTCCGGGGGAGCGCCCAACGCCCCCTGGGCGCCCACCGCGGACGAGTGGGCCCGGGCCGCCGGGACGATCCCCTACGAGGTCCTCACCTCCGTCTCCGGGCGCGTCACCCGCGAGGTGCGCGGATGAGCGCCGGGGACGTCCGGGGCGGGAGCGCGCTGGAGATGCGCACGCGGGACCCGGAGGGAACGCGCACCCTCGCCCGTGCGCTCGCCGCCGTGCTGCGGGCCGGGGACCTGGTGGTCCTGGACGGCCCCCTCGGCGCCGGCAAGACCACCTTCACGCAGGGCCTCGGGGCCGGGCTGGGGGTGCGCGGCCCCGTCGCCTCCCCGACCTTCGTCATCGAGCGGGTCCACCCCAGCCTGGGCGGCGGACCGGATCTGGTGCACGTGGACGCGTACCGCCTGGCCGGGGGAGGGGACATCGACGACCTCGACCTGGAGGCGGATCTCGATCGTGCCGTGACCGTGGTCGAGTGGGGTCGCGACCACGTGGAGCACCTCGTGGACTCCTTCCTGCGCGTCGAGCTGGAGCGTCCCGACGCGGTCGAAGACCCCGAGGACCCCGACGAGCCGCGCACGTTGCGCCTGGTGCCGTACGGCTCCCGCTGGGACGAGGCCGCGCTCGAGGAGCTCGAGGCGGCGCTCGCCGCGATCACCGGGCCCGACGGCCTCGTGGACCCCGACCGTTCGGACGCCCCGTCCGCCCCTGCCGAAGGAGATCTCTGATGCTGCTGGGCATCGACACCTCGGGTGCCGTGAGCACCGCCGTCGCCCGCGGGGAGCTGACCGGCCCCGCCCCCGAGATCCTCGCGGTGCGCTCCGATCAGCGCTCCCGCCACCACGACGAGGTGCTGCTCGCACTGATCGAGGAGACGCTGGACGCCGCCGGCGTCCGGCGCGACGAGCTCACGGGCGTCGTCGTGGGCCGCGGGCCCGGGCCGTTCACGGGCCTGCGCGTGGGCCTGGTCTCCGCCCGCAGCATCGCGGCCGTGCTCGGGGTGCCGCTGCACGGGCTGAGCTCCCTGGACGCCCTGGCCCACCAGGCGCTGGCCCAGCACGGCGCCGGAGCGGGGGAGGAGGTCACCGTGGGTGTCGCGCTGGACGCGCGCCGCCGCGAGGTCTACCACGCCCGCTACCGTCGCACGGCCGACGGCGCGATCCTGCGCGAGGCGGAGCCCGCGGTCGATGCCCCGGCCGAAGTCGCCGCGGAGCTCACCGCCTGCGACCTACTCGTCGGCTCCGGCACCACCCTGTACCCGGAGCTGCTGCCGGCGAGCGCGGATCTCGTCCATGCCGACGCCGGGCACCTGATCCTCGCGGCGGCGACGCTCGCGGCCCGGGGCCTCGACCTCTCGGGCACCGAGCCGATGTATCTGCGCGATCCCGACGCCGCCAAGCCCACCGCGCGCAAGAGCGCCCTGGGCCGCTGACATGACCGGCGCCGACCGCGCGGTCCCCGGCGCAGGCGAGGGGACCGGCGGAGCGTCCGACTGGGCCCTGCGGCCCGCCGGCCTCGAGGACATCGAGGAGATCGCCGCCGCGGAGCTGGAGCTGTTCCCCGACGAGGCCTGGTCGCCCCTGCAGCTGGCCGAGGAGATCGGCCACCCCTCGCGGCGCTACGTGATCGCGGCCCGGGGCGCCGACGCCTCCGGAGCCCTGCTGGGCTATGCCGGGATCATGCTCGCCGGCGAGCTCGCGGACCTGCACACCATCGGCACGCGCTGCGAGGGCCGCGGCATCGGCCGTGCCCTGCTCGCCTGGTGCGAGGAGCAGGCCCGCGAGGGCGGCGCCGAGCGGATGCTGCTCGAGGTGCGGGAGGACAACGCCCGGGCGCGGAGCGTCTACGCGGCCGCCGGCTACCGCGAGATCGACCGACGCCGCGGCTACTACCGGATCCGCGGCCGGGCGATCGACGCGATCGTCATGGAGCGGACGCTCGCCGCCTCCGCGCCGCCGGCGCCCGGCCCGCCCTCCGTCAGCTGAGCAGCGGCGCGAGGTAGCCGCCCTCGTCCTCGAGCAGGCCGGTGAGCAGACGGCTGGGGCGCCAGTCCTCGGCGGGTTCGTCGAGGTCGTCGTGGCCGATCCAGATGTCGAGGTCGCGGAGCTGGTCGAGGACCGCGGCGCCGTGGAGCAGCGCGCGGCCGTGCACCGGATCCCTGTGCTCTGCGGCGATCCGCACCGCGGCGGCGCCCGCCTCCGTGTCGACGAGGTGGCCGTCCTCGGTGACGCGGGCCTCGCAGATCAGCCGGCATAGGTCGATCTCGACGGGGCCGAGCACGGCGAACTCCACGTCCAGCAAGGCGACGACCTCCCCGTCCCACAGGGCGTTCATCAGGGCGAGGTCACCGTGGTTCACGACCTGCCTGGTCGCGGCGGCGGCCCGGACGTAGTCCTCGAGGAGACCACGGAGCCGGGACCGCTGGTTGTCGGAGAACCCCAGCGCGGCGTCGGCGCGCCGGGCCGCGGCCAGGGCATCGTCCGTCGTCGCCGGGACGAAGCCCCCGCTCGCGGGGACCAGCCCTCGGAGGGAGTCGCTCGCGGCGTGCATGAACCGCACTCGCGCCCACAGCTGGTGGACCGCCTGTCGCTGCTCCGCCGGATCCAGCTCCGACCAGGACTCGCCGAGGTTGCGGCCGGGGACTTCCGCGGTGACGATCCAGCCGTGACCTTCGGCCGAGCCCGCCCCGAGGATCTCCGGGTGGCCGATCTCCGCCGGCAGCGCGCGAATCAGAGCGGCCTCGTGCGACATGTCGCTGGGCGCGGTGGCGATCCGCACGGCGATGCCGTCGCCGACCCACGTCGCGTTCGAGTAGCCGTTCGCGCGCCGCATCCGCGCGAGCTCTCCGCCGTGGGCGGCCGCGATCTCGGCCGCCAGAGATCGGACGTGAACGGCGTGGGCCGGGTCGCGATGTCGATCCAGCGGATGGACGTCCTCGTCGAGCCCGGGCGTCACAGGAAGTCGCGGACCTTCCAGAACGCATCGGGGTACCGGGCCTCCAGCCGCACCACGGCGATCCGCACCCCCACCAGGAGGAGGACCACCCCGGCCGCCAGTGCGAGGACACCGGCGAGGACGGTCAGCGCCATGCTGCCCACCACGGCTCCCCAGATGCCCACGCCGATGGCCGGCAGCAGCGGCACGAGGACCCCGCCCATCGCGACGGTCATCGCGATCATCGCGTTCGAGGTCGAGGCGGACTTGTCCTTCATGGGATTGGTGCCCGGGGGCGAGCTCGGGTAGGGAAGCAGCACGCTGACCACCGCGGAGATCCCCCAGCCGCACAGCATCGCGCCCAGCGCCCCCATGACCGACATCGGGATCAGCTCCGGGGTCCCGTGGAGCAGGGGGACCACCACGGTCACCACGATCGCGAAGGGCACCGTCAGCACGGCCATCGCGGCGATGCGTCCCAGCAGATTCGCCCGCGCGGGCAGATCGGCGACGATGTTGACCCAGCCGGCCGGACCGTCGAAGCCGATCTCGTTGGAGATGCTGATGCCGCTCATGCCCACCATGAAGATCGTCAGACCCAGCATCATCGGGCGCGTCTCCGGCAGCATCATGCCCATCGCCGCGAAGAACACGATCATGACCGGGTACAGGCCCAGCGCCGCGAGATACCGGGTGTCGCGCCGCCAGTACCGCAGCGACTTCCCCAGCACGGCACCGAAGGGCCCGGGGCGCACGCCGCGCGGCACCAGGGCGGAGACCTTGGTGGTGCCGGAGGACGCCTCACCGCTCAGGGCGGAGGTCAGCGAGAGGTCGATCGAGCGCCGCCACCAGAGCCACATGACGGTCAGCGTGGCCGCGCCGATCACGGCGCGCAGCAGGGCGGTGAGCACCTGGCCCTCGGCGAGGTCCATCGGGACCGCGAACAGAGCGCCCAGCGGAGTCCAGGCGAGCACGGTGACGAGCTGGGGGAGCCAGCTGAGCACGAGATCGAGGTCCAGATCGTCGATGCGCTGCATCGACAGGGAGAAGGCGTAGATCGCGACGAACATGGCGAGGAAGCCGAAGATGCCGCCCAGCTCGCGACCGCTGCGCGAGGAGGCGCGGCTGGCGGAGTGCGCGAACCAGGCGCGCGGCAGCAGCAGGCACAGGGCGAAGCCGGCGACGTTCGCGGGGATCAGCGCGATGACGGCGAGCACGATCCACACGATCCCCTCGCCGAACAGCACCAGCCAGAGCAGCTCGAAGGCGGTCGCGATGCCGATCGCGAGCAGGGTGAAGACGCTGGGCAGGCTGAGCGCGGCGGCGGCGAACAGGCCCGGCTGCAGCTCCTTGGCGGAGCGCGGGTACAGCGCGAAGGCCCGCGGGTCCAGGGTGTCGTCGAGGCCGAAGGCGAGGACCGGGATGAGGAACCACAGCAGCACCGTGACGGCGCCCAGACCCCGCAGGATCAGCGGGAAGAGATCGCCCTCCCCGGTCCACAGCGTCGTGGCCAGGAAGGCGACCACGAGCATGACCAGGCCGAAGACGGCGTAGAGCCCGCCGAAGGCGGTGCCGACGATCTTGCCGACGTTCTTGCGGTAGGACCGCTTCCACAGGGTCCACTTCAGGCCCAGCTGCAGGCGGATCAGCGCCCGCTGGGGGATCTCGCCGTGGTGGACGCCGGTCGCCGCGGCGGCGTGGACCTGCTCGGTGCTCAGGACTCCAGCCATGACAGGCTCCCCTCCTCGACGTCGCCGCCGCCGACCAGGTCGATGAACGTCTGGACCAGGCTGCCGCCCTGCCGCACCTCGTCCAGCGTGCCGTCGGCCAGCAGCTCGCCGTGGGCGATGATCGCGACGTGGCTGCACAGGCCCTCGACCAGCTCCATGACATGGCTCGACAGCACCACAGTGCCGCCGCCGTCCACGTAGGCGGTGAGGATCCGCCGGATCACCTGCGCGGAGACCGGGTCGACGGCCTCGAGCGGCTCGTCCAGGACCAACAGGCGCGGTGCGTGCAGCAGCGCGCTGGCCAGCAGGATCTTCTTGGTCATGCCGGCGGAGTAGTCCACGACCAGCTTGCCGTCCTCGCCCGCGAGATCCAGGGCGGACAGCAGCGAGTTCGTGCGCTCCTCGACCACGTCCGCGGCCATGCCGCGGATCAGGCCCACGTAGGTGAGCAGCTCGCGGCCGGTCAGACGGTCGAAGGTGCGCAGCCCGTCCGCGAGCACCCCCAGGCGCGCCTTGGCCTCCTGCGGCTGGGCCCACATGTCCGTGCCCAGGATGTGCGCGGTGCCGCCGTCCGGACGGAGGAGGCCGGTGGCCATCGAGAGGCTCGTGGTCTTGCCGGCGCCGTTGGGGCCGACGATCCCGTAGAAGGAGCCGCGCGGGACATCCAGGGAGATCCCGTGGACCACCTCCGTCCCGTCGAAGGACTTGCGCAGCGCGCGCAGCGAGAGCGCCGACTCGGGAGGGATCGCGGCGTCGGCCTGCACCGGGGCGGCGGCAGGATCGGGGGCGCCGGCGGGACCGGGAGCAGGGAACGGCTGCTGTCGCGGCGTCGCGGCCCCGGCGGAGCCGACCGGGGCCGGGGAGGAGGAGGGGTCGAGGGGGTGCATGGCCACACGGTACCGAGCACCGCCGACGCGCACTGCCCGCCGCACGGCGAGGTGAGGGCCGACCTTCGTCGGAGACTCGCGGACGCCGTGACGGACCGAGCCGCCCTCCCCGCCGCTAGGATGCACACCTGAGCCGCCGTGGCTCGTTCGGAAGGAGCTCCATGTCGACGCTGCATCCCACCTCGCGATCCTCCGGCCTCGCCCCCGAGACCGAGGAGATCCCGATGGGGGTCCGTCGCGCGGCCGCCTGGTCCTGGCGGCTCCTCGTGGTCGTGGCCGCCTCCGCCCTGATCATCTGGGGCCTGCTGCAGATCACCACCATCGTGATCCCGGTGCTGATCGCGGTGCTGGTCGCCGCGCTGCTCAGCCCGATCGTCAAGGTGCTGACCCGCTACACCTTCCTGGGCCGTGCCGCCGCCAGCGGGATCGCCCTGCTGGGACTGCTCCTGGTCATCTCCGGGATGTTCACCCTCGCCGGACGGCAGCTGCTCGCCCAGTGGTCGGACATCCAGGAGAAGGCCGTCACCGGCTTCCAGTCCACGGTGACCTGGGCGACCGCCACCTTCGGGATCGATGCGCCGATGATCGACAGCGCCCTCGACGAGGGGCTCAGCCAGCTCCAGCAGAACGCCGATCAGCTCGTCACCGGCGCGGTGAACACCGCCGCCGTGCTCGGCAACGTGGTCACCGCGGTCATCGTCCTGCTGTTCGCCCTGTTCTTCTTCCTCTCCGGCGGAACGGGGATCTGGCGCTGGGTGGTGGGGCTGCTGCCGCCGGCGGCCCGGAATCCCACCCATGAGGCCTTCCGCCGCGGCTGGAAGGCGCTCTCGGCCTACATCCGCACCCAGATCCTAGTGGCCGCCGTCGACGCCTTCGGCATCTCGATCGGCATGGTCGCCCTGGGACTGGGGTCGTACGCCGTGCCGATCTGGCTGCTCGTGTTCCTGTTCTCCTTCATCCCGCTGGTCGGCGCGATCCTCTCCGGCGCCATCGCGGTGCTGCTGGTGCTGGTGCTCAACAACTGGATCGGCGCCCTGATCATGCTCGGCATCGTACTGCTGGTGCAGCAGATCGAGGGCAACGTGCTGCAGCCCTTCCTCATGGGCAAGGCTGTCGAGCTGCACCCGCTGGCGGTGTTCCTCGGGGTGGCCGCCGGCGCGATGGTCGCCGGAGTCCCCGGTGCGCTGTTCGCGATCCCGCTGATCGCCTTCGTCAACGCGACGATGCTCTACGTGGTGGGACGCGATCCCAGTCCCGAGCTGGGGGAGGACCGCGCGGCGCACGAGTACTTCGCCGCGATCGGCAGGCCCCGCGACACCGAGAGACCCACCTCCGCCTTCGCCAAGGCCGTGATCCCGAGCCTGCAGGCGCTGCGCCCGTCGGCCGGGAAGGCGGCGCCCGCCGCGCCGGCCTCGGCGGCATCGACGACCGCGGAGGCCGCCGGGTCGGCGACCGCGGAGCCCGCCGAGCCGGCGCCGACTCCCGGCGAGGCGCAGGAGCCCTCCGCGGGCACCCCGGAGGACCGGGGCCCGCGCG
>NZ_PNFB01000030.1 GCF_003347015.1 Brachybacterium sp. YJGR34
CGTCCGGCGACCTTTACCGTTCCTGCACGAATCCCTCGCCGGCTCCCCGCCGCGGCGCCACGGCGATGACCTGCTCACGCGATACGATCACTGGGCGAACTGCTCCGCGGATCGACCGCCAGGACGACGACCATCCGGTCGGCATCCCGAGGACGGCCGGTCGGTCACGGAGCGCTGGGACAGCGAGAGCGAAGGATCACCGTGGGGATCTTGGATCGGATCGAGCGAGGCCTCGATCGCGGCGTGACGCGCGTCTTCCCTCCGGGGCGCGGGCAGCTCAAGCCGCTCGACCTCGCCCAGGGACTGAAGCGCGAGTGCGACGACCAGATCCAGGTGCTCGACCGCACCCGGACCCTGGCGCCGAACGTCTACACGATCTATCTCCACTCCCAGGACTTCGACCGCTTCGACTCCTGGAAGGACACCCTGCTCGACGAGCTCCAGCGGGTCCTCACCGAGCACGCCGACAAGCAGCGCTACATGTTCGTCGGCGCGGTCAGCGTGGACCTCGAGCGCGACGACGAGGTGCGCGCGGGCCGCTTCGAGACCGAGTCCCGCACCGAGCGCGGCAGCGTCGCCCCGGCGACCGGCGCCGCCCAGGAGGGCTCCACCGACAACCCGATCGTCGAGATCGACGGACAGCAGTACCTGCTGACCGGTCCGGTCACCGTGATCGGCCGCGGCGGCGACGCGGACATCATCCTCGAGGACACCGGCGTCTCCCGCCACCACCTGGAGCTGCGCGCCGGGTCCGACGGCAGCCTGGTCGCCACCGACCTGGGGTCGACCAACGGCACCTTCGTCGACGGCGAGCGGATCCGCACCCCCGTCACCCTCCAGAACCGCTCGATGATCAAGATCGGCCGCACCCGTCTGACCATGCTGCTCCCGGCGGCCGGACCGGGCAGCTGGTGATCGCCCCATGAGCGAGCTGACGCTGGTCGCCCTGCGCCTGGGCTTCGTGCTGGCGCTGTGGATCTTCGTCATCGCGGTGGTCCTGATCCTGCGCAACGATCTCTTCGGGACCACGGTGGTCACGCGCTCGAGCCGCGATCGGCGCCGCGAGCAGCGTCCCGCCTCCGGGCCCATCGGCGGCGCCGCCGCCGAGGCGGGCACCGACCCCGGCTCCCTGCGCACCGATCCCGAGGTCACCACCACCGCGATGGTGGTCACCGCCGGCCCCCTGCGCGGCACCTCGCTGACCCTCGGCTCCACGCCCGTGCTCATCGGCCGGGCCCCGGAGTGCACGCTGGTCCTCGACGACGACTACGCCTCCAACCGCCACGCCCGGGTGCTCCAGCGCGACGGCGAGTGGTGGGTCGAGGACCTGGGCTCCACCAACGGCACCCTGCTCTCGGGACGGCCGATCGAGGGCGCGGTCCCGTTCCGCCCCGGCGCCCAGGTGCGGATCGGGCGGACCGAGATCGAGCTGAGACGAGGTCCGCGATGAGCATCGCCCTGCGCTACGCCGCCCGGTCCGACGTCGGCCTCGTGAGGTCCAACAACCAGGACTCCGGGTATGCCGGGAGCCACCTGCTGGTGGTCGCCGACGGCATGGGCGGCCACGCCGGGGGCGACGTCGCCTCCTCGGTGGCGATCGGCCACCTCGCCCGCCTGGACTCCGAGACCCCGGCCTCGGACATCGTCGCCTCGCTCGAGGAGAGCGTGCTCGTGGCCAATCAGGAGATCCTGCGCCGCGCCCGCGACGAGCCCCAGCTGCGGGGCCTGGGCACCACCATCACCGCCATGCTGCGCGCCGAGGGCAAGTTCGCCCTCGCCCACATCGGCGACTCCCGCGCCTACCTGCTGCGCGACGGCGAGACCACGCAGGTCACCAAGGACCACAGCTTCGTGCAGCGCCTGCTCGACGAGGGCCGCCTCACCGAGGAGGAGGCGGAGCGCCATCCCCAGCGCTCGGTGCTGATGCGCGTGCTCGGCGACGTCGACGCCGAGCCGGAGCTCGACCTCTCGCTGCGCCCCGCGCACCCCGGCGACCGCTGGCTGCTGTGCTCCGACGGGCTCTCCGGCCTGGTCTCCCTCGACACCATCGACCTCACGCTGCGGGAGATCGAGGATCCCGACGAGTGCGCCGAGGCCCTGGTCCAGCTGGCCCTCAAGGGCGGCGGGCCCGACAACATCACCTGCATCGTCGCCGACGTCGTGGATCTCGACGCCCTGCCGCGCGATGTCGAGCCCCCTTCGTCCACCCCGCAGATCGTGGGCTCCGCGGCCCGCAACCGGCACCAGCCGACGACGGCCTCCGGACCCGCCGCCAAGGCCGCCGCCCTCACCCGCGAGGAGCCCGAGGTCCCCTACGAGGACGAGGACTTCTCCGAGGAGGAGCCGCCGCGGCGCAGCCCGTGGCCCGCCGTCGTCTCGGTGATCCTGCTGATCGGCGCGCTGGGCGGGCTGCTGTGGGCCGGGTACGCCTGGTCGCAGCGGCAGTACTACGTCGGCACCGACGGCACCCACGTGGTCCTCTACCAGGGGATCGCCCAGGATCTGGGGCCGTTGTCGATGTCCCAGCCCGAGGAGGTCACGGACATCGCGATCGACGACCTGCCGGAGGTGACCCGTCAGCAGGTGGAGAACACCATCTCCGCCGCCGATCGGGAGTCCGCCGAGCAGATCATCGACCGCCTGGCCCTCGCGGCCGAGGCCACCACCCCCTCCCCCGCGCCCTCCGACGGCGGCGGGGCCTCCGACGCCGGCGGCGCCGCCACGCCTCCGGACGAGGGGGAGGAGACGTAGTGGCCACGATCGTGTCCTACACGGCGCGTCCGCGCCGTCTCCTCCAGGCCCTGATGCTCGCCTTCGCCGTGGTCATCGGGGTGACCGCCTACGGACTGGTGGGCCTCGGCCGCTTCGGGGAGGTCCCCGAGCCGCTGCCCGGGCTCGCGATCGGCGCCGTGGTGGTCGCGATCGCCCTGCAGGTCGCGGTGATGTGGCGCGCCCCCTATGCCGATCCCGTCATCCTGCCGGTCGTGGTGCTGCTGAACCTGCTGGGCATCGCGATGATCGAGAGCGTCCACGAGGCCAACGAGGTCTTCGGCCTGCGCACCTCGGCGAGCGCCGATCGCCAGATGCTGTGGACCGTGCTGGGGGTGATCCTCTGCGTCGGGGTGATCGTCACCCTGCGGGACCACCGCCGTCTGCGCCGCTACACGTGGATCTTCGCGGTCTGCGGCGCGGTGCTGCTGCTGATGCCGCTGACCCCGGGGATCGGCTCGGCCCGCAACGGCTCGAAGATCTGGATCGAGATCGCCGGCTTCAGCTTCCAGCCCGCCGAGCTCGCCAAGATCGCCTTCGCCCTCTTCTTCGCCGGCTACCTGGTCTCCCGCCGCGACACCCTCGCGCTCGCGGGCCCGAAGGTGCTGGGCATCCACCTGCCCCGCTGGTCCGACTTCGGACCGATCCTGGTGGCCTGGGCCTTCGCGATGGCGGTGCTCGTCCTCGAGACCGACCTGGGCACCTCGCTGATGTTCTTCGGTCTGTTCGTGGCGATGCTGTACGTGGCCACCGATCGCCTCAGCTGGCTGGTGATCGGCGCGGTGATGTTCCTGCCTCCGGCGGTCTTCGTCGCCACCCAGATGACCCACGTCCAGACCCGCATCACCTGCTGGCTGGACCCGCTCTCCTCGGAGAACTTCTCCGCCTGCGAGCAGATCAACCAGGGCCTGTTCGGCCTCGCCAACGGCGGGATCGCGGGCACGGGGCTGGGCGAGGGCCGCCCCGACGTGGTGCCCCACGCGGAGTCCGACTACATCTTCGCCTCCTTCGCGGAGGAGATGGGCATGGTGGGAGCCTTCGCCCTGCTGATGCTGTACCTGCTGCTGGTCCAGCGCGCGATCCGCGCGGCCGTCGGCATCTCCGACGGCTTCGGGACCCTGCTGGCCGCGGGGCTGGGCTTCACCCTCGCGCTGCAGGTCTTCGTCGTCGTCGGCGGCGTGACCCGCGTGATCCCCCTGACCGGCCTGACCCTCCCCTTCCTCGCCGCGGGCGGCAGCTCGCTGGTGTGCAACTGGATCATCGTGGGCATCCTGGTGCGGCTGTCCGACGCCGCCCGTCGGCCCGCGGCCCGTCAGGTGCCCTCCGGCGCCCCGGCCCCCGGGCCCCGGACCACGCAGGAGGTCGCCTCGTGAACAAGCCCCTGCGCCATGTGTGGCTGGTGGTCAGCGTGCTCTTCGTGCTGCTGTTCACCTCGACCACCTACTTCCAGGTGATCGCCCAGGAGCGGCTGAACGAGAATCCGCACAACTCCCGCGCGATCTACAACGAGTACGGCCGCCCCCGCGGCCCGATCGTGGTGGACGGCAGCGCGATCGCGCGCTCGCAGGAGTCCGACGACAACTACGGCTACCTGCGCACCTACGACCCGGAGCCGATGTACGCCCCGGTCACCGGCTACTACTCGGTGGTCTACGGCTTCACCGGCATCGAGCGCTCCCTGAACGACACCCTCTCCGGCGAGGCCGACGAGCTGTTCTACGAGCGCGTCTCCGCCGTCCTCTCGGGCCGGGAGGCGACCGGCGCGGAGGTCGAGCTGACCCTCGACGCCGAGGCGCAGGAGGCGGCCTGGGACGCGCTGGACGGCCGCCGCGGCTCGGTGGTGGCCCTGGATCCGGAGACCGGCGCGGTGCTCGCGATGGTCTCCTCCCCCAGCTTCGACCCGAACCAGCTCGCCTCGCACGACCAGGCCGCCGTCGCCGAGAGCTGGACCGCCCTGAACGAGGACCCCGACCGCCCGTTGACCAACCGTGCGATCGGCGGCGACCTCTACCCGCCCGGCTCCGCCTTCAAGCTGGTGGTCGCCGCGGCCGCGCTCGAGACCGGGGACTACACCGCCGAGACCGAGATCCCGGGGCCGGGGACCTACGAGCTGCCGAACTCCTCCTCGGTGATGACCAACCATGCCGCCGGGGGCACCGAGCCCTGCGGTCCGGACGACACCTCCACGCTCGCCGACGCGCTGCGCCAGTCCTGCAACACCTCCTTCGCGATGCTCGGGATCGACATCGGCGAGGAGCAGCTGCACGCGACGGCGGAGGAGTTCGGCTTCGAGTCCTCGATGGAGATCCCGCTCTCGGTGACCCCCTCGACCATGGGCCAGGACCTCGACGACGCGCAGCTCGCCCAGACCTCCATCGGCCAGTACGAGACGCGCGTGACGCCGCTGCAGATGGCGATGGTGGCGAGCGCGACCGCCAACGACGGCGTGGTGATGGAGCCGCAGCTGGTCCAGGAGGTGCGCACGAGCGATCTCTCGACCATCGCCGAGCTGACTCCCCAGGAGGCCGGCCAGCCGCTGACCGCCTCCAACGCCGCGCAGATGCGCCAGATGATGGTGGGCGTCGTCGAGGACGGCACCGGCACCGCGGCCGCCATCGACGGCGTCGAGGTGGGCGGCAAGACCGGCACCGCGGAGTGGGGCGAGGACCGCGCCCCCCATGCCTGGTACGTGGGCTATGCCCAGCAGGACGATCGGAAGATCGCGGTCGCAGTCGTGGTGGAGGAGGGCGGATACGGGTCGCGGACGGCGGCGCCGATCGCCCGGGACGTGATGGAGGCGGTGATCTGATGAGGACCGAACCGGGACTCGTGCTGGAGGGACGGTACGAGCTGACGTCACTGATCGCCACCGGCGGGATGGGACAGGTCTGGAAGGGGCGCGATCAGGAGCTCGGGCGCGAGGTCGCGGTCAAGGTCCTGCGCGAGGAGTACGCGGGGGACGAGGGCTTCCTCAAGCGCTTCCGCGCCGAGGCCCGCCACACCGCCGCGCTCTCCCACGAGGGCATCGCCGCGCTGTACGACTACGGCGAGCTCGACGGCCGCGCCTACATCGTCATGGAGCTCTGCCCCGGCCGTCCGCTCTCGGACATCATCGAGGAGAACCCGGGCGGCCTGCCGGAGAAGCGCGTGGTCAGCCTGCTCATCGAGCTGTCCCGGGCCCTGGACGCCGCCCATTCCAAGGGCGTGGTGCACCGCGACGTCAAGCCCGAGAACGTGCTGGTGGACGAGGACCACGACTGGGCCATGAAGATCACCGACTTCGGGATCGCCCGCAGCAAGGACCAGGCGCGGCTGACCAAGACGGGCCTGGTCATGGGCACCGCCCAGTACCTCTCCCCCGAGCAGGCGATGGGCAAGCAGGCCACCTCCCTCTCCGACATCTACGCGCTCGGGATCGTCGCCTTCGAGATGCTCGTGGGTCGCCGGCCCTTCACCGGATCGAGCCAGGTGGAGATTGCGATGGCCCAGGTCAAGCAGCAGCCCCCGGAGCTCCCGGAGATCCTCTCCGGGGACCTGCGCCGGCTGGTGATGATGATGCTCGCCAAGGCCCCGGCGAACCGCCCGCGCTCCGCGGCCGCGGTCTCACGGATCCTCGAGGCGATCCAGCGCGGCGTCGAGCCGCGCTTCACCACCGGCGCGATCCCCGTGACCCGTGTCGAGGACCACGACTGGACCGGCGAGAACCGGGTGCGCCCCGGCGGCTCCTCCCCCGAGCAGGAGCCCGCGCGCCGCGCCGGCACCTCGCCCACCGGCACCCGCACCGCCGCCATGCCCCTGCCGCTGTCCGGCCGGCGCAGCATCCGGCACCGCTCCGGCGCCTCGGGACCCTCGGCGCTGTCGGCGTCCTCGGCCTCGTCGAGCTCGTCCGGCTCCTCGTCGCGCTCGGCCCGCTCCGCTCCCTCGGCCCGCTCCGCCGCCTCGCCGGCCTCCGCTCCCGGGGCGCCGTCGGCCGACGGTCCCGCCGCGCGCTCGCCGCGCAGCGCGGGCGAGGGACCCGACCGTGCCTTCGCGGACGGCGCCTTCGAGGACCTGGACACCCCCGCCTCCTCCCGGACCGTCCGCGGCACCAGCACCGGACGCCGCGTCGCCGGGATGTCCCTGCCGGGCCTCGTGCTGCTGATCCTGGTGCTGGTCGCGATCGTCGTGGCGATCGCGGGCGGGATGGGGTGGCTGCCGCTGTCCGCGGGAGGGTCTGTCGTTGATCACGTCGCCGCGGGCGATGGGTCCTGGGCACGTACGATGGTCGGATCGGCCGGTGTCGGCCGCGGCACGGGGATGGGTGTGGAGTGAGCGAAGAGAACGTGGTCCTGGGCGGTCGCTACCGTCTGGGGAGGATCCTCGGGACCGGCGGCATGGCCGACGTGTTCCTCGCCGAGGACACGCGCCTGCATCGCACGGTCGCCGTGAAGGTCCTGCGCTCGGATCTGGCCCGCGACGCGAACTTCCAGGAGCGCTTCCGCCGCGAGGCGCACAGCGCCGCGTCCCTGAACCACCCCTCCATCGTCGCGGTGTACGACACCGGCGAGGAGGAGCAGACCACCATCACCGGTGCGCAGGTCACGATCCCGTACATCGTCATGGAGTACGTCGAGGGCAGGACGCTGCGGGAGCTCATCGATCCCGAGCACCCGATGGACGCCCACCAGGCGGGCGAGATCATGGCCGCGCTGCTCAGCGCGCTGGAGTACTCGCACCGCTCGGGCATCGTCCACCGCGACATCAAGCCCGGCAACATCATGATCAACGACGCCGGCGCCGTGAAGGTCATGGACTTCGGCATCGCCCGCGCGATCGCGGACGCGACCAGCGCGATGACCGCCACCCAGGCCGTCATGGGCACCGCCCAGTACCTCTCCCCCGAGCAGGCGCGCGGCCAGCTGGTCGATGCCCGCTCCGACATCTACTCCGCCGCCTGCGTGATGTACGAGATGCTCACCGGGCGCCCGCCGTTCACCGGCGACACCCCGGTCTCCATCGCCTACCAGCACGTGCGCGAGGAGCCGCAGCCGCCGTCGGCCTTCAACCCGGCGATCACGCCCGCGCTGGACGCCGTGATCCTCACCGGCCTCGCCAAGGACCGCGAGGAGCGCTACCCGAGCGCGGTCGTGTTCTCGCGCGACATCGCCGCGGTGGTCGCGGGTCGCGCCCCCGCCCTGGTGCCGGGCGCCGTCGCCGCGGGCGAGGACCCCGAGTCCACCACCGTGCTCTCCCCCGTCGAGGACGCCACGGAGGCGATGCCCGCCGTCGCCGCGGCCGCCGGCGCCGGGGTCGGGGCGGCCGCCGCCCAGGACTGGTCCCGCGGCTCCGGCCCGAGCCCCACGACCGGCCCGCTCGGCCTCCACACCCCCGACGAGGTCGAGGAGGAGGAGGAGAGGCGCAAGCGGCCCGTGTGGCTGATCGTGCTGGTGATCCTCGCCGTCATCGCCCTGGTCGCCGCGGCCTTCGCGGTCTTCGACCCGTTCCGGGACGACGGCCCCGAGACCGTCGCGATGCCGGACGTCGTCGGCTCCACCGAGGACGAGGCACGATCGATCCTCACCGACGCCGGTCTGGAGCCGGTCTTCGAGCAGACCACCTCCACCGAGGTCGCCGAGGACCTGGTCATCGAGACCGATCCTCCCGCGGAGGAGGAGGTCGCCGTCGGCGAGGAGGTCACCGTGCACGTCTCCACCGGGCCCGAGGGCGTGGACGTCCCGGACATCGTGGGCATGACGCGCGACGAGGCCGAGCAGGCGCTCGAAGGGGCCGGTCTGGTCCCCGAGTACGCCGGCGAGGAGGACCAGAAGAAGACGGAGCGCAACGTGGTCACCCGCTCGACTCCCGCCGCGGGCTCCGGGGTGCGGGAGGGCGACACCGTCGAGTTCACGGTGGCCTCCGGCAGCTTCCAGGTCCCGAACGTCGAGGGCCTCGACCTCGAGGCCGCCACGAAGACGCTCGAGGACATCGGCTTCACGGTCGAGTCCAGCACCCGCGAGGACGGCTCCGTGGACCCGGACACCGTGCTCGACCAGACCCCCGTCGGTGACACGAGCGAGGAGATCGGCGCGACCATCACGCTGATCGTCGCGGCCCCCGAGGGCCCGGTGTCCGTCCCCAACGTCACGGGCCTGACCCTGGCCGATGCGCGGGACCGCCTGGTCGCCGACGACTTCGGGGTCGAGACCACCTCGGAGCACTCCGACTCCGTCGAGGAGGGCCGCGTGATCCGCACCGATCCCGGGCCCAACGAATCCGTCGACCGGGGCACCACCGTGACCATCGTGGTCTCCGACGGCCCCGAGCCGGCGCCCGAGCCCGATCCCGATCCCACGCCCACCCAGGAGCCGACCGAGGACCCGACGCCGACGGAGGAGCCGACCCAGGACCCGCCCGGGGACTCCTCGGAGACGCCCAGCGAGAGCACCGGCGAGGACGACGAGGCCGCCACCGGGACCGGGAACGGGAACGGGCGGGGCGTCGGCTCCGGGCAGCCCACGGATGAGGCGGACAGCGAGGAGGCCACGGCCGATGACGGGAACTGAGCACGAGATCGCGCGACGGGAGCCGACGGGTGGAGCCCCTCGGATCCTGGTCGTCGACAACTACGACAGCTTCGTCTACACGATCGTCGGCTACCTGCAGCAGATGGGCGCCGAGACGACCGTGGTGCGCAATGACGAGGTCCCCCTGACCGCGGAGGAGACGGTGGACCTCGACGGCGTGGACGGCGTGCTGGTCTCCCCCGGACCGGGCAATCCGAGCACGGCGGGGCGCAGCCTCGAGGTGATCGGACGCTGCGCCGAGGCACGGGTGCCGATGCTCGGGGTGTGCCTGGGCCATCAGGCCCTGGGCCAGTTCTTCGGCGCCACGGTGGATCACGCCCCGCAGCTCATGCACGGGCGCACCAGCGAGCTCACCCACGATGGCCGCAGCGTCTTCGCCGGCGCGCCCTCGCCGATGATCGCCACCCGCTACCACTCGCTGACGGTGGTGCCCGAGACCATCCCCGCAGTGCTCGAGGTGACCGCCCGCACCGCCGACGGCATGGTGATGGGCCTGGCCCACCGCGAGCTGCCGCTGCACGGCGTGCAGTTCCATCCAGAGTCGGTGCTCACCGAGAACGGGCACCTGATGCTCGCGCGCTTCCTCGAGCTGTGCGACGGCCGGGACGCGCTCGTGCGCGCCGAGGGGCTGAAGCCCCTCATGACCAGCGCCTGAGGCGAGCTCAGGCGGTCGCGGGATCCGGCGCCCCGCCGGGCTCCGGGGCGCCCACCAGCCCGTCGTTGAAGGGCATGAAGGGCGCGATCGCCGGGAACACCCAGGCGAACAGCACCGCCACCACGGCGGCGAGCAGCACCAGGGCCACCAGGATCCGCACCCACAACGGCCCGGGCAGGCGGCGGAACAGCCAGGCGTACATCAGCCCTCCTCCCCACCGGCATCGGAGGAGCCCGCACCGGTGGCGAGCGCCTCGGGAATGCCGTCGTCACGATCGGTCCAATAGGCGAACTCCGCATGGACGATGTAGCGCTCCCGCGCGGAGTACATGGGATGGCAGGCAGTCAGCGTCATCATCCTCTCGGTGGGCTCGACTCCGGGCTCGCCGGGCGTGGGCGCGATGACCTCGATCTGGTCCGGCTGCACGACCAGCGACTCGGTGACCTCGTAGACGTAGAACGCCTCACTCGTCTCGACCACCACCGCATCCCCGGACTCCAGACGCGCGATGTCCTCGAACACCCTCCCGTAGGTGTTGCGATGGCCGGCCACCGAGAAGTTCCCCACCTGCCCCGGCAGGGCGGTCTCCGGATAGTGCCCGGCACCCTTGACGTTGAGGACCTCCTCGAGGCTGACGCCCTCGGCGAGCGGGAACTCCTCACGGTCGAAGGTCGGCACGTGCATCGTGCCCCAGACCATGTTCTCCCCCGGGATCTCGGGCACCGGCGGCGGCCCCTCCTGCCGGGGCGCGATCCGCTCGGCATCGACCGCACCCCACTCCTGCTCGAGACCGTCCACGATCCCGCTCTGCTCCCGATCGGCGATGACGTCGGTCCACCACAGCTGCCACACCAGGAACAGCAGCAGCAGCGCACCGAGGGTCAGCAGCAGCTCGCCCAGGACACCGATCGCGGCGGCGCCGCGACGGGCGGGGGGACGGCGGTGCGAGGGGCTCATCCGGCGACCGCGACGTCGAGGGTCAGCGAGCCGTCGAAGGCGGGGAGCGTCGTCTCCTCGAGGGTCTCGACCCGCTCACCCAGGCCGACGTAGTCCACCCATTCCCGGTACACCTGGACCCCCTCAGCGCTCTCCATGGAGTCGGTCATCTCCTCCACCGGTCCGATCACCGTGATGACGAACGGCGGCGAGTAGACGCGACCCTCGAGCAGCAGGGTGTTGCCGGCGCAGCGGAAGGCGCTGCCGTTCACGACGCGCTGGTCCTGGAGCATCATCGCCTCGGCGCCTCCGGCCCAGAGGGCGTTGATGTAGGCCTCGAGGTCCTGCTGGTGGACCACCAGGTCGTTCGGCTCGGTGCCCGGGATCGTGCCGAGGGCGCTGGTGGGCGCGTCGGTGAGGGTGATGCGCAGGGCCTCGCCGGAGACCTCGGAGAGGCCGACGGCGTCCGAGACCTCCTGGGTGCGCTCGGCGGTCACGACACCGGCGCCCTGCCCGCGCTGCTGCTCGATCTCCTCCCGTGCGCGCGTGTTCGCCTCGGTCAGCTCCTCGATCGTCCGACCGCGCTCGGCGAGCACGCCGGCCACGTCGGCGCTCTCGTCGCGGATCGAGCCGCCGCCGGCGATCCGGGCGGTGGTCGCGAACAGCACCCCGCACAGCACCATCACGAGGGCCACACCGAGGCGGCCCCGGCGGCGCGCGGAGGCCGCGGGGGCGGAGCGGGGGCCCTCGGCGTTCATGGTCACTCCTCACTTCGCACGCTCGGTCGACGCCCATTACCCTAGGCCAAGGTCCGCGCCTGCGGGCCCGTGCGGCACGGTCGCACGTCCGGCCACGTCGAGGGAGCACCGTTTCATGGCCAGGAGCAGGAAGAAGTCGTCCACCGGGGCGGCGTCGAGCGCGAAGGCCGCTGCCGAGAAGGCCACCGACGAGACGGCGTCGGAGGCCACGGCGGAGGACCAGGACGCGGCCGACTCCTCCGACCCGAACTCGGCGACCGAGCCTGCGGACGAGACGTCCGGGGCCCGCCCCTCCGGCAAGGATGCCGCGCCCTCGTCGGGGCGCCGGGCGAAGCGCCCGGGAGGCTCCACCGCGCCCGCCGGCGGCGAGGTCTCCGAGAAGGCGAAGGACTCCACCCGCGCCTCCTCGGTGAAGCGGACCGCCGCGGCCGAGACCTCCCGCAGCACCGGACGGCGCGTCGCGGCCGCCGGGCAGAATCCTCCCTGGCTGGCCCCCACCGCCGTGGTGTTCCTGATCCTGGGCCTGCTCTATCTGGTCACCTACTACCTCTCCAGCGGCCAGCTGCCGCTGCCGATCGGCGACTGGAACCTCGCGGTGGGCTTCGGCGTGCTGATGGTCGGCGGCGGCATGCTCATGTTCTGGAAGTAGCCAGGCATCCCGCCGCCCTCGGCGGCACCGCGCGATGGGGAGTCCTCCCCACCGCGCGCTCGCCCCTGCCCGGGTAGGCTCACCTGCACGTGCGCTGGACCCGGCGCCGTGGCCAGAAGTCAGCGGACGACACGACGGGGGACCCATGAACAGCATCTCGACACGGCGCAGGATCGCCGCCCTTCTCCTACTGCCCTTCGTGCTGGTCCTGGCCGGGTGCGGGAAGTTCCACGCCCAGTTCGACATCCAGGACGCCGACACCATCGACGTCAGCTACGACCTCGCGATCGACACCATGTACCTCGAGGGCCTCTACAGCTCCGCCGAGGAGTTCTGCACCGACATGGAGGGCGAGATCGGCGTGGCGGGCGAGATGGCCCCCAGCGTCGAGCCGTACGAGGAGGACGGCCGTTTCGGCTGCCTCGTCACCGGCGTGATCACCAGCGAGAACTTCGACAGCACCCTCTCGCTCACCGAGGAGGACGGGGAGTACCACCTCGTCATCACCGCAGAGGAGGCTGCCGCGGGCGACGTCACCGGCGGCGAGCTCGGGCTCGACATCGACTTCCAGATGGCCTTCACCTTCCCCGGCGAGATCCTCGAGGCGCCGGGCGGCCAGATCGACGGCAACACCGTCACCTACACCGACCTCGCCGAGTTCACCGCCAACGGCGTCGACATCCGTGCCGACGCCAACAGCTTCCCCTGGATCATCGTGATCGTCGTGGTGCTGGTGCTGGGCTTCCTGCTGCTGCTCCTGCTCGCCGCGGTGGCCTTCTTCGTGATCCGCAGCCGTCAGAAGAAGAACAGCGGCTCCGGACCGACGGGCGGGACCCCCGGCGGCTACGCCGGCGCCGCGCCTGCCGCCGCTCCCCAGGGCCAGCAGTGGGGCCAGGCGACCCCTCCGCCACCGGCCGCACCCCAGCAGGGCGGCCCGCAGTGGGGCCAGGCCTCCCCGCCGCCGCCCGCGCCCCCGCAGCAGGGCGGTCAGCCGCCGGTTCCGCCGCAGCAGGGCGGTCAGCAGTGGGGCCAGCCGCCGCAGCAGGGCGGTCAGCCGCCGCAGAATCCGGGCTGGTGAGCCGGGCCGGCGATCCGATCAGGGGCGTGTGAGCAGCGTCATGGCTCCAGGATTGGCGCCCCCCTGGGAGCATCTGTAGACTTCCAGAGGTCGGTTCGCCGGCAAGCGCCCGTAGCTTAACGGATAGAGCATCTGACTACGGATCAGAAGGTTGGGGGTTCGAATCCCTCCGGGCGCACATCTCCCGAGGCCCCGTCACCACCAGGTGACGGGGCCTCTCCCGTTTCGATCCACTGCAGCGGCACGCCCGTCGCCATGGCCCACGCCATGATCACGGCGCGGCGCGGCTCAACGGTGCCCCGCTCCGCGTTGCTGATCGTCCCCCTCGACACCCCGAGGCGCTGCCCGAGCGAGGTCTGATCAAGTCCGGCGACCTCGCGCGCTTTGCGCAGTCGGTCCGCCCTGGTCCATGTCGGGATGTGCCCGATACCCACGTCGATCGTCATATGCACAATCTAGATCCATAGACCGACATTCCGCTAGACCTGTGCGCGTCGCTTGCATTTGCGCAACGCCTGTGCCTAAGTTGTGCACATGCAAGCGCTCATCCCCCCTCACCTCGCCGCCGAGCGGCTCGGTGTCTCGAGGAACACGATCCTCAACATGGCCCGCGACGGCCGCCTGACGCCCGTCGCCAAGGTCGAGGGCCGTCTCGGCGCGTACCTGTTCGATGAGGAGCAGATCGACCGCCTGGCCGCTGAGCGCGCTGCCGAGGTCGCGCGATGAGCGCCTACGAGGTCGAGACCCTGCTCGCCACCGGCCTGCTCACCTTCGCCGGCCTCGCCACCCTCTACGCGCTCCCCTCGTGGATCGTCCGCCGGTGCGCACGATGACCGCGCCCGCCATGACGCCCTCGCGCATCGCGCAGTACCGCGCCGCCCGCATCGCCGCCGTCAAGGCCGCACAGCGCGCACACCGCGACCGCGCCGAGGCACGGTTCGAGGACTTCGAGTTCATGCTCTCCACCGGCGAGACCCTCGAGCGCGCACTGCGCCGCCTCGGCTGCACCCGCACCGCCCTGTTCAAGTGCGCCCAGCGCTACGACCGCCACGACATCGTGCAGCTCATCACCGAGGCCACGCGATGAGGGCACTCGACGCGCACGAGGAGCCGGGCACCCCCGACTGGCCCCGCTACATCGCCGACCGCGCCCTCACCGGCGCGCTGCTCAAGTGCCCCTGCACGTGGGGCGCGTGCGGGCACTGCGAGGACGGCAACCACGACCGGTGCGCGTTCGTCCGCCTCGGCGGCACCGAGGCCTACCACCACGACAAGACGAACACCTGGCTCACCAACGCCAAGCACTTCGCGCTCGCGCCCGTCTACGCCACCGGCACGCACGACTGGCGCTGCCAGTGCGACCGCGACGGACACCCCGGCGCACAGCCCCTACAGCTCTCCCTGTTCGGCGAGGTGACCGCATGACGCCCACCTCCCGCGCCAACGCACCGCCGTAGCCCGGCACCGCGACAACTCCATAGCATCCCCGCGCACTGAGCGGGGCGACAGCCCGGGACGAGACACCGGGACACGCACGGGCCGACTGCACAAGGGCCTAGGGGGGACGGCGCCCCTGATCAGGACAGCCGATGCCGAGTAGTGGGGGCGTTCCTGAGTAATAGAAGGCCGGGCCACCAGGAGCACGTGTGCAGAGCACGAGGGCGATCATCCCGCACCCCACTACATATGCCGCCCCGTGAGCACGCGAGTAATACCCGTAGCTCCACATGACGACCGATCGACCGATCGACCGACCGACCGAGGTCACCAGTCAGTGAGTCCCTCCAACAGGGGGGGGCCACTGTCTCCCTCACTCCCTCTCTTCCCTCCCTCCCAAGGTGGCGGGCCCCCGGCCCCCACAGCACCACCCAGAAGCCGCCGGATCACCCCTACAACCCATCACCGACTGAACCACCCCCACGGCACCGGCCCACCAGCGCGAGGACCAGCAGCCCCGCCGGGGACGCCCACCGGAACCACCACACCAGACAGACCACCGATCACGATCACAGAAAGGACCAGCAGCCGATGACGAGCCGCCGCACCGCAGCCCCGATGACGACTCACCCCTGCCCCGTGCCCGGCTGCACCTACCTCACCCGCCCCGACGGCCACTGCCGCCGCCTCGGCTGCCCCAACAGAGTCCCCGACGACATCATCCGCCCCGCCCGCGACGCCGCACTCGCCCACTGGCGCGACCTCCGCGCCCACACCACCAAGGAGACATCCCATGACTGACCAGCAGACACACAGCGGCCAGTACGGCACGGAACTGCAGATCATGCAGCACTACGCCGACCCCGAGCAGATCGTCGTGACGACAGGCACTCGCACGGCCCCGCCCCTGACCTCATACTCCGTCAGCGTCCCGGTGGCCCGACTGCTCGCCATGATCGACGCCGCCTACCCCGACGCGATGCGCACCTACACCCGCGAGACCGTGGACACCGCCCTCGCGCTGCCCGTGGACCGCCTCACGGAACTGGTGGATCGATCGGTGCGCGGCTTCGGCGGCCCCGCCACTGACCCCGAGCTCCCCGCCTACATCGCCGAGGGCATCCTCGAGGACCTTGCCGCCGACCGCGCCGCGTGCGCCGGCCCCTGCTGCTCCACCGAGGACGCCGACATCGACGAGCCCGTGTGCGACGGCCCCTGCTGCGACCCCGAGCACGACGACATCGACGAGCCCCACGACACCCCCGACGGTGCGCACTACGACACCGAGGACGACGACCCGCTGCTGTTCGACACCCCCTACGAACGGCTCTACCTGCTCGAGCGCCTCGCGACCATCTATCCGCGTCTCGACGCGGGCCAGGCCCTCGAGCTCGCGGCGTGGATCCGCGACCCCGACGAGCGCGACGAGGACGAGGTGCCCCGCACCATCTCCGGCGAGGTCCTCCCGTGATGGACCCCGACGCCCTCGCTCTCCTGTCCATCGTCCTGTTCGCCCTGCTGCTCACCCTGCTGCTGATCATCTGGATTCGAGGTGCCCTGTGACCGCTCGCTCTGAGACCGTCGCCCCGCTGTCCATGCCCAACCGCCTGCACCTCGTCGAGCACCGCGACGAGCTCCGTGAGCTCGCCGGGTCGCTCGAGGTCGCCCGCGATGAGCTCCGCGCCGACGCGCTGCTCGGCGTGCCCGTCGAGGAGGACACGCTCCGCCTCATCCGTGACGCCGGGGACCTGCTGCTGATCGCCGCCCGCCGCATCGACCCCGACCAGGAGACCCGCTCATGAAGTCCCATGTCCTCAACTGGCTCGCGCTGCTGTTCGGGGTCATGTCCGGCCTGCTGCTCATCGAGCTCGGCCGGGCAGTCGGCTACACCGTGCCCCTGCTCATGTCCGGCTGCCTGTTCGCCTCCCTGGTGCTGGGCCTCGCCGCAGACCACTTCAAGGAGACCAACCGATGAGCACGACGCCTACCCGGCCCGCGCGGCTGCTCACTTCGGACGACCTGGCCGAGCTGCTCGGCGTCGAGCTTCGGACCATCGAGCGGTGGCGCAAGTCCGGCAAGGGCCCGCCCTTCATGCTGTTCGGCCGCACGGTCCGCTACCACCCCACCCGCGTCCAGCAGTGGATGGTCTCCCGCGAACAGGGGGGACCCTCGAGCTCGAGGGGGGCCACCTCGAACACGAGGGGGGTCCCTGCTGGAACGGGGGGCACCCGTGGCCGATGAGTACCTGTCCCTGTCCGGCACACAGCGGCGGGCCCTGCTCGACCAGGCCCTCGCTGTGTACGGCTGGGTGTGCTGCATCTGTGGCCTCTCGATCAGCCCAGGGCAGGAGTCGCTGCAGCACACCACCGCCCGCAATCGCGGCGGGAAGCGGACAGCAGAGAACGAACGACCAGCACACAAGAGCTGTAACTACCAGCTCCAAGACCGCGACTCGAGCGGACCGGAAGGAGAGATCCACAATGGCCTCGGCTACTTCGCCGCATCACGGATCGAGCGATGACCACGACGCCGCGCCGCCGACGCTGGACGAGGTGTTGTCCCAGCTCTCCGACCTCCGCGCCGCGCTGACCGAACACAACGAGCGCGTGGCGGTTCTTCTGAGCGCGCACGCTAGACCACCCCGCGCCTTCCCTGGAAATCCCCCCCGATCGCCCCGAAAAAAACGGGATCAGGCCAGGTCAGGACCGGAAAGGAGCGAACGATGACGAACGAGCAGGGATCTCTGTGGGAGCGGCCCGCGCCGCGCGGCGATGGGCCGATCGCGACCGCCGTCCGCGCCGAGATCGAGCGGAAGATCGCCGATGGGATCATGGACGGGGACCAGTACGCCGGCCAGATCGCGCAGGCGCTCACCCTCGCCGCCGAGGTGGACGCGACGGTCGGCGTCGGCCGTCCCTCCGGCCGCGCGCAGATTCACGACGTGCTGCACCGGCTGCTGTTCGATCTGCCGCAGCCTGAGCGCATCGGCTCGTCGTCCGAGCTGGACCGTGCGCTCGAGATGATCATGCAGCAGGACGGCGCGGGGTGAGCGCGCCGGCCGTCGCCGCCCCGCCCCGGCGGTTCCTGCACGCTCCCGCGCCGGCCTACTCGCCGACGCGGGATGAGTCCTACCTCAGCGAGGGCGAGGAGATCGCGCGCGTCGCCCGGCTGCTGGGGATCGAGCTGATGCCGTGGCAGCGGCACGTCGTGGACATCGCCACCGAGTACCGGCTGGTCCCCGACGAGAGGACCGGCGAGCTGCAGCGCGTCTACAAGTACCGGACCGTGGTGGTCACGGTGCCCCGGCAGTCGGGCAAGACGACGCTCATGACGCCGGTGCGTGTCCACCGGATCATGACGCGCCCCGGCATCGACGCTTTCAGCACCGCGCAGACCGGCAAGGCCGCCCGCGACCGCATCCTCAAGATGGTGGAGCAGGTCGAGACGAGTCCGATCAAGTCGCTGTTCAAGCCTCTGCGCTCCAACGGTGCCGAGGGTCTCAAGGTCAACGGCACCAACTCTCGGATCACGCGGTTCTCGCCCGTCACTGGCGCGCTGCACGGCGAGACCCCTCATCTCGTGGACTTCGATGAGATTTGGAGGTTCACCGAGGAGCTCGGCGACATGCTGCTCGGCGGGGCGCGGCCCGCGATGATCACCCTCGGCGCGCAGGCGCAGGTGTGGATGGTGTCTACCAAGGGCACCGCCGCCTCGACGTTCATGAACCGGTACATCGAGGCGGGCGAGGCCGGGACCGATCCGACGCTCGCTTACTTCGCGTGGCAGATGCCCGCCGGCCTCGACCCCGAGGACCCCGCGACGTGGTGGCAGTTCCACCCCGCGCTCGGCAACACCATCGGCGAGGACGACCTGGCCGCCGAGATGTACGCCGAGGGCGTCTCGCACGCCGAGCGGATCCGCGCGTACATGAACCTGATCACGACCGTCACGGACTCGATCATCGACGCCGAGGCATGGGCCGCTCTCGCCACCGACCGGCTCGGCCTCGAGGTCCCGCAGCTCTCCGACGTCGGGATCGGCGTCGAGGTCGCTCCCGGCAACGCGTGCGCCGCCGTGGTCGCCGGCTGGTGGGACGACGAAGGGGCCCCCGTGATCCGCGTGCTGCACCAGGCCCCCGGCACGTCGTGGCTCAAGCCGTACCTGTACCGGCTCCGCGACGAGTACGGCGTGACCGAGATAGCGGCCGACGACGCCGGCCCCGTCCGCCGGATCACCGACGACCTCCACCCATACGGCACCGAGGCCAACGACGCCGCGCTGTCCGTCCGTCGTCTCAGCCTCCCCGACCGCTCCACGGCCGACCTCGACCTCATCGCCGCCGCCCGCGACGAGCGGACCCTGCAGCACGACGGCTCCCGAGTGCTCGCTCAGGCCGTCGCCGCCGCGCAGCTCCGCGTGAACAACGGCGTGGAGCGGATCGACCGCGACAAGAGCCTCGGCCCCGTCCCGTCGCTCATCGCCGGATCGGTCGCGCTGTGGCACGCGGAGCACCGCGAGCAGGCCACGGGCGTGCAGCTGTTTTGAGGGCTGGTGTCGGCTCATGTCGGCACGAGGTCGCGTTTCCTAGGCTCCCAACCATCACCGGGCCGATGGTTTCGGCATGTCGATCTTCACCCGCGCCGCTGATGCGCTGCTCGGCGGCGTCGCCCGCCGGCAGTCGGTCAACGTCGCGTCCGGGATCATCCCGCCGCCGCGTGACTCGAGCGCCCCCGTGCTCACGCGGGAAGCCGCGCACCTGCCCGCCGTGCATCGCGCGCTGCAGATCATCGGCACGAGCGTCGGGCAGCTCGGCCTCACCGTCGAGCGAGGCTCCGGCGCTGACCGCGTGATCCTCGAGGGCGCGGACGTGCCGGCCTACATCCGCCGGCCCAACCTCGACATGAGCCGCGCCGAGTTCCTCGAGCAGATCGCGCTGTCCATGGCGACGAGCGGCAACGGCTACATCTGGCGCGAGGGCGGCGACCTGCCCACCGAGACCAACGAGCTGCACCCGCTCTCCCCGCACACGGTCACGCCGTGGCGCGACGAGAAGGGCCGGCTGTTCTTCGCCTACGACGGCAAGGACTACCCCGCCGGCCGCGCCGGCAAGGTCGGCCGCATCGTGCAGACCCGCTATCTCACCCTGCCCGGCAGCACCCGCGGCATCGGCCCCATCGCCGCCGCGCAGACCACCATGCGCAGCGCCCGCGACATGCGCGAGTACAGCTCGAACTGGTGGGAGACCGGCCACCCCTCCGGCATCCTCTCCACCGACGACAAGCTCACGGGCGACGACGCCCGGACCTACCGCCGCGTGTGGAACCACCTGGACCCCGCGACCGGTGAGCCGATCGCACAGGACGAGAACCCCTCCCGCATCCGCGTGCTCGGCAAGGGCCTGCACTACGAGCCGCTGATGATCAGCCCCAAGGATGCGCTGTGGATCGAGGCGCAGCAGTTCGACACCCTCGAGATCGCGCGGATCTTCGGCGTGCCGTCCTCGCTGATGATGACCGCGATCGACGGCAACTCCATGACGTACTCCAACGTGGAGCAGGAGTGGCTCGGCTTCGTCCGCTTCGGACTCATGGCCTACCTCCGAAAGATCGAGGACGCCCTCACCGCGCTCACCCCGCGCGGTCAGCGCGTGCGCTTCAACCTCGACGCGCTGCTCCGCTCCGACACCACGACCCGCTACCGGGCGCACGAGTCCGCTCTGCGCGCGGGATGGCTGACCCCCGACGAGGTGCGCGGGATCGAGAACATGCCGCCTCTCACCGCGGCGCAGCGCGAGCAGATCGCCGCCACCACCCCCGCCCCCGCTCCGCAGGAGAACCCGGCATGACCGACACCATCACCCGCGACACCATCGCCTCGCATCGGCAGCTCGACGTGCAGATCCGAGCCAAGGACGACAACGGCCGCACCTTCACCGGCATCGGCGTGCCCTACGGCGAGACCATCGATCTCTGGGGCATCCGAGAGCGGTTCGAGCCCGGCTCCGTCGAGCGCGACCCCGACGGCGTGCCGTCTCTCGTCCTGTGGCGGCACGACGAGCCGATCGGGAAGATCACCGCCGGCCGCGACACCGCCGCCGGATACGAGATCGACGGGCAGCTCTCCGACACCGAGCGAGGCCGCGAGGCCGCAACGCTGCTCCGCGACGGCGTGATCACCCGCCTGTCCATCGGGTTCCGGCCCGAGCAGTACCGCATCGAGGTCAACGAGGACGACGGCACCGAGACCGTCGTGCACGAGCGCGTGCGCGCCTCCGAGTTCAGCCTCGTGCCGTTCCCCGCCTACTCCACCGCGACCGTCACCAAGGTGCGCCACCGCACCGCCCCCACCGACCCCACCACCGAGGGAGACCCCGCCATGTCCGACACCACCCTGACCCGCGCAGACCTCGAGCCGATCGAGACCGGCCTGCAGGACCTCGAGCGGCAGATCGCCGGTATCGACCTGTCCCGCGACTCCGGCCCCGCCGTCCCGCACTTCCGCTCCATGGGCGAGTACCTCAAGGCGATCGCCCGCGGCGACGAGTACGCGCACGACTTCCACCGCGCGACCGCCGGGCAGACCAGCGACGACACGATCAAGAACGAGACCTACATCGGCGAGTTCGTCAAGTTCGTGCAGGACCGCCGCCGGCTGATCAACACGTTCGACAAGGGCGCGCTCCCCGCTGACGGGATGCGCGTCGAGTACGCGCAGCTCGCGAGCAACACCATGACCGCCGGCGAGCAGCTCGCCGAGGGCGACGACCTCGCCGGCCCCGGGAAGGTCATCCTCGAGGCGATGTCCGAGCCGATCCGCACGTTCGGCGGCTGGACCGAGCTCACCCGCCAGGTGGTCGAGCGTTCGAGCATCGCCTACCTCGACACCGCGCTCCGTGCCCTCGCTCTCGAGTACATCAAGAGCACCAACGCCGCGTTCCGCGCCCGCATCCTCGAGGTCATCACCGCGCAGGCAGGCAGCGCGATCGAGCTGCCCACCACTCCGGGCGTCTACGACTGGCGCGACGCGATCATCGACGCCGCCGACCAGTACGAGAGCAACGGCTTCGCCCTCGAGGGCCTGCTGGTGTCCAAGGACAAGTTCAAGGAGCTGCAGCGCCTCGAGTACACCAACGTGCCCGCGCTCAAGGTCAACGCCACCGACGAGTTCAGCGGCACCCTGACGCTGCCCCGCGGCGACGGAAACCTCGCGAGCGTCCCGGTTCAGACCATGTTCGGTGAGGTCCCCGCCGGCACCGCGTCGTTCTACGACTCCAGCGCGCTGCAGACCCGCGAGAACCCCAACGCGCCGACGCAGCTGCAGGACGAGAACATCATCAACCTCACGAAGCAGTACAGCCTGTACGGCTACATGGCCGTCACCGTCCCGTTCCCCGGCGCGATCGTGCCGGTCACCACCGCGGCGGCCTGATCATGACCGAGAGCACCGCCGCCGAGTACCCGCCCGGTATGCCGACCGTGGACCTGCAGCACTACGTGCGCGCGAGTCAGCACGACTCCGCGTTCGTGACCGAGTGCGAGACCCGCGCCGCGCAGCTGGTCGCGGACAAGGTCGGTACCGCCACGGTGCCGCCGGCGGTGCTCTCGACCGCGATCCTCGAGGTCGCCGCGAACCTGTACCAGCGCCGCCAGTCCAGCATCGGCACGCAGAGTTTCGGGGACCCCGAGACCCTCGGCAACCCGATGCGCCCGGCGCTGGACCCGCTCACTCCGGCGTGGCCGCTGCTCCGCCCCTATCTCGGGCCGGGCCTCGCATGATCACCGCGACGCTCGCGCAGATCACCGCCGAGGCGACGGCGGCCCTCGACGGCCTCGAGGTCACCGTCACCGACCAGCCGCACGACGCCGCCGGCGCAGTCATGGCCGGCGTCCCCGCGCTGCTGATCCTCCCGCCAGACATCGAGTGGCTGAACTACACGGCCCACACGGCCACGTGGACTCTCTGGGCGATCGCGCCGACCACCGACCCGACCGAGGCCGTCGGCATCTTCGAGCCGATCCTCGAGGCCCTCGCCGTCCCCCTCGGCCTCACGGCCGCCGCCGCCCAGACCTACGACATCGCCGACCGCACGTTCCCCGGCTACACCCTCACCCTCACCACCGACCACTGAAAGAAGGCCCCCTCATGGCTGTCAACGCGCAGAAGCTCGGCCCCGGCACCCTCAGCCTCGGCGAGTCCGGCACCCTCAAGGAGTTCCAGTCCCAGCTCACCAACGCCCGATGGACGCCCTCCGTTGATCAGGAGGACCCGATCCCGGTTCTGTCCGGCGAGGAGATCGCCGACGACCCGGACATCACCAGCGTGCTCGCGGGAACGTTCCTGCAGGAGTACGGCATCGAGGCGCTCGTGACGTGGTGCTGGGAGAACCGCGGGCAGGTGCTCCCGTTCACCTTCACGCCCCGCACCGATTCGGCGCTGACCATCACCGGTGAGTGCCAGGTGCTGCCCGTCGAGGTCGGCGGCGACGTCAAGACCCGCAACACGACCGACTTCGAGTTCCCCGTCATCGGTGAGCCGAGCTTCGACGCCACCGCCCCCGCCGGCTGACTCATGGCCGAGCGCGACGCGGGTATCCGGATCGAGGGTCAGCGCGAGCTGCGTAAGACCCTCCGCCAGGCCGGCGACGACCTCGAGGACCTCAAGGCCGCCCACAAGGCCGCCGCCGAGGTCGCCGCCGGCGGCTCCAAGCCTCTCGCCCCCGTCCGCACCGGCAACCTCGCCTCCACGATCCGCGCCGGCGGAACCAAGACCTCGGCCGTGATCCGCGCCGGCAAGAAGCGAGTCCCCTACGCCGGCCCGATCCATTGGGGCTGGGAATCCCGAGGAATCGAGCCGACACCCTTTCTCGCCGACGGCGCGAAGAATACAGAACCGCAATGGGTCGAGCTGTTTTACCAGGCACTCGACAAAGCACTCAAGAAAGTTAAGGGAACATGAACAAGACGTATGTCACTTTCGAACTGATCGACGGAAACGTGCACCGCGAGATCCGCGTGCTCGCTGCCGACAAGGTGCGCGCCGAGGGCATCTGCCGGGACAACGGCTGGCCGCTCGTCGAGGGCCCCCGGTTCCACGTCGCCCTCACCTACGCCGCCGCCAAGCGCGCCGGCCACACCGAGGCCGCGAACGTCGCCGCCTTCATGGACGAGCTCGCCGACTACGTGCTCTCCGCCACCGAGGCCGACGCGAGCGAGCCGGACCCTACCTGACCGGCTGGAGAGCGTCCGTGGTGGCGCTCTCCATCCGCTCCGGCATCCCCGTGCAGACCTGGCTCGACGGGGACCCCCACGACCTCGAGACCGCCCTGCACCTGATCACCCAAGACCGCGAGGAGAGCTGAGACATGGCGAGCAAGTCCGCGATCCTCGCGGTCAAGATCATCGGCGATGCGTCCAACGCCATCGGGTCGATGGGCAAGGCCGGTCTCGCGGTCACGGGCCTCGGCGCGGCTGCCGTCGCCGCCGGGGCCCTCGTCGGCAAGGCGCTCTATGACATCGGCGCAGCCGCCACCGACATGGACAACACCATTCGGATCGGCACCGGGGCGACCGGCGAGGCGCTCACGGGGATGCAGGACACCGCCCGCGACATCGCCAAGCAGGTGCCCGATTCCCTCGGCGATGTCGGGACGGCCGTCGCCGACCTGAACACCAACCTCGGACTGACCGGCCCTGTGCTGGACACCGTGGGCCGCCAGGTGCTCGAGGCCGGGCGGATGCTCGGCGAGGACATCGACATCAAGAACGCCGCGAGCACGCTCAACGGCTTCAACACCACCGCCGAGGACACCCCCGAGGCGATGGACAACATCTTCCGTGTCTCGCAGGCCACGGGCACGTCGATGAACGAGCTCACCGGGCAGCTCTCCACGCAGTCCGGCGTGCTCAATGAGCTGGGCCTCGGCCTCGGCGACTCGGCCGCGCTGATCGGTGGGCTGTCCAAGGCCGGCATCGACAGCAACGCCGTGCTCAAGGGCATGGGCCGTTCCATGACCGACCTCGCCCGCGACGGCGAGCCCACCGCCGACACGTTCAACCGTGTCATGGGCGAGCTGCAGGGCTTCATCGACACCGGCGACACCGCCGCCGCGATGGACCTCGCCGGGGACCTGTTCGGCACCCGCGCCGCGCCGCAGTTCATCTCTGCGCTGCAGTCCGGCGTGCTGAACATGGATGACCTCATGGGCGCCACCGGCGCGACGCAGGACACCATCCTCGGCCTCGCCGAGGAGACCCGCACCGCCGGCGAGCAGTGGGGCATCCTCAAGAACAACGCGATGCTCGCCCTCGAGCCCATCGGAACCGTGATCTTCGGTCTCGTCGGCGACGCTCTCGGCGCTCTCGCCGCATGGATCAGCACCATCGATTTCTCGCCGATCCAGGCGTTCGCGGATCAGATCGGGCCCGTGCTCGGCGAGGTCGCCGGGCAGCTCGGCTCCCAGATCCTCCCGATCCTCGAGCAGGTCGGCCCCATGCTCACGCAGGCCGCTGAGGGCGGCGTGCCGTTCCAGGGCATGCTCGCGTCCGTGCTGCCGCACCTGCAGGGCATCGGCGACGCGCTGCTCGGCATCGTCCCGACGCTGCTCGAGACCGGCGCGACGATCCTCCCGCTGATCATCGGCGCGGTCACCACCATGGTGCCGCTCATCGCGCAGGCGGCCGGCACGATCCTGCCCGCCGTGCTCGGCATCGTGCAGCAGCTGCTGCCGATCCTCGCCAACGTCGCGCAGGCCGTGATCCCCGCCGTGGTCGGTGCCGTGCAGACGCTCATCCCCACGATCCTGCAGATCGTCCCACCCATCGTCTCCATCGTGCAGACCATCATCGGTGTGCTCGGCCCCGCGATCGAGTGGCTTCTGCCGCTGGTGACGGGAATCTTCGGTGGCCTCGTCACGCAGATCCAGGGCGCGATTCAGATCATCACCGGCGTGCTGACCACGGTCGCCGCGCTGCTCCGGGGCGACTTCGCCGGCGCGTGGGAGGGCATCAAGGGCATCGTCTCCGGCGCTATCACGTTCGTGCGCGGCGTGATCGATCAGGGCATGTCGGTGATCGCCTCGCTGACCGGGCAGACCATCGAGAACGTCAAGAGCACGTTCCAGACCGGGTTCACCAACGTGGTGTCCACCGTGCAGACCAAGGCGTCCGACCTGATCGGCGAGGTCAAGGCGCTGCCGGGGAAGATCACCGACGCGCTCGGCAACCTCGGCTCCCTGCTCACGCAGGCGGGCAAGGACCTGATCCAGGGCATGATCAACGGCATCGGCTCCATGGGCCAGGCGCTCCGGGAGAAGGCATCCGGCCTCGCTGGCGGTGCCGTCGAGTCGATCAAGAGCAAGCTCGGCATCGCCTCCCCGTCCAAGGTGCTCCGCGAGATTGGTGTCTGGACCGGCGAGGGCTTCGTCGAGGGCGTGGACAAGATGCAGCGCGGCGCGGCCGGCGCGATGTCCGACCTCGTGCAGCCGCCCGAGCCGCCGCGCATCCCGGTCAGCCTCGAGGGCCGCCGCACGGCCGCCGGCCCCGGCACCGCCACGGCGCCCGTGCGCGTGGAGATCAACTTCACCGGCCTGGTCACCGACCGCCTCGGCGTCGCGCGCGAGATCCGGCGCGTGCTCGACGAGTACGGCCTCGTGATGGGCGAGGTGGCCGCATGATCCGCCGCCCCTCCAGGCTGTACCGCGCGTTCAAGCCCACGCCCGCGGGCCTGTTCGAGGTGGTCTCCGGGGACACCATCTACACCGACGATCAGATCCAGTCGATCACCATCACGCACGGATCCGACGGCCCGCACCCGTCGGTCACCCCGAGCACCGCCGAGGTGCGGCTCACGGGCGCGCTCAACATCGTGCGCAACGATCCGTTCACGGTGCGGACCACGCCCGCGTTCGGGACCGCCCTCGCCTACGGCGACATTCCCGGCGGTCACGTCCGGCAGCGGTTCAACGGCCGCAAGGCCCTGTCGGAGATCGACGATGAGCGGTGGTCCCGCTCCGGCACCCCGGCCCGCTGGGCGACGACCGTCACCGCCTCGTCCTGGACCAGTCTCCTCCGCAACACCTCCCGCCGGCACAACTTCAGCACCGGCACGCGCAGCGCCTCGGCCGTGGTGACCGCGCTTCGGCACCCCGACATCGAGGCCCTGCAGCCGGTCACGTACTCCTACCTGCTGAACTTCGACCGCATCGCCACCGCCGGATCGAGCATGACCTTCGACGACGCGATGCGGACCTTTGCCACCGACCTGCACACCCTCGTCCAGCACCAGCGCTCCGGGACCGTGCGCGTCATCTCCAACGTGCAGCGCAGGAACGACCTGGACCCCGGCGGCCCCGTGTGGACGCTGCTTCGCGCGCACACGCTCTCCCCCGCCCGATGGAAGACCGATTCCGAGGTCGCCACGACGCAGTACCGCGTGCATTACAGCATCGACGGCGGAACCTATGAGATGGAATGGCCGCTCGGCGACGAGGTATCCGTGATCCCGCTGCAGGAGGAAACCGTAGACCTCACGCAGGTATTCCGGGATACGGACAGCATTCCTCTGATCATGAATGCCAAGAACTACGCGACCAACATTTCCCGTATGGCCGTCGAGTCCGTGACGCTCGACCTCGGCCTGCTGTGGCGGCGCGGCACCCCCTCGACGCTCCGCACCATCGGCGAGGCCCTCCGCCTCGAGGCCGGGGATCCGATGTACCTCGGCGCGGACTGGCCCGAGGGCGTGCGCGGACCGTACTTCGCCAACCAGATCAGCGAGTCGATCACCCCGGATCGCTGGACCATCACCTTCCGCCTGCAGCACGCCCGCAACGTCCTGGGGCTGCCGGACTTCGCGCTGCCGACCCCGCCCGCGATCACGTGGGACGCCAACTCCTCTACCTGGGACGCCGCCCCCGGCACCTGGGATGACTACGCCTGACCGAAAGGACCACCATGACCGCCACTGACTACGGTCTCGCGACCCCCGTCGGAGATGACCTCATCTCGCTGGGAGACAACGCGATCAGCGCCAACGCTGAGCGCACCGCAGAGCTGTTCGACCTGCTCCGCTTCGCCCGCCCGCGTGCGACGACCGAGACCGACCTCAACAGGATCACCGCGCCCGGCGCGACCAACCTCCCCGCGCCCTACCCGAGCGGGTACACCAACGTGCCCGAGGGCAACACCACCGCCTCGATCCTGCTCAACGCGCGCGGCGAGGGCGAGGGCTGGGGCGGCCGGTTCCTGTTCCAGATCGGCGACAACCCCAAGCTGTGGTGGCAGACCAGCCTGAACACCAACGAGCTCGGCGAGTGGCAGCCCGTCCCCGGCCCCGGCGGGGCTCGCGGCACGCTCCCCGAGGGCACCGACGTGGACACGATGCGCGGCCCGCAGTGGGCCGGCGCGTGGGACATCCCCGGCGCGGCCGTCGCCGGCAGCATGACCGGCACCCTGCCGCCCGGCCTCACCTCGTGGGCTCCGGGCCAGTGGGTCAACTACGGCGCCGCCGGCGGGAACACCAACCTGTCCTCTCAGATGTACATGCCGTACACGCAGGTGGGCGCGCGGGCCCCCATGGTCCTGTTCCGCACCATCGACCGGTACGCGCAGACCGGCGCAGCGGCGTGGTCGCCGTGGGTGAACCTCGCCGGCGGCAGCTCCGGCCCCTCCGACCTCCCCGTCAACGCTCTCGCGCTCGGCAGCCGGGATATGCGGATGCAGCTCTACCTCGACGCCTACCCGCTCGCCACCACCGGCGACAAGGGCGTGGTCTGCTTCCGCTACGACCACGGCCTCACCAACTTCGCTGACGTGCTGTGGCCCCTTCACCAGCAGTACAACCTGTCCGCGTACATCGCCATGAACAGCCGGAACTGGGACCTGGCCGAGAACAACGGCGCGACGCAGGCCGACGCCCGCGCGTGGATCGCCTCGGGCCTGGTCGAGTTCGGGAACCACACCGCGACGCACAAGGACTCCACCGGCATCGCCGACATCTGGGACAACATCGTCAACGGCCGCATCGAGCTCGAGGACCAGCTGAACACCACGGTCCATGGGTTCACGGTCCCCGGCGTCACCGAGCACTCCAAGTTCGACGGCTTCGGCGTCGGCTACGCCTCCGGCTACAGCAACAGCTACGGCGGCTCCCTGATCCTCACCCACCACGCCATCGCCTCCGGCGTGATCGGCGACTTCTACCGCCCCCTCGACGGGCGGATCCGCCAGGGCGGCCGCCACATCGGCTGGGAGTCCAAGACGTTCGCCGAGACCAAGGCCGCCATCGACGAGGCCATCGAGACGAAGACGGCGCTCACCCTCATGCAGCACCCGCGAACGATGGGCATCACCGGGTACTGGACCCCCGAGCTCGCCGACCAGGTGCTCGCCTACGTGCGCGAGCAGATCGACGCCGGGAACCTCGCCGACCTCTCGTACTACCAGTCCCACCACGCGACCCTCTGAACGGAGACACGCTCATGAGCTCCCGCGCCTACAACTACATCACCTCCGAGACCTCCCCCAACCAGTCCTCCCGCAAGGGAAACCGCATCCAGTCCATCACCATCCACTGGTGGGGCAAGCCGGTCGGGCAGTCCATCGGCGGCATCGTCGAGTGGCTGTGCAACCCGGCCGCCCAGGCCTCCGCGCACTACGTCGTCTCCGGCGACACCGTCTACTGCATCGTCGCCCCAGGCCGGAAGGCGTGGCACAGCGGCTCCAACCGCGGCAACCTGACCTCTATCGGCCTCGAGCTGGACCCCAACGCCTCCCGGCGCGCGACCACCGAACGGACCGCGGCGGCTCTGATCGCCGACCTCCGCGCCGTCTACGGCGGGCTGCCGCTGCACCCGCACAACTACTGGGTCGCCACCGAGTGCCCCGGCAACTGGAACCTCACCGCCCTGGACAGCCTCTCCCGCACGAACACCGCGGCCCCGGTGCCCTCGGTGCCCGCCGGCGGGACGAGCAAGCCCGTGGTCATCCCCGACACCAAGAAGCGCGGCCCGCTCGAGGTCGACGAGCGCCTCGGCTCCGAGACAATCAAGGCCCTGCAGCGATTCCTCAACGCCGGCGACCGCGGCGGCGCAGATATCGTCGTGGACGGCAAGGCTGGCCCGGCGACCTGGCGGGCTCTGCAGACCTACCTCGGCACCCCCGTGGACGGCGTGGTCTCCCACCAGTCCTACCGCCCCGAGCAGCTCGGCAACGGCATCACCGGCGGCTGGGACTACGACGGCCCGGGCGCCGCCGGCTCCACCATGGTCAAGGCCCTGCAGCGTTGGGTCGGCGTGACCGCCGACGGCGTGCTCGGACCCAAGACCGTCGGCGCGCTGCAGCGCAAGCTCAACGCGCACGGCGTCGGGATGTGAGGCCCTCATGCCCCCCTGGCTCACCGACCCCGAGGGCGTCGCCGCGTTCGCGGCGGCCCTGTTCACGCTGCTGTCCCTGATCGTCGGCGGTCTGCTCGCGGCCGTCGCCGGCGTGATCGCTGTCTGGCGAGCCAAGGTCAAGCCGCTGCTGACGACCACGCAGGACGCCGCCCAGGTCGCCGCTCACGAGTCCCGCCCCAACAGCGGAAAGAGCATGCGCGATGCCATCGACCAGCAGGGCGACCTGCTGATCGAGGTGCTCGCGCAGATGCGCAGCCGTGACGAGACGAGCGAGCGCGTGCACTCCGAGATGTTCCGACGCATCTACAACCTCGAGTCCCGGAAGGACACCACCCCATGAGCAAGTACCGCGCCGAGGGCCCCGCCACCTGGCTGTCCTGGCTCACCCCCGAGCGTCGCCGCCGCATCTACCTCGCCCTCGCGGCCGCGGGCCCGCTGCTCGCGTTCTACGGCCTCATGACACAGGAGGAGTTCACCCTGTGGCTCGGCTTCGCCGGGACCGTGCTGGGCGCGACCGGCAACGGCCTCGCCGCCGCGAACATCCCCAAGCCCGAGGGCGGCTCTACTCCCTCGGCGTGAGCGCGCCCTCGACGTCCTCGCGGGCGATGCCCGGCACCGCCGCGATGTCGTCGAGGGTCGCGCCCTCGCGGTGCGCGTCGAGGATCACCTCGTCACGCTCCGCGCGGGCGTGCTGCAGGCCGACCTCGAGGAAGTCGACATGCTCCTGTGCCTCGGCGAGGCGGTGCGTCCAGTGCATCGTGCATCCCTTCGTCATGCGGCGGCACGCTCGACGGTCGAGCGCATCCCTGTCGTGTCGAGTGCGACGTAACGCCGCGTGGTGGCCGGTGAGGCGTGCCCGAGGAGCTGCTGGACCGTGAACACGTCACGGTCCAGCGCATAGGCGCGCGTGGCGAACCGGTGGCGCAGGCCGTGCAGCGTCCAGTCCTCCGGCAGCGCGCGGGCGGCGAGCTTGCCGACGTAGCGCGGGGAGAGGTGCCCGGCGTCATCGCCCGGCAGCAACCACCCGAACCGCTCCACCTGCTCACGAATCGCGGATGCGAGCCCGGACGGGAGCGGCACGACGCGCGGCCGTCCGCCCTTGCCGTGCACGATCAGGGACCAGCCGGTGAGATCCTGGATCAGGTCCCGGCGATGAATCTGGGCAATCTCCGCGCGCCGCAGGCCGACCTCGGCCGCGCAGCGCAGGATCAGCCGCACCCGCGGCGCCGCATCGCGCAGCGCCGCCTGATAGCTCATGTCATCGACCGGCCGCGGGATCCCGGCCGTTGCCTTCACCGCGGGCAGTGCCTCCGCGTGATTGACGTCACCTCGCCCGGTGCCGACCCACCAGGACCAGAACGCACGGTGCGTGTTCCGGTGAGAGCGGCGCGTCTCCGCCGCCCATGACTGTTCCGAGAACCACCGCACGAGCCCCTCACCGGTCACCTCGTCCGGCGAGGACCAGCCGCCGGCCCGAGCGCAGCGCTGCATGTGCTCGCGCCTCGTCCTCATCGTCGTGTGCGGCGACCCTGCCGCGCGTAGAGCTTCGCACCATGCCTCGATCACCTCGGCCCACCTTCTCGTCACCCGTCCAGAAACTGCCACTAGGCCACCCTCCAAGGGGTCACCTGGTGACGGAAGGGAAGAGACCGGACCGTGACCGCGCGAGGGGCACACGTCACGCCGCCGCTGCAGCGCCGGCGAGCGTTAGTGCAGGTCGGGAGCCCTTCGATCCCAACCAGAAGGTTGGGGGTTCGAATCCCTCCGGGCGCACAGTGTGAAGTCTCGGGACATCGTTCGCAGATGTCTCGGGACATGGTTCACGAAGAAGGGCCCCGGTTTTCACCGGGGCCCTTCTTCTTTGGCTGGTAGCCGCGGGTGGTGTCGATGGTGAACTCGGCGA
>NZ_PNFB01000031.1 GCF_003347015.1 Brachybacterium sp. YJGR34
AGGCCCGGTGGCAGCAGCCACCGGGCCTCGTGCTGTGCGGGCCCGCCGCCCCCGGATCAGCGGGAGGCCGGGTGGAGGATCTCCCCGCCCTCCGTCAGGGCGCGCAGGTTCGCGGCGATCCGCTCATCGGCCCCGACCGGGCGGCCGCCGGCGCCGTGCGGGGTCAGCAGCAGGTTCGGGGCGTCCCACAGCGGGTCCTCGGCGGGCAGCGGCTCGGGGTCGGTGACGTCGAGCCCGGCACCTCCCAGGGTGCCCTCCGCCAGCGCCTCGCGCAGCGCGACCTGATCCACCGTCGCCCCGCGGCCCACGTTGATCAGCAGCGCGTGATCCGGCAGCAGGGCGAGCACCTCGCGTCCGACCACGCCCGCCGTCCGCTCCGTCGCGGGCAGGATGTCGATCAGCACGTCCGTTCCCGGCAGCGCCTCGCGCACCGCGGACTCGGCGATCACCTCGAACCCGGCGCGCTCCCCGGCGCTGCGCGCCACGCCGCGCACCTCCGCGCCGAGCCCGCGGAGCGTCGGGGCGAGGGTCTGCCCGATCTGGCCGAAACCCCAGATCAGGACCTTCGCCCCGATCAGCGTGGTCAGACGGCCCGCGGGATGCAGGGGTTGCAGCCCGCCGAGCTCGGAGGACCACTCGTGGCGCTGCTGCGCCTCCCGGGCCTCGGGCAGGCGGCGCAGCAGGCTGAGCAGCAGGGCCAGGGTGTGCTCGCTGACGGTCAGGGAGTGCAGCCCGGAGCCGGTGGCGATCACGACCTCCTCCCCGAACCCGGCGGCGAGGATCCCCTCGACGCCGGCGGAGAGGGACTGCACGAGCTGCAGATGGGTCAGGTCCTCGGCGGCGGAGGCGAGGTGGCGCCGGGAGGCGCCCCAGACCACCAGGACGGCGGCGTCGTGGTGCTCGGCGGGGATCTCGGCGCGGGCGTCGACGGTGACGGCCTCCCATCCCGCGGGCAGGACAGGGGCGAGCTGGACGGTGTCGGGAAGCAGGATCTTCATGGGCACAGGGTACGGGCGCGGTCGGGCGGCGCGCGCTGGGGACCGTCCGCGCCGTCCGATACCCTGCCGGTATGGGATTCGGTGCCGCACGGACCGCAGCAGGCCTCTCCTCGTACCTCGGCAGCGCCGTCCGTGCCGTGCAGGCCGTCAGCCGCCGCACCGGCCGTCGCGCCCGCCGCACCGCGATCGCCGCCCCGCTGAACACCGGCGGTTTCCTGGGAGCGTCCGTCACGGCCTGGATCTCCACCTCGCCGAGCCTCCTGCCGCGCACCTGGTGGATGTGGGCGACCAACATCGGCTTCTCCGAGATCTACGGCTACGCCATGGGCACGCTGGCCCACCGCGTGGTGCGGCGGGTCGCGGCGGAGATCGGCGTGCAGGTCGAGATCGCCCCCGAGCGCCGCCGCCGCGCCCGGCTGGTGGGCGCGAGCGCCCTGGTGGGCATCACCGCGTACTCCTGGGTGCGCGGTGTGCTGCGCCAGCGCGAGATCAGCCATCTGGTCCAGCAGGAGCCGAAGAACCTCGCGACCCACGTCGTCGGCAGCGTCAGCGGCTTCGGAGTCTCCGTCGGGGCCCTGATGGCGGTGCGCGCCACCATCGCCACGGCGCACTTGTACCGTGCGATCCTGCGGCCCTACCTGCCCCCGCGCGTGGTCGGCGCGGTGTCGCTGCTGCTCACGGCCGCCACCGTGAGCGTGCTGGTGGACCGGCTGATCCGCGGCCGGATGCTGGAGCGGATGCTCGAGCGGGCAGAGGCGGCCAACCGCCTCATCTCCCCCGACGTCCCCCGGCCGAGCTCCCCGCTGCGCTCGGGCAGTCCCGAGTCCCAGGAGACCTGGCAGTCCCTCGGCGCCCCCGGCCGCAAGATCGTCTCCGCCGGGGCCGGGCGGGAGCTCATCGCGCGGACCCTCGGCACCGAGGCGCTCGAGCCGATCCGGGTCTACGCCGCCAAGACCACCGACCGCTCGCTCGAGCAGACCGTCCGGGGCGTGATCGCGGAGCTCGACCGCACCGGCGCCTGGGACCGCGAGGTGCTGGTGCTGTTCACGGGGACCGGGACCGGCTGGCTGCAGGAGTGGTCGCTGTCCGCGATCGAGTTCCTCACGGGCGGGAACTGCGCGACGGCGTCCCTGCAGTACTCCTTCTACCCGAGCCCGCTGACCTATCTCATCGACCGCCGCTCGCCCCAGCGCGCCGGGCAGCTCCTGCTCGAGGCGGTGCAGCGGCGCCGGGACTCCCTGCCCGTCGATCGTCGGCCACGGCTCTACGTCGCCGGGGAGTCGCTGGGCTCCTTCGGCGGCCAGTCCGCCTTCCGCGACGTCACGGACATGCTGGAGCGGGTCGACGGCGCGGTGTGGACCGGCACCCCGAGCTTCACACCGCTGTGGCACCAGATCTCCGCCCGCAGCCGTCCCGGCTCCCCCGCGGTCGCCCCGATCATCGACGACGGTCGCCATATCCGGGTGGTGACCCGGCCCCGGGATCTCGGTCGCGACTACTGGGGCGGCCGGTACGAGTCGTGGCAGCACCCGCGCGTGGTCTACGCCCAGCACCCCTCGGATCCGGTGGTCTGGTTCGACCTGCCCCTGCTGTGGAAGGAGCCGACCTGGCTGCAGGAGCGCGTGGGTCATGACGTCACGCCGGCGATCCGCTGGTTCCCCTGGATCTCCTTCTGGCAGATCGCCGCGGACATGCCGCTCTCGATCGCGGCCACCGGCGGGCACGGCCACTCCTACCACGAGGAGATGGTGCCGATCTGGGCCGCCGTGCTGGGCCAGGACGTGCCCGAGGCCGAGCGCACGGCGCAGGAGCATCGCCACGCCGCGATCATCGAGGCGATCCGGGCGATCAACCCGCAGGTCTGATCCCGGTGGCCACGGGCCGTGCGGGATCCGCGCTCCACTGCGACCAGGAGCCCGGGAACAGCCGCACCCGCTCGAAGCCCGCGTGCTGCAGCGCGAGCAGGTCGTGCGTCGCGGTGACCCCGGAGCCGCAGTACACGATCGTCTCGCGCTCCTCGCCCGCCCCCGCGGCCTCGAAGCGGCTCCGGAGCTCCCGGGCGTCCAGGAAGCGGCCGTCGGCACCGAGATTGCCGGCGAAGGGCACGTTCACCGCGCCCGGCACGTGCCCGGCGCGGGGATCGATGGGCTCGACCTCCCCGCGATAGCGCTCCGGGGCGCGCGCGTCGAGGACCAGCGCGGCGCCGGCGGCGACCTCGTCGGCCGTCGCGACCTGGCTCGCCGGCCACGGGCGGGGGCCGACGTCGCCGGCCGGAGGGGCGACGTCGAGGGCGGACAGCTCGCCCTCCCAGGCGGCCAGGCCGCCGCTGAGCAGCGCGGCGTCGTGGCCGAGCGCGCGCAGCATCCACACCAAGCGCCCGGCGGGCGCCCCGTCGGTGTCGTCGTAGGCGACCACGCGCGATCCCTCGGTGACCCCCGCGCGCCGCAGGGCGGCCGCGAAGTCCTCGGGCTCCGGGAGCGGGTGGCGGCCCGCCTCGGGCCGAGCGGGGGCGGCCAGCTCGGTCTCGAGATCCACGTAGACCGCGCCCGGCAGGTGCCCCTCGAGGTAGGTGCCGCGGCCCCGGGAGCCGTCCAGGGACCAGCGCACATCCAGCAGGTGCAGGGGGCGCCCGCCGCGCTCGAGGAGCTCGTGCAGCTGCGCGACCTCGAGGATCGGCGGCAGGGCGTCGGGGGTCTGAGGCGTCGTCATGACGGACAGACTACGGCTCAGGCCCTCATCTGCAGGTCCACCCGGACGAGGCGATGGTCCGAGGTGGGGAACGGGTGGCTGCCGGTGAGCTCGCTGCCCGGCTCGCCCTGGACGGGCCAGTAGACCGCGGAGGAGGCCACCTGGAGCGTCGTGGCAGGCAGCACGTAGTCGACCCGCAGATTGCCCGGCCCGGGATCGTCCGTGAAGTCGGCCGTGTCCAGCCGGGGGTCGGTGCGGTGGCCCGTGTTCGCGCCGGCCTGGAGCCGTGCCGCCTCGGCGCCGCCCTCGCTGCGGGGCGCGGTGTCCCGCACCCGGGGGTGCTCGAGCAGCTGGGCGATGGCGCTCGGCCAGGAGTCGCCGTCGGCCGGATCGGCGTTGTAGTCGCCGAGGACCACGAAGGGCTCGGAGGGATCCAGGCCGCCCCGGGTGCCCGCGTCGTCGACGATCCAGCGGGAGCGCGATCCGGTGCTGAGGTAGTCCGCCCAGAGGCGGATCTCGTCGCTGTTGCGACGCTGGTTGCGCTTCTCCGGGCCGTCGAAGCTGGGCGGGGTGGGGTGGGCGGCGAGCACGTGCAGGACGGACCCGCCGATCTGCACCGGCACGTCCCAGTGCGACTTCGAGCTCAGTCGCAGCTGCGCGGCGATCTGCTCGCCGTAGAACTCGGTGGGCAGGAGATTGCTGGGCATGTCCGCCCAGCGCAGATTCTGGAAGGTGCGCACCTGCTCGGTGAGGATCGGGTACCGGGAGAGGACGACCATCCCGTACTGACCGGGGAACTCGCCGAACCCCCAGGCGTCCTCGGGGCCCCCCACGCTCCCGCTGCCGTCGAGGTCCAGGCCGCTGGGCACGCCGGTGTTGACCGGGGCGGTGTACGAGTACGCGTAGTGGACCGGGGACTTCCCGTTCTGCGCGACCTGGAGGTAGTTGCTCTGGAAGAGCTCGATGCCGCGTCCGGCCTCGTCGTGGTCGAACTCGTTGAGCAGCAGGATGTCCGGGTTGTTGAGCTGGATCACCTCGGCGACGGCCCGGATCTGCGCGTCCTCGCCCGTGGCGAGGTCCTTCAGCAGCTGCCCCTCCTCGCTCCGGTTCATCGACACGTTGTAGGTGGCGACACGGAGGTTCTCGAACCGGCCGTTGCGCCGTGCCGGGGCGGCCGCCTCGGCGGCGGCGGGAAGCCCCAGACCTGCGGCAGCGGCGGCGACGAGGGCACGGCGGCGGGAGAGCTGAGGTGACATGGCCTCCATTGTGCACCCCGGGACCCCGGCCGCACCATGCCGTGGGCAAGCGTGTACCCGCGGGCGCCCGGCGATGTCACACTGGCGGGATGAGAATCGCGTTCCTGGGGACCGGCCGCATGGGCACCGAGCTCGCCCTCCACCTGCTCGAGAGCCACGAGCTCACCGTCTGGAACCGCACCGCCGCGCGCACGGAGAGGCTGACCGCCGCGGGCGCCGCGGTCGCCGACACGCCGGCGGGAGCCGTGGCCGGCGCCGAGCTGGTGGTCACCTCGCTGTTCGGCCCCGATGCGGTGCGCGAGACCGTGCTGGACCCCGCGCTGATCCCCGCCTCGATCCCCTGGGTGGACACGACCACCGTCTCCCCCGCCGACGCCGAGGAGTTCGCCCGCGCGGTGCCCACCTACGTGGGCGTCCCGGTGATCGGCACCCTCGGCCCCGCCCGCGCGGGCCGGCTCGGGGTGTACGTCGGCACCGCGGACGATGCCCTGCGCGCACAGGTCCTGGAGCTGGTCGCGCCGTGGGCCGATCCGGCACGGCTGCACGGCGTCGACTCGCCGCGCACGGCCGCCGTCGGCAAGCTGCTGGCGAACCTGGCCCTCGCGGTGAGCGCCCAGGGGCTGCGGGAGGCGCTCGCCCTCGGCGCGGCCGGAGGGATCGACGCCGAGCAGACCCTGCGGATGCTCGACTCCACGGGGCTCGCGTTCATCGCCGGGATGAAGGGGACCTTCGTCCGGGGCGAGCGCAGCACGGCCGGCGGCGACTTCACCGCGAGCGCGATCGCGAAGGACGCCCGCCTCATGCTCGACACCGTGGACGGCGCGGGCACCGCCCGGCCCGGGAGCGATCTCCCGGCGCTGCGCGGAGCGCTGGCCTCGCTCGAGGCGGAGATCACCGCAGGCCACGGCGAGGACGACTTCTCGACGATCCTGCTGCCGGGCGCCGAGTCCGCCGAGGGGTGAGAGCCCGCGGGCCGTGTTGACGGCCCGCGCGTCTCCCCCTAGGTTCACCCCAGGTGACGCGGGCCACCCCCGGGCCCGTGCTGACGAAGGAGTCCCCTGATGAGCCACCCCCTGCCCCGCCGCACCCTCCTGGCCGCCGGCACGGCCGCCCTCGCATCCGCCGGCACCGCGCCGGCCGCCCTCGCCGAGCGCCGCGATCGCGCGGTGCCCTTCACACTGCGCGCGACGGTCCTCGACGGCGGCCAGCAGGTCACCGCGGTGCAGCTGGACGGCTCGCGGCTGGGCGGGCTCCGCCGCGGCGAGCTGCCGACGGACGCCTTCATCGTCCATGCCCGCGCGACGAACCCTCTGACCGGGGACATCGCCTATGACGCGGACCGCACCGTGACCGCCGCGCGCATCGACCACCGCGGAACGATCACCCTCGAGCTCGAGCACGGCGACGGCGTCGAGTCGGCGGCCACCCTCTCCTATCTCGGGGACCTCGGTCGCAACGTGCAGCTCGACCTCGAGTACACCCTCACCCAGGAGCAGGACCTGCCGCGGCACGGCCGCGGCGGCGCACGGATCGAGTCCTTCGCCCAGGGAGAGCTCGTGGACGAGGAAGTCGACGCCTTCACCGCCCACGTCTCCGCCTCCGGCATGGCCTACCACCTGCTGACCCCGCACCCCTCCGGCGGCGGGGCCGACGGGCACGCGGTGGTGGTGTGGCTGCACGGCGGGGGCGAGGGCGGCCTCGGCGAGGACGGCACGGACCGCTACGTCACCGAGACCCCGCTGCGCGCCAATCGCGGAGCCCTCGGCTTCGGCACCCAGGAGGCGCAGGACCTCCTCGGCGGCGCCCTCGTGGTGGTCCCGCAGTGCCCCTCGGCCTGGATGCTGGACGGGGACGCCTTCGTCCCGCTCGTCAGCGAGATCATCGAGGAGGTCGCCGCCTCGCATCGCGTGGACCGCTCACGGATCCACGTCACCGGCTGCAGCAACGGCGGGTACATGAGCCTGAAGATGATCGTCGAGCATCCCGGCGCCTTCGCCTCCGCCACCCCCATCTGCGGCGTGGTGGGGAGCTACTACGACTCCGCGGGGCCCCTCGTGACCGACGAGCAGCTGCGCGCCATCGCCACCCCCACCTGGCTGATCACCTCCGCGGACGACACCACCGTCGACCCCGTCGCCAACACCGTGCATGCCCATGAGCTGATCCCCGGCTCGATCATGAGCCTGTACGACACGGTGACCTGGGAGGGCGTGCAGTACCCCGGCCACTTCTCCTGGATCTACGCCGCGCGCAACGATCCCTCGCACGCGGGCCGGAGCCTGTGGGAGTGGATGGCCGCGCAGGAGCTCTGAGCCCTGCGGGGCTCGCTCACCCCGGGGAGATCCGGCGGACCCTCTCGAGATGGTCGGTGTCGTTGCGGCCGGACATGCTGCGGCTGCGCTGACGGTTGTTGGTGCCGACCTTGCGGTCCTGCTGCTGGAGGTTGCCGACGGCGACGTCGGTCTCCTTCTCGAAGAGGTGGCGCTTGTCCGTGTTGCGGTAGTAGCGGTAGATCCCGCCGTACACGGCGGCGAACACGGCCGGTCCCGCGAGGAAGGGGAAGGTGACGCCGATGACGCCGTCGCCGGAGTCGGCCAGCAGCATCGTGGTGGCCGGATCGGCGGCCAGCTCAGCGAGCAGAGGGAGCATCGGGTCCTCCTCGGACGGTGCGGTGGCGAGCGGGGGGCATCGGGCTCATCCCATCAGGAACCAGCCGAAGCCGACCACCGCGGCGACCGCCGCGGCGACGGTCCCCGCGGCGCAGGCCACGGCGAAGATCTTCGGGTGCGAGACGGGCACCGAGCCCATGGTGTTGCCGTTGCGGGCGTTGACGGCGATGTAGTGCACCAGTCCCCCACCGCTCGCGGAGTCCGCGTAGCTGTACAGCCACACCGGCACGTACACGGTCACCCAGCGGGTGCCGTGCACGGCCACGCCCTCCTCGGTCCAGCGCACGCCGCGGTCGTACCGGGACACGGTGGGGCCGGCCTTCGCACGGGCGATCGCCAAGAACTTGTCCTCGACCTGGTCGTCGACGTCGCGCACGTTGAGGTCGCGGCGCTCGGAGGTGAAGCCCTTGAGGTAGTGGGAGTTGTAGGCGACGGCGTTCTCGACGTCGTACGGCTGGACGGCATGGAGGATGTTGTTGGTCGCCGCGGAGTTGTCCTGCGCGGAGTACCGCGCCGCGGACTCGACCGTGAGATCGTCCACGAGCAGGTCGAAGGCGCGCTGGACGCTGTAGACGTCGGCGTCGTACCGGGGCTCGTTGCGCGCGTTGTCGCCGGAGCCGACGCGCACCGTGTACTGCCGGGTGGTGACCTCCCCGGTGCCGCGCAGCACGGCGTGCATGTTGCCGTCGACCACCATGTACGGGATGTAGACGCCCATGACGTTGTCGGGGACGAACTCCCGCTTGAAGCGCCCGTGCGCGAATCCCTTGCGCTTGCCGGCGAAGGCGTCGATGCGCTGGACGGCCTCCTCGCGGGTGAGCTGGAAGGGCAGCACCGCGTCGGGCACGGCACCGTTGGGGATCTGGGAGTTGATCGAGAGCGTCTGGCGGCACCAGTGGCAGCGGGCGTGGGTCTGCTGCTCGACGTTGATGACCACCTCGGCGCCGCAGCCCTGGCACTTCAGGGTCACCACGGTGAGGTCCTCGCGGACGTCCGAGGTGCCGGAGGCCATGGTGTGGCCCCGCAGCTCGGCGATCGAGGAGTCCAGGCCGAAGGCCTGCTCCGCGTTCTCCTCGTTCCAGGTGTTGCGGCAGTACCCGCAGAACAGCGCCTTCGCGGTCAGCGAGTAGTGGATGTCGGTGCTGCCGCAGCGCGGGCACTTGTTCAGCCCGTCGTCCCGACCCGAGCTGGTGTCGATGATCCGGTCCGCGAAGCCGCGGCGCGCGGCGTCGGCCGCTCCGGCCATCGCCTCGTCGCCCAGCAGGGGCTGCCCGCCGGCGGGGGCCGACGGGGGCTGCTGGCCCGGCCAGTGCGGCATCTGCTGACCGGCGCCCGTGGCGCCGCCGGAGGCGCCGGCCGGGAAACGGCCGTCGCCGGGCGGCGGCGGGGGCACGGGCCCGCTCGGAGCGGGCGGCACCGGCCCGCCCTGCCCCTGCGGGGGGCGGGCGGGCTGGTCCGGACGGGCCCAGGGCGGGCGCTGCGGGGGTTCGCTCATCGGCGCTGTGTTCTCGGTGCGGCGGGCGCGGGGCTCAGAGACCGAGGGCGGCCTTCTTCGCCGCCTCGTAGTCCGCCTCGGAGATCAGTCCCTGGTCGAGCATCTCCTTGTACTGCGCGAGCTTGGCGACCGGGTCCTCGGGTGCGGGTGCGGCCTGCTGCGGTGCTCCCTGCTGCGGCGCCTGCTGTGCCGGCGCGCCCTGCCCCGGGGGCGCCCACGGCTGGGTGGGCTGGACCAGGCCGCCGGCCGCTCCCGCGCCGGCGCCGAACATGGCCAGGCCCGCACCGCCGCCGGTCTCGCCGGCGGACTGCACGCCGCGGGCGACGGACTGGTTGAGGTAGGACTGCGAGCGGGCGCCGGAGAGGGCGTCGGCCTTCTGGACCTCGGTGAGCAGCTCACGGGTGTGCTGGTCGTACTCGATCGAGGCGAGGGCGACCTTGACGATCGCGAGGCCGCGGTCGGTGGACCAGCGGTAGTTCTCCTCCACCGCGGCGGAGAGCGACTGGGCGAAGCCCACCGAGTCCCCCTGGATGCGGGAGATGCGATTGCCCTTGTCCGGATCGTTCGTGTAGCGGGAGAAGGCCGCGGCGAGCGAGCCGACGACCTCCTGGAACAGCTGGGAGCCGGCCTGGTTGTCCATGTCCGCGAAGTCGAACACCGGGGCGTTCGCGCTGATGAAGGTGGCGGGCACGAAGTTGTGCACGAACAGCAGCGGGTCGATGATCCGCATCGTGTAGGAGCCGCGGGTGATCGCACCGACCTGCGCGTTGAGGTAGGCGTCGTCCCAGTAGATCTCCGACTGGGTGCCGAAGCGATTGTCGGGGATCTCCTTGAGGCTCACGTAGAAGGCGAGCTGCTGCGAGGAGGGGCGGCCCCCGAACTTGAAGCGCTCCCAGGACATGCCCACGGTGGAGGCGAGCAGGCTGTCCCCGGCGAAGACCGACTGCGCGTCCGGCGAGCTGTCGTTGAACTCGTAGCCGCCCGCCTCGGTGATGAGTCCGGTCGCCCGGCCGTCCACCACGGTGACCAGGCCGTACCCCTGCGGGACGATGATCTTGGAGCCGTTGGTGATGACGTTCTGCGAGCCGCTCGTGTTCGAGCCGCGGCCGGCGTTCGTGCCCCGCGGGACGGCCGGGAACAGGGCGGCCGTCTGCGGCAGCCCGTTCGGGATGGTGAGGAAGTCCTTCCACTGATCGGCGAGCATGCCGCCGACAGCGCCCTTGAATGCCTGGATGAATCCCATGATGAGCTCCTTCGTCGCCCCCGAGCGTGTGATGGCCGCCATGCTATCGGCCCGGGCCGAACGTCGGCTGGGATCGTGCCGACTACCGTCACGCCCATGCGGCGGCGATGGGCGGACGAGCTCGAGCGACATCAGGTCGCCCTGTACGTGGCGGCGATCCCCGCCGGTCTCGCCCTGGGGGCCGCACTGCCGGGGGCGGGCCGGAGCCTCGAGCTCGCGGTGGAGCCGACGATCGCGGCGCTGCTGCTGGTCACCTTCCACGGGATTCCGCTGCGTGGGCCGGGCGCGGCCCTGCCGGGCCGTCGCTTCCTGCTCGCCCTGGTGGTGACGAACTTCGTGGCCGTGCCTCTGATCGTCCTGGCCATCACGCGGCCCTCACCGGCTCCCCGGAGCTGCTGGTGCCCGCTCTGCTGGTGCTGCTGGCCCCCTGTGTGGACTACGTGGTCGCCTTCACGGCCCTCGCGGGCGGGGCGCGGGAGCAGCTGCTGGCGGCAACTCCCCTGCTGATGCTCCTGCAGATGCTCGCCCTGCCGGTGCTGGTGCCTCTGCTGGGCGGCGGTGCGGCGACGGGCCTCCTCTCCCCCGCCCCGTTCCTGCGCGCCCTGGTGCTGCTGATCCTGCTGCCGCTGTTCGCCGCGGCGCTGCTCCAGCACATCGTGCCCGCTCTCGACCTCTCGCCCGCGATGGTGCCGCTGATGGTCCTGACCCTGCTCGCGGTGGTCGCCTCGCAGGCACCGAGGGCGCTCGGCGCCGGATCGGCGCTGCTCGCCCTGGTGCCCGTCTATGTCGCCTTCCTCGTGCTCGCGACCGCTGCCGGGGTCCTCATCAGCCGTCTGGCCCGTCTCGGGACCGCGTCGGCCCGCGCCGTGACCTTCTCCGGGGCGACGCGCAACTCCCTCGTGGTGCTGCCGCTGGCCCTCGCCCTGCCGGTCCCCCTCGCTCCCGCCGTCGTGGTCACCCAGACCCTCGTGGAGCTGGTGGGCATGGTCGTGCTGGTGCGCCTGGTCCCGCGGCTGCTCAGGGACGGACCGCGACCACCAGCACGGCCGTAGCCGGGAAGGCCAGCAGCCCGCCCGTCACCCCGTGATGTCGTACCGCGCCAGACGGCGCGAGTCCCCGGCGCTCTGCAGGGCGAGCAGCTGGGCGTAGATCCCGCCCGTCTCCGCGAGCTCGGAGGGGGCGCCGATCTCGTCGATGTGCCCGTCGCGCAGGGTGATGATCCGGTCCACCTCCGCGATGGTGGAGAGGCGGTGGGCGATGATCAGCGAGGTCCGGCCGTCCATCAGCTCGTCCAGGCCCTTCTGGACCTGGATCTCCGCCTTGGTGTCGAGCGCCGAGGTGGCCTCGTCGAGCACCAGCACCGGGGCGTCCTTGAGCATCGCCCGGGCCACGGCGATGCGCTGGCGCTGCCCGCCCGAGAGCTTGAGCCCCCGCTCGCCGATCACCTGCTCGTACCCGTCGGGGAAGCGCCGGATGAAGGCATCCGCGTTCGCGCGGCGGGCGGCGTCGTGCACCTCCTCGTCGCTCGCACCGGGGCGGCCGTAGGCGATGTTCTCGCGGATCGTGCCGGAGAACAGCGAGGCGTCCTGGAAGACCACGCCGATCCGCGCGCGCAGCTGGTCCAGAGGCAGCTCCGCGCTGGGCCGACCCACCACCTCGATGCTGCCGCGGCGCGGCTCGTAAAGCCCCAGCAGCAGGTTCACGATCGTCGACTTGCCCCCGCCGGACTCCCCCACCAGGGCGATCTTCTCACCGGGGTGCACCCGGAAGTCGATCTCGTGCAGCACGTCCTCGCCCTCCTCGTAGGCGAAGTCGACGCCGCGGAAGGCGAGCACGGGCGCCCCGGGGACGGGCTCGACGGCCGGGGCGGCGAGCTCGCTGCCCGCCGGCCGCGCGGCCATCACCGCGGCGGTGCGGGGATCCACCGGCGTCTCCATCACCCGGAAGTAGTCGCGCGATCCGGCGATGGCGCGCTGCGCGGAGTCGATCACCCAGCTCATCGACTCCACCGGGGCCTTGGCCATGCTCATCAGCTGCACCAGCAGCACCATCTCGCCGAGGGAGAAGGCGCCCTGGACGGTGCGCACGAAGATGATCACGTAGATGCCGAAGAAGACCAGGTTGAGGAAGGAGCGCCGCAGCACGTCCATGCGATGCCAGTGCGAGGACTGCTCGCGGGTGGTGGCGTCGGTGGAGCTGAAGCGGCGGGAGAAGTCCTCGAGCTCCCCGCGCTCGCGGACGAAGGACTTCACCACCCGGATCTGGCCCACGACCTCCGCGAACCGCCCCGAGGCGATGTCCACCTGCACGTTCTTCTCCGCCTCGAGCTTCTGCCACTTCACGGACGTCAGGGAGGTCAGCCACACGTACACCGGGAACACGATGAGCAGCAGCACGGTCAGCGGCCAGGCGTACCAGGCGCTGATGGCGAGCACCGCGACCGTGGTGATGAGCATCGAGGCGAAGGCGTTGGACATGGTCTTGGCGAAGGCGGTGATCTCCGCGATCGACCGGTTCAGCCGCGCCACGATGGTGCCGGTGATCTCACCGTCGAACCAGCGCTGGGGAAGGTGCAGCAGCTTGTCGTAGTAGCGCACCGAGAGGATCGTGCGCATCCGGTTGCTCATGACGTCGCCGAACCAGCCGCCGACGTTCGAGATCACCGTGTTCGCCAGCTCCGCCAGCAGCACCGCCGCGGCGATCAGCACCACGGTGCGCACGGCGGTCCCGGTCGCGGTCTGACCGCCGACGGCACCGGCGACGGTGTCCGTGGCGTGGCCGATGAGGAAGGGCACCGCGAGCGCGGCGGCCGAGGTCAGCACCGAGCAGAGGATGACCGCGGTGTAGAGAGGGGAGAGTGTGCGGGTGAAGCGGAGGATGCGCAGCAGGGAGGACACCGGACCAGCCTAGGCCCGGGGTCGGACGTCCGGATCCTAGTCCCGCGTGGGCCCCACCACGCCCAGCAGCACGCCGAGGGAGATCCTCTCGCCGTCGCGCCGGCGGCGCACCACCCCGGTCGCCAGCGCGTAGGGCACCAGCATCACGAAGCCGACGGCGCTCAGCAGCAGGATCGAGACCACGATCGAGCTGTCCGCGGTGGTCCCCTCCTCGGCACCGGTGCGGGCCACCAGCAGCGCCGCGGCGATATTGCGCTGGCTGGTGAGGATGGCGGGACCGTCGGGCACGGTGAGGGTGGGGCCTGCGAGGTCGCCGGAGATCCGCCCGGCCACGAAGGCCATCGCCACCAGCCCCGCGGCCACCAGCATCACCGGGGAGAGCAGCAGCTCCATCACCAGCATCGAGTTGGAGCCGAAGCCGGAGAGGAACATGAGCACCGCGGAGACGGCCGCGACGCTGCCGGCGGTGCGCGCCAGATGATCGGCATGGATGGGGAACACGGCGGCGATGACGATCCCCGCGATCATCGGGGCGAGCATGGTGCCCAGCAGCAGGCGGGCCACCGCCCACCCGTGCACCGAGACGTCCTGCAGCAGGAAGGGCACCACCAGCGGCATGAACAGGATCGAGCCCAGCAGCAGCACGGCCATCGGCCCGGCGGTCTCGCCGTAGGGGATGCGGGCCATCGCGCCCAGCTGCAGCACGAAGGGGGCGCCGGCCGCGCACAGCGCGATGATGAAGCCTTCACCGGTCTGGTGGGGCAGCAGGCCGTTCAGCAGCCAGATGAGCAGGGTCCCCACGGCGGGCACCACCACGAAGTTGGCGCCCAGCACGGAGAACACCGTGCGGCGGTCGCGCAGCTGGTTGCGGAAGGAGTGCAGCGGGGTGCGCAGCCCCATGGAGAGCATCGAGGCGATCGCGAAGACCGGGACGCTGATCTGGATCAACATGGTCAGCAGTGCTTCGATCGTCTCCACCACGGCAGGGTACGCGGCTGGTCCCCGCGATGCTCAGATCCAGCCGTTGTCCGAGGCGGTCCTCACGGCCTCGGCCCGATTGGCGACCCCGAGCTTCCGGATCGCGGAGGAGATGTGGTTGCGCACGGTGCCCTCGGTGAGGAACAGCCGCCCCGCGATCGCGGCGGTGCCTCCCCCGGCGGCGGTGGCCTGGAGCACCTCCGTCTCCTTCGCGGTCAACGGGCTGGGGCCGACGGAGAGGGACTGCGCGGCCAGCTCCGGGTCCACCACCCGCAGCCCCTGATCGACGCGACGGATCGCGTCCACCAGTCGCTCGACCGGGGTGTCCTTGACCATGAACCCGTCGGCGCCGGCCTCCATCGTGCGGCGCAGGTAGCCGGCACGACCGAAGGTGGTCAGCACGATGATCCGCGGCGGCGTGTCGACCGCTGCCAGCTCCTGGGCCACGGCGATGCCGTCGTCCGGGCCGGGGCGGCCGTCGGCGCGGGCACCGGCGGGCATCTGGACGTCCAGCAGCAGCACGTCGGGCCGGTGCTCGGCGACGGCGGCGAGGGTTCCGGCCGCGTCGGCCGCCTCCCCCACCACCTCGAGGTCCCCCTCCAGACGCAGCAGCGCGACCAGGCCGGAGCGGAGGATGGCCTGGTCGTCGGCGACCACGAGGCGGATCATGCGGCGTCCGCGGTCGAGGTGGTCGCCCGCAGGCGGGTCCCGGTCTCCCCGGAGGCGACCTCGAGGGCGCATCCGGCGACGGCGAGGCGCGCCTCGAGGCCGCGCAGGCCGCTGCGATCGGTGCCCTCGGGGATGCCGATGCCGTCGTCGGTGACGGTCACGGAGTGCTCGTCGACGTCGATGGTGGCGCGGGTGGCGCGGGAGTGGCGCACGATGTTGGTGACTCCTTCGCGGATCACGTAGCCGAACAGCTCGGAGAGGTCGTCCGGCAGCGGTGGCAGCGCGGTGGGGACCTCGGCCTGGATGCCGACGGTCGCGAGCACGGTGCGGGCCGAGGCGATCTCGGTGGCGGCGCGCACGTGCTGCATGCCGCTGGCGGTGGCGCGGACGTCGGCGAGCGCCTGACGCACCGTGGCCTCGATGTGCTCGAGCTGCGCCCGCGCGGCCTCGGGATCGGAGTCCAGCAGCCGGCGCGCCAGCTGCGCGGAGATCGTCAGCGAGGTCAGGGAGTGGCCCACCAGGTCGTGGAGGTCGCGACCGATGCGTTCGCGCTCCGCGGCGACGGCGAGCACGGCGTTGCGCTCCTGTGCGGCCTCCAGCTGCTCCTGCAGGATCTGCTGGCGGATGCCGTAGCCGATGCCCCAGGACATGAGCATGCCCATCCCCGCCAGACCGGCCGCGACGTAGACCCCGACGACGAGGGCGAGCACGAAGACGGTCAGGCTCATGCCAATCATGGAGGGCAGCGCCCATCGCCACGGCAGCAGCAGCACATGCGTCATGGCCTGGAACATGACCATGTACAGGATGTTCACGCCCAGCAGCGGGATCAGGGCCAGCAGCAGACCGGTGCAGATCGCGAACCAGACCAGACGCACGCGCAGCGGGTACAGCCCGATGCCCGTGCAGTAGACGAACATCAGGCCGTAGACGAGGAGGATCGCGGTGACCAGCGCCGCCCAGGGGCCCGACTCCCCGATCCACGCGTAGGTGATCGGCAGGGCGATGAACACCACCGGCGGCACGGCGAAGGCGAGGCCGCCGGACTCCCGCGCCGCGCGGTGGATCGCCCGCGGCGTGAGGTCCCGCGGTGCCTCCTCCTCGGCGACGGTCCCGGTGCTCCTCATGGCGGACATTGTGTCAGCGCCGGGTCAGGCCGACGGCGCGGGACATGCTCACCGAGGTCGCCAGGGCGAGCGCGACCGTCCAGATGCCGATGACCAGCAGACCGCGCAGGGGCAGCTCGCCCCCGTACAGCGTCCAGCCCCCGAGGCCGGAGATCCAGTAGGTGGGCAGCGCATGGCCCACGGCCTGCATCCACTCCGGGAAGGTCTCCAGCGGCATCCAGAGACCTCCGAAGATCGCCATGGCCATCATCGTCACCACGCCGCCGGCCATCGCGGCGCCGCCCTTGAGGACCATGCCGAGCACCACCCCGATGAGGATCGTGGGCAGCAGCCCCAGCCACAGCACGCCGAGGGTGGCGAGGAAGTCCGCCGGCACGGCCTCGACACCGGTGGCCAGGCCCACCAGCCCCACGGCCAGCAGCGCGGGCACGATCACGGCGCTCGCGGCCATCACCGAGCCGACCAGGAAGGAGTGCGGCGACAGGCCGGCCACGATCAGCTGGCGCAGGAAGCCGTTGCGCTGGTCCTCCTGGATCTGGGTGCCGGCGCTGACGGCGGCGCCGAGTCCCCCGTAGGCGGCCATGTTGACCATGATCATCCCGCGCGCCTGCCCGTCGCCGAGGTCCCCGAACATCATCGAGAACAGCAGGTACATGCCCACGGGCAGAGCGATGGTGAAGACCATGAACATCACGTTGGTGACGGTCATGCGCGTGGTGTGCGCCGCATAGCGCAGGGTGCGGGTCGCGGCCGACGGCGCGGCGGCGGTGCGGGCGGGGGCATGGGCGAGGGTGCTCATCGGTCGGCTCCGTCGGTGTCGGTGTGGTCGGTGATGCGGAGGAAGGCCTCCTCGAGGCCGGGCGCGGTGACCAGGACCTCATGGACCTCGCCGGCCAGCGGCCCCGTGAACAGGGCGGCGAGCGCGGCGTCGGAGTCGGAGCAGACGGCGCGCACGCGCTCGGGGTCCCCGTCCTCGGGCGTCGCGGTCTCCACCCCGGGCAGGGCGGCGACCTGGGCGGGAGCGGCCCCGCGCAGGGTGAGCACGCGGCCGGCGACGACCGAGCTGATCTCGGTGCCGGTGCCGTCGGCGACCACGCGCCCGCGATCCATCACCACCACGCGCGCGGCCTCCCGCTCCGCCTCGTCGAGATGGTGGGTCGCGAAGACGACGGTGCGCCCGGTGGCGGCCACCCGGCGCATCTGGTCCCAGAACGCGCGGCGGGCGCCGACGTCCATGCCGACCGTCGGCTCGTCCAGCAGCAGCACCTGCGGGTCGCCGAGCAGCGCGATCGCGAAGCGCACGCGCTGGGCCTGGCCGCCGGAGAGGGCGCCGATGCGGCGTCCCATCAGATCGACGATGTCCGCCTGCTCCGCCACCTCGTCCAGCGGCATCGGATGGGCCTGCAGGGAGCGGAGCATCCGCAGCATGGAGCGCACGGTCTGGTCCGGCAGCAGCGCCCCCGCCTGGAGCATGGTCCCGATCAGCCCGGTGCGGGTGGCGACGTGCGGCGCGGCGCCCAGGATCCGCACCGCGCCGGCGTCGGGCTCGGCCAGGCCCACCATCATCTCCATGGCGGTGGACTTGCCGGCCCCGTTGGGTCCCAGCAGGGCCACGATCTCCCCGGCGCCGATCTCGAGGTCCAGTCCGTCCAGGGCGAGCACGGCGCCGTAGCGCCGGGTGACACCGCGCAGGCTGATGGCCGCATCGCGCGGAGCGGGATCGGAGGAGGCGGTCACGAGCACGGTCTCGGTGTTCATGACCTCGAGCCTTCCGCGCCGCGGCCCGCCGTCCCAGCCCCGGCGGTCATCGTCCGTCCATGACAGCCGTCACGGCCGGCCCCGGGCTACGCTGGATCGGTGCTGATCAGACAGGTGCGGCCGCTGGACGCCGCCTCCGGGGCGCTGCCCTCCCGCCCGCTCGACGTCCGTCTGCGCGACGGGGTGATCGCCGCGATCGGCGAGGACCTGCCGCGCCTCCCGGGCGAGGAGGTCCTCGCCGGCGGCGGGGCGGTGGCGATCCCCGGGCTCTGGGACCAGCACGTCCACACCGGTCAGCTCGCCCAGGCCCATGCCCGGCTGGACACCTCCGGCGCGGACGGCGTGGGCGTCATCCTCGAGCTGGTGCGCGCCGAGCTCGCCGCCCGACGCGAGACGCCGACCGAGGGATCCCTGGCGCTGATCGGCTTCGGCCACCGACTGGTGGACCTCGCGGTGGCGCCGACGGTCCCGGCGCTCGACGAGGCGACCGGGTCCGTGCCGACGGTGCTGATCGGCGGCGACGCCCACCACGCCTGGCTGAACTCCGCGGCGCTGCAGCGCCTGGGCCTGCCGCCCCGCGACGGGATCCTCGCCGAGGAGGAGTGGTTCGCGCAGGTCCCGCGTCTGGCCGAGCTGCCCGGGGTGGCCGAGGCGCATGCGACCGGGGCCGCGATGATGCAGCGTCAGGCGCTGCAGCGGGGTGTCGTCGGCCTCGTCGACATGGAGTGGGGGCGGCCGTGGGAGGTCTGGCGCGAGCGCGCGGTGCGGATGCGGATCCGCACCGCCGTCTATCCCGCCCAGCTCGCGCACGCCCCGGGGCCGACGGGCACGGCGCTGGACGCCGCGGGGATGGTGACGATGGGGCCGCTGAAGGTCATCGTCGACGGGGCGCTGGGCTCCCATTCGGCGTACACCCGCGAGGCCTACAGCGACGGGCACGGCTACGCCGGCCGCGGGGTGCTGACCTACGGTCCCGAGGAGCTGGTGGCCGCTCTCTCCCGCGCACGGACCCAGGGGCTCACCGCCGCCGTCCACGCGATCGGCGACGCCGCCGCGCAGGTCGCCCTCTCCGCGATCGAGCAGGTCGGGATCGCCGCGCGCCTCGAGCACGCGCAGATGCTCACCGATGAGGACGTGGCCCGGATGGCGGAGCTCGGGGTGATCGCCTCGGTCCAGCCGGCGCACCTGCTCGACGACCGCGACGCCACCGAGGCGCTCTGGCCGGAGCACGGCCGCCAGGCGTTCCGGCTGCGGGACCTGCTCGACGCCGGGGTGGAGCTCGCGCTGGGATCGGACGCCCCGGTGGCTCCGCTGGACCCCTGGCTCGCGATGGCCGCGGCCGTGCACCGCAGCGCCGACGCCCGTCCCGCCTGGCATCCCGAGCAGCAGCTGCAGCCGCGCGAGGCGCTCGCCGCCTCCACCGACGGCGTCACGGCCCTGCGCACGGGCGGGCGGGGCGATGTGGTGCTGCTGGAGGAGAATCCCTTCGCGGACGTCCCGCGCGATGCCCGCGGCCTGCTCGTGGAGTCCGCCGCCCGCGAGGCCGCGCAGCGCCTGCGCGAGACCGCGGTCGCCGCCACGGTGGTGGCGGGCGAGCTCGCGGTGCAGGCCTGAGGACGCGCTCTTCAGCCCCTCACTTCAGCCCCGAGTGCGCCAGGCCCTCGACCACGCGGCGCTGCAGGACGATGAACAGGATCATCAGCGGCAGCATCGCCAGGAAGCTCGCGGCCATCATCACCGGGTAGTCGGTGGTGAACTGCCCCTGCATGGTCGACAGCCCCACCGCGAGGGTGGTGCGGTCATCGTAGGTCGCCACGATCAGCGGCCACATGAGGTCGTTCCACGAGGCGAGGGCCGTGAGGATGGCGACCGCGCTGAGCGCGGGGCCGGACAGCGGGAACATGATCCGCCAGAACGTCTGCCACGGGTTCGCGCCGTCGAGACGCGCCGCCTCCTCGAGCGACCGGGGCATGCCCAGGAAGTGCTGGCGCATGAGGAAGGTGCCGAAGGCGCTGAAGATACCGGGCGCGGCGATGCCGGCGATCGTGTTCAGCCAGCCCAGCTCCTGGATGATCTGGTACTGCGGGATGAGGTAGATCTGGTACGGCACCATGAGGATCGACAGCACCAGGCCGAAGAGCACGTTCTTGCCGCGGAACTCCATCCGGGCGAAGGCGTATCCGGCCATCGCGCACAGCAGCAGCTGGCCGACGACGCGAGCCACGGTCACCGCGGCCGAGTTCACGAACTGGTCCCAGAACGGGATCGCCTCGAACACGGCGGGGTAGTTCTGCCACTGCGGCTCCGCGGGCAGCCAGGTGGGCGGCACCGAGGTGACCTCCGCCTGAGTGGACAGCGACATGACCAGCTGCCAGGCGAAGGGGAAGATCATCACGAGCCCGCCGAGCAGCAGGACCAGATGGGTGCCGTAGCGGGGGCGGGTGCGCTGCTCACTCATAGTGGACCCACCTCCTCTGCATCCGGAACTGCAGCAGTGTGAGCACGGCGATGATCAGCAGGATCAGCAGGGCGATCACGGAGGCGTAGCCCTGGTCGTTCTGCCGGAACGCCTCGGAGTAGAAGAGGTAGACCAGCGACTGGGTGTCCGCCATCGCGGGGTTGGCCTGCCCCATCATCGCGAACAGCAGATCGAACAGCTGGAAGCCGTTGATCGCGGTGATGATGGACAGGAAGAAGATGCTCGGCGTCAGCAGCGGCACCGTCACGGAGCGGAACTGCCGCACCGTCCCGGCACCGTCGAGCTGGGCCGCTTCGTACAGCTCCGGCGGGATGCCCTGCAGCCCGGCGGACAGGATGATCACCGCCAGCGGCAGGCTCGACCACAGCCCGACGATGGAGACCGCCAGCAGCGACCACCACGGGGCGCTGATCCAGTACGGGCCCTCGATGCCCACCAGCGCCAGCGCCCAGTTGACGACACCGAACTCCTGGTTGAAGATCATCCGCCACACCAGGGCCACGGCGACCGGCATCGAGACCGCCGGGAGGAAGAAGAGGACCTGGTAGAAGCGGGAGAACCGCAGGCCCTTCTGGGTCAGCAGCGAGGCGATGCCGACGGCGATCGGGATGCCCAGCAGCACGATCGCGGTATAGACCGCGGTGTTCAGCACGGCCCGCGGGACGAACGCGTCGCTCAGCAGCGTGCGGTAGTTGTCCAGTCCGGCGAAGCTGCGCCCGCCGAAGGGGTCGAAGGTCGCGAAGGTGTTCAGCACGGTGGCGAGGATCGGCCAGAAGTAGAAGACGACCACGCCGATCATCAGCGGTGCGAGGAACAGCAGGGGCCAGAGCCCGTCGCGGCTGCGGGGGCGTCGGCGCACCGCGGTGGCGGTGTCATGACTCATCGGCGAGCACTCCGTTCATGCGGTCGGCGAGCTCGCGGGCGCTCTCCACGAGCTTCCCGTCGCCGCCCAGGATCTTGGGGAACAGCAGCTCCTCGAGCTGCAGCCAGGCGGTGGTGTTCTGCGAGGCCGGGTAGGTCCTGGCCGTCTCCGCCGCCTCGACGAAGAGGTCCAGGGAGAACTCCGGGATCGCGTCCACGTAGGCGTCGTTGGTGCCGAGGAAGGCGGGGTTCGCGGCGCCCGCCGCGGCCTGGATGCGGTGGGCCTCCTCGGACCCGAGGAAGGCGAGGAAGGCGGAGGCGGCCGGCTTGTTGCGGCTGCGGGCGTACATCGCGCAGCCGATCCCGTGGATGACGTTCGCCTCCTCCCGCCCGTGGATCAGCGGGGCGACCCCCAGCTGGTCGCGCACCGGGGAGTCCTGCAGCAGCGCTGCCGACCAGTTCCCCGAGGTGTACAGGGCGGCGCGCCCATTGCTGAACAGCTCGTTGGGAAGGTTCTCCGCGGTGTAGCGGACATCGGGCGCGATGCCGTCGCGGATCATCCCGTCGAGGAACTCGAAGGCCTCGATGGCCCCCTCGGTGTCGTAGCCGGAGGTCGTCCTGTCCTCGGAGATGACGAAGCTGCCCGCCTGCATGATGAGCGGGTAGAGGTAGGCCTGATTCGCGGTGCCGCCGGGATTGCCCCAGATCTGTTCGCTGCCGAGCGCCCGGGTGACGGCCTCGGAGGCGTCGCGGTACTCGCCCCAGCTCCAGCTGCCGGTGGGCTCGTCCACCCCGGCACGGTGGAGCAGCTCCCGGTTGTACCAGAGGCCGATGGTGTCGAAGTCCTTGGGGATCGCGTACGGGGTGCCCTGGGAGGAGTACAGCTCGGTGAGGTTCGGCGGGTAGTTCGCGGGATCGAAGCCCTCGAGCTCGCTGAGGTCCTGCAGCATCCCGTAGCTGGCGTAGAGCTCGAAGTTCGGGCCGTTGATCCAGAACACGTCCGGCAGGTCATCGCCGGTGGCCTGGATGCGCAGCCGCTCGAAGTAGCTGCCGAAGGCCGTGGTGGACATCGACACGCTGATGTTCGGGTAGTGCTCGCCGAAGGCGGCGATGATCTGCTGCATCGCCGGCTCCTGTGCCTTGTCCCAGATCTGGAACGTGACGGAGCCGCTCTCCTCGCGCGTGGCCATCGGCCCCAGCGCCGGATCGATCTCCGGGTCGCCGGAGCAGCCGGCGAGCAGGGTCGCCCCCGTCAGCCCGGCGGCGCCGAGCAGGGAACGTCTGGTGATCACGGGTACTCCTTCGTCGCGCCGTCTGGACCGCGGGACACCATAGACCACGTGAGAGCGCTCTCACGATTCAGAGAGTCGGAGAGCGATCAGGGCGCCGCTGCCGGCAGCAGGCAGAACTCGTTCCCCGAGGGATCCTGGAGCACGCGCCACGGGAGCTCGCCCCAATCGTGATGCAGCTCCCGGCCGCCGCGGGCGACGATCTCCGAGACGATCGCCCGGGCGTCGTCCCCGTCCTCGAGCCGGATGTCGAGATGGATCGGGTTCTTGGCACCGGGCCGCTTGGGAGCGGGCTCCTCGCACAGCTCGAGCAGGGGTCCGCGCCCGGAGGGATGGCGGAGGGTGCGGGGCGCGACACCGGGCGCCGGGTTCCAGCCGCTGAGCCACGCCCAGAAGTCGGCGTCGCGGGACGGATCGGAGGAGTCCAGCGGCAGGGCGGCGATGGGTCCGGTGCCGGTGTACGCCGGGCGTCGCTCCATCACGCAGAAGGCGTTGCCCTCGACATCGCCGAGCACGATCCACGGCACCTCACCCTGGCCGATGTCGAGGTCGACGGCGCCCAGCGACCGCAGCCGGTCGGCGACCTCCTGCTGCTGCTCCCCTCCGCGCAGGTCCAGGTGCAGCCGCTGCGGGGAGTCGTTCGGCGTCGGCACTCGCACGAAGCAGAGATCGAGGGAGGACTCCCCGTCGATCAGCAGGCGGGTCTCGAGGACGCCGTCCTCCACGGTGACCGTCGTGGTCCCCAGCGCCTCCTCCCAGAAGCGGCCGAGGCGGACGGGATCGGTGGCGTCGATGCCGAGATTCTCGAGGAACATGGCCGCAGTCTAGGAAGCCCGCGGCCCACCGCGGGAAAAGATCTGGCACCTCCGCGAGCCACGTCCTACGGTGGTCCCGGTTCCGCCGAGGGAGCCGCTGAGAGAAGTGCCGAGGGAAGGAGGAGCCGATGGTCGTCGCCGTGCTGACCCCTGCCGTCCTCCCTTCCTTCCCGGCCCGCTGAGCATCGCGCGGGCCCTCCCTCAGGAGACCCCCATGACCCCGTCCTTCGATCTGGACGACTTCTTCGCACGCTCCCTGCTCACCCTGTCCGTCACCGAGCTCGACGACGACCAGCGCTGGTCCACCTGGCCCGAGACCGCCCACACCCTGGACCGCGGGCCGCAGCCGGTCCCCGACTGGGTGGTCCGGCACGACGGCGCGCTCGACACCGAGCTGGGCATCCTCAAGAGCGGCAAGGAGGCCGACGCCTTCCTCATCGACCGCTCCCTGCCGCCCGAGCAGCTCACCGGCGCTCCCGGTGAGTCCTCGCTCATGGTCGCCAAGCGCTACCGCTCCCCCGAGCACTCCACCTTCCACCGCAGCAACGCGTACACCGAGGGGCGCCGCACCAAGGACTCGCGCGAGGCGAGGGCGATCGCCAAGGGCACCGCCTTCGGCAAGCAGGCCGCGGCCTCGCAGTGGGCCCGCACCGAGTTCGACGTGCTCAGCCGGCTGTGGTCGGCCGGGCTGCCGGTCCCCTATCCCGTGCAGATCGTCGGCACCGAGCTGCTGATGGAGTTCATCGGCACCGACGACGAGCACGGCGCGACGGCGGCCCCGCGGCTGCAGGAGACGAGACCCGGGCCGGCGGAGATCGAACGCTGGACGGAGGTGATCCACGATGCCGTCCTGCGCCTGGGCGAGCTGGGCCTGGTCCACGGGGACCTCTCCCCCTACAACATCCTGCTCGACCCGCGGCCGGAGGTCCCCACCCCGGTCCTCATCGACGTCCCGCAGGTCCTCGACCTCATCGCGAACCCCAACGGCCCGGCGTTCCTGCGCCGTGACTGCACCACGATGTGCACCTGGCTGCGAGCGAACGGCGCCCCGCCCGCGGCCACCGATCCCGAGGACTGGGTGCGCGAGTGCCTGGAGAGCTGGGAGGTGCGCTGACCCCTCAGCCGCGCCGCCCGAAGGGCCACCAGCGCCGGCGCGGCGCCGGCCGCTCCGGCTCCGGGGCCGGCGGGGGCACGGCGACCGCCTGGATGTCCGCCTGCAGGGCCCGCCACTGCGCGGCGGCGTCGTCCGCGTCCCAGGCGGGGGCCAGCATGCGCTGGAAGGGGTTGGCGCGGCGATCCGCATGGACACGGTGGGTGAAGTCCTCCGCGTACTCGCGGGCCGCCTGCTCCGTCAGCAGCTCGCGCAGCGTCGCCTCGCGGTCGTCGAACTCGCGACGCAGCAGCACCACGGCCGGCAGCAGGGCCTCGGAGTCGATCTCGCCGGAGGCGATCTTCTGCTTGATCCACCAGTCCGGGTCGTGGACCGTCGGCAGGTCCAGCGGCTTCCCGGCACCGGGCAGGTCCTCGAAGCGGCCCTCGCGCTCGGCCCGCTCGATCGCCGATTCGACGCGCGCGACGTCCGGATCCATCGGCGGGCCGAGGGTCCGGGGGTCGACGGGCTCCTGCGTCATGGCTCCATGGTGCCATCGGCCGGCGCGGTGTCGTCGAAGACGTCGAGGGAGCCGGAGTAGTTCGCGACCCAGACCCGGCCCTGGGTGGGCTCGTAGGTGACGCCGATCGGGTTCTGGCCCACCTCGACCGTCTGGATCTCCTCGAGGGTCTCCGTGTCGACCTTCGACAGGGTGTTCGCGTAGTAGTTCACGATGTACAGGGCGGTGCCGTCCGAGGAGATCGCCATCGTGCGCGGCTCGCGGCCCGTCGGCGCCTCGCGCAGCACCTCTCCGGTGGCGGTGTCGAGCTCGAGCAGCCGGTCGTCCCCGGAGACGGTGAGGTACATGCGGCTCGCGTCCGGGGAGAGCACCAGGTGGCGGGGCTTGCGGCCGGTCTCGAGCACGAGCTCGCTCTCACCGGTGGTGAGGTCCACGCGGTACAGCTCGTCGGCGTACATCGCGGTGACGTAGGCGGTGCGGTTGTCGGGGAGGATCACGCTGCCGCGCGGGGCGGAGTCCACCGGGATCTCGCTGATCTCCTCGCCGGCGGCCAGATCGACCACGGACACGCTCGAGTCGCACCAGTTGGAGACCAGGGCGATGCTCCCGTCCGGGGACAGGGAGATGAACTTCGGGATCCGGCCCACCTCGATGACCTGGTCCCACTCTCCCGCCGCCACGTCCAGGCGGTACACGGCGCTGCGGCCGATCCGCTCGCCGTTCGCGCAGTCGTCGGTGGCCTTGGCGCCCTCACCGGGCCCCTTGAGCGAGTACTGCGAGACGTAGGCGTAGGCGCCGTCCGGGGAGAACACGGCCTCGACCGGCGCCCCGGTGGTCTCCCCCGCCCGGTCCGGGTACCCGAACTCGGCGAGGTCCACGGTGTCGGACACGGTGGCCGTGAGCTCGAGGGATTCCGCGTCGTACAGGGTCGAGCTGTGGCTGTACATCATGTTGTTCGCGATGACGGCGCCGTCGCTGCTCGCCACCACCGACTTCGGGGTGATGTCGCCGGTAATCCGCTCCTGGTGGGCGAGACGGGTGGTGTTCGAGGGATCGCCGGGCGGGGTCTCCTCCACGGCGACCTGGGCGCTTCCGGTCCGTTCGGCGGGGAGCAGGGCCGTCACCAGGCCCGCCACCATGCCTCCGGCGAGGACGAGAGCCATCAGCGCCATCGCCACGGTGAACTGGTCGTGGGGCCGCCCCCGCCCAGCGCCCCTCCTGCGATGCTTCGCCTGCACGGTTCACCCCCGGTTCGTCTGCGCACGAACTTAGGCGGTGGACGCGCCCGACGGGGTGAGGCCGGGCGCCCGGGCGTGTCGTCTCAGAGGTCCGGGCGTCCCTGCAGCACCAGCTCGCGCTGCACGATCCGGTAGCCGAGCTTCTCGTTGATCGCGATCATCCAGGGGTTCACGTGCGAGTTCCAGGTGAGGACCGAACGCATCCGCGGGGCACGGCGCGCGAGCTCGCGGTGCGTGGCGACCTTGAGCGCCAGGCCCAGGCGGTGCCCCCGGTGCCCGGGCATGACCAGCGTGTTCTCCTGCATGGCGAGGGTCGAGCGCTCCGCCTCGTGGAACTCGACCTCCGAGTTCCCGGCGATGCTGCCGTCGGGGGCGATCGCGACCGCGATGATCGCCCGCGTGCCCGCGTCACGGCGCCGCCGCTCCCGCAGCCGGAGCCGTTCGGGGGTGTACTCGGGGGCCTCGTGCTCGACGTCCTCATCGGGTTCGTCGAGTTCGAGCTGGCGCATCAGGAGCCCGTAGGCGGCGAGGTGCTCATCGGGGACCTCGTCGGCCCACAGCTCGATGCGGTAGGTGCCGATCCGCTCCTCCGCCTCGGACTGCAGCGCGTCGAGCAGGTCCTCCGCGACCGGCAGCGGCGCCGCGCGGCACACGGCGAGGTTCTTGCGGCTGATCCCCATCCGGGTCGCGAGGCGGTTGACGGGGAGGTCGGCGCTGTCGGGATCGCCGTCGGCCGGGATCTCGCCGTAGGCCTCCACGAGGGTGCGCCCGGAGGCGCGGACCGCCGGCCGCAGCGCCTCCTCCACCAGGGCGGTGCCGATGCCCTGGTGCCGGAGCGCGGGATGCACGGCGGCATGGACGGCGATCGTCTCGAGGTTCTCCTCGAGCGGCATCATGGCGCTCGCGCGGCCCACCACGCTCTCCCCACCCTCGAGCGACTCGGCGACGGCGACCCAGTGCTCGACGCTCCAGTACCGGGTGCCGGCGAGCCGGGTCCGCACCTGCTCCCGGGTGTACGCCTCGATGCCGCCGTAGGCGTGCGCGTCCAGGGCCTCCTCGAGGGCCTGCAGCTGGTCGATCTCGACATCGGAGGAGGCGTCGAGGGGGCGGATCGTGATCTGCATGCCGGCAGTGCACCACGCCGGATCATCGCTGGTCGAGGGAATATCGTTCCTCCTGCTTGACTCTTCCCCGAGGGCAGTGCCGAGCGTGGTGCTCGCCGGGAGACGCCCGGTGCCCGGGGAGCCGGGCGAGGACCGACGGAGGAGCCATGGACGAGGATCTGCTGAGCATCGGGGAGCTGGCCGCTCGCAGCGGCCTGAGCCCCAAGGCGCTGCGCCTGTACGCCGCATCGGAGCTGCTGCCGCCCCGACGGGTCGACCCCGTCACCGGCTACCGCTCCTACGGCCGCGACCAGGTGGAGCGGGCTCGGCTGATCGCCGCCCTGCGCGGCGTCGGGATGGGTCTGGCGCGCATCCGCGTGCTGTGCGATCTCGACGCCGGCGCCGCCGCCACCGAGCTGCGGTCGTGGTGGCGTCAGGAGCAGGCCGACGCCTCCTCCCGCGCCGCCGCCGTCGGCGCCCTCGCCCGGGATCTGCGGGGACTCGCCCAGGAGGACTCCATGACCACCGACATCACCACCGCACCCGCTGCCGCCGCGGCCCTCGATCCGGGCCGGGTGCGCCCCACCCAGCAGGACGCCGTCCTGGTCCGGGAGCTGCCCGGCCGCCGGGTCCTGCTCGCCGTCGCCGACGGCTTCGGGGCCGACGACGACCTCGCGCAGCGTCTCCTCGCCGCCCTCGCCGACTCCCTCGCGACGGACTCCGGGGAGCCCGGGGACCCGCTGGCGGCGCTCGAGACCGCCTGGGCCGCCGCGGAGGCCCTGGTCCCCGCGGACGGGTCCGACGGCGCGACCCTCACCGCCGCCCTGATCGACGGCGACCGCGCGCACATCGCGCACATCGGCGACTCCCGGGCGGTGCTGGTCCACGGCGAGAGGATCGAGGAGATCACCCAGGACCACACCCAGGTGCGCTCGCTGCTCGCGGCGGGCCGGCTCACGCCCGAGGAGGCGGCGGACCATCCGGACCGTCGGATCCTCAACCGCGCCCTGGCCCCTGGCGCTCCCACCGCACCGGACCTGCTGGTGCGCCGCATCGTCCCCGGAGACGTGCTGCTGCTGATGACCGACGGGATGCACGCCCTCGTGGACCCGTCGGCCCTCGCGGCGACGCTCATCGCCGGCGGGGACCTCGAGGCGCTCGCGCGAGGGCTGGTGGACCTCGCGCTCGACGCCGGGGGCGAGGACAACGTGGCCCTCGCGCTCGCGCGACGGTGAGGGCTCAGCGCCCCGCGCGCACCAGGCGGACGATCCCCACGATCACCACCCCGGCCAGCACCATGAGCCCCACCATGATCGTCGGGCCGCCCCCGCCCTCGATCACCGATCGTGCGACCCCGAGGTAGATCGCGTCCAGACCGAGCAGCGTCCAGACCAGCATCCGCTCCCCCTCGCGGTACACGGTCTGGGCGCTGTCCTCGGTCACCTCGAGGGGGTAGTTGAGGGCCCGCGGCCGGGTGGAGAGCGCCGCGATGCCCACGACGAGCAGCAGCATCACCCCGGCGAGCACGAGGACGCTCGCCCGGCCGCCCCAGGCGTCGGGGGTGCCGGAGGCATCGAGATGCGTGGGCACGGTCGCCGGCAGGTCCGGGAACCGCCGGAGGATCCATGCGGTCACCCCGAGGGCGCACAGCACCCCGAGGACCCGCAGGGCGCGGGTGACGGCGCCGGTGGCGTAGGTGCGGACGGGGCGGGAGGTGCTCATCGCCCCGGGGCCCGCCGCGCCCGGTGGGAGCGGGTCAGTCCGCGGTCGGGTTCGACGTCGGCGCCGACCCCCTCGCGCTGCTCGTGCCGCAGCGCCGCCGCGAGATAGGGCAGCGCGTACTCCACGACGCCGCGGCCGGCGGGCCGGATGAGCTCGTCCTCGATGAGCCGCTCGCGGTAGGTGGACTGGTTGCGGGGGTCGATGTCCATGCGCCGGGCGATGTCGCCGACCTGTGATCGCCCCTCGTCCTCGAGCATCGCGAGGAGGTACTCGCGCTTGCGGGGGCTGAGGCCGCGCAGCGCCGGGCCGTGGATGTTCTTGATCATCGCGGCGATCACCCCGTCCCGTCCGCCGCGCACGTCCTCGATCTCGATGGTGTCCGCGTCACCGCTGTTCTGCCAGGCCTTCGAGCCGATCAGCTGGATGAGGTACGGGTAGCCCTGCGAGATCTCCCCGGCCAGGACCGCGGCCTCGGGGGTGATGGTCTTGGCCGTGTCCGCGATGGTCATGCGGATCGCCTCCGCCGCGGTGCCGACGTCCACGCTGCCCACCTCGATCCGGTGCGCCCGGCGCAGGAAGGTGGTGCGCTCGTGCGCGAGCAGCGCGTCGACCCCGGTGCGGACCCCGGCCGCGAGGAAGGCGACCGCGTGACCGGCGCCGATGAGGTCCTGCACCTGCTGGGTGACGGCATGCAGCTGGTCCCGCTCCACGGACTGCAGCTCGTCCAGGGTGATCAGCACGCCCCCGCCCTCCGCCTCGGCGAGGGCGGCGAGGCGGTCGAGCACGGTGCTCAGCGTCTCGCCCTCCCCCTCGTAGCGCTGGACGATGTCGCGCTCCGCGGCGAAGTTCCAGATCCGGGCGGACGCCAGGCGGGAGGACTCGGAGTCCGGATCCAGCTCGCGCAGGTGCGCGATCGCCTGACCGCGCAGCTCCTCCACCAGGGAGCTCGAGGAGGTGTGCAGGCGCAGATCCGTCCACCCCGCCTCGAGTGCGAGCTCCTTGAATTCCGTGAGCAGCACGGTCTTGCCGGAGCCGCGGGCTCCGGAGATGAGGATCGAGCGAGCCTCGGGCACATTGCCCGCGAGCGCGGCGGAGAACTCCTCGATCGCCACGTCCCGCCCCGCGAGGATCATCGGGGTCAGGCCGAAGCCGGGGGTGAAGGGGTTGCCGCCGCGTGGAGTCATGGGGGCCATCATGGCGTGTGTGTCGGTGTGTGTACAGGGGTGGGGTGACGAGGGAACCGTCGAGGACGGATCTTTCTGCACCGCGGGTCGTCGCGACATTCTCTGGTGCGCGGATACCTGGCGTTCACTTCTCCTCCACAGGGGTGGGTTATCCACATTTCGGTGGAAGGGGTTGACGCAGCGGGCGACGGATCCTCTCGGGACAGGGTCTGCATGTCGGTGTCCCTGCAGGTCGTTGGGGTTCGGGTGGCTGGGGGTGGTGGGGTGCGGCCATGGTTCCTCCACCGGGGTGGGTTGTCCACAGAATGATGCCCTGCAGTGGGTGGGGGTTTCGTCTGTCAGTGCCGGGGCGGAGAATGTGGGGACATGATTCAGCAGGGTCGCTGGACGGGCGTCCGGCATTCTGATGCGCCGCGCAGCGTGCGTGGGAAAGGTGAGGGGGTGGTCGTGGTGGGTGAGGAGCTGCATCCCGAGGACCCTGCGCCGGTGTGGAGGGTTCGTGCCCGCGAGCCGTTGACTGCCCAGCGGGTGCTGGAGGAGGCGGAGGTCGGGGCCGGGACCGAGCAGGCCGGGCGGGTGCTGGCCCTGCACGAGAATCTCCGGGCGCAGGCGCGGCTGCTGGCGAGGCAGTACCGGCTGCTGTCCGCGTTCGCCGCGAGTGACGAGGACGTCACCTCCTTGGTCGAGGATGCGGACCTGACCGCGATGAAGGTCGCCACCGGGCTGCGGACCACCGCTTCCCGCGCTCAGGGTCTGGTCCGGGACGCGCACCGGGCCGTGCACGAGCTCCCGGAGGCGTTCGCGCGTCTGGAGCGGGGTGAGATGCCCGCCGGGTTCCACCACTACCTGATCCGCCGCTCCCGCCGCCTCACCGACGCCCAGGCCGAGGCCGTCGATGGCCGCCTGGCCGGGGTGGAGGTGTCCGCGGTGAGCGTGGACACCTGGGAGCGGGAGGTCCGCCACGCCGTCGCGACCGCGACCGCTGACACCCCACCGGTCCCGCCGAGCGCCGCCCGCTGCGTCGAGCTCGTGAACGTCGACCCCGTCGCCGGCACCGCGGCGTTGTCGATCATCGGGCCGATCCCGGAGATCACCGCCTTGATGCACCGCCTGGACGAGAGTGCCCGGACCGTCTCCGCCGCGCAGCGGACCGCGCTCGAGACCGGCGACGAGGCACCGATTCCGTTCGATCTCGATGACGACCTCCGCGCGAGGGGCCGTCCGGCGTCGCGGGCCGCTCTGCGGTACGCGATCCTCACCCACACCCTCCTGGACACAGATCCGGTCGAGGAGTCCCGGCAGGTGCACAAGCTGCTGGTCACCGTGCCGGTCACCACCTTGCTGGGCATCGACGACACCCCGGCGATGCTCGAGGGGGCCACGCCGATCCCCGCGCAGCAGGCGCGGGAGCTGGCCGCGGGCTGTGGGACCTGGCAGCGGATCCTCACCGACCCGATCACCGGCGCGTACCTGCCCGTGACCGCGCAGACCTACCAGCCCACCGCGCAGATGCGGCTCCAGCTGCGGCTGCGCCACCCCGTCTGCGCCGCGCCCGGCTGCACCCGCCCCACCATCCTGGCCGCGGAGGACGACCACCTCCTGCCCTACGACCACACCCACCCCGGCCAGGGCGGGCAGACCTCGCTGTGGAACCTCCACCGCCTGTGCTGGCGACACCACCAGCTCAAGACCACCGGCCACATCACCCCCACCCGCGACCCGGACGATGACCCCGCCACCCAGGCGGACGGCTCCACCCGGACCGGACCGCTGGAGACCCGCTGGATGATCGACACCAGCGTCCGCACCCGCACCCGCGAGGCCACCGACCTC
>NZ_PNFB01000032.1 GCF_003347015.1 Brachybacterium sp. YJGR34
GACCCATCGGGTCGGCCCTCCTGCTGTCCTGCGGTGTCACGGTTCCGGCCAGAGCCGGCGGCCCTCACCGTCGATAGGCGGACGGAGCGTCCTCGTCGGCACGGTCGTCGCTGTCCTCGGCCCAGTCGTCGCCATCCGCGGGCGAGCTCTCGCTGCGCTGGCCCTGCAGCTCACGCTGCAGTGCGGTGAGGTCCGTCGGCGGGCTGTAGTACTTGAGGTCCCGTGCCACCTTGGTGTGCTTGGCTTTCTGTCGGCCGCGACCCATGGATCTGACCCCCTGTGCATCGGCTGCCGGGTGTTCTTGTCGCCCCGGAAGATGGCATTAGTTTCGGATGCCAAGAGTACATGCTCGGTCAGCCCCAGGGCGAACCCGCGCCCGGGGGACGTGCCGGACGTCCCTTCCGGTCGCCGCGGCTCCCGCCGGCGGGAGCGCCCCGACCGGGCGGTTGACCGGGGTCTCCCGGTGATCCGAGTTCCGGCTTGTGAAGGTCACACACTAGTGTGGACCCAGGAGCTCCCGGCCAGCACCGGTCCGGCATCCCGAGGTCACGGGAACGACCGGTACAGTCGGCGCCTGCCTCCAGATGCCCGCAGTGAAAGGTCGCACGTCGAATGAACGGATCCACGGACCACGAGCCGGAGGTCGGCGAGGATGCCGGCCAGCTCCTCACCCCGGCCGAGGTCGCCAAGATGTTCCACGTCGATCCCAAGACGGTGACCCGTTGGGCCCAGGCGGGGAAGCTCACATACATGCGCACACTCGGGGGACACCGCCGCTATCGCCGTGACGAGGTCATCGAGCTGCTGCGGGACAGCTCCACCCAGGGGTGACCGAGGACGCGATCCTCGGCGCGGGATACACCGCGCACCGGATCGACCTCGGCACAGACCATGAGGGTCCGCTGATCGCCACCCTCGTCCACCGCGAGCGTGATCAGGGCCCGGTGCCCTCCGAGCCGGCCGCGGGGGAGGAGGGCCGGCGCCCTCCGGTGCTGCTGATGCACGGCTGGTCGGACTACATCTTCGACCGGGGCCTGATGGAGCACCTGGGGGCGCTCGGGCACGAGGTGTGGGGGCTGGACCTGCGCAAGTACGGGCGCAGCCTGCTGCCGGGACAGACCCCGACCTCGATCGACCACCTCAGCCGCTACGACCGGGAGATCGACGCCGCGCTGCGGATCATCGGCACCCGGACGCCGCCCGTCCTGCTCGCCCATTCGGCCGGCGGGCTGATCGCCGCGCTGTGGGCGCAGCGCCGCCCCGGCACGGTGCGCGCGCTCGCGCTGAACTCCCCCTGGCTCGAGATGCACCTGGGGCCGGTGACCCGGACGCTCGCCGGTGGGCCGGTCCGGGTGCTCGCCGATCGACTCCACCAGCGGCCCATCCTCCCGACCTGGTCGGACCACTACGCCCGCACCACCCACCGCGACTTCGGCGGCCAGTACGACTACGACCTCGCGCTCAAGCCCCCCGGCGGGCACCGCTTCCCCGCGGACACCTTGCACGCCGTGATCGAGGGCCAGCAGCGGCTGGCGGCGGCCGGCCCCCTGTCGATCCCCGTGCTCGTGATGCACTCCTCCCGCTCCCGGATCGCCCCCGTCTTCCGCGAGGAGATGCGTCGCGCGGACGCGGTGCTGGATGTGCGAGGGCTGGCGGCCGCGGCCTCCCGGCTGGGCCCGGCGGTGCGGATCGAGCCGATCCACGGGGCGCGGCACGACGTCTTCCTCTCCGACGCCGACGCCCGCCATCGTTCCATCGAGGTCCTGGACGACTGGCTGGAGACGCTCCCGGCGGCACCGCCTACTCTGTAGGCGCCCGCCCGCGGCACTGCCTGCCATGCCCCGGGAGCGGCGCTCGGCAGAAAGGACATCCGGATGACCTCGGACCCGCGTGACCTGCGGAACCAGGCAGCCGCCCTGCGGCACGCCGCGGACCGCCTGACCCTCCTGCGCCTGCGCCTGGCCAATGCGATCGCCGAGACGAACCGCGCCGAGGACCCTCGGGCCCGGGCGCTGGGCGAGCAGGTCCACGCCCGCTGGTCCCACGCCGAGTCCCCGGAGCTCGGGCGGATCGCCAACGGGCTGCGCGCGAGCGCCGACCGGCTGGACCGGATCGCCACGGCGGAGGAGCGGCGCGGCGGGCGTCGGCTGGGCGGGTACCAGGGGGCGGGCTTCCTGGGCCGGGGAGATGATGCGCACCGCCACGTGGGCGCCGTCGCGGCGTTCGTGGGCACCCGGCACGGCGCGAGCATCGGCGGGTACCCGCTGCTGCCGCCCGCCGAGGAGGGCTTCCTCGCCCACCCCTCGCACACCCTGGGCCTGGACACCCCGGACTACGAGGACGAGGGCTGATCGACGTGCTGTGAGCGTGCGAACGGCAGCCGGACCTCAGGTCCGCCGCCGGCGATCCGGCGTCGCGAGGACGGCGAGCGCGGTCGCGCCGGCTCCTGCGAGCAGCGGGACCACCAGCATCGTCACCAGCAGCAGGAGCATCGCGGCCGCGGCTTCCGGCGCCCCGACGCCGAGCGCGACCAGGGCCGCCGCGCCGACGGTCTCGGTGATGCCCGCCCCGCCCGGGGTGAGCGGCACCAGGGACAGCACGCGGCCCAAGGCGAAGATCGCGATGCTCAGCAGCAGCGGGATCTCGGCGCCCACGGCGTGGACGGCGAGGACGAGGGCGAGCCACTGCAGCACCCGGGCGACCAGTGTGGGCAGCACCAGAGCGAAGTGCCGGCTCCGCAGCATCCGCACCAGCGCATCGCGCTGGACGAGGATCGCGCGGGCGACGTGCTCCGGCACGGCCCCGCCCAGCTGCGCGAGCAGGCCCGCGAGCACAGAGCGGCGCAGCAGGACGGCGGTGAGCACCAGGGCGAGCACGGAGCCGAGAAGCGCCGCGGCCGCAGCCCACAGCGCCCCCGGCAGCTGGACCGCGGTGGGGGAGAGCCAGGCGCTGAGCGCGTAGGCGCCCAGCCCCAGCAGCGGCACGAGCACCGAGGTGAGCACCATCTCCACCAGGGACGCGGCGATGATGCCGGTGAGGATCACCGCGAGAGCGAGGCCCGTGCGGCGGAGGATCCAGGCCATCAGCCCCAATCCCAGGATCCCGCCGCCCGGGACGGCGAGCGAGGTGGCGCTCGAGGCGGCGTGGCCCAGCAGCGCGGAGGAATACCGCGAGCCGGTCACCGCGGTGCGCACGGTCAGCGCCTCGAGCAGCAGCGCCGCGACGCCCAGCAGCACCATCGCCGGCAACGCCCACGGCGGCAGGGCGGCGAGGGTGGTGAGGATCCGGGGCCAGGAGGCGCCGCTGGCCCAGGGGAGCACCCAGGCCAGGAGAGCGGCCACCAGCAGCAGCGAGAGCGCACCGCCGGCCAGCTTGCCGGCGGAGAAGCGGGGCGGGGCCTCGCCGTCGAGCGCACCCAGGTCCCCCGGCAGCCAGCCCTGCACGTCCTCCGCCGCCCCGGTGCCGTCCTCGGAGTCCGGATCCGGTGTGGTGGGGGAGCCATGACGGGGCGCTGACATGCGGCGATTCTCGCACGGCGGGGGCAGGGAGCTCCCAGGGCACGGAGATAACATCGTGTCATGTCCTTCCTGTTCTCCCTCCTCCTCGTGCTGCATCTGATCTGCTGGGCCGTCGCGCTCGGCACCTGGGTCGCGGCCGCCCGCACCCGCGAGCCCAGCAAGGGCATGGCGCACGCGACGGCCGGGGCGCTCGTCGTCGGCCTCGCGCTGGCGGCCCTGGTCTCGATGGACGGCGACGCGAACCACATGAAGCTCGGCATCAAGCTCGTCATCGGGCTGGTCGCCACGGTGCTCGCCTTCCTCGCCGCCCGGAAGGGGCCCGAGACTCCCTCGCCGGTGTGGTTCGGGATCCCCACCGCGATCGTCCTCAACGTCATCATCGCCGTCTTCGTGTGAGATTCGGGCCGCCATCGGTCCTCCCCAGCACGTCACGTCCACACCGGGCCCGACAGCAGTCCTGCTGTCGGGCCCCGTGTCTATCCTGGAACCCTCATGAGCTCACTCTTCGACGACCTCTCGCTGCCCGACGCCTTCCGCCGCCTCGACGGCGTGGCGGTGACGCCGCCATCGGCGGGGACGTCCGCCGCGGCGCCGACGGACGCGCAGGGTCCGGAGGCCCCCGGCCCGACCGACGAGGAGCGGCCGAGCGACCAGGACGTCCCGCCCCTGGACGAGGACGTCCCGCCGCCGGACGAGGATGTCCCGCCGCCAGAGGAGGACCTCCCGGCCCCGCCGGCTGACCTCGCCGGTCTCCCGCATCCCGCCGAGCGGGCGACCCCGGCTCCCGCAACGGTGCCCGGCGGAGCAGGTGCCGCGGTCCTGGACGAGCTCGTCGAGGGCCTGAACCCCGGTCAGCGGGAGGCCGTCGAGCATCGCGGCAGCCCGCTGCTGATCGTCGCGGGCGCCGGCTCCGGCAAGACCCGAGTGCTCACGCGCCGGATCGCGCACCTGCTGGCCTCCGGTGAGGCGCTGCCCGGGGAGATCCTCGCGATCACCTTCACCAACAAGGCTGCCGCGGAGATGCGCGAGCGCGTGGGCGAGCTGGTGGGTCCGGCGGCCCGCAGCATGTGGGTCTCCACCTTCCACAGCGCCTGCGTGCGAATCCTCCGCCGCGACGCCCAGGCGGCCGGGCTGAAGAGCTCCTTCACGATCTACGACAGCGCCGATTCGCTGCGCCTGATCACCACGATCGCCAAGGATCTCGAGCTCGACACGAAGAAGCACGCCCCGCGCGCCCTGGCCTCGCGCATCTCCACCCTGAAGAACGACCTCACCGATCCGATCGACTTCGCGGACCAGGCCGAGAGCGCGAAGAACCCCTTCGAGAGGACTCTCGCGAGGATCTACACCAACTACACCGAGCGCCTGCGCCAGGCGAACGCGGTGGACTTCGACGACCTCATCGGCCTGACCGTCACCCTGCTGCGGGAGAACCCCGCGATCCGCGAGGGCTACCGGCGCCGCTTCCGCCATCTCATGGTGGACGAGTACCAGGACACCAACACCGCCCAGTACGCCCTGGTGCGCGAGCTGGTGGGGGAGGACCCCCGCGCGGATCTGACGGTGGTGGGCGACTCGGACCAGTCGATCTACGCCTTCCGCGGCGCCACGATCCGCAACATCATCGAGTTCGAGCAGGACTTCCCCTCGGCCCGGACGATCGTGCTGGAGCAGAACTATCGCTCCACGCAGAACATCCTGACGGCCGCGAACTCGGTGATCGAGGAGAACGCGGGCCGGCGGAAGAAGAACCTGTGGACCGATCAGGGCGCAGGGGAGAAGATCACCCTGTACGTCGCCGATGACGAGAAGTCCGAGGCGCGATACATCGGCCGTCAGATCGACGCCCTGGTCGACAGCGGGCGCAGCGCCGGGGACATCGCGATCTTCTACCGCGCCAACGCCCAGTCCCGAGCGCTCGAGGACCAGCTGATCCGCGTGGGCCTGCCCTACCGGGTGGTGGGCGGGACCCGCTTCTACGAGCGCCGCGAGATCAAGGACGCCGTCGCCTACCTGCAGGTGCTCGCCAATCCGGCGGACGAGATCAACCTGCGCCGCATCCTCAACGTGCCCAAGCGCGGCATCGGCGACCGGGCGGAGGCGGCCATCGCGATGCTCGCCGAGCGGGAGCGGATCGGCTTCGGCGAGGCGCTGCGGCGTGCGGAGGAGGCGCCCGGGATCGCGACCCGCTCGCTGAACGCGGTGCGGACCTTCGTGGCGATGCTCGAGGACCTCCAGGAGCTGGCCGCCGCCGGCACCTCGCCGGCCGAACTGATCGAGGCGATCCTCTCCCGCTCCGGCTACTACGCCGAGCTGCAGGGCAGCGACGACCCTCAGGACGAGTCCCGGCTGGAGAACCTCGCCGAGCTCATCAGCGTGGCCTCCGAGTTCGAGGCGCAGATCGAGGAGGCCGACGCCGTCGCCAGCGAGGCGGAGGAGGGCGAGGAGGCGCCGCGGGACGGGACCGCGGAGCCGGCACCGGGCGCCGATATCGCCCCGGACGCCGCGCTGACCGCGCCGGACGACCCGGAAGCGAGCCTCCTGGACCGCTTCCTGGAGAAGGTCTCGCTGGTCGCCGACGCGGATCAGATCCCCGGCACCGAGGACCAGTTCGTCACCCTGATGACCCTGCACACCGCCAAGGGCCTCGAGTTCCCGGTCGTCTTCCTCACCGGCATGGAGGACGGGACGTTCCCGCACAACCGCACCCTGGGCGATCCCGAGGAGCTCCAGGAGGAGCGGCGTCTGGCCTACGTGGGCATCACCCGGGCCCGCTCCAAGCTGTTCCTGACGCGCGCCCAGATGCGCGCCATGTGGGGGCAGACCCAGTTCATGCCGGCCAGCCGGTTCCTCGACGAAGTCCCCGACGAGGTCCTGGACGTGGCCCGCGCCGGCTCCACCCTCAGCGGTGCGGGCTTCGGCGGCGGCGTCGGAGGCTCCGGATACGGCGGCGGCCGCTCCGGGGGCGGACGTGGTCCGTCCTTCAGCGGCGGCATCGGTGGGGGCCGCAGCGACGTGAAGCGGCCCAGCCTCGGCTCCGGACGCTCGGCGACCCCCGCCGAGAAGCTGCCCCAGCTCGCCGCCGGCGACCGCGTCACCCACGACTCCTTCGGCATGGGCACCGTCACCGAGGTGTCCGGACAGGGCGAGAAGACGCAGGTCGAGGTGCAGTTCAGAGCACCGCACGGCACGAAGCGCCTGCTGCTGCGCTATGCCCCGCTGACCAAGCTGTGATCGGCGGCGCGGTCGGCGTCCGCTGACGAGCCCTCAGCGGACGGCGACCAGCTCCACCTCGATGCCCTCGGGATCCTCGCCGTACCAGGCCACGTGGTCCGCCCCGCCGGCGTGCGGGTAGCGCTCGGCGAACAGCTCGCGCCATCCATGGGCGGGCGCCCCGGCGCGCAGCGCATCGAGGGCGGCACGATCGGCGACGGTCAGAGCCAGATGGTTCATGCCCGGTGCGCGGCGGTCGCCGGGGCCGGGGCGGATGTCATCGGACTGCTCCAGCACCAGGTAGGAGCCGTCGGGGGCGACCCAGAGGCGCCCCTGCACCCAGCCCTCCACCGGTCGCGGCGTCCAGCCCAATGAGGTCAGCAGCCAGTGCCAGGAGTCCTCGGTCGCGGCGAGGTCCGCGGTCCACAGCTCGAGGTGGTGGAGCGCGGGTCGCGGGGCCGGGCGCGCGCCGGATGCGTCGCGGCCGGCCGAGCCCGGCGAGGTCACTGCGCGGACTCGTCCTCGTCCCGGGACGCCTTGTCCCGCACGAACTGGGCGTACAGCCCGGTGCCCAGCGCGATGGCCATGATGATCAGCACCGCGATGAGCACGGCGCTGAAGGGGATGGGCAGCCCCGCCGCGTAGAGGACGCCCCAGATGACGAAGATCGAGACGCCGATGAGCAGGGCGTCGCGGACGGCGCGGGCGATGCGCGGGCCGATGCCGGCCTCCTTCGCCGCCTCACCGGCGTGCTGCGCGGTGCGCCCGGCGGCGGTCGCGTAGATCCTCGCCTCCTCGGCGATGCTGCGCGAGGAGCTGGGCGGCGACTCCTCGGAGCGGCGCGCGGGTGCGTCGTCGGCGCCGGGGGCGGTGGTCCGCTCGGAGCGCGGTCGTGGGGCGTCCGCCGAGGTGCGCTCCGCGGGCGGAGTCCCCTCGGGGCGCCGGCCCGACTCCCGGGGCTCCTCGTCCGCGCGGGTCCCCTCCTGGACGGCCTTCCCGGCGGCACGGGCGTAGCCACCGGCCCGGGAGGTGGCGCGCTGGGTGGCGTCACGGACCTCGGGGGCCTGCTTGCGCACGGTGTTGCGCGCCGCCTTCGCGTAGGTCTTCCAATCGGCCATGGCGTCTCCGTCCCTCAGCGCTTCTCGTCGCGGCGGCCGGGCGCGGTGCGGTCCTCCACGGCCTCGCGGAAGCGGATGTCCTCGCCGTCCCGGGGTGCGGGCCGGGGGTTCTTCGCCCGATGATCGGCCCAGTAGGACAGGCCGACGTTCAGCGCCAGCGTGATCCCGACCGACAGCGCGAACCCGCCGAACGTGGAGCGGACGCCGAGCAGACGCAGCACCACGAACAGCACGCCGATCGCGACCACGCTGAAGCCGATGTGGTCGCGCACGCGCTGGAACAGGGTGCGGGGGCGGCGGCTCATCACGCCATGGTATCCGGGGGAGCTGAACACCACGCCGCCCCGTCGGGACGGGCGCGGCGACGGCTCGCGGAGGCCGGCGATCGGGCATGCGGTTTCCCGCAGGACGTGTGACGGCTCGCACCCCGGGCCCTGACGGGCACGGGAGGCATCCGGGACGCGCTAGGCTGGCGGTGTTTCCAGGGGTGGCATCGAGGCCAGTGCGTGGCCTGCCGCCCACTGCCGACAGCGAGAGGAAAGCACCCCGTGGACCTGTATGAGTACCAGGCCCGCGATCTCTTCGAGAAGCACGGCGTGCCCGTGCTCGGAGGAGTCGTCGCGGAAGACCCGGCCGCCGCCAAGGCCGGCGCCGAGAAGCTCGGAACCCCGGTCGTCGTCGTCAAGGCCCAGGTGAAGACCGGTGGCCGCGGCAAGGCCGGCGGCGTGAAGATCGCCAAGAGCCCCGAGGAGGCGGAGCAGAAGGCCTCGGAGATCCTCGGCATGGACATCAAGGGCCACACCGTGCAGCGCGTGATGATCGCCGCCGGGGCCGATATCGCCGAGGAGTTCTACTTCTCGCTGCTGCTGGACCGCGCGAACCGCAACTACCTCGCCATGTGCTCCGTCGAGGGCGGCGTGGAGATCGAGCAGCTCGCCGTCGAGCGCCCCGAGGCCCTCGCCCGCGTGGCGGTGGACCCCAACGTCGGCATCGACGAGGCGAAGGCGCAGGAGATCGTCGAGGCTGCGAAGTTCGACGCCGAGACCGGTGCGAAGGTCGCCCCCGTGCTGCAGAAGCTCTGGGATGCCTACCGCGAGGAGGACGCGACGCTCGTCGAGGTCAACCCGCTGGTCAAGACCGGTGACGGGGAGATCATCGCCCTGGACGGCAAGGTGACGATCGACGAGAACGCCGCCTTCCGCCACGAGGATCACGCCGCCCTGGTCGACACCGCCAGCGAGGACCCGCTGGAGACCAAGGCCAAGGCGCTGGACCTCAACTACGTCAAGCTCGACGGCGAGGTCGGCATCATCGGCAACGGCGCGGGACTGGTCATGTCCACCCTCGACGTGGTCGCCTACGCGGGGGAGCAGCACGGCGTGAAGCCCGCCAACTTCCTCGACATCGGCGGCGGCGCGAGCGCCGAGGTGATGGCCAACGGCCTCGACGTGATCCTCGGCGATCAGCAGGTCGCCGCGGTCTTCGTCAACGTCTTCGGCGGCATCACCGCGTGCGACGCGGTCGCCAACGGCATTGTCGGCGCGCTGAAGAAGCTCGGCGACGCCGCCACCAAGCCGCTCGTCGTCCGCCTCGACGGAAACAACGTCGAGGAGGGCCGACAGATCCTCGCGGACTTCGCCCACCCCCTCGTCACCCAGGCCGACACCATGGACGGCGGCGCCGCGAAGGTCGCCGAGCTCGCCGCCGCAGGAAAGTGAGCAGCACCCGACATGTCTATCTTTCTCGATGAGAACAGCAAGGTCATCGTCCAGGGCATGACGGGCTCGGAGGGCATGAAGCACTCCCAGCGCATGCTCGACTCCGGCACCAACATCGTCGGCGGCACCAACCCCCGCAAGGCCGGTCAGAAGGTCGCCTTCGAGGGCGGCACCGAGGTCCCCGTCTTCGGGACCGTCGCGGAGGCCATGGAGGTCACCGGCGCGAACGTCTCGGTGGTCTTCGTGCCGCCGAAGTTCGCCAAGGCCGCCGCGATCGAGGCCATCGACGCCGGCATCGAGCTGCTGGTGATCATCACCGAGGGCATCCCGGTCAAGGACTCCGCGGAGTTCTTCAACTACGCCCAGGAGAAGGGGACCACCCGGATCATCGGCCCCAACTGCCCCGGCATCATCACCCCCGGCGTCTCCAACGCCGGCATCACCCCGGCGAACATCACCGGCACCGGCAAGCTGGGCCTGGTCTCCAAGTCCGGCACGCTGACCTACCAGATGATGTACGAGCTCGCGGACATCGGCTTCACCACCGCGATCGGCATCGGCGGCGACCCGGTCATCGGCACCACCCACATCGATGCCCTCGCGGCGTTCGAGGCGGATCCGGAGACCGTGGGCGTCGTCATGATCGGCGAGATCGGCGGCGACGCCGAGGAGCGCGCCGCGGCGTACATCAAGGAGTCCATGACCAAGCCGGTCGTCGGCTACGTCGCGGGCTTCACCGCCCCCGAGGGCAAGACCATGGGCCACGCCGGCGCCATCGTCTCCGGCTCCGCGGGCACCGCCCAGGCGAAGAAGGAGGCCCTCGAGGCCGCCGGCGTCAAGGTCGGCAAGACCCCGACCGAGACCGCCGACCTCATGCGCGAGATCGTCGCTCAGCTGCCGGGCTGATCGACGTGCTGGCGAGGGACGAGCCGGTAGGAGATCTGCGGATCGAGCAGGGCTGATCGACGTGCTGGCGAGGGACGAGCCGGTAGGAGATCAGCAGGTCGAACCGGGCTGATCGACGTCCCCGGGCGCCCGTCTCCTCCCTCGGGAGGAGGCGGGCGCCTCCGCATGCGGGGGAGGATCGCGGTGTGCGCACCGTCCCCGGCTCTGTCCTGCCCGCCGCCCCGCCGGACCGCGATGGCGGTGCCCGGGACCGGCCGGTGGTCCTCGTGCTGCTCGCCGCGGTGTTCGTCCTCGCGGTGGTGGTCACGACGGCGCGGAACCCGGACGGGGTGGTGGTCTCCGCCGATCCCGGATATGCACCGGTCCCGGTGCCGCTGCTGCTCGTGCCGACGGTCCTCGCCGTCGTCCTGACGCTGCTGCTCCCGCGCGGAGCCGGTGACGCGCAGGCCGTGGTGCGCCGTCCGCGCGCGCTGCGGGGCGAGACCGCCGCCCTGCTCGCGGTCGTGATCGCCTTTCCGCTGCTGGTCCCGGTGCTGCCCCGGCCGGAGGACTACGTGCTGCTCAAGGCGGTCCTGTTCCTGCTCGTCCCGTGCCTCGGGCTGTGGCTGGTGGCGCGCCGCCGTGGGGCGTCGGTGGCGATCCGCCGCCCGGGGGTGCGCTGGTGGGTGCCGGTGACCCCCGCGCTGCTGCTGGGCGTGCTCTCGAGCATCGGTCCCTTCTCCGGCGGCGTCCCCGCCTCCTGGCCGCCGCTGGTGCCCCTCCTGATCGCTGCGACGGCGACCGCGATCACCGCGGGGGTCGGTGAGGAGGTCGTCTATCGTCGGCTCCTCCAGACCCGGCTCGAGGCGGTGACCGGACCGTGGAGCGGCCTGCTGATCGCCGCGCTGCTGTTCGGGCTGATGCACGCCGCCTCGCACGGCGGCGGCGCCCTGTGGGAGGACGCGCTCCAGGCCCTCGCCCTCCAGGGCACGACGGGGATCGCGCTGGGCCTGCTCTGGGCGCGGTGGAGGCGGCTGTGGGCATGCGTGCTCGCGCACATCCTCCTCAACGGCGCCACGGTGCTGCTGCACGTCGTCGGGACCGTGGCGTCCGCGCTGTGACCGCGGACGGTCCGGGGCCGGGGAGCCGGATCACGCTCGCGGCGGATTCCCGGGCTTCGGGGACCGGCGCCGACTAAGCTGACCGGGACGGAGCCTGGACGACAGATGGAGGGGACCGGCGTGAGTGGAGATCTCATCGACACCACCGAGATGTATCTGAAGACGGTGTTCGAGCTCCACGAGGCGGGCATCGCCCCGATGCGGGCGCGGATCGCCGAGCGGCTCGGGCACTCCGGCCCCACGGTCTCCCAGACCGTGGCGCGGATGGAGCGTGACGGCCTGCTGCATCTCGACGACCAGCGGCGAATCCGCCTGACCGCCCGGGGCACCGAGGTCGCCACGGACGTGATGCGCAAGCACCGGCTCGCCGAGCGCCACCTGCTGGACGTGATCGGGCTGGACTACGCGCACGTCCACGAGGAGGCCTGCCGGTGGGAGCACGTGATGAGCCTCGAGGTCGAGAAGCGGCTGGCCCGGCAGATCACGCCCCCGTATGTGGATCCCTACGGCAACCCGATCCCGGGCCTGGGCGCGCTGGGGATCGAGGTCGATCCCGCCGAGACCTCCGCCACAGGTGGGGGTAAAGAGCCCGCCAACGCGGTGCGCGAGCTCAGCGAGGTGGTCGAGGACGGCCAGAGCGTCGAGGTCCGGCTCGAGAGGATCGGCGAGCGGGTCCAGAGCGACGTCGGCCTGCTGGACGATCTCGCACGTCAGGGCATTCTTCCCGGCGCCGATGTGGGGGTCGAGCGAGTCGGTGGCAGCATCGTGCTGCGCGGCCCCGGCGGGGGTGAGGTGGCCGTGACCGAGGTGGTCGCCGGACAGCTCCACGTGACGGCGCTCGTCGCCGGGTAAAGCCTCTGTCAAGCCCTGCCCCAGAAGGTGTTCCTGGGCAGGGTCCCGCGGGCGGCGGCGCCTAGGGTCGGGCTCGTGTCGAGGCGACAAGAGCCCGACATTCCCGCCGGGAAGCCCCATCGCGCACCGGACCGGGAGGCGAATCGCTGCAGAGCGCGAGGGCCGGGCCCCGGGGCTGGGAGAAACGTGTCGAAGTCTGTGAACCACACCCACCGCCGTGCCGTGCGCACGGTGACCCCTGCGACCCGCGCCGGTCGTGCGGGAGCGGGTGCCGCACTGGCCGCCGCCATCCTCCTCGGCGGCAGCTCCGTCGCCACCGCGGAGACGCAGGCCGACTCCCCGGCCGCCCCGCAGGCCGACGCCGCCCCCGCGGTGCTGGCGCCGGTCGCCGCTCCCGCCGTCGGCATCCCCGCCGCCACGGCCGAGGAGAAGGCCGAGCCCGAGCTCGCGACCGTCACCGCCGCCCTGACCGTCGAGGTGCCCGAGCCGGAGCCCGAGCCCGAGCCGGTCGTCGAGGAGGAGCCCTCCGAGGACCAGCAGGACGCCCTGGAGGACGAGCCGGCCGAGTCCCGCGAGGACCAGGGCTCCTCGCGCTCCGAGGAGCGCAGCGAGGCCCAGGACGACGCCGAGCAGCAGGAGCCCGCCGAGGACGAGCAGCAGTCCTCCGAGGGCTCGGACCAGGGCCAGCAGGAGTCCTCCGAGAGCGAGTCCGAGCAGGATCAGCAGCAGGAGGAGCCGGCGCAGGAGGAGCAGCAGCAGGAGTCCGCTCCCGCCCCCTCGGCCGGCCAGGGCGGATCCATCCTCGCCACCGCGCGCTCCGGCATCGGCACCCCCTACGTCTACGGCGGCACCTCGCCGTCCGGTTGGGACTGCTCCGGCTTCGTGCAGTGGGTCTACGCCCAGCACGGCATCGACCTCCCGCGCGGCGCCGCCGGGCAGGCCGCCGCCGGCACGGTCATCCCGCGCTCCGAGGCGCAGCCCGGGGACCTGGTCTACAAGCCGGGCCACATCGGCATCTACGCCGGGGGCAACTCCTTCGTGGACGCCGGCAACAGCCGCGTCGACACCTCCGAGCGCAACATCTACTCCGGCAGCTGGACCTTCATCCGCGTCGGCTGATCGACGTGCTGCGAGCGTGCGAGCGGTAGGAGATCAGCGAGTGGACGCAGGCTGATCGACGTGCTGCGAGCGTGCGAGCGGTAGGAGATCAGCGAGAGGACGCAGGCTGATTCGCCCCCGGATCTCCGCGACCCCGCACCGACCCACGGTGCGGGGTCGCGGCCGTCTGCGGAGCAGCTCGACCCGGTAGCGTAGGCGCGTGTCCTCCGCCCGTGATCTCCTCGCCGCCCTCCTGCTGACCGTCGCCGCCGTGCTGGGCGCCCTCTGGCTGCCCGGCGTCTGGCTGGCGCAGAACGTCGTGGACCGCGACGGCTTCCTCGCCATCGCCCAGCCTCTGGCCGAGGACCCCGAGGCTCAGCGCGAGGTCTCCGACGCCGCCGTCGAGCACCTCCTGGACGACGACCGGATCCCGGGCTGGGCGGAGGAGCGGCTGACCCCGGTGCTGCAGGAGCAGGCCCCGAGGATCACGGGCACCCCGGCGTACGCCACGCTCTGGGAGCAGACCATGGTGGAGCTGCACGACGGGCTGTTCACCCCGGGGGAGCAGACCCTCGCGGTGGACCTGACGCCGGTGATCGACGACCTGCTGGGAGCGGTCGAGGAACAGGTCCCGCTGGTGGAGCTGCCGCGGCCCGAGGAGGCCTCCGTCCCCGTGGCCACGGTGCCCGACGTGGCGCTGCTGAACCGTCTCGTCCAGCTTGCGCCGTGGACGCATTGGGCCGGTCCGATCGCCGGGGTCCTGGTGCTGCTCGCCCTGCTCGTGGCCGCGCACCGTCGTGCCCTCCTGACCCTCGCCGGGGTGGCGGGGATCGTCGCGGGAGGGCTCCTGTGCCTCCTGGCCGGGAACATCACGACCCTGGTCCCGGCCTCGGTGGACGAGGCGGACTTCCTCCGCCCGATCGTCGGCGCCTTCGAGGCGCAGTTCACCGCGGATCTGATGCCGCAGGGGGTCATCGTGCTGGGGGTCGGCGCGCTGTGCGCCGCCGCCGGGATGGTGATGGTGGGCCTGCACCGGCGCAGCTGAGGCGCCGCGCCTCAGAGCAGGCCGAGCCGTTCGAAGGCCGTGAGGATCCCGTGCTGCGAGGGGCCCGGGACCACGAGGTCCGCGGCGGCGAGCACCTGATCGTGGCCTCCCGCGATCGCGACCGCGGTGCCGGCCGCCCGCAGCATGCCCAGATCGTTCAGGCCGTCGCCGATCGCGATGCGCGCCGCCGGGGCGATGCCCAGCTGCTCGCCCACCCGCTGCATGCCGTCGGCCTTGTCGACCGCACGCAGGTGCAGCTCACCGGAGGCCGTGTCCTCGGTGGGCAGGGAGCTGGGGAGGGCCCCGACCTCCTCCCCGATCTCGGAGGCCAGCTGCTCGACCGGGACCGGCGAGCCCCACAGCGAGATCTTCGCGACGGAGCAGGCGGCCAGGTCCTCCCGCACCCGCAGCGCATCGAGGATGTCCCGGGGGCCGTTGCCGAGCCCGGCGGCCTCGTCCCCGTCCCGGGGACGCATCCGGGCCCGCACCCGCTGTGCGGACGGCGCCGAGCACCACAGCGCCTCCGGCGCCTCCAGCACGAAGGCCACACCGTGCGCTGTGAGCACCTCGACCGCCTGTCGCGCGAGCGCGGGAGGGAACCGCTGGTCGGTCAGGACCTCGGAGCCCAGGCGCACGTGCGCACCGGCCGAGGTGATCACGCCGTCGAACAGCTCCGCCACCTCGGGGGCGACGATCGACGCGGGCCGACCGGTGCTCAGCAGCACCGCGTGGCCCTGCCCCCGCACGCGCGCCACGGCGTCACCGTGCGCCGGCGGCGCCACGCCCCGCTGGGCGAAGGTGCCGTCGAAGTCGATGAACACGGCGCGTCGGTCGGTCACAGGGCCTCCTGCTCGGGGATCGGGCGGGCCGGTCGGCCCGCCTCCAGTATCGCGCGGACCGTGCACGCCTGCGGTCAGCGGGGGCGGTGCGCGCTGACCAGGACGGCGACGGTCACCGTGGTGCCGGCCGGGAGCGCCTGATCGAGGTCGGTGGGGTCCACGTGCCGTGCGCTGGGCGTCATCGCGACCAGGTCGCGGGCACGCTCCGGGGTCAGTGGCAGAGCGAAGCGCACCTCGCGCTGCTCCACGGTCGTGAACCAGGGATCCAGGGCGCTGTGGAGTCGCTCCTCCTTGCGGGGGTCGACGGAGACCATCCCCGGGACGGCTTCGCGCAGCTCGAGGAGATGATCCGCGGCCGGCCGGGCCACGAGCAGGGCCCCGTCCGGGCGCAGCACCCGGGCGAACTCGGCGCCGTGGCGCGGCGCGAACACGTCCAGCACCAGATCCGCCGCGTCGTCCTGCAGTGGCAGCGGCGCGAAGACGTCCGCTCCGCAGGCCGCCGCGCGCGGATGGGCACGGGCCGCGAAGCGCAGCGAGCGGGTCGAGGTGTCCAGGCCCAGACCCCGTGCGGAGGGGAAGCGCTCGAGGGCGCCGGCGAGGTAGTAGCCGGGGCCGCAGCCGACGTCGAGCAGCGTCGGCGCGGCACCGGCGGCCGCGGGGGCGGCGCCCACAGCGCGCACGTGCTCCGCGGCGAGGTCGCCGAGGGCCTGCAGCAGGGGAGCGTAGGCACCGGTGCCGAGGAAGCGCTCCCGAGCCCGCGCCATCGCGTCGTCGTCGCCGCTGACCGCTCCGCCGCCGCCCAGCAGCGAGACGTACCCGGCGCGGGAGGCGTCGAAGGCATGGCCCGCGGGGCAGCGCAGGCCTCCCGTCGCGGCGTCCAGCGGCTCCCGGCACAGCGGGCAGCGCAGCACATCGAGCAGGTCGCGCAGGGCGGCGGGGAGTACGGGCACCGGCCCAGCGTAGCCGCGCCGCCGCGGACGGCGGATCTCAGGCGGTGCCGGGAGCGACGTACCCGCGCAGGTGACGGCCGGTCAGGGTGGAGGCCTCGGCGACGAGCTGGGCCGGAGTGCCCGTGAAGACGACCCGGCCGCCGTCGGCCCCCGCGCCGGGCCCCAGGTCGATGAGGTGATCGGCGTGCGCCATCACCGCCTGGTGGTGCTCGATGACGATCACGGAGGTGCCGGAGTCCACGAGGGAGTCCAGGAGGGCCAGCAGGGCGTCGACGTCGGCGAGGTGCAGACCGGTGGTGGGCTCGTCGAGCACGAGGACCCCGCCCGTGCCGCCCATGTGGGTGGCGAGCTTGAGGCGCTGGCGCTCACCGCCGGAGAGGGAGGTCAGCGGCTGGCCGATGGTGAGATAGCCGAGGCCCACCTGATCCATCCTCCGCAGCACCGTCGCGGCCGCGGGCACCCGCGACTCCGCGGCGGTGAAGAACTCCAGCGCCCGCTCCACGGACATCTCCAGGACGTCGGCGATGGAGGCGTCTCCGAGCGTGTGCTCGAGCACCGCCGCCTGGAACCGCCGGCCCCGGCACTCCTCGCAGGGGGTCGCGACGGTCTCGAGGAAGCCGAGCTCGGTGTAGATCGTCCCCGCGCCCTTGCACACCGGGCAGCCGCCCGCCGAGTTCGGGGAGAACAGCGCGGGCTTGACCCCGTTCGCCTTCGCGAACGCCTTGCGGATCGGGTCCAGCAGGCCCGTGTAGGTGGCGGGGTTGGAGCGACGGGAGCCGCGGATCGCGCTCTGGTCCACGACGGTGACCTCGGCGCCCGGCGGCAGCGAGCCGTGCACCAGCGAGGACTTGCCGGAGCCGGCAACGCCGGTGACGACGCACAGCACTCCGAGCGGGATGTCGACGTCCACGCCCTGGAGGTTGTGATGGTCCGCGCCGCGGATCTCGAGCATCCCGGTCGCCGCGCGCACCTGCTCCTTGAGCTGCACGCGCTTCTCGAGGTGACGCCCGGTGAGGGTGTCCGAGGCGCGCAGCCCCGCCACGTCCCCCTGGTACTGGAGCCGGCCGCCGTGGGCACCGGCCCGCGGCCCGAGGTCGACGACCTGATCGGCGATCGCGATGGTCTCCGGCTTGTGCTCCACCACCAGCACCGTGTTGCCCTTGTCCCGCAGGGCCAGCAGCAGATCGTTCATCGTCGTGATGTCGTGCGGGTGCAGGCCGACGGTCGGCTCGTCGAACACGTAGGTGACGTCGGTCAGGGCGGAGCCGAGATGGCGGATCATCCGGGTGCGCTGGGACTCGCCGCCCGAGAGCGTGCCGGAAGAACGGTCCAGGGAGAGGTAGCCCAGGCCGATCCTCACGAAGGAGTCCAGCAGCGCGGCCAGGTTCGTCAGCAGCGGTGCCACCGAGGGGCCCGCGTGCCGGGAGCGCAGCTGCTCGACCCAGTCCGCGAGCGCGGTGATCTGCATCGCGCTCGCGTCCGCGATCGAGACGCCGTCGATCCTCGCGGTGCGGGCGTGCTCCGCCAGCCGCGTCCCGTGGCACTCGGGGCAGGAGATGAAGGTGACCGCACGGTCCACGAAGGCCCGCACATGGGGCTGCATGGACTCGCGGTCCTTGCTGAGCATCGACTTCTGGATCTTCGGGACCAGGCCCTCGTAGGTCATCGACATCCCGTCGATCGTGATCTTCGTGGGCTCCTTGTACAGGAAGTCCTCCAGCTGCTGGGGCGTGAAGGACGCGATGGGCCGGTCCGAGGGGTAGAAGCCGGAGCGGGCGAAGATCTTCACGTACCAGCCGCCGGCGACGTAGTTCGGGATCGTGAAGGGCCCCTCGTCGAGGGACTTCTCCGCGTCGTACAGCTCGGTGAGGTCGAGGTCGGAGACGGTCCCCATGCCCTCGCAGCGCGGGCACATCCCGCCCACCCGTGTGGAGCTCACGGTCTCCTCGCCGCTCGCGGCACCCCTGTCCACCGTGATCGTCGCCGAGCCGCTCACCGAGGGGACGTTGAACGAGAACGCCCCGGGGCCGCCCACGTGCGGCTCGGCGAGGGCGGCGAAGAGGGTGCGCAGGTACGCTCCCGCATCGGTGACGGTGCCGACGGTGGAGCGCACGTTCGCGCCCATCCGCTCCTGGTCCACGATGATCGCGGTGGTCAGGCCCTGCAGGTCGTCGACGTCCGGACGGGACAGGGAGGGCATGAACCCCTGCACGAAGGCGGGATAGGTCTCGTCGATCATCCGCTGCGACTCCGCGGCGATGGTCCCGAAGACCAGCGAGCTCTTCCCGGACCCGGACACCCCGGTGAAGACCGTCAGGCGACGCTTGGGGAGGTCCAGGGAGACGCCCTGGAGGTTGTTCTCGCGAGCGCCGCGCACCCGGATCAGGTCGTGGGCGTCGGCCGGCGGGACGGGGGAGGACATGGCGGGGGCTCCTCGTGGACGCGGGGACGGCGCGGGTGCGCGCGCCCGCGCCATTGTGCCACCGCCGGTGCGACTAGCCTGGCAGGGTGAACGCCACGACCCACTACGACATCGCCCTCATCGGCTCCGGCTCCGCCAACTCCTTCCCCGGGCCCGAGCTCGCCGGTCGCACCATCGTGCAGATCGACCGCGGCGTGGGCCCCCATCGCGTGTTCGGCGGCACCTGCCTGAACCTCGGATGCATCCCCACCAAGATGTTCGTGCACACCGCGAACCTCGCGCACACCCCTGCCGAGTCCTCGCGCTTCGGGCTCACCGAGCAGCTGCGGCACGTGGACTGGCCGGCGATCCGGGACCGGATCTTCGGGCGCATCGACCCGATCACCGCCGGCGGCGAGGAGTACCGCCGCGACCACCCGGACAACGCCGATCTCACGCTGATGCGCGGCACCGCCCGCTTCACCGGGCCCCGGACCCTGCGCGTGCTCGGCGAGGACGGCACCGAGCGGACCGTCACCGCGGACACCATCGTGCTGGGCGCGGGCTCCCGCCCCGTGCTGCCGCCGGTCGCGGGGATCGACGAGGTCGGTGCCCACACCTCGGACACCATCATGCGGATCGACGATCTGCCGGCCTCGCTCCTGATCCTCGGATCGGGCGTGATCGCCGTGGAGATGGCGCACGTCTTCGCCTCGCTCGGCGTCGAGGTGACGCTCGTGGCCCGCTCCGAGCGGGTGCTGAGCGCCGCCGATGCGGACGTCTCCGCGCGCCTCACCGAGATCCTCGACGAGCGCCTGCACCTCGAGACCCGCCTGCAGGCCACCGCGGTGCGGCGCACCGCGGAGGGCATCGAGCTGCGCGGCGAGCGGGACGGCGAGGAGGTGCTGCTGGCGGCGGAGGAGCTGCTGGTCGCCGTGGGTCGGCGCCCCAACTCCGATCTGCTCGCGGTGCAGGCCGCGGGCATCGACACCGCCCCCGACGGCCGCGTGCTGGTCGACGCCCATCAGCGGGTCCTCGGCGGTGGGGAGGTGCTCGAGGGGCTGTGGGCCCTCGGGGACCTCTCCAGCCCCCATCAGCTCAAGCACGTCGCCAACCACGAGCAGAGGATCGTGCGGCACAACATCCTGCACCCCGAGCGGCTGCGGCGCTCGGACACGATGCCGATCCCCGCCGGCGTCTTCACCCATCCGCAGGTCGCGTGGGTGGGGATGGACGAGGAGACGGCGCGCGCCTCCGGCCGCGAGATCCGGGTCGCCCTCCAGGAGTACGCCTCGATCGCCTACGGCTGGGCGATGGAGGACACCACCGGCTTCGTGAAGATCATCGCCGATGCGGAGACCACCGAGATCCTCGGCGCGCACCTCATCGGGCCGGAGGCCACCACCCTGATCCAGCTGCTGATCCAGGCGATGAGCACCGGGCAGACCGCCCGCGACATCGCCACCACCCAGTACTGGATCCATCCGGCGATGCCGGAGCTCGTCGAGAACGCCCTGCTGCAGCTCATCGACTGAGCGCGCCGGCCCAGGTCGCCGGGTGGGGACGGCGGCGCCGTGGAACGGCCCCTCAGCCCTCCTGCTCGGCGCCGGGCAGGCAGGACTGCAGCGGGTCCTCCTCGATCTCGGTCGCCTCGGTCTCCTCCTCGGCGCCGTCCGCCTCCGTGGTCTCCTCCGCGGTGGGGGTCTCCTCCTCGGTGGTCTCCTCCTCGGTGGGCGTGGCCTCGCCGGGGGTGCTCTCCTCCGCGGAGGACTCCTCCGGGGCCGGGTCGGCGGTCTCGGCCGGCTCGGTCGATCCGGGCTCGGTCTCGCCCATCACCGATTCCGGCTCCTCGGTCTCCATCGAGTGGTCGATCGAGTCCTGGACCCACACCTCGAGGTACTCGAAGTCCGGATCGCCGGAGAAGGTGACGTCCTGCGTGATCGGGTAGGAGGTGAACCCGCCCTCCTTGATGCGCAGCGCGAGATCGGCGAAGGCGTTGAGGTCGGAGACGGGGATGTCCGTCTGGATGTTCTTCTCCGTCGCGGTGACCAGTCCGGGGATCGACAGGGCGAGCGTGGAGGGATCCGCCTCCTCGGCGACCGCCCGCACGATGCGCTGCTGGCGGCACATGCGGTCGAAGTCGTTGGAGCCCTCGCGGGAGCGGGCGTACCACAGGGCGTCGAAGCCGTCGAGCTTCTGCTCGCCCGGCTCGATGTAGCCCTCGACCTCCGAGGCGCCGCCGCCGATGGGGATGCGCCGCTCGACCACCAGGTCCACGCCGCCGAGGGCGTCGACCATGTCCTCGAAGCCCTGCAGGTTCACCATCGCGTAGTAGTCCGTCTCGAGCCCGAGCGTCTCCTCCACGGCCCAGGTGGTGGCGGTCAGCCCGGGGGTGGGGTCGCCCGGGAAGAGGTCCGGGTGCTCCTCCGCCCAGGTCCACACGGCGTTGATGAGGCTCTGGTTCGGGCCGTAGTAGTCGAACCCGTCGGGGAACTCCTCGGCCGCGACCGTGCCCTCGGGGAACTCGACCTTCTCGAGGTTGCGGGGGATCGAGAACAGCGCGGTCTTGCCGGTCTCGGTGTCCACCGAGGCCACCATGATCGTGTCGGGCCGGGTGCCGGTGCGGTCCGCGCCGGCGTCCTGCCCCAGCAGCAGGAAGTTCAGCCGTTCGGTGTCCGCCCAGGGGTCCTCGCCGTCGGTGAAGGGATGGTTCTGGCCGTCCCCGCCGCCGAACACGGTGTCCGAGCCCACCAGGCCCTGCAGCGCCCACAGCGACTGGACGCCGCGGCCGAAGGGCAGCACCACGCCGACCACCATGAGGGCGGCGAGGGCCAGGGCGAGGTAGCGCCGGGCGCCCTGGAGCCGCTCCCGCCGCGAGTGCGCGAGGTTCGCCGCCACGATCTGGAGCGCCCACACCACCCCCAGCACGCCGACGGCGATCATGAGTCCGATCAGCGCGCCGCGGAAGCTCGCGATCATCATCAGGGTGCGCAGGGGATCGCCCTGCAGGAGCACCGCGCCCAGCGCGGCGATGACGAGCAGCAGCAGCCCCAGCAGCAGCACGCCGTAGCGGCGCAGGCGGGTGGGGAGCAGGCCGGACCCCGGGACCAGCGAGGTCAGCACGGTCCAGAAGGCGACCTTGGGCAGGGAGCCCCGGCGGGGATCCTCCCCGTCGGTGCCGGAGCCCTCCTCGGGATCCCCGGAGCCGGAGCCTCCGCCGGAGCCGGACTCTCCGGAGCCCCCCGAGCCCGACCCGGAGCTGTCACCGACGGACGTCGCCGTCGCGTCGGGGCCGGCCGATGCCGATGCTGCTGAGGCGTCCGCCGCCTGCGGCGGGGCGCCGGCGGAGGGGTCGTCGTCCTCGGGGTGGGACCAGGCGTCATGGGCGTCGCCGACCGGTGCGCCCTGACGATCGTCGAGCTGCTCGATCGGGAAGGCGGCGCGCCGGCCGTGCCCGCGCTGCGACGCTTGGGGGCCCGGGGCCTCGGAGCTCGTGGGGCTCTCGGGTCGGGACCCCGTCGCCTCCTCGGGCGCGGACGTCCCGTCCCCGATCCAGGTGCGCTTGCGCGTGCTGTGCCCGAAGGCGGCGTCGCGGTTGCTGCGCGCCACCTCCGGCGGCAGAGGCGTCGAGGGCGCGCGCCGGACCGGCTGCTGGTGTCTGCCGGACCGACGGCGCCTGCGTTGCGAGGCCGGGTCCGTCATGCGCTACATCCTAGGTTCACGACCGGAGATCGTCGCGCACCATGCTGTGAGAACCTGGTGGAGGTCGTGCGAACGCGGTGTTCCGTATCCTGAGGAGCATGCGCCTGATCCACACCCCGTCGACCGATCTCACCTACGACGACTGCTTCTTCCTGCCCGGACGCTCCGCGGTCACCTCGCGCTTCGATGTGGACCTCGGCAGCGACGACGGCACCGGCACCACCATCCCCCTGGTCGCCGCCAATATGACCGCCGTCTCCGGCCGCCGCATGGCCGAGGTGATGGCGCGGCGCGGCGGCCTGGCCGTGCTGCCCCAGGATCTGGCCCCGGAGCGGATCGACTCGATCGTGCGCTCGGTCAAGCAGCGTGACCTGGTCGTGGACCATCCCCTGACCCTCACGGTCACCGGCACCCTGGGGCAGGCGGCGGACCTGCTGCCCAAGCGCCCCCACGGCCTGGTGGTCGTCGTCGACGAGGAGCGCCGCCCGCTCGGCACCATCAGCGCCGAGGAGATCGCCGGTCGGGATTCGTTCTCGCAGGTCGGCGACGTGCTCAGCGAGGACGTCCCGGTGCTGCGCCCCGCGGATCTCGCGGTCGAGCCCGCCCAGCTGCACGGCCGCATCGCCGCGACCCATCACGACGCGGCGCTCGTGGTCGACGAGGACGGTCTCCTGCGCGGCGTGCTCACCGCCACGTCGGTGCTGCGCTCGACCATCTACCGGCCGGCGACCGACGCGGAGGGCCGGCTGCGCATCGCCGTGGCCGTCGGCATCAACGCGGACGTCGCGACCCGCGTGAGGGACCTGGTCGCCGCCGGGGTCGATGTGATCGTGCTGGACACCGCCCACGGCCATCAGGACCGGATGATCGACGCGCTGCGGAGCGCGCGCGAGGTGCTGGGCCCCCGGGAGGGCACCGCGGTGCGACTGGTCGCCGGCAACATCGTCACCGCGGAGGGCACGCGCGAGCTCATCGAGGCGGGCGCCGACATCGTCAAGGTCGGCGTCGGCCCCGGCGCGATGTGCACCACCCGCATGATGACCGGCGTGGGGCGTCCGCAGTTCTCCGCGGTCCTCGAGTGCGCCGCCGAGGCCCGCCGCCTCGGCGGCCGCGTGTGGGCCGACGGCGGGGTCCGCCACCCCCGCGACGTCGCGCTCGCGCTCGCCGCCGGCGCCTCCAACGTGATGATCGGCTCCTGGTTCGCCGGCACCTACGAGTCCCCGGGCCAGATGCGCGCCGACGAGGCGGGCCGCCGCTACAAGGAGTCCTTCGGCATGGCCTCCAAGCGCGCGGTCTCCCACCGCACCGCCCACGAGGACGCCTTCGCCCGCGCCCGCAAGGGCCTGTTCGAGGAGGGCATCTCCACCTCCCGCATGTACCTCGCCGAGGGGAAGGGCGGCGTCGAGGACCTGCTCGACGAGATCACCGCCGGGGTCCGCTCCTCCTTCACCTACGCGGGAGCGGTCAGCACCGACGAGTTCCGCCAGCGGGCCGTGATCGGTCTGCAGGGCGCGGCCGGCTATCAGGAGGGACGCCCGGTCTCCAGCTCCTGGAGCTGAGACCTCCGCGCACCCCACGGGCCGGTAGGCTCCGGACCATGACGACTCTCGTGATCGGTGGTGCCGGATACATCGGGTCGCACGTGGTGCGACTCCTCCTGGAGCAGGGGGAGCGGGTGATCGTCGTCGACGACCTCTCCACGGGCCTGCGCTCGCGCGCGGAGGGTGCCGAGCTCCTCGAGCTCGACGTGACCCGGCCGGAGGCGCGCGAGGTGCTGGCCGAGTCCCTGCGGTCCTCCGGCGCCGATTCCGTGATCCACTTCGCCGCCCACAAGCAGGTGGGCGAGTCCGTCGAGAACCCGGAGATGTACTGGCACGACAACATCGGCGGGCTCGCGAACGTGCTCTCGGCCTGCGCGAGCGCCGAGGTGCGCGACGTGGTCTTCTCCTCCTCGGCCGCGGTCTACGGGGTCCCGGACGTCGACCTGGTCACCGAGGACCTCACCCCGCGGCCGATCAACCCCTACGGCGCGACGAAGTACGTCGGCGAATGGATGCTGGCCGACGCCGAGCGCGCCCACGGCATGCGCACCGTCGCCCTGCGGTACTTCAACGTCGCCGGCGCCGGCTGGCCGGAGCTCGCGGACACCGCGGTGATGAACCTGGTGCCGATCGTGCTGGACGCCCTCGAACAGGGGCGGGCACCGGTCGTCTTCGGCGACGACTACGACACCCCCGACGGCACCGGCATCCGCGACTACGTCCACGTGCTCGACCTCGCCCATGCCCACCTCGCGGCGCTGGACTACCTGCGCGGGGAGGAGCGTCCGCACCGGGTGTTCAACGTCGGCACCGGCGAGGGCTCGAGCGTGCTCGAGGTGATCGACGCGATCGCCCGCGCCCGCGGCATCGAGATCACTCCCGAGATCGGCGCACGCCGCCCGGGCGACCCCGCCCGGCTGATCTGCTCCGGGGACCGCATCGCGCAGACCCTGGGCTGGAAGTCCGAGCACGGGCTGGACGACATCGTCCGCTCCGCCGTCGAGGCCCGCGCGGCCGCCCTGGCTCCGGACGCGGACGCCTACCCGGAGGGCTGAGCCCCCGCGGCGCGGTCGCCGCGGTGACCGCGCCGCTCAGGTGAGATAGCGGTAGATCGGGTCCTGGGGGTCGATGCGCTCGATCTCCATGCCCGAGGCGGCCATCCGCGACATCAGCGGCGCGAGGTCCTCCTGCGTGCCGATCTCGAGCCCCACCAGTGCCGGGCCCTGCTCGCGGTTGTTGCGCTTGATGTAGTCGAACAGCACGATGTCGTCGTGGGGGCCCAGCACCCGGTCCAGGAAGCGCCGCAGCGCGCCCGGCTCCTGCGGGAAGGTCACCAGGAAGTAGTGCTTGAGCCCCTCGTGGACGAGGGAGCGCTCGACGATCTCGTGATAGCGGGAGACGTCGTTGTTGCCGCCGGAGAGCACCACGACGACATCGCCCGCCCCGTCCTCGGGGGAGGGGCCGGCCGGCCGGCCGAGCGCGGGGATCAGGTCCGTGGCCACCGCGGCCGCGGCGAGCGCCCCGGCCGGCTCCGCGATGATCCCGTCGACCTGGTAGAGCGCGAGCATCTCGGTGCACACGGCGCCCTCGTCGACCGCCAGCAGCTCCGGGTCGATCTCCTGCACCATCCGCAGCGGTCCGGCGCCCACCCGGCGCACGGCCGCGCCGTCCACGAAGCGGTCCATCTCGGGCAGGGTCACGGGATGGCCCGCCCGCACCGCGGCCGCCATGGAGACCGCGCCCGCGGGCTCCACACCGACGATCCGCACCGCCGGGAGCCGATCGCGCAGCCAGGCGCCGCAGCCGCCCAGCAGCCCGCCGCCGCCGACGGGCAGGACCATCGTGCCCACCTCGCGCCCGTGCTCGGCGCGGAGCTGCTGGGCCGCCTCGAGGGCGACCGTGCCCTGGCCGGCCATGATCACCGGATGGTCGAAGGGCGGGACCGGCGTGGCGCCGGTGCGCTCGGCGTCCAGCGCCGCCGCCTCGGCCGCGTCGTCGAAGGTGTCGCCGACGAGCACCAGCTCCACGAGATCCCCGCCGATCGCGGTGATCCGCTCGCGCTTCTGCCGCGGGGTGGTGCCGGGGACGTAGATGCGGCCGCGGATCCCGAGGGCACGGCACGCCTGGGCGACGCCCTGGGCATGGTTGCCGGCGCTCGCGGCGACCACTCCGGCCTCCCGCGCCGCGGCGTCGAGCGCATCGAGGAAGAGGTGGGCGCCGCGCAGCTTGTAGGAGCGCACGGACTGCAGGTCCTCGCGCTTGAGCCAGACCGGCACGCCGGCCAGCGCGCTGAGGCGCTCGCTGTGCTCGAGCGGGGTGCGCCGCAGCACCGGCGCGAGGCGCTGGGCCGCCGCCTCGACCTCGGCGGCGGTCAGCGGCAGCTCGGTGGCGGTGCCCTCATCCCCGGTCATGCCGGATCCTGCCCGACCGGGATCACCAGAGCCGTCGCGATCGCCGCGATGCCCTCGCCGCGGCCGGTCAGGCCCAGGTGATCGGTGGTGCTGCCGGAGACGGCGACCGCGGCGCCGGCGGCGCGGCTCATCGCGGCATCCGCCTCCTCGCGACGTGCCGACAGCCGCGGACGGTTCCCGAGCACCTGCACGGAGACGTTGCCGATCTCGAAGCCGGCCGCGCGCACGCGCCGCGCGGCCTCGCCCAGCAGCAGGGAGCCGGAGGCGCCGTCCCACTCGGGGCGGTCCGTGCCGAAGTGGGCGCCCAGGTCGCCGATCCCCGCGGCGGAGAACAGCGCGTCGCAGGCGGCATGGCAGGCGACGTCGGCGTCGGAGTGTCCGGTCAGGCCGCGCTCTCCCTCCCAGAGCAGGCCCGCGAGCCACAGCTCCCGAGGGGCATCGGCGGGGGAGAGGGCGTGGACGTCCACCCCGATGCCGACCCGGGGCAGCGGTGGCGCGAGGGGGCTCACGGGGCGGTGCCCTCCGCGCCGCCGGTGCGGTCGATCCTGCCCAGCAGGCGGTCGATGTCGTCGTAGGTGACGCTCGGGCTGGTGCCCAGCAGCAGGGGCATTCCGGAGACCTGCGGAATGCCCAGCGCATCCGGGAGATCGACGGTGCTGACCACGAGATCGGCGTGGAAGTCCGGCGACAGCAGGTCCATGACGGTGGCCTGGACCACCTGGACCCGGCGGCCGTGGGCGGCGACATGGTCGCGCACCTGGTCCGCGATCAGCGCGGAGGTGGCGATCCCTGCGCCGCAGACGACGGCGATGGTGAGCATACGATCTCCTGAGCTGTGGATGAACATGGTGCCGGGCCGCGAGGGACGGTGCGGTCCGCTCGCGGGCGGCACCGGCGACAATCGATTCTGTCACGTCGTGGCCGGGCGGGCCACGCCGGTGGTCCCGGCCGTCTACGATGCCACCGTGAACCAGCCCCGCCGTCCCCGCGCCCCCCGCCTGCGCGGGCGGGCCGCCGGCGTGGTGCTGGCCGGCGGCTCCGGCACCCGGGTGGGGGCCGGCATTAACAAGGCGTTCCTGCCGCTGGCCGGTCGCAGCATCGCCAGCTGGGGGCTGAACACGCTCGCCGCCGTCGAGGGAGTGGGGCTGCTGGTGTTCGTGGTCCGCCCCGAGGATCTCGAGCACGCCCGCTTCGTGGAGGTGCGCGAGACCGACGCCCCGCTGGAGATCATCACCGGCGGCGACACCCGCCAGGAGTCCGAGCTGCTCGCCCTGCGCCACCTCGCCGACCGCATCGACACCGGCGTCATCGACACCGTGCTCATCCACGATGCGGCGCGGCCGCTGGTCAGCCACGGGCTCGTCTCCGCGGTGCTGCACGCCGCGCGGGAGCGGGGCGGCGCGGTCCCGGGGATCCCCTCGGCGGACATCGCCCCGGCCGGCCCCGAGGACACCCTGACCGCGGACCACGGTCACCCGACGGGCGAGCTGGTGCGCGTCCAGACCCCGCAGGGCTTCCGGGCCGCGACCATCCTCGACGCCTACGAGGCGGCGGCCCGCGACGGCTTCGTGGGCACCGACACCGCCTCGTGCGCGGAGGAGTACACGGACCTGCCCGTCACGTGGGTGCGCGGCGAGGAGACGAACTTCAAGATCACCTATGCCCAGGACCTGCTCCTGGCCCAGGACGTCGTCAGCGCGCTAGGTTTGAGGTCACCGTGAGGAGGAGCCGATGAGCGTCGAGGAGAGCTACCTGCGCTGCACCGCCTGCGAGCAGGAGGCGGAGCACGTCGTGGTCTACGCCGGTCGGTTCGTGTCCCAGATCCGGTGCACGGGCTGCGGTGCGGTGACCCGCCTGGACGTCTCCGAGGACTACCTGCCCGACCTGCGCCAGCGCATCTCCAGCAAGCCGGGGCGGCTGATGCGGCGGCTGCGCCGCGACCCCGGCGAGCTCGCCACCAGCCTGCCCTCGCGCACGCTGTCCAAGCCCGGGAGGATGGCCGAGGAGTTCCGCACCGTCTGGCGCGGTCGGCGCCGGCGCTGAGGCCGCCCCGGCGGACCGCCCGGCGGGCGCGATCAGGACTGCCGGGCCAGGCCGTGGCGGTGCGAGGTGTCGCGGGCCAGGCCCAGGGAGATCTGCGCCTGCCAGAGGGTGAGGCGATCCCGTACGGCGAAGCCGGAGTGCGACCCCGGGACGGTGCGCACCCGCGCGCCGCCGTCGAGCGCCGCGAGGATCTCGTCGAAGTTGTCGTCGCCCTGCCCCTCGACGGCAGGGCCGTCCGCTGCCGCGACCCGCGCCGGCGCCGCCAGCGCCGCCTCGAGCACCCCGCGGCGCAGCAGCCGCGGACTCTGCAGACCGGCGAGGGTGGAGCGGTCGATGTTGCGCAGCCCGTCGGGACGGACCTCCTTGACGGAGTCGGTGAGCGCGACCACGGGGACGACGGCGTCCACCCCGTCCTCGAGGCCGGAGAGCACGCGCCGCACGGCCGCGGCCGGGGTGAGGGCGCGCTCGGCGTCGTGCAGGAGAAGCAGCTCCTGGTCGGCGGAGCTCTGGGCGAGCGCCGCCCGGAGCGCCTCGCGGCGACCGCCGTCGACGGCGAGCACCTGTCGGCGCGGTCCCAGCACCTCGCGCAGCCCGGCGGCGGCCTCGCCTCCGGCGACCACCAGGGGAGGGGCCAGGTCCAGCTCCTCGTGGGTGCGCAGCAGGCGCTCGATCAGGCGCGAGCCGCCGAGCAGCTCGAGGCTGGGCGTGAGCCCGCCCCGGGACAGTCCCGGGGCGGGTGGTGCGAGGGCGAGGACGATCGGCCGCACGGCGGCCGAGGTCACGACGGGAGGCACGGAGGGGAGGGCCTCAGGAGGCGAGGACCTCGTCGAGGATGGACTCGGCATCGGCCTCGTCCGTCTTCTCCGCGAGCGCGAGCTCGGAGACGAGGATCTGGCGCGCCTTGGCCAGCATCCGCTTCTCCCCGGCGGACAGGCCGCGATCCTGGTCGCGGCGCCAGAGATCGCGGACGACCTCCGCCACCTTCTTGACGTCCCCGGAGGCCAGCTTCTCGACGTTCGCCTTGTAGCGGCGCGACCAGTTGGTGGGCTCCTCGGTGTAGGGCTGGCGCAGCACCTCGAAGACCTCGTCGAGGCCCTCCTTGTCCACCACGTCGCGCACGCCGACGAGGTCGACGTTGTCGGCGGGGACCTCGATCGTCAGGTCGCCCTGGGCGACCTTCAGCTTGAGATAGGTGCGGTCCTCGCCCTTGATGGTGCGGGTCTTGACCTCTTCGATGAGTGCGGCCCCATGGTGCGGGTAGACGACGGTCTCGCCGACGGCAAAGTTCATGTGGTGGGTCCCCTTTCCGCGGGCAAGTCTAGCATTCCACCCTCGTGGTAAAATGCCCTGCTCTGCAGAAGAAGCCCTGCTCACGGGCCGCGGAGACCGTCCGGACCCCCGCGGTGCGGTACCCTGTCAGGGCAGTTCCCAGATCGTCCCCGCCGCGTCCGCGGCCTTGGAACAGGAGTCCTCCCGTGCGCCGTCCCCGCCGTCTCGTGCTCGCCGCCGCCGCCCTGGGTCTCGCGCTCTCGGCCTCCGGATGCGCGGTCTTCAGCCCGGTGCAGACCCACGACTTCTACCAGGCCGCCGACGGCACCAACGCCACGCTCGAGCAGGACGGCGCGTCCGTCGCGGGAGTGCGCAACGCGGTGCTGTACCTCGCCGAGGACGGCACGGCCACCTTCTTCGCGACCGTCGTGAACTACTCCGACCAGGACATCAGCGTCGAGCTCGAAGGGCTCGAGGGGTCCTCCTCGCTCTTCGACGCCACGGTCACCGTCCCCGCGCACGAGACCGTCCGCCTCGGCTCCGGCGAGGACCAGCAGGAGGTCCCGGTCGGCGAGGTCGCCGCGGTGCCGGGCTCGATCCTGGATCTCGAGGTCAGCGCCGAGGGGCTGAGCGAGACGATCTCGCTGCCCACCGTCGAGGGCAGCCTCGGCCACTTCGAGCAGCCCGCGGCCGCCGAGGAGCAGCCGGCGAGCTGAGCGCCCGCCACCCGAGCACGGCGCCCCCGCAGCCTCGGCTGCGGGGGCGCC
>NZ_PNFB01000033.1 GCF_003347015.1 Brachybacterium sp. YJGR34
GCCTCCTCCCCGCCCCCCTCCATCCCGCCCGCCGCCCGGCGGGCACCCACCGCACCGAAAGGGCACCATGACCGCTCCGACCCCCGTCCCCCGCCGCTATGCGGTGATCGGCACCGGGCACCGTTCCGAGATGTACCTCCGGGCGCTGGCCGACTCGCACGCGGAGCACGCCGTCCCGGTCGCCTTCGTGGATCCCAATCCGGTGCGCATGCAGTACTACGTCGACCTCGTCGCCTCCCTGCACCCCGAGCTCGCACCGCCCTCGCGGTGGGCGCCGGAGGAGTTCGAGCAGATGGTCGCCGCGGTGCGACCGGACGCCGTCGTGGTCACCACGCCCGACGCCCTGCACAGCGAGTACATCGTCGCGGCGCTGACCCACGACCTCGATGTCGTGGTGGAGAAGCCGATCACCACCACCGCCGCGAAGGCCCGCGCCATCGCCGAGGCGGCGCAGCGCTCCGCCGGGTCCATCACCATGACCTTCAACTACCGCTACTCCCCGCGGAACTCCCTGGTGCGCCGCCTGGTGGCCGACGGGGAGATCGGCACCGTGACCTCCGTGCACTTCGAATGGCTGCTGGACACCGGGCACGGCGCGGACTACTTCCGGCGCTGGCACCGCGAGAAGGAGATGTCCGGCGGGCTGCAGATCCACAAGGCCAGCCACCACTTCGACCTCGTCAACTGGTGGCTGAGCGATGCGCCCACGACCGTCACGGCGCTGGGCGCGCGGCGCTTCTACGGCGCCGAGCACGCCTCCGAGCATGGTGTGGACCCCGCGGCGCGCACCAGCCGGCAGCTGGCGGCCGAGGATCCCTTCCGCATCGACCTCGCCGCCGACGAGAGGATGCGCCGGCTGAACCTCGAGGCGGAGAGCGCCGACGGCTACGCCCGCGACCAGAACGTCTTCGGCGAGGGGGTCAGCATCGAGGACACCCTGAGCATGCTGGTGGGATACCGCGAGGGCGCCGCCCTCACCTACTCCCTGCACGCCTACGCCCCGTGGGAGGGCTACCGCGTGGCGCTGAACGGCACCCGCGGCCGGATCGAGCTCGACGTGGTCGAGAAGCCGCACCGGGCGCCGGAGGAGACCGAGATCGATCCCAGCGCTCGGGCGGAGGACGGCGCCGCGGACGGGGCCGAGGCGACGGTCGAGGTGCGACCCCGCCGCAGCGTGCTGCGCCTGCAGCGACAGTGGGAGCGTGCCGTGGAGGTGCCCATCCCCGAGGGCCGCGGCGGGCACGGCGGCGGCGACGCGATGCTGCTCGACGACGTCTTCGGCGTGCCCGCCGAGGATCCGCTGGGGCGCCGCGCCTCGTGGAGGGACGGCCTGCGCAGCGCCGCGATCGGCATCGCCGCCGAGGAGTCGATGCGCACGGGGTCCACGGTGGACGTCGCCGCCCTCGGCATCGAGCTCTGAGCGCCGTGGGCGGAGCGATCCGGCCCCGCGTCGAGGAGAGCGCCGAGGGAGTCGTGCTGGACAACGGCCGGCTGCACCTGGAGGTCTCGCCGGCCCTGGGCGGTCGCCTCACCGCGCTGCGCCTGGACGGCCACGAGCTGCTGGGGCCGCGGCGCACGGGCCGCTTCGACCAGGTGGTCCGGGTGCTCGAGCCGGAGCTCGCCCTGCCCGCGGCCGAGCCCAGCTGGAGCGTCCGCGAGCTCGAGGACGCGGTGCTGCTCGAGGTGAGGGTGCCGCCGACCACCGCCATGCCGTGCACGGCGGTGCGGAGCTATCTCCTCGCCGCCGAGCAGACCTGCGTCCACCTGGCCTCCCGTTTCGAGCACGCCGCGGAGCACCCCGCCGTGGCCCTGGACCAGCACCGCGTCGTGTGCTGGCTGGATCCGGAGATCTTCACCCACATCGATCTGGAGGACGATGCCTTCGGCACCCCGTGGCGGGCGGAGGCATCGCGACTGCCCACCCCGGAGGACCTGCGGCGGGGGCGCACCGTGATGGATGCGACGACAGACCTGGCGGGGACGGGGAGCGCCTCCGCCCGGCGGCACCACACCAAGTACGACTGGGCGGTCTCCCTGCGCGACCACGCCGTCCACGGCCTCCACGGGCACCTGGACGGGCGGCGGGTGGGGGCCTACGCGGTGCTCGCCGACCGCAGCACCTTCAACGGCGGGCCGGACCGGCAGGATCTCACCGCCCACCAGACCGAGGACGGCCCCGTGCTGCTGCTCGAGCCGCAGGCCACCCACTACGGCTCCCGGCCCGTGCTGCTGCGCGGGGAGTCGGCGCGGACCTACGGGCCGATGTTCCTGCACCTGGGATGGGCCGAGGTGCCCGACGGGGACGATGCGGTCGACGCACCCGGGGCGGCCGCGCGGCTCCGCGCCCAGGCCATGGCGCACCTCGGTGACGAGTCCGCGGCGCGGCTCTACGACCGCGCGAAGCCGGCCGGCTGGGTGCCCTCCGGCCAGCGGGTCCGCGTGCAGGGGACCGTCACCCGGACGGGGGCCGTCCCCGAGCCCGTCGGCCCCGCGGAGCTCTCCGCCGCCGGTGTGCTCGTGATCCTCTCCGAGTCCGGGGTCGACGCCCAGGACACCGCCGGCGGCTGCCAGCACTGGACGGGCCTCGGCGCCGACGGCGGCTTCCGCCTGGACGGTGTGCGCCCGGGCACCTACCGGCTCACCCTCCGCGAGGACGGGGTGTGGGACGAGCACGTGGTCGATCCCCTCGTGATCACCGAGGACACCTCCCTCGACCTGCACTGGCACCGCCCGGAGCCCACCGAGGTGCTCTGGCGGATCGGCTCCCCGGACGGCACCTCGCTCCCGTTCACCGGCGCCGCGGCCGCCCGCCGCTTCGCGAGCACCGCGGAGTATCCCGAGCTCTTCCCCGTGGGGATCACCCACGACGTGGACGACCCGGAGGCGCCCTGGTACTTCACCCAGCCGCAGACCACCGGAGCGGGCCCCGGCATGCCCTGGCGGATCCGCTTCACGCTGGACGAGGCGCCCGCGCCGTCGGCCCGGCCGCGCCTCCGCCTGGCGCTGGCGGCCTGGTCCCTCACCGAGGCGGTCCCGAACCCGGGCGTGCCCAGCACGCTGTCGATCCAGCTGGGCGAGGCCGCGCCGATCCTCTGGGAGTTCTCCGGCGACGACGCCCGCGGCGCGGTCTACCGCAGCGCCGCCTGGGGCCGACGCTTCCGCCGGGACCTGGTGCTGGACCCCGGCCTGCTGCGCGCGGGGGAGAACGTGCTGACGCTCGCCGTGAACCCCGGCGGCGCGCTCGCCGTGCAGGCCACCTGGGACGCCCTCCAGCTCGAGCTGGCGTGAGGCGCGGGGCACCTCGCAGGGCGCTCCGCCGAGCTAGCGGGCCTGCTCGCCCCGGTGGTGCGGGACCTCCTGGGCCGATCGCCGTGCGCGACCCCGCCCCGGAGCGAGCCGTCGCACGGCCCAGACGATCAGGCACACCACGGCTGCGCAGACGGCGAGCATGCCGAGGAGGACGACGACCTCCCAGGCGCCGACCCCGAAGAACCCCATCATCTGTTCCATCTCTCCCCCTCGTCCTCGAGGATGCCCGCTCCGCGGCGCGTTCCGGGCGCTGCCCTCGACTCCGGTCCGACGCTACCGGACCGCGCCAGGGAACCGCTTCCCCCTCCGCGGCGGCGCATGCTACCGTGCGCTTGAGTCGTTTCAACACGTGCCTCGGACACCGCGCCCGCGGTGCTCGCCCACCCCGCGCCGCCGACGGCGCGGCGCCATGCCGAGGTCTATCCGCGAGGAGCCTGCCATGCCCACCCCCGCCACCCTGCCCTCCGAGGTCGCCCGCGACCTCACGGAGTTCTCCATCGAGGTCCCCAGCTGGGCCTACGGCAACTCCGGCACCCGCTTCAAGGTCTTCGGCACCCCCGGCACCCCGCGGGACCCCTTCGAGAAGATCGCCGACGCCGCCCAGACCCATCGCGTCACCGGCCTCGCCCCGCGCGTCTCCCTGCACTACCCCTGGGACAGGGTGGAGGACTTCGGCGCGCTGCGCGAGTACGCCGCGGAGCAGGGCGTGACCCTGGGCATGATCAACTCCAACACCTTCCAGGACGACGAGTACAAGTGGGGCTCGCTCACCGCGGGCGACAAGACCGTGCGCCGCCGCGCGATCGACCACCACCTCGAGTGCCTCGAGGTCATGCGCGCCACCGGCTCGAAGGAGCTGAAGATCTGGCTGGCCGACGGCACCAACTACGCCGGGCAGGACTCGATCCGGGCCCGCCAGGACCACCTGGCCGAGTCCCTCGCGGAGATCTACCAGGGCCTGGGCGAGGACGAGCGTCTGGTGCTCGAGTACAAGTTCTTCGAGCCGGCGTTCTACCACACCGACGTCCCGGACTGGGGCACCAGCCTCCTGCACTGCCTCGCCCTCGGCGAGCAGGCGCTGGTGGTGCTCGACACCGGCCACCACGCCCCCGGCACGAACATCGAGTTCATCGTCGCCCAGCTGCTGCGCCAGAACCGCCTCGGGGCCTTCGACTTCAACTCCCGCAACTACGCCGACGACGACCTCATCGTCGGCTCCGCGGACCCCTTCCAGCTGTTCCGGATCCTCTTCGAGATCGTCCAGCAGGATGCGCACCGCCCCGCCTCGGGCGTGAACTTCATGCTCGACCAGTGCCACAACATCGAGTCCAAGATCCAGGGCCAGATCCGCTCCGTGCTCAACGTCCAGGAGACCCTGGCCAAGGCGCTGCTGGTGGACCGCGAGGCGCTGGCCGACGCCCAGGAGCGCCACGACGTGCTCGAGGCGCACGGCATCCTCATGGACGCCTTCTGGACCGACGTCCGCCCGGCGCTGGCGGCGCTCCGGGAGGAGCAGGGCCTGCCGGCCGATCCGTTCGAGGCCTTCCGCGCGAGCGGCTACGAGGAGAAGGTCGCCGCGGAGCGCGTCGGCGGGAACCAGATGGGATGGGGAGCATGAGCACCGCACGCGAGACGATCGACGCGCTCCTGGAGCGCTCCAACGCCCTGGGCGCGGATCCGCGCAACACCAACTACGCCGGCGGCAACACCTCCGCGAAGGGCACCGACACCGATCCGGTCACCGGCGCGGACGTCGAGCTGCTGTGGGTCAAGGGCTCCGGCGGCGACCTCGGCACCCTGCAGGAGAAGGGCCTGGCCGTGCTACGCCTGGACCGTGTGCGCGCCCTGCGAGAGGTGTACCCGGGCGTGGAGCGCGAGGACGAGATGGTCGCGGCCTTCGACCACTGCCTGCACGGCACGGGCGGCGCCGCGCCGAGCATCGACACCGCCATGCACGCCCTGGTGGACGCCGCGCACGTGGACCACCTCCATCCCGACGCGGGGATCGCGCTGGCCACCGCGGCCGACGGCGAGGCGCTGACCCGCGAGGTCTTCGGCGACGCGGTCGTGTGGGTGCCCTGGCGCCGGCCCGGCTTCCAGCTGGGGCTGGACATCGCCGCGATCAAGCAGGCGAACCCGCAGGCGATCGGCTGCATCCTGGGCGGTCACGGCATCACCGCCTGGGGCGAGACCTCCGAGCAGGCCCGCGAGAACTCCCTGCGGATCATCCGCGAGGCGCAGGCCCACCTCGATCGCCACGGCGCCGCCGAGCCCTTCGGCGCCCACGACCCCTCCCGGGCGGTGCTGCCGGAGAGCGAGCGGCGCGCGAAGGCCTCGGCCCTGTTCCCCGTGATCCGCGGGCTCGCCTCGACGGACGCGCCGATGGTCGGGCACTGGACGGATGCCGAGGACGTCCACGAGTTCCTCGCCTCCGAGAAGCTCGCGTCGCTGGCGGAGCTGGGCACCTCCTGCCCGGACCACTTCCTGCGCACCAAGGTCAAGCCCCTGGTGCTGGACCTCCCCGCCGAGGCCTCCGTCGAGGACTCGGCGGCGCGGCTGAGGGAGCTGCACGAGGCCTACCGCGCGGACTACACCGCCTACTACGAGCGCCACGCCACCGCGGGCTCCCCCGCGATCCGCGGCGCGGACCCGGCGATCGTGCTGGTCCCGGGCGTGGGCATGTTCTCCTTCGGCAAGGACAAGCAGACCGCGCGCGTGGCCGGCGAGTTCTACGTCAACGCCATCCACGTCATGCGCGGGGCGGAGTCCGTCTCCACCTACTCCCCCATCGACGAGGCGGAGAAGTTCCGCATCGAGTACTGGGCGCTCGAGGAGGCGAAGCTGCAGCGCATGCCGGCCCAGAAGCCGCTGGCGCGCCGCGTCGCCCTGGTCACCGGCGGCGGCTCCGGCATCGGCAAGGCCACCGCGCAGCGCCTGGTCGCCGAGGGCGCGCACGTGGTCATCGCGGACCTCAACCTCGACAACGCGCAGCAGGTCGCCGAGGAGCTGGGCGGACCCGACAAGGCGGCGGCGCTGAAGGCCGACGTCGCCGACGAGCAGGCCGTCGTCGACGCCGTGCGCGAGGCGGTGCTGTTCTTCGGCGGGCTGGACCTCATCGTCAACAACGCCGGGCTCTCCCTGTCCAAGCCGCTGCTGGAGACCACCGCGAAGGACTGGGACCTCCAGCACGACGTCATGGCGAGAGGTTCCTTCCTGGTCTCCCGCGAGACCGCGCGGGTGATGATCGACCAGGCCATGGGCGGGGACATCATCTACATCTCCTCGAAGAACTCCGTCTTCGCCGGCCCCAACAACATCGCCTACTCGGCCACCAAGGCCGATCAGGCGCATCAGGTGCGGCTGCTCGCGGCGGAGCTGGGCGGGGAGCAGATCCGCGTCAACGGCATCAACCCCGACGGGGTGGTGCGCGGCTCGGGCATCTTCGCCGGCGGCTGGGGCGCCTCCCGCGCCAAGGTGTACGGGGTCGAGGAGGAGAAGCTCGGCGAGTTCTACGCCCAGCGCACCCTGCTCAAGCGCGAGGTGCTGCCGGAGAACGTCGCGAATGCGGTCTTCGCCCTGACCGCCGGGGACCTCTCCCACACCACCGGCCTGCACGTCCCGGTCGACGCCGGGGTCGCCGCCGCCTTCCTGCGATGAACGGGGAGGGACGAGCAGCGTCCGACGCCCCGGCACGGATCGCCGTCGCGGCGATCGACCTGGGGGCGACCTCGGGCCGGGTGATGCTGGGCGTGATCACGGGCGGCCGGATCGACCTCCAGCAGGCGCGGCGCTTCGAGAACCACCTGGAGACCCGCGAGGGCCACCTGAACTGGGACATCGAGGCGCTCTGGGTGGAGATCCGCGAGGGCCTCGCCGCCGCGCACCAGCGCGCCCTCGCCCAGGGGCTGGATGGCCTCGCGGCGATCGGCATCGACTCCTGGGCCGTGGACTACGGCCTGGTGGGGCCGGACGGCGCGCAGATCGGCGAGGTGATCGCCTATCGCGACCACCGCACCGACGGCGTCGCCGAGCGCGTCGCGGCGACCGTGCCGGCCGCGGAGCAGTTCGCGCGCACCGGCATCGCCCAGCAGCCCTTCAACACCCTGTACCAGCTCGCGGCCGACGACCGTCTCGCGGATCTCCCGGCGGGCTCGCACCTGCTGATGATCCCGGACCTGGTGGCCTTCCGCCTGACCGGGCAGCGGCGCACGGAGCGCACCAACGCCTCGAGCACCGGGATGCTCTCGGTGACCGAGCGCGACTGGGACGAGGAGCTGCTCGCCGCCGCCGGCGTGGACCGCTCCCTGCTGGCGCCGCTGGTCGCGCCCGGCGAGCAGATCGGCACCGTCGGCGCCGCGCTGGGGGCGGAGCTGGGGATCGGCGAGGTGCCGGTGATCGCTGCCGGCTCCCACGACACGGCCTCGGCGGTCTTCGCCGCGCCGGCCCGCGAGGACGAGCTGGTCGCGTACATCTCCTCGGGGACCTGGTCGCTGATCGGCCTCGAGCTGCCCGCCCCGGTGGTCACCGAGGAGGCACGCCTGGCCGGCTTCACCAACGAGGGCGGCGTGGACGGCACCATCCGCTTCCTCAAGAACGTGGCGGGGATGTGGCTGGTCACCGAGTCGATCCGGCAGTGGGAGGGGGGCGGCGCGCGGGTGGACCTCGGCGACCTGCTCGACGCCGCGGCGGCCGTTCCCGGTGACCGCTTCCGGATCGATCCCACGGATCCGGAGTTCCTGCCGCCCGGGCGGATGGCGGACCGCGTCATGCTCGCGGCGCGCCCGATCGCCGGGGCGGAGGAGCGCCCGCGGACGCCCGCGGAGCTGGTGCGCTGCATCCTCGAATCGCTCGCCGAGACCTACCGCGAGGAGCTGCACGCCGCCTGCCGGCTCGCCGGGCGACCGCTGCCCGCGCGCCTGCATGTCGTCGGCGGCGGCAGCCGCAACGCGCTGCTGAACCAGCTGACCGCCGATGCGCTGGGCCTCGAGGTGGTCGCCGGACCGATGGAGGCGACGGCGCTGGGCAACGTGGCGGTCATCGCCCGGGCCCTCGGCGCACTCGACGACGCCCCCGGCGCGGCCCGAGCGGCCGTCCGGGCGAGCGTGGAGCTGGAGTCGTTCACGCCGTCGGCCGACGCCGCGGGCTGATCCCGCCGACCTCTCGCGCACCCCTCCGGCCCCGCCGGCACCGCCAGCCCCGCCGGCACCGGAAAAGGTGCAGTTCCGATCCACAAACCGGCTCGAGCTGCAACAGAACCGCACCCTTCTCGCTCGACCCGCGCGGCGGGACCGGCGTGGCGGGACCGGCGGCACCGGCCCGGCGGGCCGGCCCGGGCCTCAGCCCGTCGTCGACTCCCGCTCCACGAGCGTCGGGGTGAAGCTGACGTGCCGCGGCGCGGCGTCCTCGCGGGCGATCTCCTCCTCGAGCAGGGCGAGCGCGGTGCGTCCCATGAGATCCGAGGGCTGGGAGACCGAGGTCAGGGGGACCACGGTCGAGCTCGCGAAGGCGATGTCGTCGTAGCCCACCAGGGCGATCTCCTCGGGGACCGCGACCTGGTGGCGGAAGGCGAAGGCCTGCAGCACGCCGACGGCGAGCAGGTCGTTGACGCAGAAGAGGGCGTCGGGGCGCTCGGCGGCCGGGCGGGCCACCACCTGCTCGCCGATATGGCGCCCGGCCAGCACGGTGAGATCCTCCGCCTCGAGCACCTCGAGCGCGATGCCCGCCGCCTCGGCCGCGCGCCGGGCGCCCAGCAGACGGTCGGCGACCTGGCGCAGGTCCTGCCGGGCCGCGACCACGCCGAGGCGGGTGCGTCCCAGCCCCGCGAGATGCCGCACGGCGATCTCGCCGCCGGCGATGTCGTCCACGCTCACCGAGGAGCCCTCCGTCCGGTCCCGGCCGCTCTCGACGAGCACCACGGGCGTGCCGCGGCGGCGGATCTGCGCCACCAGATCGCGGGTGCCGCCGGTCGAGGCCAGCAGGATGCCGCGCACCCGCTGCTCCTCGAACAGCGAGAGGTAGAGCCGCTCACGCTGCTCGCTGTTGGTGGTGCTGCCGGCGATGACGGCGAGCTCCGAGGACTCGGCGGCCGCCTCGATGCCGCCGACGAGCTGGGCGTAGAACGGGTTGCCGGAGTCCAGCACGATCGCGCCGACGGTCCGGGAGCGACCCAGCTTGAGCTGGCGGGCGGCGTCGTTGCGGACGTAGCCGAGCTCCGCGATCGCCGCCTCGACCCGCTCGCGGCGGTCCGGGGAGACGATCGCCGGCCGGTTCAGCACGTTCGAGACGGTCCCCACGGAGACCCCTGCCCGCCGTGCGACGTCCTTCATGCTCACCAGGCGGCCAGCGGCCACGCTCCCACGCTCCTCGTCTCGTCCGTCCGGTCCCGGAGCGACGCGCCCCGGGACCGTGATCCGGCGACAGTACCGCGCCGTGATCGCTTCTGCCTGTGCGGCGCCGGTCCTCAGCTCAGCGCGGACTCGGACTCGGCGATGGCCGCGGCGACGCCGTCGGCCACCGAGACGCGGCCGAACAGCACCTCCTCCATGGCGCGCTGCATAGCGTCGCCGACGGCACCGCCGCCGGGCGGCGTGATCGGCGGGGGATCACCGAGCTCCTCGGCGATCGCATCGATGTAGTCGAAGACCTTGAGGTCGCTCTCCCCGAGCTCACCCGCGATCGCCTCGCGCACCTCGAGGTTCGCGGGCACGCCGCGCTCGGCGAGCAGGATCCTGCCGGCGTCGAGGCTGTTGGTCAGCCAGTCCACGAACTCCACGGCCTCCTCCTGCAGGGCCGAATCGGCCGCCACGGCGAAGTACATCGAGGCCTTGTACCAGAGCTTCGCATCGGCCGCGGAGCCGGTCATGGAGGGCAGGCGCAGCATCCGCACGGTGCCGTCGAGGAGGTTGTCGAAGCTGACCAGCTGGTTCGACCACTGCGACTGCAGCGCCACGGTGCCGACGGCGAACATCGACTGGTCCACGGTCTGCCCGGACTCCTCGACCGCGGCGTCGGCACCGGGGCAGGCGCCGGCCTCCTGCAGGCGCACCGCGAGGTCGAACCACTGGGTGAGCTGCTCGGCCGTGAAGCCCAGCGACGAGCCGTCGAACTTCTCCCCGCCCAGCTGGCGCAGGAAGACGGACTGGTTCGGGTCGCCCTGGATCCCGAGCTGCTGGACGCCGTAGGTGCCCTCGGGGGTGCTCTCGGTGATCCGGGCGGCGATCTCGACCAGATCGTCCCAGGTCCAGGTGGTGTCGTCCGGCATCTCCACCCCGGCCTCCTCGAACACAGCCGGGTTCGCGAGCAGCACCGGGGCGTTGACCCCGGCGTTGACGGCGTAGAGGGTCCCCTCGACCTTCCCCGCGTCCAGGGCGGAGGGGTCGAACTGCGCGGGGTCGAAGGCGGTGCCGCCCATGTCCAGCAGCACCCCGCGGCTCGAGTACTCGGCGAGGTACCCCTCGTCCATCTGCATCACGTCAGGGGTGTCGCCGCCGGCGACCTGGGTGGCGAGCTTGTCCCAGTAGCCGCCCCAGTCGGTGGGCTCGCGGCTGATCGTCAGCTCGGGGTGCTCCTCGAGATAGAGATCGGCGGCCTCGTTGGTCTGGGCATCGCGGGTGGTGTTGCCCCACCAGTAGAAGCGCAGGGTGGTGCCGTCGCCGGAGTCGTCGGAGCCGCCGCTCGCGTTCGGGCCGCAGGCGGCCAGGCCCAGCAGGGCGGGTGGGGTGAGGAGGGCGGCGCGGCGGGGGATGCGGGGGCCGAGAGGGCCCACGGGAGCAGGTACTGACATCGTGTTCTCCTTCGAACAGGTCCCGGCCCCGACGCCGGGCGCGAGATCCAGCTGCTGGGCGACGCCGCGAACCACTGCCAGCAGCGGCACGGCACGGTCCGAGGCCACCATCGGCTCGGACGACACGTCGCTTGAGTCGTTTCACAGCGTACTGCGCATCAGATGTCCTGTCCGGGAATCGGACTGTGCCGCGCTCCCATGACGGACGCGGAGAACACAGAGGGCGTTCCCGGCATCACCCCGTCGCCACCGACCAACTCCCATGGCCGAGCTCGACAGCCCCCTGCGGCAGGTCCAGGAGGGCGGTCGCCCCGACGGGCACGGTCACCTCGATCTCGAGCCGCCGATCTCCCTCCCCTCCTTCGAGCCTCCAGTCGATCGCCGCCCGCCCGCGCGGAGTGGTCAGCGCGGCGCCGGCGTGCGTGAGAGCTCCCCCAGGGCGGGGCGCGAAACGGATCCGCTCGTACCCCGGCGCGAGGGGTTCGATCCCTGCGACGACCCGGTGGAGAAAGTCCGCGACGGACCCCAGCGCATAGTGGTTGAAGGAGGTCATGCCGCCCGAGTTCACCCGGCCGCTGGGGAGGACGGAGTCCCAGCGTTCCCAGATCGTCGTCGCCCCCTGGGACACGGGATACAGCCAGGAGGGGCATTCCTCGGTGGCGAGCATGGCATAGGCGTCCTCGAGATGCCCGGACTGGGACAGGGCATCGCAGATGACGGGGGTTCCGGCGAAGCCGGTGCCGATGCGGTGCCCGTTCTCACGGACCAGCTCCGCGAGGCGCACGCCGACCGGGCCGGTGGGGTCCACGAGCCCGAAGACGATGGCGAGGGCGGAGGAGGTCTGGGAATCGTCCCGCACCACGCCATCCTCGGTGAGCCATCGCGCACTCCATCCCTCCTTGATTCTTCTCGCCAGAGCGGCATACCTCTGCGCGTCCTCCTCCTTGCCCAGGGCGGTCGCCCACCGAGCAAGAACGGACGTGGAGCGATAGGAGTAGCAGCTGGCGACGCAGTACTTGTCGGCCTTGGCGGCCGCGGCGTCCTCCGGGGGCGCCGTCGGATCCAGCCAGTCCCCGAACTCGAAGCCGTCGTGCCGCTGCAGCTGGGCATCGGACGTGGCGAGGACGCCGTCGACCCAGGAGCGTGCCGAATCCCACTGACCGGCCAGCAGATCCGCGTCACCGAAGGCCATGAACAGCGCCCACGGCGTGAGGACCGCGACGTCGCCCCACACCGCGGCGTGATGCACCGGCGGGTCGCCCTCGGGAAGGGTGGGCACATAGAAGGGGATCCCACCGTCCTCGTACTGCTCGAGGGAAAGATCCCGAAGCCAGGAGCGCAGCACGCCCGCGCAGTCGTAGAGGAATGCCGCGGTCGGCGTGAAGACCTGCAGATCACCGGTCCAGCCGAGACGCTCGTCGCGCTGCGGGCAGTCGGTGGGCACATCCACGAAGTTCCCGCGCATGGACCACACCACGTTGGCGTGCAGCTGCTCGAGTCGGGGGTCGGAGCAGTGGAAGGATCCGGTGCGCTCCATATCAGAGTGCATCACGCGCGCCACCACGTCGCCGTCGGCCAGTTCGCCTCCCGGCCAACCCTCCAGCTCCGCGTACCGAAATCCGTGCACGGTGAAGCGGGGCTCCCAGCTGCTCGTACCGTCGTCCTGCGGCCCGGAGAGGTAGATGTCGGTCGCCTTGGCCGTGCGCAGGGGGCGGGTGGACAGCTCACCGTCCTGCACCACCTCGGCATGGCGCAGGGTGAGACCGAAAGGACCGACCTCGACATTGCGCAGACGCAGACGCCCCGGCAGATTCTGACCGAAGTCCAGCTGGAGGGACCCGGCATCGCCTCGCCGGACGGACACCGGAGCGATCTCCTCGACGGCCCGCACGGCAGGGCCCTCGTAGGGCACCAGCTCGGCGTCGGGCGTCGGCACCACGCGCACAGGGTCCCAGCCGGCGTCGTCGAAACCCGTTCGGGCCCAGCCCTCCGGCTCCTCCGAGCCGTCCCAGCGCTCCCCGTCGTACAGGCCCGACAGGAGGATCCCACCGCGGGATGCCGTCCAGGCGGCGTCGGTGCCGAGCGTCTCGGAGGTGCCGTCGGCGTACTCGACGCTCAGCTGGGCGAGCACCGCGAGCGTCTCCCCATAGACGTTGCGCACCCGATCGTCCCAGGTGAGACGCCCACGGTACCAGCCGTCGCCGAGGCGCGCCCCGACGGTCACGGTCCCGCCACCGGCCGGAAGCAGATCCGTCACGTCGTGCATCAGATAGCGCAGGCGGTGCCCGTAGGACGTCCACCCCGGGGCGAGCTCCTCGTCGCCCACGCGCACGCCCTCGATCATCACCTCGTGCAGCCCCAGGCTGGTCACGGCGAGGTTCGCGCGCCGCACCGGGCCGCGCAGCCGCAGCTCGCCGCGGAGGATCGGCGGGGACTGGTCGATCCGCGTGTTCTCGACCCAGGGCGCGGCGACGAACGGCACCGTCCAGTCCTCGGGCGCGAACAGTCCCGCGAGGATCTCCATCTCCTCGCTCCACGGGGTGAGCGAGCCGTCGGAGCCGCGCACGCGCACGCGCACGCGGACCCGTTCGCCCGAGACGAGAGGGGCGAACGGCCAGTCCACGAGCACACCCGACGCCGCGACCTGCGCCGTGGACGGCGGACCGTCCGCCTCGCCACTTTCTCCGGAGCACCCGAGGAGCTCGATCTCCGCCGCCCCCGGGGTCCAGGACACCGGGGCGTCGGGCACGCGCCAGGACAGGCGCGGCAACGGGGTGGCCACCGGTCCGGTGCGCGCCCGATACTCGGCGGCGAGATCCACCGGGGCAGCGAGGGCGGGGCCCGGAGTGCCATCGCGTCGACAGAGGTCGATCGGGGTATCGGTCATTGGACTGGTCTCCTGGGGTGGGGGTGCGATGCGGCCATCAGGTCTTGCGGAGGCGACTCGGTCAGTCCTTGATGCCGCTCATCGTGATCCCCTGGATGAAGGTCTTCTGGGCGAAGAAGAACAGGATGATCACGGGGATGAGGGTGAGAGTGGAGACGGCCATCAGCGGGCCCGTCGCGCTCTCTCCCTCAGCGCCCTGGAAGAACGTGAGCCCTAGCGAGAGGGTGTACTGACTCGAGTCGGTGAGGTACAACAGCGGCCCCAGCAGGTCGCTCCACGAGGCGAGGAACTGGAACAGCATCACCGCGGCGAGCGCTGGCTTGCACAGCGGGAGGATGACCTGAGCGAAGATCCTCAGCTCGCTCGCCCCGTCCACCCTCGCCGCGTCCGACAGGCTCTCGGGGATCCCGAGGAAGAATTGCCGCATGAGGAAGATGAAGAACGGCACGCCGAAGAACGTGGGGACGACGAGCGGCAGGATGGTGCCCGTCCAGCCGATCTCGCGGTAGACGGTGAACAGCGGGATCATCGTGACGTAGAAGGGGATCATCATCGTCGCGATGAGCAGCGTGAACACTGCATTGCGGCCGATCCAGCGGATCCGCGAGACGCCGTAGCCGACCATGGCGCTGGAGAACGCCGCGCCGATCATCGACAGCACGCTGATCACCACCGTGTTGAGGAAGTACCGGACGATCGGGAACGCCTCCAGCCCGTAGGTGAAGTTGCCCGTCGTGATCGTCTCCGGGAACCACGTCACGGGAAAGGTGCCGATGTCAGCCTGGGTCTTGAAGGCGCCGGTCACCATCCAGAAGAACGGCATGAGGAAGGCGCAGCTGAAGGCGATGAGGATCCCGTGCTTCGCGATCGACTCCGCGACGCGCGGCCACGACAGCGGTCGCCGGGCGGGCGAGGTCGCGGGCGGTGGGGCGGCGGCGACGCGGGGGCCCGTGTGCTCGGCAGTGCGGTCCGTCGTGGTCATCACGAGGCTCCTCCGTAGTAGACGCGGCGTCCCACGAGGCGGTACGCGACGATCGAGATGATGGCGATGAGGACGAACAGGACCCAGCCGATCGCGCTGGAGTATCCGAGCTCGTAGTTGTAGAACGCCGATTGGTAGAGGTAGACGCCGGAGACCAGCGTGGATCCGGCCGGATCGCCGCTCCCCCCGGTGAGCACGAAGGCGGGCGTGAAGTACTGGAATCCCGCGATCAGCCCGGTGATCAGCGCGAACAGCAGGTGCGGGCTGATGAACGGGACGGTGACGTTGCGGAATCTCTGCCAGACTCCCGCCCCGTCCAGCGAGGCCTGCTCCAGCAGGTCCTGCGGGACGCCCTGCAGACCCGCCAGCAGGATCACCATGAGGTTGCCCATCCCCCACAGCCCGAACAGGATCAGGGCGGGCTTGGACCAGGCCGGATCGCTCAGCCAGCCCGGCCCCTCGATCCCCACCAGGCCCAGGACGTTGTTGAGGACGCCGTACTGGGGGTTGAGGACATAGGCCCAGACCACCGCGCTCGCGACGATCGGCACGATCGAGGGCAGGTAGAAGATCACGCGATAGACGCCGATGCCCCGCACGCGCCAGTTCAGCAGCAGCGCCAGGCCCAGGGCCACGGCGATGCCCAGCGGCACCGAGATGACGGTGAGGAAGAAGGTGTTGAACAGCGACAACCACCATTGGTCGTCCTGGAGGAGTCGTGAGTAGTTCTCCAGTCCGACCCAGTTCCTGCTCCCGCCCAGGAGGTTGGCGTCCGTGAAGCTGTTGACGGCGCTGACGATGACCGGCCCTCCCGTGAAGAACACGAGGCCGATGATGGCCGGCGAGGTGAAGAACAGCCCCCACCAGAACATCTGGCGCTGCCGGCGCGTGCGGGGCAGCGCACGCGCGAGCCGCGAGGGCCGCGCACGCGCCGTCGTGGCCACGGAGGGGGGAGCTGGAGCCTCGCGTCCCGGGATCGTGGTGCTCACGAGTTCTCCTTCCGGAAGTCATCCATGGCGGTGTTGACCTGGTCAGCGACCTTCTTGAGGGCGTCGGCGGGGCTGAGCTGCCCGTAGATCGCCGCGCCGACGTTCACGTCCAGCGAGGTCGTGTACACGCCCGAGGCCGGGATGGTGGGGCGGATGTTGCGGCAGGTGAAGAGCGCCTCGTGGTAGATCGCGAGCTCTGGATCCTGCTCGAGCTCGGTCAGTGCCGGCGATGGTGTGTAGCCGGGAACGAGGGTGGAGGTCTCCCAGTTGGTCATCGTTCCCTCGTCGGACATGGTGGCGAACTGCAGGAAGTCCCAGGCCATGTCGTGGTTCTCCGAGTCCTCGGGGATGAAGAGGTTGTAGCCGCCCAGCCAGGTCGCGCTGCCGGGCTGCCCGAGGCCCTCGGCGTAGGGGAACAGGGCGGAGCCCAGCTCCACCAGCTCGGGGTCGCCGTTGAGGGAGACGTCCTGGGCCGCGGCCGTGGTCATCACGGCCATGCCGATGTTGCCGCTGGCGATGGAGGGCAGGGTCTGGGTCGGGGAGCTGATGGCCAGGTGGCTCGCGCCGCCGATCCGCTGCGCGTAGTCGCACATCCAGGTGAGGGCTTCGATGTTGTGCGGGTCATCGGGCGTGGCCACCTCGTTGTCGTCGCTCATGAACGATCCGCCGAAGGCGAATCCGCAGGTGTACATCGAGTTGGAGTAGCCGTAGTAGTCCCACGGCACGGTCCCCACCCGCGTCGCGCTGGCCCCGTCCTTGACGAGGATCTGGTCGGACAAACGGTCCAGCTCGTCGATCGTGGCCGGGGGGACCTCGGGGTCGAGTCCGGCCTCCGCGAAGACCTTCTTGTTCCAGAACATCGGAAAATTGACGTCGACCAACACGGGGATGGAGTAGATGGAGTCGGTGACGGTCATTTGCTCCCAGACAGGTTCGGGGAACTGCTCCGCGCTGATCCCGGCTGCCGTGGTGTAGTCGTCGAGGGCGTGGATGACGCCGTACCCGGCGAGCTGGGGGTATTCGTCAGGCGTGCAGAAGGCGAGGTCCGGGGGTGTGCCGGCGGCGATGGAGGTCTGCAGACGGATCTGCACACCGCCCGAGAGCGGCGCATAGGTCACGCGGACGGCGGTGTGGTCCTGGGACTCCTCATAGACCTCGGCGAGACGCACCCAGGCGTTGCCGGTGCGTCCGCCCCAGATGTTGAACAGCTCGATGGTGTTCTCGCGCCCGGGAGCGGGCTCTTTGTGCAGGCGCAGCTCCGCCTGCTCCGGGGCGACCGCGCCGTCGGCGATCACCTCGCAGCCCGAGGCGCCGAGCGCGGTGCCTCCCATGGCGAGGGCCGCGAGCAGGGTGCGTCGAGCGATGTTGGGGCCTGTCGGGCGCGTGGGCGGTGGAAGTGGCATCGAAAGTGCTCCATTCGTCGTCATTGACCAGGACGTTCTACGGTGACCCTCACGGTCGGCGCGCCGACGCGTGCACCGGGGGCGCTGCGCACGATCGGGGACGTCGGCGTCCCGGACCGGCGGGCCGGAGGTCCGCCTAGGGTTCGGGGCCCCAGGCCACGTGGAGCGCGCCGGCCTCGTAGGTCGCGATCGGATGGGCGAAGGGCAGCGGACGCTCCTGCTCCGCGTCGAGGACGCGCAGAGTCTCCAGACGAGTCAGCAGCTGCCCCACTCCCTCGGCGATCTCCGCACGGGCCAGCTGCTGACCGATGCATCCGTGGGGTCCGTGACCGAAGCCCAGGTGGCCGAAGGCGTCGCGCGAGAGGTCGAACTCCTCGGCCCGCTCCCACCGGGCAGGATCCCGATTGGCCCCCACGGGGGAGACGGACACCGTGCGCCCCGCGGCGACGAGCACCCCGTCGATGTCGACCTCCTCTGTGGCCGTGCGGGGGAAGAGCGTCAGGAACATGGCACCGGTGCGCAGGAACTCCTCGACGGCCGGTGCCACGGCAGCGGGATCCTCGCGAAGGCGACGGGCCTGCTCGGGGTGGCGGAGCACTCCGAGGGTCGCGGTGGTGATGAGGTACGCCACCGAGTCGTGCCCCGCGCTCATGAGCTGGAAGACGAGGCCCTCCGCTTCCCCACGGGTGAAGTCGGACTCGAGCAGATCCGTGATCACGTCCGGGCCCGGACGCCCCGCGCGGCGGGCGATCACCTCCCGGATGAAGTCGAAGCGCTCCTGGAGGGACGCGGCCGTCGTGAACAGCTCCTGGAAGCGGGGGACCAGCTGCTCGGGCACCCCGATGACCTCGCAATGCGCCGCGGCCGCGATGGGCTGGGCGTACTGGCTGAACAGCTCGGCCCGCCCCGCTCGTTCCTGACCTGCTGTCATCGTATTCAGGATGTCGGCGACCGCGCCCCTCAGCCACTCCCGGCGTCTCCGGACCTGCTTCACGGAGAAGCGACTCGTGATGCCGCGGCGCATCCGCCGATGCTGCTCACCGTCCAGGGCCAGGAGGTTCGCGGCATCGATCGATGCCCGGGCCTCCGCATCGAGCGTCTGCTCGATGGAGCTCGCGTCGTCCGTGTCATGATCCGCGCCCTTCTCCCCTGGGGTCGCAGCGCCGACCGTCTCGTCGTGCGGCAGATCCTGCGCTGCGGGGAGGCGGTGGGGCCGCTGACTGAAGCGGGGGTCGGACAGGAGCGCTCGGGCCGCGTCGTATCCCGTCACCACCAGTCCGACGTGACCGTCCTGATACAGGAGATCGGTGGCTGGTCCGGCCGCGCGCCAGGCGGCGAAGGTCGGCGACGGGTGCAGCGGCGTGCCGTCGCGGGGCAGCGCCTGCGGTGCGGAGAAGGGGCAACTCACGAGTCCTCCTGGAATCCGATGGATGGAGAGGGGGGCGACCGGTGGTCCGGGCGGCGTCCGGGCTCATTCCCGGGCGATGGGACGTCGATCGCGGTCGACCAACTGACGAGCTCGCCGAAAGCTCTTCGGCGCATTCCAGCCGACCACACCGTGCACGCGACCGGTGCGGGCGTGCATCGACGCCAGGACGGCCCGGTCGCCGTCCTCTTCGATCGGGCGGAGGCGAGCTTCTCCCGGGAAGTCGCCGTAGACCTGGATCCCCGTGCCATGGATCCGGGACCAGAAGAAGGGCAGCGGCGGCGGCTCCGGGGCATGGCCGCACATCGTGCGGGCCACACGGCGGGCCTGGTCGATCGCGGCGCTCTGATGACCGATCCTCCGCGCGGGGCCGCGCGCCGCGTCCTCCCATCGGGCCACATCCCCCACGGCGAAGATCCCGGGCGCGGCGCGTCCCTGCGCATCGCAGAGGACGCCGTCCGTGAGATCCAGTCCGCTGCCGTGCAGCCACTCCGTGGCGGGGACGGCACCGAGGGCGGCCACCACCAGGTCCGACCGGAGCTCCTCGCCCCGATCCAGGACGATGCGCATCCCGGCGCGGCCGTCGGGGGCCATCCCGCGCACCGGAGCAGCGAGGCGCAGCGTCACACCATGACGACGATGCAGCTCGGAGAGGCGGTCATGGAGGCAGAGGCCCGGGGATCCGATGCCGAGCCTGCCGGACCGGCCCAACAGGACGACGCGGCGACCCGCCCCCCGCGCTGCCGAGGCGATCTCCGAGGCGAGCACGCCGCTGCCGAGGACGGCCACGGTCCGGGACTCCGCGAGCGCGGCGCGAAGACGGACGGCGTCCTCCAGGGTCCGCAGGACCATGACCCTCTCGGCGCCCGTCATATCGGCCGGTCGCACGGCGCGTGCTCCCGTCGCGATCACCAGGCGCCCGTAACGCCAGGTTCCCGCGGTGGTGCACACCGTGCCGCAGCGGACGTCGAGGCCGAGAGCGCGCGCGGTGAGCAGCTCGAGGTCGAGCGCGCGGACATCCTCCGCGGTGCGCAGGGCTGCTCGATCGGGCTCCCACGTCCCCTCGAGCACCTGCTTCGACAGCGGGGGCCTGCCGTAGGGCGGATCGCCCTCCTCGCCCAGCAGAGCGATGCTCCCGGAGAAGCCCTCGGCGCGCAGGGCCTCGGCCGTGCTGAGCCCCGCCAGGGAGGCGCCGACGATGAGCACGTCGGCGCGGTGAGCGCCGGCAGGACCATCGCGATCGGGCCGGCTCGACACGAGCATCAGGGATCGAGCCGCAGCGCATGGGCCGGGCACAGGGCAACGGCACGTCGAGCATCGGCTTCCTGCTCGGGCGCGGGATCCCGCTCGAGGACCTCGACGATGCCGTCGTCGTCCTGGTCGAACAGGTCCTCCGCCACGAGAGCACACTGCCCTGCTCCGACGCACGCGGTGGTGTCGGCGATGAGAGGCATGAAGAGTCTCCTGAACTATGGTCGACTGCGAGCTGAAGCATCACACTAGAATTGTCAGGGCTGGTCACGGTATGTCACAGCGAGGCACTATATGGATATTCCACGCATGCCACGGGAAGAGAGGTCCGCGATGGGGGATGAGGGCATCGAAGCTGGGCCGGTCGTGGTCGCCGCGAACTGGTATGCGTTCCGGCCCGGCGAGACGATCCGGCACGAGCGGGTCAGGAGCCAGTGCTACCTCTGGGTGGTCGACGGCCGGGGGGAGGTCCGCTCCGCGGGGGCCTCGGTGCCGCTGAGATCCGGCATGGTGCTGACCCTGCCCTGGGACCACGACATCGAGTACGTCGCCGACTCCCGGTCCCCGTTCCGGCTCGGCACCGTGCACGTGGTGCCCCGGCACAGCCATACGGTCCCCGTCGTGCCACGAGTCGCGCACGTGCCCGAGGATCCGCTGCTGGAGGACCCGGCCCGATCTGCGGGCCCTCCCCCACCGCTCCGCGTCACGTCTCCGCTGGTCGGCGACACCGCTTCCGACGCCTCCCGCCGCATCGCGGACCTGGGTCGCTATGTGGTCCAGCGCTACTGCGAGTCCTCGTACGACGAGTCGGTGTTCCGTGCGCTGGGAGAGCTGATGGTCGCGGAGTCCGAGGCCCTCCGATGCGGGCACACGGCAACGCGGGGAATCCCCGCCGCGGTCGACGTCATGACGGACTACGTCCGCTCCCACCTGCGCAGTCCCCTGCGGGTGGCGGAGATCGCAGACGTCGGCGGATGCAGTGCAGCCACGGCTGAACGGCTGTTCTCGCGGCACCTCGGATCCTCCGTCGCCGCCTGGGTGCGCAGCGCCCGCCTGCGAGAGGCTGCGACCCTGCTGTCCACCACCAGCCTGCGCGTGGGCGAGGTCGCACGAGCCGTCGGCTTCGCGGACCAGCTCTACTTCTCCCGGGTCTTCCGTGCGACATACGGCGTGCCACCCAGCGCCTATGCCAGCTCGGCGCTGCGGCCCTGAGCTCGCCCCATCACGAGCAGCCGGCAGCGACCCGGTCACCACGCACCCCTCGGAGCGACGAGCCGATGCTCGCCCTCCGTCGTCGCCTCCACCTCGGAGCCGCCCCTCACCCCTTCACCGCCCCGGAGGTCATCCCCGCCACGATCTGCCGGTTGAAGAACAGGAAGACGATGAGCGGCGGGATGGTGATCAGCAGGATGTTCATGAACAGGAGGTTCCACTGCGTGGAGAACTGGCTCATGAAGTTGTAGAGCGTCAGCTGCACGGTCGCGTTCTCCTCCCCCGGCAGGAAGTACAGGGGGTGCACGAAGTCGTTGAACACGGCGACCGACTGCACCACGATCACCGTGACCACCGTGGGCTTGAGAAGCGGCAGGATCACCTGGAAGAACAGGCGCAGCGGGCCGCAGCCATCGATGATCGCCGCCTCGTCGAGCTCGCGGGGGACCGTCGACATGAAAGCGCGGAACAGGAGCACGCAGAACGAGATGCCGAAGGTGATCTCGACGAGGATGAGTCCCGGCAGCGTCTTGAACAGCCCGATCGACTGCAGCACCCAGATCGTGGGCACCACGGCCGGGGGGACGATCAATCCCATGAGCACCGCGGCATTGACCAGGCCGTTGATCCTGCTGCGGCGACGCTGGAGGACGAACCCGACCATCGCCGCGACGATCACCATCCCGGTCACGCTCGCGACCGTCAGCACGGTGCTGTTGAAAAGGGCAGTGACGAGCATGTAGTCACGTGCGGCGAAGACTTCCTGCAGGTTCTCCACGAGATGGAAGGAGGTGGGCATCGTGAGGTCGAGCGCCGCAGCCTCCTCGCGGCTCTTCACGGCGTTGTTGACCACCAGGTAGAACGGGACGACGAAGACGACGATGAATACCAGCAGGGTGAGGGCCGTGGCGATATTGATGCGGACCTTCGATCTCATTGCTCGACCTCTGCCTTCCGCATGAAGTGGTTCAGAGGCAGCACGATCACCATGACCACCGCGAACAGCACGACATTCCCCGCCGTCGAGAGGCCGTAGAAGCCCGCCTGATACTGCTTGTAGATCACCGAGGCGATGACGTCCGAGGCAAAACCGGGCCCGCCCCCGGTCATCGCCCAGATCAGGTCGAAGCTCCGCAGGCCTCCGATGAGGGACAGCGTGATCACCGTGAAGGTGGCGGGCCGCACCAGGGGCAGCGTGATGTGACGGAAGGTGGACCAGCTGCCCGAGCCGTCCACCTTTGCCGCCTCGTAGTACTCCTGCGGAACAGCCACGATGCCGGCCATGTAGATGACCGTCGCGAGGCCGACCCCCTTCCAGATGTCGACGAGCGCGACGGAGAACAGGGCCAGCTGTGGGTTCGCGAGCCACTTGGGCCCCTCGATGCCGACGATCGCCAGGGTCGAGTTGATGAGGCCATCGGTGGGATGCATCATCGTCGTGAACATGACGCCCACGCCGATGGTGGACACCAGCACGGGGAAGAAGACCATGGAGCGCAGCAGCCCCTGCGCCCGGATCTGCGAGGTCAACAGCAGTCCGAGCGCCATGCCCAAGACTACTTTCGCCCCGCTGGTGAGGAAGGCGTAGATGAGGGTGTTCCACAAGGAGCCGATGAGCTGCGGCTCGGAGAGGAACTGCCGGAAGTTCTCGAGGCCGATGAACTCCCAGTCGAAGAGTGACCAGCGGGTGAGGCTGAAGAAGAAGGACGCGAACGTCGGGACGGCGAAGAACACCAGGAACAGCAGGCCGGCCGGCAGGTAGTACCAGAGCGGGTAGGCCTTCGCCAGGTAACTGCTCCTCCTCCCGGCCCTGCCCTGTCGCGAGCGCACCTCCCCCGCGGGCCTCTCGAGTGCAGCGGTGCTCATCGGCTCACCAGCCTTCGAGACCCAGCTGCTGGGCCTGCTTCTCGACGTCCTGGTCGTAACGTTCGGCCGCGGTCCTCGCATCGATCGATCCGGTGCCCAGCTCGATGAGGATGTTCTCGAGGTTCGGGCCCTTCACCGGCGAGGAGAACTCGAGCGCCGGGGTCGTCGCCCCATCGGTGTCGAAGTATGTCTGCAGGTCCGCGATCGCGGTGGGGACGTCCTCGGGCAGCTCGACATCGGTGAGCATGTACGGACCCGTCGGCTGAGCACCTTCGGCCATCGCCGCGAGACCCTCCGCGGAGACGGCGAACTCGATGAACGCCGTGGCGGCATCCTGGTTCTCGGCGGTGCTCGGGATGTAGATGCCGTTGGGGAGCCACACCGTGAGGCCGTTGGTCTCCGGATCGTCGCCGGGGAGGGCGAAGAAGCCGACGTCCTCCACCTTGTCCGCATGGGTGGCCTTGATCTCCGCCATCCCGCTGGAGAAGAACGGATAGTGCGCCCCCTCCCCGCCGGCGAGGTAGGCGAGGGCCTGTTCCAGGGTCGTGGAGACGTAGTCCTCGTTGACAAGACCGCCCTGGGTGACCTGCTCGACGTGCTCGAAGGCCTTGAAGGCCGTCGGATCGTCCGCGAAGCCCACCTCGTTCGCGGTGTACTGCTCCGCGAAGTCCGGGTTCACGGCCGCGACGTTGTGGAAGTCGGCGAGAACCAGGAACTGCGACGTGTAGGTGTCCCCGTAGCTCTGGATGATGCCGTGCTTGCCGGCAGACTTCGCGGCCTCTGCATTCGCTATGAAGTCATCCCAGGTCAGAGGGACCTCGAGACCGAGCTCCTCGTAGGTCGGCTTGTGATACCAGATCCCTCCGGAGTTCGAGCCGCCGTGCGGAGCACCGTAGATCGCCCCCTCGACCGACACCGAGGGCGGGTAGACCTCTGCGACGCGGGAGACCCACGGCTGGTCGGAGAGATCGAGCAGGTTCTGCGCAGGACGGATCGCCTGGAACAGGGATCCGGAGTTGTAGGAGAAGACGTCCGGCATGTCCTGAGTGCTGAGCCGCGTCTTGATGAGGTTGTCGCCTTCGGTTCCGCCCGGGCGGGTCTCCATCGTGAACACGTAGTCGGCCTGCGAGTCGTTGAAGGCCTCGATGAGGAGCTCTGTGGCGACGACGTTGTTGGGGTCGTTGTCCACCAGGAAGGTGACCTCGCCTCCGCTGCCGCCGCCGCTTCCGCAGCCGGTGATGGCCACGACGGACGCGCCTGCGCCGGCGCCCGCCAGAAAAGTGCGTCGTGAGAAGAGCATGGGGGTTACACCTACCTCGTTGTATGTAACACAGCCCTGCCACCATCGGCAGAGTCCCCGAGCGGTTGAAACGCTCCAAGGTGTGGCCAGAGTATGGCGGGCGGAATGTGCTGTCAACGCTCCGCGACCGCCTCGTGCTCCGTCGATGAAAACCGGCGAAGAATTCCCGTGCGAGCGCAAGCGCTTTCCCTCGACGCGCCCTCAGACGGCACGACCGAACGCCGGCGCGTGACGGCCAGCGCCGCCGTGACCAGCACTTTTCTTCCGAGAGCTCCGAGATCACCCCATGAGGCGCTCTCCCTCACGCCGCACACCGGAGTCATGGGCGCCCGTCCACGATTTTCCTCCGAGAATGCCTTGTCGACCCGTGACCTGGATGCTACTTTGTTTGAGTCGTTTCATCAGTGGGGTGCGCGGTGCCGACCCGAAGGCGGTCTCGACTCACCGTCCCGGGCTTGTCGCATCGACGGCGCACGCGACGACAGGTCGAGGCGGAAGACCACCGCAGCTCGCCTCGCCGCCCCTGCAGGATCCGGCACCCTGCACCATCCATATCTCGCAGCAGCGAATCCCCCTCCCTCGAAGGTGGAACCATGACAACGTCGTCCCTCACGTCCCTCACCGTCCTCGACGCCGCCCGCGCGATTGCCGCACCCGGCACCGACGGGCGCGCCCCCGTGCTCGCCACGACCGTCGCCCTCGACCAGAGCGCCGAGCGGGTCGCCCGCGCAGAGCTGCTGGCCACCGCGCACGGCATCTACGAGGCCTCGCTCGACGGCACGCCGGTCGACGAGTCCGTGATGAACCCCGGCTGGACCGTCTACGAGTCCCGACTGCAGGTCCAGCGCGTGGATGTCACCGAGCTCGCCCGTGCCGCCGGCGAGCAGCTCACTCTCAGCGTGCTGTTGGGCCGCGGCTGGTGGAACGGCGACTTCGGCTTCGGCGACCCCGCGAACTACGGTGATGACAACGCACTGCTGGCCGCGCTCGTGATCACCTACGAGGACGGTGCCACCCAGCATGTCCTCACCGATGAGTCCTGGACGGCCACCGACTCCACGATCACCTTCGCCACGATGTACGACGGCCAGCACGAGGACCGTCGGCTCGCCGCAGGCGATCCCCGTCCGGTGCGTGCGGCCGAGATCGACCGCTCGACCCTCATCGAGCAGGCCTCTCCGCTGATCATTCGGCACGAGGCGCGGCGCCCCGAGCGGATCTGGACCTCGCCCTCCGGGAAGACCCTGGTGGACTTCGGGCAGAATCTCGTGGGCTGGCTGCGTTTCACGGTCACCGGGCCCGCGGGCACCGAGATCGTCCTGCGCCATGCTGAGGTGCTCGAGAACGAGGAGCTCGGCACCCGCCCGCTGCGCGCCGCGAAGGCCACCGACCGTCTGATCCTCGCCGGCGACGACGACGGGGAGACCTTCGAGCCCACCTTCACCTTCCACGGCTTCCGCTACGCCGAGATCACCGGCTGGCCCGGCGAGCTGACCGCAGAGGACATCGAAGCCGTGATCGTGCACTCCGACATCCGCCGCACCGGATGGTTCGAGTCCTCCCACCCAGGCGTGAACCAGCTGATCAACAACTCGATCTGGTCCCAGCGCGGCAACTTCCTCGCCGTGCCCACCGACTGCCCCCAGCGGGACGAGCGCCTGGGCTGGACCGGGGACATCGCGGCCTACGCCGCCACCGCCGCCTACCAGTTCGATGTGGGCGACTTCCTCCACAACTGGCTGCTCGACGTCCACGCCGAGGCGAGCCTGGGAGAGCTGCGCTTCGTGCCCTTCGTGGTGCCAGACAACCTCAAGCTCCCCAAGGGGGGCGACTACCCCTTCTCCGACGATGGGCCGCAGGAGATCCCCACGGCCATCTGGGGAGATGCCGCGGTGTGGGTGGCCGAAGCACTGTGGAACGCCTACGGCGACCTCGATCGCCTGCGTGCCCAGTACCCCGGGATGGTGCTGCACCTGGAGTCCGTCGAGCGGGCGCTGTCCCCGAGCGGGCTGTGGGACCAGGGCTTCCAGTTCGGGGACTGGCTGGACCCTGATGCTCCGCCGGAGGCCGCCGCCGATGCGAAGGCCGACAAGGGCGTGGTCGCCACCGCGTGCCTGGTCCGCTCGGCCCGCTTCGCGGCGACGACGGCGCGGCTGCTCGGCGAGGAGGAGGACGCCCGGCGCTGGCAGGACCTCGCCGACCGGACGCTCGCCGCCTTCACCGCGGAGTATGTGCAGGCCGACGGGCGCATCGTCTCCGACTGCGCGACCGTCTACGCCCTCGCGATCTGCTTCGACCTGCTCGACGAGGGCACCCGCGCCCGCGCCGGCGAGCGCCTGGCGCAGGTGGTCGCCGAGGCCGGCTACCGGGTCTCCACCGGCTTCGCCGGCACGCCCTTCGTGACCTGGGCCCTCTCCGAGACCGGTCATATCGAGGCCGCCTACCACCTGCTGCTCGAGGAGGAGAACCCCTCCTGGCTGTACCCCGTCTCCATGGGCGCGACGACCATCTGGGAGCGCTGGGACTCGATGCTCCCGGACGGCTCCATCAACCCCGGCGAGATGACCAGCTTCAACCACTACGCCCTCGGCGCCGTCGCCGACTGGATCTACCAGGTGATCCTCGGGATCCGCCCGGCAGAGCCCGGCTACCGACGGATCCTCATCCAGCCCACCCCCGGCCCCGGCATCGACTGGGCCCGCGGCGCCTACGACGCGGTCGCCGGACGCATCGAGGTGTCCTGGGAAGCTCCGGCCGACGGCCCCTTCTCCCTCGAGGTCACGGTGCCTGACGGGATCGAGGCCGACATCGTCCTCCCCGACGGCGCACGCCACGTCGTCACCGGCGGGCAGCACCGCTTCTGAGCTCGCCGTCGGCCGCGACGGCCCCGCCGGCGCAGCCCGCCGGCTCCGTCCGCGCTGCACTTCGGCTCCGCGGGCGCAGGAAAGGTGCAGTTTCGAACCGGAATCGGGTCTGATTCGGTACGAAACTGCACCTTTCTCGTTCGACGGGTTCGGCGGAAGGGGCCGGACGGGCGGACGTCGTCGGGCGACCCGCCGGGCGGCACGCGGCGGGCGGCCACGCCCCG
>NZ_PNFB01000034.1 GCF_003347015.1 Brachybacterium sp. YJGR34
CTCACGCCGGACCCCGCACAGCGCGACGCGCCCCGGAGCCTGGGGCTCCGGGGCGCGTCGCTGTCGTGCTGTCAGAACGTCAGGCCGCGACCAGCGAGCGCAGCACGTACTGAGACGTGCTCCGCTGGGGTACACGGTAGTTGTGAACTCGAGCTCGAGCCCATCGGACAGTGCATATCGCCTGGTCAAGGCTATCGGGATGCATCCGAGTCGGTCTCAAGGCAGCTCGTGCATCCCAAAACATACATGCTTCGATTGCGGTACTTGGCGATTGACACTCTGGCGTCTCGATCCAAAGTTGTTCTCCGGCAGGCGGTGGCTATGATGCGTCGAGGTCACGAGACCGCCCGTGTACCGCTCGCGCCCAGGTGACGTGCCTGCGATCTGCCGCGACCTGGACGGATGCAAAGAGCGAAGTACGACATGGCAGTCAGACTGAAGGACTTCATCGCCAATCACCCGGTGGACCGCGACGCCGTCGAAGCCCACAAAGCGCGGATGCTCGCAGACATCGACGAGCTCCGCGATCTGCAGGCTCGGCGAGAGCGAACTGACCAGCCACGCGATTAGCCCTCAGCGGCCGCCCATTCGCTCCGAGCGCTCAAGCCGTTAGAAGGGCCGTTGTCGGACCAAGACGTGCTCATCATGTGCAGTCAGACCGAACGCTCGGTTCAGGTCAGAGACTCGGTGCAGCGTCTTGATGACCGGGCGTCCGTCGCGGCCGATCGACTTCTCGGTATGGGCCGGAAGCCTCCCCTGCCAGACCCGCCGCCAGATGCTCTTAGTGCTGCAGCCGTGGCGCGCGGTGGCCGCGACGACATCGAGCTACTCCCCTCAGGCTGATCTCGGCGGTTAGGCCGCGTCGAGCGTGGAATGTCGGGAGTGGCCAGTACCATGCGCTCATGGCACAGTGCACAGCTCCGATTCTGGGACACATCCGTGGTGGCGGCGCAGACTGCCCCGTTCATGGGGGGCGCTACGGCGGGTACACGGGATACCGAGACCCGTATTACGAGCGACCAGAGTACACGCCTCCGCCTCCTCGATCCGTCGAGCCGGTCGTCCCTCCTGCACCGAAGCGGTACCCCAGCTTCAGCCGATCGTCGGGTGGATCGAGTCTGAGCAGTAGTGGTGGCGGTGGTCGCCGTACCAGCACATCAAGTCGCACCCGACGGTCCACGGTTACCTACTCGGTTCGCGAGTTCCAGACCCTGAACCCGGTCCGCGAACAAGTTGTCCGGATCGCCGAAGTCGCCACCGGCCAGCGCGACCTCTTCCTGTGTCACGCGTGGGATGACCGCCAGGGCGCGGCGCTCGAGCTGCACAACCTCCTGACCGGACTCGACGTTACGGTCTGGTTCAGCGAGATGGATGTGCCGTTGGGCACCTCGCTCATCAGGAAGATCGATAAGGGCCTGGCCAGCTCCCGCGCCGGAATTGTCTTGGTGACACCGGCAATGTTCCAAAGCCTCAACAACGACGGCATCGCCTCGCAGGAGCTGTCGGCATTGCTCGCGACCGACCGCGTGATCCCCATCGTGCATGGCACGACGTTCGAGGAACTCCGTATGGTGAGTCCCCTGCTCGCCGCCCGTTCTGGCCTGACGACCTCGGACTACGGATCACTCGATGAAGTAGCCACGAAGATCGCCGACACCGTTCTGCTGGACGACGATCAGTTGGTGTAGAGCTTCGCCGACCCAGGGCAGGGGTGGCTAAAGTGCGATCAGGTGTCAGCTGGGGGTGGGCCGCCAGCTGACACCTGATCGCGCATTAGTCCCGATGTTCCCTAAGCTCGACACCACCGCCTGGTCCAGCAACGCACGCTTGATCCCGGTGAACTTGGTCTTGATCCGCGCAACCGCCGCCGCCTGATCGAACAGCGGATCGAACGGATCTCGCGCGATCTGGGCGATCGGCGAGGGCAGCACCGATCCATCCTCGCCATACGTCAGATGGCCGAACGTGCGCTGGTCGCCGAACCGCAGATCGTGGCCGCCGTCGGCGAAGGTGAACCGCGCACGCTCGTGCACAGCGACTGGAAAATCATGAGAAGTAATGAGCATCTGCCCGCTCATCCCCAGCTGCAACAGCAACGCATCTGCATCGTCCAGGATCAACCATAGGTACTTCCCGCGGCGCGCAGTCCCCGTGACCGTCGCACGGACTATCCGCGCTGCCAGATCCTCCGCACAGGCCACATGACGACGAGCGGCGCGGGGATGAAGAACCGTCGCGGTGGCGATCGTCCGACCACGAACGTGATCGTCGAGTCGCCGGTGCACGACCTCGATCTCAGGAAGCACAGGCGTGACTCGCACCTCGCAGACTCCGCAACTCGGTTTTGCGGCGGTACGCTGCTGAACAGCTCAGACCGCCGGACTGCTTACTTAGGACCCTTCGCACCAGGTCCGACTGCAATGTCCCTTGTTGACGCATGGCCGATGCCCGGCACAGCCAAGAGGGGTTCTTGCGTGTGCGGCTTGCTTCGACTCGCTCTACGTCAATGTAGAAGTCGCCCCATTCGACTCGTTTATGACGCTCACGGATGGCCAGTCGAGTCGTCATTCCAGTGGTGACTCGATGGGGACTCGACTCCCTTACGTGGGCTGGCTACACCTTCAGTGATGCGATCGAGGGCACTGGGCCTCGCCTTCGGCACCTCGCCCTCAACGAGCTTACGCTTCGGGCGTCACGAGCTCCGTCCTCGCCCAGCGCGCGATCATCCGGAGTTTTGGATGCTCCCTCACGATCGCTCGCTGACGGTCCGCGGGCAGCTCGATCTCGTGCAGGAGATTCAGGATCACCACGCCCGTCGTGACCTCGACGACGGCGACGAGCTCCTCGAGCTCGTGCATCGTGGTGCGTCCCTCGTGAGCCAGGTCGTTGCGGGCCTTTACCGTCCTGCTGGCCCATCGTTCGACATCAGGAACGAGCACGGACACCGCCTCCTGGTCAGGCCGATTGACAAGAGCCCCTAGCCGGTCGCGGAGAGTCATACCGTTGCGGATCGCGGACTTGAGCCGCTCCCGCTGATCCTCCGGAGCCATCTCAAGCATCGCCTCGCGCATTTTCTTGAACTCAGCATTCGGCATCGGGCGCTCTTCGATTCCGAGCGCCCGATGGAGGGCTTCGGCAGCGCCGACCGCCATGAGAAGACGGCTCTCGACGTACTGCGCCGGCGCGTACCGCAGCGCCAAGATCAGGTCCGTCGAGGCCCGGAGGCGATCCCGCACCGTGCACCATCGCGGGACGATCTCCTCGAAGGCGATGTCGCTGCAGGTGAAGAACACTCTGTGGTGCTCGATGGCCTTTGCGTCCCACTCCCCCACTGCGGCGGGCGAGTAGAGCACCTCGACATAACGCTCCATCGGATGCCGTTCGGCCCCCGGCCCGTCCCCCGTCAGCTTCAGCCGCTGCCAGATCACCCCGGCAGCACGATGCGTCGCGAGCGAGATCAGGTCCTGCAGAGACTTCGCCCACGCGAGCGCATCCTCGAAGGAGCATGCCTCCGGCGGAGCGACCTGCAAGAAGACTGTGTCACGGATCCGCGCGGTCGTCCTCCCGCGAAGCTCGTCGAAGTACGGAGGATTGCGAAGATGCTCGAGTGAGTACTCGGTGCCGTCGACCAGGACCGACGTTGACTCCAGCGGCTTCACGCAGATAGAGCCGCTGCCGTCGAACGGCGTCCCGCCTGGGCCGCCGATCGACGACGAGAAGACCCCGTCTGCCGCCCAGCGACCGAGATCCTCGATGGAGACCTGAAGTCCTTCGTACAGTGCAGCTTCCGCGTTCGCAGCGTGGACGCCGATCAGCGCGGATTGAGCCGAGACCACCTGATTGTCGGGGCTCTTCACCCGCGCGCCGAAGTTTCGGTTCGTGCTCGTCGGGATGCACCCAAGGAGGGTGATCTGCCTCTTCTCAGCGACGCCGTGGATGACGTCCCACGACCGCGTGCCTTCATGCACATGCGTGACGCCGGGTCGGGGCGACGTCATGACCCGGTCCTCGAAGGTGCCGATCAACGTCAGCTTCGCACCGCCGTCGCGCTCGTATCGCAGCACGCCCGGGACACGCTCGTCCGGCGCGTCGGCCAACCACCACAGCCCAGACCACTCGTGGGATTCGACCAGATGCAGCGGCTCGGTCGGCATATGTGTCCCCTTACAAGACTAATGCCCGGGAGTCCGGGCCAGGAGGTCCGAATAGTCACCGGGGCGTACCCCTTGGATTCTAGCAGTGCCGGTTGCTCAGCTCGCCTGTCGCGACCTCATGGAGAGTGGTATCAGCCCCAATGGTGCAATGTCAGGACGTGCTGGCGGGACGCGGTCCCACCGAATCAACGTTGGCGTGCGCCCATCGGCATGAAGTTCTTCCGCGATCGCGAATCAAGGGCTCATCTGAAGCGTCGGCACCCCATGATCACCTCTCCGGGCAGCGATCCCTTGGTGGTCGGTCCTGAGAAGCAGGGCTCCGACGAGCACGAATGCCGCGTGGACCGCGAGGTCACCGACGAACGGCATGTCGACCTCGACGAAGATCACTGACGCGTTGGCGAACGCGTGCACCAGCACGAGGGAAAACGCCCAGCGGAAGCGAATCTGGAACGCCGCGAGCGCGAACCCGAACGGGGCCGAGGCGAGCACATTGAGGAGGGTGTCATCTGCGGTCCTCGTCGGTGTCGTGACGAGAAGGGAGAGATGCGCGAGACCGAACCTCGCTCCGGAGACGACTGCCGACCATGTCGGTCCCATCCTCCTGCGGAACACGCCGAGCACGGCGACCCGATTGACGAGCTCCTCGTTGAGCGCGGCGAGCAGGAGGGTGCACGTCCACAACGCGGTGCCCAGCGGTGGAATCTCGATGCCGCCGGGCAGCGCGAACCTCACGACTCCTTCCAGGACCAAGGGAAGGAGCCACAGCGCCGCGAGCGGTGAGCGCCACAACCTCGCTGCACCCGAACCGCGCCACAGACCGAGCACGGTCACGAGCGCGACAGCGAACAGCACACAGGCGGCGTCGACCGATCGATCCCTGCCTCGCGACCGTCCTAATCGCGAATTCCGGTACGTAACCTTGATGCGTAGACGAGAGCCGGGGTAAGGAAAACAGACAGCGTGGTGAAGAGACGATCACTGGCCCCCGCCGGCACGATCAGTGGCCCCCAAAAGGCACGATCGGGCGGTTCCCACGACTACGAATATTCAGCAGCAATATTGTACGGAATCCGTTCTGCGCGACCTTGCAGTCGATGGCCACCGAGTATGTACGGGGAGAACCGGCGCGAAGACGGCCATTGCCAGGGACCCGCCAGCTCAGTGTGCACGCTTCCCGACGCGAGGGCGTAAAGAACAGGCCCGCGTCTCATCTCGAGAAGCGGACCTGTCGTGCTGCGTCGATCGTACACCAGCTCTTCGAGAGGCTTCCGGCGTCCGTCGTTGGGGACCGCAGCGCCGGCCGTCCTCCCCGGCCTCGCTGCAGCGGAGCACGACCGCGATGTCGAGGGAGTCTACGTCGGGCCTATTCGAAAGCATGACTGTCGGCATGCACCTGGCGATACCGCCGACAGCGCGCCGTATTTGCAAACGATCCGGCGGCCTCTCAGATCCAGGAGCGACTCCTTGAGCCGCTCAGCCTCAGGAAGTGACGTCTCCCGCCGGAACGAGCAGCTCCCGCGCCGCTACGCCCAGCTGGTCAGCGAGCACGTCGACGGAGTCCAGCGTCAGATTGCGCTCGCCCCGCTCGATACCGGCCAGGTACCGCGGGCTCACTCCCAGCTCTTCAGCGAGGCCCTCCTGGGTGAGTCCCCGGGAACCGCGGATGTCGCGCACGCGCGAAGCACCGCCTTCAGGGAATCTGACACCCACCCAGCGTCTCGGCAGGTAGCCATCACTTCCAGGTAGTTATCGCTTCCACTAGCGTCGTTGCGGTGCACTCGGACGCGGAGCGAAGGTGCGGAGACCAGCACCGCCACGCCCTCGCGCGCCTGACTCGACGAGCATACGAGCGCGAGCGTCAGGCGATCCTGCGTCTCACGGCACGCGACGCGGACGGCCCGGAGTCGATGGAGCTGCTGGAACTCATGCGAAAAGCGGGAGCCGCCATGGCAGAGGGCGCGCCGCCTCTGACGCCGGCGCAGGTCGACTGGATCGTCGCCGTTTTGAGGCAGGCAAGGCCTCTACCTCGATCCAGTCGTTGACGGCAGGTGCGGTGGTTTCACCCATCGACGGGAAGGGCAGAAGCCACACGGTCCCGCACAACGCCAGGTCACAGCGCGACTGCGCCCCGCCAGGCCGAAGCCTGACGGGGCGCAGTCGTGAGAGACTCGAGCCTAGAGAGCCGCTACCGAAGCATGCACCTCGAGCAACCGGAGTGCCTCATATCCGAGCAGATCACTTACTACCGACAAGTTGCCGAAGCACGTACTGAGACATGCTTCGCTGTACTCTGCGGTAGTCGCTTTTCACTGTCGACGAGGAAATTTACCTGGTCAGGGGTATGTTTGGACGTGCAAGCAACTACCCTGCACCCCTGACTCACCTGAGTCGACATGCTTCCATTTCGATACTTGAGGCAAATCTGCCCCGCTCTGCCTGCGGACATAGATCCGGCAGACGAACGTTCGCGAAATGGTGGTAGCCGTGACAGGCTGAGCTAGAGGCTTCCGAGCCACTTGTTCATCGCTGTGTTCACGAAGTCGCCTGTGTATACCTCTCCGAGTGCTGCCGTTCTCTCGCGAGTGAGGAGGGCCTGGTTGTCGTCGTTGAGGTTCTGCTGGAAGACGGGGCCGATGAAGATCGGCTTGTTCCCCGTGCGGCCGGCTTCGTGAGCGAGGTGCGCTGCGCGGTTGACGACGTCTCCCATGTAAACGACGTCGTTGATGCCGCTGCCGCTGTACCCGGCTTTGACCATCAGAACTCGGCCGTAGTCGACGCCGATCCCGATCTTGAGGGGAAGGATGCCCCTCTTGTTGTAGTGATGGTTAAGTAGTTTGAGGAGAGTGTTCGCTCGCGAAGCGACGCGGAAAACCTCGTCGAGGTCCGGCTTCGTCGGCGTGTTGAAGACCGCCCAGACGCAGTCTCCGACGATGTTGACCTCCCTCACTAGCTCGTGGGAGTTCAGGACCGCGACCATTTCGGAGATGAAGGCACGGTAGATCTTGGCGAGCACCGGCCTGGTGTAGTCCTCCGTCAGCTCGGACGAGCCGCGGATGTCGACGAACACGGCCGAGCACCAGCCGTAGAAGCCGTTCGTGTACGTGAGCGAGTCTCGGTCAGGTAGGGACTTGACGTCCTCGAATGCCCTGGCCGGCTGGGTCAGGATCGCCTTGATCCGCTCCGAACTGGCGGTCCAGTCGTACTTGCTGTGGTTGCCGTCCATGAGGCCTCCTAGGAGTTCGTGATTCCGACGAGGACCGCGAGCAGCGCCACTGCGGCACCGGCCGCGAGAGCCGATCTGATCGCCCACCTGGCGCAAGTGGCCTTGACGGTGGCGATCCGCGCGTTGGCGTGGATCTGGTCCGCGAGGTCAGCGACCAGTTCCACCGGATCTGCGGTCAGAGTGCGCAGGACCTCGCTGTAGCGTTTCCGCTCTCCTCGGAAGTGGCGGTCGATGCTGGCGAAGAAAAGCCGGTTGATGGCCTCGTTGTCCGTGTCCCTGTCCTTCAGGCGGGGCGTCAGCGTCCAGGCGCAGAGGGCCGCGGTGAGGACCAGCAGGACGCACGCCGCGACCGTCACCGCGTCGAACATGGCGTCGCGGGGCTGGAAATCCTTGACGAGGTTGAAGGTCATCGTCGCGAGGACCCCGGTGAAGGCGAGCGTCACGCCCGCCTTCGCGTCAGAATGCCGGATCCATTCGTTCATCAGAGCGAGCGCCCTCCACGCGTGGTCGGGATCCGGGCCAGGGGGCTCGGGGGCGGGCGTCGGTGCGGCGTCCGAACGACCCGTGGCCGCCCGGCATCGACTGCGCCGGAGCGGCTTTCGAAGCATGGTCCGATCCTATTCGGGGGCTCCGACACACGGGCTCGAATCGTACGACCGGCGGCCGGGACCCGGAGCGTCGCATGCGAAGCGACGGCTGCCGCGGGTCGTACGTCTGCCGCATCGCGGTGCCGCGCTCCTCAACCACTCGCGGTGTTACTGCTGCCAACCCGTACTCAGGAGGGACTGCCGCAAGATCAGGTCAAGATGACCTATCCGTGCGGCAGTCCCCACCGTCTATCTGGAACAGGTCCACGCCATACGTCCCGACAAGGTCGAGTAGCCGAGCATGGGAGCCCTCACTCCGCGCGTGATGACTCCGCGCGTGATGCGACTGCTCTCCGACCAGCTGACTGCGACGCCTCTGCGCGAGATCGACGCGCTGTTCGACGACCGGGGAGTCGCGCTCGGCCCAGAGCAGCCGCGCGACAACAACGAGAGCGTGCGGCGCGAGCGGATGCGGCGGTACCTCGCGACGCTCGACCTGGGCGACGCCGCCGACGCTCGGCGGCTGACCGCCGTGCTCGGCGACGATCTTCCGACGATCATCCAGGACGGCTCGGTTGGCTGGGGCAACGACAACAGCCTAGGCGAGAAGTGGGTCCGGATCCTGCGCGAAGACGGCTTCGAGGTCGACGAGGCCACTGGCATGGTGCTCCTCGGCCGAGCCGGGACGAAGTTTACCGAGGACGCGCTCAACTCCCTCCCCGACCCGCAGTCCATCCAGGACCACCTGCACAGGCTCGCCGACAGCGTCGACACGGATCCGCGGCTCGCCGTGAGCACCGCCAAGGCACTGATCGAGTCCACCGCCAAGTGCGTTCTCACCGCCCGCGGACAGACCTATGCCCCTAAGGCGAAGGTGCCGGCCCTCGTCAACGCCGCCCAGGAGTCGCTCGGCCTCGCCCCAAAGTCGGTCAGCGACGAGGACCGCGCGCTCCGCCAGGCACTCCAGTCACTGGTCACCCTCACCCAGAGCATCACCGAACTCAGGAACAGCGTCGGCATCGACCACGGAGCAGAGGAGGTGCCCAGGTGGGTGCGCCCGCGACACGCCCGCCTGGTCGTCGGCGCGGCGCAGGTCTGGTGCCAACTCATGCTCGAGACACTCGCCGATCCCGACGCACCCTGGCGTCGTTCGACACCCTGACCGTGGCGAACGCTCACCCGCTCAGTGCGACGCCACGCCATACTGGCAGCGTGACGGAGACCACTGGAGCCGATGACGGCCCGAGCAAGACGAACGCGAAGCCCCAGCTTGCCCCGGGGACGCGTCTAACCTTGCGTTCCCTGGCCCCTGAGTATCTTCCGGATCACAGCGTGTACGTCCAGCACCTCGAGGAGGCGGTCAAGGATCCCAAGAACAGAAACATCGCACTCACCGGCCGATACGGCTCTGGAAAGTCCAGCGTGCTCGATGAATTCCAGAAACAGCACAAGAGCACGACCGTCCGAATCAGCATCAACACCCTTGGTCCGGACGAAGACGACGAGGACCTGACGAACCGGATCCAGAAGGAACTCGTCAAGCAGCTCATCTATCGAGCGAAGCCGGGAAAGCTGCGACGCTCCAGGTTCGCTCGTAGCCAGCCGTTGACACCATGGCGCGCGCTCGCGCAAGCCGGTGTTGCCACCGCTGTCGGGCTGGCGCTCCTCTGGTTGGTGGGTCTGCGCCCTGCGAAGTCCTGGTTCGGGTCGACCACCGACCAGGCCGTCGAGGGGTGGCTCACCGCGCTCTTCGTCGCGCTCGTGTGGATGGTGGCATGGGGCGTGCGGTGGCTCATCGGGGATCGCATCGTGTCAGAGGTCGCAACCGCAGGAACGACAATCACGCTGGGCGAGAAGGCGACGACCTACTTCGATGGATTCCTCGACGAGATCGTCACGTTCTTCGATGCTGTCAACCCGGATTACGTGATCTTCGAGGATCTGGACCGGTTCGACGATCCGAAGATCTTTGACTCGCTCCGAGAGCTGAACACCCTCATCAACGAGTCCTCGCGCTGGAAAAGCAAGTCCCAGCCCCTCCGGTTCATCTACGCAATCAAGGATAGCCTGTTCGAACAGCTAGGGGCAGAACCGGATCCGGATGACACGACGCGACCAACGAGGAGCGACCCAGATCCCACCACGAGGGGAACTGCGGCAGACGCTTCCGCTGCGAGGACCGGGACAGAGCAGGAGAAGAAGCGGACGCACGCAGTCGACCTCGCGGAAGCTGCAGTGGAGAGGGCGAACCGGACCAAGTTCTTCGAGCTCGTGATCCCGATAGTGCCGTTCATCACGCATCGCAACGCACGCGATCACCTCATCGCCGCGCTAACTCGTCTCGATCTTCCTGATGACATCGTGTCGCGACCTCTGCTCGACCTCGTCGCACGCCACGCCACAGACATGCGGCTCCTGATCAACATCTGCAATGAATTCGTCGTGTTCGCCGAGAAGCTGCTGTGGGTCGAGACCCGCGCTCCCGGCATGACGGCCGACGACCTGTTCGCCCTCGTCGCCTACAAGAATTTCCACCTCGCTGACTTCGAGGCCATCCCCCAGCGCAGCAGCACCCTCGACGTCCTCGAGCAACAACGTCGCGACCTGGTCAGGACCACGATCGAGAACCTGCAGAGGAAGAGGCGCGAGCGAGTCCACGCGGAAGAGCAACGGCTACGCCGCGACGAGACCGCGAAGATGCTGGGGGCGCGACTCCGGAGTATCACGGAAGCTCTGCCCTCGAGGTTAGGCTGGTCGTCGGGCCCGTTCGAGGTGGGCGACGAGCAGTACTCGGTCGGGGCGATCGATGGTGAAACCTTCTGGGGGCGAGTCGCCACATCAGGGTCTCTGGCAGTGATCAGCAACTCCAACTTCAAGATCGTGTTCAGCGGGAGGCGACTCGCCCTCGTGTTCCCCGAAGCAGCCGACCCCGAGTCGTGGGCTCCCCTCAGCGCAGCCGAACTGGAACGGCAAGTGAAGCAGATTGACGAAGACATCGCCTACCTTCGCGGGGCGGACTTCGATCGCCTCGCCCAGTATGAGCGGTTCCCGAGCGGGTCCACGACGTTCTCCGATCGGATAACGAACACGCTGAAGTCCGATCTGGCGCGCGACCTCGTCCGCCGAGGCTATATCACCAGGAACTATGCCGAGTACTCCGCGGTCTTCTACGGCAGCTTCGTCGGCGTCGATGTCGCCTTCTTCTACAACCACAGCGTCCAACCGAATGAAATGTACCTCGATCACGAATTTACGAGCAAGAATGCTGTTCGCAACCTGCTTGAACAGGTGCCGGCAGACTTCACAAGCACGGTCAGCGCATACAACATCCAGGTGGTCACATACATCATCCTGGAGCGCCCCAACGACGCAAAATCGCTCGTCGCGTTCCTGGTCGCCGATCGAAGCAAGGACTGGCAGACGTTCCTCGACGCGTTCCTCAACGCTGCCGATGCTCCGCGGGAGCGGCTGATCGAGCTACTCGCGGCCCATCCGTGGTCCGGCGTGTTCAACTACCTCACCGGTCACCCCGGTCTGCCCGATGAGACGACTCGAATCCGATTGGTGGATGCTGCGCTGCTCGGTGCGCGTTCCGCCGACCTCTACGACGTCGATGAGACGACTCAGGCATGGATCAACGCCCACTACCGCGAGCTGAGCGCCTTCAACACGCCCCAATCTCATGAGCGAACGGATCACATCTACTCGTTCGCGAAGGAATCGCGAATCATCGTCGGCAAGCTGGACGACATCGCCCCTCCCCTCCGGGACCGCATCGTCAAAGCCCAGAAGTACGAAATCACCACGGCGAACCTGCGACTCGCCCTAAGCACAACCGCCGATCCTGCGCTGGACGAGGTTCGCAAGCGAGACATCGTCTGGGACTACGTTCGATCGAGTATGAACGCGTACCTCATCGCGGTGCGCGACGAAGACGCCATCGAGCATGTTGTGCAGTCGGAGCCCGTGCTCGTCGAGATCCTCAACGAGCAGTACGAGACCTGGACGGGAGAGCAGCTCCAGCAAGTCCTTGAAGCCAGCTCTCACTCCGCCGCACTGGAAGATCTGACCGATGCGCCATCCGAGGTCTGGCCCGCGCTAGTCGATGCTTCACTCTTGCAGCCCACCGTGGCGAACGTCTGGCGATACGCGCAGCACCATGGCATCGATCAGCACATGGCCCGTTTCCTCGTGCCTGCCAGGTCGGATCCGATCGAGCTGCGTGACGCCGACGAGACCAGCACCGAGGACAGGCGTGCGCTCGCGATCAAGATCCTCAACGCGTCGGGCCTCATTCCCGCGAGTTCTCGTGTCCGACTGGTTGATGGGCTGGACCTCACTGACTACATCGACGTGGTAGATCTCGTCCCCTTCGCCGACGACCTCTTTGCGCGTGCGCTTGAGGCTGACCTCGTGGCTGACTCTGCCGAGGCCTTCAGCCACTTCGCGCAGGCCGGGTGGGCCGCCGTCTCCGAAGCCTTCGGTGTTTCGGAGAAGGTCAGCGATTTCGTCAACCCGACGCTGCTGAACGGGTTCGCCGCGGATCTCGTCAAGAGCCAGCAGACTCCCGACAATCTGCGGCGTATGGTCGTCGAGAACCTTCAGGTCTACCTGGACGACGGCGACACCGATGGGCTCGCAGCGGCAGGCCAGTACGCGCGAGCCAACCGCGTCCGGCTCCCCCTCGACCAGGTCCGGCGCATCGCCCATGCGACGCAGAACCCCGATCTGGTCGTCGGACAGTTGGTGCGGCTCAGGGACGCCTCACCAGATGCCGTGATCGAAGTGCTGGCACTGCTCGGTGCCCCCTACAACAAGCTGCTCGACGGAGTCGGATCAGAGTTCGACCTCCCCTCCGGGTCATCCAACGACACGCTGTTCCAGCGTCTCGAGTCCAATGGCAAGGTCGAGATCGTCTCGCGCGGCCGGCGCGGAGGAAGGAAGGTCAGGGTCCTCGCGTGACCGCCCCGGGACGCCGGGCCCCCTCCGGTCGCCGCTCCCCGAGGCTGCGCCCGCGTGCGGACTCTCCTCCGAACAGTCCCTCCGGCCACCGCTAACGACACGGCACGAGCGCGCCCCGCCAGGCAGAAGCCTGACGGGGCGCGTTCTGTGGGACTCTAAAGCCGCTACCGAAGCATGCGCCTCGAGCAGCCCGACAGCCTCATATCCGAGCAGGTCACTTACTACCGACAAGTTGCCGGAGCACGTACTGCAGGATGCCGCCGTTGCGGAAGTACTCCGCCTCGCCGGGGGTGTCGATGCGCACCACCGCGTCGAAGGAGACCGTGGAGCCGTCCTCCTTCGTGGCGACGACCTGCACCGTCTTCGGGGTGGTGCCCTCGTTCAGGGCGGTCACACCGGTGATGGCGAAGGCCTCGGTGCCGTCCAGGCCCAGCGACTCGGCGGACTCGCCGGCGGGGTACTGCAGCGGCAGCACGCCCATGCCGATGAGGTTGGAGCGGTGGATGCGCTCGTAGCTCTCGGCGATGACGGCCCGGACGCCGAGCAGCTTGGTGCCCTTGGCGGCCCAGTCACGGGAGGAGCCGGTGCCGTACTCCTTGCCGGCCAGGACGACCAGCGGGATGTCCTGCTCGGCGTAGGCCTGGGCGGCGTCGTAGATGAACTCCTGCTCGCCGGTCAGGAAGTTCTTCGTGTAGCCGCCCTCGACGCCGTCGAGGAGCTGGTTGCGGATGCGGATGTTCGCGAAGGTGCCGCGGATCATCACCTCGTGGTTGCCGCGCCGCGAGCCGTAGGAGTTGAAGTCCTTGCGGGCGACCCCGTGCTCCTGGAGGTAGCGGCCGGCCGGGGAGTCGAGCTTGATCGACCCGGCGGGCGAGATGTGGTCCGTGGTGGTGGAGTCGCCGACCTTGACCAGGACGCGGGCGCCCTCGATGTCGGTGACGGGCTCCGGCTGCTGCTGCATGCCCTCGAAGTACGGCGGGCGGCGCACATAGGTGGACTCCGCGTCCCAGTCGAAGGTCGCGCCCTCGGGGGTCTCCAGGGAGCGCCAGCGCTCGTCGCCGGTGAAGACGTCCTTGTAGTCGTCGGTGAACATCTCCTGGGAGATGGACTCGCCGATGACCCGCTCGACCTCGGTGGGGTTGGGCCAGATGTCGCGGAGATAGACGTCCTGACCGTCGGCGTCGGTGCCCAGCGGGTCGTTCTCGAAGTCGAAGTCCATCGTGCCCGCGAGGGCGTAGGCGATGACCAGCGGCGGCGAGGCCAGGTAGTTCATCTTCACATCGGGATTGATGCGGCCCTCGAAGTTGCGGTTGCCCGAGAGCACCGCCGTGACGGCGAGGTCCTTCTCGGCGATCGCCTCGGAGATCTCCGGGGACAGCGGTCCGGAGTTGCCGATGCAGGTCGTGCAGCCGTAGCCGACGAGGTGGAAGCCGAGGGACTCCAGAGCGGGCCACAGGCCGGCCTTGGTGTAGTAGTTCGTGACCACCTGGGAACCGGGCGCCATCGAGGTCTTCACCCAGGGCTTGGCGGTGAGGCCGCGGTCCACGGCGTTCTGGGCCAGCAGGCCCGCCGCCATCATCACCGAGGGGTTGGAGGTGTTGGTGCAGGAGGTGATCGAGGCGATCGAGACGATGCCGTGGTCGATCGTGAAGTCCTGCCCCGCCACCGCGGCGGGGTTCGAGGCGCGGCCGGGCACGTGCTGGTGCTCGGGCGCCGTGCCGCCGGACTCGTTGTCCGACTCCGGGGTGGCCGGGTCGGAGGCGGGGAAGGAGCCGTCGCCGTTGGTGGTGACCGGGTGGTCCTTCGCGTAGGAGGGCAGCACCTCGCGGAAGGACTCCTTGGCCTGGGAGAGGATGATGCGGTCCTGCGGACGCTTGGGCCCGGCGATCGAGGGCACCACGGTGGAGAGGTCCAGCTCGAGGTACTCGGAGTACTCGATCTCGGCGGAGGGGTCGTGCCACAGGCCCTGGCGCTTGGCGTAGGTCTCGACCAGCGCGAGCTGCTCCTCGGAGCGGCCCGTCAGGCGCAGGTAGTCGACGGTCACCTGGTCGACGGGGAACATGGCCGCGGTGGAGCCGAACTCCGGGCTCATGTTGCCGATGGTGGCGCGGTTGGCGAGCGGCACCTGGCCGACGCCCTCGCCGTAGAACTCGACGAACTTCCCGACCACGCCGTGCTCGCGGAGCATCTCGGTGATCGTGAGGACCACGTCGGTCGCGGTGGCCGCCGGCGGGATCTCGCCGGTGAGCTTGAAGCCCACCACGCGCGGGATGAGCATCGAGACCGGCTGGCCGAGCATCGCGGCCTCGGCCTCGATGCCGCCCACGCCCCAGCCCAGCACGCCCAGGCCGTTGACCATGGTGGTGTGGGAGTCGGTGCCGACGCAGGAGTCCGGGTACGCCCGCAGCACGGTGCCGGAGCCGTCGGCCGCCGGGGCCTCGCGGGTCATGACGGTGCGGGCCAGGTACTCGATGTTGACCTGGTGGACGATGCCGGTGCCCGGGGGGACGACCTTGAAGTCGTCGAAGGCGGTCTGGCCCCAGCGCAGGAACTGGTAGCGCTCGCGGTTGCGCTCGTACTCGAGCTCCATGTTCGACTCGAGGGCATCGAGACGGCCGGCCACGTCGATCATGACGGAGTGGTCGATGACCATCTCCGCGGGGGCCAGCGGATTGATCCGCTCCGGGTCCCCGCCGAGGTCCTGCATGGCCTCGCGCATGGTGGCGAGATCGACGACGCAGGGGACGCCCGTGAAGTCCTGCATGATCACGCGGGCCGGGGTGAACTGGATCTCGACCGACGGATCGGCGGCGGCGTCCCAGCCCGCGAGCGCCCGCACGTGATCGGCGGTGATGTTCGCACCGTCCTCGGTGCGCAGCAGGTTCTCGAGCAGGATCTTGAGGCTGTAGGGAAGCTTCTCGGCGCCTTCCACGGCGTCGAGCGCGTAGATCTCGTAGTCGGTGCCCCCGACGGTGAGATCCTGTCTGGCGGCGAACGAGTCGACGGTGCTCATCTGGCGCACTCCTTCAGTGGTGGGTGAACCCCTCCATCGTAGGCGCGAGCACCTCCACAGGCAGGCGAACGCGGCACCTGTCCCGGACGGTCGTCCGTGCAGGTCGATACGGGGTCACGCCGGGCCTGTCCCGGCAGATATCTTGACGTCAAGATAAATTCTACCACGATCGCGGCGATCGACATGACAGCTCGTCAGCTGCTCCGCTGTGGTGCGCAGCACGATGCCGGCACCGAGCGCCGCCGCGCGCCCGTCGCCGGGCGACCTCAGGCCCCGGCGGGCTCCAGCAAGGCGACCGACTCGATGTGGTGGGTGTGGGGGAAGAGATCGAAGGCGCGCAGGTCCACGACGCGCCACCCCTTCTTCTCGATCGCGGCCAGGTCGCGCGCGAGGGTGGAGGGCTCGCAGGAGACGTAGACGATCCGCTGGCGCACGGCGGCGGCGAGCAGCTCCATCAGCTCGGCGCCCGCCCCGCTGCGCGGCGGGTCCAGCACCACGGCGTCGACGCCGCCGCGACGGGCCTTCACCCAGTCGGTGACATCGGCGGTGGCGGTGGAGACCTGCGGGAGGTCCTCGAGGTTCTCGCCGGCGAGCTGGGAGGCGCGCCGGTTGCCCTCGACCGTGATGACGGTCCCGTCGGGGCCCACCTGCTCGGCGGCCACCGCGGCGAAGAGGCCCACGCCGCCGTAGAGATCCCAGGCGCTTCCACCGCGCGGAGCGCCCAGCGTGCTCTCGACGACCTCGCCGAGCATCTCCGCGGCGCGGCGGTGCGACTGCCAGAACCCGGTCGCGGCGACGGTGAACAGTCGCTCCCCGACGCGCTCGTGGACGGTGCCGTCGCCGCGCAGGGGCACGAGCCCGCGGGAGGTGCGCACGGAGACGTCGGCCTCGCCCCAGGCCTCGGGCACCACGACGGCCTCGGGATCGAGGTCCCGGCCGATCAGCACCACCGAGGCGGGTCCGGCCGAGGGCGCGACGGCGTCGATCGCCTCGGTGCCCTCGGGGGCGGTCCACTCCCCCAGGCGCAGCTCGCGGATGGCGCGGGCGGCGAGCGGGTTCTCCCCGACGTCGCGGACGTCGTGGGAGCGCCAGCCGCGCATCCCCACCCGTCCGTCGGCGTCCACCGCGAAGCGCACCCGGGTGCGCCAGCCGAGGCCGTCGACGTCGTGCGATGCGGGCTCGACCTGGACCTGCTCGATCGGGAAGCTCGAGACCCCGGCGCGGCGGAGGAGCTCCTGCAGGACCTCGCTGGCGATGCGTCGCTGGGCGGGCAGCGCGATGTGCGCCCACTCGGCGCCGCCGACGCCGTCGGCCGCGGCCTCCTCCCACACGGAGGGGACCCGGTCCACGCCGGCCTCGAGGACGTCCACGGCCTCGGCGCGCCAGAAGCGCGCGTTCGCCTTCTCCTCGGGATCATCCAGCAGACGGGCGGTGATGGTCTCGCCGGGCGCGGTGCCGCGGACGAAGACCACCCGTCCCTCATGACGGGCCACGAAGGTGCCGCCCGCGGCGGGCGGACCGACGGTGAGGGTGAGGAGGCGGCCGCCTCCCGCGGCGGGAAGGCTCGTCATTCGTTCGGCCTCCGGGGTCATCGGACCACTCCCTCTCCGTTCGCCCCCGTCCGCGCCCGGGCGGAGGGTGGATGCTCGTGTGTGCACGCGTCCCGCGGGCCCTTCTGGGCGCGTGCGGAGCGCATCGCGGCTCATTGTCTCATCCAGTGGACGATCCTTGTGACCCGGCGGCCGCCTCCGCGCGTCTCCGTGCGCGCGGCGGCGTCCGATCCCGAGGGCTCAGGCGCCCTCGCGGCGCATGATCAGCGCCCGGTGCATGAGCCAGACAAGATAGACGATCACCGCGAAGGCGGGCAGTCCCATGGCGATCTTCGCGACCCCGAGGGCGGCCACCTGACCGGTCAGCAGCAGGGGCAGCTGGACCGCGACCTTGGCGATGTACAGCGCCGTGAACAGCAGCGTGGCTCGGGTGTAGACGCGCCGGGCGTCCGCCTGCTGCGCCCAGTCCTTCACCCGGGGGTCGAGCAGGGCGATCACCACGCCCACCAGCGGCCGACGGGCCAGCACCGAGATCAGCAGCACGATCCCGGCGACCACGTTGGTGACGATGCCGGGCCAGTAGAAGTCGGAGCCGTCCCCGGAGCGGACAGCGAGGACGGCGCCGATCACGACCCCGAGCAGCCCGCCGAGGACCGAGGAGGGGCTCTGCCGCGCCACGATGCGGGCGACCAGGAGCACCACCACCACGGCGACCGCGGCGACGGCCGCGACCATCACCGAGCGCGTGACGACGAACAGCACCACGAACAGCGCGGTGGGCAGGACCGATTCGAGGATCCCGCGCCGACCGCCGATCGCGTCGGAGACGGAGAACTCCTCCTCGCGCAGGACGGCGCCCAGTCCGCCGCGGGAGGAGCCGTCCGCCGCGGGGTCGGTGCTCTCCGGGGCGGTCGCGGGCTCCGCGGGCGCCGGGGCGCCGCCGTGCTCGGAGCCCTCCGGGTCGGGAGGCGTCGGGGGGTGCGCCGGGGTGCTCATCCGACCTCGGTGATCTCGGGACCGCGCGCGAGCGGGTCCAGCGGGCCGGAGCGGATCTGGCTCAGACCCGGCCGCTCGCCGGGGAGGTGGAGGGCGATGAGCTCCTGCGGCGCCATCGCCTCGGCGCCGCGCACCACCACCAGGCGGGAGATGAGGGTCTCGAAGCGCTGGGACTGCTCGGTGTCGCCGAGTGCCTTGCCGGTGAGGATCGCGCGCAGGAACCAGCGCGGCCCGTCGATCCCGATGAAGCGGGCGGGGCGGTAACCGGTGCGGCCGTCGGTGCGCTTGACCGGGAGGCGGGTGATCAGCTCGGTGCCGAAGGCGCCCGGACGGGTCTCCGCCGTGCCGCCCTGCGAGACCACGGAGTCGCGCAGCGAGGTGCGCACGTCCTCCCACAGCCCGCGGGTCTTGGGGGCGGCGAAGGCCTGCACCTGCAGGGAGGAGCCGTCGATGACCAGGTTGGCGCCGGTGACGGCGCTGGTGCGCTGATCGACCTCCATCCGCAGCTCCATGCCGTCGATGGTGGGGACCAGCAGTCCGCCCAGGTCGATCCGCTCCTCCTCGGGGGCGTCGTCGACGTCGTAGGGGCCGTCCTCGAGATGCGCACCGCGCTGCGGAGCGGAGTCCTCGCGGTCCTCCTGCGCTCGCGGCGCGTCCCCTTCGGGCGCCCCGTCCTCCGCGGAGTCCGCCTCCGCGTCCTCGTCGGCGTCGATCTCGACGTCCAGCGACTCGGCGCCCTCGGGCGCCTCGTCCTGCTGCTTCTTCCTGCGGGAGAACAGTCCCATGGGTCATCCCTCCTGGTGCTGGTCGGGGGCGGGCGCCGAGGCGCCGAATCCACCGCTGGAGCCGAAGCCCGCCGCGGAGCGGTCGGTGTCCTCCAGGTCCTCGACCTCCTCCAGCACCGGCGCCAGGAACGGGACGATCACCAGCTGGGCGATGCGGTCCCCGATCCCCAGGGCGAAGGGGGTCTCGGCATCGGTGTTGTGCAGGGCGACCTTGATCGGGCCGCGATACCCCGCGTCCACGATACCGGGGCCGTTGAGGACGGTGACGCCGTGGCGCGCGGCGAGACCGGAGCGCGGGCAGACGAGGCCCACGGTCCCCGGCGGCAGCGCGAGGGCGAGTCCGGTGTCGACCAGGGCGCGGCCGCCGGCGGGGATCACCAGCTCCTCGGCGCTGGAGAGGTCCAGACCCGCGTCATCGGCGTGGGCGCGGTGCGGCATCGGCACTCCGTCGCCGCGCCGGAGGCGCAGCGCGGGGGCGGGGGGCGACGCGGGAGCGGCGGGCGCGGCGCCGGGAACGGTCGGAGCATGTTCGGCAGGCATGGGGCCCAGCCTAGGCCGTCCGTCCGCACGGATCCCCGGAGGTCCCTGAGCGCGGGCTCCTCCCGGGCGTCCAGGGGGTGCGTGAGACGATGGCACCATGCCCGCACGCCCCGATCGCGCCTCCGATCCCGCTCCCGCCTCGCCCCGCTCCCGGCCCGCCCCGGAACCGTCGAGCGGTGAGCCCCTGTTCCACGAGCGCCTGCTGCCGGGCGTCGGGTCCTGGATCGTCGCCGTCGCGCTGGGAGGCGTCCTCGGGCTGGCGCTGGTGCCCCTGGACCTCACGGTCGCGATCATCGTGGGCGTCATCGCGATCCTGATCGCCCTCGGGCTCGCCGTGCTGTACTCCCCGGTCCTGGAGGTCTCCGAGCATCGCTTCCGCCTGGGGCGCGCACAGATCGACGTGGACCTGCTGGGCCCGGCGCAGGTGCTCCGCGGCGAGGACTGGCAGCGCACGGTGGGCCAGGACTTCGAGCCGCTCGCGCATCACTGCCTGCGGGTCTGGGCCCCCTCGGGAATCCGGGTCGAGGTGCTCGACCCGGAGGACCCGACCACCGCCTGGGTCGCCTCCTCCCGCCGCCCCGAGGACCTCGCCCTCGCCCTGCGCACCGCCCAGCAGCACGACGAGCCCGGCCCGTCGGCCTGAGGGCCCGGGACGCTCCGTCCCGGTCACCGCGAAGGGCGCCGCACCCCGATCGGGGT
>NZ_PNFB01000035.1 GCF_003347015.1 Brachybacterium sp. YJGR34
CCGCTCGCGGCGCCGTCGGGAAGGGCTGGGTCAGACGCGGGGGTCGTCGCCCGCGCGCCTCTCCCAGCGCTCCTCCATCCGACGCATGAAGCTGCTGCCGTCGTCCGAGGGCGTGGCGGGGCCGGAGCCTCCACCACCGCCGCCCCCGGGACCGGAGTCCGTGCCCTCGGAGGGGCCGCCCGGAGCCGTGACGGCGTAGACCGCGCCGGCGAGCATGCCGAGGAAGGCGATCACCCCGAGCCAGACGGCCGGCAGGGACACGGCCAGGACGAGGACGCCCAGTCCGAGCACCACGGCGCCCAGGCCGATGACGATGCGACGCCCGTTGCGTCGCGGCGGTGACTTCGGTGCGAAGGCCCGCGCCAGGCGCGGATCATCGGCGAAGAGCTGGCGTTCCATCTCGTCGAGCATCTTCTGCTCGTGTTCAGACAGCGGCATGATCCCGCTCCTTGTCCCCGTCCTCTCGCGCCGGTCGGCGCCCCGATCACCGTGCGAGAGCGCTTGGCCCCCGTCGGCGGTTCATCCAGTTTACGGCGTGTTCCTGAGTTATGGGAACAGCGTCGTGGGGCATCCGTCCGCGGCACCGCCGCCGGGCCGGACGCCCCGCGCGCTCAGCGCCCGTCCTCCCCGGCTCCCGGGGCTCCGCGATGCTCCTCCTCCGCCCTCGGTGGGAGCGTCGAGCCGCGGCTGAGGCTGCGGGTCCCGAAGCGATCGGCGGCGCGGTCCATCGCGGCCTCGAGGTCCGTCCACCCTGCCGACCGGGCGGTCAGCTCGGACTGCTGGGGGGTGCTCCCCACCGGCTCGAGGTGCGTGGCGCGCACCCCGGCGAGGCGGACCCGGCGCAGGGCGCCGCTCTCCCGCTCCCACAGCGCGACCACGTGCTCCCGCAGGCGCTCGCCGCTCGAGGTGGGCTGGTCCAGGGTCGCGGAACGGGTGAGGGTGGCGCCGTCCGGGCCCCGGAGCTTGAGCACGACGGTCCGGGCCACGAAGCCGCCCCGTCGCAGCTGGCGGGCGACCTCGTCGGCCATGACGGTGATGCGGCGCCGTACTTCGGCGGGATCGGTGAGGTCCTCGTCCCAGGTGCGCTCGGTGCCCACGGACTTGTCGCGGACCCGCTGTCCGAGCCCGGTGCGGTCGCTGCCCGCGGCGAGCCGGGCGACCTCCGGCGCTCGAGGGCCCAGCGCCCGGGTCAGTGCGCCGGGCGGGATCTCGCGCAGCTGGCCGACGGTGCGCACGCCGAGCCGTTCGAGCGCGGCCTGCGCCTTCGGACCGATGCCGGAGATCACCGACACCGGCAGAGGCGCGAGGAAGGCCGCGGTGCGATCGGCCGGGACGATCAGCTGGCCGTCCGGCTTGGCGTGGGCGGAGGCGATCTTCGCGACGGCGCGCGAGACGGACCCCCCGACCGAGCTGGGCAGCGCGAGCTCCTCCCGTATCCGGCGACGCAGCAGCGTGGCGATCTGCTCCGGCTCGCCGAACAGTCGGCGGGCACCGCGCACGTCGAGGAACGCCTCGTCGACGCTGATCTGCTCGATATCGGCGACGACGTCGCGGAGCAGGCCCATCACCTGCGCGGAGATCGCTCGGTAGCGGTCGATCCGGGGCGGGACGATCACGAGATCCGGTGCCAGCCTCCTCGCCGTCGCCATCGGCATCGCCGAGCGGATGCCGCGGGTGCGCGCCGGATAGCTCGCGGCGGCGACGACACCGCGCGCACCGGCCCCGCCGACCACCACGGGGCGGCCTGCCAGGGTGGAGTCGTCGCGCACCTCGACGGAGGCGAAGAAGGCATCCATGTCCAGGTGGAGGATCCCGGGGACCTCCACCGCGCGGTCCACGCCGCTCGCGTCCATCGCCACCTCCCTCGGTACCGCACTGTACTCAGCGGACCCGCGGGCACCGGTCCGCACTCAGCCGGCGGCGAGATCGGTGGCGCGGGCGGGCAGGTCCTCGAGCAGGCGCTCCGCGATCTGCTCGAGGTGCCCGCCCGTCTCCCGCAGATGCCGCCGGAGGAGATCGGGGTCCGGCCGCGCCGACGGGTCGCGGTCCAGCCGCATCCGCTCCGCGACCAGCGGGGCCAGCTCCGCCGCGCGCTCGGCGTCCGCGCCGCCCAGCTTCTCCATCGCCGTCCACACGTTCAGCGGCAGCCGGCGCCGGCGCTCTCGATTGGCGCGGCCGACCAGCACGCCCGCTCCCCGCAGAGCGGCGCGGTGGACGAGCTCGAAGGCCTCGCGCGGGTCCTCGACCGCCCGTGCCCGCCCCTGGCGCAGCAGGTCCCGCGCGCGGTCGAGATCCGCCTGGTCCTGATCCAGACGTGCGAGCCGGAGCCGCAGACCCCGGGTCTCGCCGGCAAGGGGTGCGGAGAGTCCTCGGCGGGTCGTCGTGGTGGCCATCGTGCTCCTCCTCCTGCTGCGTGCGCGGCGGGCGGCCGGTGTGCCGTCCTGTGCCCGCCACGCTAGGACGGGGGTCCGACACGCGAGCCCCGGACGTCCGGGCCGGGGACGGGACCGCGCTGGGGAGGAGGGATGGTCGGCGATCTCCTAGAGTGGGGCGATGCCCCGCCGCGACCGCGCGCGCCGTACCGCCTTCGAGCACCTCGGCCCGCTGGACACCTCCCTGCCCATCTCCACCGGCAGCGCCCGGCTGACCCTCGAGAACGACGGCTCCGTGCTGCTCGACGTCAACGGGGTCCCCTCCTCGCACCTGCACCCGGATGCCGACCATCTGGTGTTCGAGTACATGCGGTGGATGCTGCTCGTGATCGACCGTCAGCTCGGCGAGGGCCGCGCGGCGGCCACCCCGCAGCTCGCCCATCTCGGCGGGGGCGGCTGCTCGCTGCCCCGCGCCGTGGCCGCCCATCACCCCTCCTCGCGGCAGATCGTCGTGGAGATCGACGAGCTGCTGGCCCAGCAGGTGCGCACCTGGTTCGACCTGCCCCGCTCCCCGCAGCTGCGGCTGCGGATCGACGATGCGCTCAGCGCGCTCAGCGCGTGGCGCGAGAACCGCTTCGACGTGCTGGTCCGGGACGTCTTCGCGGGAGCCGTCACGCCCCCCGAGCTGACGACGCTGTCGGCGGCCGAGCATGCCGCGCGGGTGCTGCGCGAGGGAGGCCTCTATCTCGCCAACTGCGCGGCGCCGCCCGGCACCGGGATGATGGCCGACGAGGTCGCGACGCTCTCGGCCGCGTTCTCGCACGTCGGCGTCATCGCCGAGCCCGCGCATCTGAGCGGGAAGCGCCGCGGGAACTGCGTGCTGCTCGCCTCCTCCCGTCCGCTCCCCGACGGGATCGATCGGGACCTGCGCTCGGACGCGGTCTCGGTGCGGCTCGCGTCCCCGGCCCAGGTCGAGGCCCTCGCACGGGCCGGTCGCGTGCTCGGCGAGGTCTGACCGACCGCCTCGCGCGCGATGGCGCCGCCCGGTGGGCGCGCGAAGGTCCCGACACGACGACGGACCGGGCGGGAGCGCGATGCTCCCGCCCGGTCCGTGAGGTCACGGGACGTCCGTGATCAGAGAGGGTGGACCTGCTCGGCCTGCGGCCCCTTGTCCCCCTGGCTGACCTCGAACTCCACGCGCTGCCCCTCGTCGAGCGAGCGGTAGCCGTCCATGTCGATCTTGCTGTGGTGCACGAAGACGTCTGCGCCGCCTCCGTCGATCTCGATGAATCCGTAGCCCTTTTCGGCGTTGAACCACTTGACCGAGCCCTGTGCCATACCTGTCACCTTCTGTGTCGTCCATCATCGATCGCACGACGCGATCGCGGTGCCGCGTGACGCCGTCCCCCACCGAGGTGGGTGGCGCATTGGTGCGTGCCGTACTGCTGTGCCGAGGCACCTTCGACGGACTGTCCTGCTGGACCTGCATCACCGCAACGCCCTCATTCTGTCACGATCGTGGCCCTGTTCACACGGAGATGGGCGACACGCGATCACGAAGACGTAACGAACTTCACCGAGCGCCCCCTGGACAGGGCGATGGACGGCGAGGAGGCGCGCCCACCGGATCGCTCAGAGCGTGGGGGGCTCCTCGGGACCGTCGCCGTCGTGATCGGCGAGGAAGCGCTCGAAGTGCTCGCCGATCTCATCGGCGGTGGGCAGATCCATCGTGGTCGAGAGCGGGGAGGACTCGCGCCCCTCGCTGACGGCGTCGTACTGCTCCTCGAGGGCGCTGACGATCTGACGGACCTCCGCATTCTGCTCCAGGGTCCCCTGGAGCGCCACGGTGGCCGCGTCGGTGAGGTCGCCCAGATGGACCAGGGGCAGCTCGAGACCGGCGGCCTCGCTCACGCGGCGCAGGAGCGCCAAGGCCCCGGCCGGGAAGTCCGTCCGCGTCAGGTAGTGCGGGATCTGGGCGGCATAGCCCATCGCGGGATGGTCCGCCCTTCCGAGCCGGTGCTCGAGCAGCGCGCTGAAGGCGGCCGGGATGACGAGCTCCCCGGACCCCTCCTCGTCTCCCTCCGGGGCGGTGCCCGGGGCCGGCGTGGCCCCCGTGTTCGGCCGCCCCAGCAGCGAGGGATCGTTGGCATGGGCGAACAGGCCGATCGGCCGCGTGTGCGGCACGGCCATCGGCACGGCCTGCATGCCGACCACCCGCTCCACCTCGAAGTACTCCACCAGGTCGATGAGGGCCTCCGCGAGGCGGCGCCACTGCAGATCCGGCTCCGGGCCGTCGAGGAAGAGGAAGGGCCGATCGGCCTCGTCGTACATCAGCGACAGGGTGATCTCCGGGATCTCGACCCCGGTGTAGGAGGTGCCGTCGAAGGTGGCCTGGGGCCGGGAGCCGCGGTAGTCCAGCAGCTCGTCGGTGTCGAAGGAGACCAGCCGCAGGTGCCGCAGCTCGTCCCGCAGATAGGTCGAGGCGATGCGGCAGGCGTTGCCGGCGTCGACCATGCCCGGCAGGGCGTGGACGAGGGTGAGCCCGGAGCGCGGCACGGCCTCGAGCACCTCGGAGGACTCGAACCGGTAGAGATCTCGGGGGTCGCGCATCGGGGTCTCCTCCCTCGCGGCGGGCTGGATGTGGTCGACCTGATGGCACGCGCACCCAGGCCCGTCCACCATAATGGACGACCGTGCCGCACCGCCCCCGGGTCCGCCGGGCCGCGGCGCGGCGTGTGCAACTCACGACAGAGGGGAAGTGTTCGTGGACGACGCCGAGGAGCAGATCGCCCGGGAGCTCGCACGGGAGCAGGCCTATGCGGACCGGCTCTACGCCCGGCTCGACGAGCTGATCGCGCAGGTCGAGCACAACCTCGATCAGATCCAGGGGTCGCAGCAGGCCTCGACCCATCAGAACCGCTCCGAGCGCGACTCCTTCATGGCGCTGTACGAGGACCGGCTCGCGCTGCTGCGCTCGGTCGCGCGCAGCGTCGTGTTCGGTCGCCTCGACATGGACGACGCCGCGCGCCGCTACATCGGCCGGATCGGGCTGTTCACCCCGGAGCGCGAGCAGCTGCTGGTGGACTGGCGAGCCCCGGCGGCGGCGGCCTTCTACCGCGCCACCAGCGCGGAGCGGCTCGAGGTGCGCCTGCGCCGCCATCTCATCAATCGCGGTCGCACCGTGGTGGGGCTCGAGGACGACGTCCTGGACCAGTCGATGCTCGAGGACCCCGAGCAGGACGTCCTGCTCCAGGGAGAGGGCGCCCTGCTGGCGGCCGTCTCCGGGCAGCGCACCGGGCGCATGGGCGACATCGTCGCCACCATCCAGGCCGAGCAGGACCGCATCATCCGCTCGGAGAACCGCGGCGTGATGGTGGTCCAGGGCGGGCCCGGCACCGGGAAGACCGCGGTCGCGCTGCACCGCGCCGCCTACCTGCTGTACACCCACCGCCGGCGGCTCGAGCACACCGGCGTCCTCATCATGGCGCCCACCCTCGGGTTCCTGCGCTACATCGAGCGGGTGCTCCCGAGCCTCGGCGAGTCCGGCGTGGTCATGCTGACCCCCGGCGAGCTCTTCCCCGGGGTCGAGACCTTCGTCCATGACCGCGACGAGGTCGCCGCGGTCAAGGGCGATGCGGCGATGGCCGAGCTCATCGCACGAGCGGTCAAGCAGCGCCAGGTGGTCCCGGAGCAGGACGTCCGTCTGCGCATCGACGGCACACCCGTCACGCTCTCCCGGGAGATGGTCCGGGCCGCTCGCCGCGAGGCCCGCGCGACCCACAAGCCCCACAACGCGGCGCGCGCGGTGTTCGTGCGCGCGGCGATGGACCGCCTGGTGGAGAAGTACGAGAAGGCGCTCACCGCCCGCGGGCACACCATCGTGCCCGAGGACCGCGGGGACCTGCTCTCGGACCTCCGGCACGACCCCGAGGTCAAGCGGGTGCTGAACCTGGCCTGGCTGCCCTACACGCCGCAGGGCTTCCTGCGGATCCTCCTCTCCCGCCCGGACCGGCTGGCCGCCGCGGCGCCGCGATCGCTCGCGGACCGGGTGGACCTCCTGGTGCGCCCCAAGAGCGAGCCGTGGACCATCGAGGACATCCCGCTGCTCGACGAGGTCGCCGAGCTGCTGGGAGAGGACGCGGCGCCCGCGGAGGCCCGTGCCAAGGACGACGCCGAGCGCCGCACGGCGGACGTGGAGTACGCGCGCAAGGTCATCGAGAACATCGACAGCTCCGGGATCATCCGGGCCGAGGACCTCGCGGACCAGGTCAGCCAGGTCCGCGACGGCCGGACGCTCGCCGAGCGCGCCTCCTCGGAGCGCAGCTGGACCTACGGGCACGTCGTGGTCGACGAGGCGCAGGAGCACTCCCCCATGAGCTGGAGGGCCCTCATGCGTCGCGCGCCCACCAAGTCCTTCACCGTGGTGGGCGACGTCGCGCAGACCTCCTCCGCCGGCGGGACCCACTCCTGGACCGACGCGCTGAGCCCCTACATCCAGGATCGGCTCCAGGTCGAGCACCTGACCGTCAACTACCGCACCCCGCGCCGGATCATGGATCGCGCCGTGGCGATGGCACAGGCCCACCAGCTGCCCGTGACGTCGGTCAGCTCGGTCCGCGAGGGGGACCGCGATCCCCGGATCGAGCGCACGGATCCGTCGCGGCTCGTGGAGACGGCGGCCGGGTCCGTGGCCGCCGTGCAGGAGGAGGGGCTGGGCCGGCTCGCGGTCATCACCGCACAGGAGCGCGTCCAGGAGATCCTGGAGCAGCTGCGGTCGCTGCCGGGCCTGCCCGCCGTGGGCGTGGGTTCTGCCGGGGTCGACGACGAGATCGCGGTGATGACCGCTCAGGACGCGAAGGGCCTCGAGTTCGATGCGGTGGTGCTGGTGGAGCCCGCCGAGCTCGTCGACGCCCACGGCGCCGGCGATCTCTACGTCGCCATGAGCCGGGCCACGCAGCACCTCGGCGTGGTGCACGCACGGGAGCTCCCCCGCGGCATCGCCCGCTGACGGTTTCCGTCCGGGCCCCCTCGGGGACGGGGCGAGCGCCGACGCAGGTCCCCGCGCACGGGATCGGCGGCCGTGGCTTCCCCTCCACGACCGCCGATCGGTGGTGCGCTCGACGAGCGCACGCAGGACATCTTATGCACACTCCGGCGCTCGTTCATGTGGTGTCCACACCTTCTGCACCATCTCCGCGGACGGCACGTGCCCGGACCGACCGACGGACCGAGGGCCGGGCGCTGACGTGGCGCTCAGGCGGAGGGGCCCGGTGTCCGCGAGGCGGATCGCGCACCGGACTCGGCACGGAGGCGGACGATGGCGGACTCGAAGTCCTCGAGGGAGTCGAAGTCCTGGTAGACGCTCGCGAAACGGAGGTAGGCGACGAGGTCCAGCTGCTGCAGCGGCTGGAGGATCGACAGTCCCACCTGATGCGCGTCGATCTCCGCGACGCCGCTGGAGCGGATGTCCTCCTCGACCCGCTGGGCGAGCATCGCGAGCTGGTCATCGCTGACCGGACGACCCTGGCACGCCTTCCGGACGCCCGAGATCACCTTCGCCCGACTGAAGGGCTCGCTGACGCCCGAGCGCTTGAGGACCGACAGCGAGGCGGTCTCGGAGGTCGAGAAGCGTCGCGAGCAGTTCGGGCACTGGCGGCGGCGCCGGATCGTCGAACCGTCGTCGGACGTGCGGGAATCCACGACCCGGGAATCGGGATGACGGCAGAACGGGCAGTGCATCCGGCCAGGATACCGGCTTGCTCCCCCGTCAGCGGGCGGCATCCTCGAGCACGGGCAGCTCGATCTCCGTGCCCGCGGTGATGCGGCCGGTGGGCAGATGGTTCAGGCTGCGCACCTCGGCGATGTACGCCTGCTCGCTCATGCCCTCCGGCGCGTGCTGCTCGGCATAGCCCCACAGGGTGTCCCCCGCGCCGACGGTGACGGTCTCCTGCACGGAGGGCTCGGTGCCGGCGACGGCCGACGGCAGGTCGGTGACCAGCAGCACCGCGGCGGCCACGAGCAGGCCGAGCAGGAAGGCGAGCAGGGCGACGACCAGGCGACCCCGGCGCGTGGCCTCGAGTCGAACGCCCGCTCGAGCGGAGCCCCCGGCACGCTCGTCGCGGTGCCGCGGGAAGGGAAGGACCGTAGCGGTCTCGGTACGCATGTCCGAACTCCTGTTCGATCGAATGTGTGTGCGACTGTAGCCCCGCGGTCCGGCGACACGCAAGAGGAATCTCGAACACATGTTTGGCTTCCGCTGCGTGCCGCTCTACGCTGGGCGACAGGACAACGGAACCGCAAGGGTCCGACAGACGACGCCAGGAGGCCCGCACCATGACGCCGAGCACCCCCAAGCCGATCCGGGCCCGGGCGGAGGTCCCGGGCGACGGCCTCACCGCGGGGCTCACCCGTCGTCAGCGGCTGGTCCTGGAGACCATCAACGACGCCGTCTCCACCCACGGCTATCCACCCACCCTGCGCGAGATCGGTGACGCGGTGGGTCTGACCTCCTCGTCCTCCGTCGCCCATCAGCTGCAGGCCCTCGAGCGCAAGGGGTTCCTGCGCCGCGATCCCAAGCGGCCCCGCGCGATGGAGGTCGTCATGCCCGGGGCGGACGACGCCCCGGAGCCCCTGCCCGCCCCGGAGCCTCAGATCACCCCGGACACCGTGAGCGTCCCGCTGGTGGGCAGGATCGCGGCCGGCGTGCCGATCACGGCCGAGGAGCAGATCGAGGACGTCTTCGCCCTCCCCCAGCGGCTGGTGGGCGATGGCGACCTGTTCCTGCTCCAGGTGGTCGGGGACTCGATGATCGATGCGGCGATCTGCGACGGCGACTGGGTGGTGGTGCGCTCCCAGAGCACGGCGGAGAAGGGCGAGATCGTCGCGGCGATGATCGACGGCGAGGCCACGGTGAAGACCTTCGTGCAGCGGGACGACCACATCTGGCTGATGCCCCACAACCCGGCCTTCGCCCCGATCCTGGGCGACCACGCCGAGGTCCTCGGCAAGGTCGTGGCGGTGCTGCGCGCCGTCTGAGCCGCCCGCTCATGGCCGGCGAGCTCTCCGGAGCATCAGCCGGCCGCCACGCCCTGCGGCGGGAGGGCGCTCTTCTGCGCGGGACCGGGATCAGCCGGCGAGGCGGCGGAGCGCCCCCAGGGCGATCTCGGGATCGGCGGTGGGCCACAGGGGCGGCATCGACTCCCGCAGGAAGCCCCCGTAGCGCGCGGTCGCCAGGCGTGGGTCCAGCACCGCGACCATGCCCTTGTCCGCGGACGAGCGGATCAGGCGCCCCGCCCCCTGGGCCAGGAGCAGCGCCGCGTGCTGGGCCGAGACCGCCATGAAGCCGTTGCCGCCGCGGCTGCTGATCCGCTCCTGCCGAGCGGAGGTCAGCGGGTCGTCCGGACGGGGGAACGGGATCCGGTCGATGGTCACCAGCCGCAGCGAGCGCCCCGAGACGTCCACGCCCTGCCACAGCGTCAGGGTGCCGAAGAGGCTCGCGTCCTCCTCCTCGCGGAAGGTCCGCACGAGATTCGCCATCGAGTCCTCTCCCTGCACCGCGAGGGTGAGATCGAGCCGGGCCCGCACGTGCTCCGCGGCGATCTCCGCGCCCCGGCGCGAGGAGAACAGGCACAGCGCTCCCCCACGCGAGGCCTCCACGAGATCGGTGAGGTGATCGAGCATCGCCGGCGAGGGACCCTCCCGACCCGGAGGGGGCAGGTGGCGCGCGGTGTAGAGGATGCCCTGGCGGGGATAGTCGAAGGGACTGCCCACGTCCAGACCGGCCCAGGCGTCCGCGCTCGCGAGCGCGGGGATCTCGTCCACTCCCGTGCGGTCCGCCCGCGCCAGCCCCACCTCGCCGGCCGCCGGCTCGAAGCGCCCGCCGAGGGCGAGCGTGGCCGAGGTGAGCACCGCGGTGCGCTCCTCCAGGATCGCGCCGCGCATCGCTCCCGCGACGCTCAGCGGTGCGACCTGGATGCTCGAGCGGCCGGTGGCCGCCGAGTGCGCGATCGAGACCACGTCGTCCTCGTCGGGCGCGGTCAGCCGCTCGCACACGGTGATGACCTCCTGCAGGTTCGCGCGCACCGTCTTGCGCGCACCGGCGGAGGCGTCGTCACCGGCGTCCCGGGCGTCCGAATGGGCGGTGCGGGCCTCGGTCCGCAGCTGGGTGAGGGCGTCGGCGAGCCGATCGGGCAGGGCGCCGACGACGCGGCCGTCGGGGGCGAGCGAGAGGGCCTCGCGCAGCTCGTCCCCGGCGTCGTCCAGCGCCGTCGCGGCCACGCCCAGGCCCCGCAGGTCCCGCACCGCGCCGCGAAGCATCCCCGGGGTCAGGACATCGGTGACCGCGCTGGTCACTCGGCCCGAGAGGTCGTGGGCCTCGTCGAAGACGACCACGTCGTGATCGGGGATGATGCCGTGCCTGTCGAAGGCGTCGATCGCGAGCAGCGCGTGGTTGGTCACCACGATGTCGACCTCGCGGGCGAGCTCACGGCTGCGCTCGGCGAAGCAGCTCTCGACCATCGGGCAGGTGCTGCCCAGGCACTGCGTCCCGGTCACGGAGACCTGTCGCCACGCACGGTCGGAGACGGCGTCCTCCAGGGAGTCGCGGTCCCCGCTGTCGGTCTCCTCCGCCCATTCCCGCAGTCGCTTGACCTGGTCGCCGAGTCGCTCGCTCCCGGACCGCGCCGGGTCGCCCGAGGCCTCGGCGAACAGCGCGCCGGGATCGATGTCCACGGGATAGCCGCCGTCGATCTTGTGCCGGCACAGATAGTTCGCGCGGCCCTTGAGCAGGGCATAGGTGGGGGTGCGCGGCAGGTGCGGGGCCAGCGCCTCGACCAGGCGCGGGAGATCCTTGCGCACGATCTGGGTCTGCAGGGCGATGGTGGCGGTGGAGATCACCACCGGACGCCCGGTGACCATGGCCTGACGCAGGGCGGGCACCAGGTAGGCGAGGGACTTGCCGGTGCCGGTGCCCGCCTGCACGAGCAGGTGGCGACCGCCGGACATGGCGCGGTCGACGGCCTCGGCCATCGTCTCCTGACCGGCGCGGGGGGACCCGCCGATGGCCGCGACCGCCGCCTCCATCAGGGTGGACAGCGGGACATCCGCCGCCTTCGGGGCAGCGGGATGCTCGGTCGCGGCGGTCATCGGATCAGGATATCGGCGCGCCGCCCCCGCAGGACTCAGGCCGCGCCGTGGAGCTCTGCGGCGAGCGCCTCATCCACGCGGGCGTGCACGCGCGTGCCCTCCATCAGATGCTCCTCGGTGAGGACCTCGCCCGTGCTGTGCACGCGCGAGACGAGGTCCCCGCGGGAGTACGGGACCACGAGGTCGACCTCGACCGCGGGCCGGGGCAGGCGCTCGGCGATCAGCTCGCGCAGCTCCGCGATGCCCATCCCGGTGCGGGCGGAGACGACCGCGGACTCGCCGACCTGGCTGCGCAGGCGCGCGATCGTCTCCGGCTCGGCGAGGTCGGCCTTGTTGAGCACCACGATCTCCGGCACGTCGAAACCCTCGACCTCGCCGAGCACGGTGCGCACCGCGGCGATCTGTCCCTCGGGGTCCGGGTGCGAGGCGTCCACCACATGGAGCAGCAGATCGGAGTCGCCGACCTCCTCGAGCGTGGAGCGGAAGGCCTCGACCAGCTGCGTGGGCAGGTGGCGGACGAAGCCGACCGTGTCCGCATAGGTGAACTCGCGGCCGTCCGGGGTGCTCGAGCGCCGCACGGTCGGGTCGAGGGTCGCGAACAGGGCGTTCTCGACCAGGACCCCGGCGCCGGTGAGCCGGTTCAGCAGCGAGGACTTGCCGGCGTTGGTGTAGCCGGCGATGGCGACGGCGGGCACCTGATGCCGGTGACGGTCGGCGCGCTGGGCCTGCCGGCCCGGCGCCATCGCCCGGATCTCGCGGCGGAGCTTGGCCATGCGGTCGCGGATGCGCCGACGGTCCAGCTCGATCTTGGTCTCGCCGGGTCCGCGGGAGCCCATGCCCGCACCGGCACCGCCCACCTGGCCGCCGGCCTGGCGGGACATCGACTCGCCCCAGCCGCGCAGGCGCGGCAGCAGGTACTCGAGCTGGGCGAGCTCCACCTGCGCCTTGCCCTCGCGGGACTTGGCGTGCTGGGCGAAGATGTCGAGGATCAGCGCGGTGCGGTCCACGACCTTCACCTTGACGATGTCCTCGAGGGCGCGCCGCTGGCCGGGAGCGAGCTCCCCGTCGGCGATCACGGTGTCCGCGCCGTTGCCGGCGACGATCTCCGCGAGCTCGGCCGCCTTGCCCTTGCCGAGGAAGGTGGCGGGGTCCGGGTGGGCACGGCGCTGGAGGACGCCGTCGAGCACCTGGGAGCCCGCGGTCTCGGCGAGCGCGGCCAGCTCGTGCAGGCTGGTCTCGGCCTGGTCGGCGTTGCCGGAGGTGTAGAGGCCCGCGAGGACCACGCGCTCCAGGCGCAGCTTCCGGTATTCGACCTCGGTGACGTCCTCGAGCTCGGTGGAGAGCCCGGCGACGCGGCGCAGCGCCTGCCGGTCCGCGAGGTCGTACTGCTCGCCGTCGGACTCGGAGCCGTGGGCGAGAGGAGTCAGCGAGGCATCGCCGCGGGAGAGGATCCGCTCGGTGAGCGGATCACGGTGCCCGGGCGCGGGGTCCGCGGCGGGGACGGCAGGGTCGTTCGCGCTGCTCGAGTGCTCAGCGGCCCCGGTCCCTCCCGTGGTGGTCCCGTCGACGTCGAGGTCGGAGTCGGGTTCGGGATGGAAGGCGATGGGCACGATCGGGGCACTCCTCGAGGTAGGGAACGAGCTGTCCGTCCAGAATCCCACGCCGCACCCCGTGGGTCGAGGGATTTTGCGCAGGGCGGATCCCGGATCACGTCCCGGGGGCTCCGGGACTCCGGGGTCCGTATCCTGCTCGGGTGGACGAGCACTACTTCACCCCTTCCCCCCGGACCGACGACCGTCGCTTCCCGCTGTCGGTGCGACTGGCCGGCCGGGACCTGGACCTGGTCTCGAGCTCCTCGGTGTTCAGCGGTCGCGGCCTGGACAAGGCCACCGCGGTGCTGCTGGACCGGCTCGACGAGATCGCCGAGCCGCCCAGCGGGGCACGGATCCTGGACCTGGGCTGCGGCTGGGGGCCCATCGCGCTGAGCGCCGCGCTCCTGCACCCCGAGGCGGAGGTGTGGGCGGTCGACGTCAGCGAGCGCGCCCGCGAGCTCACGGCCGTCAACGCGCGCCGCGCGGGCGCGGACAACGTCCGCGTCCTCTCCCCGCAGGAGGTGCCCGAGGACCTCCTGCTGGATGTGATCTGGTCCAATCCGCCGATCCGGATCGGGAAGCCCGCGCTGCACGCACTGCTGCTGGAGTGGACCGCGCGCTTGCGACCCGAGGGCACGGCGGCGCTGGTGGTGGGCAAGAATCTGGGGGCGGATCCCCTCGCTCGCTGGCTCGGCGAGCAGCTGCCGCAGCGCTCCGTGGCGAAGGCGGCCAGCGCGAAGGGGTTCAGGATCCTCGAGGTCGGTCCCGTCCGCTGAGCGGACGGCAGGTCCGCCTCTCACGGTGCGCCCGGCACCGGGAGGGACACGCGCATGCTCGCGGCCCGCGCGTGCTCGGACTCAGACGAGCGTGGTGCCCTCTGCCACCAGCTGCGCCGGACCGGCCAGCAGCACCTGCCCGTCCTCGTCCCAGCTGACCTGCAGCCGCCCCCCGGGCACGTCGACCGTCCAGGGCGCTCCCGAGTCGTCGCCCGCGCGCAGGGCGGCGGCGACGGCGACGGCCGCGACCCCCGTGCCGCAGGACCGGGTCTCCCCCACGCCGCGCTCATGGACGCGCATCGCGACGTGATGGTCCCCCCGCGTGCTGACCAGCTCGATGTTCGCGCCGTCCGGCGGCTCCGGATCCAGCACCGGTCGCCGGGTGAGGTCGATGCTCTCGAGCGCGAGGTCCTCGGGCAGGAAGGCGACGGCATGGGGATTGCCCATGTCGACGTCGGTGGAGTCCAGCACGCGCCCGTCGATCTGCACGGTGCGCGCTCCGTGCACGCTGCGCGAGGCCCCCATCCCGACCCGGACGTCCCAGGGGCCGCCCTCGGTGGAGGGACCGGCGAGGATCTCGACCGTGCGCACCCCGGCGCGGGTGAGCACCTCGAAGCGCTCCGCGTCCACATGACCGGCGCGCCGCAGGTGTGCGGCGAGCACTCGCACGCCGTTCCCGCACATCTCCGCGATCGAGCCGTCGGCATTGCGGTAGTCCATGAACCACTCCGGGGCGTCCGCGGAGGCGTCGATCCCGGCGCGGCGGGTGCGGACGGCACGGATCACCCCGTCGGCCCCGACGCCGGCGCGGCGGTCCGCGAGCGCGACGACGGCGGTCGCATCGAGGTCCAGCGCGCCGTCGGGGTCGTCGAGGACCACGAAGTCGTTCTCGGTCCCGTGGCCCTTGGTGAAGGGGAAGCTTTTGGTCATGCCCCGAGCCTACGTCCAGGACCTGCCGGGCGCCGTGACGGCCGCCTCGAAACGGTCCAGGGCGCGCTGCAGCAGCGGCGAGGCGGCGTCGGGCTCGGCGTCGAGCCAGTGCACCCGCTCGTCGCGGCGGAACCAGGTGTCCTGCTTGCGCACCAGGCGCCGGGTGCCGACGATCGTCGACTCCATCGCGTCCGAGCAGCTCAGCGTGCCGTCCAGGACCGCGAGCCCCTGCTCGTAGCCGATGGCCCGGCGGGCGGTGGCACCGCGGTCCAGTCCCAGCGCGCGCAGCGTGCGGACCTCCTCGAGCAGTCCCTGCTCGACCATCGAGCGGACGCGGAGGGCGATGCGCTCGTGGAGCACCGCCCGCTCGAGCCGCAGCCCGATCTGCACGGTGCTCGGGTCCTCGTAGTCGGGGCGCGGCAGGAAGGCGGTGAAGGGGCGCCCCGTGAGCTCGCCGACCTCGAGCGCGCGGACCACCCGGCGGGTGTCGTGCTCGCCGATGGTCCGCGCGGCCTCCGGATCGGTCCGGGCGAGCTCGCGGTGCAGGACGGCGGTGCCCTCGCGCTCCGCCCGCTCCTCGAGCCGCCGGCGGGTGGCGGGGTCGGTGGGCGGGAACTCGATCCGATCGAGCGCGGCGCGGACATACAGCCCCGACCCGCCGACGAGGATCGGGGTGCGTCCGCGCCCACGGATCTCGCCGACGGCGGTGCGGGCGGCGCGCTGGAAGGCGGAGACGCTCGCCTCCTCGGTCACGTCCAGCACGTCGAGCAGATGATGGGTGATGCCCTCCCGCTCGCGGACGCTCACCTTGGCGGTGCCGATGTCCATCCCGCGGTACAGCTGGAGGGCGTCGGCATTGACGATCTCGCCGTCCAGACGGCGGGCGAGGGAGATCGCGAGCGCGGACTTCCCCGTGGCCGTGGCCCCCACGACGGCCACCAGCGGCGGGGACCCGCCGGGGCCGGGCGGCGGAGTCCCGGGTTCGTGCTCGTCCATGCCAGGCACCCTATCCGTCCGCTCCGCCGGTGGACGCCCGGGTCAGGGGAATCACCTCCTGCGCACATGCCGCTCCACGCGAGGTGGAGTAGGGTGATCGGCGATCCGGGTCCCGGATCGTTCTGCCCCTACTGCGCTTCCCGAGGTTGGACGTGACTGCACCGAACGAGTCCCCGGCACGGATGGACTCGACCGACGCCCTGGCCCCCCTGTCCCTGGAGAGGGTGGAGGAGAGCCTGACCCGTCATGGCTACTCCTTCGTCGAGGACGGCGACCTGGGCGACATCGTCCGTGCCCGTTTCGACGACTACCGCTTCCAGTTCATGATCTCCGGCGAGGAGCACGGCGTGCTGCAGATCCGCGGCCGCTGGAGCCACTCCGTGGACGTCTCCCGCAAGGTCGAGATGGTCAAGCTCTGCAACGAGTGGAACATGAACCGGATCTGGCCGAAGGTCTATGTCCGACGGGAGTCCGACGGCCTGCTCGGCGTCTACGGCGAGCTCTCCGCGGACTACCGCGCCGGAGCGCTCGGCTCCCAGATCGACAGCACCATCAAGTGCGGTCTGAGCACGGTGATCGCCTTCTTCCACAGCCTCGAGGAGCGCCTGGGCGCCGAGCTCGACGATCTCGACTGCTGACCGGGCCGCGCTCCGGGACCCGACGGGGTCCGGGAGCCGCCCCACCGCGCGGCCGGTGCCCTCTCGGGCACCGGC
>NZ_PNFB01000036.1 GCF_003347015.1 Brachybacterium sp. YJGR34
ACCACGCGCAGCCGTGGTCCGGCCGCGGCGTCTCAGCGGCGGGGCGCGAGGATCCTGCGCAGCAGCTCGGTGGCCTCCCGCAGCGCCTCGCGCTCGGCGGGATCGACCTCCTCGATCCGCGAGCGCAGCCAGGCGTCCCGCTGCTCCCGCCCGGCCAGCACCACCTGCTCCCCCTCCTCGGTGAGGGTGACGCGGACCTGCCGCCCGTCGCCCGGGTGGGCGGCGCGGCGCACCAGACCCGCCTCCTCGAGCCGTCCGAGGATCCGGGTCATCACCGGCGGGCTGACGTGCTCGAACTCTGCCAGGGCCCCGGGGGTCGACTCCCCGGCGCGCTCAAGATAGGCGAGCACGGAGAACTGCGGCGCAGAGACCGCGTCGGACGCGGTGTGGGAGCGCAGGATGCGCGAGGAGACCAGCAGCAGACGACGCAGCTCGGCCGTGAGCTCGTGGACGTCCGGCCCGTCCGCCCGGGGCTGCTCGCTCACAGCAGCAGGCTCTCGAGGGCACCGCGCAGGAAGTAGGCGATGAACAGCGCGGAGATGAGGTACATGAGCCAGTGCACCTCGCGGGCCTTGCCGCGGACCACGCGGATCAGCACGTACATGATGAAGCCCGCGCCCATCCCCACCGTGATCGAGTAGGCGAAGGGCATGAGGATGATGGTGAGGAAGGCGGGCAGCGCGATCTCGATGTCGGAGAAGTCGATCTCGTTGATCTGGCTCATCATGAGGAAGCCGACCATCACCAGCGCCGGGGTCGCCGCCTCGTAGGGCACCATCGCCACCAGCGGCGAGAAGAAGGTCGAGGCGAGGAACGCGAGGCCGACGACGACCGCGGCGAGGCCGGTGCGCGCTCCCTCGGCGACGCCGGTGGTGGACTCGACGAAGCTCGTGTTCGAGGAGACCCCGCCCAGGCCGCCGGCGATGGCGCCGACGGAGTCGACGACGAGGATGCGCTGGGAGTGCGGGATGTCGCCGTCCTCGTCGACCAGGTCCGCCTCGGAGGCCACCCCGACCATCGTGCCCATGGTGTCGAAGAAGTCGGCGAGCAGGAGCGAGAAGACGATCACCGAGGCGCCGATGACGCCGGCGGCGGTGATGCCGCCGACGGGATCGACCGTGAAGAGGGTCGCGAAGTCCGGCACCTGGATCACCGAGCCGCTCACGGCCGGGACGTTCATCGCCCATCCGCCCGGGTTGCCGGGATCATCGCCCGCCGGCGCGGTGAACGCACCGAGGTGCAGCACCCGCTCGAGGAGCATCGCCAGCCCCGTCGCCACCACGATGGCGATGAGGATCGCGCCGGGCACCTTGCGCACCCACAGCACGATCATGAGCAGCAGGCCGGTGACGAACACGAGGGTGGGCCAGCCGGTGAGGGAGCCGTCGTTGCCCAGCTGCACCGGGGTGCCGGCCGCGGTGGTCACGAACTTGGCGTTGTACAGGCCCAGGAAGGCGATGAACAGACCGATGCCCACGGCCATGGCCGTCTTGAGGAAGGGCGGCACCGCGCGGAAGACCGCGCGGCGGAAACCGGTGAGGACCAGCAGGAGGATGACCACGCCCTCGAGGAGCACCAGTCCCATCGCCCCGCCCCAGGTCATGCCCGGCAGCGGCGCCACGGAGTAGGCGAGATAGGCGTTGAGCCCCAGGCCGGCCGCGAGCGCGAGCGGGAACTTCGACCAGGTGCCCATGAAGATGCTGAGCAGTCCGGCGATCAGCGCGGTGCCCGCGGCGACCGCGGGCAGGTTCGGCTCGGTGCCGCCACCCAGGAAGTGGCCCGTCGAGTCCGGGACCGTCCCGATGATCAGCGGGTTCAGCACCACGATGTAGCTCATCGCGACGAAGGTGACCAGACCACCGCGGACCTCGCGGGCGAGGGTCGACCCGCGCTCGGTGATGCGGAAGTAGCGGTCGAGGCCGGAGAGCCCCGGCCTCTCCGCGGTCGGCCGTGCGGTGGGTGAGGACCCGGAGGGCGGGGAGGAGGGATCAGCCTGCTGCATGGCACGCATCGTATCCGTCCGCGTCCGGTCCCCTGCGCACCGCCCCGGAGGGCTCAGCGCCCGCGGGTGCCGGCCGCCGGGACGGCGGCCTCGAGCTCCTGCACGCTGCGGTAGTAGTCGCTGAGCTCGAGCCGCGAGGCGGCGGCCTCGTCGACGACCACCACCACGTCCGGGTGCAGCTGCAGGGAGGTCGCAGGCCAGCGCGCGCTGATCGGCCCCTCGACGAGCTGGGCGACGGCCTCCGCCTTGCCCTCGCCGGAGGCGGTCAGCACGATCCGTCGGGCCTCCCGGACGGTGCCCAGGCCCTGGCTGATGGCGCGGACGGGGACGTCCGCGGGATCGTCGAAGAAGCGGGCGTTGTCCGAGATCGTCCGCCGCGTGAGACCCACCACGCGGGTCCGGGAGGCCAGCGAGCTGCTGGGCTCGTTGAAGGCGATGTGGCCGTTGGCCCCGATGCCGAGGATCTGCAGGTCCACTCCCCCGGCCTCGGCGATCCGCCGGTCGTAGGCGAGCGCCTCGGCCGCCGGATCGTCGGCCGCGCCGTCGGGCGACATCACGGCGGCGTCGTCGATGTCCAGATGCGCGGTGAACTGCTCGCGGATGACGCGGTGGTAGCTCTGCGCGTGCGCGGCGGTCAGGCCCACGTACTCGTCGAGCAGGACGGCACGGGCGCGCGCGAAGGACAGCCCCTCCTCCTGGTGCCGGCGGATCAGCTCGGCATAGGCCGGGAGCGGCGAGGATCCCGTGGCCAGGCCGAGCACCGGTCCACGGTCGCCGGCGTCGCGGAGGGTCCGTTCGACGAGGTCGGCGACGACCCGCGCTCCGGCCGCGGCGTCGGCGGCGATGGTGATCTTCATGGCTGCTCCCCTTCGTGGTCCGATGAGGCCCGGCTCCGCCTCGGCCCCCCTCGGCCATGATCATACCTGCGCATTTCACACCCTGGGTGAGCATGCTCGATCATTCTGTGCGAAGACGTCCGACGGGCGCTCCGAGGCCCGCACACAGCAGGAGGCACCGCCGCGCAGAGCGCGACGGTGCCTCCTGGGGGGCGGGCGCGCCTCAGAGGGGGCGGGCCCGGTGCCTCACTTCTTCTTGCCGGCGTTCGCCGCGTACTCGAAGGCGGCGCGCGGGGTCTCCGCCTGCGGGATGCCGATGATGTCGCGGCGCGAGATCAGGTTCGACACCCACCCGGCGAGGACGGAGGCCTTCCGGCCCACCGTCGGCATCGCGTAGACGTGGTACGCGCGGGCCATCGCCCAGGCCGGCAGCCCGCGGATGTCGAGCTCCTTGTCGCCCACGTTGAGACGGCCGACGCCCTTGTACATGCCCAGGGTCGCCATGACGCCGAGGTTCTTGTGGTAGTAGTCCACCAGCGGGCGCCCCTGCACGGAGCGGGTGATGTTGTCGGCGACGCGCTTGCCCTGGCGCACGGCGTGCTGGGCGTTGGGCGGGCAGAACTTGCCCTCGCCCGAGGCGAGGTCCGGCACGGCGGCGCAGTCGCCGGCGGCGAACACGTTCTCGAGCGGGCCGTCGGCGCCGTTGACGCGGAGGTCCGCGAGGGCCTCGAGCTTGCCCATGAGGGGGCCGCGCTCGGTGACCACCGGGAGGTCCGAGGTCTCCTCGTCCGCGAGCACCGGGTTGGGACGCACGCCCGCGTTCCACACCAGGAGGTCGGTCTCGAACTCGTCGCCGTCGCTGGTCTTGATGACGCCGTTCTCGGCGGAGTTCAGGAAGGTCTCGAGCTTGACCTCGATGCCGCGCTCGCGCAGCTGGTTCAGCACATAGGCGCGCTGGTCCTCGGTGAGCTCCGGGAAGACGAAGGGCGCGGCGTCCACGAGCACGAAGCGGATGTCCGAGGAGTGCAGATCGGGGTAGTAGCGCAGCGCGTCGCGCACCATGTCCTCGGCCTCGGACACGGCCTCGCCGCCGGCGAAGCCACCACCGATGAAGGTGAAGGTGAGCAGGCGCTTGCGAACGGCCGGGTCCTTGGTCGTGGCCGCCTCGGCGAGGTTGGCGAGGATGCGGTCGCGGACGGCCGTGGCCTCCTCGACCTGCTTGAAGCCGATGGCGTTCTCCGCCAGGCCCGGGATCGGCAGCAGGCGCGGGACGGCGCCGAGACCGACCACGAGGTAGTCATAGGCGATCTCGAGGGTCTCGTCCTCCTCGGTGAGGACCTCCACGGTGTTCTCCGCGCTGCGGATCGCGGAGACCGAGCCGGTGACGATCTTGGAGCCGGGCAGGACCTTGCGCAGGGGCGCGAGGACGTCGCGGGGATCGATGCTGCCGGCGCCGACCTCCGGGAGGAAGGGCGCGTAGGTCATGTACGGCCGCGGGTCGACGACCGTGATCGCGACCTCCGAACCGAGGGTCTTGCGCAGCTCGGACGCCGTGGTGAGGCCGACGGAACCGCCGCCGAGGATGAGGACATGGGGCTTGCCGCCGAAAGTGTTGGTCATGAGCCACAGCCTAGGTCGGCTCCGCCGCTGAGACAAAAGACGTCTGTCCCGTGGGCGCACCGGTTCTGGCCGCAATGGACCCCGTCGCCGCCCTGCCGCGCACCGACTCCGGGGCGCTCCCCGCGGGGGCCGCGGGACGCCTGGAGCGGCCGTCCCGGGCACGCCCGCGGTGGGGTGGACTCAGGCCGCGCGATCCAGGAGATCCCGGGCGATGCCGTCGAGGATGTCGTGCTCGCTGGTCCGCGTCTCGGTGATCGCCGAGGCCAGCGCCACGCGGTGGATGATCCGGGACCAGATGAGCGCGCCCGCGCCGATGACGTCGATGCGTCCCGGGTGGATCATCCGATGGCTCGCGCGCTCGGCGCGGGTCTCGGCCAAGAGGGAGGCGCAGAGGCCCTGCACCTGCTCGATCCCGAGGGTGGCGCCGTGCGTGATGTCGGGCCGGTACTCCTCGAGCCCCTGAGCCACCGCCGTGACGGTCGTCACGGTGCCGGCGACGCCCACCAGCGCGGCGGTGCGCTCGAGGGGGACCTCCCGGGCGGCGCGGTCCAGATGCGCATCGATGTCCACCGTGGCGGCCGCGACCTCCGCCGCGGTGGGCGGATCGGTGGCCAGGTGGCGCTCGGTGAGCCGCACCGAGCCGATGTCCATGCTGATGCGGTGGCTGGGGGCGTCCGTGCCCAGCACGAGCTCGGTCGAGCCACCCCCGATGTCGACCACCAGCCGCGGACCGGCGGGGAGCTGATCGAGGGTCTCGACCGCTCCGCGGAAGGAGAGCGCCGCCTCCTCCTGCCCCGTGATCACCTCGGGGTCGATCCTGAGGATCTCCCGGACGCCGCGGATGAACAGATCGCGGTTCGCGGCGTCCCGGGTGGCGGAGGTGGCGACGAAGCGGACGTCCCGGGGGTGCACTCCGTGATGGGCGATGAGCTGCTGGTAGCGGCGAGCGGCCTCGAGGGTGCGGTCCACGGCGACCGGGTCGAAGCGGCCCGTGCGGTCGACGCCGAGACCCAGGCGCACCATCTCGAGGCGGCGCTCGAGGTCGACGACGGCACCGCCGGCCTCGTCGCGCCGCGCGATGAGCAGGCGGATCGAGTTCGTACCGCAGTCGATCGCGGCGACAGGGGCGCTCATCGGGTGGTCTCCGCGTCGACGGCGGCCTCCTGGCAGCGGCACACGAGATCGGGGACGACGCCGTCGATGCGCGGCAGCACCGCGTCCGCCACGGGGTTGGTCCCGGGCCCCTCGGCGAGGGCCTGTCCGGCGAGCGCGTGGAGGCACTTGACGCGCGTGGGCATGCCGCCGGCGCTGACGTGGGCGACCTCCTCCGCCTCGCCGATCTCCGCGCGCCGGGCCAGATAGCGCTCGTGGGCGCGGCGGTAGCCCGCGGCGAGCTCCTCGTCCTCGGCCAGGAGCTGGTTGAGCTCCGCCATCACCCCGGTGGACTCGAGGCGGGAGAGCTCGAGGGTGAGCCAGGGAAGCGTGAGGTAGAAGGACGTGGGGAACGGGGTGCCGTCCTCGAGGCGCACGGCGGTGCGGACCACGGCGGGGCGGCCGCAGGCGCAGCGGCGGGCGATCGAGATCACGCCCCGCATCTCCCGTCCGAGCTGCTCGCGCATCACCTCGTGATCGCGGGCGGCGGCGGGGGTCTCGTGAGGAAGGGGCGGAAGGGTCACTGGTCGTCGTCCTGATCGCTGGAGTCGTCGGCGGGGTCCTGGTCGGGGACGTCCTCGTCGGTCGAGCCGGTCTCGTCGGGGATGTCCTCCGGGGTGAGGCGGCTGGCACCCTCCACGCTCTCCCAGAGCGTGGAGAACCAGGCGCCCTCCTTGGCCTCCTCGGCGGCCTGCTCGGCCTCCGTGAGAGGGACGTCCCGGCCGGAGGTGTCGGTGAGGCGGTACTGGGTCTCCCCCGGCATCGCGAACAGCAGCCGCTCGCGGGCGCGGGCGGAGACGTAGGCCGGGTCCTCCCAGCGCGCCACCTGGTCGCGCAGCTCCTCGACGTCCTGCTCCTGACCCGCCACCTGTGCCTGCAGCTCGGAGAGCTGCTGGCGCTGGGCCACGTAGGAGTTGACCGTCGGCACGAGAGCGGCCAGGGCCACCACCACGAGCGCGACCAGGGCGAGCGTGCGCCGGGTGATGGTGATGCCCGGGCCGTCCTCCTCCGGAGCGTGCGGCGGGGTGCTGCGCGGACGGGAGGCGGCGGCCGGGCCGCGGCCGCGCGACGTGCGCGAGGAGGTGCCGGCGCCCGAGGGGCCGCTGGCACGTGCCGTGCTCCGCGCGGCGGGTCCCCGACCCCCGGACGCGGAGACCGGGCGCCTCGCTGATCGCGGGGCGCCCGGTCGTCTGCTGCTCATGCCCAGAGGCTACATCGCGTGCCTGGGATCTCAGGCGGAGAAACGCGGGAAGGCGGAGGCCCCGGCGTAGCGCGCGGCATCCCCCAGCTCCTCCTCGATGCGCAGCAGCTGGTTGTACTTCGCCACGCGCTCGCCGCGGGCCGGCGCACCGGACTTGATCTGACCGCAGTTGGTGGCCACGGAGAGATCGGCGATGGTGGTGTCCTCGGTCTCGCCGGAGCGGTGGGACATCATGGCCTTGAAGCCTGCGCGGTGCGCGAGGTCCACGGCGTCGAGGGTCTCGGAGAGCGAGCCGATCTGGTTGACCTTCACCAGGAGCGCGTTGCCCGCACCCTCGGCGATGCCGCGGCCCAGGCGCTCGGGGTTGGTGACGAAGAGATCGTCGCCCACGAGCTGGGTGGAGGTGCCCAGCCGCTCGGTGATGGCCTTCCAGCCCTCCCAGTCGTCCTCGTCCAGCGGGTCCTCGATGGAGACCAGCGGGTACGCGGCGACCAGCTCGGCGTAGTAGTCGACCATCTCGGCGGAAGTCTTCTTCGCGCCCTCGAAGGTGTAGGCGCCGTCCTCGAAGAACTCGGAGGCGGCGACGTCGAGCGCCAGGGCCACGTCCTTGCCGGCCTCGAAGCCGGCGCGGCCGATGGCCTCGACGATCAGGTCCAGCGCCGCACGGTTGGACTCGAGGTTCGGTGCGAAGCCGCCCTCGTCGCCCAGGCCCGTGGCCAGGCCGCGCTCCTTGAGCACGGACTTCAGCGCGTGGTACACCTCGGCGCCGACGCGCATCGCCTCGGAGAAGGTCTCCGCACCGATCGGCGCGATCATGAACTCCTGGATGTCGACGTTGGAGTCCGCGTGGGAGCCGCCGTTGAGGATGTTCATCATCGGCACCGGCAGGATGTGCGCGTTCGGGCCGCCGACGTACTGGTACAGCGGCACCCCGGCAGAATCGGCGGCGGCGCGGGCCACCGCCAGGGACACGCCCAGGATCGCGTTGGCGCCCAGGGAGCCCTTGTTCTCGGTGCCGTCGGTCTCGAGCATCACCTGGTCGATCGCTCGCTGCTCCTGGACGTCCATGCCCAGGATCTTGGGCTGGATGTCGGTGATGACGGCGGAGACCGCCTCCTGCACACCCTTGCCCAGGTAGCGGCCCTTGTCGCCGTCGCGGCGCTCCACGGCCTCGAACTGGCCGGTCGAGGCGCCCGAGGGCACCGCGGCGCGGGCGACGGTGTCGTCGGTGAGCAGGATCTCCACCTCGACGGTGGGGTTGCCTCGGGAGTCGAGGATCTCGCGGGCGTGAACGGCATCGATGAGAGCTGCCATGGGCTGGTCCTTCCTTCAGGTGAAGATCGGTCACGGCCGGTCGGCGCTGACCGTCCGCGGACAGTCTAGGCGGTGCGCGCCCGGGCACCTATCCGGCGCTCGCTCCGGGTGGCTCCGCGGTCCTCGCGGGATCCTCACACCCCGGCGGGGCCCGATCGGGTGCGCGCCAGCAGCGCGCGCAGCGCCGACTCGGGATCGACGTCCCGCGCCTCGGCCGCGACGACCAGCTCGAGCAGCGGGAGGGCCAGATCGCCGCCCCACTGCTCGGCGTCCTCGGCCTCCGCGGAGCGCTCGGCGGCACGGAGCAGCTCCGGCAGCTGTCCGGCGGAGCGGGCGCGATGGACGGCCTTCGCCGCGGTCTGCAGCGCCGGCAGCCCGGCCGGGATCCCCGCGAACCATCTCGCCGTCCCCGCGGCCGCGCCGTCGGCGTCCGGGGCGGACCCTCCGGCATGAGCCGCGGCGGACTCCGCGGTCTCGGCGGCTTCGGCGGCCTTGACCGCGTGCCACTGCGCGATGATCTGCTCGACGTCGGCCGGGTCCTCGAGCGCCGCCTCCGCGTCCTCGCCGAAGATGTGGGGGTTGCGCCGCTCCATCTTGGCCACGAAGGACCGGGCGACGTCGTCGATGTCCCAGGCCGGATCCTCCTCCTCGCCCAGCCGGGCGTGGAACAGGATCTGGAAGAGCAGGTCGCCGAGCTCGTCGGCGAGCGCCCCGGGGCCGTGGCCCGCGGGATCGTCGATCACCTCGAGCACCTCGAGGGTCTCCTCGAGCAGGTACCGCGCCAGCGAGGCATGGCTCTGCCGGTGCGTCCAGGCATCGCCCTCCGGGGCGCGCAGGGCGTCCATCACCGCGAGCGCGCGCAGCAGGGCCTCACCCCGGCGCGCGGGCTCCTCGGCAGGGGCGGCTTCGGGCACGGATCCGTGGTTCGCGGGCGTCACGGGAGAGAGGCTACGTCCTCAGCGGGCCTCGCCCGGGATCGTGGGCGGGGTGATCGCCTCCGCCGCCGAGGGCACGAGGGTGCGGAGCACCTCGCGCGCCCACTCCAGCACGGCATGATCCCGCAGCTCGGTGCCGCCGAAGCGCGCGGTCATCGGCCGCGGGACGAGCACCTGGCGGATGGCGGGCTTCAGGACCGTCCCCGGGTGCAGGCGCCGCATGCGCATCGCCGCGGAGTCCGGCACCTCGAGATGCGCGAAGCGGATCATCTTCCCCTGGGCCTGGATCTCGTCGATCCCGGCCGCCCGGGCGTCCAGGCGGAAGCGGGCCACGTCCAGCAGCACCTCGACGGGCCCCGGCGGGGAGCCGTAGCGGTCGGTGAGCTCGGCGCGGATCTGGTCGATCTCGGCGACCTCCCGCACCGCGGAGAGCTTCGCGTAGGCCTCGAGGCGGAGCCGCTCGGAACCGATGTAGTCGTGGGGGATGTGCGCGTCCAGCGGCAGCTCGACGCGGATCTCCTTCTCCGGGGCGGCGGACTCCCCGCGGAAGGCCGCCACCGCCTCGCCGACCATCCGCACATAGAGGTCGAAGCCCACGCCGGCGATGTGGCCGGACTGCTCGCCGCCCAGCAGGTTGCCGGCGCCGCGGATCTCGAGGTCCTTCATCGCCACCTGCATGCCGGCGCCGAGGTCGGTGTTGGTCGCCAGCGTGGTCAGGCGGTCGTGGGCGGTCTCGGTGAGGGGCTTGGAGGCGTTGTAGAGGAAGTAGGAGTAGGCGCGCTCGGAGGAGCGGCCCACGCGGCCGCGCAGCTGGTGCAGCTGCGAGAGGCCGAAGCGGTCCGCGTTCTCCACGATGAGGGTGTTGGCATTGGCGATGTCCAGCCCGGTCTCGACGATGGTGGTGCACACCAGCACGTCGAAGTCCCGCTCCCAGAAGTCCACGATGACCCGCTCCAGCTGGGTCTCGTTCATCTTGCCGTGCGCCACCTGCACCCGCGCGTCGGGGACCAGCTCCCGCAGGTGGGCGGCGACGCGGTCGATGTCCTCGACCCGGTTGTGGATGTAGAACACCTGCCCCTCGCGCAGCAGCTCGCGGCGGATGGCGGCGGTGACCTGCTTGTCGTCCTGGGCGCCGACATAGGTGAGCACGGGATGGCGCTCCTCCGGCGGGGTCGCCAGGATCGACATCTCGCGGATGCCGGTGACCGCCATCTCGAGGGTGCGCGGGATGGGGGTCGCGGACATCGCGAGCACGTCGACGTTCGTGCGCAGCGCCTTGAGGGTCTCCTTGTGCTCGACGCCGAAGCGCTGCTCCTCGTCGACGATCAGCAGACCGAGGTCCTTGAAGCGGACGTTGCCCGTGAGCAGCCGGTGAGTGCCGATCACCACGTCCACGGTGCCGTCGCGCAGACCGTCGATCGTGGCCTCGGAGTCCGCGGGGCTCTGGAAGCGCGAGAGCCCGCGCACGGTGACGGGGAAGCCGGTGTAGCGCTCGGTGAAGGTGTCAAGATGCTGCTGGGCCAGCAGCGTGGTCGGCGCGAGGACGGCGACCTGCTTGCCGTCCTGGACCGCCTTGAAGGCCGCGCGCACGGCGATCTCCGTCTTGCCGTAGCCGACGTCGCCGAGGATCAGACGGTCCATCGGGACCGACTTCTCCATGTCGGCCTTGACGTCCTCGATGGTCGCGACCTGGTCCGGGGTCTCGACGAACTCGAAGGAGTCCTCGAGCTCCCGCTGCCAGGGGGTGTCGGGGCCGAAGGCGTGGCCGGGCGCGCTCTGGCGCGCGGAGTACAGGCGCACCAGCTCGTCGGCGATCTCCCGGATCGCCTTGCGGGCCCGGGACTTGGTCTTGGCCCAGTCGGCCCCGCCCATGCGGTTGACCGAGGGCTCCTCGCCGCCGACGTACTTCGTGACCTGGTCCAGCTGGTCGCTGGGGACGTACAGCCGGTCCCCCGGCTGGCCCTTCTTCGAGGGCGCGTACTCGATGACCAGGTACTCGCGGGTGGTGCGCTTGGCACCGGAGCCGACGGTCCGGCTGGTCATCTCCACGAAGCGGCCCACGCCGTGGTGGGCGTGGACGACGTGGTCCCCGGGCCGCAGCTGCAGCGGGTCCACGACGTTGCGGCGGCGCGAGGGCATCTTCCGCTCCTCGCCGCGGCGCGCCCCGGACTTGCCGGTCAGGTCGCGCTCGGAGGCGAGGATCAGACGGAGGTCCTCGGCGACGAGCCCCTCGGGGAAGGGGCCGACGGTGACCACGGCCTCGCCAGGGTCCACGGGTCCCTCGAGGTCCGCGGAGAAGAAGGCCGGCATGCCCTCGGCCCGGAGGTTCTCGGTGACGTGCCGGGCGCCGCCGGGTCCCACCATCGTGGCCACGACGGACCAGCCGTCCTGGCGCCGCCGCTCGAGGTCCTTCGCGGCGTCCCCGGGCTTGCCGGAGTAGCCGGGGTGGGTGGTCGCCGCGGTGGTGAGGTCGACATCGGCCTCGAGGCCGAAGGCGGCGAGGGTGAACCAGGCGCGGCCACCGGCGAGGGCGTGCTCCCGCGCCTCCGCCAGGGGCACGAAGCTCGCGGCGCCCACGTCGATGGGGAGCCCGCCGCCGGCGGCGGCGCTGGACCAGGCGGCGGCCAGGAACTCGTCCGTGGTCGCCACCAGCTCCTCGGCGCGGGCACGGGCCTTCTCCGGGTCCAGCACCAGGAAGCGCGCCCCGGCGGGCAGGACGTCGGCGACCAGCTCCATGCCGTCGACCAGGACCGGACTGAGCGACTCCATGCCCTCGGCGGCGATGCCGTCGGCGATGCGCAGCAGCAGGTCGCGCACCCCCGGCAGCTCCTCGGCGCGGGCGCGGGCGCGCTCGCGCACCGCCGGGGTCAGGAGGATCTCGCGGCACGGCGGGGCGTCGAGCCCGCGCGGGGCGGGATCCAGCGAGCGCTGGTCGGCGACCGAGAAGTAGCGGACGTCGTCGATCTCGTCGCCGAAGAGGTCCACGCGCACCGGGTGCGGCTCGGTGGGCGGGAAGACGTCGAGGATCCCGCCGCGGACGGCGAACTCGCCGCGCTTCTCGACCATGTCGACCCGCACGTAGGCCGCATCGACGAGGTCCCGCTCGAGGTCCTCGAGCGGGTAGTCCTCCCCGACGCGGGCGCGCACGGGACGGAGGTCCCCGAGCCCGGTGGCCATGGGCTGGAGGAGGGAGCGCACGGGCATGAGGAGCACGTGGACCGGGTCCTCGGTCTCCGGGTGCGCGATGCGGCGCAGGGTCGCCAGGCGCTTCGCGACCGTGTCCGCGCGCGGGGACAGCCGCTCATGGGGCAGCGTCTCCCAGGCGGGGAGCTCGGCGACGTGCGCGGTGCCCACCAGCGCCGCGAGCGCGGAGCGCAGGTCCTCCGCGGCGCGGGTGGTAGGGGTGACGACCACCAGCGGCTGCTCGGCGCTCGCGCGCCGGGCCAGATCGGCGACCACGAAGGGGAACAGGGCGGTCGCGGCGACGACGCTGCCGCCCTCGCCGGAGGCGCCTCCCTCCTCGACCAGGGCGCGGACGGCCGTGAGATCGCGTCCGCCCGCCAGCTGGTCCAGCAGGGGGTGCAGCGGAGCGACGGCAGGGGGCGGGTTCTCGGTCATCGTGCCTCACGGGAGTGGAATCGCTGCTGGGCGGCGGTGAGTCCCTCGAGCACGAGGGCCTCGACGGCCTCGGCCGCATCGCCCAGGAGCAGGTCGAGGGATCGGCGCTCGGTGGCGGTGAAGGGGGCCAACACGTGGTCGGCGGTGTCCCGTCGGCCGGGCGGTCGGCCCACACCCACCCGGACCCGCAGGTAGTCCTTGGTGCCGAGCGCCCGGGTGATGTCGCGCAGGCCGTTGTGGCCGCCCTCTCCCCCGCCGCGCTTGAGCCGGACGGTGTCGAAGGGGATGTCGACCTCGTCGTGAACGACCACGATCCGCTCCGGCGGGATGTCGTAGTACCCGGCGAGGGCCGCCACCGGGCCGCCCGAGACGTTCATGAACGTGGTGGTCTTGGCGAGGATCGCCCGCTCGTCGGCCCCCGGCAGGCCGAGCCGGCCCTCGAGCACCACGGCCTGGGCGCGGCGCGCGGCGGAGAAGCGGCCGCCCGTGGCGTCGGCGACGTGGTCGAGCACCATCTGGCCCACGTTGTGACGGGTCGCGGCGTACTTCGGTCCCGGATTGCCGAGCCCGACCACCAGATGGGGTCCCGGCCGACGATCGCTCACGGACATGGACTGCTCCTCGCTGCAGCATCGGCGCCGTCGTCGAGCTGCTGCCCGGCCCGGCCTGGTCCCGGTCGACATCCTGCGCCGCGGCGCAGGACCTCGGACACCGTACCGGGGCGCCGCGCGGCGCGCGACGCCCCGGTGGGCATGATGTGAGCAACCCGGCGGCGCGCACCGGCCCGTGGCCGGGCGGCGCCGCCGGCGGTGGTCACTCCTGCTCGGAGGACTCCGCCTCGGCGGACTCCGCCTCGGCGTCCTCGCCCTCCTCGGGCTCCGCCGCGGCGCGCGGCTCCTGGACGTAGACGACCAGGATCTCGGCGTCGGTGACCAGCTCGGAGCCGGCCGGCAGGGTGACGTCACCGGCGAAGAGCTGGTAGCCGTCCTCGGTGCCGTCGACGGAGATCTCGACCTGCTCGGGGACGTTCAGCGCGTCCACCGAGAGGGTCAGCGACTGCAGGTCGACCATCGCGACGGCCGGGGCGACGGGCTCGCCCTCGACGACGACGGGGATGTCGACCTCGACCTTCTCGCCCTTGCGCACGGCGATGAGGTCGAGGTGGTTCAGGGAGCGCTTGAGCGGGTGACGCTGGATCTCCTTGATGAGGGCCAGGTGCGAGGTGCCGTCGGGCAGCACCAGCTCGATCAGGGCGTTGGAGTTGCGGGCGACCAGCGCGGTCTCGTGGCCCGGCAGCGCCAGGTGGATCGGGGCCTCGCCGTGGCCGTACAGCACGGCGGGGACGCGGCGCTCGGCGCGCAGGCGGCGGGAGGCGCCCTTGCCGAACTCCTCGCGCAGTTCGACGTTCAGCTTCTCGGCGGTGACGGCCATGGTGTGCTCCTCGTGGATCGTGGTGCTCGACGATGAGCGACGCCACGGGGCACCGGGACACGAGGTCCCGAGCTCCGCACCGCGTCGATCACGGAGGGGACTGGGCCCGCTCCCTCGCCGAAGTGACCGAGTGAGAGTAGCACGGGCCCGCGACGGCGGTCCCGCCGTGGTGACGGGCGCCGCACGGTGCGCCAGGCGGCGGGTCCGCCGAGCGCGCCACCCCGGGGTGCGACCTCTCCGGGCACCGTCGGGACCTACGTCCCTGCAGGTCAAGGCCACGATCTCGAGACCTAGGTCCCGGCTGCGGGGGCCCGCGGAGACCTACTCTTTTCCTGTCGGTCCCCCACCCGGGAGCCGACGACCACAGAGTCTCATGGCGAAGATCATCGCCCGAAAGGTCGCCCCATGTCCGCCTCCGTCCTCCACAGCCACTCCTCCCTCCCCGCCCCCTCGACCGCCGCCGCGGTCGACACCGAGGACGTCACCGCCACCCGCCTGACGCACCGGGGCTACCAGCTCCTCGGCGTCACCCGCATCATGGTGGGCTTCACCTTCCTGTGGGCCTTCCTCGACAAGCTCCTGGGGCTCGGCTTCTCGACGCCCGCCGAGGCCTCCTGGATCAACGGCGGCTCGCCGACGGCCGGCTTCCTCGGCGCCTCGATCGAGGGAGGCAACCCTCTCTCCGGCGTGTGGGAGTTCTTCGTGGGCCATGCCGCCGTCACCAACGTCCTGTTCATGGCGGGGCTGCTCGGCATCGGGCTCGCCTTCATGCTCGGCATCGGCACCCGCATCGCCGCGGTCTCCGCGGCCGCGATGTACTTCCTGATGTACCTCGCCTCCTTCCCGATGTCCTCGAACCCACTGTTCGACGACCACCTGATCATGCTCGTGGTGGTGCTCGCGCTCGGCGCCTTCGCCGCCGGCGACCACCTGGGCCTGGGCACGCAGTGGTCGAAGCTCGTCAAGGGCAACAGGTTCCTCGTCTGACCTGCTGGACGACGTCGGCGGGCCGCCTCCCGAAGGAGACGGCC
>NZ_PNFB01000037.1 GCF_003347015.1 Brachybacterium sp. YJGR34
TCGCCGAGTTCACCATCGACACCACCCGCGGCTACCAGCCAAAGAAGAAGGGCCCCGGTGAAAACCGGGGCCCTTCTTCGTGAACCATGTCCCGAGACATCTGCGAACGATGTCCCGAGACTTCACAGCGAGTGTCCGAGGGGGGACTTGAACCCCCACGCCCTAAAACGGGCACTAGCACCTCAAGCTAGCGCGTCTACCAATTCCGCCACCCGGACAGGTGCACGTCTCTGCGACTCGAGAACAGTAGCACGCACCGGGCGGGGATGCGCACTCGAAACCGCCTCTGCCAGGCACGACGTGAAGACAATCACGCCATCGCATCGATGCGCGCCCCGTCCAGGACGGCGTGCAGCAGCTCCAGCGCCCGGTCGAGGCGCGCACCGAGCGTGGTGCGCACCGCGGCGGGCAGCGGGTCGGCGAGGTCCTGGAGTGCAGCAGCGGCCAGGACCACCATCGTCGGATCGGGGTCGACCACGGAGCGCGGGTCCCAGGACACGATGGAGGTCAGCAGCTGCTCGAGCTCGTCGGACGCGGCGTGGCGACTCTCGGTGAGCAGGTCGACGCGGGCGCGTGCGGCCAGGGCCGTGCAGCGGCGCAGGATCGGCGTGGTGACGTCGGGGCCGAGCGGCGAAGGGTGCGCGGCGGAGCGCTGGGCGGACGCGGCGGGCGCCTCGGGCGGGGAATCCGTGGTCGCGGTCTCGTTCCCGATCCCTCGGTCCAGGTCCATGGGTCACATCCTCGTGCTGGGTCCTGCGATGCCGACGGTGGTCCGTCGGGCGATCGTCACTTTACCGACGCTTTACCGGACGGGCAAGGGACCAGGCGTCCCGGGCGGCGTCAGATCGCCGAGTCGTCGTGCCGACGGGCGAGCTCGGCGCGAGCCGCAGCGAGCATCTCGACGACCGGGGCGTCAGGGACCCCGAGCATGGAACGGACCTGCATGTCCGCCTGATGGGCGAGCATCTCCAGGCCGTCCGCGACCTCGCCCCCCGAGGACCCCACCACCCGCGCCACGGGGGCGGGCCACGGGTCGTAGAGCACGTCCAGGAGCACTCCGGGCACGGGGAGATCGCCGTGCTCGTCCCACCGCGCGGCGACGGCGCGAGCGCCCTCGACGGCGAGGGCGCTGATGAGGACGTCGGCGGCGAGCAATGCGTGGTGACGCTCCCACGGGATGCGGACGACCTCGAGGGATCGCTCGGCCGCGAACTGCTCCAGCGGATCGAGCTTGCGGGGGCTGCGGGCGCAGAGCATCACCTGCCGGGCGCCGAGGCGGTGCAGCGCCGCGACCGCGCTGAGCGCCGTCGCCCCGGAGCCGAGGACGGCCCCGACCTCAGGTGCGGCGGCGCCGTGGTCCTCCAGCGCGGCGACGATGCCGTGCACGTCGTGGTTCTCGGCATGCCATTGCCCGTCGTCGGTGCGCAGCAGCGTGTTCGCGATCCCCAGCTCCTGCGCGGTGCGATCGGCGCTCGACGCCAGGGCGAAGGCCTCCGGCTTGCCGGGCATCGTGACGCTCGCGCCGGCCAGCTCCCGTCCCGCCCCCTCGCTGAGGAAGCTCTCGAGCGCTCCGGCGGGAACCTCGTGACGCTCGTAGCGGACGTCCTCGATGCCGAGCACCTCGTACGCGGTGCGATGCAGCACGGGAGACAGCGAGTGTCCCACCGGCGCGCCGAGCACCGCGAAGCGGCGTACCTTCAGCCCTTCGACTGCTCCCATGCCTGCCATTCTGCGACGTTCTCCTCGTGCTCGGACCAGGTGGCGGCGAACTTCGTCTCCCCGGTCTCGGTGTTGACGGTGACGAAATAGAGCCAGTCGCCCTCGGGCGGGGCGGCCGCCGCCTCGATCGCCGGGCCGCCGGGGGCGGCGATCGGCCCCGGCGGGAGGCCCGTGTGGACGTAGGTGTTGTACGGGTCGTCCGTCGCCCGCTCCTCGTCCGTGGTCGCCACGCTGTCCGCGCTCCCGGTCACGTAGTGGACGGTGGAGTCGAACTGCAGCTTCATCGGCGTCCCGCCCGCCTCGCCGACGCCGGCCAGGCGGTTCTCGATGGTGCGGGCCACCTTGCCGTAGTCCTCCGCACGGCTGACCTCCTTCTCCGCGAGGGAGGCCACCGTGAGGGTCCGGTGCCACTGGCTCTCGGGGATCTCACGGTCGACCAGCTGCTGCTCCATCGGCGCCCACATCATCGCGATGACGTCCTCGGCGGTGGCGTCCTCGGGGATGTCGTAGCGTCCGGGCCAGAGATAGCCCTCCAGGGTGCCGGCCGAGTTCTCGGGGATGCCGTAGGAGGTGTAGTCCTCCGCGGCGGCCTCGAAGTCCTCGACGGGGATCTCCGTCTCCTCCGACAGCTGCGCCCAGACCTGGGACAGGCGCCGACCCTCGGGGACGATCACCCGGTAGGCGGCGAGATTCGCGGGGTCCATGAGCGCCTCGAGCGCGTCCGCGGAGTTCATCTCGCGCTGCAGCCGATAGATGCCCGGCTCGATCGAGGACGCGTCCGGGGTGTTCGAGAACACCGAGATGAAGGGGCCGGGGGACTTGATGACGCCGTCCTCGACCAGGGTGCCGGCGATATCGGTGCCGGTGTCCCCCTCGGAGACCTCGACGATGACCTCACCCGTGCCCGGCCCGGGATAGTCCGCGGCCTCCCCCTGGAGGCTGACATTCGAGGTGACCCATTGGTAGCCCTGGTATCCGCCCACTCCGAGCCCGGCGACGACCAGGAGCACCAGGAGCGCGGGCAGGAGGGCGAGCGGGCCGCGATGACGACGAGGGGCGCCGCGACGACGACCGCGGCCGGTGCTGCGCCGGCCCTCGTCCTGGGACGACGCGACCTCGTCGAAGGAGTGGTGCTCCTCGTTCATCGGGCCTCCCCCTCGCGCGATCCCTCGCCGTCCGTGCCGTCGGACGGTGCGGGGTCGACCTCGACCCGCTCGCCCGCACGCTCGCCGCGGGAGCGCTCGATGTCCAGCGCCTGCTGCAGGATCATCACCGCGGCCACCTGGTCGACGACCTGGCGATGCTTACGGCCCTTCCGGCCCGAGGCATGCATCGCGCGGTGCGCCGAGACCGTGGTGAGGCGCTCGTCCAGGAGCCGGACCTCGATCGTCCGGGGGTCCTGCGCCACGAGCCCGGCGAGCTCGCCCGCGAAGGCGCGCGCCTTGCCGGCCGCCGCTCCCTCGGAGCCGTCCAGTGACCGCGGGAGCCCCACCATGATGACACGGGCCTCGAGCTCCCGCGCCTCGTGGACGATGCGCTGCAGGGCGGTGCCGCGCTCCAGCGTCTCGACCGGCGTGGCGATCATCCCGTCGAGATCGCTGCGAGCCAGCCCCACGCGGACATCGCCCACGTCGACCCCGAGACGCGTCCCCCGGGGAAGGCCGGCGGCATCCTGGACGCCGTCGGAACCGATCATGCGGTCGCTGCCGCCTCGAGCTCGCCGCGCACCGCGGCGAGAGCCGCGGGGACGAGCGCGGGATCGCCGCCGCCGCCCTGGGCCATGTCCGGCTTCCCGCCTCCGCGTCCGTCCATGGCCGCGGCGGCGGTGCGCAGCAGCGTCCCGGCCGCGAGACCCTGCTCGCGCGCGGCGCCGTTGGTGGCGATCACGAGCGCGGCGCGGCCGTCCTCGTGCCCCGCCACGCTCACGACCACCGGGTGATCCTCCCCCAGACGGGCGCGCAGATCGAGCGCGAGGGTGCGCAGATCGCCGGCGGCGATCCCCTCCCCCGCGTCATGGGCCAGCAGGCGCACCCCGGCGACATCCTGCGCGGAGTCCACCAGCGTGCCGGCCGCGGCCTGCAGCTGCTGCCCGCGCATCGCGGCCAGCTGCTTCTCCATGTCCTTCATCCGCCGGGTGAGGGAGCGGACCCGCTCGGGCAGCTCCTCCGCCGCCCCCACCTTGAGGATCTCCGAGAGCTGGGAGACCAGGGCGTGCTCCTTGGCCTGGTGGCGGTAGGCGGACAGGCCCACGAGCGCGTCCACGCGGCGCACTCCGCTGCCGATGGACGCCTCCCCCATCAGCTGGACGCTGCCGATCGCTCCCGTGCTGGCGACGTGGGTTCCCGCGCACAGCTCGCGGGACCAGTCGCCGCCGATCGAGACCACGCGGACGATGTCCCCGTACTTCTCCCCGAAGAGGGCCTGGGCGCCCAGGGCCCGCGCCTCGTCGATCGGCATCTGCTGATCGGTGACCACCAGCTCGTCCTGCAGCAGGGTGTTCACCCGGCCCTCGATCTGCTCGAGCGCGCTGCGCGGGACCGACTGGCCGAAGCGGAAGTCGAAGCGCATGCGGCCCGGGGAGTTCTCGGACCCGGCCTGGGTCGCCCCGTCGCCGAGCTCCTCGCGCAGGGACTGGTGGACCATGTGCGTCGCGGTGTGGGCGCGGGCGATCGCCCCGCGGCGCTCGAGGTCGATGCTCGCGATCGCCGAGACGCCCGGGGCGAGGCTGCCCTCGACGAGACGGCCGCGATGCACGATCAGGCCGCGCACCGGCTTCTGCACGTCGTCGACCTCGAACAGGCCGCCGCCACCGAGGGCGATCTGACCCTGATCGGCGAGCTGGCCGCCGGACTCGGCGTAGAACGGGGTGGCCGCGAGGACGACCTCGACCTCGGCCGGGGCGTCGATGGAATCGACGAGTGCACCGTCGACGAGGACGGACTCGACGGTCGTCGCGACGCTCGACTCGGTGTATCCGAGGAAGGGCACGTCCTCGCCGCGCTCGCCCAGCAGACGGTTGTACACGGCGGTGTCGGTGTGGCCGGACTTCTTCGCCGCCGAGTCCGCGCGGGCACGCTCGCGCTGCTCCTGCATCGCGCTGCGGAAGGCGTCCTCGTCGACGGAGAGCCCGGCCTCGTCGGCCATCTCGACGGTCAGGTCGATCGGGAAGCCGTAGGTGTCGTGGAGGCGGAACGCGTCGTCCCCGGAGACCGAGCGGCCGCCTTCCCGCTTCACGTCGCCCACGAGCTGGTCGAAGATCGCGGTGCCCGTGACCAGGGTGCGACGGAAGGCCTCCTCCTCGGTGTAGACGATGTCGCTGATGCGCGGGAAGTCCGCCTCCAGCTCGGGATAGGACTCGACCATGGCGTCCTTCGAGACCGGCAGCAGCGCCGGCATCGCCGGCTCCGTGTAGCCGAGCAGACGCATGGAGCGCACCGCGCGGCGGATCAGGCGGCGCAGGACATAGCCGCGCCCTTCGTTGCCGGGGCGCACGCCGTCGCCGACCAGCATCAGCGCGCTGCGCACGTGATCCCCCACGATGCGCAGGCGGACGTCGTCCTCGGCATCGGTGCCGTAGCGGCGCCCGGAGAGCTCCTGGGCCGTCTCGATCACCGGGAACACCTGGTCGATCTCGTACATGTTCTGCTTGCCCTGGAGTAGGTAGGCCACCCGCTCCACGCCCAGGCCGGTGTCGATCGCCTTCTGGTCCAGCTCGCCCAGCAGCGGGTAGTCCTTGCCCGGGCCCGGGCCGCGCAGGAACTGGTCGAAGACCAGGTTCCAGATCTCGATGTAGCGGTCCTCGGCATCCGGGCTGCCGGGCCACTCCGGCACCCGGCCGCTCGGCGCGTCGGGCCCGTACTCGCTGCCGCGGTCGAAGTGCCACTCGCCGGTCGAGCCCGCGGGACCCGGCTGGCCGGTGTCCCAGCAGCTCTCCTCCCACGGCAGCAGCACGACGCGCGCGGGATCCAGGCCGATCACCTCGGTGACGTGCTGGTAGGACTCCTCGTCCTTCTCCCACAGGGTGAACCACAGTCGCTCGGGATCGAAGCCGAGGCCGCCGTCTGCCTGCGGAGTGGTCAGCAGCTCCCAGGAGAAGTCGATCGCGCCCTTCTTGAAGTAGTCGCCGAAGGAGAAGTTCCCGGCCATCTGGAAGAAGGTGCCGTGGCGCGTGGTGCGGCCGACGTTCTCGATGTCATTGGTGCGGATGCACTTCTGCACGCTCACGGCCCGCGCGTAGGGAGCCTTCTCGGTCCCCACGATGTACGGGATGAAGGGGACCATGCCGGCGATCGTGAAGAGGATCGACGGATCGGAGGACACCAGCGAGGCGCTGGGGACGATCTCGTGCTGCTTCGCGGCGAAGAAGTCGAGCCAGCGGCGATGGATCTCGGAGGTGCGCATGGTCGAAAGGGTCCTTCCTGGAACTGCTGAGGGCGGGCCCGCGGGCTGGGGCTGCGGGCAGAGCGGACACGAAGGCCCCGGTCAGGGTACCGGAGTACACCCGCCGGGGCCTTCGAGCCGCGGTGAAGAGGTCAGCGCGCGTAGTACTCGACGACCATCTGGACGTCGCAGGTCACGGGGACCTCGGCGCGCTTGGGGCGCGCGACGAGCTGTGCCTTCAGCTCGGGCAGCTCGACCGAGAGGTACGAGGGCACAGAGGCGAGGACGTCCGAGTTGCCACCCTCGGCGGCGATCTGGAACGGCTCCATGGCCTGGCTCTTGGGCTTGATCTGGATGGTCTGCCCCGGCTTCACACGGAAGGAGGGGCGGTCCACGATCTGGCCGTCGACCAGGACGTGGCGGTGCACGACGGCCTGGCGGGCCTGGAGCGTGGTGCGGGCGAAGCCGGCGCGCAGCACGAGCGCGTCCAGGCGCATCTCGAGCAGCTCGACCATGCTCTCGCCGGTCAGGCCCGGCTCCTTGCGGGCGTCCAGGTACGCACGGTGCATCTGCTTCTCGCGGAGACCGTACTGCGCACGCAGGCGCTGCTTCTCCTTGAGGCGCACGGCGTAGTCGGACTCGGTGCGGCGGCGGGCACGGCCGTGCTCGCCCGGGGGGTACGGGCGCTTCTCGAAGTACTTGACCGACTTCGGGGTGAGCGGGAGCCCGAGGGCTCGGGACAGGCGCGCCTGCCGGCGCGCGCGGGTGACGTTGGTCACGAGGTCTACCTCTTGTTCGCGTGTGGTGAATCCAGTCTTGCAGCCGCGGATTCAGCGGCCCACCTTACCGCAGCCCGACCCTCCGGTCCACGGTCGACGGCCCTGGTCACGCGGGCGGTGCTGTGGAGTGCCCCACAGAGGCGCCCGCGTCACGGACCCGCAAGGGCGCTCAGCGCGGCGGCGACGGCGGCCGGGAGCGCAGGATGCGACGGAGCGCCTGCACCCGTCGGCTCGTGCGCTCCTCGTTCCCGTGCTCCTTCGGGTGGTAGTAGTCCACCCCCACCAGATCGTCCGGCGGGTACTGCTGGGCGACCACGCCATGGGGCGCGTCGTGCGCGTAGAGGTACTCCTCGCCGTGGCCGAGCGTGGAGGCGCCGGCGTAGTGGGCGTCACGCAGCGCAGCCGGCACACCCTGGCCGTGGCCGGCGCGGACGTCCGCGATCGCGGCATCCAGCGCCCGGTAGGAGGCGTTGGACTTCGGGGCGGTGGCGATGTGCACGACGGCCTGGGCCAGCGGGATGCGGCCCTCGGGCATTCCGAGCATCTGCACCGCCTGCATGGCGGCGACCGCGACCTGCAGGGCGCTCGGGTCCGCCATGCCGACCTCCTCGCTCGCGGCGATCACGACGCGGCGGGCGATGAAGCGCGGGTCCTCCCCCGCCTCGATCATGCGCGCCAGGTAATGGAGCGCGGCGTCGACGTCGCTGCCCCGCATCGACTTGATGAAGGCGCTCGTGACGTCGTAGTGCTGGTCGCCGGCGCGGTCGTAGCGCACGGCGGCGCGGTTCACGGCCTGGGAGAGGGTGGCCGCATCGATCGTGCGCCCCTCGGACAGCAGGGCCGCGGCGGCGGCGGCCTCGAGGGAGGTGAGGATCTTGCGGGCGTCCCCTCCGCCGAGCCGCAGCAGCGCCTCGCGCGCCTCGTCCTCGAGGGTCACCGCCCCGCCGAGGCCGCGCTCGTCCTCGAGGGCGCGGTCCACGAGGTGGTCGAGGTCCTCCCGGTCCAGGGACTCGAGTGTCACCACGATCGAGCGGGACAGCAGCGGGGAGATCACCGAGAAGAAGGGGTTCTCCGTGGTGGCCGCGATCAGCGTGACCCAGCGGTTCTCGACGCTGGGCAGCAGGGCGTCCTGCTGGGACTTCGAGAAACGGTGGACCTCGTCGACGAACAGGACGGTCTCGCGGCCCACCGTCCGCAGCCGCGAGCGCGCCTGGTCGACGACCTCGCGGATGTCCTTGACCCCGGCGAGCACCGCGGAGACCTCCACGAACTCGCGGTCCCCGGACTGGGCGACCACGTAGGCGAGCGTGGTCTTCCCCGTCCCCGGCGGCCCCCAGAGGATCACGGAGCTGGGCGCGGTGCGCGAGTCGTCGCTCGCCACCAGGCGGCGCAGCGGGCTGCCGGGCTCGAGCACGGAGCGCTGGCCGACGATCTCCTCGAGGGTGCGCGGGCGCATCCGGACCGCGAGCGGGGCGCGGTGGTCCCGGTTGCGGTCCGAGAGCGTGCGCGGCGCGGGATCGTTCCCGCCCAGGGAGAAGAGGTCCTCGTCCATCCCCTCAGCCTAGGACGCCGCGGTGACGCGCCGTACCGCGGGGTCAGCCGAGGGGACCGAGCTCACGGGCCAGCCGGCCCGGCCAGGCGGGGCCCTCGTAGATCATCGCCGTGTAGCCCTGGACCAGATCGGCACCGGCCTCGCGCCGCGCGCGGACGTCGGCGGCCGTGGTCACGCCCCCGCAGCTGATGACGGCCGCGTCCTGCGGCAGCACCTCGCGCAGCAGTCGCAGCACCTCCAGCGAGCGCTCGGCGAGCACGGGGCCGGAGAGACCGCCCGCGCCGATCCCCTCGATGCGGGCGCGATCGGTGCGCAGCGACGGCGGACGGGCGATCGTGGTGTTGGTGGCGATGACTCCGGCCAGTCCCACGTCGGTGGCCAGCTCCGCCACGGCCTGCACGTCCTCGTCGTGCAGATCGGGAGCGATCTTCACCAGCACGGGCACGTCGCGGGCCAGGCGGCGCCGGGAGGCCCTCGCCTCCTCGAGCACCGCCTCGAGGAGGGGGCGCAGCATCTCGGCCCCCTGCAGGTCGCGCAGTCCCGGGGTGTTGGGGCTGGAGACGTTGATCGCCAGGTAGCTCGCGTACGGGGCGAGGAGCCGGGCGGAGAAGCGATAGTCCGCGGCGGCGTCCTCGAGGGCGGTCACCTTCGACTTGCCGATGTTCACGCCGATCACGGCGCGCTGTCCGCGCTCGGTGCGACGAGCGGTCGCGAGGCGGTGGGCGAGGGCCTGGGCGCCGTGGTTGTTGAAGCCCATCCGATTGATCAGGGCGCGGTCCTCCACCAGGCGGAACGAGCGCGGCCGCGGATTGCCCGGCTGCGGCTTCGCGGTGACGGTCCCGACCTCGACGTGTCCGAACCCGAGGTCCAGCAGCGCCAGCGGCACCTCGCCGTCCTTGTCGAAGCCCGCGGCGAGGCCCAGCGGGCTGCGGTGCTCGGCGCCGAGCACGCGCACGGTCGGCCGGGGGTCCCGCTCCGGGTCGGGGGTGCCGAAGGCGGCCCGCAGTGCGGCCGGGCCGCCCGGGAGGGCGTGCGCGGTCGCGAGCGCCCGCACGGTCAGGCGGTGCGCCTGCTCGGGGTCCAGCCGGGCGAGGACGTGGCGGAACAGGGCCGCGTAGGCCCCGGGGCGCGAGCTGTCGGAGGTGGTCACGGGAATACGGTACGCGCTCAGCGCGCGCGCTCCTCGGGTCGTTCCGCCCGACGTCCGGCCAGAGCCATGTAGGCGAGCGCCACCAGCGGCAGCAGCAGCGGCACGTAGCCGTAGCCCTGGCCGTAGACGCTCCACACCGTGGCATCGGGGAAGAGCTGCGGGTCGAGCACGGTCAGCGTCCCCACCACCAGCACCCCGGCCAGCTCCACGAGGCACAGCGCCCGGGCCAGCGACGAGCGGCGCCCATGACGGATCAGGGCGAGGGCCACCGCGATGTACGTGACGGCGGCCAGCAGCGAGAGGGAGTAGGCGACGGGAGCGGCCATCAGATCGCGGAGGATCTGGGTCACGCTGCGCGCGGTCGCCGAGAGGGCGAACAGGGCGTAGACGGCGATGAGGACGATCTCGAAGCCCCGGCCGCGCTCGACCGCCGGCCTGCCGTGCGCGCCGCTCATGCGAACCCTCCCGGCCAGATCTGGTGCAGGCGCATCAGCAGCACGAGAGAGACCAGCGCCACCACGGCGATGACCACGCTCCCCCAGCGGCTGCGTTCGAACACCCCGGCCCACCCGCCGCCGAGGCACATCGCCAGCGCGGTGGCGAGGTAGCCGTACAGCGTCACCCGGTCCGGCGGGCCGCCGCCGGCCAGATCCTCCACGCCCAGGGCGATCCCCAGCGCCATCCATCCCAGGACCAGCAGGGCGCACAGCCCCAGCAGCACGAGGTCCGCGCTGAGGTCGCGCAGCGCGTAGTACAGCCCCGCCAGGGCGGTCAGGCCGCCGATCAGCGTGACCGCGATGCTCAGCACCGTCATGGATCCTCCGCTCTCCTCTCCGGGCGCGGGTCGCGCTCCGGAGGCCTCCGGGACGGCCTCGGGACGGGGGTCGTCACCGCGCCGGCCGGTGCCGTCCTGTGTCGGGGCCGCCCCTACGATAGAGCCATGCCCACACTGACTCTGTCCGACGCCCCTCTGCGCGACGTCACCGCCGATGTCCTGGTCCTCCCCCTGCTCCCCGGGGGCGAGAACGCCCCGTCGACCGTGCCCGGCTCCCCCGCGATCACCGAGGCCATCGCCGGTCTGGACGCCTCGGCCGGTCGCGGCGACCTCCACCGGATCCCCTCCTTCTCGCTGGCCTCCGCCTCCTCCCTGCTGCTGGTCGGCACGGGTGAGCAGGATCTCGCGGACGCCTCCCTCGAGGACCTCCGCCTCGCGTTCGGTGCCGCGGCCCGCTCGCTGGCCGGCGTCTCCCATGCGGCGATCGCGCTGCCCGGCGGCACCGCGCAGCAGCAGGCGGCGGCGCTCGAGGGCGCCGCGCTCGGCGCCTACGCCTTCACCGCGCACAAGACCGGCACCGGATCCTCGGCGCCCCGCTCCGCACTCGGCGAGATCACCCTGGTCACCGAGGATCCCGCTGCCGTCGAGGCCGCCGTCTCCCGCGCCGGCGTGCTCGCCGACGCCCTGACCATCGTGCGCGACCTGGTCAACACCCCGCCGAACCTGCTGTACCCGGCCGAGTTCGCCCGCCGTGCCGAGGAGCTCGTCGCCGATCTCCCGATCACCGTGACGGTTCTCGACGAGCAGCAGCTCGCCGAGGGCGGATACGGCGGCATCGTCGGCGTGGGACAGGGCTCGACCCGTCCCCCGCGCCTGGTGCGCCTCGACTACGCGCCCGCCGCGGCACGGCGCTCGGTCGCCCTGGTCGGCAAGGGGATCACCTTCGACACCGGCGGCATCTCGCTCAAGCCGGCCGCCGGCATGGACGACATGACCTCCGACATGACCGGCGCGGCCACCGTGCTCGCCGCCACCGTCGCCGCTGCGACGCTGGGCCTGGAGGTGCGGGTGACCACCTACCTCGCCCTCGCCGAGAACATGCCCGGCGGCGGCGCGCAGCGCCCCGGTGACGTCGTCACCATGCGCAACGGCAAGACCGTCGAGGTCCTCAACACCGACGCCGAGGGGCGGATGGTGATGGCCGACGCCCTCGTCGACGCCGTCGCGGACGAGCCCGACCTGGTGATGGACGTGGCCACGCTCACCGGTGCGGCCGTGGTCGCCCTGGGCAAGCGCACCGCGGGTGTCATGGGCACCGCCGCGGGCCGCGACGCCGTGATGAGCGCCGCGGAGACCACCGGCGAGCCGTTCTGGCCGCTGCCCTTCCCCGCTGAGCTGCGGGCCGATCTGACGGGACGCGTCGCCGACCTCCGCAACATCGGCGAGCGGCCGGGAGGCGCCCTCTCCGCAGGCATCTTCCTCGCGGAGTTCGTGGGCGAGACGCCGTGGGCGCACCTGGACATCGCGGGGCCGGGCTACGCCTCCGCGCCGCTGGGCTACATGGGCAAGGGCGGGACCGGCATGAGCACCCGCACGGTGCTCCAGGTCCTCGAGGACGTCGCCTCCGCCGCCGCGGAGTGATCCCCGCCTCCCGATCACCCCGGCGACGAGGGCGATCGATCTGAGCCCGCGGTCCGTCCGGCGTCGCCTGGTGCCCTAGCATGGGACACGCAGGCGGCGCCGACGGCCATCCCGGTCGCGACGAGCACCGCACGGACACGTAGACACCGAGGAGCACACAGGTGGCGGAGACAAGCACTGACCAGTTCGACGTGGTGATCCTGGGCGGTGGCAGCGGCGGCTATGCGGCCGCGCTGCGCGGTGCCCAGCTCGGACAGAAGGTCGCCCTCGTGGAGAAGGACAAGCTCGGCGGCACCTGCCTGCATCGCGGCTGCGTCCCGACGAAGGCGCTGCTGCACGTCGGCGAGCTCGCCGACGCACCGCGCGAGGCCGCCGAGGCGGGCATCGACCTCTCCCTCAACGGGATCGACCCGGCGAAGGTGCTGGGCTTCAAGGACAAGATCATCGGCCGCCTCCACAAGGGCCTGCAGGGACTGGTGAAGTCCCGCAAGGTCGAGTACGTGGAGGGCTTCGGTCGCCTGACCGGCAAGAACACCGTCTCGGTCGAGACCGCGGACGGCGTCCGCCAGCTCACGGGCGCCAGCATCATCCTGGCCTCGGGCTCCTACTCCAAGACGCTCCCGGGCATCGACCTGGGCGGCCGCTTCCTGGATTCCGAGGCGGCGCTGCAGCTGCCCGAGGTCCCGAAGAACCCGATCATCCTCGGCGGCGGCGTCATCGGCGTCGAGTTCGCCTCGATCTGGAAGTCGCTGGGTGCGGAGTCGGTCACCATCGTCGAGGGCCTGCCGCATCTGGTCGCCAACGAGGACGAGGCGCTGTCCAAGGCGCTCGAGCGCGCGTACAAGAAGCGCGGGATCTCCTTCTCCCTCGGCGTCTTCACCGAGAAGGCGGAGCAGGACGAGAACGGCGTGAAGGTCACCCTCGCCGACGGGAAGGTCTTCGAGGGCGACTACCTGCTGGTCGCCGTCGGCCGCGGTCCGAGCACCTCGGGCCTGGGCTACGAGGAGCAGGGCATCTCGATGGATCGTGGCTTCGTGCTCGCGGACAAGCAGACCCTCGAGACCAGCGTCCCCGGCATCTACGCCGTCGGCGACATCGTCCCGGGCCTGCAGCTGGCCCACCGCGGCTTCGCGCAGGGCATCTTCGTGGCCGAGCGCCTCGCCGGCCTGAACCCGGCGCCGATCATCGAGTCCGGCATCGAGCGCATCACCTACTGCGAGCCCGAGCTGGGCTCCGTGGGGCTCTCCGAGAAGCAGGCCATCGAGCAGCTGGGCGCGGACGCGGTGGAGACCTACGAGTACAACCTCGGCGGCAACGGCAAGTCCCAGATCCTCGGCACCACCGGCTTCATCAAGCTGGTCCGCGAGAAGGACGGCCCGATCGTGGGCGTCCACATGATCGGCTCGCGCACCTCCGAGCTCATGGGCGAGGCCCTGCTCATCGTCAACTGGGAGGCGTACCCCGAGGACGTCGCCTCCCTCATCCACGGTCACCCCTCGCAGCACGAGGCCCTGGGCGAAGCCGCCCTCGCGCTGGCCGGCAAGCCGCTGCACGCCCACGCCTGAGCCCCCCAGGAGGAGAATCCCCATGTCCGAAACCGTGAAGATGCCGGCACTCGGCGAGTCCGTCACCGAGGGCACCGTCACCCGGTGGCTCAAGGCCGTCGGCGACACCGTCGAGGTCGACGAGCCGCTGCTCGAGGTCTCGACCGACAAGGTCGACACCGAGATCCCCTCGCCCGTCGCGGGCACCATCGAGAAGATCCTGGTCGAGGAGGACGACGACGCCGAGGTCGGCGCCGATCTCGTCGTCATCGGCGACGGCTCCGGCGCCTCCGGCGCCGATGCCGGCTCCGACGATGCGGGAGCCGCGGCCGACGAGCCGGCCGCCGACGCGTCGGAGGGCGAAGACCTCGCCTCCGACGAGACCGCCGCTCCCTCCACCGAGCAGGAGACTCCTGCCGGCGAGGCCGAGAAGCCCGCCGACTCCTCCGGTGGGGCTGCCTCCGGCGAGGAGGTCACCATGCCGGCTCTCGGCGAGTCCGTCACCGAGGGCACCGTCACCCGGTGGCTCAAGGCCGTCGGCGACACCGTCGAGGTCGACGAGCCGCTGCTCGAGGTCTCGAC
>NZ_PNFB01000038.1 GCF_003347015.1 Brachybacterium sp. YJGR34
CGCATTCGCACCCTTCACATACGTCGCATGATGCTTCGAGTGATGCAGCTCCATGATCCGGCCCGAGATCGAGGGATCCAGCGCCCCGTAGTCGTAATCGAGATCCGGAAGCGTGTAGTCCGCCATGGCGTTCCCTTTCTGTCGACGGTCATTCGTCTCGCGCGCACCGCGACCGGCGCACCGCGCGACCATCCTTGCACCTTTCGCCAGGTGGGTCACGGGGCGCCGGGCGGGGACGGAGCCGTCGCGTCGATCTCGCTCCGTCCGTCGGCCCCGCGAGGAACAATGGCACCGTGAGCGACCACGACCCGCCCGGCCGCCGGGCGCCCGCCTCGGAGGGCAGGATCCGCCCGGGCAGCACGCCGCCCGACCGTCCATCCGGCACGAGCGGCGCTCCGCCCCTGCCGTCCTCCCTGCACGCCGCCACCCGGACGTGGTTCTCCACCGTGCTGGGGCCTCCCACGGCGGTGCAGCGCGGCGCCTGGGACGCCGTGGCATCGGGCGAGGACGCCCTGGTCATCGCGCCCACGGGATCGGGCAAGACGCTCGCGGCCTTCCTGCGAGCGCTCGACGGCCTGATGTTCTCCCGCACCCCCGCGGAGGCGGAGCAGGAGCGCACCCGCGTCCTGTACATCTCGCCCATGAAAGCGCTGGGCGTGGACGTCGAGCGCAATCTGCGCCGGCCCCTCGCGGGCATCGCCGCGCAGGCCGCCGAGGACGGGACGGAGGCGGCCCCGGTGAGGGTGGGCGTGCGCTCCGGGGACACCCCGCCGCAGGAACGTCGGCGTCTGATCGCCCATCCCCCGGACATCCTCATCACCACGCCGGAATCGCTGTTCCTCATGCTGACCTCGGCGGCGCGCGAGACGCTGCTGGATGTCGAGACGGTGATCGTCGACGAGGTCCACGCGGTCGCGGACTCCAAGCGCGGAGTGCACCTGGCACTGTCGCTCGCGCGGCTCGATGCGCTGATCGGCCGCGGGAAGGAGTCGCTCGCGCGGCTCGATGCGCTGATCGGCCGCGGGAAGGAAGGGCGGTCCCGGCCACAGCGGCTGGGGCTCTCGGCGACCGTCGAGCCGGCCGCGGAGGTGGCGCGCTTCCTCGGGCCCACCGACACGAAGGTGCGGGTGGTCTCCCCCGCCGGCTCCAAGCAGTGGGACCTCGGGGTCACCGTGCCCGTGCCGGACATGGATGATGTCGCGCCGCCGCACGATGCGGTCGACGAGGAGGACGTCAGCGGCACCATCTGGCCCCACGTCGAGCGGGCGCTGCTGGCCGAGGTCGAGGCGCACCGCTCCACCATCGTCTTCTCGAACTCGCGCCGGCAGGCGGAGCGGATCACGGAGCGGCTCAACACCCTCCATCGTCGGCTGGGCCGGGCGCACGAGGGGGCCCCGGACGGCGGGGCGGCGGAGGACGGGGCAGCCGAGATCGCCCGCGTCCACCACGGCTCGATGTCGAAGGAGGCGCGGCGGCAGACGGAGGACCTGCTCAAGGCCGGGACGCTGCGCTGTGTGGTCGCGACCTCCACGCTCGAGCTGGGCATCGACATGGGGGCCGTGGACTGCGTCCTCCAGGTCTCCTCCCCCTTCGACGTCGCCTCCCTGCTGCAGCGGGTGGGGCGCGCCGGGCACGGCGTGGGCGACGTGTCCCGGGGTCGGCTGCATCCCCTGCATCCCCTGGACGTGGTCCACTCGGCGCTCATGGTGCGCGAGGCGCTCGCGGGCCGGCTCGAGCCGCTCGACGTGCCGCGCAACGCGCTCGACGTCCTCGCCCAGCACACCCTCTCCGCCGCCGCGCTCGAGGAGCTGGAGGTCGAGCAGTGGCTGGCGATCGTGCACTCGGCCAGCCCCTACGCCGAGCTCCCGCGCAGCGCCTTCGACGCGGTCACCGACATGCTCAGCGGCCGGTACCCCTCCACCGCCTTCTCCGAGCTGCGGCCGCGCCTGATCCACGACCGCGACCGCGGCGTGCTCACCGCCCGCCCCGGCGTGCAGCGCCTGGTGGTCACCAATGCGGGCACGATCCCGGACCGCGGGCTGTTCCCGGTGTTCCTCGAGGCCGGTCAGGAGCAGGCGCGCCGAGTGGGAGAGCTCGACGAGGAGATGGTCTACGAGTCCCGCCGCGGAGACGTGATCACGCTGGGCACCTCCAGCTGGCGGGTCGAGGAGATCACCCACGAGCGGGTCACGGTCTCCCCCGCGCCGGGCTTCGCCGGCCGGATCCCGTTCTGGCACAGCGACGGCGCGACCCGACCGCCCACGCTCGGCGCGGCCGTCGGCGACTATCTCGAGGAGCTGGCCGCTCAGAGCGCCGCGGAGCGCGAGGCATCTCTGGCGGCGCTGGGGCTCGACGAGTTCGCCCGCGCCCAGGTCCACCTGCTGCTGGAGCGGCAGGTGATGGCCGCCGGTGTGGTGCCCGGCAGCTCGCGGCTGGTCATCGAGCGCTTCGTGGACGACCTCGGCGACTGGCGTGTGGTCGTGCACTGCGCGCTGGGACGCCGGGTCACCGGGCCCTGGGCGCTGGCGATCAGCGACCGGCTCCGGGAGCAGGGCACCTCGCAGGTGCAGGTCGTCGCCTCCGACGACGGGATCGTGCTGCGCCTGCCGCAGGGCGCCGCTCCGCCGGGCGCCGAGCTGGTGCTGTTCTCCTCCGAGGTCATCGAGCAGACCGTGCAGCACCTGGTGGGCTCCTCCGCGCTGTTCGCGTCCCGGTTCCGGGAGTGCTCCGCCCGGGCGCTGCTGCTGCCGCGCCGCGTCCCCACCGCCCGGGCGCCGCTGTGGCAGCAGCGACAGCGCTCCGCGACCCTGCTCGATGCCGCCCGGGACCATGCGGACTTCCCGATGATGCTCGAGGCGGCGCGGGAATGCCTGCTGGACGAGTACGACCTCCCCTCCCTGGCCGCGCTGTTCGAAGCGCTCGAGACCGGGCAGGTGCAGGTCCAGGAGGTCGACGTCGATCAGCCCAGCCCGATGGCGCGGGCGGTGATGTTCGGCTACGAGGGCACCTTCCTCTACGACGCCGACGCACCGCTGGCCGAGCGCCGCACTGCGGCGCTGACCCTGGATCAGTCGGTGCTCGCCGAGCTGCTGGGCACGGTCTCGCTGCGCGACCTGCTGGTGCCGGAGGCGGTGGCGCGGGTGTGCGCCGACGCGCAGCTGCTGAGCCCCGAGCGGGCGATCCGCGACGCCGAGGACCTCGCCGATGCCCTGCGCCGGCTGGGCCCGTTGACGCCGGGGCAGGTACTGGGGCGGTGGGTGCGCGCGGAGTCGTCGGCCGAGGATCCCGGCGACGGGTCCGACGGCTCCCGCGGCGAGGTGGACGGCCGCGCGGTGGACCATGCCGGGCCTCGCTCCGAGGCAGCGATCCGCACCCTCGAGGAGTCCGGCCGCGTGCTGCGCCTGCACTGGCACGAAGAGGACCGGCTCGCGCTGGTCGAGGAGGCCGGGCTGTGGCGGGACGCGGCCGGCGCCGCGGTGCTGCCCGCCGGGGCCGAGGACACCCTGGCCCCCGCGCACCTCGAGCCCGTGGAGGAGGCGGCCGTGCAGGCGGTGGCCCGCTGGGCCCGCTCCCGCGGTCCCTTCACCGCGGAGGAGCTGATCGAGGACCTGCCCCTGCCCCCGGCGACGGCCCGCGATGCACTCGCCGAGCTGTCGGCCCGCCGGGTGCTGGCCAAGGGCGGCTTCCTCCCCGGCCGCACCGAGGACGAGTGGGTCGATGCCGGGATCCTCCGGCGGCTGCGCCGCGCCTCGCTGGCCGCGTCCCGGCAGGACATCGCCCCGGTCTCCCCCGCCGCCTTCACCGGCTTCACTCTGGCCTGGCACGGCATTGGCGAGGACCGGGGGCCCGGCGGCACCGAGGAGGACCTGCTCGATGCCGAGGAGCAGGGCGGGGACGCCCTCGCCGAGGTGATCGACCAGCTCACCGGGCTCGAGGCCCCGCTGGACATCTGGCGGCGGGATCTGCTGCGTGTCCGGCTCGGGCCGTCCGCGGACACGCTGCTCGACGAGGCGCTCTCCCGCGGGGAGGTCGTGCTCACCGTCCGCTCCGGCGGGGGTGCGGCGAAGGACCCGCTGCTGCGCCTGCACCTGGAGGGAGCCCTCGCCCTCGCCGTGGATGCCGAGGAGCAGCGCTCGCGGCGCGCGGCCCTGCCCGCGGGGTCCCTGGCGCACCAGGTGCTCGAGGCGCTGGAGGATGCCGTCGGCCCGGTGCGGCTGACCGACCTCGCCGCCGCCGTGCGACGACGCCGCGGCGAGGAGCGCACGCTCGCCCTCGCCGAGGTCGCCGAGGCGCTCGAGGAGCTGGCGCTCGCGGGGCTGGCCACCCCGGACGCTCTCGCGGCGCTGCCCGGACGTCGCCGGGGCGCCCGGCCGGCGACGACGTCGGCGCCGAGCCGTTCCGGGGCCGGACGCCGCGGCCGCAGCGCCTCCCGGCGCGGCCGACGCGGCGCGGCACGCCTCTCCGCCGCGCTGCTGCGCGCCGAGACCGAGGACAGCGCCCTCGCCTCCCTCACGGGAAATGCGGCGCTGGGGCGCTGGAGCGCGGTGCGCGTGCCCGATGCAGATCCCGCGGCGCGGCGCGCGGCCCGGGTCGCCCTGCTGGTGGACCGCCACGGCCTGCTCACCCGAGGCGCAGTCGCCCAGGAGGGCGTCCCCGGCGGCTGGTCCTCGGTGTTCCGTGAGCTGTCGGACCTCGAGGACTCCGGGGCCGTGCGCCGGGGGTACTTCGTCGAGGGTCTCGGCGCCGCGCAGTTCGCCCAGGCCGCCGCCGTCGACCTGCTGCGCGCCGAACCGCCGCCGCGTGACCCCGTGGTGCTCGCCGCCATTGATCCCGCCAATCCCTTCGGCGCCGTCCTGCCCTGGCCCGACACCGAGGGAACCGGCCGGCCGCAGCGGCGCGCCGGTGCGCACGTCGTGATCGTGGACGGCGCCGCGGCGGCCTTCCTCGATGCCGGCGGGGCGTCGCTGCACTGGTGGACGGGGCATGAAGGCGGGGCCGACGGGACCGCCGCACGAGCGCTCGCCGGAGCGGCCGCCCAGGACCGGCTGGGCCGGGTGTCCATCGAGCGGATCGACGGGATCGCCGTCACCACGGCCGAGGCCGAACAGCCCGCCTCGATGCGGCGCGCGGTCGCGGCCCTGCTGGAGGCCGGGTTCTCCCGCTCGCCCAAGAGCCTGCGGTTCCATGGACGGTGACGCGGCGCGGAGGTGCTCGCGAGGGTCGGTAGACTCGTGGGCCGTCAGCCTCCATAGCTCAATGGATAGAGCAACGGCCTTCTAATCCGTAGGTTGCAGGTTCGAGTCCTGCTGGGGGCACCCGCTCGATCGCCCTACCCGCCGTCGCGGCGCTGCTGCTGGCGGCGGAACTCCCGAGGGGAGAGCCCGACCCTGCGCAGGAACAGGCGGGAGAAGTACGAGGGATCATCGATCCCCACTTCCCTCCCGATCTGGCCGACGGACAGCTCGCTGCGAGCCAGCAGCTCCTGGGCTCGTGCGAGCCGCGTGGCGAGCACGACCTCGTGGGGTGTGAGGCCGGTGCTCCGCCGGACCTCCTCGCGCAGCCGGCGCGGGCTCAGTCCGCACAGCGCGGCGCGCCGCGCGACCGAGAGGTCCTCCGTGGCGGTCGCGGCGAGGGTGCGCAGCACGGAGGAGTCCTCCTCTTCGACACCGTCGAGCAGGGCACCGAGCAGTCGATGGACCAAGGATGCGGCGACCAGCTGCGCGCGCCGTCCGGGCGTGCGGCCCACGCGGTGCAGCCCGACGAAGATCTCCTCCCGCTCGGCCTTCTCCAGGCTCCCCTCCCCCAGCACGTGCCCCGTCCCGTGCAGGCCGTGGGAACGGTAGGTGCGCGCCCCAGCTCCCTCGAACAGCACCCAGTGCTCCGTCCACCCGACGGCGTCGGGGGCGTAGGCGTGGGGCACTCCCGGGGCCAGCCAGATCCAGGCCGGGGCCCGCACCGGGTGAGACCGCGTCCCGTCGTGGAAGCTCCCGGACCCCGCGGAGATCAGGACCAGGGCGTGCGGGGAGAGAACCCGCGGCCCGAGCGGCGCGAGCTGCCCGGACTGCTCGCCGACGCCGCGGCACGTCAGTCCGGTCTCGCGCAACTCTGCCGAGGCGGGCAGGTAGTGCGCCCAGGCTGTCGGCCGCGATCGGTCCATGGCGTCACGATAGTCCTGGTTCCCGGTGTCATCCCGTCCTTGGCCCGGCCTCACGGCCCGCGGAGACTGGACGCATGCTCACATCGAACGGCTATGTGCTCAGCGAGGACGCGCGTCGGATGGGCCGGCTCGAGCCGGTGCCCGCAGGTGAGCGGGAGGATCGCGCGGCGCTGTGGGAGAGGTTGCGCCGCGACGGGTACCTCTACCTCACGGGCTTCCTCGACCCGGACAGCGTCCTCGCCTTCCGGCGCTACTACTTCGACCGACTCGCCGACACCGGCCTGCTCCGGCCCGGCAGCTGCCCGGAGGACGGGCTGCAGGGGATCGGCCCCGTGGATCGCGGCCTGCTGCGCGAGCGGCTCTTTCGCGAGATCGTGCCGTCCCACCAGTACCGCCGCCTGTGCACGGACCCGCGGATCCACGAGTGGTTCGTCTGGATGCTCGAGGACGAGATCCATCTGCATCGGCGCAGGATCATCCGCCACACCCGCCCTGGGGAGAACGGGATCGGCACCGCCACCCAGGCGCACTACGACCTAGTCTACCTGCGCGAGGGAACGGACAGAGTGCTCTCGGCATGGATCCCGCTGGGCGACTGCCCGCTGTCCCGTGGCGGGCTGACCTACCTCGAGCACAGCCATCACAGAGTGCTGAAGGAGGAGGCCGAGGGCCGGCTGAAGGCTCCGGCGGCCTCGATCACAGCGGATCTTCCGGGTCTGGCCGGGAAGCGCAACGCCCGGTGGCTGGTGGCCGACTACCGGGCCGGGGACGTGGTGGTGCATTCGGCGCACATCATCCACGCCGCGACCGACAATGTGGACGACGGCGACGTGATGCGCCTGTCCACCGACATCCGCTACCAGCGCACCTCCGACCCGATCGACTGGCGCTGGCAGGAGCATTGGCACGACCGCGACGGCCTGTGAGGCCCCGGAGCCCGGCGGGTAGAGTCCACCGGGTACTCCGGTCACCGTCGCGGCGCCGGAACCGCCGCCTGCCGTCGACCGCGCGAGGAGATCCCGCATGATCCTCAAGGTGCTCGCGTTCGGGGCGATCGCGCTGCTGCTCGGGCTGCGTCTGGCCCGGACCCCGCTGGGCGCGCAGGTGCTCGGGGTCTCGCTACGAGTGCTGAACGTGGTGTACCTCGCCGCGCTGCTGCTCGCCGGGATCCTCGCGGTGGTCCTCGAGCAGTGGATCCTGCTGGCCGTCGTCGCGGTCCTGCTGGTTCTCAGCGGCGTCGAGGAGCTGCGGCGTCGCCAGGCCGCAGGCGGTTCCTCACGCTGAAGGACCGGGCCCGCCCGTCGGCTGCCGGTCGTCCGCGACCATCGGCCCCCGGCTGCGCCGGACTCGAGGAGGATTCCGGCGACCTCGCCGCTGACCAGGGATTCCGGGCCCGCGGCGTGGAGTCCGGGGGCAGCACCGCGTGGGCGAGATGCTCCTCAGCCCGCCGTGCGGCGCGCGGAGGAGCCGCGGTTCCACTCCGCCACCCACTCCGGCACGACGCGGTCCGCCGGCAGCGGACCGGACACCTCCAGCACCTCGCGCACGTCGACCGATCCGCCCTCCGTGCGCAGGAATCGCGCCCGGACCACCGCCTCGGCGTGGATCTCGGGACCCACCCGGAACACCTGCTCCATGTAGATCCACCGGTCGTCGACTCCGAGCACCCGGGAGGCGAGGTCGAACCTCTGGCCCAACGTGAGCGAGCGACGGTAGGTGATGGTCTGGCCCGCCACCACCGGGTACCAGCCCTTCTCCTGGACCCTCGCCCAGAACCCGGAGCGGACCATGAGATCCATGCGCCCGAGGTCCATGAGGGAAAGGAAGCGCCCGTTGTTCATATGACGCTGGAGGTCCAGATCCGCGAGCCCCACCCGGAAGGGGGTGTGGGCGGTGTCCCAGAGGCTCAGGCGCGGGCGCAGACGCACGCGGATCATGAGCCAGAGCACTCGCAGGTACATGTTCACAGGTGGGACCCCTCCGGTCTGCGGGGCGGGCGACGATGCCCACCGGGTGCCCCTCGAGACTAGCCACCCCGGCGGTGCCGGCGCGATAACCTTGCAGGCGTGACCTCTAGCTCCACTCGTGCCATCAACGACCGCATCATCTGGGTCGACTGCGAGATGACCGGCCTCGACAAGGAGCGCGATGCGCTCGTCGAGATCGCCGTGCTCGTGACCGACGCCGATCTGAACATCCTCGGGGACGGGGTCGACGTCGTCATCCGTCCGCCCGCCGCGTCGCTCGAGGGCATGGACCCCTTCGTGGTGAACATGCACACCGTCTCCGGCCTGCTCGAGGAGCTCGAGGGCGGGACCACTCTCGAGGAGGCGCAGGCGCAGTGCCTGGCGTACGTCCAGGAGTACTGCCCCGAGCCGGGCAGGGCGCCGCTGGCCGGCAACAGCGTGGGCACCGATCGCGTCTTCCTGGATCGCGACGTCCCGGAGTTCGCCGGCTGGCTCTCCTACCGCACCATCGACGTCTCGAGCCTCAAGGAGCTCGCCAAGCGCTGGTTCCCGCGGGTGTACTACAACATCCCGGCCAAGCACGGAGGTCACCGCGCGCTCGCCGACATCCGCGAGTCGATCCAGGAGCTCAAGTACTACCGCGAGGTGCTGCTGGTCGACGAGCCCGGCCCCACCACCGCGCAGGCCCAGCAGGCCGCGCGGTCCTACGAGCTGACCGGGACCGGCCCCATCGCGACCGCTCCGGCCGCGCCGCGGCCGCACGTGCCGTGGCTGGACCGGCCCTCGCACCGCTCCTGGCTCGAGAGCGAGGGCGACGAGCTGCTGGTCTTCGGCTCCGAGTCCGTGCGTGAGGACGGCGGCTTCGCCTGGCTCGACGAGGAGGGAGCGCCGGACCTCTCCCGTCCCTCGGAGCTGTGGATCACCTGCCGGATGACGCACTGCTTCGCGCTGGGACACCTGCTGGGCCGGCCGGACTTCGGCCGCTTCGCCGATCACGGCATCGCCTCGCTGCGCGGCGTCTTCCACGACGACGAGCACGGCGGCTGGTTCTCGGCGGTCGCCGGGGACTCCGTGGTCGACGACTCCAAGCAGGCCTACGCCCACGCCTTCGTGGTCCTCGCCGCCTCCTCCGCGCTGGCCGCCGGCCGTCCCGGCGCGCAGCAGCTGCTGGACGAGGCGCTGGAGGTGCTGGACACCCGCTTCTTCGACGAGGACGCGGGCATGAGCGTGGACACCTTCGACCGCTCCTTCTCCACCTGCGAGGAGTACCGCGGGATCAACGCGAACATGCACACCGTCGAGGCGCTGCTCGCCGCGGCCGACGTCACGGGCGAGCGCCGCTGGCTGGACCGTGCGGTGGGCATCATGACCCGCGCGATCGACGAGTTCGCGCGGGCCAACGACTGGGCGCTGCCGGAGCACTACGACATCGGCTGGAACCCGCTGCTCGAGTACAACCGCGACGAGCCCAACCACCCCTTCCGCCCCTACGGGGCGACGGTGGGGCACTGGATCGAGTGGGCGCGCCTGGTGCTGCACGCCCGGTCCGCGCTGCTCACGGTCGACGGCGAAGCGCCCGAGTGGATGCTCGAGGCGGCGACCGCGCTCATGGAGAAGTCCGCGGCGAGCTTCGGCATCGACGGCGCGCCCGGCTTCGTCTACACCGTGGACTGGGACGGGACCCCGGTGGCCCGCGAGCGCATGCACTGGGTGGCGGCCGAAGCCGTCGGCGCGGCCGCGGTGATGCACCAGGTCACCGGTGAGCGGAAGTGGGCAGAGCTCTACGAGCAGTGGTGGGAGTACATCTCCACCTACCTGCTGGATCCGAGCAGCGGCTCCTGGTTCCACGAGCTCGATGCGGACAACGAGCCGCAGGGCGTGACCTGGCCGGGCAAGCCGGATATCTACCACGCCTTCCAGGCCACGCTCATCCCGCGCCTGCCCGTGGCCCCCACGATGGCGGCGGCGCTGCGGGACGGCGCGCTCGACGCCACGCTCTGAGCACTCACGTTCGGCACGGACCGGCCGCGGACCGCCTCAGCGCTGCTCGAGGCGGTCC
>NZ_PNFB01000039.1 GCF_003347015.1 Brachybacterium sp. YJGR34
ATGAAAAAATCCTGGCAAACAACAAACAACCAGCATATAACTGCTGTATCATCCGTTAAAATTTGCCATCAAAATAAATGGCATCAACAAACAGACACGCTATTGAGATATCAAGCAACACGCGCACTCAGTGTTCCAAGCCGTCCGGCTCTTCCCTCCGAGGCAACCCTGCTAACTTACGACGTCCGATCCTCCGAGTCAAATCGGTGCGGTGTGATCCACATCCCGATCCTCCCTGAAGAGAGCCTCCGTCCCTGGTCAATCCCGGATCCGCGGTCCGGCACGGTGGCCGTTCCTCGTTCCCGTTCTGCTGGGCACGAGGAAGAACATTACGGGTCCCGGGAACCACCGTCAAGCCAGAACGGCCTATTCCGAGGGTGTCCTCGGCCACATCGACGAATCGGTGTCGTCGGAGGTCAGGCGCGTACTACCGGTGAGTAGCCACGACCTGCGACAACGCTGCGCGCCGGGGCCGGTGGCGCCCTCGGAGAGGGCCGCGCGCCCCCGTTTCGGGGCAGCTCGTCGGCGTCGGCGGGACAGCACCGCCAACGGAGGAGCCGACCGCGGGCGATCGGACGGAGCAGGGAGGGCCGCCCGACAGAGTGCACCCCTCCAGCCGGACCGTCGCCGACCGAACGGCCGCTCCGCGGGCGCAGCCCTCGGCCGGGGCGGCACGACTCCGGTCCTCCCTCCCTCTCTCCACCTCTCGCAGGCGCGGCCACGGAGGCTGTCGGCGCTCCCCCGCCTGTCGTGTGGGCCCGAGCGACCGCCGTCCGCGCGCACGATGCCGTCGATGCAGCGTCGCCACGCCCCGTGGTCGCCCCGCCCCGCGCGGCGCGGATCATGACCGGCTGTGACGCTCTCCGGTGCGATGGCCACGACCTGCGGCGATGCGTCGATCAGCGCGGCGGCGGCACGCTGCGCACAGCGTCCACGCCGGTGCTCGGACCTATCATGTGCCGCACCCCGACGACCGTCGGCCCGGGCGCCGGCCCTCGCCGGGCCCGCCCACCGCTGACCCGGAAGTCCTGCCATGGCTCGGAAGTCCACTCGCCCGACCGTCGCCACCATCGCCCGCGACCTCGGCATCTCCCCGGCGACCGTGAGCTACGCGCTCAACGGCAAGCCGGGCGTCAGCGCCGCTCTGCGCGAGCGCGTGGTCGAGCACGCCCGGGTGGTCGGCTGGACCCCGCACTCGGGGGCACAGGCCCTGCGTCGTGGGCGCAGCGGGAACATCGGCCTGGTGCTGGTCAGGGATCCGCAGGAGATCTCCCGCGAGCCGTTCTACGCCGCGGTGACCGCCGGCATCGAGTCCGCGGTCTCCGCCCAGGGCTACGAGCTGCTGCTGCGCTTCGTACAGGGCGGGGCCGACGAGGAGGTCGAGGTGTTCCGCACCTGGGCCCGACAGCGCCGTGTGGACGGTGTGGTGCTGCTGGACCTCACGGTCGACGATCCGCGTCCGGCAGTCCTGGAGTCCCTGGGGGTGACCTTCGGGATGCTGGGGCACTACACCGGGCCCGAGCACTTCGTGACCCTGATGACCGCCGAGGAGGAGGACGCGAGGACCGTGGTCGAGCACCTCGTCGAGCACGGTTTCGACGGCTGCGTGCAGCTGACCGGACCGGTCCGCTACTCGCACGAGATCCGTCGGCAGAGCCTGCTCGCCGCGCTCTGCGCGGAGCACGGGATCCCGCACTCCGCGGCCGCCGGCGAGTACTCGATCGACGGCGGCCGTGCCGCGCTCGCCCAGGTGGATCGTGGGATCAGCGCTCGTCCTGCGGTGGTGGCCTCGAGCGACCTGCTCGCCCTCGGCGCCCTGCGCGAGGCTCTCGAGCGCGGGCTGCTGATCCCCCGTGATCTGGGCCTGATCAGCTGGGACGACTCGCTGATCGCCGAGGTGGCCACGCCCTCGATCACGGCGCTGGCGCGGGAGCCCTTCGCGATGGGCCGCAGCGCCGGCGACCTGCTGGTGCGGCTGATCGAGGATCGGCTCGACGGCCGGCTCGCCCGGCACAATGCCCCGGCGACCCTGGTCCCTCGCGCGTCCTCCGCCGCCCGCTGAGTCGGTCGGCCGCACCCCCGCCGGCCGCCCGGACCACCGCCGGGTCCCCGCCGCGCCGTGCGGTCGTGATCGCCGCGCCGGCCCCCGTTGACATCCCGCGCCTCGTCTTGCAATACTCGCCGAATCGATTAAGTACCGAATCGATTCATGACGGTCGCGCGTCGCTGTCCGACCCGCGCCTCCCCGCCCCCTCATCCGTCATCGAAGACGGCTGCCCCAAGGAGACCCCTGATGCGCCGACGCACCATCCTGTCCGCCGCACCCCTCGCCGCCGTCACCGCGGCCGGACTCGCCGCCTGCGGCTCGGGTTCCGGCGGCGGCTCCGACGCGAGCCCCGACTCCCTCACCTACTGGGCGTCCAACCAGGGCACCAGCCTCGAGCACGACGAGGAGGTGCTCACCCCCGTCCTCGAGCGCTTCACCGAGGAGACCGGCATCTCCGTCTCGCTCGAGGTCATCGGCTGGAACGACCTCCAGACCCGCATCCAGACCGCGATCACCTCCGGACAGGGGCCCGACGTGGTCAACATCGGCAACACCTGGGGCGTGAGCCTGCAGGCCACCGGCGGTCTGCTGGACCTGACCGACTCCGAGTTCGAGGCCCTGGGCGGCCGTGACCGCTACGTCGAGGCGGCCCTGGCCACCGGCGGCGCCGAGGGCACCGACCCCACCTCGATCCCGCTGTACGGCCTCGCCTACGGCATGTACTACAACGTGCAGATGTTCGAGGACGCCGGGCTCGAGCCCCCCACCACCTGGGAGGAGATGGTCGAGGCCGCCAAGGCGCTCACCGATCCGGAGAACGACGTCTGGGGCATGTCCCTGGCCGCCGGCTCCTACACCGAGAACAACCACTTCGCCTTCATCAACGCGGTGCAGAACGGCGCCGCCCTGAACACCGAGGACGGCGAGCCCTCCTTCACCGAGGACGGCGTGGTCGACGGCATCCTGCGCTACCTGGACCTGATGCAGACCCACAAGGTCGTCAACCCCTCGAACGCGCAGTTCGACAACGGCACCAAGTCCGTCACCGCCTTCGCGAACGGCCAGGCGGCGCTGATCATCAACCAGAACAACGCCCACGCGACCATCGAGTCCCAGGGCATGACCCCGGACCAGTTCGCGGCGGTGCCCTTCCCCGCCCCGGCCGATGCGGTCAGCGACTGCGCCTCCCACCTGGCCGGCATCAACCTGGCGATCATGCGGGACACCGAGAACGTCGACGGCGCCCTGCAGTTCCTGAACTTCATGACCTCCGAGGAGACCCAGGCCGAGCTGGGCGAGCCCTTCGCCGCGCTGCCGGTGCTCCAGGACGCCGAGCCCACCTTCACCGAGGATGCCGAGCAGGCCGAGATGTTCATGGAGATCTACGGCGAGCGCGCCGAGCCGCTGCCCCTGGTGCCCTGGGAGGACCAGTTCGAGACCTCCGTGGGCCAGGCGATGAACGACATGTTCGCCACCATCGCCACCGGCGGAACGGTCACCCGCGAGGACGTGATGGTCGCGATGCAGACGGCTCAGGACTCGATCCGCGCCTGAGGGAGCTGCCGGCCGACGGGCGCTGCGCGCCGACACCCCGGCGCCCCGCCCGTCGGCCCCTCCTCGCGACGACTGCCACGACTGCAGAGAAGAGCACCATGACCAGCCTGACCTCACCGCCGGACACGGGGGCCCCGACGCCGGCGGACTCCGCCGAGCCGCCCCCGCGCCGCCGCCCGCGCCGCCACCTGTTCCCGTACCTGATCATCCTGCCGGCCGTGCTGCTGGAGCTGCTGATCCACATCATCCCGATGGTCACCGGCTTCTGGATGAGCTTCGTCGAGCTGACGAAGTTCTACATCCGCCGCTGGCGGGAGGCCCCCTTCGCCGGCCTGGACAACTACCAGATCGCCGTCGACATCAACACCCCCGTGGGCCAGGGACTGCTGAACTCCTTCCTGGTCACCGTCGGCTTCACCATCCTCGTGGTGGGGCTGAGCTGGGGCCTGGGGATGGCCGCGGCCGTCGCGCTCCAGCGCCCCTTCCGCGGGCGCGGGGTGTTCCGCACCCTGTTCCTCATCCCCTACGCCCTGCCGCTCTACGCCTCGGTGATCACCTGGAACTTCATGCTCCAGCGGGACACCGGCGCGGTGAACCACCTGCTGGTGGACCAGCTGGGCCTATTCGACGAGGCACCCTTCTGGCTGATCGGCGACAACGCCTTCGTCTCGGTGGTGGTAGTCGCGATCTGGCGGATGTGGCCCTTCGCCTTCCTCATGTTCATGGCCGGGCTGCAGTCCATCCCCGGCGAGCTGTACGAGGCCTCGGCCATGGACGGGGCGACCCCGCTGCGCCAGTGGCGCGCGGTGACCCTGCCGATGCTCGCCCCCGTCAACCAGACCATGCTGCTGGTGATGTTCCTGTGGGTGTTCAACGACTTCAACACGCCGTACGTGCTCTTCGGCTCCGCGCAGCCGCCGGCCGGAGACCTCATCAGCTTCCACATCTACAACGCCAGCTTCCTGTCCTGGGACTTCGGCGTGGGCAGTGCGATGAGCGTCCTGCTGCTGCTGTTCCTGCTGGTGGTGTCGCTGGCATACCTCTACTTCACCCAGTGGAAGAAGGAGAAGACCGATGCGTGAGACCACCGGGGAGAAGATCTTCCGCGTGATCGTGCTGGCCGGGCTGACCGTGTTCGTCGCGGTGCCGCTGTACGTCATGATCACCACCTCGATGAAGCCGCTGGGCGACGTGCAGGCCTCCTTCACCTGGATCCCCAGCCGCATCACCCTCGAGCCCTTCGTCGAGATGTGGTCGACGGTGCCGCTGGCGCGCTACTTCATGAACTCGCTGATCGTCACCTGCGCGGCGACCCTGTTCAGCGTGGTCGTGGCGACCTTCGCGGCCTATGCCGTCTCCCGCTGGCGGTTCCACGGCCGCACCGGGTTCATGACCACGGTGCTGTCCACCCAGATGTTCCCGGGCGTGCTGTTCCTGCTGCCGCTCTACCTCATCTTCGTCAACATCGACACGGCCTTCGGCGTCCCCCTGGTGGGCACCCGGATCGGTCTGATCATCACCTACCTGACCTTCTCGCTGCCCTTCGCGATCTGGATGCTGGCCGGGTACTTCGACGGCATCCCCAAGGAGCTGGACCAGGCGGGGAAGGTGGACGGCGCCGGGAACCTGACGATCCTGCTGCGGATCATCCTGCCGGCGGCCCGGCCGGGCATCGTGGCGGTGGCGATCTACGCCTTCATGACCGCCTGGGGCGAGGTGCTGTTCGCCTCCGTCCTGACCACGGAGGAGACCCGCACCCTGGCCGTGGGCCTGCGCCAGTACGCCACCCAGACCAATGTGTACTGGAACCAGGTGATGGCCGCCTCCCTCGCGGTCTCGATCCCCGTGGTGGCCGGCTTCCTGATGATGCAGAAGAACTTCGTGGCGGGCCTGACCGCCGGCGCCGTGAAGTGACCCTCCGGGCGGGGCGGCACGACGCCGCCCCGCCCGGACTCTGGAATCCCCTGCGGGCATCCCCGCGGGCATGATCGAGTTCCCCCGTGCGCCGAGGCGCTCGGCGAGGACGCCGCTGCCCCGCCCGCCCGTGCACCACCCCCACCTGTCCGACCCCA